>NZ_KB714697.1:53285-170759 GCF_000349725.1 Ligilactobacillus pobuzihii E100301 = KCTC 13174
TTGCGCCCTTGGAGCAGATCGGTGTCATTATCATGGATGAAGAGCACGAAACTAGCTATAAACAAGAAGATATGCCTGAATATAATGCACGTGATGTTGCGATAAAACGTGGACAATGGCATAATTGTCCCGTAGTTTTGGGTAGTGCTACTCCATCTTTAGAGTCGCGTGCACGTGCGCAAAAAGGTGTTTATGAATGGCTGAGATTAGATCAACGGATCAATGGGCAGCCTTTGCCTCAAGTTAATTTGGTCGATATGCGTCAAGAATTAAAAAGAGCACCTGTCGTTGATGTGTCGACGCCCTTATTAGAGGCGATAAAACAACGATTAAAGAAAAAAGAGCAGGTAGTTTTAATGTTAAACCGCCGCGGTTATTCTTCATTTATCATGTGCCGTGAATGTGGTTTTGTTTTAAAATGTCCAAATTGTGATATTTCTTTAACGTTACACATGGATTCCCGTTCAATGAAATGTCATTATTGTGGGCATGAAGAACCGATCCCCCAAATTTGTCCTAGTTGCCATAGTAAAAAAATTCGTTATTACGGAACAGGTACGGAAAAAGTACAACAAGAATTGCAACAACTATTACCAGATACTAAGATTTTGCGGATGGATGTTGATACGACTAGACGAAAGGGAGCACATGCTAAATTATTGCAACGGTTTGGTAATAAAGAAGCTGAGATCTTGCTTGGAACTCAAATGATCGCTAAGGGATTAGATTTTCCCGATGTGACCTTGGTCGGTGTTTTAAATGCTGATACGTCATTGAGCTTGCCTAATTTCCGTTCTGCTGAACGGACTTTTCAACTGTTAACACAAGTTAGTGGACGAGCGGGTCGAGCAGATAAATTAGGTGAGGTGATGATCCAAACATTTAATCCACAACATTATGCGATTCAATTAGCTAAAAGCCAAAATTATGAAAAGTTTTTTGGGATTGAAATGAACATGCGTCACAAAGGAGGGTACCCACCGTATTTCTTTACGACACAGATCGTAACAAGTGGGCCTAATGAAGCAGATGTAGCCAAGAAAATGTTTGAGATCAATGGTCAATTAAAGCAAATTTTATCCAAACAGGCCGTTATTTTAGGACCAACCCCCAAACCGATTATGCGGATCAATAATCAGTTTTATTACCAATTAGTTATCAAGTATAAGAGTGAACCTTATTTGGACGAGTTCTTAGAGAATTTATTGTTAACTAGCCAAAAAGAAGCGCAACGTAAATTACAATTAAAGATCGATCGTGATCCAATCGACTTTATTTAGAAAAATCATTTAAAAATTAAGGACGTGAAACTATGACTTCGATTGTTTTTATGGGAACACCTGAATTTGCTGTTCCGGTTCTAAAAGGACTTTTAGAAAATGAATATGATGTTAAAGCAGTTGTCACTCAGCCAGATCGTCCAGTTGGGCGTAAACATCGTTTGACCGCTTCGCCAGTAAAAAAATTGGCTGTGGCAAACGAAATAGAAGTATTGCAACCAGAAAAAATTAGCGGTAGTGCTGAAATGCAACGCGTGATCGACATGGCCCCTGATTTGATCATTACAGCTGCGTATGGTCAGTTTTTGCCGACTAAGTTGCTTAATAGCGCAAAAATCGCAGCAGTGAACGTTCACGGTTCCTTATTACCCAAATATCGTGGAGGCGCGCCAGTCCAATATTCCTTAATGCATGGTGACTCTAAAACTGGGGTTACTCTGATTTATATGGTCAAAAAAATGGATGCAGGTGAGATGTTGGGCCAGACTGAATTACCGATCGAACTTAATGATGATACAGGTAGTTTATTTGAAAAGTTAAGCTATCTAGGGCGCGATCTGTTACTAGAAAAGTTACCAGCATTGATCACAGGTGAGTTAATTTCTACGCCACAAGATGAAACGCAAGTAGTTTTTTCTCCAACTATTAAACCCGAAGAAGAACATTTATTGTTGTCAATGACGGCACAAGAGATCGATTGGAAAGTAAGAGCGCTCCGTCCGGCTCCGGGAGCGTTCTTTGATAATTTTGCTGGTAAAAGGACAAAATTATGGAATATTGACCCTTTAGACGAAAAAACAGAACAGGCAGCAGGTACAGTAGTGGAAGTAACGAAACATATACTAAAAGTTGCGGCAGCTGACGGTACAGTTTATCAAATCAATGAATTGCAACCAGCAGGGAAGCAAAAATTGGCTGTTACGGACTACTTAAATGGGATGAATCAGGCACTAGAAAAAGGGCAGGTTATAATTTCAGATGACAAGTAAAATAAAAAAGAGTGCGCGTTATCTTGCTGTTCGTGATCTGACACGGATCGAAAGAGAAAGTTCGTACTCTAATAAAGTAGTAGATCAAACATTAGAGTCTCAATTACTTTTAGACCACGATGTTAATTTATATACGAATTTAGTTTATGGTACGATCCAAAATAAGTTGACTCTGGATTTTTACTTGAAGCCTTTTTTAAAGGATCCTAATAAATTGGATCTTTGGGTAAAACAGCTTTTACGGATCTCTGTTTATCAGATGGCCTATCTTGACCGAGTCCCGCAACATGCAATATTTAATGAAGCAATTGAAATCTCAAAGCAAATGGGACACGAGGGAACTAGAAGATTTGTAACGGGCGTATTGCATGCGATTGTTCGCAAGGGATTGCCTACTGTTTCTGAAATTGATGATCCAATTAAAAAAATTAGTGTACAAACCAGTACGCCTGAATGGCTAGTAAAGAAATTAAATGGTGAGCTAGGTAAAGATAAGACCGATTCTCTATTAAAATCGACTTTGCAAACTCCAAAGCAAAGTATTCGTATCAACTCTCGTGCTAGTAGTTTAGCCGAGGTGCAAGACTCGTTAAAAAAACAGGGAATAACGGCTAATGAAAGCCGAGTTTCTCCATCTGCCTTGGTGGTTCATGGTGGTTTTATCCCACAAAGTGTTGCATACAAGTCAGGAAAAATCACTGTCCAAGATGAAAGTGCGATCTTGAGTGTTGAATCAATGAAGGTAAAGCCAGATGACCAAGTTTTAGATGTATGTGCTGCACCTGGTGGAAAAACAACACAGATAGCGGAAAAATTGACTGGTACTGGCCATATTGATGCATTAGATATTCATAAAAACAAGTTAAGGGTGATTCAGGGAAATGTTGAGCGGATGCACTTGAGTGGTAGTGTAACAACCAGAGCTTTGGATGCTAGAAAAAGTGGTACTGTTTTTTCAGCGGAAACATTTGACAAGATCTTAGTCGATGCTCCTTGTTCTGGACTGGGGTTATTACGTCGTAAACCTGAGATCAAATATGAAAAAAATGCGAATGATATTTTAAAATTGGCTCAGATCCAGTTAGAGATCTTGCAGGCAGCTGCGCCCTTAGTAAAAAAAGGCGGGCAATTAACTTATAGCACTTGTACTATATTGAATGATGAAAACCAAACTGTGATCGATAAGTTTTTAGCAGAAAATTCCGAATTTGCTCAGATCAAGACAGAAACTAACTTACAACTTAAACAGCAGCGTACTGAATTATCTTTGACTCTTTATCCTGATGACTATGGTTCGGATGGCTTCTTTATTGCCACACTTGTAAAACAAAAATGAGGTGTACAAAGTGAAATATTCCTATTTAAGCGACGTTGGTCGAACTAGAAGTAAAAATGAGGACTTCGTTGGTTTTTTTAACAATCCAGCGGGTATTTCTTTAGCGATCGTTGCTGATGGTTTAGGTGGTCATCAGGGAGGCGAGGTCGCTTCAGAGATGGCTGTATCCAATATTGGATATGAATTTGAGCATTCTGATTTTAAAACGCCCAAAGATGCATTTTCTTGGTTGCAAGAACAAGCAGTTTTTGAGAATAAAAAAATTCTCAAGTCGGCTGATCAAAATGATTCTTTAATGGGAATGGGTACGACCTTAGTTTGTGTGGTCGTTTTTAAAAAGAAGGTCTTAATTTCAAATATTGGTGATAGTCGTTGTTATCTATTTGCTGATGGTCAGCTAGTTCAATTAACAGAAGATCATTCATTGGTTAATGAGATGGTCAAAAGTGGTGAGATAAGCAAGGAAGAAGCACGAGTTCACCCACAAAAAAATATTATTACAAGAACGCTTGGAGTTTCAAGTGATGCACGGCTTGACCAAAAATTATGTAAGATCATTCCAGGAGAATTACTATTATGTACTGATGGTTTGACTAATATGGTCAGTGACCAGCAAATTGCAGGGATCTTAGGTCAAGATAAATTAGGTTTAAAAGAGAAATGCCAACAACTGATCCAAGCTGCGAATGAAGCAGGTGGTGCTGATAATATTACTGCCCTATTGCTTTCTTTTGAAAGCGAGGGGAACAGCTGTTGGAGTCAGGATACATTATAAATGGTCGTTATAAAATAATTGATACTTTAGGCGAAGGCGGGATGGCTAACGTCTATGTTGCATATGATTTAATTTTAAAACGTTCAGTGGCGGTCAAATTATTACGCTTGGATATGCGTAACGATCAAACTGCGGTACGAAGGTTCCAAGGAGAAGCAATGTCTTTAACGGAACTGACTGACCCACATATTGTGACTATCTATGATATCGGCGAAGAAAGTGGTTTGCAATATCTAGTGATGGAATATGTGCAGGGAATGAATCTAAAAGAATACATTAAAAAGGAGTTTCCTTTTTCACCTGATCGAATCATTGAGATCATGCAGCAAATACTGAAGGCGGTTGATGATGCTCATCAACATGGGATAATTCATCGTGACCTTAAACCGCAAAACATTTTGCTTGATCAAAAAGGCAATGTCAAAATTACTGATTTTGGAATAGCCTTAGCTGTTTCACAATCAACGATGACTAAAACAAATACTGTGATGGGATCTGTTCATTATATCTCACCAGAGCAGGCACGTGGTAGTATAGTCACTAAGCAAACTGATATTTATTCGTTAGGAATTATTTTATTTGAAATGTTGACTGGTCATGTACCTTATCGCGGAGAAAATGCAGTTTCCATCATAATGAAACATTATAATGAAGCGATGCCTTCTGTCAGACAGGAAAACTCACAGATCCCTCAGCCACTGGAAAATGTCGTTTTGCACGCCACAGCTAAGGATCTGCAAGACAGATATGCAACTGTTGGAGAAATGTTTGCAGATCTAAAGACATGTTTATCGCCGCAACGTGCTAATGAACCAAAATGGCAAGCGAAGTTTTTGAATGATGATGAAACTAAAATTTTATCCGATGTCCAAAAGAATGGGAAATCGGCAACTGATACCATTAATGGAAAAGGACCAACTTCGCCAGTTGATTCAGATCCGGATGAAAAAAGTAATAACAAGCCACGAAAAAAATGGTCAAAGAAGAAAAAATTAGTTGTACTACTGCTTAGCTTTTTAGCAGTACTTTTATTAGGAACGGGTCTTTCTTATGCGATGATCCCTAAAGATACTACGATCCCACAACTGAAGGGCATGACAACTTCTGAGGCAAGCGAAAGCTTGAAGGATAATAAGTTAAAACTCGGTAAAATTACCAAAGAACATAGTAATACTTATTATTATGGCCAAGTTATAAATTCAAAGCCAACTGCTAAATCAAAAATCAAAGAAGGCTCCAAAATAGAGATTGTAGTTTCTAAGGGGCCTAAAAAAGAAAAATTTGGTGACTATACTGGTCAGCAATACAGGAAAGTCAAAAAACAGTTGGAAAAAAGAGACGTTACAGTTCAGTCTGAAAAAGTATTTTCTAAAAAAACTCCGAAGGGTGAGATCAAAGATCAAAGTATTTCAGCTGATAAGAAAGTTTTGATGAGCGAAGCTGCTGTTACATTCCAGGTCTCGAAAGGACCGCGTAGCTTTAAACTACGTGACTTGTTAAATTATACGTTAAAAAGTGCTCAAGATTACGCAGATGAACGTGGGTTAACGCTGAATGTTATACGTGAAAATTCTGATAAATATGATGAGGGTTTGGTGATGAAACAATCCCCTGCTCCTGGCAGTACTTTGATCCAAGGGGCTGAAATCAATGTAACTATCTCAGCAGGTCGTAATAAAGAATCTTCGTCAGAAAGTTCTGAAACTTCATCTTCTTCCTCATCATCTTCAGATACGTCAAGTTCGAGTAATGGTGACCAACGGTTTAACTTGACAATTAAGCTGCCATTTGAAGATAATGATGGACAAGAAAATAATGACATCAAGATTTATATTGCCGATAAGGATCATCAAATTAAAGATGTCTATCAAACTTTAAATATTACAGATGATCGCGATATACGTTTGCCCTTTAACTTAGACGAAGGAAAAAAGGGTGCATACAAAATTGAACGTGACGGAAAAGTGGTCGAAGAAAAAGATAATATAACTCAAGAATAGTCAGTGCACGAAATTTTAGCGAACGTTAATGATTTCGTGCACATGCTTATCGCTTATTAAGAAGGGTAGGAAATAATTTGGTTAAAGGACAGATCGTCCAGTCTTTAAGTGGATATTTCGATGTTTTAGCGGATCAACATATTTATCGCACACGTGGGCGGGGGAATTTTCGAAAGAAAAAAGAAACTCCTTACGTTGGAGATTGGGTAGAATTTAAGGCAGATAATGAAAATGAAGGCTATCTGTTAAAAATTTTAAATAGAAAAAATAGCTTAGTTCGACCTCCAGTTGCGAACGTTGATCGAGCTGTCATTGTAACGGCTTGTAGGGAGCCAAATTTATCGACTAACCTATTAGATCGGCAATTAGTTGCTTTAACAAAAAATAAAATTAAGCCAATGCTTTATTTTTCTAAGGCTGATCTTCTTAATGAGATAGAAAAAAATGAGTTACATGATTTAGTGCAATATTATCAAAAATTTTACCCTTGTTTTGTTTTTGACGGTACTAATACTGATAAAATAAGGCGAGACTTTCTTGGTGCAGTTACTTGTGAAGTGATCGTGGTGATGGGACAGACTGGCGCAGGGAAGTCCACGCTGTTAAATTTGATAGCCCCAGAATTACAATTAGAAACGGCCGAGGTTTCTAAGGCCTTAAGTCGAGGTAAACACACGACTCGTAAAGTTACTTTACGACAAATCGAAAATAATCTGATTGCAGATACACCAGGTTTTTCTTCTTTTGAAATTTCAGACGTGAAAAAAGAAGAATTACCCTTGTTTTATCCTGATTTTGTCGAGTTACAAGATAATTGCAAGTTTCGTGGTTGTTTACATTTAAAAGAACCAAAATGTGCAGTCAAACAAGCCTATGAAGCAGGCAAAATTTTGGCAAGCCGTTATGAAAATTACGTGCAATTTCAAGGTGAAATTGCACAAAGAAAACCAAAATATAAATAGTAAGTGAGCAATTTACCTTTAAGCGTGATTCAAGTTATACTATAATATTTAGGTTGAATATTTTAATGAGGTGATAGTATGAAAATTGCTCCGTCGATCTTAAGCGCGGATTTTGCAAATTTAGCACACGATGTTGCAGTAGTTGAACAGGCAGGAGTTGAATACCTGCATATCGATATAATGGATGGTCATTTTGTTTCTAACCTAACTTTTGGTGCTAATGTCGTGAAAGCATTACGACCACATTCTGATCTAGTTTTTGACTGTCATATGATGGTCGATGACCCAACAAAATATGTAGCTGATTTTGCCCAGGCAGGTGCTAATATTATGGGTGTTCATGCGGAAGCTACACCACATCTACATTCTGTTTTGTCTTTGATCAAGGTAGCAGGTATGAAAGCGGAAGTTGTGATCAATCCTGGTACACCAGTTAGTGTTATCAGCGAAGTTTTACCAATGGTTGACCAAGTGTTGGTAATGACTGTTGATCCAGGTTTAGGTGGTCAAAGTTTCTTAGAAGAAACGATGTCTAAGGTCAAACAACTCGCAACTGCTAAAAAAGAAAATAATTGGAACTATGATATTGAAGTCGATGGCGGTTTAAATGACCAAACTGTTAAACAAGCGTTAGCGGCTGGTGCCAATGTAATAGTTGCGGGATCTTATATTTTTGGAGCAGACGAACCTGCTGACCGTATTAAGACACTCCGGGAAGCCGGCGAAACACAGTTATGATCGTTAATTTGTTAGTTGGGGGACCGACGTCTGATTGGCCGACTGATCTAGCTGATCATTTATTAAACCCGGCTAACGCTGATGAAGTATGGGTCGGCGCTGACTATGGAGCAGTCAGGCTCATTAAAGCTGGGATCAGACCGGTTTTGTCAGTAGGAGATTTTGATTCTTCGAGTGAAAAGGAAATTGAATTGGTACGTCAAAACTCAGACAAGAGTGTGATTCGACCTAAAAAAGAAGATGTGACTGATACGATGTTAGCCTTACGTTACATCATTTCGGATCTTGATTTTGAAAAAATTGTGATCTATGGTGCAACTGGTGCACGGTTAGATCAGCTTTTAAGCAATCTGTTTTTTGTTTTAATGGCGGAATTTAAACCCTATTGTGAACAAATTGAAATAGTCGATCGCTGGAATCACTTGAATTTTTATCTGCCAGGACACCATGAACTTGCTAAATTACCCAGTACACGTTATTTAGCTTTTATTTGCTTAAATGCGGTTTCTGATCTGTATCTGTATGATGCAAAATATCAGTTAGCCGGGGTTGATTTTGCTGAACCGATTTCTTTATCAAGTAATGAATTTGTTGGAAATTCTACTAACTTTTCATTTGATAGTGGAGTCATATGTACGATTCAATCTCATGATTAAACGTAAAAAGATTGATACAAAAAAATTTCGAAACATGTTTAAGGGCCGTCGATCTAAACCATTTTAATGGGATAGACCGATGGCCCTTTTAGAATCTCACAGTCAGTTAAGTTATATTCCAGCTTTGTTTTGCGATATTTAAAAAGTGATTTCAGGGTATAAAAAAAGGACACCAACAAAAGGAGTCCATTTTTTAGATTAAACACGTTTAACCTTACCAGATTTTAATGCGCGAGCAGAAACCCAGACCTTCTTAGGTTTGCCATCAACCATGATGCGAACTTTTTGCAAATTTGGCTTCCAGCTACGTTTTGTTTGGTTCAAAGCATGTGAACGCTTCTTGCCAAAAGTAGTTTTACGGCCAGTAATATGATCTTTTGCCATTATTAATAATCCTCCTTATTCTCTTTTCAGCGAACATAGTCGCTTTACTCACTAAACTAAATTATCATAATAACCCGTTAATTGCAAGATTTTTCTGTAAAGTAAAATACCTTGGCAGTTTAAAAATGGATCATTTAGGTCTGCAGTAAACAAATTTTAGTTAATGTTAGGCATTAAAATATTTTGCTAAAAAAAGATAAAGTTTGCTATGATAATAATATAAGAAGTATTCTTACCATAATTTTTTTGGTAGAGATCGTGAAGGTAAGCAGATGTTAGTTTGGTTTTAACAAAAGCATATGCTAGAATAATGAATGATTGTCTATTAATAGCAAGGAGGCTGTTTTCATGGCTGTAAAAATTCAGAACCAGCTAGGCAATATTGACATCAGCAATGATGTGATTGCAACGGTTGTTGGCGGTGCTGCAACGGAGATTTTTGGCATCGTAGGTATGGCAAGTAAAAATCAGATCCGTGACAACTTAAATGAGATATTAAAAAGAGATAATTACTCTAAAGGAGTAGTGGTCCGTCAAGAAGATGACGGGATCGCGATCGATGTATATATTGTTGCAGGTTATGGAACAAAAATTTCAGAAGTTTGTCGGAATGTTCAAGACAAAGTTAAATATAATTTACAATCAATGCTTGGGCTGAAGGCTAAATCGGTTAACGTCTTAGTTCAAGGCGTTAAAGTTATCGAAGACTAAGCGCAGCCAAGGAGGAAGTAAGATTTGAAAGTTGTAACGATTACTGATAAAGAATTTCGGAAAATGATAGCGGCGGCTTCAAACCGTTTGAATAATAATGCCGAATTTATAAATTCTTTGAATGTTTTTCCAGTCCCTGACGGAGATACAGGGACAAATATGAGTTTGTCATTTGCAAGTGGTTTTAAGTATGTTAACGAATCGACTTCAAATGAAGTGGGTGAATTAGCATCGGCTCTTGCTAAAGGATTACTAATGGGAGCTAGAGGTAATTCTGGTGTGATTTTGTCGCAGGTCTTTCGTGGTTTTTCTAAAAGTATGGCTAAAAAAAAGACCTTATCAGCTCAAGACTTGGCTGATGCTATTTCTAATGGGGTAGAAACTGCATATAAGGCAGTTATGAAGCCAACTGAAGGAACTATTTTAACAGTCGCACGAAAAGCTGCAGAAGCTGCTCGGGAACGTGTAGAAAACTCAGATGATTGTGTCCAAATAATTTCGGATACGTATGAAGCTGCTAAAAAAGCACTAGCTCAAACTCCTGAGCAACTACCTGTTTTAAAAGAGGTCGGTGTAGTTGATTCTGGTGGTCAGGGATTAACATTTGTTTACGGGGCATTTTTTGATGCTTTAAGTGGCAATGAACCTGTCGAAGACGGTACGTATCAACCTTCTGTGCAAGAAATGGATGAAATGGTCAATGCTGAGCACCATAAAAGTGTACAAAGCAAGTTGAATACGACTGATATCAAATATGGTTATTGTACAGAGATCATGGTTCGCTTAGGGGATGGGCGTTTAGTTGACTCTAAGTTTGACTATGATGAATTTCGTGAACATTTAGCTGAAATTGGAGATTCTTTATTAGTTATCGCTGACGACGAAGTAGTTAAAGTTCATGTGCATACTGAACATCCAGGGCAGGTTTTGGCTTATGGTCAAAAATTTGGTTCTTTAGTTAAGGTCAAGGTTGACAATATGCGTTTACAACATGAGACGATTTTGGAAAATGATGATCAGTCTCAAGTGGAAACACAAGCCGACGATGAAGAGGCTGCAACAGTCGAAACTGGTAACTACGGTATAATTTCAATTAGCTCTGGTGATGGCCTGCAAAAAATGTTCAAGAGCTTAGGTGTTACGAAAATCTTGGATGGGGGCCAAACAATGAATCCAAGTACCGAAGATATCGTTGAAGCTATTAAACAAACTAATAAAGAACAGGTTATTATCTTGCCAAATAATAAAAACATTTTTATGGCTGCACAACAAGCTGCAAAAGTTAGTGATATTCCTGTCGGTGTTGTCAAAACAAGCTCAATCTCTCAAGGAATGACAGCAATGTTGTCGTTTGATGCAAGTTCAGACCTGAATGATAATGTTGAAATGATGACGGAAGATTTGGACACAGTCATTTCCGGTGAAGTAACTCAGTCAATTAGAGATACCTCTATCGATGGACAACAAATCAAGAAGGGTGATTATATGGGTATTGTTGATGGCGATATCAACGTGATAGGCCAAAAACTGTACCAAACAACTGTCTCAACGGTTAAATCGATGCTTGAAGATGACAGCGAGATCGTAACGATCATTATTGGTGAAGATGGTGATTCGACTGATGCGCAGAAGGTCAAAGAGGCCATTTTAACAGAAAATGATGAGTTAGAAATTGAGATCCATGAAGGTGATCAACCTCTATATCCGTACTTGATCTCTGTTGAATAAAGTAAGCTGATTGATCCTGGTCGGGGGTCAGTCAGCTTTTAGTAATTAATAAATTTAGAATTTAAATATTAGGTCATAGTGTAAATGGGAGAGTGAATAAAATGGAGGAACGAAGTCTTTTAGACCCTGTGTCAGTTTTAAATGGTGCTGGTCCCAAAAGGCTGACAGCCTTGAACAAGTTGGGCATTAACACTATTGAAGACTTATTAACCTTTTATCCCTTTCGATACGATGATCTAAGTACCAAAAATCTTGATGAGATCGCTGATCAAGAGAAGGCCACGATCAAAGGAACAGTGGCCTCTGAACCAGTTTTAGCTAGATTTGGTCGAAAAAAAAGCCGGTTAAATTTTCGCTTTTTAGTAGGTCAAGATGTTTTAATGGTTACTTTCTTTAATCAACCTTACTTAGCCTCCAAAATAGAAACTGGTAAAGAAATTGGCGTCTATGGTAAGTACGATGTTAAAAGACAAAAAATGACGGGGATGAAACTGTTCAGTTCTAAAGCTAATGATGACTTTGTAGGAGTCTACCGTTCCTCTAAAGATATTCGTCCCAATACTATCAAACAATTTGTTAGTCAGGCTTATGAACAGTATTCTAGTTTGATAGAGGACGTTGTACCACGATCTTTACGAAAAAAATATCGGTTATTGGACCGCAAGCAGCTGATTCATGACATGCACTTTCCTATCAGTAGATCAGCTGCTGACCTTGCCAGAAGATCGGCGATTTTCGAAGAGTTCTTTCGCTATCAGGCTGGTTTACAATTTATGAAAGTTAGAGATCAGCATTCTAACGGACAGATAATTTCATATGACAATACGTTGTTAAAAAAGTTTATTGCTCAACTTCCATTTGAACTAACTAACGCACAAAAAAAAGTTGTAAATGAGATATGCGATGATATGCATCATCCGGTGCACATGAATCGTTTGTTACAAGGAGATGTTGGTTCGGGAAAAACGGTGGTTGCGGCTTTAGCGATGTATGCGGCAGTAACTGCAGGCTTTCAGTGTGCTTTGATGGCACCGACTGAAATTCTAGCAGAACAACATGCTGAAAAATTAGCCGAATTGTTTGATCCTTTAAATGTGAATGTTGCTTTATTGACACATTCTTCTATCGGCAAATTAGCCCAAAAAAGAGAATTAATGACGCACTTAGCGGACGGTGATATTCAAATTGTTGTCGGTACGCAGGCATTGATCCAACCTGATGTGATATTTCATAACTTGGGTTTAGTTGTAATCGACGAGCAACATCGTTTTGGCGTTGAGCAGCGCAAACTTTTGCGAATGAAAGGTACGAAACCTGATGTTTTAGCGATGACAGCTACACCGATCCCGCGTACATTAGCTATTACTAGCTATGGTGAGATGGATGTATCAGTGATTGATGAGTTACCTAAAAATCGAAAACCGGTAAGAACACAGTGGTTTTCTAAAAAACAGACCTCTGAGGCGATCAACTTTTTAAGCCAGCAGATAGCAAGTGGGGCGCAGGCTTTTATTGTATCGCCACTGATCGATGAATCTGAAATGATGGAGCTGCAAAATGCGCAAGAAGTTTATCAAAAAATGAGTGAGCTTTTTAAGAACAAGTATAAAGTAGGGTTATTACATGGTCAGTTAAAAACGCAGGAAAAAGATCAAGTTATGCAAGATTTTAAGAATAAAGAATATTCTATTTTGGTAGCGACGACAGTCGTTGAAGTTGGCATAGATATTCCGAATGCGACGGTGATGATGATTTTAGACGCCGATCGATTTGGCTTAGCACAGTTACATCAGTTACGCGGTAGAGTTGGCCGGGGTAACCGTCAGTCATATTGCTTGTTAGTAGCCGATCCGAAAAATGATTATGGTAAGGCTCGGATGGATACAATGGTTCAAACTAATGATGGTTTTTTGATCGCGCAAAGGGATCTGGAACTACGTGGTCCGGGTGAAGTTTTAGGGTCAAAACAAGCAGGAATGCCGGAATTTCAAGTCGGTGACCCAGTTGAAAACTTAAATATTTTACAGATCGCTCAACAAGAAGCATACGCTATTATAAGTGATGATGATTTTGAAAGAAAAAAAGAAAATACGGGTTTAATAAATTATTTGCGTAGGACTATTTTAAAGAAACCAGCTTTAGATTAAAATATGGAAAGTATCACAATGGAATATTTGTTATTATTAATTAACCATTTGTTGTTGGGGTAATTGAAAGGATGAGAAATTTGAAAATAGCCATAGATGCGATGGGTGGAGACAATGCACCACAAACTATTGTTGAAGGTGTAGAAATAGCCCGTGATGAATTTTTAGATGTTGAATTTGTTTTGTATGGGGATCGAGCTCAAATCGATCCGTTGATCCATAACACTGACAGGATCTCGATCGTTCAAGCAGACGAACAAATTGATATGAATGATGAGCCTGTTCGTGCTATTCGCCGAAAAAAGAATTCCTCAATGGTTATGGCGGCGACTGCTGTTAAAAATGGTGAAGCAGACGCATTATTTTCGTGTGGGAATACCGGTGCCTTATTAGCTGCTGGTTTATTATTGGTTGGTCGCATCAAAGGTATTACGCGTCCTGGTTTGGTTTCAACTTTGCCAGTTGTTAGTTCAGATGATCAGTCTTTTAATTTGCTTGATAGCGGGGCAAATGCTGATAGTAAGGCAGAACAACTATATCAATATGCACTTTTAGGTAAATACTATGCTACAAGTGTACGCGGGATCAAAGAACCACGGATCGGTTTATTAAATAATGGAACTGAACCACATAAAGGTAGTAAGTTAACGCTCGAAGCACATGACCTGATAGCTGCTGATGAATCTATTAATTTTGTTGGTAATGTTGAGTCACGTGACTTGCTTGAAGGTGTATGTGATGTTGTGATCGCTGATGGATTTACTGGTAATGCTGTATTGAAAGCAATAGAAGGTACTGCTTCTTCTGTAATGCATTTGCTTAAAAATACGATCATGAATTCGGGCGTTTCGGGTAAACTAGGTGCCCTATTATTAAAATCAAGTTTAGGTGAGATCAAAGGTAAAATGGATCAATCACAGTACGGCGGTGCGGTTTTGTTGGGTGTAAAAGCGCCAGTTGTTAAGGCTCATGGTGCCAGTGATGCTAAAACTGTTTATTATACGATCAAACAAATCAAGAGCATGATCGATGGACAAATGTTACCTAATTTTACAGAATATTTTTCGGCACAACAACAAAAAGAAGATCAGGCAGCTGTAGTAGACAAGAAATGAACTTGATACGGCAAATAATGTAAATCGTGATAGATATCTTTGAGATACTGGACAATTTATCGTGAAAAAGATAAAATTATAGTACTGACTTATGAGTGAGGTAAATAAAATGACAGAAAAAGAAGTTTTTGCTAAAATTGCAACTATTATTGAGGATCGTTTCAATTATTCAGCCGACAAGGTTACTAATGAATTAAGCTTTCAGGATGATTTGGACGCTGACTCGATCGATATTGTTGAATTTGTCTTAGAATTAGAAGACACTTTTGGTGCGGAGATCTCAGATGATGATGCTGAAAAGTTAACCACCGTCGGTCAAGCAGTTTCGTATATTACTGCCCACCAAAAGAACTAAGATGGATAATTATTTTGATGAACTGGCCGACTGTGCCAGTTTTTTTTATAGAAAATAGAAAACAGTCCGAAATTGGCTATTATGGATCCATATCGGACTTAGGAGAAATATGGCAAATAAGTGGATGTTTCTCCTAAATCAGATAAGTCCGGTCGATATTTAATTGAACTGTTAGTTAGATACATGAATGAAGAAGAGGAGTAATTGTAGTGATCATAGGATTAGCACAACATTTAAAAACAGATTATGGGATCGATTTTAAAAATGAAAGTCTATTGGACGAAGCATTTACACATGCTTCGTACGTCAATGAACATCCAAAGGAAAATTTGAAGTTTTATGAGCGAATTGAATTTTTGGGTGATGCTGTTATGCAATTATGCGTTTCGGAGTACCTATTCAAACGTTACGATAAAATGCCCGAAGGAAAGCTTTCACGTTTGCGTGCTGCGATGGTCTGTGAAGATAGTTTTAGTAAATTTGCTAAAGAGTGTCATTTTGATGAATATATTCGTTTAGGTAAAGGTGAAGAAAAAGCAGATGCAAGGAAACGTTCATCGCTTTTGTGTGATATTTTCGAAGCTTTTATCGGGGCATTGTATTTGGACCAAGGCAAGCAAGCCGTAGTAGACTTCATTTCCAAAATTGTTTTCCCTAAACTTGATATGGGTTGGTTTGATCATTTTTTTGATCATAAAACAGAATTGCAGGAATATTTACAAAAAGATGGAGAATGTGTGATCGAATACAAGTTATTGGATCAAGAAGGCCCAGATAATGAACGAAAGTATCGTATGGCCGTTTATGCCAATGGTAAAAAATTAGGTGAAGGTATAGGTTATTCTAAGAAGGCTGGCGAACAAGCTGCTGCCGCACAGGCATTGAAAAAGTTTGGTAAAACAGCTACAAAATAATGTAAGGAGGAGTTTTTATTGAAACTAAAGGCGTTAACGCTGAATGGCTTCAAATCCTTCGCAGACAAAACTAGGATAGAGTTTACCGCTGGTTTGACAGGCATAGTAGGTCCAAATGGTAGTGGAAAAAGCAATATTATCGATGCGTTACGCTGGGTCTTAGGAGAACAGTCCGCTAAAAGTTTACGGGGCGATAAAATGGCCGATATTATTTTTGGCGGTTCTGAGTCAAGGACTGCGCTGAATCGTGCAGAAGTTAGTATCGAGTTTGACAATGCTGACCAAACTTTACAAGGTTTACCAGAGTCGGTCGTTATTTGTCGGCGCTTATACCGAAGTGGCGAAAGCGAGTTTTTGATCAATAACAAAAATGTTCGCTTGCGTGATATTAATGAACTTTTTATGGATACTGGAGTTTCGAGAAATTCATTTTCTATTATTTCACAGGGCAAAGTTGAATCTATTTTTAACAGTAAACCTGAAGAACGCAGGTATTTGATCGAAGAAGCAGCTGGGATATCTAAATATAAAAAAGAAAAAATTAAGGCACACGCTGAACTGATGGAGACTACTGATCATTTAGATCGAGTAGCAGATATTATCGTTGAATTGGATAAACAAAGGGAACCGCTGGAAAGGCAAGCTAGTTTAGCGAAAGACTATTTAGAACAAAAAAAACAGTATGATCATTATAAATTGAGCGATTTGGTTTTAAACATTGAAGAACTTAAAAAGCAAGCCGATACTGCCAATAGCGAGTTACAAAAAGCTGAGCAATTATTTAATAAGTACAGTACACAAAATTATCAGCAAAAACGGGTGACAGATGAGCTTACAAGTAAAAATGAGCTGATCGAAGAAAAAACAAGTGACGTTTCTAAAGAGTTATTAGAACTAACGCGCCAAGAAGAGAGGATAACTGGTAAACAAGAAATGTCGCAACAGGAGCGTTTCTTTCAACAGGAAAGATCAGCTGACTTGCAAGATCAATTAGCACAAAATAAAAGCGATCTACAAGATAGTAAGCAACGAGCTTTGGATCTGCAAAAACAAGTCGATAGTAAAAAAGCTAATTTAAGTGACTTAAAACAAAAATTAAATGATTTGAATAATCAGCAACATATAGACCCAAGCCAATTAGCTGATGAAATTGAGAAAATTAGACAGAAAATTTTGACTCAGGTTCAGCTACAATCGTCACTTGAAAGCAAAGTTGAATATTTAAAGCAAAATAAAGATACTGATCTTGCAAAAAATAAAGAGCAAGATGGTAAATTACAAAAGAAAAAAGAAAAATTAGAACAGTCCCTTACTACACAAAAAGCTCTAGCCGACAAATTAGCTATCAGTGAGCAGAAATTAACAGAAGCGAAAAAAAGAGTAAATAGTGCCCAAAATGAAGTAGATCAAAGCGAACAAGACTATCAGCAAAAAAAAGAACAATGGTATTCAGCAAGTGACATTATGCATAAAGCACAAGCCCAATTAGAAACATTAAATCGCGTAGCAGAGAGCTACGGGGGCTATTATCAGGGAGCTAAAAATGTTTTACGAGGAAAAAAACAACTTCCGGGAATTGTTGGTTCTGTGGCTGAATTATTAGAATTATCTCCGCGGTATAGTCAAGCGGTTCAAACCGTTTTGGGTGGACAGTTACAAAATATTGTTACGGTTGATGAACAGGCTGGAAAACAGGGAATACAGTATTTAAATAAAAATCGTTTGGGTAAAGCAACCTTTTTACCGCGTAATAAAGTCAGAGCACGGAAATTATCAGCTACTTTAGTCGATAAGCTTGATAATATAAACGGCGTATTAGGTGTTGCTAGTGATCTAGTAAAAATGGACCCTGAAAATCAAGCAGTTTTGGATTACCTTTTAGGAACAACTGTGATAGTTTCGGATTTGGATGTGGCATTAAATGCTGCAGAAACTTTGAATCATTCTGCAAGGGTCGTAACTTTAAAAGGCGAAATAATTAATGCTGGTGGTTCGATGTCCGGTGGAACGAATAAACAAAAACATTTGGGTCTTTTAGAGCAAAAGCAACAACATTTACACTTAAAAGCAGATATTCAAACGATGAAAGATAAACTGGCAGAATTAGAGGTCGCAGGTAAAAAAGTAGCTGATCAACAACGAGAAGCAAAGCAAAATTTAAAAAAAGCCAATGAATTATTGCAAGGTGTGCAAAAAGAACGGGAAAAAGTGGCTAAGGAACACGCTGAGGCTTTATTTGTTGTGAAACACCGCCAGGCTGATCATGATAGTATTTCTAGTGCTTATGCACAGCAAAATGAGCGCAAACAGCAATTAGAGCAACAATTAGTTTCAACGCAACAACGGTTAAAAAAAGCTCAACAAGATATTGCGATTTACCAAGCAGCCCTTGAAAAAAAGCAAACAGCTACTACTGAAGCTTCAGTTTCACAAAAACAGTATCATGTACAAAAAACGAAACTTGATCAAGAAATTGCGCTAGAAAAAGAACGGGTCGATGCATTACAAGTTCAATTAAAAGAAGTGGATAATCAGTGTCAACATTTGCAAGTCTTGATTGAAAAACAATCAAATATGATTAAAGATTTAACGAAGAAAGATCAATTTCATAATAGCAGTGAAAAAGATTTAAAGGGTAAGCTGTCCGAGGTCAAACAAAGGATCAAAAAGGCCAGTGCATTACAAGAACAGTTGGCTCAAAATAAAATGGAACTGAAAGAAAAATTGAATCAGGAGACTGACAAACTCCAAAGAGTAAATGAGTTACAAGAAGCAGCACGAGATGAAAAGCAACAAAAACAGATTATTTTAAGCCGAGTTAATGCCATTTTAGATCGTAATTTGAGTGATTTATCAACACAATATGGTATGAGTTATGAATATGCCAGTCAGCAGGAAATAAATCGCGAGCCGAAACAGGTTAAGCATCAACTAAAATTGCTTAAAATGGGCTTAGATGATCTGGGCGAAGTTAACCTGGGTTCGATCAAGGAATTTGAACGGATCAGTGAACGTTATGATTTTTTGGAACAACAACAAATAGACCTATTGACTGCTAAAAGTCAGCTTGAAAGTAGTATGGATGAAATAGATAGTGAAGTGAAGGCACGTTTCAAAAATACTTTTGAAAAAGTTGCTGCTTCATTTGCTCAGGTATTTCCCCAGATCTTTGAGGGCGGTGATGCATATTTGACCTTGACTGATCCAAGTGATCTCTTGGAAACAGGAATCGAGATCACAGCACAACCTCCTGGTAAAAAAGCGCAGCAATTAAGCTTATTATCTGGTGGTGAAAGAACGCTAACAGCGATTGCTTTACTATTTGCGATTTTACAAGTTAGTCCAGTACCATTTGCCGTTTTGGATGAAGCTGAGGCAGCATTAGATGACGTTAATGTTGCACGTTATTCGCAGTATTTGCGTCGTCTGGATAATGATACTCAGTTTATTTTAATAACTCATCGAAAGGGTACAATGGTCCAAGCAGATGTTTTATATGGAGTGACCATGCAAGATTCAGGCGTTTCCCGCATGGTATCTGTGTCGTTGGCAGATGTAATTTAATAGTTATTTTGGTAAAATAGGTTCGTATTTAGACGGGAGGAGAAATAACATGGGACTTTTTGATAAATTAAAGCGTGCATTTTCTGGCCCTGAACAAGCAGAGGATGAAGAAAAAGAGAAGTTAGAAGAGCAAGATAAAGCACAAGAACAAAAGGAAAAAGAAGAAACAGAAGAAGAAACACCGGATCAGGCTGATAAAAGCGTTGACGATGAAAAACAAACTCAAATAGAAGATGAAACAACAAAAGATCAAGCTGAACCAGAAACAAAAGAAGATCTTAAAAAACAGGCAAGAACTTCTGACGATGAAACTTCTGACACAAAAGAAATTAAAGATGCTGAAGAAAAAAAAGAAACTGAAGAAGATCGTTATGATCAAGGATTGAAAAAATCACGACAAGGATTTGGTGCAAAAATTAATGCTTTGCTCGCGAACTTCCGCCATGTTGACGAGGACTTCTTTGATGACTTGGAAGAGACATTGATCGAGTCTGACGTGGGTTTTGAAACTGCAGTTAAGATCAGTGATGAGCTTCAAGATGAAGTTAAGTTACGAAACGCTAAGTCGAAATCCGATGTGTCAGATGCTATTGTTGAAAAATTAGTTGATTTGTATGAGAAGGAAGGCCAAGAAGAGGATAATACGTTACATTTTGCAAAAAACGGTCCAACTGTCTTTTTGTTCGTTGGTGTAAATGGTGTGGGTAAAACAACCACCATCGGTAAGTTGGCCCATAAGTATCAACAAGAAGGAAAAAAGGTTTTGCTGGCGGCTTGTGATACTTTTAGAGCTGGAGCAATTGAACAGTTAGATGAATGGGCCCAGCGTGTGGATGTGGACATTGTTAAAAAGCCAGCGCAAAGTGATCCAGCTGCAGTCGTGTTTGATGCAGTCAAGCGGGCTCAAACTGAAGATTACGATGTTTTATTAGTTGATACAGCGGGTCGTTTACAAAATAAAGTTAATTTAATGAACGAGTTAGCTAAGATCAAGCGTGTGATAAAAAGAGAAATACCAGATAGTCCACAAGAGGTTTTATTAGCATTAGATGCTACTACTGGACAAAATGCATTAACTCAGGCTAAGCAATTTAAGGATGTTACTGAAGTTAGTGGCATCGTGTTGACTAAACTCGATGGCACAGCGCGAGGTGGTATTGTGTTGGCTATTAGAAATGAGCTGCATTTACCAGTTAAATTAGTTGGTTTAGGTGAGCAAATGGATGACCTACGTGATTTTGATGCTGAGAAGTTTGTTTATGGCCTTTTCAAAGATCTAGTTGCACAGACTGCAAAATAGGTGGAAAAATGGAACTTGAAAAAACTAACCGGATCAATGCATTATTTGATTTTTATGAAGGATTGTTAACAAATAAGCAGATGCAATATATTGGCTCATATTACCGTGACGATTATTCTTTGGGGGAAATTGCCGAGAATTTCAATGTTTCACGTCAAGCTGTTTATGATAATATAAAGAGAACAGAACATACTTTAGAAAATTATGAAAGCAAGTTACACTTGTACCGGGATTTTCTAGAAAGAAATGAGAGAATGGATTCTTTGATGCATTATGTTAAAAAACATTATCAAAGTGATCATGAATTGTTAAAATTGGTCGCTCAATTAGAGAATACTGAAGACCTAGGATGAAAGTGAGGATAAATAATGGCATTTGAAGGATTAACTGAACGATTGCAAAATGCGATCGGCAAGTTACGCCGTAAGGGTAAAATCAGCGAATCAGATGTGAAAGAAGTTATGCGTGAGATCCGTCTAGCTTTATTAGAGGCCGACGTAAACTTTGGGGTTGTCAAAGATTTTGTGAAGACTGTACGTACCCGTGCAGTCGGTAGTGAGGTTTTAGAAAGTTTAACCCCTGCTCAGCAAATAGTTAAAATAGTAAATGAAGAATTAGTGAAAGTCATGGGACAAGAGTCAGTCCCCTTGAATAAGTCGCCTAAGATCCCAACGGTTATCATGATGGTGGGACTGCAGGGTGCTGGTAAAACTACAACAGCCAGTAAATTAGCATTAAAGTTAAAAAATGAAAAACATGCGCGACCTTTGATGATCGCGGCCGATGTTTATCGTCCAGCTGCGATCGACCAGTTAAAAACATTAGGTCAAGAAAATGATTTACCCGTTTTTGATATGGGGACGGATGTTTCTCCAGTGAAAATTGTTGAAGAAGGATTGAAAGTCGCTCAGGAAAATAAAAATGATTATGTTTTCATTGATACTGCTGGTCGTTTACAAATCGATGAGAAGCTGATGCAAGAATTGACTGATATTCAAAAATTAGCGACACCGGATGAGGTCTTGCTGACAGTTGATTCGATGACAGGTCAAAATGCGACCGAAGTAGCAGAGGGCTTTAATGAACAGCTGAATATCACTGGTGTTATTTTAACTAAACTTGATGGTGATACGCGCGGTGGCGCAGCTCTTTCGATCCGTGCTGTAACTGGTAAGCCGATCAAGTTTATTGGTCAAGGTGAAAAGATGGATGACCTTGACGTCTTTTATCCAGATCGAATGGCATCTCGGATCCTTGGTATGGGTGATATGATGACCTTGATCGAGAAAGCCCAGAAAGATTATGATGAGAAAAAGGCACAAGATCTTCAAGATAAAATGAAGGCTAGTTCTTTTGACTTTAATGACTTTCTTGAGCAGATCGATCAAGTTCAAAATATGGGTTCCATGGAAGACATTATGAAGATGATCCCAGGAATGGCCAATAACCCTGCCTTGAAAAATGCTGAGATCAATCCAAAAGATATGGATCATACTAAGGCAATTGTTTATTCTATGACTCCACAAGAGCGTGAAGATCCAGATATCTTAAAGCCTAGTCGTCGACGCCGAATCGCAGCTGGTTCGGGACGGTCGGTCCAAGAGGTCAATCGTTTGATCAAGCAGTTTAAACAAATGCGTGATATGATGGCTAAAGTTTCAAATGGGAATTTTTCTGGAATGGAAAACTTATTTGGCAACGGTATGCAAGGTAAGATGGCAAAAATGTCTATGAATAAGATGGCTCGTAAAAATAAAAAGAAGAAAATGAAAAAAATGAAAAAGCTAAAAAAAGCGCGTAAACGTCGCTGATTTTCGCTTGTTTTTGTTGGTTCATTGAAAAATATTTTAAGTGTCAAGAAATTTCCCTTTACAGGTCAGAAAATAACTGTTATATTTATAAGCGTTGAGAAATTATATAGGAGGTGTTAAAACATGGCAGTTAAGATTCGTATGAAACGGATGGGCTCTAAGAGACGTCCATTTTACCGTATCGTTGTTGCTGATTCACGTGCACCACGTGATGGTCGTCAGATCGAAACGGTCGGCACATATAATCCTTTAACTAAACCAGAAGAAGTTGTCTTGAATGAGGATCGTATTTTGGCATGGTTAGGGAATGGGGCACAACCTTCAGATACAGTACGTAATATTCTTTCAAAGGAAGGTATCATGAAGCAGTTCCACGAAAGTAAGTTAGCTAAGAAATAAGGTAAATTAAATGAATGAAGCAGATGTGAAGCAATTAATTATGTCGATTGTTAAGCCGCTTGTTGCACAACCGGATGCTGTTTCTATTGTAACGCAGCGGGATGCACACTTTTTGAACTTTAATTTATCTGTGGCAACAGTAGATGTTGGCCGGGTTATCGGTAAACATGGCCGTGTTGCTCAAGCTATTCGGACGATCGTTTATAGTGTCCACTTAAATGATTCTGCACGAGTGCGGTTAAATATTGTGGACTAAAAATAATCTAATAGTAGCCAGCCTCTTGTTCAGACAAAATTGTTTTGGACGGAGGCTTTCTTTTTTAGGAGTGTGTTTATGACATATAATAATGTTGGAAAAATTGTAAATACCCATGGGATCCGTGGTGAGGTCAAGGTTTTAGCAACGACTGATTTTGTTGATAAACGTTTTGCTCCAGGAGAAACTCTTTACGTTGCAATAAAGGATAACGAGCCGAAAAAATTAACGATCCAACGTCACCGCCGACAAAAACAGTTTGAAATGCTGACTTTTGAAGAAGTTTCAGACATTAATGAAGCTGAAAAATATAAGGGCGCCCAATTACAAATTACAAGTGATCAACAAACGCCTTTGGAGAATGGGGAATTTTATTACCGTGAAATAATCGGACTAAAAGTTTACTCCGTACAAAAGGAATTTCTAGGGACGATCACTGACATTATGGAAACTGGCGCAAATGATGTATGGATCGTTGCACGTCCAAATGGTAAAGAAGTTTTATTACCTGCGATCAAGGATGTAATTTTAAATGTCAACCTTGACCAACACTGTGTGATCGTTGATTGGCTCGAAGGATTGGATGAACAATGAAAATAGATATTTTGAGTTTATTTCCAGAAATGTTTACGGGCCCACTTTCTTCTTCGATCATTGGTAAAGCGATAGAAAAAGAAATACTGGACATTCAGTTAACAAATTTTCGTGATTATACCACTGACCGACAAAATCATGTAGATGATTATCCTTATGGCGGTGGTGCGGGGATGTTGTTGCAGGCTCAGCCGATCTATGATGCTCTAGATCATGTTAAAGATGACCGTCAAGGATTAGGGCGTGTGATATTATTAGATCCTGCGGGTCGTAAATTTGATCAAAAAGCAGCAGAAGAATTAGCACAAGAACCACAATTAACGTTTATTTGTGGCCATTATGAAGGATATGATGAAAGAGTAAAAGAACGGGTGACTGATGAGTTTTCACTCGGAGATTTTGTTTTAACCGGTGGAGAATTGGGCGCAATGGTTATGATCGATGCAACTGTACGATTATTGCCAGAAGTGTTAGGCAATAGCGCCTCTGCCCCAGGAGATTCGTTTTCTTCTGGTCTTTTAGAATATCCTCAATATACGCGTCCTGCTAATTTTAGAGGAATGAAAGTTCCGGATGTCTTATTATCTGGTGATCACCAAAAAATAGCAAAATGGCGTCAGCGTCAAGCTTTTAATAAAACTTTTGCTAGACGACCAGATATGATTGAAAAACGTGAACTATCTAAGATAGAAAAACAATGGTTACAGAAGTTACAACAAGGCAGAATTTGAGATTTTGACAAAAGTATTGTATTGAGTCAAAATTCGTAACAAAACTCATTTACACAAGAGAATTGTTATGCTAAACTATTATTTGGCTATTAAGGCCACATTAACGATATTCCGCTGCAACTGGACATGAATATCGGTGAAAGGAAGAAAAATAATGTCAGTTAATCCATTAATTGAAAAACTCACACAGTCACAGCTGCGTGATGACATTCCAGATTTTAAAGCAGGCGATACTGTTCGTGTACATGCGCGTATCGTTGAAGGTAAGCGTGAACGTGTTCAGATGTTCGAGGGTGTTGTTATTAAACGCCGTGGTGAAGGTATTTCTGCAACATACACTGTTCGTAAGATCAGTAGTGGTGTTGGTGTTGAACGTACTTTCCCAGTTCATTCACCACGTGTTGATAAAATCGAAGTTATTCGTAATGGCCGTGTTCGTCGTGCTAAGTTGTACTACTTGCGTGCATTGCAAGGTAAAGCAGCTCGTATTCCAGAACGCCGTCGTAAATAGTAATAATTATTTGGTCCTTGTTAATTATACAAGGGCTTTTTTTGTAGCATTTATTTTATGATTCTTGCAGTTTAGAAAGTAAATTTTTTATTTAAAAAAATTTTGTTTGGAGGAAATATTGACTTTTTATTTTCCTTTAGTTCAATAAAACATTAAATTGTGCTAAAATTACCAATGAACGTGATTTCATAGTAAAATTATGAATGAATAAAACTAGGAGGAGCAGCATGTCAATCAAGTACAAACGTGTAATTATTAAATTAAGCGGTGAAGCACTAGCCGGTAAGGAGGGCCATGGTATTAATCCCCCAGAAATTCGTAAAGTTGCTGAGGAGTTAAAGGATGTTTACGATTTGGGTGTCGAAATTGCCATCGTTGTTGGTGGTGGAAACATGTGGCGTGGCGAAGCTGGTGCTCAGATGGGAATGGAACGTGCCCAGGCCGATTATATTGGGATGTTAGGAACGATCATGAATGCACTTGCTTTACAGGACAATCTTGAAAATGTTGGTGTTCCGACACGAGTTCAAACTTCGATCGAGATGCGTCAGATTGCAGAACCATATATTCGTCGTAAGGCAACACGTCATTTGGAAAAACATCGAGTAGTGATTTTTGCCGGTGGTACTGGTTCACCATACTTCTCAACTGATACTACCGCAGCTTTACGTGCTTCTGAAATTAACGCAGATGTGATTTTGATGGCGAAAAATGGTGTTGATGGTATTTATTCTGCTGATCCAAATGTTGATCCGGATGCTGAGAAATACCAGTCACTTACACATTTAGATGTTATCAATAAAGGGCTGCATGTGATGGATACAACTGCTTCTTCTCTTTCAATGGATAATGACATTCCATTGGTTGTGTTTAATATGAATGAACATGGGAACATCAAAAAAGTTGTTCTCGGCGAAAACATCGGAACTACAGTGGAGGGTAAATAGATTATGAAAATTAGTAATCCAATCATCAAAGAAGCACAGGAAAAAATGTCAAAGTCAGAAGACTCTTTACAACGTGAGTTAGGTAATATCCGAGCTGGCCGTGCGAATGCTAGCTTACTTAGCCGTATCAATGTTAATTATTACGGAGTCGAAACACCACTAAACCAAATGGCACAAATTTCGGTACCTGAAGCACGTGTTTTATTGGTAAAACCGTATGATAAATCTGCTTTAAAAGATGTAGAACATGCTATTTTGGCTTCAGATCTCGGGATTTCGCCTGCTAATGATGGTTCAGCAATTAGATTAGTGATCCCACAACTTACTGAAGAACGTCGCCAAGAATTAGCTAAACAAGTTAGAGCTAAGACTGAAGATGGTAAGGTTGCTGTTCGTAATATTCGTCGTGATATGATGGATCAATTAAAACAGTCAGAAAAAGACGGGGACCTTAATGAAGATGAGCTTCATAGTTTAGAAGAACAAGCACAACAAGTCACAGATGAATCAGTTAAAAACCTTGATTTAATCGCTGATGATAAAGAAAAAGAAATTCTCGAAGGTTAATTTTTAACATTACTAACACAAAAGAGAGGCAGAAATTTTTGGAATAATTAGTGTTTTTCTAATTTTCTTGAAAGTTTTTGCCTCTTTTGTGTTATTTTTGATACAATATCTGTTGATACTCAGGAGGTGTACCCTTTGTTCAGTAATAAGGAAAAGAAAAATTCTCAAGAACAGTTAGAAAAAGAGGCGTTGGATCCACAAAGGATCCCTAATCATATCGCTGTTATTATGGACGGAAATGGTCGGTGGGCACAGAAACGACATTTGCCACGTGTAGTTGGCCATAAGCAGGGCATGGAAGTAGTAGAAGTTATCACGAAAGCAGCTAGTAATCTAGGCGTAAAAGTCTTAACCTTATATGCGTTTTCAACTGAAAATTGGAAGCGTCCAGTGGATGAAGTCAATTATTTAATGGATCTACCTGTTAAATTTTTTAACCGTTTTGTTCCAGAATTGATTTCTCATAATGTTCAGGTCAATGTTATGGGAGATGAAAGCAAGCTTCCTAAAAAGACTCAAGTAGCTGTTCATAATGCGATCGAGCAGACTAAAAGCTGTGATGGCATGATTTTAAATTTTGCGTTGAATTATGGATCACGGACAGAAATTGTTGAAGCTACGAAAAAGATTGCTAGAGATGTAAAAGATGAACAACTCGATGAAAGTCAGATCAATGACGAAATATTTGCAAAGTATTTAATGAGTGAACAACTTCATCCGTACAATGATCCAGATTTGTTGATTCGGACAAGTGGAGAACAGCGGATCTCGAATTTTTTGTTGTGGCAAATTGCATATAGTGAGCTTGTATTTACGGAGGTCTATTGGCCGGATTACAAACCACAGAACTTGTATGAAGATATTTTAAAATTTCAGCAACGTAATCGCCGTTTTGGAGGCATTAAGGCATAAAAAGGAGCAAATGAGGATAAATGAAACAACGAGTTATAACGGCCATAGTGGCTTTAGTGATCTTTATACCACTGATTTTTGTTGGTGGAATGCCATTTGATATTTTAGTGGTTGCAATGGGGCTAGTGGCAGCTTCTGAATTATTGATGATGAAAAAGAAATTGTTAGTTTCCTTTGAAGCTATTATTTCATATTTATTGACGGCTGTATTTTTAGTTCCCAGTGCATGGTTAAATTTTTTACCACAAAATATTACACATTTAGATCTAGCTTACTTTCTAATTTTACTTCTGTTGCTAAATAGTGTATTTACGCGCAATCGTTTTTCATTTGACGATGCAGGTACGTTGACTATTGGTTCAATATACATCGGTCTTGGTTTTCACTATATGATGGGGGCAAGACAAAACAGTATTTGGATGATCTTTTTTGCATTGTTTATTGTTTGGATCACGGATAGTGGGGCATATCTAATTGGCCGTAAGTTGGGTAAACATAAATTGGCTCCAAACATCAGCCCAAATAAAACATGGGAAGGCTCGATCGGTGGCACAATTGCTACTGTGATCATCGTGGGACTTTATGTTTTCTTTTTACAGGAACACTTTACATACAGCCTACCGCTTATGTTATTAATGGTATTGATCTTGTCGATTGCTGGACAGTTCGGAGATTTGGCAGAGTCAGCATATAAACGTTATTTTGATGTCAAAGATTCAGGAAAAATCTTGCCTGGTCATGGAGGTATCTTAGATCGTTTTGATTCGATCTTGTTTGTTTTGCCACTAATGCATTTTTGTGGTTTACTGTAATTTATAAAATTTTCCCCATGGGAAGGATGGTGGCCGATGTTCATTACGATCATCGCTTTTATAATTGTATTTGGGATCATTGTGACTTCCCATGAATTTGGGCATTTTATAGTTGCAAAAAAATCTGGGATTTTAGTCCGTGAGTTTTCGATCGGAATGGGTCCTAAATTATTTGCGACTCATAAGAATGGCACAACTTATACGATCCGTATCTTACCTTTAGGCGGGTATGTACGAATGGCAGGGTTGGAAGACGATGAAGAGACTTTGCAAAAAGGAATGCCTGTCAATTTGATCCTTGATGAAAATCAGGTAGTAAAAAAAATTAATACTAGTAGTAAAGTTAGTTTACTGAATGGATTGCCTTTAGAAGTAACTAATTGGGATTTGATCGATGAATTGTACATTGAAGGATATGAAAATGGAGATGAAACCAAACTCCGTCGCTTAGAGGTCAAGCCAGACGCAATGATCATTGAGACTGATGGAACTGAAGTTCAAATTGCTCCAAGAAATGTACAGTTTCAGTCAGTCAGTTTGACCAGACGGATCTTAACTAATATCGCTGGACCATTGAATAATTTTATTTTGGCGATTTTAGCTTTTATTTTGATTGCTTTTATCCAAGGTGGTTCGATCACGACAATCAATTCTGTAGGTGCTGTGCAGGAAAATTCAGTTGCACAAAAGGCAGGCTTGCAAAAAAATGATAAAATCGTTGCTGTTCAGGGGAAAAAAACGAATTCCTGGGATTCTTTGTCTGAATCGATCAGTGATCGTGGAGGTAAAAAGACTGAGTTAACGGTCAAGCGTGGTGACCAAAAGAAAAAAATCATTTTAACACCAAAAAAACAAAATTCAAATGGACAACAAGTTGGTATGATAGGTATAAAAGCTGGTCAAAAGGTTGATCATTCAATTGGAGGCATGCTTAGTTACGGTTTTACACAGACATATTCCGTGATGAAAGCTGTTTGGGATGCCTTGGTCAATATGTTCCATGGCTTTAGTTTAAATGATTTAGGTGGACCTGTGGCAATGTATTCATTTACACAACAAGCTGCTAAATATGGCGCTATTAGTGTCATCAATTTGTTAGCATTCTTGTCGATCAACCTAGGTATTGTAAATTTATTACCTATTCCAGCCCTAGATGGTGGTAAACTATTATTGAACATTATTGAAGCGATTCGTGGAAAACCACTTGACCCTAATAAAGAAACTATCATCACTTTGATCGGTTTTGGATTTATGATGCTTCTAATGATATTAGTTACTTGGAATGATATTCAGAGGTATTTTTTCTAGGTATTGTTATATGAGAACTGAGAGGAGAAAAAGTTAGCACATGAAACAATCGCAATTATTGATTCCAACTTTAAAAGAGGTACCTAGTGATGCTGAGGCAATCAGTCATCAGTTGATGCTACGTGCCGGATACATTAAGCAGATCACTGCAGGAATGTATGCTTATTTACCGTTGGCCAATATGGTTATTAAAAATATTGAAAAAATCATTCGTGAAGAAATGAGTAAAATTGGTGCTGTTGAAATGTTGGTCCCAGCTGTTTTGCCAGCTGAGTTGTGGAAAGAGACTGGACGTTACGAGGCGTATGGTCAAGATTTATATAAACTAAATGATCGGCATGAACGTGAATTGATTTTAGGCCCGACTCATGAGGAAACATTTACTTCGATCATTCGTGATACGATAAAGTCTTACAAGAAATTACCATTGACCTTATATCAGATTCAAATGAAGTATCGTGATGAAAGAAGACCGCGTTTTGGCCTTTTGCGTGGACGTGAATTTTTGATGAAAGATGGTTATTCTTTCCATGTGGATGATGAGAGTTTGAATCAAACATTCCAGGATATGAACCAAGCTTATAATCAAATTTTTGAACGTACAGGACTTGACTTCCGTGGTATTTTGGCTGATTCTGGACAAATGGGCGGCAAAGATTCAAAAGAATTTATGGCGATGGCCCCGATCGGTGAAGATGTTGTGGTTTATTCCGATTCTAGCGACTATGCTGCTAATTTGGAAATGGCTAAAAATTTGCGTGTTGCTAAAAAATCTCACGAGACTCCAAAAGAGCTGGAAAAAGTTGCAACTCCAAACGTTAAGACGATCGATGAACTTGCGGATTATCTGAAAATTGATCCAAATAGCGAAATAAAAACATTATTATATGTGGTTGACGATGAAAATGTGGTAATTTTAATGCGCGGTGACGATCAGGTTAATGAAACCAAAGTTAAAAATTATTTCTCTGCGCAAAATATTCGTCCTGCAGTAGAAGAAGAAGCAAAAAATGTATTTGGTGCTGGCTTTGGGTCATTAGGACCTGCTGGGATCAAAGATGTTAAGGTGATCGCTGATTTAGATGTGAATGGGATGGTCAATGTCGGAATTGGTGCTAACGAAGATGGATACCATTATTTGAATGCTAACATCGACCGTGACTTCCAAGTAGAAGACTATGTTGATTTACGTTTGGTTCAGGAAGGTGACATTTCTCCTGATGGTGAAGGTGTTTTGAAATTCCAACGTGGGATCGAGATCGGTCATATCTTTAAGTTAGGAGAACGTTATTCTAAAGATATGAATGCGACTGTCCTAGACGAAAATGGTCGTCAAGTTCCGGTCAAGATGGGTTGTTATGGAATTGGCGTTTCACGTCTTTTATCAGCAATAGTTGAACAGCATTGTGACGAAAATGGTATCATTTGGCCACGTTCGTTATCGCCTTTTGACGTACATGTTGTACCTGTTAATAGTAAAAAGGCTGATCAAGCTGAATTAGCAGATACTGTAATAGGCATGTTAGAAGATGCTGGTTACCAAGTATTACTTGATGATCGTAAAGAGCGTGCGGGCGTCAAGTTTGCGGATGCAGATCTGATCGGTTTGCCAGTTCGGATTACGGTTGGTAAAAAGGCAGCTGATGGTATTGTTGAGATCAAGTTGCGCAAGACTGGTGAAACGCTGGAAGTTCAGACTGGTGAACTACTAAATTCACTTGGCATTTTGCTAGATGACAAAAAAGGAAAATAAGAATTAAAGACGCGAGCCGAAACGAGTTTGATGTTTCGGCTGTCTTTATTTGTAACTAATAAATATCAATTAACCAATTTAAAAATATTATGGCAGAGAGGAGAGTAAATTTTGGCTTTAAATAAGAAGGAAATGTTTACTAAGTTATTACAACAAATCGATTTACAACCGCAAGCTGATGAAGCACGTTATCTTGAAAATGGGAGTATCGCACACGTTGAAGTTCATCAGGTTTCTAAGCGGTGGGATTTTACTTTTACTTTGTCAGATATTTTACCATTTCAATTATTTGTACAATTACAACAACATTTAAATTCAGCTTTTCAGGGTATCGCACAAACGACATTGACGATCAATACTACTGACCCGGAAGTAACTAATGGAAAATTGGGTGATTATTGGCAATGGGTCGTGGCTAACAGTGGATTACGTTCGAATTTGACACAAAGTTTATGTGAGGGGAAAGTTCCATACTTGCAAGATGGTCGGGTCATGTTATTAGCTGACAATGAAATTATTAAAAACTTTTTAGTGACCCAGGCGTTGGGACCATTGGAAGATACTTATCGCAAAGTTGGTTTTCCATCACAAAATATTACGACCTTAGTCGACGAGTCAGCCTCACAAGATAAAATCGCTGAATACAAAGAAAAAAAAGCTAAAAATGATGCCGAATTAGCTCAAAAAGCAATTCAAGCTATTCAAAAACAAAATCAACAAAAAGAAGCTCGTAAGTCTAAGAAAGAGTTGCCACAAATTGATGGACCAGTACAATTAGGTAAGAAGATCTCAAGCGATATTGAACCACGTCAAATGAGCGAAATTACTGAAGAGGAAAGATCAGTTGTTATTCAGGGCTACGTTTTTGATAAAGAGGTCCGCGTTTTACGTTCTGAACGTCAACTATTGATTTTAAAAATTACCGATTATAGTTCTTCATTTGTGGTCAAGAAGTTTTCTCGTGATGAAAACGATGAAGCTATGTTTGCTGCTTTAGAAGAAGGTTCTTGGGTCAAAGTTCGTGGTAGTGTACAGGAGGACTCTTATATGCATGAATTAGTCGTAAATGCATATGATCTTAATTCTGTTTCTCACCCTAAACGCAAAGATACAGCCCCAGCTGATAAAAAAAGGGTCGAGTTGCATCTGCATTCAAATATGAGCATGATGGATGCAACTAATAGTATTTCTGACTATGTTAAACAAGCGGCTGATTGGGGCCAAAAAGCAATTGCAATTACCGATCATGGAACTCTGCAAGCTTTCCCAGAGGCACATAGCGCTGGTGAACAAAATGGGGTTAAAATTTTATATGGCGTCGAAGCTAACGTTGTGGATGACGGAACACCGATCGCCTACAATTCACGTCACATTGCGTTAAAGGATGCAACTTATGTAGTATTTGATACAGAAACGACAGGTTTGTCGGCACGGTATGATAAAGTTATCGAACTTGCTGCAGTTAAAATGAAAGATGGCAATGTAATTGATACCTTCGAACAGTTTATTGACCCAGGCCATCCTTTGTCTCAAACAACGATAAATTTGACTAGTATAACTGACGATATGGTACGTGGTTCAAAAAGTGAAGAAGAAGTTTTCAAGATGTTTCAAGATTTTTGTCAAGATACGATCATTGTTGGACATAATGCGACCTTTGATGTTGATTTTATGAACACAGGTTATGTACGGCATGGATTACCTGAAATATCTGAACCCTGGATCGATACATTGCCGTTTGCACGTGTTTTATATCCCGAGATGAAAAGGTTTCAGTTAAATAATTTGGCCAAAAAATTAAATGTTAATTTGGAACATCACCACCGTGCGATTTATGATGCCGAAGCTACTGGATTTATTTATTTTGCGATGATGAAAGATGCCGCTGAAAAGTTTGCTGTCAAATACCATGACCAATTAAATGAGCATGCTGGGGAAAATGAGTCATATAAACATGAGCATCCTTTTCATGCGACGATTTTGGCGCAGACACAGGCAGGATTAAAGAATTTATTTAAAGCTGTCTCGGCAGGGATGACAGAATATTTCTATCGTGTTCCGCGGATCCCTCGCTCGGTCTTAGAGAAGTATCGTGAAGGATTGTTAGTCGGGTCAGCCTGTTCGGGCGGTGAAATATTTACTGCAATGATGCAAAAAGGTTATGACACAGCTAAAGAAAAAGCTCGTTTTTATGATTATTTGGAAATCCAACCCAAAGCGTTATATGCCCCCTTGTTAGAACAAGAATTGGTTAAAGACAATGAAAATTTGGAAGAGATCATTAAAAACATGGTGCAGTTAGCTCATGAATTGGAGTTACCGATCGCTGCTACGGGTGATGTCCATTATATGAATAAAGAAGACGCGATTTATCGCAAGATCTTGATCCATTCACAAAGTGGTGCAAATCCCTTAAATAGGTTACGACAATTACCAGATGCGCATTTTAGAACAACTGACGAAATGTTAGAAGAATTTTCATTTTTAGGTGAAGATACCGCTCAAGAAGTTGTTGTTGGTGCTCCAGCAAAAATTGCTGAAATGTGTGATGAGATCACGCCAGTTAAAGATAAATTGTATACGCCTAAAATGCCGGGGGCAGAAGATGATATTAAAAATCTGACGATGGACCAGGCCCATGCTTTGTATGGTGATCAACTGCCAGAAGTAGTTGAAAAGCGGCTGGCTACTGAATTGAAATCGATTGTTGGTAATGGATTTTCAGTAATTTACTTGATTTCACAAAAGTTAGTATATAAATCGAATAAAGATGGATATTTGGTCGGTTCACGTGGGTCCGTCGGTTCTAGTCTAGTTGCTACGATGACAGGTATTACAGAAGTCAATCCTTTACCGCCGCATTATCGTTGTCCAAATTGTCAGTGGAATCAATTTTTTACTAATGGTGAATATGGTTCTGGTTTTGATCTACCAGATAAGGATTGCCCTGAGTGTGGGACACATTTAGTTAAGGATGGGCAGGATATCCCCTTTGAAACTTTCTTAGGATTTAAAGGGAATAAAGTTCCTGATATCGATTTGAACTTTTCTGGTGACTACCAGCCAATTGCACATAATTATACCAAGGTTTTGTTTGGTGAAAATAATGTATTTCGAGCAGGAACGATCGGAACGGTTGCTGATAAGACTGCTTACGGTTATGTAAAAGCTTATGAACGTGATACAGAACAAAATATTCGTGGTGCAGAAGTCGATCGTTTAGCTAAAGGGGCAACAGGTGTAAAACGGACGACTGGGCAACATCCAGCTGGTATCTTAGTTGTTCCTGATTACATGGATATATATGATTTTACTCCGATTCAATATCCGGCTGATGACACAAGTGCAACTTGGAAGACAACTCACTTTGATTTCCATTCTATTCATGATAACATTTTGAAACTTGATATTTTGGGTCATGATGATCCTACTATGATTCGAATGCTACAAGATCTTTCAGGAATCGAGCCTAAATCGATCCCCACAGATGACCCAGGTGTCATGGCACTTTTTTCTGGCACTGATATTTTAGGTGTGACTGAAGATCAGATCCAGTCAAAGACAGGGACGTTAGGTATTCCTGAATTTGGGACACGTTTTGTACGGGGGATGTTAGATCAGACACATCCTAAAACTTTTGCTGAATTACTAAAAATTTCTGGACTTTCTCACGGTACTGATGTTTGGTTAGGTAATGCGGAAGAATTGATCAAAAATAAAACAGTAACGATGCCTGAAGTTATTGGTTGTCGTGATGATATCATGATGGACTTGATCCATATGGGTGTTGAGTCTGATTTGGCCTTTAAGATCATGGAACATGTTAGAAAAGGGCGAGGTATTCCTGATGATTGGCAGGCTAAAATGCGTGAGGCAGAAGTACCTGAGTGGTATATTGGGGCTTGCTTGAAAATCAAGTACATGTTTCCGAAGGCCCATGCCGCTGCTTATGTGTTAATGGCTTTGCGGATCGCATATTTTAAGGTTTATTTCCCGCTAGTTTATTATGCTGCTTACTTCTCTGTACGTGCGGATGACTTCGACTTAGTTTCGATGGTTCATGGCAAAGAATCTGTCAAAGCCGCTATGTCTGAGATAAATTCAAAGGGGAATGATGCATCAACTAAGGAGAAGAATTTGTTAACTGTGCTAGAACTAGCTAATGAAATGATCGAGCGTGGTTTTAAGTTCAAGATGGTCGATTTAAACCGATCGGACGCAGCCGATTGGCTCATTGTTGATGGAGATACTTTATTAGCACCTTTTTCAGCTATTCCTGGTTTAGGGTTAAATGCTGCTAAACAAATTGTTGCTGCACGTGAAGAACAAGAATTTTTATCGAAGGAAGATTTGTCCAAACGTGGAAAAGTTTCTAATACTTTGATCGAATACATGACAGAAAATCATGTTTTAGATGATTTACCTGATGAAAATCAGCTTAGTTTATTTGATAATCTATTCTAAAACTTTTGGCATAAATCAGAGTTAAATAGTGCTATAAAGCGGATTGACTTGCTTTTTTTAGGTAAGTATGCTAAGATTTAAAACAGTAACTTGATAACTCGTAATGAGTGGGCAGAAATGCTCACTCTTTTTATTGGAAACGATCAGAAATATATATTAACAGAAATGTTTATTGGTAAGGAGGACAAGGCGTGAGCAGTGTCGTTGAAACGGTAACGGATTTGGTAGCACCTATTTTAGAGAAACATAATTTTGAACTTGTTGATATTGAATTTGTTAAAGAAGGGCAAAGTTGGTATTTACGAGTCTTTATTGATAAAGAAGGTGGCATTACAATTGACGAATGTGCTTTGATCAGTGATGAGCTTAGCGAAAAATTGGATACATGTGATCCAGATCCAATTCAACAAGCTTACTACTTGGAGGTTTCTTCGCCTGGGGCGGAGCGTCCTTTGAAAAAAGAACGCGATTTCGAAAATGCTGCTGCGAAGCAAGCTAATATTTTTGTCACATTATATGAAAAAATCGATGGTAATAAACAATATGAAGGTCATTTGATCAATTTAACAGCAGACGAATTGACAATTGAGTATCGGGAGAAAACACGTAAAAAAGAAGTTGTTATTCCACGTGATAAAATTGCCAAGGCCCGCTTAGCGATAGAATTTTAAATACAGATGTTAAACAAGGAGTAAAATAAAATGAGTAAGGAATTACTTGGAGCCTTAGATTCTTTAGAAACGGAAAAAGGCGTCAAAAAAGAAATAGTGATCGAAGCGTTGGAAAGTGCATTAGTTTCGGCATATAAACGAAACTATGGACAAGCTCAAAATGTGGAGGTTGAATTTGACCAAGTTCGGGGTAACATTCATGTTTATGCAGTCAAAGAAGTCGTTAATGAAGTCTTTGATTCACGTTTAGAAGTTAGCTTGAAAGAAGCACTTGAGATCAATAAAGCGTACGAGATCGGGGACACGATCCGTTTTGAGGTCACACCTAAAGATTTCGGACGGATAGCTGCTCAGACTGCAAAACAAGTGATTATGCAACGGGTGCGGGAAGAAGAACATAATATTATTTACAATCAGTACATTCAATATGAAAACGAAATCGTGACTGGTGAAGTAGAACGACGTGATAACCGTTATATTTATGTAAACTTGGGTAAAGTAGAAGCTTTATTATCACGCCAAGATCAAATTGAAGGCGAAGAGTATAAATCGCATGATCGTATTAAAGTTTATATTTATAAGGTTGAAAATTCTTCCAAGGGCCCTCAAGTCTTTGTTAGCCGGTCACATCCGGATTTGTTAAAACGTTTATTTGAACAAGAGATACCTGAAATTTATGATGGAACAGTTGAAATTTTGTCGATTGCTCGTGAAGCAGGAGATCGTGCCAAAGTTGCGGTGCGTTCAAATAATGAAAATGTTGATCCAGTTGGAACTTGTGTGGGGCCGAGAGGTGAACGCATTCAAACAATTGTCAATGAACTAAAAGGTGAAAATATGGATATTGTTCAATGGCAAGAAGATCCGGCAGATTTTATCTCTAATGCTTTAAACCCTGCGGATGTATTGGAAGTTCGCTTCGATCCTGAAAATGAACATGTTTGTACAGTAGTTGTACCAGATGACCAGCTTTCCTTGGCAATTGGTAAACGTGGTCAAAATGTCCGCCTAGCCGCTAGACTAACTGGATATAAGATCGACATTAAGTCCGAATCAGATATGCAAGCCGCTGATGACCAAGCGGTAGCAGATGAAACTGAATCACAAGATACAGTGGAAACAGACAATACTGAAAATCAAGCTACAGATACAAATGATGAAGGACTAAATGAAGATTTATCAGAGTCTGCAGAAGAAATAGACCCAGGTTCAAAAAATTAATTAGGGGGTGGTCTAACATGGCAAAAAAGAAGATCCCGATGCGCAAGGATATTGTAACAGGTGAGATGTTTCCTAAAAAAGAATTAGTTCGTGTTGTTAAGAACAAAGAAAACGAAGTTAGCCTTGATCCGACTGGTAAAAAACAAGGTCGTGGAGCATATATTCGTTTAGATGTTCCAGTAGCCAAGCAGGCACAGACAGATAAAGTTTTTGATAAAACTTTTGGTGTGAAGATCGATCCTTCATTTTATGAAGAATTGATTGCATATGTTGATCATCAGGTTGCACGTATGGAATTGTTTGGCGATGGAAAATAGACAAAAAGTTTTAAACTTATTAGGTCTCGCTATGCGAGCAAGAAAAGTTATTACAGGGACGGATACGGTTTTAAAACAAGTGCGAGCACGGCAAGTTGTGTTAGTTTTTGTAGCTAATAACTGTGCTGAAAATACTCGCAAAAGATTTAATGATAAGTGCCGGAGCTATGATATTAGTCTATCTCAAGTTTATAGTGAACGTGAGATCAGTACTGCGATCGGACAAAAGAGAAGTGTGATCGCGGTGACTGATAAGGGCTTCGGTCGTAAAATGCTTGAGTTACTGTCGACTTAGACGGATCCAAACGGAGTATCGTTTGGTTCGTTTAGCACAGACAGATACTCCGCAGAATTTAATCGGAGGTTGATGGTATGAGCAAAAAACGAATTTATGAGTTAGCTAAAGAATTAAATGTAAACAGCAAAGATGTAATTAAAGTTGCCGAAGACAAGGGATTTAGTGTCGGTAATCATATGTCTGTTTTAGGTGAAAATGAAGAGCGACAGATTCGTGAATTTTATCGTCCGAAAAGGAAAGTGGTTAATAAAAAAGTGAACGAAAAGAAAAATGAACATTCTAAAAAAACAGTTGGTCAAAAGGGCCAACATAGTGAGAATAAAAATAGTGCGCATAATAATCCTCATAGAAACAATGGGCACAGTTCAACTAAGCCTGTAAACAAGGGGACAAATAATCGTCCTGTAAATAAACAAAATAACCGGACCCATAATAATAGCAATAAAACTAATGAAACTAGAAACGCTCGTTCAAACGGCCCTCGCTCTAATAACAGGTTCAACAATAATTCGGGCAATAGCAATAACCGGAACAAGAACTTTAAAAAGAAAAATCGTCGTAATAATGGCCGTCGCAATAATCGGAATGTCAATATTAAGCATAATCCGGCACCACAACGTAAGAATAAGCCGTTACCAGATAAGCTGATCTATACAGTTGGAATGAACGTAGCTGATATTGCTAAAAAGATTCACCGTGAGCCAGCTGAGATCATCAAAAAATTATTTATGATGGGTGTTATGGTCAATCAAAATCAGTCGCTAGATAAAGATACGATTGAAATTTTAGCAGCTGACTATGGGATCGAAGCCGAAGAAAAAGTACAAGTTGATGTTTCTGATATTGATAAGTTCTTTGATGAAGAAGAAAAGAACCAGGAACATCTTGAAGCTCGTCCACCAGTAGTGACGATCATGGGACATGTTGACCATGGTAAGACTACATTACTGGACCAATTGCGTAATTCTCATATTACAGAAGGCGAAGCTGGTGGGATCACACAGCATATCGGTGCTTATCAATTGCACCATGATGATAAGACGATCACTTTCTTGGATACTCCAGGACACGCAGCATTTACTAATATGCGAGCACGTGGGGCTGATATTACTGACGTAACCATTTTAGTTGTTGCTGCTGACGATGGCGTAATGCCACAGACGATCGAAGCTATCAACCATGCGAAAGCTGCGGAAGTTCCGATCATTGTTGCAGTTAACAAGATCGATAAGCCAGGTGCAAATCCTAACCATGTGATGGAACAGTTGGCCGAATATGGTTTGATCCCTGAAAGTTGGGGTGGCGATACGATCTTTGTCGAGATTTCTGCTAAGTTTGGTAAGAATATTGATGAACTGTTAGATATGATCTTACTTGAATCAGAAATGTTAGAATTAAAAGCTAACCCACAACAGCACGGTGCCGGTTCTGTAATTGAAGCTCGTTTAGATAAGGGTAAAGGACCAGTTGCTTCATTGCTTGTACAACAAGGTACGTTGCATACTGGTGATCCAATCGTTGTTGGTGATACCTTTGGACGAGTTCGTACTATGACGAATGCCCGTGGTAAACGGATCAAAGAAGCTACACCAGCTACACCGGTTGAAATTACTGGTTTGAGTGATGTTCCTTCTTCAGGTGATAGGTTTATTGGGTTTGATGATGAAAAAACTGCACGTGCAGCCGGTCAAAAACGGGCCGAGCAATCTGTATTGCGTGAACGTCAAAAAACAAATCATGTTACTTTGGATAATTTATTTGATACCTTAAAAGAAGGCGAACTTAAAGAAGTTAGTGTTATTATTAAGGCTGACGTTCAAGGCTCAGTTGAAGCTTTGGCTCAAAGTTTCAGAAAAATCGATGTTGAAGGTGTTCGTGTCAATATTATTCATGAGGCTGTTGGTGCAATCAACGAAAGTGACGTGACCTTGGCCGAAGCATCTAATGCTATCATCGTTGGTTTTAACGTTCGTCCGACACCAAGAGCGCGTGCTCAGGCTGATTCAGATAAAGTTGATATTCGTTTGCATAATGTTATCTATAAAGCAATCGATGAAATCGAAACTGCTATGAAGGGTATGTTGGAACCAGAATATCAAGAAAAAGTTACTGGTCAAGTCGAGATCCGTGAAACTTATAAGGTTTCTAAGCTTGGGACTATCGGCGGTGGTTATGTAATGAATGGTTATATCCAACGTGATAGTGGTGTACGTGTGATCCGTGACGGCATCGTAATTTATGAAGGCAAATTAGCTAGTTTGAAGCGTTTCAAAGATGATGTTAAGCAGGTCAAACAAGGATTTGAATGTGGTTTGATGATTGAAAAATATAATGATATTAAAGTTGGCGATCAAATCGAAGCTTATATCATGGAAGAAGTACCAGTTAACTAAAATAGTAATTGGATAAAATAGACTGACCTCAGTCAGCAGTTAAAGGAGGATAATGATGGCACAACAAATACGTGTTGGTCGTTTGGCGCAAGAAATTCAACGCGAAGTCAACGATATTTTACAAAAACGTGTGCGTGACCCGCGGGTAACGGGTATAACTATTACGGGCGTTGATGTGACTGGTGACTTACAGCATGCCACCATATATTACAGTATCTTGTCAGATTTAGCTTCTGATCAGGAGAAAACTGCCAAAGGGCTTAAAAAAGCAACTGGTTTGATCAGAGGAGAACTTGGGCATAGGTTGAGTATCTATGTGACTCCAGAAATTGAATTTAAGCAGGATAAATCAGAACAATATGGTGAACATATTGATGATCTGTTGCGTAAGTTGCATCAAGAGGAACAATAGATATACTGAAGATGTTTTGTGTAAAGTAAAAGACATAAGTTAATTACTTTATTTTAAAACAGATTCGGCAAAGTGCCGCTGCAAAACATTGTTTTGTAGCGGCTTTTTTAAAAAGTGTTAAATTATTCTTTAATTTTGAGGTTAGTTCAGATAAATATTAGCGTAAAAGGTGAGGGGATTTTGATGGACGGAATTTTGCCATTATACAAGGAAAGCGGAATGACTAGTAACGACGCAGTCTTTAAATGTAGAAAAATCTTTAAAACTAGGAAAGTTGGTCATTCAGGAACGCTTGATCCTAATGTAGATGGAGTATTGCCAATTTGTATTGGTCATGCAACAAAAGTGGTTAATTATATGATGGATTCTGGTAAAGTTTATCAAGGTGAGATCACGCTTGGTTTTTCGACTGAAACGGAAGACTTAGAAGGTGATGTTATAGATAGAAAAGTAATTAAGGGGCAGATACCAACTACTCAGATAGATGAAAAGATGCAAGAATTGACTGGAACTATGATTCAGATCCCGCCAATGTATTCGGCTATTAAAGTCAATGGGCGTCGCTTATACGATTATGCTCGACATCATGAACAGGTAAAGCGCCCTGAGCGAAAAATTACGGTTGATTATTTTAAACAGATCCGTCCAACGATTTTCGATCCTGAAACAGGACAACAAAGAATATTTTTTGAAGTTGGTTGCCAAAAGGGAACCTACGTGCGTACTTTGGCCGTTGATTTGGGAAAAAAGCTTAAAGTGCCAGCTGTCATGTCAGATTTGACACGATTAGAAAGTGGCGGTTTTTCACTTGAAGAGTCGATCAGTATTGAAAAGTTAGGTAAAATGGACGAGGAACAACTTGCACAAGTTTTACGTCCTGCTAGTCATGCTTTACGCAAATATACTAGCTATGAACTGTCTGATGAGGAATGGAATTCTATCAAAAATGGTGGCTTTTTAATACCAAAAAATATGTATTGTCAAAAAAAAGAAGTTCCGGATGATAAGCTCGTTTTGTTTTACGAAAATCGCGTACGTTGTCTTTATTATTACAATGCATCTAAAAAAAGATATCAGCCGGAGCAAATGATCGACTTAGTGTGAAAGGAAAGTGAAAATGCAAGTTATTAATTTATCTGAACCTTATAACAAGAATTTAATACCTGCTGAACCAGTTGTATTAGCTTTGGGTTTTTTTGATGGTGTTCATCGTGGCCATCAAAGGGTAATTAAAAAAGCCCAAGAAATAGCTCATAATAAGGGTGCTAAGTTGGCAGTTATGACTTTTGACCGATATCCTAAAATAGCATATAAAAGCTTAGATCCAACGCAAGTCCGTTATTTGACGCTTTTGGATCGCAAATTAGAGTTGTTTGCAGAAATTGGTGTTGATATTACCTATGTAGTGGAATTTAATCAAAACCTAGTGCCAATGAGCCCACAAGATTTTGTAGATAAATATATCTTCGATTTGCATGTAGTAACAGCAGTAGCTGGTTTTGACTTTACTTATGGAAAAGCTTCAATTGCAAATATGCAGATGTTGCCACAGTATGCGAATGGTCGTTTTGATGTATATGAGGTACCAGAACTACAAGAAAGTGCAGAAAAAGTTGGGTCTACTCAGATCAAGAATGCCTTAGATCATGGAGAAATTGAAAAAGGTAACAACTTATTGGGATACCCATTTGAAATTTCAGGGGTAGTTGTTCACGGTGAAGCACGTGGTCGACAACTTGGTTTCCCAACGATCAATGTGAAAAGTGGTAAACAACAAAAGCTCCCTACCGTAGGAGTGTACGCTGTGAAGGTTGAAATTGATCATGACTGGTTTGATGGTATGGCTTCAGTTAGTCGCAATGAAACTTTTGGACCTGATCGTGGGATCACAGTTGAAATCAATTTGTTTGACGTACAAGCTGACTTTTATGACAAAAAAGTGCGTGTCCAATGGTTTAAATATTTACGACCATCTGTCAAATTCTCAGGAGCAGCAGAATTAGTTGATCAAATGAAAAAAGATGAAAAAAATTCTAGAGCAATTTTAAAGAGAGAATGTCCAATAGAGGCATTAAAATAGGCTTTTAAGTCTTTTTGAAAGACTTTCAAAAAACATTGACTTTCCTTGACGTTTCGACAGATGTCGTGTATATTAATAATTGACTTAGCACTCAGGTGTGTTAAGTGCTAAAAAGAGGTGATTGTGATGTTAACAGAAAGACAATTACTGATTTTGGAGACGATTATTCAGGACTACGCGAATGTTGGTCAGCCGATTGGTTCTAAGAAACTACAAGAACAGTTACCAGTTCATGTTAGTTCAGCTACGATCAGAAATGAGATGGCTGTTTTAGAGCGAGCTGGTTACATTATGAAAGAACATTCAAGTTCTGGACGCGTCCCATCATTAAGTGGCTACCGTTATTATATTGATAATATCGTTAAGCCAGCTCAATTAGATCAAAAAGCACTCGGCGTTATCCGAAATGCTTTAGCAAATAATTTTTCTAAAGTCGATGAGATCATTGCAATGTCCGCTAGACTTTTATCTCGCTTGACTGACTATACGGCAATTTCATTAAAGCCTGGTTCAAAAGATGTTAAACTTGAAGGTTTTAGGTTAGTTCCATTAGGAAGTTCACAAGTTATGTTGATCATGGTAACGAGTGATGGCACAGTTGAAAGTCAAATATATAATGTTCCAGTAGGGATACATGGTGATCAATTAGAAGCTGTTGTTCGTTTGATCAATGAGGAAGTTGTTGGTTTGCCAATTGATGAGGTGAGCGCTAAATTGCAGCTGAATGCCCCAAAATTACGTAAATATTTACGTGGGTCGATCAGTTTACTTGATGTTTTCGATAATGTTTTGGGCAAAGCCGTGCATCAGCAAGTCTTTGTGGATGGAAAGAAAAATTTGCTAAACTATTTAACTAACGATAATATTGAACAGGTTAAATCAGTTTATAGTCTAGTTGATCATGGTTCTGGTTTAGATGAACTGCTGGAAACTAACCGTGATTTTGCTGTTATCATTGGCGATGAATTATCCGACAATCTATTAAGTGATTATAGTTTGATTTCGGCTAAATACCATGATGGTAACAATGGCGAGGGATTAATTGCTATTTTAGGCCCAACCAACATGCAATATTCCAAGGTCTTGGGTTTAGTTGATGCGCTTCGATTTGAATTATCGCAACGACTCAGCAATTATTATCGTGACTTTAATGAATAAAGAAAAGGGGTGTTGATTTGGCCGACGAAAAAAATATGAATGAAAAGGCAGAAACACAAGAGCAAGAAAGTGCAACTGCCAAAAATTCTGAACAAGAAGATCCTAAGCAAGATGTTTCAGAAGAAAAAGTAGATCCACAACAGGCTAAGATTGATGAACTGTCAAAAAAGCTTGAAGAATCAGAAGATAAGTATTTACGGGCACAAGCTGAAATTGCTAACACACAAAATAGATATCAAAAAGAGCAAGAGCGCTTATTGAAATACAAAGGCCAAGATATTGCTAAAGCTATTTTGCCTGCAGTAGACAATTTGAATCGTGCACTGGATATCGAGGTTGATGATGAAAGTTCTCAGCAATTGAAAAAAGGCGTCGAAATGGTTGCCAATGATATCCAAAGTGCGTTATCAAATAATGACGTTGTTAAAATGGATGCTTTAAATAAAAAATTCGATCCTAATTTTCACCAGGCTGTTAAGACAGTTCCAGTAGAAAAGGGACAAGAATCTGATATGATCGTTGAGGTATATCAAGAAGGTTATATGCTCAAGGATCGTGTTTTAAGACCTGCAATGGTCGTCGTTGCACAATAAATTTGTTAAATACTATTAATAAAATTAATTTTTAAGAGAGGTAGAATTGTATGTCAAAAGTTATTGGTATTGATTTAGGGACCACAAACTCTGCAGTTGCTGTTCTTGAAGGTAAAGACCCAAAGATCATCGCAAATCCTGAAGGAAATCGTACAACACCATCTGTAGTTGCATTTAAAGATGGTGAAACACAGGTTGGTGAAGTTGCTAAACGTCAGGCTATTACTAACCCTGATACTGTTTCTTCAATCAAGAGTCATATGGGTGAAGCTAATTATAAGGTTTCAGCAAATGGCAAAGATTATACACCACAAGAAGTTTCCGCAATGATTTTACAACATTTAAAGGAATATGCTGAATCATATTTGGGTGAATCAGTGACACAGGCTGTTATTACGGTACCAGCTTACTTTAATGATTCGCAACGTCAAGCAACTAAAGACGCTGGTAAGATCGCTGGATTAAAGGTAGAAAGAATTGTCAATGAACCAACAGCTGCTGCTTTAGCTTATGGTTTGGATAAAACAGATAAAGACGAAAAGATCATGGTTTATGACCTTGGTGGTGGTACTTTTGATGTTTCTATCCTTGAATTAGGTGATGGAGTATTCCAAGTACTTTCTACTAATGGTGATACACACCTTGGTGGTGATGACTTTGATAACAAGATCATTAACTGGTTAGTTGCAGAATTCAAACAAGAAAATGGCATCGATCTTTCCAAAGATAAGATGGCTATGCAACGTTTGAAGGATGCTGCAGAAAAGGCTAAGAAAGATTTGTCTGGTATTTCATCTGCACAAATTTCCTTACCGTTTATTACCGCTGGTGATGCAGGTCCATTGCATTTAGAAACAACTTTGACACGTGCTAAGTTTAATGAATTAACTTCTGACTTAGTTGAAAAAACACGTGTCCCCGTTCAAAATGCTTTATCTGACGCTGGTTTATCAAATAACGATGTTGACGAAGTTATCTTAGTTGGTGGTTCAACACGTATCCCTGCTGTTAAGGAATTAGTTGAAAAAGAAACTGGTCACAAGCCAAATGAATCAGTTAACCCTGATGAAGCTGTTGCTTTGGGTGCTGCTATTCAAGCTGGTGTTATCACTGGTGATGTTAAAGACGTTGTTTTATTGGACGTTACTCCATTATCACTAGGTATTGAAACAATGGGCGGTGTGTTTACTAAGTTGATCGATCGTAATACTACGATCCCAACATCTAAGTCGCAAACATTCTCAACAGCTGCTGATAACCAACCGGCCGTTGATATCCATGTTTTGCAAGGTGAACGTCCAATGGCTGCTGATAACAAGACATTAGGTCGTTTCCAATTGGCAGATATTCCTGCAGCTCCTCGTGGTGTACCACAGATTCAAGTTACATTTGATATCGATAAGAATGGTATCGTAAATGTTTCAGCTAAGGATCTTGGCACAAACAAGGAACAAAAGATCACTATCAAGAGTTCTTCCGGTCTTTCTGATGACGAAATTGATCGTATGGTCAATGAAGCCAAAGAAAATGAAGAAAATGATAAGAAACGTAAAGAAGAAGTTGATCTGAAGAACGAAGTCGATCAATTGATCTTCCAAACGGATAAGACTTTGGATGAAGTTAAAGATAACAATGCTGTTAGCGAAGATGAAGTTCAAAAAATCAAGGATGCTCGTGACGACTTGAAGAAAGCGCAAGAGGCTGACAATGTTGATGACATGAAGTCTAAGAAAGATGACTTAACTAAGTTAGTCCAAGATATGTCAGTTAAACTTTATCAACAAGCCCAAGAAGCACAAAAAGCTCAAGGCGGCGATGCTAGTGACTCATCATCTTCAGACGACAATGGTTCTGATGATGACACAGTAAATGGTGATTTTAAAGAAGTCGATCCGGACGACAAGAACTAATTAGTTAACCGTAATTTAAAAAGTCGAAGTCCGATACTGGACTTTGACTTTTTATTTGAATTTAGATGTGATAAGCTGATAAGAACGTAAGATGAATTGGAGGACGGATATGGCTGAACAAAGAGATCCATATGAAGTTCTTGGAGTTTCCAAGGATGCTTCTGCTGATGAAATTAAAAAAGCATATCGGAAATTATCTAAGAAATATCACCCGGATATAAATCATGAAGAGGGTGCAGAAGAAAAGTTTAAAGAAGTAAACGATGCTTATGACATTTTGGGTGATGAAAAAAAGAAAGCCCAATATGATCAATTCGGTTCAACCGGTCAACAAGGCGGTTTTGGTGGCGGAGACTTTGGCGGTTTCGATCAGGGCGGTTTCGGTGATTTCGGTGGATTTGAAGATATATTCGGTTCCTTTTTTGGCGGCGGTGCTGGTCGTGGACGTAATCCAAATGGTCCACGTCAAGGCCGTGACTTGCAATATGAAATGCATTTAACTTTTGAAGAGGCCATTTTTGGTAAAAAATCTACGGTTGATTATACCCGTGAAGCACAATGTAAAACTTGTGGTGGTAATGGCGCCAAACCAGGCACATCACCAGAAACTTGTTCTAAGTGTGGTGGCCGAGGGTTCGTGCAAGTACAACGTCAAACACCACTTGGCCGTGTAATGACACAACAACAATGTGATCAATGTAACGGTACTGGGAAAGAAATCAAAGAGAAATGTGAAACTTGCCATGGTAGTGGTAGGGTTCAAGAAAAACATGCAGTTGAAGTCACTGTTCCAGCTGGTGTTGAAGATGGGAACCAAATGCGTTTACAAGGACAAGGTGAAGCTGGGAAAAATGGTGGACCTTATGGTGATTTATATATTATTTTTACGGTTGCACCAAGTAAGATTTACAAACGCGATGGTTCTGAAATTTATTTAGACCAAAATATTTCCTTTGTTCAAGCAGCTTTAGGTGATGAGATCGAAGTTAAAACTGTACATGGCAAAGTTAAGTTAACCATTCCTGCGGGTACTCAAACTGATACTACTTTCCGTTTACGTGGTAAAGGTGCTCCTCGTTTACGTGGTAAAGGTAGCGGTGATGAACGCGTTACGGTTAAAGTTGTTACACCACAAAAGCTTAATAAGAAGCAAAAAGAGGCCTTGCATGATTTTGCATCTGCTTCTGGGGAAAAACCATCTGGTGACGGATCGTTTTTCGATCGTTTTAAAAAGTAAAATGTTTTTAGATAGAGATTCAATTTTTGGATCTCTATTTTTTGGTTCAAAATTAGGGTTGTTATAAAAATAGGTGACAAAACATTTATTTTGAATAATTGCTTTTTGAGAGCATTTTCTATAGAATTGATGTAAGTCTATTAAGTAGAAAATAAGGAGATAAATGATGAGTCTTTCAAAAGAAAATAATGTTGTTTCTGATTTCGATGTTGCACCGGTTAAAGCTTACATTGGTTGTGCTTGGTTTAGTGAAGCACAAGATAAGTTACGACAGGCAGGTTTAAAAGCAGTTGAATCAAATCCAACTGTTAGCCGTAAATTTTCACATTACCCATTAGATTTTCAGTATAAGGATCTAAATGTTAATGATCATCCCGAATTAATGGGTAACGTAGAATGGCAAGTTCAAACATTTCGGGCTGATATTGCTGGGATCAAGGGTTCCGATATTGGTATTATGCTCTTCAATCCTGGTGATATCGATGATGGTATTGCTTATGAATGTGGCGTCTTGGCAACCATGAATAAGCCAATTGTCTTGGTGATACCTGATGATGATGAAACGCCTTTGAATTTAATGATGGCTCATGGTGTGACAAAAGTTATTAAAATTTCTGAATTGGCCGATTTTGATTTTCGCCATATTACTTTAGGAACATATATGGGTAAGGTATTTTAACTAATAAACACATGGCATAATGTTAAAGACATTATGTTTTTTATTTTAGGAGGAAAATTATCATGAATTTAAAACTCAGCTTAACTGATCCCCAAAAAGAAGATTTTAAAAAAGTATATTCGCTTTATCAGGCGGCTTTTCCGGCCGAAGAATTGTATCCGGACGATTTATTATTCAGCCATTTTTCCGATACTAATAATGAATTTTGGAGTATTTACGATGATGCTCAGTGGGTTGGTTTAGTTTATTGTATGACTGAAAGGGATTTGACTTATATTGGATTTTTAGCCATCGATCCCGATTTAAGAGGGGAAGGCTATGGCAGTGCTACATTAGCCTTAGTTAAAGAAAAATATTCAACAAATCGTGTTTGTCTATTAATTGAAGAGGTCGCACCTAAGTATTCAGATTACCAAGCACGACGGAAACGCTTATCATTTTATGAAGCGAATGATTTTCAATCGGCTGGATTTAAAATTTCTGAATTAGATGTTCATTATGACTTTTTGGTTGCAGTTGGAAAATCGTTAAGCAGTGCCGAATATCTCTCCTTAATCAATCATTATTGTGGACCAAAATATGCACCGGTAGTTAATTCTCATGTTGTAGAATAATTAAAATAATAGATATTTTATGAGTCGAGTGAAATATAATTCATCGATTTTACCTATGTTAATTTAATAATTGGAGGTTTAAAGTTTGAAGAAAACTATTAAAATTGATAAAAAACGCAGTGGTTTATGGCAAGATAGTGATGTAACTTATGCTCAGGTACCAGGTTGGTTAGGTCATGCAACACGTGATTTGAAATTAACAGTGATCAGGCACTTTGAAAAACAGGAAAAATCAATGCCTTTGTTAGTTTGGTTTGCTGGTGGGGGTTGGATGGATGTTGACCATAATGTTCATTTGCCTAATTTAGTTGATTTCGCTCGTGCGGGGTTTGTTGTAGCAAGTGTTGAATACCGGCATAGTAATATTGCTAACTGGCCTGCCCAACTTGAAGATGCTAAAGCAGCTATTCGTTATCTGAAAGCACACGCGGATAAATACCAAATCAATAAAGATCAGGTGGTCGTGATGGGTGAATCTGCTGGTGGTCATTTAGCTAGTATGACGGCTTTAACTAATGATATGACTGAATATGATCAGGGGAGTTACCTCGATGAAAGTAGTGCTGTTTCAATTGCTATACCATGGTATGGAGTAGTAGATCCGTTATCTGCTAAAGTAAATAGTGCTTCACCTGACTTTGATTTTGTTTACCGTAACTTATTAGGTACAGAACCTGAAGAAGCACCACAACTTGATGCAAAAGCTGATCCACTTCAATATACTGCCCAAAATAAAGTTCCATTTTTGATTTTGCATGGGACCAAAGACGAAGTTGTTCCAGTTGCTGATTCAAGAAAATTATATGAAAAATTGAATGAAAATGGACATGTAACGGATTTAATTGAATTAGAAGGTGCGGTTCATATGGATGAGGCTTACTTACAGCCTGAAATCGTTGATTTGATTATTAGTTTTATTAAAGAAAATTTGGATTAACATCCATTTGGCAAAGTTTGAATTCTTTTTCAGTTATTTTCATGAATTCCTTTCATTAATTTGTGAAAATCCTTTGAAAAAAAGAAAAGATTGCGGTAAACTGAATCTTGCACAATATTCTGTATTGGTAATTAAAGACACGGTATTAATACCGACAGTTGACAAGATCAAATATTCCATATAAGAACATTTTTTCTTTTCTCGTTAGCGTCTTACGCAAGGAAGCCGTGTTCCTAGTAAATTTTTAACAGAGGGAGATAGTACCGTAATGAAAAATGGAGCAGATAGATTAGTAGATGTTTTAACTGCTTGGGGCGTGGACCATGTATATGGTTTACCAGGTGATTCAATTGATACGACAGTCGATGGCATTAGACGCCAATCTGATAAAGTTAAATTTATCCAGGTTCGTCATGAAGAAGTTGGTGCTTTAGCTGCTGCGGCAGAAGCCAAATTGACTGACAAATTAGCAGTTTGTCTTTCAATCGGTGGGCCAGGCGCTATACACATGCTAAACGGTTTATATGATGCAAAAATGGACCATGCACCTGTGTTAGCTTTATTAGGTCAAGTGGAGTCTAACTTGCTTAATACTGGTTTCTTTCAGGAAGTAAATACACCTCAGTTATTTGAAGATGTAGCTGTTTATAACCGTTCGATAACTTCAGTCGATCATTTGGCTGAAACTGTTGACGAAGCTATTCGTACTGCATATGAAAAAAACGGTGTAGCAGTGTTGACTATTCCTGATGATATCCCACAACAAAAATTAGCTACTGCTTTCAAACCAACTGCAGGCTCATTTAAGTTGCAAAAACCAGTTGTTCCTCAAGATGAAGTTGAAGAAGCTGTTGATTTATTGAATCGTGCTAAAAAACCTGTAGCCTTGTTTGGAACAGGTATCAAACACTCTGGTGAGATCATGCAGCGCTTTGTGGAGACTTATAAGATCCCATTTATTCAAACTTTACCTGCTAAAGGATTGATCCCAGATGATCATCTTAATTCATTAGGGCAGGTAGGTAAATTGGGAACTAAGGCTGCTTATCAAACAATGAAATCTGCAGATTTAGTTTTGATGGTCGGAACTAATTATCCTTATACCGCATATCTGCCTAAGCCAGGTCGAGCTAAGAGCATCCAAATCAACCTTGAGCCTAGCCACCTAAATAAACGTTTCCCAGCTGATATCGCTATTCATGGCGATGCAGGTGAAGTTGTTGAAGCAATTTTAAATAGTGGACTAGAACCAACTGATGGGTCATTCTTGGCTAACTGTCAAAAACATATGGATACTTGGAACTCTTGGGTTGAAGAAAAACGAGAATTAAAAAGTCTACCTTTAGCACCAGAAGTTTTATTTGACCAAATTTACAAAACTGCTCCCAAAGATGCTGTTTATGCAATTGATGTTGGTACAGCAACTTCTTGGAGCGCTCGTTATTTGCCAGTTGGTCCTAAGCAACAATATACGATCTCGTCTTGGTTAGGAACGATGGGATGTGCTTTACCAGCTGCAATTGCGGCCTCACAAGTTTATCCAGACCGACAAGTGATCTCGATCAATGGTGATGGTGCTTTTGCAATGGTAATGGAAGATTTTGCTACAGCAGCTAAATATAAAATGCCATTGATCAATATTGTTTTGAATAATCGTAAATTGGCATTTATTCAATATGAGCAACAATCGGCTGGTCAGTTGAACTATGCAATTGATCTAGAAGATATGGATTATGCCAAATTTGCAGAAGCTGCTGGTGGTATTGGTTACACAGTAACTAATAAGCAAGAATTTGATATGGCGCTTAAAAAAGCCTACAAAGTTAAGGACCGTCCAGTTTTGATCAATGCATATGTTGCCGATGATGCACCACTTCCTGGACAAATTGTTGCTGATGAAGCAAAAGGTTATACTAAATTTGGTACGCAGTATCTTTCTAAGAAACATCGTATTCCAAAATTACCACCGATCAAAGATATTATACGTCATTTCTTTTAATTAAATTGTTTAAAGAGGCAGGGATGAGAATCCTTGTCTTTTTATATGTAAGGTTAATTTATATTTATTATGATTTTGTGAATCAATATCATGTTATTATATACTTTAGAAAACAAAAGGGGGCTGATCTTCAGTTGAATTATCAAAAATTAGATCCGGAATTGTGGCAAGCAGTTGAAAATGAGCAACAAAGGCAAGAGAATAATATCGAGCTGATTGCTTCCGAAAATATTGTTTCTCCTGCTGTTAGGGCGGCACAAGGCTCGGTACTGACTAATAAATATTCGGAAGGTTATCCAGGTAAACGATATTACGGTGGCAATGAATATGTTGACATTATTGAAAAATTGGCAATTGATCGTGCTAAGCAGCTTTTTGGAGCTGAATATGCCAATGTACAGCCTCATTCAGGTTCGCAGGCAAATCAAGAAGTTTATGCAGCATTTTTAAATCCTGGAGATAAGATCTTGGGGATGGATCTTAATGCGGGTGGACATTTGTCACACGGAGCGAAGGTCAATTTTAGCGGTAAATTATATCGATCTTTTTCTTATGGTTTAGATTCAGAAACTGAATTGCTTGATTATGCTGAAATTTTGAAAGTTGCACGTGATGTACAGCCTAATTTGATCATTGCAGGTGCTTCAGCTTATAGCCGGACGATCGATTGGGCTAAATTCCGTGAAATAGCTGATGATGTTGGCGCGTATCTAATGGTTGATATGGCCCATATTGCTGGCTTGGTCGCTGCAAAGCTTCATCCAAATCCAGTTTTGTACGCTGATGTTGTTACGACTACTACACATAAAACGTTACGTGGTCCTCGTGGTGGCTTGATACTTGCCAAAGAAAAATATGCAAAAAAAATCAATTCTGCTGTTTTCCCAGGGTCTCAAGGTGGCCCATTAGACCATGTGATCGCAGCGAAAGCAACAATGCTATATGAGGACCTTCAACCAGAATTTAAGGAATATGCGGCTCAAATTATTCGTAACGCACAGGCTATGGCTGATGAGTTTTCTCATTATGATCATATTCGTGTTGTTTCTGGTGGAACTGATAATCATTTGCTGACTTTGGACTTATCACAAACAGAGCTGAATGGGAAACAAGCTCAGGAAGCTTTGGACTCTGTTTCGATCACCACTAACAAAGAAGCAATTCCAGCTGAAAAATTAAGTCCTTTCAAAACTTCTGGTATTCGTCTAGGGACTCCAGCGATCACTACTCGTGGTTTTAAAGAAGATGATTGTCGCCAAGTTGCTCGGCTAATTGTACGAACCATTAATAATCATGATAATGAACTTGAATTAAATAAAATAAAAGAAGAAGTTCATAAGTTAACAGCTGCTCATCCAATTTATGATTATCTCGCACCGATTGAGTTTAAATAGTTTTTTATAAAAAAACTCCGAATAAATTAAAATGCTCCATGATCATTAGCTTTTAATGTCTAACGATCATGGAGCACTTTTTTTTTAGAAAACGACTCTACTGGAAAATAATTTAGTCGGTATCAAAATGTTGACCCATAATAACTAAGTCTAAGTAGTTATTGTCTATTTGTGCCACTTGAGGTAAAAATCCCCAGCGGTTAAAATTTTGTTTTTCAAAAAGAGCAAGACTGGCTGGGTTTTGTTTAAAAATAAAAGCAACAATATTTTTGATCCCTATATATTTAAGTTGGCTCTTTACAAAATTTAGGGTTTTTGTTCCTAAATGGTGACCACGATAATTTTCGTCTATGTACAAACTGATTTCTGCAGTTTGACTATATGCTGCTCTGCCATAAAATGGTTCTAGACCGACCCAACCAATAATGATATTATCTTTTTTGATAGTCCATAAAGGGTATGAATTTTGATTATATTCTTCAAACCAGGACTTTCTGTCAGCAACCGTAACTGGCTGAGTGTCAGCTGTCACCGTTTTTAATTTGATAGTTTGATTATATATTTCGACGATTTTAGGTAGATCACTTTTTTGAGCAAATTCAAATTTAATGTCCATAGATAGTTTTCCTTTCGAAAATTGCTTATTACAATTTAGTTTTATATTAGTATTTAAAGTTGATTTTTCTAAAAATAATAGCAGAGAACATTGTATATAACAAACCGCTTTATTTTTTTTGAGGTTGACATGAGAAAGGCAGCTATTCAACAATAAACATATCACATTATTTTAATAGAAAAATGAGTTACAATATCTATAATGGATATCATAGAGGAGGAAGTAATATATGGCAATACCCAAAGTAGTATTAAACGATGGTTATAAGCTGCCCAAAGTTGGGTTAGGTACTTTTCAGCTACGTGGTGGAATAGGTTATCACCAAATTATTTCAGCGATCAAAGACGGCTATCGTTCAATTGATAGTGCAACAAATTATGATAATGAAGGAATTGTCGGTAAAGCGATCCGAGATTCTGGTGTGCCCCGAGATCAAATATTTGTTTCGTCAAAACTTCCTGGTAAGTATCATGGTTATGATGATGCTTTAAACGCGATCAAAGAATCATTAGCCAGGATGGGCTTGGAATACTTTGATCTATACTTGATTCATTGGCCGCTACCAAAGAGAGGCTTATATGTTGAAGCTTGGAAAGCACTTGTTACTGCTCAAAAACTCGGCTTGATCAAGTCGATCGGTGTTTCCAATTTTGAGCCTGAGCATTTAGATAAGATCATTGCTGAAACTGGAGTAACACCTTCCGTTAATCAAATTGAGATCCACCCATACTGGGTCAATGACCAACGTGTACAAGAAGACGCTAAACGTGGGATAGTAACTGAAGCATGGAGTCCTTTAGGACGCGGTAGTTCAGCTTTAAGTGAACCGATCGTTAAAAAGCTTGCTGAAAAATACGATAAAAATGTTGGGCAGATCATATTAAGGTGGCATATCCAGCGTGGAATCGTACCTCTTCCCAAGTCAACAAATTTAAAACATCAGCGTGCAAACCTTGATGTTTTTGATTTTGAATTAACTGATGATGAAGTTAAAGCAATTAATACTTTGGATCGACAAGATGGACGTATCGACGGACAAGATCCAAATGAATACGAAGAGTTTGAATAATAGGATAGCCTAATTTGGTAGCTTTGTTGTCATAAGACTTTACTGTCAAGACAACGAAGCTGCTTTTTTTAATTGCCTTAACAAAACTTTGTCGGAGATATTAGTTTTACATACGTCTTGCCATTTCCAATTTTCTGGCTGAAGATCTGCAAGGACGGGTTTGATCCACTGATTAGTCGGCAAGAGTTTTAATAAATCATGGGCATTAAATTGTGAAAAAAGAAAGTTTCTACCGTATAGTTGGGAAATTACTTTCTGAAAGTTGTGATCAGTGACTGGCAATAAAAGATGGTTTAGATTATTTCTATTACCAATAAAAAAATAGTTTTGATTTAGTTCTTTGTCTATATCAATTTTGTTATTTTTATTTTTTTCAGTTTTATTTGGTAAATGCAATACACAAACTAATCCTTGTTGTTGAAGGTACATTAAAAAATGTAGCATGGCTAATTCTTGTCTTGTAAATGAAAAAGTGTTTAGCTTTGGCTTAGATAATTGTTTTTCTAGTTGTGATTTTAAATAAACTAGGTTTGCCGGGTTACCAAAATTAAATTCTAATTGTTGGGCGTTTTTAAGCCAAAGAGGGTGATCAGCTAAACGTAATGTAAGCCAAATATTATGAGCTGATCTTAATAGAAAATAGGCACTGTCATTGGTTTTTGAGTAATTAACAGCAACTATAGATTGCGATGGTTTCAGTGAGCAGGATACGCTATGAAATAAATACCTGAAGAATAAAGATCGTTCGGCAGGAAAAACTGTCATTGATTACACCTCGAATAATTTTTTACTTGTAGTTCACAACTTAAATGATAATATACAAAATTCCAAAAATAAAATAAACTCTACGCGGGTAACGCATAAAAAAAGACACATCGGATGATGTGCCTTTTTTTACTTTGAGGTGTGATCTTAGAGTTCAACACCATATTTTTCCAAGTAATATGGGAAAGGTTTTAATTCTGAAGCATCATATTCTTCGAAGAATTCTTCGATCGAACGTTTACCATGAGCTTGTTGGTAACCATCTGAAATGTATTCAACAAAGTGGTCGCCTTCGATCTTAAGTTGTAATTCTTCAACTGGAATACCACGTTTACCTGTGATATTTGCGTCGATCAAAACAGGTTTACCTGCTTTAGAAGTTTCAAGTGCCTCATCAAAAGCAGCTCTCAAATCTTTAGCGTCGTTAACTTCGATACCATGAACGCCCATTGCTTCAGCGATATCTTTAAACTTAGCATCCTTCAAATCGATACCAAAGTTGTTCATTGTCAAGTCATCTTGTTCTGACTTAATGAAACTGAGGTATTGATTAGATGTAATAATGTTAATGACAGGCAAGTTGTATTTGTTCAATGTCAAAAGATCTTGCATAACCATTGAGAACGCACCATCACCTGCAATGTTAAATACCTGGCGTTTTGGGTAAGCGAATTGTGCTGCCATAGCACCTGGAAGCCCCCAGCCCATCGTTGCGAATAGAGCTGAAATAGTCATTTGTTGACCGCGTTTCATATCTAAGAAACGGAAACTGTTAATGATATTATCACCAACATCAACTGAGAAGAGTGCATCTGGCTCAGCAATACGGTTGATTTCACGGTAAATCTGCTCGTATTCAAGGGCGCCTTCAGTTTTGTTCATTAAACTTTCAAGGTAAGCTCTCCAGTCTTTCATGTCTTCTACAGCAGCTTTGTAGAATGGCGATTCTGGTTGTTTTTCACTTAATTTTAGGGCTTTGTCCAAGAATTTGCCAGAATCTGACCAGATACTGTAGTTAAGATAGTGGTGACGACCAAATTTAGACCGATCATTATCGATTTGAACAAATGTAAAGTCATGAGTCCGATAAACTAAGTTAGCAAATGGGAAGTTAGCACCTAATGCGATAACTAGGTCAGCTGAACCAAATACTTCGTCGGCTGCTTTAGATGCAGCACGGTTAGAAGTACCCATGTTACCTGCAAAATGATCGTCTACTTTACCTTTGGCTAGACCAGTGATCACAACAGGAATTTGTAATTTTTCTGATAACTCTTGTAATTTATCTTGGTTATCTTTGATACCTGAACCAACGTGGAAAACAGGGCGTTTAGCCTTTTTGATCATATCAAGTAAATGATTAACTTCTTCGTCAGTCGCTTCAGGTTGTGGAGCTGCTTTTTGGTCTGTTAATTGTGCGGAAGAGAATGGAACATCTTCAATTTCCTCGAAACCAATGTCGTTAGGAATAACAACAACAGAAACACCGTTATTTTTGTATGCTTCACGGATAGCTTTGTCGATTACATATGGCAAGCTTTCTGGAGTCAAAACAACACGGTTATAGTCTGCAACATCAGTAAACATAGGAACTTCTGGAAATTCTTGGAAGTAGTCATAGTTCACATTTGAACGAGGCACCTGTCCTACGATAGCTAATACAGGAACATTATCTTCTTTAGCATCGTATAAACCATTCAATAAGTTAACTGCACCAGGACCAGCTGAACCAAAGGCTACACCAATTTCACCAGTAGCTTTAGCATGACCAGCAGCGGCTAAGGCACCAACTTGTTCATGACGTACTTGTACGTATTTAATGTTTTCTTGTTCAACTTCTAGACCATGTAATGTGGAACTGATCGAACCACCAGGATACCCATAAACATGTTTGACCCCCCAAGATTCTAAAACTTTCATCATCGCAACGCCGGCTTCAACGGTTTGTTGTTTTTGCAAAATAATACATCCTTTCTCTCTGATAAGCTAAAAACCAACACTATTCATTCTACCTTAAAAGAAAATCGCTTACAAGGTTGTACGCAACATTTTTTTAATTTTTTCAAAAAAACTAAAAAATTTCTTTAAAAACAGCGATTACTTTCGTCAAAATAGAACTTTAGTTAATTTTAGTAGGAATTTCATATTAAATAAATATAAACAGCTTATTTAAGTATTGAAATATGATTTAATTATGCCGGAAAAGTATGGTGAATAAAAAGTTATTACGCTGATTGATAAATTGACTGTTAACTCTTTGGCAGGCTATAATGTACTGTTAGGAACATAACAGAAAAGAAAGCAGGAATTTGCTGAATGAATATAGAAGAAATGAAGGAGCGTCAGAAACATATTCGCAATTTTTCGATCGTTGCGCATATTGATCATGGAAAGTCCACGATTGCGGATCGAATTCTTGAGTTGACGGATACTGTTTCTCATCGTGAAATGAAAGCACAACTTTTGGATTCGATGGATCTTGAACGAGAACGTGGGATCACGATCAAGTTGAATGCGGTTGAGTTAAAGTATCACGCAAATGATGGTGAAGATTATATTTTTCATTTGATTGATACACCAGGTCATGTTGACTTCTCTTATGAAGTTTCTCGCTCGTTAGCGGCTTGTGAAGGAGCAGTTTTGGTCGTTGATGCAGCTCAAGGGATCGAAGCACAGACTTTAGCAAATGTTTATTTGGCTATCGACGATGACCTAGAAATTATTCCAGTTATTAATAAAGTGGATCTTCCATCAGCTGAGCCCGAACTGGTGCGTAAAGATATTGAGGACCTGATCGGTTTAGATGCTTCTGATGCGGTATTAACTTCAGGTAAAACTGGTTTAGGGATACCGGAAATGTTAGAACAAATCGTGAATAAAGTTCCGGCTCCGTCGGGTGACATTCAAGCGCCACTTAAAGCCTTAGTATTTGACTCTGTTTATGATGACTATCGTGGAGTTGTTTTAAGTATTAGGATCACCCAAGGGTGTGTTAAGCCTGGCGATAAGATCAAAATGATGAATAGTGGTATGGAATACGACGTTGCTGAAGTTGGGGTCAACTCGCCTAAACCGTTAAAACGTGATTTTTTAATGGCAGGCGATGTGGGTTATTTGACTGCTAGTATCAAAAATATTAAGAACACACGTGTTGGTGATACAGTCACTAATGCTGATGATCCGGCTGCCAGACCATTACCTGGCTACCGTGAGATGCATCCGATGGTATACTCAGGACTCTATCCAACGGATAATGGCAAGTATAACGATTTGCGTGAAGCACTGGAAAAGCTGCAGTTGAATGATGCTGCTTTGGAATTTGAGCCAGAAACTTCTCAAGCTTTAGGTTTTGGCTTTCGGTGTGGCTTTTTAGGTTTACTTCATATGGACGTTATTCAAGAACGTTTAGAACGTGAATTCGATATGGATCTGATCACGACAGCTCCAGCTGTTACTTATAACGTTGAATTGACTGATGGTTCGTACGTTAAGGTATCTAATCCTTCAGATATGCCAGAGGTCTCTAATATTGCTGAAATCAACGAACCGTTTGTTAGAGCTGAAATTATGGTGCCAAGCGAGTATGTAGGCGCTGTAATGGAATTGTGTCAGCGTAAACGTGGACAATTCGTTACAATGGATTATCTGGATGACACGCGTGTTAATGTGATCTACAAGATGCCATTGGCAGAAATTATTTTTGATTTCTTTGATAAATTAAAATCAAACACTCGTGGCTACGCTTCGTTAGATTATGAATTTGATAAAGAGCAACCGAGCGACCTAGTTAAGATCGATATTTTATTGAACGGTGAAAAAGTTGATGCTTTGAGTTTTATTTCGCATAAACAGTTTGCTGATGAGAGAGCTCGTGTGATCACTAAAAAGCTTAAAGAAATTATCCCACGACAAAACTTTGAAATTCCGATCCAGGCTGCAACCGGTTCGAAGATTATTGCTCGGACTAACATTAAGGCTTATCGTAAGGACGTTACTTCACGGATCCATACAGGTGATCCAGATCGTCGTGCTAAGTTACTTGAAAAGCAAAAACGTGGTAAAAAACGGATGAAAGATGTAGGGACTGTTCAAATACCTCAAGAGGCGTTTATGGCTGTGTTACAGTCAGAAGATGAAAGTAAATAAAGGTTTTTCTTTGCCTTCTAAATTAAGGTTAAGAATTATCAAAACCATTTCATCAGTCTTTGAGACATATTAGAATAGCAGTGGGTGGTAAGGACCACCTGATTTTTACAACTGTTTAGGGGAAAGTAATTTTTTTACAATTGCTTTCTCTTTTTTTTATTTGAATAATGTATACACTTACAAAAAGTAATTTTTATTTGAATTCCTGAAATAGGATTGGTATGATGTCTTTCAGCATATTTGAGAGAGGTTTTTTTATGGCAGTATATCAATTAAGTGCAAATAATTTTTTAGGTATAGATAAATCTAACAGTTTTTTGTATGTTCTAAAAGTTAAACTACCGGTCTTTATAAAAGTTAATGATGGATTAAAAGAAAAAATAGAGGGTACCTTCCAGAATTTGAATGATATTGAGTTATTGGATATTAAATTTCATGAAGGCAAATTTACACGTTTTAAGTTGTGGCTAAATTTTTCTGACAATAACGACAGTCAATCTGATTTTTCAGTTAATTTAATGTTTCATCCTGAGTTGATGGAAATCCGGAAATATAGGTTACATGTTGGACAACAGTTTTACATTGAAACAACACCGCAAGACGATAATATTTCTTTAGATGACTTAGAAAGAGATTTCGAACAGTTTCAGGAAATTAATTTGTTTGTTGGAGCACAATACCAGTACACGGGAGTAAGGAATCAGTAACATCTAGGATATTGTTTTGAGCATTATGGTATAGGTATAGATTGAAAGGATACGTATGCATTTATATTTGGCGTATGGATCCTTTTGATCTTTTTTATTTAAAATGGAAAAAAGAGCTGGGGCAAAAGCAGTAGTACGTGGAAAAATAGTTTGTAAAGATAATAAGAGGGTATGCCATAGTGGCTATTTTTTAAGGGGTATGCGAAAATTACCAAAGTATATCAGTTGCCTTATGAAAGCCACAATGCCTAGACGACTAAACTTAATTAATACCCAAAGTCACTAATAATTAAATTACTAATGACAGTTAAGCTTCTTTTAAGGATGATTTTATATAGTACAGGTCAAGGAGGCGAGTAAGATGATAGAAGCTATCAGTACTCTACTTGCAGCACTTTATATATATCATTATGCTAATGAATAATTGGCACATTTAAGGTAGCTTTAAGGTTGAGATATTAAACTACGGTCATATAAGGAAGAATTCAGGTAAAACTTTAAGAACTGTAAAAATGTTTTAGGCTATTGCTACCTTATAAAAAGAACGGCATAGGAAAATGGATATATAGGCATCTAGTGAAAAGCTAGGTGCTATTTTGCTTGGAAAATAAAAAGCCTTTAGAATAAGTGTTTCAATACATTTTAAATGGTTCTGTTTTGATTTAATAAGCAGAGGAAATCTTTTTAAAAACAAAATAAAGTTAAACGTTATGTGTAGATTAGCAAGCGAATAGTTTAAAACAATAACCTCCGAGAAATCGGAGGATTTTTATTTTGCACAATTATTCATCTAAATAAATTTATGTTATATTACCTTTTGTCGGAATTCCCTATAGCCGACATATTCTTAGAAACACACGACTGAATGAAATGAGCTCACTTTTTCGGAGGTGAGTTTATTTTTATGCTATAATCTAGTTGTAACTATCAGAATTTCATTCCATTCTGGAGTTGATTACTCCACACAAAAAGAGAGTGAGACAAAAGATGTTTTGAAGCTTGTAATGATGATTGCGTTATTTTGGGTCGTAGCAAAGCGAAAGGCTAAAATAACGCAATCGTTGTTACAGTAAGGCTTCAATCTTTTGAGATCGCGCAGTTAGTTATGCCTCAGCTCTTTTATTTTTCAGTAATTACATAATAATTTGCCCGACATTTTTAATGGGAACTCAAAAATAAAAAGCCTTTAGAATAGGCATTCCAAGGCTTTTTAAATGGTTCTATTTTGGTACAATAAGGAGAGTACAGGATTTGAACCTGCGCGCCGGTATTAGCCGGTTCGCCGGATTTCGAGTCCGGTGCATTACCACTCTGCCAACTCTCCACAACAAAAGTTATTATAGCAAATATTAGTAGTTATGACAATATAAATTTTGTTTTATCCTCATAGGAGACAAGATATTAAAAATGCCCATTCTCCAGCAAGAATGGGTTAAATTATCTATGTGCACTACCGAAGCAGCAATGAAGATTAATCTTCAGGCGCGTGACCTTATGTCCAACCTAATGATAAGTTAAATTATGATTGTAGTCAACTAACTATGTAAGAAAAAATTAACTTTTTTAAAAATAAGTTATTTTTATCGATACTTTCGTAGAATATTCCCAGTCTAATCAGGAATAGATATATCGTAACGAATAGACATATTAGAAATCCTAAATAAATTTACCTTTAATATAAATGGCTGCTTTAGAAATTAGTTGAAATATGCTAAGATGTACCTCATATATTTGATAAGATTAGTGTAATTAATAAAAAGCATGTTTTTATAGGAAGTGAAATTTTGGTTAAATATAAACCAGCCTCCATTAAATTTTACACTTGCCTGAGTTGTATCGGGATACTAATTGGATTAACGGTAGTTGCACCGAAAGTCGATGCATCTCAGAGCAATGCAAGCAATGTTACTAGTGAAAAAGTAGCCAGAGCGCAAACAAAACAAGAAAATGAAGCAAGTGACCATGATTCATCTTCTCTTGAAACTATATCTTCAAAGTTCGAAGAAACAAAGTCCAGTAGTGATGATCAAGACAGTGATATGCCATCGTCGAGTTCTGATTCAAGTACCAGCTCTGACTCTAGTTCAGAATCATCATCTTCGAGTGCTTCATCCGAGGAGTCTTCGTCAAGTTCATCGTCCTCTGAGTCAAGTAGTTCAAGTAGTTCACAATCTAGTTCCTCGTCACCAGCTTCATCTGAGGATAATTCTTCGACAGAAAGTGATAATATAACACCTCCTGCCAATTCGAGTTCAGGCGATGGTAGTCCGAGTTCCAGTGCTGACTCCATTGTAGATGCATCGACACGTTCTGATGATAATGACGAGCAAAAGTCGCAAGCAAGCTCAAGTAAAGTATCATCAAATAGTGATCAAGCTTCGTCAGTTTCTCAAAAAGATGAAGTTCGAAAAATAACTGATACTTATAGTAAAGCTCAAGTTTTAGCTGCAAGGAATGTTCGTTCTAGTAACGATTCAAGTTCTGGAGATAATATAAAAGGTAACGATCAAGCTAATACTAATGTTGTTGATTTTACAAATGCAACAACTGCTTATGCACCGCCGTCTTCAACGGTATTAAAAGATGATTCTCACTTTACTTTGAACTCTTTTTTATATTTTGCAGCGGTATTTGTGATCATCTTGATATATACACTCTATGGTGAAATACAAGATAGTCGAAAATACAAAATAGAAGACTATTCAAAAAAGAATAGAAAGAAATAGGTATGAAGAAGATAAAGTATCCTTCAACCAAAAAATACCACCTAATTATGTTTTTTGAAATTGGGCGGTATTTTTTATGAATTATTAGAAAAATTACATAATCTTTACTTGATCGATATTCAATAAATAAATTCCAGTTGTACATTATAAGTGTGAAGTGCAAGGAGTATATAAGACGCATTGTCTTTTGGAGGAGTAACTATGGAAAACAAGATCGTTATCCCTGCTTTAAAACATGCAGTTATTGGTGGGTTAGTTGTACTGGTCGTATTCATTTTAACAGGAGTGATTGAATTTTAGTCTTCTAATAATTCATATTTTTACAAAAATTAGTTAGTAGACAGTATAAATCTGATATTGTCTACTATTTAAAATTCCTGTGTTTTTCCCTTTATCAAATCAAACATGGTATATTAGTGATGACTATTTATTGTGCTGGTTAAAAGAGGGGGAGAATTAATGGAAAGTTTTTTTGTAGTTACATGGTTAGTAGTTTTTGCTTACCTTATTTTTTGCTTAGAAAACAAAAAAAGTCATAGGATTCAGAAAAAGTCGTTCGTATTCTTTGCCATGATAATGACTATTTTGCTGGTTGGAGCATGTTCAGCTAATGACTCTAAACAAACAAGTAGTAATAAAAAAACTGAACAGGTAACGTCTAGTAAAGACGAGTCGTCAAAAGAAAGTACTACTAAGGGAGCTGATTTCAAGAAAGATAGAGCTCAGGGATCAGAAAAACAGGAGTCTGTTCAGAAAACAAAATCAGATGAAAAGAAGGCTGCAAATCGAACTGACCAACAACAACGAGCCACAAATAAAGAATTAGCTGATTTAAAATATCAAGGGACACAAACAATTAGCGTCAATAATGGTGTTCCAACGTTTAGTAAAGCAGGTATGTCTACTAAAAATGGTTCTTGGGAAAGATACGGAGAACTTGATAGTTTAAACCGCGCTACATCTGCGGAAGCGATGCTAAGTCAAGCCACTATGCCAAAACAAGGTGAAAAGCGTGGTAGTATTTCGGATGTTACACCAACAGGCTGGAAAAACAAAACAATATCAGGAGGATATCTTTATAATCGTTCACATTTAATTGGTTGGGCTTTATCTGCAGAAAATAACAATTGGAAAAATTTGATCACTGGTACACGTCAATTAAATAGTCCCGAAATGTTACGCTTTGAAATGGATATAAAAACATATTTGGAACAAAGTAGTAGTAATTATGTTAGATATTCGGTAACTCCTATTTTCCGTGGAAATGAACTTTTAGCGCGTGGGGTACATCTGATGTCTAAGTCAGTCGGAGACAATAGTATTTCATTTAATGTATTCATTTTTAATGTACAAGATGGAGTGAAGCTAAACTATGCGGATGGGTCAAGTAATATTTCTGGTGCTACATATGCTGATGGTTCGTCTGATGGCCAAGGCCAAGAGAATAGACGAAATGATCAACAACAAGTAGAACCGCAGCAACAAAGTAATGATCAGAATGTAAAAGTATATGTTACTCCAACGGGTGATAAGTATCATAACCATCCACATGGACGTGGAAATTTTAAGGCAACTACTTTAAAAGAAGCAAAAGCCCAAGGATTACAGCCATGTAAAATATGTGATCCACCAGTATAAAATTTAATATCTAAATGATAGAAGCTTGTAACACAGGTTGTTATAGGCTTTTTATATTGTAGTGTAAAAGTTGTTGAATGATTTTTTTATTTACAATTCGAACTAATGTTCGTATAATTATGTTGGATAAAACGTTTGGGGGAGGATTGCGATGGACTATTCAAAGGAGCCACATGGAGTTTTTTTCTTGATAGATAATAAATCTTTTTATGCTAGTGTAGAATGTTCTCAAAGAGGGCTGGATCCTTTGGAAACACCGCTAGTTGTATTGTCAGAACAAGAAAATACTAATGGGGGGTTAATTTTGGCCACATCTCCGATGGCGAAAAAGCTTTATGGAATCAGTAATGTGAGTCGTCAACGTGATTTACCAAAAAACGATGAGTTATTGATTGTACCGCCGCGGATGAATTTGTATATTGAAAAAAACTTAGAAATTAACGAGATCTTTTGGCATTATACCAAAGAGATCGACTGTGTCCCATATTCTATTGATGAAACGATCCTTGACCTAACTTATTCGTGGCGATTATTTGGTAATAGTCCTAAAAAAGTAGCTCAGCAGATCCAAAGGACTGTGCGTGAACGTTTGGGTTTATACACAACAGTTGGGATCGGTTCAAATCCATTACAGGCTAAATTAGCACTAGATCTTTTTGCCAAACATGCATCTGATTTAGTGGGTGAATTAGATTATGGTAACTTTACCGATAAAATTTGGCCCATAACTGAATTGACGAATGTTTGGAGTATTGGACAGCGAACAGAAAAGCATTTACATCAGATGGGTATCTATTCAATGAAAGATCTTGCACATACAACACCTTATCTTTTAAAAGAGGAAATGGGGATCATTGGAACACAATTATTAGCTTTAGCTTGGGGCATTGACCGGACTAATTTGGAAAAACCAGTGCGGGTTAAAAATGATAGTTTAGGAAATTCACAGGTTCTACCACGAGATTATCATAAACAAGAAGAGATCGAAGTTGTGATCCAAGAGATCGGGGAGCAAGTGGCAGCAAGATTGCGAAAAAGGAATAAACAAACTATGTGTGTAAGTTTAAGCATTGGTTTTTCTTATGCTTCAACACAAAAGACTGGTAAGAGCCGCTTTTCACAACAAATGAAAATTGAACCGACGAGTGATGGATATAAACTAAATCATTACTTAATTCAGTTATTTAGACAAAACTGGCAGCAAGAAACTGTTAGAAATATTGCAGTTAGTTTTGGAAAATTAATTACTACGCAAGACTTGCAGTTAAATTTATTTACTTCGGTCAAAAAACAGGAAAAGCATGTAATACTAGAAAAGACGCTGGATAATATCAGGGCTGGTTTTGGCACAAAGGCCTTATTTTTTGGTCATAGTTTGAAACAAGGAGGGACGATGTTAGACCGAGCTGGCTTGATCGGCGGGCATAATGGTGGTAATTCCTATAGTTAGTAAAAAGAAATCTTTTAGTTAATAAATTGTAAAGATTTTGTAATAGATTTTTTGAAATAAAAGGTATATACTACCCTCATAGTCATTTAAAGGAACACAAACTTTTATAGCAATTTATAACTAACTATCACATATTTCGGTTGTTCTAGTGGCTATGCACATATTATATATATCTGTTCTTCCTGTCGCCGTTGTGACAGGATTTTTTTGCAATAATTACTTTCAATTTTAAAGATTCATTTTTGAAAAGGGTTGTCGATGAATTTTCACTATGCTATAATTACCTCGTTGACATTAAAAGCAATTGCTTTTATTGACAACTATTTAATTTGTCCCCCTAAACAAATTAATACAACCCCTAAGGCCTTGCTCCAATTTTGGAGTAGGGTTTTTTTGTGAGCTAATTTAAAGTAAACTAAAAACAGGGATCATGTACGTGGTACCTTGTGCGTTGTATAATTAACAAAGAAGAGATCGAGAGGTGGGTTGTTGTGGATATTAAATATCAAGCTGTGGGTAATACAGTGTATGAAATTTATATGAGTGAAAATATACAAAAGTATATAGTTCAAGCGATAAAAGATAAGTTACAAGACTTGTCGCTAAGGATAGAAGTGATTTCTTATCGACAGTTAAAGCAAGAAGGAAGACTAAGTTTATTACACGATATTGAGCCATTGTTAAATATGCGTGGGCGTGAATTTGAAATGAATTGTTTGTACTTATTGTTATATTCAGAAGGTTCTGCAACAGAAAAAATTCGTTTACTGGACTGTGCGCCTTTTTCAGAACAGGGCTTGACTTTTATTTTTCATAACCCTGGTTTAGAGTTTAATAGTGAAAAAGATTTATTTAAGACTGCAACCAGTACTGCCCAAGCGGCTGCAAGGATCAGCGCCCACTTTTTTAGTGGTGATTTAGGTTTAAGTCAGATTCAAGTTAATGTTTATCAGGCGTTTTATACAGCAGAAGATAATACTGTGACGGCAATTTTATTAGCTGATGAGCAAATGGCAATGGATACGAAATTAACAAGAAAAATTGCTAGTTCCTATCACCTCCAAATAGTTAGCGGAACGCAAAAAGATTTAAACGGCAAACAACAGGCAGTTTTACGTCTGACAAAAAAATTAGCATAATATAATGTTATTAGGAATGGGAAGTTAAAATGAAATACATTCAATCGACTGGGAATCAGTCCGTAAAAAATTGGAAAAAATTACAAACAAAAAAAGGAAGAAGCCGCCAAAATAAATATTTGCTGGAAGGTTGGCATTTAGTAAACGAAGCTATTAAAGCAAACAAAAATATCTTGGAAATCATGGCAACGACTACTGTTTTTGAACAAACTAGTACACAAAACTTGTGGCCCGAAGAAATCGAACGTTTTGAAATTTCAGACGAGGTTGCACACCAATTGAGTGCAACTCCTAGTCCGCAAGGGGTATTTGCGACAGTTTCACTGGATGACGAGCTCAAAATTTCTCCTACAAGCGCAACGGGTGCTTGGTTATTTTTAGATACGATCCAAGACCCAGGTAATGTAGGAACGATGGTTAGGACGGCTGATGCGGCTGGCTTTTCTGGCGTTGTTTTAAGCCAGGGTTCAGTTGATATGTATCAGCCTAAGCTTGTCCGCTCAATGCAAGGCAGTCAATTTCACATTCAACTGGTAGAAGGGGATCTGCGTGAGTGGACGGCAGCTTTCAAAAAGAATCATTTTCCAGTATTTGGCAGTGAACTAAATGAACAAGCAAGAAGGTATGATCAGGTTGGCCGACATGAAGATTTTGCTTTGGTAATGGGAAATGAAGGTAATGGTTTAAGCCAAGAGATGTTATCAGAGACTTCAATGAATCTATATATTCCACTTACAGGACAAGCAGAGTCCTTAAATGTTGCAATAGCGGCAGGAATTTTAATGTTTAAGCTAAGGGCCTGATTGTTAAGAATATATTAACATCTTTGGGTTTAATAGCTATTATTTGCAAGTTTGTTATGGGCAGTTTACTATTAGGGATATGAAAGCTAATAAATCAATCAAGTGAGGTAATTTGACGAATATGACAACAAATGTCAAATGGAAACAAGATCCTGAATATATGAGTTATGTTGGTGACTTATTACAAGAACCAGCAGTACAAAAATTGGCAGAATATGAACAACACCATGCAACAACACGTTTAGATCACTGTATTCATGTGTCTTATACCAGTTATTGTATCGCTAAAAAAATGCGTTTAAATGCTAAGGCTACAGCTCGTGCAGGTTTGTTACACGATTTGTTTTATTATGATTGGCGTACGACTAAATTTGACCGTGGTACACATGCTTGGATCCATCCACGTATTGCTTTAAGAAATGCAGAAAAAATTACTGATCTTAGCCCATTGGAAAAAGATATTATTATTAAACACATGTGGGGTGCGACTGTATGCCCACCTAAATATCCAGAAGGTTTTATTGTGACAGCTGTTGACAAATATTCCGCAACGGCTGAGTATAGTGGGCATTTAGCTGGAGAAGTCAAAGTGGATTTGAAAGAGCATTTAAGCTTTGCAAAAGTAAGTAAATGAGAGTAAAATTATAATTGACTTGAAGTCCAGAAAGCTCGAATGTCATAGCACGGGCTTTTTGTTTACTATAAATGGACTTATTTCGTCCGGAGGTGAGTTGTTATGGCAGTAGAAGTTAAGAAAAATAGCGATTATGAACTATGTCCTCGTTTCGAAAAAACTTTTGGTATCCTTGGTAAAAAATGGAATGGGCTAATTATCGATGTTTTACTATCTGAGGGCCCACAACGTTTCAAAGACATTGCTAATAAAGTAGATAAATGTAGTGATCGTGTTTTAGTTGAACGCCTAAAAGAGTTAGAAAATGAGCGTTTGATCACTAAAACGCCTTTAGTCGACAGTTGTCGTGACGTCTATCAGTTAACTGAGCAAGGTGAAGATTTGGCTGGTATTATTGGTCAAGTTCATGATTGGGCAGAAAAATGGTACACTTTAGCCGATTGTAAAGACTGACTTGACTATCATTTTTAATCAAGGTAAACTGATGTTAATATTTGAAACGAAGACGGAAAAGAGTAAACTGGTAGACCATCACAGGAAGAAACGTATGACTGAGAACGTTTTGTTGGAAAATAGTTGAAGTTCACTTCCCGAGTTAACGCTGGGAGCCTGATTGCTAGTGAAAAGCGTTACGGTCTGTACTGATCGTTATCAAGATCTAAGTGTTATTGTTAGGTTAACTAGCGATAAAACAAGGGTGGTACCGCGAAGCCTCGTCCCTTTTTAGGGATGGGGCTTTTTTCTTTTTTCAGACAAATATCAAGGAAAAAGCTGTAAAATTATTTTTATAGTGATTATTTAATTTAGTTCGATAATCCAATAACTTTTTAAGGAAGGAAAAACAATGAATCTAAAAGATAAACTTGAGCAGCTCAAGGAAAACAGTTTGTCAGAAATTAAATCTGCATCTGACACTAAAAAAATTAATGATATTAGAGTCCATGTTTTAGGTAAAAAAGGGCCGATCACTGAGGTTTTACGAGGAATGCGTGATTTACCAGCTGATGAAAGGCCTAAAGTTGGTAGTTTCGCCAATAAAGTCCGTGATGAAATCAGTGAGGCTATTACACAACGCCGCGATGAATTAGAAATTGCTAAAACAGCAGATAAACTTGAGCAAGAAAAAATTGATGTAACTTTGCCAGGAGTACCAGTTAAACAGGGACAACCGCATGTACTCGAACAAGTTATCGATCAAATTGAAAAATTATTCTTGGGTATGGGCTATCAGGTAGTCGACGGTCCAGAAGTTGAAGAAGATCATTATAATTTTGAAATGCTAAACCTCCCGAAAGATCACCCTGCAAGAGATATGCAAGATACATTTTATATTACAAATTCGATTTTAATGCGGACGCAGACTTCACCTGTACAGGCGAGAACGATGGAAAAGCATGATTTTTCTCAGGGCCCATTAAAAATGATCTCTCCTGGAAAAGTTTACCGTCGGGATACCGACGATGCGACTCATTCACATCAATTTCATCAGGTAGAAGGCTTAGTGATCGATAAACATATAACAATGGCTGACCTAAAAGGGACGCTGCAACAATTAGCTAAAAATTTATTTGGCGAAGAACGCGAGATCAGAATGCGCCCAAGTTATTTCCCATTTACCGAGCCATCGGCCGAAGTCGATGTATCATGTTTTAAATGTGGTGGTAAGGGTTGTGCTGTATGCAAATATACTGGTTGGATCGAAACGCTTGGTGCCGGTATGGTACACCCTAATGTTTTGAAAATGGCTGGGATCGATCCTGAAATTTATGGTGGTTTTGCTTTTGGCCTTGGCCCAGATAGATTTGCTATGTTGAAGTATGGGGTCAATGACATTCGTGAGTTTTACTTAAATGATGTTCGTTTCCTAGAACAATTTTCTCAGAAAGGTTAGGTCGTCTCTAAATGAAAGTTTCAAAAAAATGGCTGGATGAATATGTTCCTGTTGCAAGTATTGATGCAGATTCGCTAGCGAATAAAATAGAATTAAGTGCGGTAGAAATTGATGACGTTTCACGGTTGGAAGAAGGACAAAAGAAAATCGTGGTCGGACATATCAATAGTTTGGTACCACACCCCAATTCAGATCATTTGAAAATCTGCCAAGTTGATGTTGGAGAAAAAGAACTTTATCAGATCGTTTGTGGTGCTCCCAATGTCGCTAGCGGACAAAATGTGATCGTGGCTTTGCCTAATTCTTGGATCGCAGGTCACAATAAAATCAAGAAATCAAAGATGCGTGGCGAAGTTTCTTTAGGGATGATCTGCTCATTACAAGAAATTGGTTTCTCAGAAAGCGTGGTTCCTAAAGAATATACCGATGGAATCTATGTTTTACCAACAGATGCTATTCCTGGCCAATCAATTTTCCCATATCTTGGTATGGATGAAGATGTGATCGACATTGATATAACACCAAATCGGGCTGATCTTTTAAGTGTAAGAGGAGTGGCCAATGAAGTAGCTGCTTTATATGATAAAAAGGTTAATTTGCCACGTCCGGAAGTAAAAGAAGACGATAGTAGTAATATTTCTGATTACTTAAAGGCAGAAGCACCAATTGACCTTGCTCCGACCTATTTAATGCGTATCATTAAAAATGTTAAGGTCAAACAAAGTCCTTTATGGTTACAAAAGCGTCTATGGAATGCCGGTGTACGTCCAATTAATAACATCGTTGATGTTACTAACTATATTTTGATGGATTACGGACAACCACTACATTCATTTGATTATGACAAATTAGGAACTAAAGATGTTGTCGTTCGTCTAGCCAATGAAGGCGAAAAGATGACAACTTTAGATGGCGAAAAACGTGAATTAAGCGCAGAAGATATTGTGATCACTAATGGTAGTGAACCGGTTGCTTTGGCCGGTACAATGGGTGGTGCAAATACACAGATCGATGATGATTCACAAACAGTCGCTTTAGAATCTGCTGTATTTGATGGTCATCGGATCCGTAAAACAGCCCGTAAAGAGAAATTACATTCAGAAGCTTCAGTTCGTTTTGAACGTGGGATCAACGTGGCTACTGTTAAAGAAGCGTTAGATAGTGCAGCGCAAATGATCGCTCAATTAGGTGATGGACAAGTGGTTGCTGGTGTTGCCGGAGATCAACGTGCAAATCAAAGTGATAAAGAAGTTAAGGTCTCACTTGCGCGTATCAACCATGTTTTGGGAACTGATCTTAGTTCAAAAGAAGTTAAAGAAATTTTTGCAAGACTTGATTTTGGAGTTAGTGAAAATGAAGGAATGTACACTATTAAAGTTCCAGTTAGACGGTGGGATATTGAAATTGACGCAGATCTGATTGAAGAGGTTGCTCGTTTGTATGGATATGATAAGCTACCCGCAACTCTACCAGCCGGACAAGCAACGCCGGGTAGGTATACTAAGACACAAAAAGCAATCAGAGATACGCGTTATTTATTAGAGAGTGCTGGACTGGATCAAGCCATTTCTTATGGTTTAACAACACCTAAAAAGGCACAACGTTTTGCACTAGAACCGGCATTGCAGACAAACCTTGATTTTCCAATGAGTTCAGATCATACAACGTTACGTATGAATTTATTAAGTGGTTTGTTAGATGACCTAGCATATAACAGTGCTCGTAAAGTTGAAAATATTGCTTTATATGAGCAGGGACGTGTCTTTTTTAGAGATGATAGTACTGAAAAACCACGTGAAGTGGAACATGTGGCTGGCGCTTTGACTGGCCTTTTCCACGAAGCAACTTGGCATGGAGATAAAAAGAAAGTTGATTTTTATTTGACAAAGGGGATCGTAACCTTCTTATTGTCATCTCTAGGTATCAAAAACGGGGCCCGTTTTGAAGCCACTGCGCAACATGAAGAGATGCACCCTGGACGGACGGCTGATATTTATCTGAACGAACAATTGTTAGGCTTTATTGGTGAGGTCCATCCATCCTTAGCTAAAGAATATAAATTAAAACGGACTTATGTTTTTGAACTCGATCTTGAAAAAATCATTGCTGCTCCAAAAGACGAGTTAGTATATCAAGAAATTTCTAGGTACCCAATTATTACGCGTGACGTGGCATTAGCCGTGCCTAATGAAATTACCAACCAGCAAATTTTAAGTTCACTTTGGACAAATAGTGGACAACATTTAGTGGATATCCATTTATTTGATCATTATCAAGGTGAACATATTACTAAGGGCTTCAAATCATTAGCGTATACGCTTGTTTATCAAGATAAAAATGCAACGTTAAAAGATGAGGTAGTTAGTGATGAATTTAATAAAGCTATTACAAAATTACAAGAAGAATTAGAAGTTACCGTACGTTAAGTGAAATCGTAAGTTCTTTGATTTTGATGTTTAAAGAAAAAGCCACAGTTTTTGCCGTTCACCGAATTAAAGAGTAAATCTTTGATCGATGTTCATTAGAAATTACTGTGGCTTTTTTACATAGACTGAAATAGAAAACAAAAAATCAAAATAGTGCTAAATCAAGGACTATATACATTTTGCATCTGGTTTGGTATACTGATTTGGAGAGTTTTTCTAGGAGGGTAAATGTTGGATTCAGAAGGTAAAAAAAATAAAGTGGCTTCGCGTGTAATTTGGACTGTGGTCTCTATTATTGTTGTTTTATTAGTGGTTGTTGCGATTTCAGGTTACAGTTACTTCAAATCAGGATTGAAACCATTAGCACCAAATTCAAATAAACGAGTAGAAGTTAAGGTACCAGTTGGAAGTACAAGTAAACAGATCGGCTCAATTTTAGAGGAAAAAAAGGTCGTCAAAAGTGGCTTTGTTTTTGATTATTACGTTAAATCAAAAAAAATAGCTAATTTTAAGGCGGGGTACTACGAATTAAAACCATCGATGACCTTAAATGAAATCGCACATGATTTGCAAAAAGGTGGCGCGAGTGAGCCACTGAATTCTGGACGTGTTTTGATCAGGGAAGGTGTTACAGCTGAAACGATCGGTAAGGCTGTTCAACAAAGCACTCGTTTTTCAAAGAAAGACTTTTTGGAGTTATTAAATGACAAAGAGTTTTTAGCTGAGTTGAAAAAGAAGTATCCTGACTTACTTTCTTCTGCAACTAATGCTAAAAATGTACGTTATCATCTAGAAGGTTATCTTTACCCAGCAACTTATACAGTTACTAAGAAGACAACTTTAAAACAATTGGTTGAAGAAATGGTTTTCAAAACAGATCAAGTAATGAAACCTTACTATTCAAAAATTAAAAAACAAAAGCAAAGTGTTCAAAAAATCATGACTTTGGCCTCTTTAGTTGAGCGTGAAGGTGATAGTGATAAAGATCGCGCGAAAATTGCTGGTGTATTTGAGAATCGTATCGATCAAGATATGAAACTTCAAACAGATATTTCTGTACTTTACGCTTTGAATAAGCATAAAGAGACAGTGACATATAAGGATCTGAAGGTGGATTCTCCTTACAATTTATACAAGCACAAAGGGATCGGACCTGGTCCATTCAATAGTCCAAGTCTAGCTTCAATCAAGGCTGTTTTATCACCACAAGAAAAAGATAAGGACTATTTGTATTTCTTTGCTGATACCAAGACAGGTAAGGTTTATTACTCACAAACTTACCAAGAACATCAACAGATTATTTCTAAAGTAGAAGATAAAGATAAATAGAACAGGGGATTATATTTGATGGCAGAACTAAGTGAGAAAAAAAGACCGATCATTATTGGCGTTACAGGCGGTTCGGGTAGTGGAAAAACCTCTGTTTCACATGCTATTTTTAATCAACTACATGGACATTCGATTTTAATGTTAGAACAGGACTCTTATTACCGTGATCAAAGTGATATGAGTATCGAGCAAAGAAAAGCAGTGAATTATGATCATCCTGATGCTTTTGATACTGACTTATTGGTGTCCCAATTATCTGATCTATCAGCTTGGAAATCGGTCGAGAAGCCTATTTATGATTATTCGATTTTTACTCGAAGTAACAAAATTGTGCAAGTTGAGCCTAGGGAAGTAATTATTTTAGAAGGGATCTTCGTTTTAAGTGATCCTAGATTGCGTGATTTGTTAGACATTAAGGTATTTGTTGATACTGATGATGATATTCGGATCATTCGTCGTATTCAGCGTGATATGAAAGAACGTGGCCGTACATTACAGTCAGTTATCGACCAGTATTTAAAGACAGTTAAACCAATGTATCACCAGTTTATTGAGCCAACAAAGCGTTATGCTGATGTAATCGTACCAGAAGGTGGAGAAAACAAGGTCGCTATCGATTTATTGGTCACTAAAATCAGGGATATAATTCGTGAAGCACAAAAATAAATAAAAAATTAACTTGAGTGCACAGATGGCATGAATTTGCAATTTGTGCCTTTGTTCTAAGGTGACGATCAATTGATCTTCTGTTGATAAAATAGGATAAACTTGCAAATTAGTTAAATTTGAATTAGCATATCTCTTGTTATATCAGGTTACGTATTGATGATTTTGGTCGAGTGATATAATGTTTACTATATTTTTTAGTTTAAAACAATTAGATATAAAATTATGATGAAGTGAAGGGATTTTTTGAATGGCTGAAGAAAAAACATTTCCAATGACATTGGAAGGTAAAGAAAAACTTGAAACAGAATTAGAGGATCTAAAAACGAATAAACGTTCTGAAGTGATCGACCGGATCAAAGTTGCGCGTTCTTTTGGTGACTTATCTGAAAACTCTGAATATGAATCTGCTAAAGATGAGCAATCATTTGTGGAAGGCAGAATCAAAGAAATCGATCATATGCTAAACTATGCTGAAATTATTGATAGTGATGCAATCGATAAGAATGAAGTTGCTGTGGGTAAGAGTGTTACTTTCCAAGAAGATGATGATGATCCTGAAACTTACCAAATAGTGGGTGCTGCTGAAGCAGATCCTTTTTCTGGTAAGATTTCCAATGAATCACCAATTGCTAAGGGTTTAATTGGTCATAAATTAGGGGATCAGGTTGAGATAGAGACACCTGCCGGTAAAATGTCAGTTAAGATCGTTGAAGTTAAATAGATTAATATGCTTTAATATAGTAACTAACAAATCATTTTATATAATTAAGATGATTTGTTTTTTTACGATAATTTTTTTGAGGAAGTGTGGTTAAAGTGACTAGTGAGAATAATCAGGTCAAAGATCTGCTATTAAATAGACGGACTATTAGAGCTTTTAAAAATCGAGCATTATCGCAAGAACAGCTTGATTTATTAATGGAATCTGCTCGTCAAACAGCCACCTCATCGTTTCTACAACAATCTTCGGTAATTCATGTAACTGATTTTGATAAAAGAAAGACTATCAGGAAAATTTGTCAGCAAGATTACGTTGGTGCAAATGGAGATCTATTCATTTTTATCGTTGATTTATATAGAAACCAGCAAATCAGGAAACAAAGTGGAAATGATGATGGACGTTTGCATAATACAGATGTTTTTTTTCAAGCGTATGATGATACGGTACTTGCAATACAAAATGTTGCTAATATGGCAGAAAGTCTTGGTTTGGGAACTGTATTTTTAGGCAGTATCGTAAATGATTCTGCTAAAATGGTTAAAATTTTGAATTTACCAGTATTAACTTTCCCTGTACTAGGACTTCAGGTTGGCATTCCAGACCAACAACCACAATTAAAACCGAGGTTACCCCTGGACTTTAGAACATTTGAAAACGAATATAATTATGATCATACCTTATCAGATCTGGCTGATTACGATAAAAACGTACAGACCTATTATGATCTGCGAAATAGTAATCAGAGGATAGATTCTTTTACTGCTCAAATCAATTCTGCTAAGTTAAATCATAAAAAAACAAAGCGTGATGAGATATTGAATACATTACATCGTCAGGAGCTTTGTTTGCATTAAAAATGAGATGGGACATAACTAGCTGTGCAATTATAAAAGGGCCATCGATCTATCCCAATTTAATGGGATTTGATCGATGGTCCTTAAACGTGTTCTAAAAGATTGAAGCCTTAATGTAACGATGATTGCGTCATTCTGTTTTTCCGCTTGCTACGACCCAAAATAATGCAATCGTTGTTACAAAGCGGCTTCAAAACATTTTTTATATCACTCTCTTTATTTTGGACTTAAAGAAAAAAAACAAAAATGCTAGATAAAATTGCTAATAAGAGATTCAAGCCAGACAGCCAAACGGAGCTAGAAGGAATACCAATCCGGAATTTTAAATTACGGATACAAAGGACCAAAAATACTATCGAACTTAACAGGAACAATAAAAAAATTGTGTTAAGTGATACATTGATCTCAACCAATGCAAGAGCAATGATCAATAACCAATTACGAAAATTTTTGTACCATTCTATTTGGCCAAAAAAGGCACGCTTATATGAAAAATGTCCCTGTTTTCCTAAGTTTATGAATTTGTTAGTGGTTAATAATAACCATAATACAAATAAGAAGATCCCAATATATTTCCACCAGTTCATTTGTCCACCTACTTTGTCAATTTTAACTAGTTATTCTTGAAAAGATCAGTTAATTTTGTCATAAATTCAGAAACGAAACGATCCTTATCAACATTTACTGCAACCTGTGTTTGAGTTGCTGGTTCATTGATGCGCGTTTCATCACCGATCGTACGCCCGGCAAATGGGGCTTTAGTATCAACTTTCATATTTAAGAAAATTGTTGATACTAAATCAGGTTCAACTGCCACAGCGACAGCTAATGGATCATGTAAAGCACACCCACCCAAATGTGGACTAGTAACCTTATACGCATCAATATAAAAGTCAACAATGTCTGCGTATTTCTGACCTGCAGTAGTGCCTAAATCACGCCATTGTTGTGTTTCTTTGATCGTTAATAAAGTACGTGTCGTTACATCGAGGCCGACCATTGTCAATGGAAGCGAACTACGAAAAACACGGTCAGCAGCTTTGGGGTCTTGATTGATATTAGCTTCAGTAACCGGCGTGACATTTCCAGGAACAGTTAATGCACCGCCCATAAGCGACACACTACCGATCAAATCTGCTATTTCCGGGTCTTTATCAAGTGCGGCAGCTAAATTAGTTAAAGGACCAGTTGGGACTAATAAAAGATCTTTTTGGTATTTGTGTGCAGCTGAGATCAAAAAATCAACGCCATCTTCTGTAGCAACTTGTTGGTCAGCTTTCTTTAATTCAACTTCTCCAACACCGTTGACACCGTGAATTTGTGCACTAACAGGCATTACATCAAAATGGTCAGTAGTGGATGAGTGTTTTGCACCCATGTATACCGGTACTTCTGGATGACCCAGTAACTCCAAAAGGTCAAGACTATTTTGAACTCCACGAGAAGTAACCACATTACCATATGAACCGATGATACCGATCAGATCTGCTTTTGGTGTAGCTAAAGCATAAGCGATGGCTAAAGCATCGTCTATTCCTGTATCTAAATCAAGGATCATTTTATATTTTGCCATTTGATCCGCTCCTTATATTATTAGAATAATTATTGCCTATAACAAGTGTAGCAAAAAAAACTGACCTTGCAATTATTTTTGGCATAATTTGGTGGAATATTCCTGCTAGTTGTGCAATGTTCGAGATTTATCCAATAGTAAAAAGGATGTTTGGTGCAAAAATAATGTGATTACTGTAGAATAAAAGACAGAATTTAAAATTCAGTTGGACCGAATTGATGAGATGAGGAGAAGTTTAGATTGAAATGGACAAGATTTTACATAGAATGTAATGCACAAGCACAGGATGCGATCAGTGAATTGATGATGGAAAATGGAGCAGGTGGTTTACAGATCGATGATGACCCGAGCCAAGGAACAGTGACTTTATCAACATATTTTGAAGGACAAGTTAAGCTTGAGTCTTTGAAACAAAAGATGAGCGAAGCAATCGATCAACTGCCTAAGTATGGGTTAGACGCAGGTCATTATAAAATCGCCAGTGAAGTTTTAGATGATGGACAATGGTCAAATGAATGGAAAAAATATTATCATGGCCGTCAGATCAGTCGCTATCTAGCGATTGTTCCCAGTTGGGAAGATGATAGTAATTGGGATGAAAAAACGGCAGTGATCCGCTTGGACCCTGGCAAATCTTTCGGGACGGGTACTCATCCAACTACTATTTTGGCGTTACATGCTTTGGAATCAACGATCAATGGTCAAGAGGATATGATCGATGTTGGTACAGGGTCAGGTGTTTTAAGTATTGCTGCTAAATATCTAGGTGCCAAACATATCGATGCTTTTGATGTTGATGATGAGTCAATGAAAGCTGCACGAGAGAATTTTGCTTTAAATCCAGTTGCAACAAATATTCATTTGGCTAAAAATAATTTACTTGATGGCGTTGAAACTCAAACGGATCTGATAGTAGCTAATATCTTAGCCGAGATCATTGTACCTTTGATCCCACAGGCAGCAACACATTTGAAAGCAAACGGTAAGCTGATCTTATCGGGGATCATTGAAGATAAATTACCATTGATCGAGAAAACTTTAAAAGAAAATGGTTTTGTGATCGATGAAACTTTAAAGATGAAAGATTGGTATGGTATAGTCACTACTATGCCACAAGAGTAATTTTTAGTAGGAGATAAATATGCAACGTTATTTTGTTAAAGAAAATATCGACGGGTCAACATTTACCTTACCACCAGAAATTTTTCACCATGCGATCGATGTTATGCGTGGTAAGGTCAGTGATAAAATTGAAATTGTAGGACCTGATCAAAAAATCAAGCTAGTTGAATTGATAGCAGTTGAGTCAAAAAGTGCAGAAGGAAAAGTCATCGATATCTCTACGCAAGACCCTGAATTGCCAGTAGAAGTAACGATCGTTTGTGGGATCTCAAAGGGAGATAAGGTCGAAAAAATCGTCCAAAAAGGAACTGAACTTGGTGCAAAACGTTTTGTTCTATATAATGCAGCTCGTAGTGTAGCTAAGTGGGATGAAAAAAAAGCACCAAAAAAATTGAGTAGACTACAAAAAATTGCCAAGGGAGCAGCTGAACAGTCTCACCGGACAGTGATCCCCGAAGTATTGTTTTGTCAAAAATTATCGGATGTCTTGGAGCTAACCGCAGGATCTGATCGCCGGATAGTGGCTTATGAAGAATCTGCCAAACAAGGAGAAACAGGTCAGTTAGCACAAGTCTTACAGAAGACTAAATGTAATGTAAATGTCCAAGCTTCATCTGTTAGTCTCACTGGCTTTTTTGGTCCTGAAGGTGGTTTTGCTCCAGACGAGATTCAGGCTTTGAATCAACAACAGGTTGTTTCAGTTGGATTGGGTCCAAGGATCATGCGTGCAGAAACGGCGCCTTTGTATCTGTTGGCTGCACTTTCTTTTACTCTTGAACTGGAGTAGAATACAACTAAGAAATTTGAAAAGTGAGGTCTTTTATGAAGTTCAAAGGACTTTTTACCATAAATACACTGTGGTATGTAGCATTTGGGGCGTTATTTGCATTTATTGTCCCAATTATTGGCGCAACACTGGATTTGAATGATATTATGAAAGTAGGCTTTATTTTGTTAGGTGCTAATGTGATCTATTCGATCGTGTTGGGCTTGTATGCCGGAGCTAAACGGATGCCATGGATCATACTATTAATTTTTCCAGTGTTATTTCTGATCGGTTATAGGTACTTTTTCGCTAACTATGCGTTATATTTTACGTTAGTTTATCTAGTCTTGACCTATCTTTCTTATGGGATCACTAAAGATTAAGAGTAGTAGTTGCACGTTTGTTTAATAATAGACATACGTGCTTTTATTTTAAACAAAAGTATCAATAACTTATAAAAATTTAAGCCGTAGCAAATATGGAGTGTCTATTATAGATAGATTTAAAATTGACCTATTATTTTGCCAGGGTATCTTATTAAGTTTATTTTGGGGTGAATGCTTATGGAAAAAGAAACGATTTGGAGTGCAGAAGATGTGCTCAAAATGTGCCAAGGTTATATGAATAAAGATCATGTTGCTTTGGTTCGAAAAGCATGTGATTTTGCGACCTATGTTCATAAAGAACAGGTCAGAAAGTCAGGGGAACCATATATTATTCATCCAATTCAAGTTGCAGGTATCCTAGCTGATTTAAAGATGGATCCTGCTACTGTATGTGCTGGATTTTTACATGATGTAGTGGAAGACACACCAGTTACTTTAGGTGATGTGGGTGAATTATTTGGTAAAGACGTACAAATTATTGTTGATGGTGTTACTAAATTAAGTAAGATAAAGTATATTTCCCATCAAGAAGCACAGGCAGAAAATCATCGTAAGTTATTATTAGCAATGTCACAAGATTTACGTGTCATCATTGTGAAGCTAGCTGACCGCCTGCATAATATGCGGACGTTGAGTCATTTACGGCCTGATAAACAGCGGCGGATAGCTAATGAAACACTTGAAATTTATGCTCCATTAGCTGATCGTTTAGGTATTAGTACGATCAAATGGGAGCTTGAAGATACTTCATTACGTTATTTAAATCCGCAACAATATTATCGGATCGTTCATTTAATGAATTCTAAGCGTACCGAACGTTTACAGTATATTGATCAGGTGATCGAACAAATAAAAAAGGCAATTGCAGATTTAGATTTGGATTGCGAAATTTATGGTCGTCCTAAGCATATTTATTCGATTTATCGTAAGATGCGTGATCAGCATAAACAGTTTGAACAGATTTATGATTTGATAGCGATCCGTGTGGTCGTTAAATCGATCAAAGATTGTTACGCAGTCTTAGGTGCGATCCATACTAGATGGAAACCAATGCCAGGGCGATTCAAAGATTATATTGCGATGCCTAAAGCAAATATGTATCAATCCTTGCATACAACTGTTCTTGGACCAAGTGGCCGGCCATTTGAAGTTCAGATCCGGACAGAAGAAATGCACCAAGTTGCTGAATATGGTATTGCGGCTCACTGGGCCTATAAAGAAGGTAAAAAAGATGCCGTAAATTCAACCGACACAGGGGAAAAATTAAATTTCTTCAAGGAAATTTTGGAATTTCAAAATGAGTCAGAAAATGCAAATGACTTTATGGAAAGTGTTAAGGGCGACTTATTTTCTGATAGAGTTTATGTTTTTACGCCAAAAGGTGATGTCTTTGAACTGCCTAAGGGCTCGGTTCCTTTGGATATGGCTTATTCGATCCATACTGAGATCGGTCATCATACAACAGGAGCAAAAGTTAATGGCAAGATCGTTCCTTTAAATTATCAAATCAAAAATGGTGATATCGTTGATATATTGACATCGCAAAATTCCGCTGGTCCAAGTCAAGACTGGCTTGACCTAGTGCACACTAATAAAGCCCGCAACAAGATTCGCCGTTTCTTTAAACAACGTGACCGCAATGAAAATATTGATACTGGCCAAAACATTTTACAAGATGCACTGACCGATGCAGGATTTGATCCCCACGAAGTTTTGAATGAACAAAATATTACACGTGTTTTAGAAAAGAAGCATTTTAAAACAGCGGATGATCTATATGCGGCAATTGGTTTCGGAGAATTAACGCCGATCGGTGTTGTCAATGTTTTGGTTGAAAATATTAGGCAAGAACAAGAGAAAAAAAGGCGTCAGCAACAAGAAAAAGAGCTGCTACAAGAACATAAAGAAATTAACAATGACAATAAAAGCAATCCCAAGAAAAAAAAGAAAACTGGAAAAGACGACAGTGTGGTTATAGAAGGCATAGATAATATGTTGGTACGTCTGAGTCACTGTTGTAATCCTGTCCCTGGTGATGAAATTGTCGGTTATATTACTAAAGGGCGTGGAGTGTCCGTTCATCGTGTAGACTGTCCGAATGTTAAGAACGAAGAAAAAAATGGCACACGTTTGATTGATGTTTCCTGGAATAATATCCCTGAAGAACATCCATATTATGACACTGACTTAGAGATCGAGGGATATAACCGTTCAGGTCTTTTGAATGATATTTTACAAATGGTCAATAATTCAACTAAGAATTTGAATTCAGTCAATGGACGTGTTGATAATAATAAAATGGCCATTATGAATATTACGGTTGGGGTACGTAATATAGTCGAGTTGCAACGCCTAATCGATAATATTAAACGTGTAGCAGATGTATATGTAGTAAAAAGAGTTATTCATTAAATATTACTTGAAGGGAATGTTGTTTTTTGCGAGTAGTCGTACAAAGAAGTAAAGAAGCTCAGGTCGTGATCAAGCAAAAAGTGGTTGGTCAAATCAGCCATGGTTTTGTTTTGTTAGTGGGTTTCACTGAAGGCGATGGCGAAAAAGAAATTAATTATTGTGCGAATAAAATTGCCAAATTAAGGGTCTTTAGTGATTCAGATGGTAAAATGAATCAAAGTCTAGCACAAGTTGGTGGCAGTATTTTGTCGATTTCTCAATTCACTTTGTATGCAGATACGAGAAAGGGCAATAGACCAGGCTTTTCAAAGGCACAAACACCGCAGTTGGCCGAAGAAAATTATCAGCAATTCAATCAACAGTTACGCAACTTTGGTTTGAATGTTGAGACCGGGGAATTTGGTGCAGATATGCAAGTTAGTCTCCAAAATGACGGACCGGTCACAATTATCTATGATACGGCTGAACTTTAAATAACTAAAAAACGGTTCTAGTTTAAATTTGTCTTTTTCAAACAGCAGCAAGGAGTAATGTTATGTCTTTAATTTCTTTAGAACCTTCAGCAAGACATGTTTGTGAAAATGCTAATACTAGAGGTTTTGTCCCAACTATGATCACGATCAATGTTATCCGCGAAAGACTAGCACTCGAACAAAAATCACCAGTTTTTTTGCATGATGTAAAAATGAAGTGTGAGTCCTTTGATCTAGGTGCAGATTTGGGCCAAATCAATGTGCATTTTCTTTTTCCGTCAGATGTGAAAGAAGATGAAAAATTGCCAGTCGTTTTTTACGTTCATGGAGGCCAGTTTATTTCCGGAGATGAACAAAGTTATCATAAATTGGTCAGTGAATTAACTGTACGTAGTCGTGTCTGTTTGGTTTTTCCAGAGTATAGCCTGGCGCCAGAAAGACAGGCGCCCAAGCAATTACAACAATTATTAGCTGTTTTTAGGAATTTACCTAACATGGCAGTCAAATATAACTTAGACCTTGATCGTTTGATTTTAGGTGGCGATGATGTTGGAGGGGGCTTAGCGGTGTCCCTAGAACTACAAGCAGAGGCACGACAAATTAAAGTCTATAAAATGCTCTTATTTTATCCGGTAGTAAATTACAATTTTGACACATTTTCTTACATTAGTTTTGCGGGGGGATATTATTTGACCCGTGAGCAAATGAAATGGGCCTGGGATCATTATTTAGGTATAGATACAGATGGTAAGCAAGCACTTTTTTCACCTTTATTGGCCACTCAAGAAGAAATGTCAGTTTTGCCCGAAACTTTAATTATTACTGCAGAGGCCGATGTGGTTCGAGATGAAGGAGAGGCTCTAGCCAGAAAGATTCGCGATGCTCATGTCAAAACTGCCCAAATTAGGATGCAAGGGACGATCCATGACTTTGTTTTAAAAAACGAATTAGATAAAACAGATTCGTGTCGTTTAGCAATGAACGTTGCTGTTGATTGGATCCATGCATAATATATGTCTAGCATGAAAGGATTTTACGAATGAAATATCATAATTTTTTCTGGGACTTTGATGGGACTTTATATGATACTTATCAGATCATGCCCAAAGCCTATTGTCAAGCATGGTCGATAGCTGATTATCAAATTACTCTCTCAGAAGCTTATCGACTGATGCGGTTAGCTTCATTAGGGCAAGCTTTCAAGTATCATCAGCGAAAATTCAACATTTCGCCTCAAAAATTAGCTAAAATTCGTGAGGATTATCGTGTGCAAGAACAGAAATATTTTGGACAAGTTCAGGCTTTTAATGGCCTGTCAGAACTATTTGAAAAAATTGTAGCGCACGGTGGTAAAAATTTTTTATTAACGCATCGAAAACAGGGAGCACTAGAATTATTGCAACGTGATGGCTTAGATAAATTTATTGCTGGAAAAGTCACTGGTAAAGATACTTTTGCTCGAAAACCAGCGCCGGATTCTTTGAATTATTTAATTGAAAAAAATTCTGTTTTACATTCGTCTGCTTTAATGGTCGGTGACCGCAGCTTAGATGTCGAAGCCGCACACAATGCGGGCATTGCTGGAGCATTGCTTGATCCAGATGATCTAATGGCTGAACAACATATTGAAGCAGAAATTCAGCTCAGTTCATTGGCAGAATTATTAGATCATGTTAAATAGTTTTGCTGTGAAAGAATCTGAGATATAATTAGTTGTGCGATCCTAAAAGGGCCGTCGATCTATCCCATTAAATTGGGGTAGATTGGCGGCCCTTAAACGTGTTCCAAAAGGATTGAAGCCTTACTGTAACAACGATTGCTTTATTCTGGTTCTCCGCTTTGCTACGACCCAAAATAAAGTAATCATCGTTACAAATCGGCTTCAAAGCATCTTTTGTTTCATGTACTTATTTTTCTTCTCGCTTAAAATATTGTGTTAAACCAGAAACTATCTGACTGGTTGCTTTTCTCTGATAATTGCGTGAGGTGATCTGTTCGAAATCTCGTTCGGAATTAATGTAGCCCATTTCTAGCAGGACTGCTGGTTGTGGATTATCACGAATAACTAGGAAGTCACCGATATCAACTCCACGATTATCTAAACCAAGCTGATTAAATTGTTGATTGATCGTATTGGCCAGTCTGACAGAAGGGCCCTTGTTATAGTAATAGGTTGTATATCCAGAAGCTACATTTTTCTCAGGTGCAGAATCAAAATGAAAACTAATAAAAACATCTGCATGGACTTGTTCAGCTAATTTTGATCGGTCTGCTAAACTGACCGTTGAATCGTCATCGCGTGTGAGATAAACTTTGGCACCTTTTGCTCGTAGTTGCTTAGCTGTTTGACGTGCGTAACGTAAAGTATATTTTTTTTCATCTTTATTAGAGTTTGAAACCGCACCAGAATCGCCACCACCATGTCCGGGGTCAAGGACGATAGTTGCATCTGCTAAAGAATTAATTGGGTTTTTGTAGGAAGGATCAACCATCCAATCAGCCACCCAGCCAAAATTATTTTTATCAGTTTTAACGTACATCCAATGATATTTTGTTTTAATAACTTTTAAACGCTCACCTTGGCTTAAAGGTTTTTTATCTTTGTATTCAATTCCTGGCCCTTTTTTGATCACTGCTTGTGTTGTTTGTATCTCAACTTGTTTGAAGTAAGAAAAGGTACGATAAACTAAGATCCCAGATAAAGCTAAAATAATTCCGATTAAAATGATTTTGTTTAATGGGACACGTTTCCCATGTTTGACTTCATACATTAATTCCACCATCCACTTAATTAGCTATACTTTTTTACACAAATTCAATTATACAAGACTTTGTTTTTTTTTACAGATAAAGTAAGCATTTTTTTACTATTATTGTGAAAAACAAACAAGTATTTGTATTTGCTTTTAGTGAAAAATCTAGAAAACGGCTTGATTTTAACTTTTATTGTTTGTATACTAAAAAATAGCCGTTGATGAAGAATAGTAATTTTGAATGAACTTGTTAGAGAGCGGACGTATTTGCTGTAAAGCCCGTCAAGTTCAATAAATGAAGACACTTTTAAGGTGTATGGTAACATACCGCATGCAGCGTTATCGCAAAGTGATAAATTAAGGTGGTACCGTGCATACCTGCGCCCTTGTACAAGTTTTTTACTTGGCAGGGGCTTTTTGTATGTGTTGTTCTAAAGGTATATAAATATTATTTTATATAGTGTTGTAATTAGATCGAATACATGCTGTGAAAATAAAATTTCACATAGTAATATAATGGTGGGTAAATCAAAGGTTAAATATCCATTAAATTGAGTTTTAAATCATAGGAGGAATATTATGAGATATCAACGTCCAAAGGGTACTGCGGATATTTTGCCAAAAGAAGCAAAACAATGGTCTGCGGTTGAAAGTCGGGCACGTGAGGTGTTCGAAAAATATAGATATCAAGAAATGAGAACACCAATGTTTGAAAGCTTTGATGTCTTTTCAAGAACATCAGGGGAAACATCAGATATCGTGACCAAAGAAATGTACGATTTTTATGATAAAGGTGATCGTCACATTACATTACGTCCAGAAGGAACGGCAGGTATTGTTAGAGCTTACGTAGAAAATAAATTATACGGTCCGGAAGTTCAAAAACCTTTTAAAACTTTTTATATGGGACCAATGTTTAGATATGAACGTCCACAATCCGGGAGATTACGTCAATTTCATCAAATCGGTGTTGAAGCCTTCGGGGCTGATTCACCAGCACTTGACGTTGAAGTCATTTCACTTGCGATGGCCTTATTGAATAGTGTGGGTTTGCATAGTTTAAAACTCAGTTTAAATACCTTAGGTGACAATGAATCGCGCCAAAATTATCGACAGGCTTTGATAGACTTTTTGGAACCGCACGAAGCAGAACTTTCCAAAGATTCAAAAGAAAGATTGCATAAGAATCCTCTACGTGTTTTAGATAGTAAGGATGCAAATGACCAAAAAATTGTGGCAGAAGCACCTTCGATCTTAGATTATTTAACTTCAGATGCAACAAAGCATTTTACATTAGTTAAACAGTATTTAGATGCACTTGAAATTCCATACGAAATCGATTCAAATATGGTTCGTGGTTTAGATTATTATAATCATACAATATTTGAAGTTATGTCTGATTCCAAGGCTTTTGGCGGTAAATGGACAACCGTTTGTGCTGGTGGTCGTTATAATGGTTTAGTCGAACAATTAGGCGGACCAGAAACGCCAGGAGTTGGATTTGGCCTGGGAGTTGAACGTTTGTTGTTGATTTTAGATGCTGAAGACATTGAATTAAGCGAACAACAAGATCTAGACGTTTATGTCGTTGGCATTGGCGAAAAAGCAGACATTGAAAGTCTAAAAATAGTTCAAGCGTTAAGACAACAAGGGTTTAGTGCTGAACGTGATTATTTGAATAAAAAACCGAAAGGCCAATTTAAAGCGGCTAATAAAGCTAATGCTAATTATACGTTGACGATCGGCCAAGAAGAATTAGATCAACAAAAAGTAAATTTGAAAGACATGCGTACTAGTCAACAAGAGTCAGTTGGGTTGTCGCAAATATATACTGATTTTGCTCAAGCTAAATCAGTTTTAGACGAAAAGGAGAATTAATTAGATATGAAAAGGACAACATATGCGGGATCAGTTGATGAGTCGTATTTAGGTAAAGAAGTTGTTTTAAAGGGGTGGGTTCAAAAAAGACGCGACCTAGGAAACTTAATTTTTATAGACCTTAGAGACCGTAAAGGTATCGTTCAATTAGTGTTTAGTCAAGAATTTAATGCAGATGCATTAGCAGTTGCCGATACTTTACGTGGCGAATTCGTGATCGAAATCTCAGGTAAAGTGGTTGCACGTGCTGATGGTGCGATCAACTCGGACATGAAGACTGGTAAAATCGAAGTCGAAGTTCACGAAATCAACGTCTTAAATAAATCAAAGACTCCACCATTTTATATCCAAGATAATACTAATGCTTCTGACGATCTACGTCTCAAATACCGGTATTTAGACTTACGACGGCCAGAAATGCAACGTGGATTATTGATCAGAAACAAGATCACTCAAGCTGTGCATCGTTATTTAGATAGCAATGAATTTGTCGATATTGAAACGCCTTATTTAACTAAATCTACTCCTGAAGGAGCACGTGATTATTTGGTACCATCGCGTGTGTATCCCGGACATTTTTATGCTCTGCCACAATCGCCTCAATTATTCAAGCAATTGTTAATGGGTGCGGGTTTTGACCGTTATTATCAAATCGCTCGTTGTTTCCGTGACGAAGATCTGCGTGGTGATCGTCAACCTGAATTTACACAGATCGACTTAGAAATGTCCTTTATGACGGCACAAGAGATTCAAGAAATGACTGAAGGTCTATTGAAAGCAGTTATGAAAGAAGCGGTCGATTTTGAACTTACAACACCGATCCCTCGTATCACTTGGAATGAAGCTATGGATCGTTTTGGTTCAGATAAACCAGATATTCGTTTTGACATGGAGTTACACGATATGTCCGCTGTTGTTAAGGGTGCTGGTTTTAAAGTGTTTGATTCTGTTTTGGAAAATGATGGTCAGGTTAAAGCGATTGCTGTTCCTGGTGGCGCTAAAGCCTATTCGCGTAAACAGATCGATGCTAAACAAGATTATATCAAACGTTTTGGTGCCAAAGGTTTAGCTTGGGTCAAAGTAACTGCAGATGGCTTGCAAGGTCCAATCGCTAAATTCTTTAATGATAAGGCAGATAGTATTACTAGTGCAGTAAAAGCAAATGTAGGGGATCTTATCTTGTTTGTTGCCGATAAGCGCCAAGTTGTCGCAGATGCATTAGGATATTTAAGAACTTCGATCGCTAAAGAAATGGATATGATCGACAAATCAGCATTTGCCTTTATCTGGGTCGTTGATTGGCCGTTATTTGAATATAGTGAAGATTTTGGTCGTTATATTGCTGCACATCATCCGTTTACAATGCCAAATGAAGAAGACCTTGAATTACTTAAAACGGATCCGCATAAGTGCCACGCACAAAGTTATGATATTGTCTTAAATGGATATGAACTTGGTGGAGGCTCGATCCGTATTCATCGTCGTGATATTCAAGAGCAGATGTTTACAGCTTTAGACTTTACTAAAGAAAAAGCTGAAGAACAGTTTGGCTGGTTCATGGAAGCCTTAGATTATGGCTTTCCACCTCATGGCGGCTTGGCTTTAGGCTTGGATCGTTTCGCGATGCTGCTGTCAGGTAAAGATAACATACGTGAAGTCATTGCATATCCGAAAAATTCTAAGGCATCCGAACCGCTAACCAATGCTCCTAGCTTTGTTTCAGGTAAGCAACTGGACGAATTATATCTCAAACCTGAGATTCCAGCTGATGCCAAGGCAAATAAATCAGAAGAATAATTTTTTAAGATCTGCTTGTGATTGGTTCAAAGCAGATCTTTTTGCGTTGCAAATTTAGTCTAATTAAGCCTTTGGTAATTCTTGATATAGATTGTTATAATAAAAGTACTTAATTTAAGAAATATTGATCCTACTGGTCATTACCAGTAAACAAAAAGGAGAAATTTATATAAAATGGATGAGCTGCAGCAGATATGGAAAAGACATGCGTATGTGATGAGAGCTTCGAGCGCATTTATGTACGGAATAATCGTTTCGGTCGCAATGAACTTTTTTTGGACTCCGGGACATATATATTCTTCAGGGATAACAGGCTTAGCACAGTTACTTGCAACTATTAGTAAAAACAATTCGCTCTCTTTAACAACTGCTTTTTGGTTATTTGCTTTGAATTTGCCCTTATTCGGTGTTGCTTGGAAACAAATTGGCCATCGCTTTAGTATCTTTACTTTCCTTGCGGTTATTTTTTCCAGTATTATGATCAAAGTCATGCATCCAATAAATTTGACTAGCGATCCTATTATTTGTGCCATCTTTGGTGGTGCAGTTAATGGTTTTGGGACAGGTATGGCATTAAAAAACGGAATTTCGACTGGTGGTTTAGACATTTTAGGTTTAGTGATCAAAAAGCACACTGGTAAATCAATCGGTACGATCAATATTATTTTTAACGGATTTATAGTGCTCGCTGCTGGTTTTATGTTTGGTTGGCCTTATGCTTTTTATTCAGCCTTAGGTTTAGTTGTTAACGCTAAAGTTATGGATATGGTTTATACACGCCAGAAAAAAATGCAAGTCATGATCGTAACATCTTCGCCTAATAGCGTGATCGAGTCATTACAAACTCGGTTGAGACGGGGGGTTACGATCGTACACGGAGCAGAGGGTGCGTATAAGCATGATGCTAAAACAATCTTGTTTACAGTTATCTCGCGTTATGAACAACCAGAACTCCAGCGTGCAATGCAAGAAGCTGACCCTCATGCTTTTGTCAGTATTGCCGAAGACGTTCATATCATGGGGCATTTTTATGAACCAGACCTTTAATGATCGGAGATGTATCTTTAACAAATGTTCAAAACTATTTATTTATGGCTAATATCTTGTCTTGCCAGACTATTTTGGCATAATGTCGACGGCAGTGTAGTTTATTTGATGAGTTTTGTTGGTAATGAAAATTTTATTATTCGTCTAGCACAACGTGTCAAACAGGAGCCAGGCGGGCATTTAACGGTGCTTTATCGTCCAAATTGTCAGCGAAGCGTTGTAGAATTGCAAGAGCATGGTATTAAATGTGTCGAATTTTCAGACGGTTTTTCCTTTTTAATTCATCAGTTAAAAAGTGTGGTGCAAGCGCGTTTGATTTTTGCTGATAACTATTACGCCTTTCTGGGTGGCTGTGTACTGGATCATGAGCAGACACGTATTGTACAATTATGGCACGCTAACGGCGCAGTTAAAACTTTTGGTTGGGAAGAGCCGCGGACTAAGGATAGGTCACTGAGTGACAAAAAACGTTTTCAAAAAGTTTATGACCAATTTGATGATTTTGTAGTGGGTTCTGCAAAAATGGGTGAGGTTTTTTGTAATAGTTATCATCAACCAACTGAAAAAATTAATATTCTAGGCTATCCGCGTACAGATCTTCTTTTTTCTAATGAAAAAAAAGCACAAAAACGTAAACAAATTTATAGTCAACATCCTGAATTGCGGGATGCGGAAGTCATTTTATATGCACCAACGTATCGTGAAACATTGACAGGTGAAATATATTTTGAATTACCACAAGATTTCACAACGATGCTGGACCAATTAAATGATGATCAAGTAGTAGTCATGAAATTACATCCGCAGAATAATGATGAAGTAAAAAGACTGAAACAGCAAAATTTAGCACATGTTGTCTGGGTCGATGATTTTACCACTGATGAGTTATTATTAGTTACTCAACGTTTGATCACTGATTATTCTTCAGTGATTTTTGACTATACACTTTTAGAAAATGCTCAAGAAATTATTTTTTATTGTTATGATTTTGAAAAGTATGCACAGATAGTGGGTTTACAAAAAGATTTTAATGAATGGATCCCCGGCGAGTTAGTTTACAGTGCAAAAGAACTTCAGCAGCTTTTATTAGCCCCGTTACAGCCAACAGATTTTACTGCCTTTAACCATTTGTGGAATAAGGAAAATGATGGAAATTCTGTCCAAAGAGTTTTAGAAAATTATTTTTATGGTAACTAAAATTGAATTACTGAAAGTATCTTGATTTAAGGGAGCGATGTATGATGCGATTAGGATGTCATGTTAATATGCGTGGAAAAGAAATGTTGTTAGGTTCAGCCAATCAGGCAGCTAGTTATGGTGCCAATACGTTTATGGTTTATACAGGTGCACCGCAAAATACGAAGAGAAAAGATGTTTCTCAAATGAATATTCCGGCTGCGCATCAGTATATGCAAGAACAAGATATAAAAGACATCGTGATCCATGCTCCATATATTGTTAATTTAGGTAATACAAAAAAGCCACAAAACTTTGAATTTGCCGTTGACTTTTTGCGTGCTGAAATCAAAAGGGCACAGGCTTTAGGTGCAAAACAAATTACTTTACACCCAGGCAGTCACGTTGGTTTAGGTACTGATGTTGCTATTAAAAATATTGCACGAGGGCTAGATGAAGCAATAGATCCTAGTAGTGATGTTCAAATTTCATTAGAAACAATGGCAGGCAAGGGGACTGAAGTGGGCAAAACTTTTGAGCAATTAGCACAAATCATTGAGCGAAGTCAAAAAAATGAGCATATTTCGATTACCCTAGATACGTGCCATACTAATGATGCTGGTTATAATATAAAAAATGATTTTGATGGTGTTTTGAATGAATTTGACCATATTATTGGTTTGAACCGCTTGAAAGTTTTGCACATTAATGATTCTAAAAATGAGCGTGGCACCCACAAAGACCGCCATGAAAATATCGGTTGTGGTACGGTCGGATTTGCTGCTTTGAACCAGGTAGTTCATCACCCGCAGTTAGTAGATATTCCAAAAATAATGGAAACTCCTTATGTTGGTCCACAGAAAAATGATAAGTTTGCTCCGTATGCATATGAGATCGAAATGTTTAAAAGCCAAAAATTTGAGCCAAATTTGAAAGATTTAATTTATACCGCTCAAGGAAAATTGTGAATTATTAAAAGCGTCGCACAAACACGAAAATTACGTGTATCTGCGGCGCTTTTAAGGTTTTTATTCAGTTGAATTTTGCTGTTCATTTAAACTTTCAATAATTAAGGTGGCTGTTTCTTCAATCGATTTGTTTGCAGTATTGATCACTAAACAGCCAAGTTTACGATATAATTCTTGTGCGAAGTTCAATTCATTATTAATATTACCTAAGTTGGAATAGTGTGAATCAGGATCCAAACCGTAGGCGACCATCCGTTGGCGGCGGATCGAATTTAAAATCGCCGGATCATTAGTTAAGCCAAAAATTTTACGTTGATCTATCTCATAAAGTTCATCTGGTATTTTGGTTTTAGGGACGAGCGGCAAATTGGCGACTTTATATCCTTTATTAGCTAAATATAATGAAAGCGGGGTTTTTGAAGTCCGTGAAACTCCCAATAAAACGATGTCTGCTTGCGTAAACCCACTGGGGTCTTTACCATCATCGTAAGTAACCGCGAATTCCATGCATTCTATCCGTTTAAAGTAATCTTTGTCAGTATGATGATTCATTCCAGCTTCCAGTCGTGGTGCAACTTTAGTTTGTTGCTCAAGCATGTCTAATAGTTGTTCTAGTGCTCCTAGACATTGGAGTGAATTTTCCTGGCAGAATTTATCGATTTGTTCAGATAAGTTTTTTAACACCAAAGTGTGTACGATAATTGCGTTGACCCGTTTAGCACGTTTTAAGATCCCACTTAATAAAGAAGATGTCCTGACTAAGGGGTATTGTTGAATCTCAAAATCAACTTCTGGAAACTGAGCGACAGTGGCTTGTACTAAATTATAAGCAGTTTCACCGATTGAATCCGAAATGACAAATATAATTGTTTTTTTCTTTTCTGGCATCTAAATTCCTCCTCGTATAATTAGGCGGCTGAAGCTGGACGATCACCATTATCTTTATTTCAATTATACCTGTTAAATTAAATGAATAAAACCATTGATTGATTTTGAGCTGTACAGGAGTGTATTAGTAAAATAACAATATTGATAAAAATTGACCAGAGATATAGATGAGAACAAAGATTTACTAAAAAGGTCTCTTAATTAGCTAAATAAGTGGAAAATTTGTAATTAGACTTTAATAGATATTGACGCCTATTTTATGTTTATGTATAATGATAAGGAACTGTTAAGTTTGTATTGATACATTATGCAATTTTATACGGTTACACTTTAAGCTCGGAGGGAGGGAAAACATCATGTCAAAGACAGTCGTTCGTAAAAACGAATCTCTTGATGACGCTCTTCGTCGCTTCAAACGTACCGTTTCCAAAACAGGTACGTTACAAGAATACCGGAAACGTGAATTCTACGAGAAGCCAAGTGTTAAGCGTAAGAAAAAATCTGAAGCAGCTAGAAAACGTAAAAACAAACGTCGTTTCTAAAGTCCTAAGGGGGCAGATGTAGTGAGTTTGTTAGAAACACTGCAAAAAGATATGATCGCAGCTATGAAGGCTAAGGATAAGGAAAAATTAAGTACTGTCCGGATGCTGAAATCTGCAGCAACAAATGAGCAAATTAATCTGGGGCATGATTTGACCTCGGATGAAGAAGTTGCCGTTTTGTCGCGTGAGCTTAAACAACGCAAAGATTCATTGGTTGAGTATGAAGCAGCGGATCGTCCTGATACAGTTGCACAGCTCCAAAATGAGATCAAGGTTGTTGAAAGCTATATGCCTACTCAGCTTAGTAGCGATGAGGTCAAACAAATCGTTGCCGAAACGATTACAGACGTCCATGCAAAAGGACCTAGTGATTTTGGTAAGGTTATGGGTGCTGTAATGCCAAAGGTAAAAGGCCAAGCTGATGGTAAACTAGTTAACTCAACTGTTAAAGAGTTACTTTCAAATTAATTATGAGAGAGTTCGGCTTAATTTTGTCGGACTCTTTTTGTGTATGTTGAAATTAGTATTTCAATATGGGAGACTTGTAAAAAAATAAGGGATAAGCTATATTTAAAGTATCTTAAGTTACGATTTTAAAGGAGACGTTCAATTGTCAGAAAAACAAGTAATTGAAAAAGAGCTGCACGTTGCTAAACCCGAAGTGCAAGCTGTTTTATTTGGTGTAAATGATAATTATTTGAAATTGATCGAAGAAGGACTGAATGTTACTATTCGGCCTTTTGGAGATGTGATCAAGATCGAAGGTGATCAGGATGCAGCTTCAAAGGCAACTGAGGTCATCAAAAAATTGACCACCTTAGTTGAACAAGGGGTTGGTATTTCTGAAAGTGATGTTCTTTCGGCACTCAAAATGGCCCAAAATGGGACACTAACTTACTTTCAGGATCTGTATAAGGAAACCTTGATCAAAGACAATAATGGACGTCCCGTACGGGTCAAAAATTTTGGACAACGTAATTATGTACAGGCGATAAAGAATAATGACCTGGTTTTTGGGATCGGGCCTGCTGGGACTGGTAAAACCTTCTTGGCTGTTGTTATGGCGGTAGCGGCATTGAAGAAAAAAGAGGTCGAAAGGCTGATCTTGACCAGGCCAGCAGTCGAGGCTGGGGAATCTTTAGGTTTCTTACCAGGCGATCTGAAGGAAAAGGTCGATCCTTATTTACGGCCGATTTATGATGCTTTGTACGCGATCTTAGGTTCAGAACATACTGAAAGATTGATCGAGCGTGGTGTGATCGAAATTGCGCCCTTAGCCTATATGCGAGGAAGGACATTAGATAATGCTTTTGTGATCTTAGACGAAGCGCAAAACTCAACTCGTGCACAGATGAAGATGTTCTTGACGCGTTTAGGATTTGGTTCGAAAATGATCGTGAACGGTGATATAAGTCAAATTGATTTGCCTAAAGGACACCAACAAAGTGGTCTGATCGATGCACGTAAAATTTTACAAGGTTTGCCACACATTAAGTTTATTCAATTTTCTGGAACTGAAGTAGTGCGTCACCCAGTGGTTTCAGAAATAATTGCAGCCTATGATAAGGTTGATAACCAGTAACTATTTATATTTAACAGAAAAAGAGGACTATTAAACTGATGGATCTAGAAATTTTCGATGAAACAAAAAAGGCTTCAAAAGAATGGTTGAACATGATCACGCAATTGTTAAACCATGCCGGCGATTATATTGATTTACCTGATAATACTGAAATGTCTGTGACGCTTGTTAATAATGACAGGATACATGCGATCAATAAAGAATACCGCGGAGTCGATAAGGCAACTGATGTAATCAGTTTTGCAATTGAAGAAGATGATGGTGAAGAAGAACCAATTATTTTTAGTGATGATCTTGATATCGATATCCCTAAAAATATTGGTGATATTTTTGTTTCTTTAGAAAAAGTCAAGGAACAAGCTGAATATTTAGGACATTCTGAAGAAAGAGAATTGGGTTTTTTAGTCGTTCATGGTTTTTTACATTTGAACAGTTATGATCATATGAAAGCCGAAGATGAAAAAGAGATGTTTGACTTACAAAGAAAGATTTTGGATGCTTATGGTCTTAAAAGATAAAAAAAAATATAGTACCAAATGGAAAAATCGTAGCTTTTTACAAGCATTTAAACATGCCAATGAGGGTTTACGCACTGTTTATCATGATGAGCGGAATTTTCGTTTTGATTGTTGGGCAGGCTTATTAGTGGTACTTTCTGGTTTTATATTAAATGTAAGTAATAACGAATGGCGAAGTTTATTATTAGCGGTCTTTTTAGTTTTAGCAAGCGAGGCTTGGAATACAGTTATTGAAAACATAGTTGATTTAGTTTGTGGGACCAAACACCAAGTACCTGCTAAGAAAGCTAAAGATATTGCAGCGGGAGCAGTTTTGCTGTCTTCTCTTTATGCTGTATTTACAGCTGCTATGATCCTATTGCCTAAAATTTGGCACATATTTTTTAATTAACTAGAGCTTTTATTTATTGAGTTAAAGAAAGGAATTTACAATGACAAATGCTTTTCATTCCGGATTTGTGGCAATTATCGGTCGCCCAAACGTCGGGAAATCAACATTTATTAATCATGTGATCGGTCAAAAAATCGCTATCATGAGTGACAAACCACAGACAACTAGGAACAAAATCCAGGGGATCTATACAACAGATGAGTCGCAAATCATTTTTATTGATACACCAGGGATTCATAAACCACAAAGTAAATTAGGAGATTTCATGGTTGATTCGGCACTTTCTACTCTTAATGAAGTGGATGCAGTGTTGTTTATGGTCAATGCTACTCAAAAACGCGGTAAAGGAGATGACTTTATTATTAAACGTCTCCAAAATGTTAAAAAGCCAATTTATTTGGTCATCAATAAAATCGATCAGGTTCATCCAGATGACCTGTTACCGATCGTGGATGATTACCGTCAGACGCTAGAATTTCAAGAAGTTTATCCAATTTCTGCACTAAAGGGGAACAATGTGTCCGAATTAGTCAATAATTTGGTAACTGATCTTCCTGAAGGCCCACAATTTTATCCTGAAGATGAAATAACTGACCATCCAGAGCGTTTTATTATTTCAGAATTGGTTCGTGAAAAAGTTAATCAGCTGACGCGTGAAGAAGTTCCACATTCTGTGGCTGTCGTGACCGAACGTGTCAAACGACAAGATGAAGAAAAAATTCGGGTTTCTGCATCTATTATTGTTGAACGCAATAGCCAAAAAGGAATTATTATTGGCAAAGGCGGCAAAATGTTGAAGCGGATCGGCACTTTAGCTCGTAAAGATATTGAAACGTTGCTAGGTGACAAAGTTTATTTGGAATTGTGGGTCAAAGTTCAAGAAAATTGGAAGGATCGCAAAACTGACCTGCAATCTTTGGGGTATAAACAAGACGATTATTAAATTCTGGAGAGTGAGACAAAAGATGCTTTGAAGTCGGTTTGTAACGCAATCGTTGTTGCAGTAAGGCTTCAATCTTTTGAAGCACATTTAAGGGCCGTCGATTTATCCCATTAAATGGGTCAAATCGACAGCCCTTTTAGGATTGGACAACTAGTTTAGTCCCTGTCCCTTTCTATCTAAGGGTGTTAAATCTCATAGTTTAATATCTTGATTCTCAATCGAAAAGTGAAAGAAGTGATAAGGTGGCTACACATCAGGGAGTGGATTTTCAAGGTATCGTGATTTCGCGTAATGACTATAAAGAACGCGATATGTTAGTCAAAATTTTAACAGATAAATTTGGCATCAAAACTTTCTTTGTTAGAGGTGCACGCAAAAGAGGTTTTAAATTGGCCTCGGCTATCTTGCCATTTTCACATGGTGTGTATTTTGGTAATATTAACGATCAGGGGCTTTCTTTTATTAATGGCACGCGAGAATTAGAACAGTATCAACAAATATATGCAGATATTAAATTAAATTCCTATGCTTCATATATTCTAGGACTAGCAGGCGCTGCTTTTGGTAACGATGAACCTCTGCCAAAAGTTTGGTTTGACAAATTTGCCACCGCGATCGGTCTGATCAATGAAGAACTGGATCCTGCAATTATTACAAACATTATTGAAATACAATTACTAGAGCGTTTCGGGGTTAAACCTTTTCTAGAAAGTTGTGTGATCTGTGGTAGTACCCAGGGACCATTTGATTTTTCTGAAAGCTATGGTGGAATTTTATGTCAGCAGCATTGGTATTTAGATATTCATCGGATGCATTTAGATCAACGAACAATTTATTATTTAAGATTATTTTCGGTAGTAGACTTGAAACAATTACATTCGATCAAAGTTAAGCCAGAAACTAAACAACATTTACGCCACACGATCGATACTTTATATAGTGATGAAGTTGGTGTTTATATCAAAGCAAAGAAATTCATCGATCAAATGGGTAGTTGGGACCAACTCTTAAAAAAAGACGGTGATCGCTGATATAGTTATGTTAATAAATTTTCACTCAAAGATCACTTTATATTGACAAAGCGAAGTTTGTGACTTATTGTTAAACTATTCAAATAGCGTTGGCGAGAATAAGATTTGATCGGTCCAAGTTGATTTTAGCGAGTCTGGAGAGTGAAAGCAGGTCATCAACTGATCGAGTGGCAATCTTTAGTCTGATTTAAAAGAAGTCGGTTGAATAAACCGGAAGTAGGGTGGAACCGCGATTACTTGATCGTCCCTATGTAACATCGAGATGTTACATAGGGACTTTTTTTATTTCCTAAGGCAATCGATGATTGGAAAACTCCATCTTTTTAGCAGCTATCGACATTCACACAACGCCAGTTAAGCAGAGCTCTTATAAAACTGCAGTAATGCAGTCTCTGATCGCTCTGGATATTTTCAAGGAGGAAGACATCATGTCTAAAAAGTTAAGTATTCAAGAAATAATCTTAACGTTACAGCAATTTTGGTCAAAACAAGGATGTATGTTAATGCAATCCTATGATACCGAAAAAGGAGCGGGAACAATGAGTCCATATACATTTTTGCGTGCTATTGGACCCGAGCCGTGGAATGTTGCATACGTTGAACCATCACGTCGTCCTGCTGATGGTCGTTATGGGAAAAATCCAAATCGTTTATACCAACACCATCAATTTCAAGTGATTATGAAGCCTTCTCCAGCAAACATTCAAGACCTGTATTTAGATAGTTTAGCTGCATTGGGGATCGATTCTAAAGAACATGATATCCGTTTTGTTGAAGATAATTGGGAAAATCCATCAATGGGTTGTGCCGGTGTTGGTTGGGAAGTTTGGCTTGATGGTATGGAAATTACCCAATTTACGTATTTCCAACAAGTTGGTGGTTTAGAAGTTTGGCCAGTTGCAGCTGAAGTCACATATGGGCTCGAGCGTCTGTCCTCGTATATCCAAGATGTTCAATCAGTTTTTGACCTGGAATGGGCTGATGGAGTTAAATATGGTGATATTTTCTTGCAACCCGAATATGAACAATCAAAATATTCTTTTGAAGAGAGTAACCAAGATATGTTATTAAAGGCATTTGACGAATATGAAGCTGAAGCTAAAAAACAAATCGCAAATGGCTTAGTTCATCCAGCGTATGATTACATTTTAAAATGTAGTCACACGTTTAACTTGCTAGACGCCAGAGGAGCAGTTTCAGTGACTGAAAGGGCCGGTTATTTAGCACGGATCCGTAATATGGCTAAGTCAGTTGCTAAGGTGTTCGTGGCTGAACGTAAGAAACTTGGTTATCCTTTGATCAAAGATGAAAAATTACGTGCAAAATTATTAGAGGAGGACAATTAAGATGAAACATACTTTCTTACTAGAAATTGGTTTAGAAGAGATACCTGCACACGTTGTTACTCCAAGTGTTAAACAACTAGCTTCACGGATGGAAGATTTTTTGAACGAGTCGAGGCTCTCCTTTGACGAAATACAAACATTTTCAACACCACGCCGATTGGCGGTTAAAGTTTTAGGGTTAGCCGATAAACAGCCGGATATTAAAGAAGAAGCGAAGGGCCCGGCGAAAAAAATTGCGGTCGATGATCAAGGTAACTGGTCCAAAGCAGCACAAGGTTTTAGTCGTGGACAGGGTGTTGATCCAGACCAAATTTATTTCAAAGAATTTAAGGGGACGGAATATGCTTATGTTGAAAAATCGATTTTAGGGAAATCAGCGACGGAAGTACTTAAAGATGTTGATCAGGTTATTATTGCGATGCGTTTTCCTACTATGATGCGTTGGAGTACCAATGAATTTGAATTCGTTCGCCCAATTCGTTGGATAGCTTGCTTATTAGATGATGAAGTGATACCTGTACAGATTTTAAAAATCAAAGCTGACCGTATTTCTGCCGGACATCGTTTCTTAGGACAAGATGTATCACTAGCTAATGCAAATGGTTATCCTGCTAGCTTGCTTGACCAGATGGTGGTCGCAGATGCTTGTAAGCGTAAGAAAATGATTCGTTCTCAGATCCACGAGATCGCACACAAAAATGAGTGGCAGATCGTGATCGACGAAGATCTGCTAGAAGAAGTTAATAACTTAGTTGAATATCCAACTGTTTTTGCTGGATCATTTGATGAACAGTATCTGTCTTTGCCAGATGAAGTCTTGATCACTTCAATGAAGGATCATCAACGTTTCTTTTATGTGCTTGATTCAAACGGAAAAATGTTACCATATTTTGTCTCTGTGAGAAACGGTAATGACCAATATTTGAAAAATGTCGTTGTAGGAAATGAGAAAGTTTTAACTGCTCGGTTAGAAGATGCACGCTTCTTTTATGAAGAGGATCAAAAAACACCAATTTCAGCTAGTGTTGAACGCTTAAAGAACGTAATGTTCCATGATAAGATCGGAACAATTTATGCTAAGATGCAACGAGTTACTGAGATCTCAACTTTCTTAGGTAAGAAAGTTGGTCTATCTGCTGACGAATTGCAAGATCTAAAACGAGCAGCACAAATTTATAAATTTGATATTGTGACTGAAATGGTTGGTGAATTTGCCGAATTACAGGGTGTCATGGGTGAAATTTATGCACGCTTGTTTGGCGAAAATGAAAACACTGCGGCTGCGATCAAAGAATCTTATATGCCGTTAGGATCTGAAAGTGAATTACCACAAACTAATGTAGGTGCTGTTCTTTCGATCGCAGACAAAATTGATAGTATTCAATCATTTTTTGCGGCAAGTATGTTACCAAGTGGTTCAAATGATCCCTATGCATTAAGAAGACAAGCTTTGGGTATTGTTCGGATCGCTCTAGCTAAAAAATGGAAATTATCAGTGATCGATCTTGCAAATGCGATCGACAGTGCATATCAGACTGAGCAAAACTTATATGAAAATACGCAGCCTGACCAAAATCAGGTTGAATGGCAAGAATTTATCATGGGCAGGGTGCATCAGTTACTCGTTGATCAAGGCTATGCTTATGATATCGTAAACACAGTGGTAGCAACTAAGGACAATACTTTCCAGCAAATCTTTGCTGCAGCTAACGTTTTGACCAAGCATCAATCTGATTTGGAATTTAAACAAAATATTGAGGCTCTAACAAGAACAGTGCGTTTGGCACGTAAGGGTCAAGCAGATGTTCAACCCGAAGTCAAAGTTGATTTATTTGAGAACAATTCGGAAAAAGCGTTGCATACGGCTGTTGTTGCTGTATCTAAAGGCTATGGTGACAAGGACCTGGAAGAAAAATATGTTGCACTTACAAGTTTACGTCAACCAATCAGTAATTACTTTGATGAAACGATGGTCATGGTCGATGATGAGTCAGTCAAGAACAATCGTTTGACTCAATTAGATGCCATCGCACGTTTGACTTATTCATTTGGTGCTTTAGATAATTTAAATGTTAAGTAACTAGTCTGATAATTTTAAGCTGTTGTTGGTTACAGAACTTAAACATCAAGACTAAAAATGTCCAGAGAGCGGTTGTGTTCTTTGGACATTTTTAATTAAGAATTATAGTCACATAATTTGAATAAATTTTTTGCAAATTTATGTTGATTTATTTTAGTTTTTCTATGAAAAGCTTACAAAGCATAGTTGAATTTAGTGAGCTTTATCCTTGCATAACATATTATTTCATTATATGATTATTATTGATTATGTAAAAATATAAGTGGAAAAGTCGCACAATGACTGTGCGGCTTTTAACCGCTGAAGGCAAAGCTATTTTGAGGTGGTCGTGTGAGCAGAAGGATCCCTGAAGAGGTGATCGACGATGTTCGTTCTCAGGTCAATATTTTAGATATTGTTGAACAGTATGTTCAAATGCATCGCTCAGGTAAAAACTGGTTTGGTCTATGTCCGTTCCATACCGAAAAAACTGCGTCGTTTTCCGTGAATGAACAAAAACAAATTTTTAATTGTTTTTCTTGCCATCGTGGTGGGAATGTGTTTAAGTTTATCATGGATGTTGAGAACCTTAGTTTTCCCGAAGCAGTAATACGTGTAGCTGATATAGGCAGTGTGTCTATCGATCAAGCTTATATTGATGGCGTCAGCGAGAATGATGACTGGCAGGATAGTAATGATAATAATTCTGATCTGAATATTTACAAGGATTATCACCGTGAAGCAGCTGAATTATATCATCATATTTTGGTCAATACGCAGCTAGGTGAAGAGGCTTTAGATTATTTACACGGCCGTGGGTTAACCGATGATTTGATTGAAGAATTTCAGTTAGGTTATGCGCCAGCTAAAAAATTACTCTTACCTTTTTTTGATGAACATCAACCTGATTATCAGAAGTTACGTAAATCTGGTTTATTTGTTGAATTAAAAGATGGCCAGTTAAGTGATCGCTTTAGGGAAAGAGTCATGTTTCCAATTTGTAATGCTGCTGGTCAAGTGATTGCTTTTTCTGGACGTTTATTGCACAAAAATGAGACACAGCCTAAGTATCTGAACTCCCCAGAAACGGAATTATTTAATAAACGTGATATTTTATTTAACTTTGATAAAGCAAAAAATGCAGTTCGTAATGAGAAAAGTATTATTTTGTTTGAAGGTTTTATGGATGTTTTGGCGGCTTATCGTTCTGGTGTAAAAAACGGTGTTGCTTCTATGGGGACTAGTTTGACGGAACAACAGGTTTATTCTTTGGCCCGTGTTTCCAAGAAGTTGAGTATTTGCTATGATGGTGATCAACCAGGTCAAGATGCAACTAAAAGGGCTTTAGAATTGTTAGGCTCATTAAATCGTTTTGAACTAAGTGTGATCTCTTTACCTGAAAAACTTGATCCAGATGAATATGTGGGTAAATATGGTGAAGAAAAATTTTATGAGCGAGTTCATAGTAATTTAGAAAGTGAGTTGGCTTTTTATTTACGTTATTATGAACAAGGGCGTAATTTAGACAATGAGCATGACCAATTAGCGTATATCGATGACGTGTTAAAGAAATTGGCTCAAAGTAATGATCCAATTGAAAGAGACTTGTATTTGAATCGATTAGCACAAAGATTCAACTTAGATAAAGCGATGTTAGAAACACAACTTACAGACCTACGTTCAGCATTGCAAAAGCGAAGTAATTTTCAACAACAAAATAAAGTTCAACCAAAACAAGCTGCTGTGATCAAACCAAGTTCACAGGCTCCGTTGCATTATTCACGGATCGAGTTGGCAGAAAGACTTTTGTTATATCGGATCTTACATGATCATAGTGCTTGGCTGAAGGTCGCTAATATACCTGAATTCAGTTTTGTACATGAAAACTATCAGACGATATATTTATTAGCGCAAGGCTTTTTCAATGAACACCAGGCTTATGATAGTGCTGCTTTTTTGGATTTTGTCCAGGAAAGTTCATTACAAGAAACTATTGTATCGCTTGAAATGAGCAGCTATGTGGGCCAAGCTAGTGAACAGGAAATAAATGATTGTTTAAAGTTGATCTTGCAAGCTTCCCCCTTAGAAGAGCAGATCGAAGATCTAAAAAAACAACTCGCACGAGCTAAAAGGATGAATGACCAAGACAATGTAGTAGAATTAACTGTCAAATTGATTGAATTATTACAACGTAAACAAGCTGAAATTTCAGCAATATAAGGAGGACCTCGCCTTGGCAAAAGAGAAAAAAGCAATAAATGATGAAGAAAAACAATATAAAAAAGAACTACGGAGTTTGATCCATGAATTTAAACCGAAAAAACAGATCAAATATTCGGTATTATCTAAGAAATTAGTAGAACCATATCAATTGAATGCAGACGCGATGGATAAATTGATCGAATCTGTTGAAGATGCCGGGATCGCTGTTGTTGATGAAAAAGGTGAACCAAGTGAGCACGCTTTACATGCGGCAACCAAACAGGCCGAAAATGCTAAAAGAGATGTTTCAGCACCATCTGGTATTAAGATCAATGATCCGGTTAGAATGTATTTGAAAGAGATAGGCCGAGTCGATTTGTTAACTGCTGATGAAGAAATTGCTTTGGCACTGCGGATCGAACAAGGTGACGAATATTCTAAACAACGTCTAGCCGAAGCTAACTTACGCTTAGTCGTTTCAATTGCTAAACGGTATGTAGGGCGAGGCATGTCATTTCTTGATTTGATTCAAGAAGGTAACATGGGATTAATGAAGGCTGTTGAAAAGTTTGATTACCGTAAGGGATTTAAGTTTTCAACGTATGCTACTTGGTGGATCCGCCAAGCAATTACGCGTGCTATTGCTGACCAAGCACGGACGATCCGTATCCCAGTTCATATGGTTGAAACGATCAACAAGTTGATCCGGATCCAGCGTCAATTATTACAAGATCTTGGACGTGAACCGATCCCTGAAGAAATTGGTGCAGAGATGGATATGCCAACTGAAAAAGTACGTGAGATCTTAAAAATTGCGCAGGAACCAGTTTCACTTGAAACACCGATTGGTGAAGAAGATGATTCTCATTTAGGTGATTTTATTGAAGATGCTGAAGCAACGAGTCCGGCAGACCATGCTGCTTATGAATTGTTAAAGGAACAATTAGAAAGTGTACTTGATACTTTAACTGACAGAGAAGAAAATGTTTTACGTTTACGTTTCGGCCTAGACGATGGTCGAACACGTACTTTAGAAGAAGTTGGTCGTGTTTTCGGTGTAACTCGTGAACGGATACGTCAGATCGAAGCAAAGGCGTTACGTAAGCTACGTCATCCTTCTAGATCAAAACAATTGAAAGATTTTTTAGATTAAGCTAAATTATCTTCTATGATTTTAATAACAAAGAGAAGTTGAAAGGTCGAATACAATCCGGCCTTTTTTCTATACATAATATTAAATTTAGTAAAGATAAGAGAAATGCTTTTCATTTGGTGTAAAATAAACTTAAGAGTAGATAATTGATTAAGGAGTAAGAAATGGATTCAAATAGATTGTCACAGCGACTATTACATGTCGCACAGCATGTTCCAAAAGGAGCACGTTTGGCCGATATTGGTTCTGATCATGCTTATTTACCAGTTTATTTGGCAAAAAGAGGTCTTATCTCATATGCGGTTGCAGGTGAAGTTGCTCAAGGTCCACATATGAATGCTTCGCGGGTCATTCAACAAGCAAACGTAGGCAACATCGTTCAATCACGTTTAGGAGACGGTTTGGCGGCGTTTACTGAAGCTGATAAAATCGATACTATCAGCATTTGTGGAATGGGTGGAGCTTTGATGGTTGATATTTTAAATGCATCCCCCGCTAAGCTAGCGACTCGCCCCTTACTGATCTTGCAACCGAATATTGGCATGGAACTTGTTCGGAGTTGGTTAGCAAAAAATTACTACCAAATTGTTGCTGAAGATATCTTGCGGGATTTAGGTCATGTGTATGAGATGATGGTCGCAAAACCAGTTACGAAAGAGCAACAATTGACAACTGATGAGATTTTTTTTGGTCCGTGTTTATTAAAGCAAAAAGACCCAGCGTTCATTGAAAAGTGGACACGGGAATTAAAACGAGAAGAAAAAATAAACGATGCACTCACAGCTGCCAATAAAGAAAACACGCCGAAATATCGTGAGGTTCAAGCTAAGATCAAACAAATCAAGGGAGTGTTATGAAATGACCACGGTCAATGATATCGTCAATAAATTTGAAAAATTTGCCCCTAAGTGGTTAGCTGAAAAAGGTGACCCGGTTGGTTTACAACTTGGAGATTTAACCCAAACAGTCCATAAAATGATGGTTTCCTTAGACGTTCGTCCTGAAACAGTGCAAGAAGCGATCAAAAATAATGTCGATTTTATTTTTGCCCATCATCCAGCAATGTTTCATCCGATCCATAGTTTTGATCTGAGTGTTCCACAAAACCAAATGTACGCAAAACTGATCAAACATAATATTTCTGTTTATGCTGCACATACTAATCTGGATAATGCTAATGGGGGGATGAATGACTGGTTAGCTGACAAATTGGGCTTAAAACATACGGAACCATTATTGGGACCAAAGACAGAAAAAATGTATAAATTGGCTGTGTTTGTGCCAGTAAAAGCAGCTGACAAATTACGACAAGGCTTAATTACAGCAGGTGCTGGAAATATCGGTAATTATTCTGGTTGTTCCTTTTCGATTCAGGGACAAGGCCGATTCATCCCACAAGAAGGCGCGCAACCATATCTGGGAACACTAGGACAGGAAGAAACAGTGGCAGAAGAAAAAGTAGAAGTTACTTTTCCAGCCGAAAATAAAAATCAAGTGTTATCTGCAATGTATGCTAACCATCCGTATGAGAGGGTCGTTTATGACCTTTATCAAATTGAGGATGTCGGTGAAAAATGTGGGATGGGACGGATCGGTGAACTGTCAGATACAATGTCTGTAGAAGAGTTTGTTGCACAATGCAAAGAAGCTTTTCAAATTCCTACTCTACGCCTTATCAGTCCAGATGTTACACGAAAAATTAAGCGCGTAGCCGTGTTAGGTGGCAGTGGGTCACAGTTTTATACGAATGCTTTAGCTAAAAAAGCAGATGTTTATGTAACTGGCGACGTTAGCTACCATACGGCACATGATATGTTAGCAAGTGGTTTGAATGTGATCGATCCTGGACATCATTTTGAATGGATCTGTCAACCTGAGCTCAAGCGTTTGTTTAGCCAGTGGGCACAAACAGAAAATTGGTCGGTCGATGTGATCACAACAAAAATCAATACAGATCCGTTTTTATTTATGTAAATCAATGAATTAAATTAAAAAGGAGAGTTTTTCATGGCAAAATATGATAATTTAGTACCACGATTTTTAAAATATGTCCGCAAAGAAACCCGGTCTGATGAAGAGTCGACTACAGTTCCTTCAACGCAAAATCAGGTTGAATTCGCCAATGAATTAGTACTGGAATTAAACGAGATTGGTTTATCTAACGTACGTATCGCACAAGGAAGCAGCTATGTTTTTGCAACATTACCAAGTAATTTACCCGCAGGTACATCAGCTAAAAAAGTTGGCTTTATTTCACATATTGATACGGCTGATTTTAATGCTAAAAACGTGTCTCCGCAAGTAGTAGAAAATTATGATGGTGAATCTGAGATCAAGCTGGGCACGAGTGGCTATTCCTTGACACCAGATGAATTTCCTAATTTAAAAAATTATCGTGGTGACAATTTGATCACAACCGACGGAACGACACTTTTAGGTGCTGACGACAAAGCAGGTGTGACTGAAATTATGACTGCTGTGGAATATTTGAGCAAGCATCCAGAAGTTAAACATGGTGAAATAGAAGTTGCTTTCGGTCCCGACGAAGAGATTGGGACGGGTGCGGATCGTTTTGAAGTTGATGAATTCGGAGCCGACCTTGCTTATACAGTTGACGGTGGACCATTAGGACAGTTGGAATATGAAACATTTAATGCAGCACAAGCTACGATCAAATTCGTTGGTAAAGATGTTCATCCATCAGAAGCCAAGGACATTATGATCAATGCATTAAAATTAGCAGTTGAATTTGAAAATCATCTTCCAAGTGCTGAAGTTCCAGAAAAGACTGAAGGCCGTCAAGGATTTTTCCATTTGTTAGGGATCAATGGTACTGTTGATGAAGCAAAGATGACATACATTATTCGTGATCACGACCGTGCTAAATTTGAAGAAAGAAAACAATTAGTTAAAAATATCGTTGGTAAAATGAATGAACAATTCGATGAAGATCGCGTAATTTTGGATATGAAAGATCAGTATTACAATATGCGTGAGATCATTGAAAAAGATATGACGGTTGTTGACTTGGCAAAAAAAGCAATGGAAGATCTCAACATTGAACCACTGATCGCACCTGTACGTGGCGGTACTGATGGTTCTAAAATTTCATTCATGGGTTTACCCACACCGAACTTGTTTGCAGGTCCAGAAAATATGCATGCACGTTTTGAATATGTGTCAGAACAAACGATGGAAAAAGCAACGGATGTTATTTTGCAGATCGTGAAATTAGTTAGTGATAAATAAGTTGGAAGATATATTTTTGGGATTTGTTCTCGAAATGAAATGGAAAACAAAAACCAATTTCTAAATTTATACTGGGGTATATTCTAAGGGACTTCGATCTAAATGATCGAGGTCTTTTTTGGTGCGCTAATTAAAGAAAGTAACTAAGTTGATCAATAAAATGAAATATAAAAATGAATAGTCTACGATATAAAAAGATAGTTACTACAAAACTTTGTGTATTCTATCAACATTGAAAAGATAGCTAGCTGGTGTAAGGAAGTCAGTAAGATAGCTCAAATAATGTTTATGACTGCTATAAATATTTAAGAAGTTGAGCCGTTTGAAGGCAATGGTCGGGAAATTGTGATGGATAAATTAATTATTTTAGTTTTTGATTTATTGTTCATTGTTTTCTTTAAGCCTTGATATAACAGTTTGGTCAAAGAAGGTAAGACTTTTTGTTAGCATCTGGAAATATATCCTGTATAATATAAATAGCAAACTAAATTGCAAATTTCAAAAATAATAAAATAAATTTTCATAGAACAACTGAAAGGGGAGCATGTATGAATAATGATAGTTTAACAAATGCTGTGCAAGAGGCAATTGGCCAAGCACAACAAATCGCAATGACACGTAAACACCAAGAAATAGATGTTGCGCATTTATTCAAATTTTTGATTCAGCCGGGGGAATTTGTAGTTGATTTATATCAGCGAGCTGGAGTGAATGTTAAGGGATTTGAAAAAGAAATCGACCGACAGCTAGACAAAATTTCAGTTGTTTCCGGAAATGTTGCTTACGGGCAAGCAATCAGTCAAAATTTATCCCAGTTATTACAAAACGCTGATCAATTAAAGCAAAAAATGGGTGATGAGTATATTGCATTAGATACGATCACACTTGCTTTAATGAAATTAAAATATCATCCTTTAACTGAATATTTAAAACAGAATGGTATAACAGAAAAAAAATTACAGGGTGTAGTAGAAGATTTAAGAGGAGGAGAACATGTGACATCTAAAGACCAAGAAGCACAATACAAGGCTTTAGAAAAGTATGGGACAGACCTGGTGAAGGAAGCTCGTTCTGGCAAACAAGATCCAATCATTGGACGAGACGAAGAAGTTAGGGACGTCATTCGGATCTTGTCGCGTAAAACTAAGAATAATCCGGTCTTGATCGGCGAACCCGGTGTTGGTAAAACAGCGATCATCGAAGGATTAGCCCAGCGTATCGTTAAAAATGATGTGCCGGCTAATTTACAAGATAAAACTATTTTTTCATTGGACATGGGTTCATTGATCGCAGGCGCTAAGTATCGGGGCGAATTTGAAGAACGCTTAAAGTCTGTCTTAAAAGAAGTTAAGAAAAGTGAAGGTCAGATCATTTTATTCATCGATGAGATCCATAATATTGTCGGTGCAGGTAAAACTGAAGGTAGTATGGATGCTGGTAATTTATTAAAACCAATGTTGGCTCGTGGCGAGCTGCATTTGATCGGTGCCACTACTCTAGATGAATATCGTGAAAATTTGGAAAAAGATAAAGCTTTAGAGCGACGTTTTCAAAAGGTTTTGGTTCAAGAACCTACTGTTGAAGATACGATCGCCATTTTGCGGGGCCTACGCGAAAGGTATGAAATTCACCATGGTGTAAGAATTCATGATAATGCGTTAGTTGCAGCCGCCACACTATCGGACCGGTATATTACTGACCGTTTCTTACCAGATAAAGCAATAGATTTAGTAGACGAAGCTTGTGCTGAGATCAGGGTGGAAATGAATTCTGTACCAACTGAATTAGACCAAGTTAACCGTTCGGTGATGCGTTTAGAAATTGAAGAGGCTGCTCTGAAAAAAGAAACTGATGATGCGTCAAAGAAACGTTTAGCAGATGTACAACAAGAACTCGCAAATGAACATGAAAAAAACAATCAGTTAAAAATGCGTTGGGAAAGTGAAAAAGAAGATATCCAGCGTGTGAGTGACAAGAAATCAGAGATCGATCAGGCTAAACACCAGCTTGAAGACGCTGAAAGCCAGTATAATTTGGAAAAAGCTGCCAAATTACAACATGGTACGATCCCGAAATTGGAAAAAGAATTGGCTGACCTTGAAAAAAGTGATCGTCCTGATGACTGGTTAGTTGAGGAGTCAGTGACAGAAAATGAAATAGCGGAAGTTGTTAGCCGTTCAACTGGTGTTCCAGTTTCTAAATTAGTTGAAGGTGAACGGCAAAAATTATTACACTTATCTGACAGTTTACACCAGAGGGTCATTGGACAAGATGAAGCAGTTGATGCTGTTTCGGATGCCGTTTTACGTTCACGTGCTGGACTGCAAGATCCATCAAAACCATTAGGGTCGTTTATGTTTTTAGGTCCAACGGGTGTGGGGAAAACAGAGTTAGCTAAGGCATTAGCCGAAAACTTGTTTGATTCTGAAAAACACATGGTGCGTTTAGACATGAGTGAATATATGGATAAGATCTCTGTTAGTCGTTTAGTCGGGGCTGCTCCTGGTTATGTTGGTTATGAAGAAGGCGGTCAATTGACTGAAGCCGTGCGACGTAACCCTTACACGATCATTTTACTTGATGAGGTGGAAAAGGCACATCCTGACGTCTTTAACATTTTACTCCAAGTTTTAGACGACGGGCGTTTAACTGATAGTCAGGGTCGGACCGTTGATTTTAAAAACACGATCATGATCATGACTTCTAACCTTGGATCAGACCTTTTGTTAGATCAGGTATCTGACGATGGTAAGATTTCTGATGAGACACACTCAGCAGTTATGAAATTAGCTCAGTCACATTTTAAACCGGAATTCTTAAACCGGATCGATGATATCATTATGTTTACTCCATTATCGATGAATGCTATTAAGCAAATCGTGGATAAATTCATTGGGTTATTGTCTGACCGTTTGTCTGATCAGGAAATCACTTTAACGATCGATGATCCGGCTAAAGAATGGCTAGCTCAAAAAGGCTATGAGCCTGCATATGGTGCACGCCCATTGCAAAGGTTCATCACCAATCAAGTTGAAACTCCTTTAGCTAAGCAAATTATTGCGGGTAAGATCATGCCTAAATCAGTTGTTGAAATTCGTTTGGGAGAACAAGATAATTTAATTTTCACAGCCAAAGAAAAAACTGAGCAAGTTGACTAAAAGTGCATAATAAAAAGCGTTGTTTAACAACGCTTTTTATTTAGTCTGGGTTTTTGGTGTTTTTACCATAGGTGCAATTAGATTGATAGCGATAAAGCCACCGATCATGGCAACTACAGCACTCGTAGCGACATCAAATGCTCCACCAGTTAAAGCGGAAACGATATAGCCTAATACGAGTCCATAAATTGCACTCCAAAAAAGCAAAGTAAGCTGTTTTAGCATTCCATTCACCTCTTATTAATTAGTAGTTTAGCACAAAAACAAAAAAATAAACATAATTTTTTAAATCCTTATTAAGGTGATCAGTATTTAGAAAAAGAACAGAATTATTTTTGAAGGAATTTTGAAATTTGAGTATAATTAAAATAAATGACTAGCAAAAAAGGGGGGAAGTAAATGTTCAGTCCATTACAAGTTATCAGTTGTTACAGTTTATTACAGAGTCCATTAAAAATTAACGACCTAGTTAAAAAAGCGAGTGAGTTAGGCTATCAGGCGTTAGCTTTAACTGATATTAATGTTATGTATGGTATTTTGGACTTTTATAAGGCTTGTCAAAAGTACCATATCAAGCCGTTATTAGGTTTAACACTTGAGTTACAAGATACGAATCAAGATACAGCTAAAAATGAACTAATTTTATTGGCTAAAAATAATAACGGGTATCACAATTTAATCAAAATCTCGAGTTTAAAAATGACTAAGAGTACTGAAGATTCTAGTGGAGATCGGCTATCTTTGAGTGAAGTTTCCCCTTTTTTACATGAAATGTTTGTTATTACACCAACACAGAATTCTTTTATATTAGATGCGTTGGCTACTCATAAACTAGCGGATGCACAAAAACAGTTGGCAAGATTAGTTGATGTAATAGATGATCAGAGTTTGTTTTTGGGAGTCAGCCCATATATGCAAGATCAAACTATAGTTGATTTACGTCAACTTGGGGCTGCTTTAGATTTAAAAATTGTTGCAGCTGCGCCACTTAAATATTTAACACCGGAACAAAATTTTGAGGTGACCGTTTTAAACTCGATTCGATCAGGTAATAAGTTGACGAGTAAGGAATTGACAAAACAACGAGATGGGCATTATTTTTTGCGTTCTCCATCAGAATCTGCTGCAGAATATGGAAGATCTGGTTTAGAGGACGCCTTTCAAAATGTAACTCAAATTATTGACAAGATCGAAATTGAATTGAGCTTTCCGCCAACACGTTTGCCACGGTTTAAAGCACCCGACGGGACCTCATCAGAAGAATATCTGCGCAGTTTATGTGAAACGGGGTTAAAAAAAAGGCTACAAATGAATCAAATCAGCAATGCACAGCCATATCAAGCACGGTTAGATCATGAACTTAAAGTTATCGGAAGAATGGGATTCAATGATTATTTTTTGATTGTTTGGGATGTGACCCATTTTGCCCATGAACATCAGATCATGATCGGCCCTGGTAGAGGATCTGCTGCAGGTTCATTAGTTGCCTATACGTTGATGATCACTGACGTGGATCCCATACGATATAATCTATTGTTTGAACGTTTTTTGAATGAGGAACGTGCACAAATGCCGGATATTGACCTAGATATTCCTGATTTAAAACGTGATCAAGTGATCAAATATGTTCATCAAAAATATGGCCATGAGCAAATGGCACAGATCATTACTTTTGGTACATTAGCAGCTAAACAAGCGTTACGGGATGTAGGACGTGTGATGGGAGCAACTACTTATGAAATGGATCAGTGGAGTAAGGCGATACCGTCAGTTTTGCACATTACTTTGCAGGAAGCTTACCAACAGTCTCAACTATTACAAAATTTAGTCGCTGATAGCCAGAAAAATTCACTGATTTTTCAAACGGCATTACATTTAGAAGGTTTGCCACGTCATTATTCACTTCATGCCGCCGGAGTTATTTTAAGTGAGGAAAGATTATCTGATTTGGTACCAGTCCAGTTAGGACCTGATGAAATGTTAGTGACTCAATTCGCTAAAGATCAAGTTGAAGAAGTTGGGCTTTTAAAGATGGATTTTCTAGGGTTACGTAATCTGACTATTTTGGAAAATGCGGCGCGCTTTATTTCATTTGGTTATCATGAAAAGTTAGATGTACATCAAATAGACCTCTCAGATCAAAAGACATTGAAGTTATTTCAAGTTGCTGATACTAATGGTGTGTTTCAATTTGAATCAGACGGTATCAAAAATGTTTTAAGAAAGTTACAGCCAACTTCTTTTGAGGATGTGGCAGCTGTTAATGCCTTATATCGGCCAGGACCAATGCACAACATTGATGAGTTTATCGCACGTAAACATGGCAAGAGTCGCATAACTTATCCTGAACCTTCATTGAAAAATATCTTAGCATCGACATATGGTATTATGGTTTACCAAGAACAAGTTATGCAAGTTGCGTCAGCCATGGGAGGCTTTTCTTTAGGCCAAGCTGACCTTTTACGTCGGGCAATGAGTAAAAAGAAACATGACGTGATTGCTGAAATGCGGGGAAGATTTATCGCAGGTGCCCAAAAAAAAGGCTTTGATGTTCAAAGTGCTCAAAAAGTTTATGAATACATTGGCCGTTTTGGTGATTATGGTTTTAATCGTTCACATGCGGTCGCCTATTCAAAAATGGCTTTTGAATTAGCTTATATCAAGTGTCATTATCCTGCTGCTTTTTATGCTTCCTTATTAAATTCAGTGATTGGTTCGGATAAAAAAACCAAGACCTATTTGATGGAAGCTAAGAGTCGCCAAATCAAGGTTAAGGCTCCATCGATCAATCATAGTGAAGCCTACTATATTTTAAAGAACAAGGCCATTTATTTCGGTTTAGGTTGCATTAAAACAATTCGCAGGAATTTTGTTCAAGCTATTATTCAAGAAAGAAAAAAACGTGGTCCTTTTAAATCTTTTAACCAATTTCTACAAAGAATACCTGGGGAGTATTTAAAACAAGAAGGCATCGAAGCTTTGATATATAGTGGGGCATTCGATGAATTAGAGCTCTCACGTGCAAAGCTACTTGACCAGTTGCCTAAAATGCTCAAGAATGCTGAGTTAAGTGGTGCTAACGTTGAGTTATTTGCCATGCTTGCTCCTAAAGAACAGGAAACAGTCCCAGAATTATCACAGGAAGAACAACTGAACAAGGAAAATTATTATTTGGGTGCTTTTGTGTCAGGACACCCTGTTGAAAAATTTTCCAATTTAGTTCAATTATACGGAACTACTAAGGTTGCAGCATTAAGAGCTGATCAAAATATTGTTACGATCCTTTATTTAAAAAGAGTTAAGATCATTAGAACTAAAAAAGGGGAACAGATGGCTTTTGTGTCTGCAGATGATGAAACAGGATCAGTGGATCTAACTATTTTTCCACAACAATATCGCCAATATGCTGAAGTGTTAAATGAAGGGGCCGTTGTATTAGTCAAAGGGAAGGTTGAACAACGACGAGGACTACAGGTGATCGTTGATTCATTACAGCTAACAAATAATGTAAGTGACCAAAGTTATTTTTTACGATTACAACCTAATATCTCATTGTACCAGAAACAAGAATTGAAAAGATTGCTCGAAACTTTTCATGGAAATACTCCCGTGATAATTTTTGATATTTTATCTGACCGCAAATTCTTATTACGTCGGAGTTTATGGCTAAGTAGCTCTGAAAAGGCACAAAAAGCAGTTATCGGACTATTAGGCGAAGGTAATGTCGTTTTAAAATAATGAAAAAAGATGTAAATTCCATGAAAAGTTTCATATTTTTTTCGAAATAAACAAGACAATGTCTGTGAAAAGTGATACTATGAACATTGGAGAATGTAGTACAACAGAAATTTTACTTGAGGTGAAAAGATGAAACGCATTGGCATTTTGACAAGTGGTGGAGATGCTCAAGGTATGAATGCTGCGATCCGTGCGGTAGCGCGTTCTGCTAACTCTGCTGGCTTGGAAGCATACGGCATTAACTACGGTTATAAAGGTTTGGTTGAAGGAAATATTGAACTCTTAGACCTAGATCGACTTGATGGAATCATCAAGCGTGGTGGAACAATTTTGTATTCTGCTCGTTTCCCTGAATTTGCTGAGAAAGAATATCAAATAAAGGGAATTGATCAATTAAAGAAATTCGGTATCGATGCTTTAGTTGTCATTGGTGGTGACGGTTCCTATCACGGTGCAGAACGCCTAACTCAACATGGTTTTAATTCAATTGGTATCCCAGGAACGATCGACAATGATATTCCGGGAACAGACTTTACGGTTGGCTTTGATTCTTCAGTAAATGTTGCAGTTGATTCAATTGATAAGTTAAATGATACAGCAACATCACATCAAAGAACTTTCATAGTTGAAGTTATGGGACGTGGCGCTGGAGATATTGCCTTATGGGCTGGAATTGCTACGGGGGCAGATGCCATCGTGATCCCTGAACATAAGTATGATATTCAAGCCATTGCGGATAAATTGAATAAAAATCGTGAAAATGGCAAAGATCATGGCTTGATTGTGATTGCTGAAGGTGTTATGTCAG
>NZ_KB714697.1:170843-257637 GCF_000349725.1 Ligilactobacillus pobuzihii E100301 = KCTC 13174
CTCAGAATTTCAAGGAAGAGCTTGACCAACATGGCGACTTCGATAGTCGTGCCGTAACTTTGGCACATGTTCAACGTGGTGGTCAACCAACTGCTAAGGACCGCGTCTTTGCGACCCAGTTGGGTGATTATGCTGTGCGATTATTACTTGAGGGTAAAGGTGGCCTAGCTTTAGGTGTTCATAATAACAAGCTTATTGCTACAGAGATCATTGATACACTTGAAAACCACAAGCATCAAACCGATTTATCGCTCTTAGAGTTAAATGACCGCGTCAGATTTTAATTAACTGTAGGTAACACACTTAATCTTTTGAGTTTCTAACTATTTTTAAGTGATTTTACAATACTTTATTTTCCAAAGGAGAGGTAACTTATAATGAAAAAGACCAAGATCGTAAGTACACTTGGACCTGCTAGTTCTGATTTAGATACAATCGTTAAATTGATCGAGTCAGGAGCTAATGTTTTCCGTTTTAACTTTTCTCATGGTGACCATGAAGAACAATTAGGCAGAATGAATGTAGTTACAGAGGCCGAGAAGGTCACTGGTAAAATGGTCGGTCGTTTGTTAGATACAAAGGGTGCCGAAATCAGAACTACAGTTCAAAAAGAAGGAAAGCTTTCATTTGAGATTGGTGACGAAGTGCGGATCTCGATGGATAGTTCTGTCGAGGGTACACATGAAAAAATTGCCGTAACTTATCCAGGCTTGTATGACGATGTGCATGAAGGCGGCCATGTCTTATTTGATGATGGTTTGATCGATATGCAAATTGAAAAGAAAGACGATGAAAATAGAGAACTTGTATGTAAAGTTCTTAACAACGGTGTTTTAGGCTCTAAGAAGGGTGTTAATGCTCCTGGCGTTTCAATCAATTTACCCGGTATTACAGAAAAAGATTCCGATGACATTCGTTTTGGTTTAGACCATGAGATCAACTTCATTGCTGCATCTTTTGTGCGTAAACCACAAGATGTTTTGGATATTCGTGAACTATTAGAAGAAAAACATATGGAACACGTGCAGATCTTCCCTAAGATCGAATCTCAAGAAGGTATCGATAACTTTGATGAAGTTTTGAAAGTTTCTGATGGTTTGATGGTTGCTCGTGGTGACATGGGTGTTGAGATCCCAGTTGAAAATGTTCCATTGGTACAAAAGAGCTTGATCAAGAAATGTAATGCTGCTGGCAAACCAGTTATCACTGCTACACAAATGCTTGATTCAATGCAAGAAAATCCACGACCAACACGTGCTGAAGCTTCTGACGTTGCTAATGCTGTGTTTGATGGTACAGATGCAACTATGCTTTCAGGTGAATCTGCTAATGGTGATTATCCCGTAGAGTCAGTTGCTACAATGGCACGCATTGATGTTAAGGCAGAAAATACTTTACGTCAGCATAAGACTTTCTCTATCAATGACTTTGATAAGACAGATGTTACAGAAGCAGTTGCTCGTTCAGTTGCTGAAACAGCTGGTAATTTGAACATCAAGACGATCGTTGCAGCTACTAAATCAGGACATACTGCACGTTTGATCTCAAAATACCGTCCAGATGCAAATATTTTGGCAGTCACATTTGATGAGCGTACACGTCGTGGTTTGTCAGTTAACTGGGGTGTACATCCTGTTTTAGCTGATACACCAGCTTCGACTGATGAAATGTTCGCTTTAGCTACCGAAAAGGCAAAGGCAGAAGGTTTTGCTAAAGAGGGCGATTTGATCTTGATCACTGCAGGTGTTCCCGTTGGTGAAAAAGGGACAACTAATGTGATGAAGATTCAATTGATTGGCTCAAAGATCGTTGCAGGTCAAGGTGTTGGTGATGAAACAGTTATTGGAAAATCTGTAATTGCTAACTCAGCTCAAGAAGCAATCGACAAATCAGTTGAAGGTTGTGTACTTGTTACAAAGAATACTGATAAAGACTATCTTCCAGCTATCGAAAAGGCTTCAGCACTAGTTGTTGAAAATGGTGGCTTGACTTCACACGCTGCTGTGGTTGGTATTTCCATGGGTATTCCTGTGATTGTCGGTGCTACTGAAGCTACCGAAGCAATTTCGGAAGGTGAAGTTATTACCGTTGATTCACGTCGCGGTATTGTTTACCATGGCGCTTCTAACGCATTGTAATATAAAAATATAATAACCATAGTTATTTATGGAACAACTCAAAGCTTTTGGGCTTTGAGTTGTTTTTTCTTTTGAACTACTTTTGCCATAAAACATGTATCTATGATGCGATAAAATAAAGTCTAATTAGCTTTTTAAGCATTTATCCGTTACAATGTTTAAGAGAAGTTTTAAAGTTAGGATGGATATTTTAATGGAGAGTTGGTTATTTTTATTATTGGTTTTGGCAATAGCATTATTTGGTAAAAATATGTCATTGATCATAGCAGCGGTGACAGTGATGGTCATTAAGGCGTTACCTTTTGCAACTAAGTGGCTTCCGACGATTCAAAGTAAAGGGATCAACTGGGGAGTTACCATAATTTCAATAGCGATTTTAGTTCCGATTGCGACAGGTGAAATTAAATTTAGAGACCTAGTGAGCGTTTTTAAATCTCCGGCTGGTTGGATCGCAATTGCCTGCGGTGTCGCTGTTGCTGTGCTTTCACGCTATGGAGTTGACCAACTTTCAGCTTCACCGCAAGTCACAGTTGCTTTAGTTTTTGGAACGATTTGCGGGGTGGTTTTCTTACGTGGGGTAGCTGCTGGACCGGTTATTGCTAGTGGGATGACCTATTGCATCGTTTCGTTACTGGGTTTGAGTTTTAAATAAAGGGAAGAAGTCAATATGAAAAAAGATATTCTTGGAAGAATCGTGACTGCAGTTGTCACAGATGAGAATGAGAGAAGTATTTATTCTCAAATTGAAGGGGAAACATTCAAAACCCCAAAATCTGAATTAAAAAAATTGCCTAAAATTGGTAGTAAGTTGACCGGGTTTGCCTATGAGAACGAAAACCATCATTTGCAATTGACTAAAAATACGCCTAAAACAGGTATCGGTCGTTATGCATGGGGGCCTGTTGTATCCGTCCAACGTGACTTAGGAGTTTTTGTTGACATTGGTCTTCCCAATAAAGATATAGTTGTTTCTTTAGATGATCTACCTGAACAACATGAGATCTGGCCTAAAAAAGATGATAAGTTAATGGTAGGTTTAAAAGTGGATAAAAAAGGGCGCCTTTGGGGTGATCTAGCAACAGAAACAATGTTTCAAGGAATTAGTCAAAAGGCAGATTCTTCAATGAAAAATCAAAATGTGAAGTGTGTGGCTTACCGTTTGAAAAAGGTAGGGACCAGGGTTATAACTAAAGACTATTGTTTAGGTTTTATCCACCCTTCGCAACGAGAAGAAGAGCCACGGCTGGGTGAAGTGCTTGATGCTAGGGTGATCGGTATTCGTGATGATGGAACCCTTAATTTGTCATTGAAGCCGCGTGCTTATGAGGTAATTGGTGATGATGCGCAAATGATCCTGGCTGCTTTACAACACTCAAGTGGTGTGTTGGACTTTTCTGATAAAAGTAGTCCCGACGATATCAAAGAGTATTTTGGGATCAGTAAAGGACAATTCAAGCGTGCTTTGGGTCACTTACTCAAGGCTGGGGCAGCTAGACAAGAAAATGGTAAGATTTACTTAAACGAATAATGTCAAAGGGAGGCAGTGTAATGGATACAAAACATGAAATGTCAAAAATTCAAAATTGTATGCATAACGCAGGCTTTAAGTTGACCCCTCAGCGTCAAGCAATCGTTAAAGTTTTGCTTGAACATCACCAAGAACATTTATCTGCTGAAGAAATATATATTGAGTTACTACGAGCTTCTTTTTCTTTCGGCTTAGCAACTGTTTATCGTACATTAGACATTTTAACCGATTTAAACTTGTTGACCCGTGTTTCTTTTGAAGATGGAGTGGCTAGGTATGATTTACGAACAGAGGATAAAAATCACTTTCACCATCATCTGGTTTGTACTAGATGTGGTAAAACTGTCGAGATCCATGAGGATTTGTTGAGTGATGTCGAGCAATTAGTTTTACGAAATTATCATTTTAAAGTATCAGATCACCGTCTTACTTTTTTAGGTTTATGTCAAGATTGTCAGAATAAGCAGTTGTTGGGAGATGACCATCATCAATGAACTCGTAGTCAATTATTTGCATTTTTTAACCGTTGAACGTGGTTTATCCGCTAACACAGTAACCAGCTATCGTAATGATTTAGATCAGTTTGTAAAATACTTAAAAAAGCAAAATTTCGATAAATTTTCGGAAGTCACACGTCAGGATATTACAGCATATTTGCAAGAAGAAACTGCACGAAAAAAGGCAAATTCATCTATCGTTCGGAGTGTAACAAGCTTAAGACGCTTTTTTTCATACTTGATACATGAAAAAAAAATCACCACTGATCCGATGAATTTAATCGATACTCCAAAACAAGAGAAACACTTACCAGAAGTTCTTTCACGACATGAAGTCGAACAATTATTGGAAACTCCAAATGTTGGGGAACCATTAGGTCTGAGGGATCGTGCAATCTTGGAGTTAATGTATGCGACTGGATTAAGGGTCAGTGAGGTCATTAATTTAAAATTAGCTGACCTTCATTTACCGGTAGGTTTGCTTAAGACGATCGGGAAAGGACAAAAAGAACGGATCGTTCCGATTGGCGACACGGCCGCTTATTGGATCGATGAATATTTAGAACACGGGCGAGTTAAACTATTAAAAGAAAAACGTTCCGATTTTTTGTTTTTAAATTTTCATGGTAATCAACTAACACGCCAAGGTATCTGGAAAAACCTTAAGATTCAGGTGCAAAAAGCAGGGATCACTAAAAATATTACGCCACATACTTTACGTCATTCATTTGCAACGCATATCCTAGAAAATGGTGCAGATCTGAGGATCGTACAAGAATTACTGGGGCATGCAGATATCTCAACTACACAAATTTATACCCATTTATCTAAACGTAGATTAAGTGAAATTTATGATAAAACACATCCTCGTGCGTAAAAGATCCATGTATAAAGATTTAGGCTTTTTATAGATAAATTTTTCGAAATTTGTTTTACAACTTTAATTGTGATATTGTTGCATATAATGCTAGAACCACGGGGGAGTTAAATGCTTTATAAATATAAAAATGACTATAAAAAAATTGCAATGGGGTTACTGTCTTTTATTCCCAATTTAAAAGAAGTTTCACGACTTTTAACAGAGATCGAATGGTATGAAGCCCAAGATGACCGTTGCTTGTTTTTATGGAAAAACGATGATGGAGATTTTTGTGGAATTATTGGAGCAGAGATCGATGATGCGATCGTAATGGTTCGTCATGTTGCCGTTTCACCACAATATCGTAAGGAAGGCGTTTCTTTTGAGATGTTTACCTCCCTTGCTCAACGTTATCCTGATCATAAAATGATGGGTAGCTTTGAAGTAGCTCCATTGCTAACTAAGTGGGAAAAAAACCATGGACAAGAATAAGGGAACACAAATGCATACTTTTGATGATTTAACTTTTAAAATTGATAATTTTGAAGGCCCACTTGATTTGTTATTGCATTTAATAAAGAAAAATGAAATGGATATCTATGATATTCCAATGACTAAAATAACTTCTCAGTATATTGACTATCTCCATCGAATGAAAAAAATGGAGTTAGATATCGCTGGGGAGTATTTTGTTACGGCTGCAATGTTGTTGAATATCAAAAGTCGCATGCTTTTACCTACACAGCAGACTGGAGACAATTCAGATGAAACTACGGAAGATTTAGACGAAGATCCCCGTGATTCCTTAGTACAACAATTATTAACGCATCAATTATATCAAAAAGCTGCTGAACAATTGCAGAGCAAATTTGCTGAACGTTCACAACACTTTGAGCGAGAACCAGCGTTAGTACCTGCTGAAGCACAGCTAGGTAAATTAGTTGCCGATACAATGGATGTTTCTCAGTTAGAAAAAGCGTTTAAAAAAGTTTTGCTACGGCAAAAAAAACAAGCACCGATTCAAAGAAGTGTTACAAATGATAAGTATACTATTAAAGAAGAAATGACTCGTTTAGAACAAAAAGTTAACGGAGCACAAGGGCCTGTACAGTTTGATTCACTATTTTCAGCTGAATTTGAAATCGAGTTATACGTAACAACCTTTGTGGCTTTGTTGGAATTGGTGAAAAAGGGACACATCAAAATGTTTCAGTCCGATAATTTTAAAAAAATTGAAATGATAAGTGGTGATAAGGATGCTTTCAAATCAAGCAAAAATTGAAAGCTTGGTTTTTATTAGCGGTAACGACGGGATCACTGTGACAGACCTTGCTCAATTATGTGGCATTATGAAGCCTGCTGTTATAGCACAATTAAAACAATTGCAAAAAAAGTATAGCAGTGATAAGTCTTGTAGTTTTGAGCTGATGCAGACTGGCGATCATTTTAAGCTGACGACGAAAAAGGCTTTTGCTTCGTTAGTTAAAAATTACTTTGAATCACCAACGATGACCACTTTATCAGCTCAAGCATTAGAAACTTTGGCAATTATTGCATATCGTCAACCGATAACTCGGATCGAGATCGATGAAATACGCGGAGTCCAATCTAGTGGAATGTTACAGAAATTAACGGCATTTGATTTAGTTTCTGAACAAGGCAGGTCAAACGCGCCTGGTAGGCCGATCTTGTACCAAACAACAGAAGAATTCTTGAATTATTTTGGGTTAACAAGTATAGAACAACTTCCCACAATAAACCAAGATCAACAAAAAGAACCAGGATTTGGTGCTGACAGTTTAATGGGTTTATTCGAAAAAGCTGTTGCAACTGATGAGGGGCAAAAAAAGGAAGAAAATAATGAGTGAAAGATTACAAAAAATGATGGCTAATTTTGGTGTTGCTTCCAGACGAGCTAGTGAGAAAATGATCACCGCCGGAAGAGTCCGTGTTAATGGAAAGAAAGTCACAGAATTAGGCGTAAAAGTTAATGGCGAAGACGCGGTTGAAGTCGATGGTCATTTATTAACACAAAGTGATTCGAAAGTCTATTTTATATTGTATAAGCCTCGTGGGGTAATTTCAGCGGTTAAAGATGACAAGAATAGAAAGGTCGTCACTGACTATTTTACGGATGTTTCGCAAAGGATCTATCCTGTCGGCCGTTTGGATTATGACACATCTGGTTTAGTTTTAATGACAAATGACGGGCAACTAGCAAATAAGCTAATGCATCCTAAATATCATGTGAATAAGACATATGTGGCAAAGGTTAAAGGTATCCCTGAAAACAAAGAACTTGAACAATTGCGTCATGGTGTTCAATTAGATAAAAAACACAAAAGTTCACCTGCCAAAGCTAAAGTACTCTCGATCGACAAGAAAAAAGAAACTGCCATAGTTTCGTTAACTATTCATGAAGGCCGTTATCATCAAGTAAAAAAAATGCTAGAAGGGGTGGGACATCCAGTTCAAAAATTAAAGCGAGAAACTTATGGATTTTTGAATTTAGATGGTTTAACTTCAGGTGATTTTCGTGAATTAACAAATCAAGAGATCGCTGCTTTGAAAAAAATGGTGGAAAAAAGTTAATAATAATAGTTAACTATTGGGGGCTTTAGCATGACAGAAATCAAAGCCGAAAACTGGCTGCTGTTTTTTTCTGCAGAGCAAGCAAGACGTCCTGCAGTAATTCGACAAATTTTGACAAAAAGGTTGTCAAATTCAGCATTATTTTGGGGTATGCGTTACCAGATCCTAGACTATATCAACGTTTATCCGCAATTAGATACTCAATATTATGACTATCAGATAGATTTTTTATGCCAACAAAAAAAATTAAAACGCAACAAGGACGGTTTAGTATCTTTAACTCAACTAGGTATCGCCAATAAGAACAAACTTAAAGAAAATCGACAGCTTGCTTGCCCTCAACTCTTTAGTATTTATCGCGTTTCTGATTTAGTGTGGATGATTCGATTGCTGATTCAAGTTGCTTCAGAAGCTAGCTGGGAAAACAAACGATATTATGTTGCAGTTGATAACTTTGAATGCCAGATGGTTGTTAAAAGATGGTTGAAAAAGTATGGCATGCATGCTTTGCAAGATAGTCTTTTACATGATTTAACTGAATTTTTAGGCAATGAAGATCAATTGGATGCTTGGATTTTTTGTGCTCAGTTTATCGGGCACAATACGATTCCCCTTACAGTTCAACAAATATCAACTCTAACTGGGTTAACGCTGACTGAGATCGAAGTTGTTTCATTAGATCTAACTAGTCGCTTTGCTTTACACATAGTAGAAAGTAGATCGACCTTGACTAGTATTATTCAACATTTTAGAAGCCAGAATTCGTTGTATGAGAAAAGCAATGCTGCTTTAGCATTAGTTAAGCAGGGAAATAAGATCATAGATATCGCACAGCAAAAAAGATTAAAAGAAAGTACTATACGCGAACATATTTTAAATGCTGCTATCTTTAACATCGATTTTCCGTTCTTCTTATTTTTAAATGCAGAAGAGGAGAACCGATTGTTACAGCTGTTGCCTGATGATATCGATAAATGGCAGTACAAAATGGTTGAATCAGAACAAGAGGAATTGTCATTTTTCAAATATAGGTTATTTGCTATCAAGAGGAGTCGGGAAACACTTGAATATTGAGGAAAAAATGTATGATTATCTAAAAAAGACATTTGGTTTTACTGATTTTAAAGCTGGCCAAAAAGAAGTTATTCAAAATTTGCTGATTGGCCATTCAACTGTTGCGATCTTACCAACTGGCACAGGAAAATCGTTATGTTATCAATTCTATGGAAAATATACGCAACAAACAGTGCTGATCATTTCCCCACTACTTTCATTGATGCAAGATCAAGTTGAACAGTTGCGGCTTAATGGCGAAAAACGTGTCGTTGCGATCAATTCAAATTTAAAATTTCAAGAAAAAAAGCACGTTTTGCAAAACCTTGCTCACTTTTCCTTCATTTATTTAGCGCCGGAAATGCTGCGTAACGAAGATGTTTTACGTGCTATATCTAGCATACATATTGGTTTATTGGTGATCGATGAAGCTCATTGTATTTCGGCGTGGGGACCAGATTTTCGGCCTGATTATCTTAACCTAGGGCAAGTTAGAAGTCAGTTAAATGATCCGCTAACATTGGCTGTAACAGCAACAGCTACTGACCGAGTGTTAAAAGATATGTTATCTTCATTGAATTTATCGGAAAACACTAAAGTGATCAGACATTCGGTCGACAGGCCTAATATTTATTTAGCTAGTCAAAAAACAGTAGATGAAAAAGATAAAGATAATTATTTGATAGATTTTGCACAACGTTTACCTGCTCCGGGGCTCGTTTATTTTTCTAGTAAAAAGCAATGTGATAAGGTCGGAGAGCTTTTGCAGCAAAAGACAGGTTTACGTGTTGCCTCATACCACGCGGGATTATCTTTCAGTGAACGCTATGCTGTTCAACAACAGTTTTTAAATGGACAACTTGATGTGATCTGTGCGACTTCTGCTTTTGGGATGGGTATCAATAAACAAGATATTCGATATGTGATCCATTACCATATGCCACAAGATCTGGAAAGTTATGTACAAGAGATCGGGCGTGCTGGTCGTGATAGTAAACAGAGTATTGCTATTGTTTTGTTTAGTGAAAGTGACCAGTTTTTACAACGACGATTAGCTTTACGTTCACTTCCAAGTTCCGATGAATTGGAAATATATCAACGTGATCCAGAAATATTGAAAAATGCAAGTCAAGAAAATGAGAGTGCAGAATTGGTGATACGTTATCGGCAAATGGGGGTTGCATTTGCAAAAATGAATCAGATATTTGCTCAACGACGTCTAGAAAAGCTACACGCGATTCAACAAATGGTGGACTATGTTTCTTTTAGTGAATGTAAGCGTAACTTTATTTTAAAGTATTTTGACGAAGTGAACTTTGTTAAACATGGGAAATGTTGTTGTCAAATAGGCGGACAAAATATCGATATTGAATCACTTTTTAAACAAATAAAAGCACTTAAGCCTGAGCAAAAGCAAGAAATGCCTGCATCATACCAGGAAATTTTACAGAAACTATTTAAGGTTTCTTGGTGATCAGCAAAAAATCCAAGAGCTGATTGAAGTGTTTTATATCTTTAAGCTCGATAATTTACTATTTTGACATTGATTTTCTTTTTTAAAAAAAATAACTATGGTAAAATACTTATGAGTTAGTTTAAGGAGGTGTGATTCATGAGTAAGAAAAGTGACCAACATACTAAAAAACCTTGGGAAAGTACTTTTGAGGATGAAAAGGATAGTAACGGCAATTATTCGCGTTCAGCTACGCGCCGGAACAATAAAAGCAACACAGTTTTAACCAGTTCTTTGTTGGTTATTTTTTTGATTATCATTATTGGAACCATCGCACTTTATTTTATTTCACAAAAGACATCGTCTAATAAAACCTTAAATAGTGATGATCAGGTAGAAGTAATTTCTTCCTCTAATAAAAAAGAAAAAGCTGCAAAAAAGAAATCTTCTGAAGATGAAGCGGCTAAGAAAAGTTCTAAAACAGCTGCTGCCAAAGCAAGTAGCAAAGAAAACGAAGAACAAAATGAGTCTAAAAATAAAGCATCATCGTCTCAACAAAATACTTCACAGTCAGAACAGGCGCAGTCAAGTGGACAACAAGAGTCAGCAAGTTCACAAGAAAAAAGTAGTTCTGAACAGTCATCTGACGATCAAACATATGTAACTGTCGATGCTGGACAAGGTTTATATCGTGTTGCAGCGAATAACGGTCTTTCAGTTGACGAGCTTGTTCAACTTAATCCAGGATTAAGTGCAGGTTCCACGATCAACCCGGGACAAAGGATACGCATTAAGTAATAAGCAATAATACGGAGGGCGCTCAAGTTTTGATTGTCCTCTATTTATTTGCTTATACTAAAGAGAAAAAAATAATTAAAGCAAATTTTTAATTTTGGAGCATACTTGACCAACTATTAATTTTTAGCTAAAAACTTTGGAGGAAAATATGTCAACAAAAATGCAAATTGCAATCGACGGTCCTGCTTCGGCAGGCAAAAGTACTGTTGCTAAATTAGTTGCAAAAAGATTAAATTATATCTATTGTGATACTGGTGCTATGTATCGAGCTGTTACTTATGCTGCATTAAAACAGGGGATAGCGTTAGATAATGACAAGGTATTGGCAGAGATGCTGAATTCCTTTGAATTAAAATTCGTGCCTGCTGACCCAGAGCAATTGGTTATTGTTAATGGTGAAGATGTTACTAAAAAGATCCGCTTACCTGAAGTTACAAATCAGGTGTCATTGGTTTCAGCACAACCAAGTGTACGTAAGGAAATGACTCACCGTCAGCAAGATATTGCCGCCGCTGGTGCAATTGTGATGGATGGTCGTGATATTGGTACCACAGTTTTGCCACAAGCTGAGGTAAAAATTTTCTTAGTGGCGAGTGTGCATGAACGTGCTGTCCGTCGTTATAAAGAAAATGTATCAAAAGGCATAGAAACTTCAATGGCAACGTTAGAAGATGAAATAAAAACTAGGGATTATAAAGATTCACACCGTGAAATTTCACCTTTGACACAGGCTAGTGATGCCATTTTACTGGATACAACATCACTAAATATTACAGAGGTAGTCGAAAAAATACTTGAATTTATTGAAGAATACGAAAAAAATTAAAATTAACTGGAATTTTTAGGTAAAATCAGTTAAGATATACCTTAGAGTTAGTCGTTAAGGAGGACTTAGTCCATGAGTGAATCAGAAAACAAGGATTTATTAGAAGCGTTAAACAGTGTTAAACCTGTAAAAATCGGTGATGTCGTTAAAGGTGAAGTCTTGGCATTAGACGATTCAAAACAAGTTATTGTCGGTATTGAAGGCACAGGTGTCGAGGGTGTCGTTCCTGCTCGTGAATTGAGCATGAAAGCCGAAGAAATCGATGATCAAGTTAAAGTTGGTGATAACCTTGACTTAGTAGTCATTTCAAAAATCGGTTCTGACAAAGAAGGCGGCAGTTTCTTATTGTCTCAACGCAGACTTGAAGCGCGCAAAGTTTGGGATGAAATTGAACAAAAATTTGAAGCTGGTGAGAATATCACAGCTCCTGTCACTCAAGTTGTTAAAGGTGGCTTGGTAGTTGACGCAGGTGTCCGTGGCTTTATTCCCGCATCCATGGTTTCTGATCACTTTGTGGAAGATTTAAGTCAATTCAAGGGACAAGAACTTGAACTTAAAATTATTGAGATCGAACCTAGTGAAAATCGTTTGATTCTTTCCCATAAAGAAATTGCACGTGCGCAACGTGAAGAAAAACGTCAAGAAATTATGAGTAAACTAGCAGCAGGTGATGTTGTTGAAGGTAAAGTTGCTCGTTTAACAAACTTTGGTGCTTTTGTTGACTTGGGTGGCGTTGATGGTTTGGTACATGTTTCAGAAATTTCTTATGAACGTGTTGGTAAACCATCTGATGTTCTTAAAGTTGGCGAAGATGTTAAAGTTAAGGTCCTTTCTGTTGATCCTGATAGAGATCGTATCTCATTGTCGATCAAACAAACATTACCACAACCTTGGGATGATATTAACGAAAAGGTTGCCGAAGGTGATGTTATTGAAGGAACCGTTAAGCGTTTGACGAGTTTTGGTGCCTTTGTTGAAGTCTTCCCTGGTGTTGAAGGTTTGGTTCATATTTCACAAATTTCACATAAGCATATTGCGACACCAAACGAAGTGTTGACTTCTGGTGAAACTGTTAAAGCTAAGGTTTTAAGTGTTGATGGTGAACGTCATCGTTTAGCATTGTCGATCAAGGCTTTGCAAGACAAACCGGCTGCAGAACCTAAGCCTGAGAAAAAACAATCGCACAAAAATGATTCCAACGATTTCCCTGATGAAGAAACAGGTTTCACATTAGGCGATATTATTGGTGACGATTTAAACAAATAAATTAAACCTAATTTGATATTTAATGCCAGTCCATGTATTCTGTTCTTGGACTGGTTTTTTGATTGTTGGTTTTGTTGAGATAGAAGAAATATTATGAATTTGAAAGAGGGGATATAATATGTCTAATCCAGTAGTTGCTTTTGTTGGCCGACCGAATGTTGGCAAGTCCACTATTTTTAACAGAGTAGCTGGAGAGCGGATCTCTATCGTCGAAGACACGCCTGGAGTTACGCGAGATCGAATATATGCTCATAGTGAATGGCTTGGTCAAAATTTCGATATCATAGATACTGGTGGAATTGAAATCAGCAGCGAGCCATTGATCACACAAATTACTGAACAAGCTAAAATTGCGATCGATGAAGCCGATGTGATCGTTGCGATCGTAAGTGTGCAAGAGGGGATCACAGATGCTGATGAACAAGTTGCACAAATTTTGTACCGCTCAGATAAACCGGTTATTTTAGCTGTTAATAAAGTTGATAATCCGGAGGCACGAGCAGAGATATACGACTTCTATTCTTTAGGTCTAGGCGATCCAGTGCCTGTTTCTGGTACTCATGGTATCGGAACTGGTGACTTGCTAGACAAGATTTGTCAGGCATTTCCTGATGATACTAAAAATGATGAGGATGATTCGATCAAGTTTAGTTTTATTGGTCGACCAAATGTAGGTAAGTCAAGCTTAGTAAATGCGATCTTAGGTGAAAATCGAGTGATCGTTTCAGGGATCGAAGGAACGACACGTGATGCAATCGATACTAAATTTTCTACAAAGAACGAGACTGAATTCACTATGATAGATACGGCTGGTATCCGTAAACGTGGTAAAATTTATGAAAATACTGAAAAATATTCAGTTTTACGCGCAATGCGAGCAATTGATCGAAGTGATGTGGTTTGTGTTGTCTTAAATGCTGAAGAAGGTATTAGAGAGCAGGATAAGCATGTAGCTGGTTATGCGCACGAAGCTGGACGTGGTGTTATTATCGTAGTCAATAAATGGGATGCACTAAAAAAGGGAAATCATTCAATGCAACAATTTGAAGCTTTTGTTCGTGACGAGTTTCAATATTTGAGTTATGCACCGATTGTTTTTGTTTCTGCTAAGACACATCAACGACTAAGTACAATTCCTCAATTAGTACAAAGAGTTTATAATAATCATAAGCAAAGAGTTTCGTCATCTGTGCTAAATGATGTGTTGATGGATGCTATTGCACATAATCCAACACCAACTGAAAATGGTAAACGGCTACGTATTTATTACGGAACACAGGTTGCTGTTCAACCGCCAACTTTTGTATTTTTTGTTAATGATCCAGATCTAATGCATTTTTCTTATGAAAGATTCTTGGAAAACCAAATTCGTGATGCATTTGACTTTACAGGAACACCATTAAGAATCATTGAAAGACGTAGAAAATAGGCAAAGTAAGGCTTTTCATTAGAATATTTTAATATATATGCCTTTTTGACAAAAAAATTGCAAAATAAAGCCAAAAACCTTGTTATATTAGGCTTCATGTGCTATCTTATTACTTGAGCAATGATTTGTTAGTCATTGTTTCATGTTTTTGGTGAACAACCAATTACTTAGAATAGATATAAAGATTATTTTATATCTGAGATCTAGTTCAGGAGGTGAAACACATGGCAAACAAAGCACAATTGATCGAAACTGTTGCAGAAAAAACAGGTTTGACAAAGAAGGACGCAACTGTTGCAGTTGATGCTGTTTTCGGTTCAATCCAAGATTTCTTAAAGGATGGCGAAAAGGTTCAACTTATCGGTTTTGGTAACTTTGAGGTACGCGAACGCGCTGCTCGTAAAGGCCGCAACCCACAAACAGGTGCAGAAATTCAAATTCCTGCAAGCAAAGTCCCTGCATTTAAGCCAGGCAAAGCTCTGAAGGATGTTGTTAAATAAAACAACTGCATTGAAACGGATCAGGTAAGAAACTTCTTATCCTGGTCCTTTTTTAATTAGGCAAACATTTAAAATGAGCTGTAGTCCCCATAGTTGATAAAATACTGCTAGAATGATATATATTATTAGATCAATTAAGAAGTAAAGGAGCACTGTTATGAGTTATTCAGAAGATACGTTGTCTAATCTAGAATTAGGACAGATCAATGAGGCAAAAAAACAATTTGCTTGGGCATTGCGTAAAGATGACGACGATGTTTTATTTAGTTTAGCAGAAGAACTATATTCATTAGGATTTTCTTCGATGTCCAAAAGGACATATAAGTTACTCTTGGACCGTTATCCCAAAGAAGATGAATTACGTACTGCTTTAGCAGATATCGCAATCAGTGAAGGTGAAGACGATCAAGCACTGGAGTATTTAACTGAGATTGCTCCTTCTTCTCCAGCATACATTGAAGCTTTGCTAGTAGAAGCTGATTTGTATCAGACTCAGGGCTTGTTTGAAGTCAGCGAGCAAAAATTGTTAACTGCTTTACAATTAGCTCCGGATGAAGAAGTAATTCAGTTTGCATTAGCCGAGTTATACTTTAGTATTAAAGAATACCGTAAGGCATTGAATTATTATCTAGGTTTGATCAAACAGGGGATACAGTCTTATTCTCGCGTTAATATTGTAGGTAGGTTAGGTGTTTGTTATGCAGAAATTGGAAAATTTGAACAAGCTTTAGGTTATTTGGAGCAGATCCACGAAGAAGATCTAGAATCAGATACTCGTTTCCAGCTAGCCGTAACACAATATGAGTTACATCATGAAGATGATGCTTTACGTAATTTCAATAAGTTAAAAGAAACTGACCCTGATTATGCGACAATTTATCCCTATATTGCTAAGATCTATGAAAACAAAGGCCAGTTTGCAGATGCATTACTGACACTACAAGACGGTTTAACTATCGATCAATATAATATTTCCCTTTATCAAAATGCTAGCCGAATGGCACATAAATTAGGACAAGATGAAACTGCTGAAAAATATTTACGTACCGCTCTAAAACAGGATCCTGATAACCTAACTTTAGTGATCGATTTAAGTAATTTGCTTGTTTTTTTAAAACGTCACTCAGACAATTTAGACTTGATTCAATTTTATCAAAAGCAAGATCAATCTGATGCACGATTGTTATGGAACCAAGGTCGTTCTTTTGCCGCCATAGATAATTATTCTGATGCGCTTGATGACTATGAAGCAGCATTTCAAGAATTAAGCAATTCACCAGATTTTTTATCTGACGCTGCTGTTTTTTTCCGCAATGCTGGTAAAAGAAAAGAAGCAAGAGATTGTGCACAGAAATTTTTAGCAATTTATCCTAATGACCCCGATATGAATTTGTTTTGGGATGAAATTCAAGATTAAACAAAAACCAAAGGACGCTTTTATTCATAGAATAGCTGTACCTTTGTTTTTTTATGTTATAAATTTTTTACAGAGAGGTTGCGGTAATAATTTAGTGAGGCCTGATCAAGTCGTAGAATTGCACATAGTTGTCCGTCAGTTTTTTCTTGATATTCATTCAGATAAGCTTCGATTGCTGCTTGACGTAAGCGACGAGGAGAAAGGGGTAATTGACAATACGTTTGATCTTTTTTTAATATTTTATGCAGACCAGCGACAGATAAGCGTGGCTCAGAAAGGTCAAGACGAGCTTTTAAAAATAAATCTGAGCATTGCTGCATTTGTTGCTTCGGTCGTTCTTCTTGAAGAAATGTAGTTATGAACCGTTGTTCATTTTTTGACCAATCCAAACGTTCCAAAAGCTGATGGAATCCTGGCGTTACAATTTCTGTGATCGTATAAAAATGTGCTAATAAAAGTAAAACCATTTTGGTATAATTTGATAAATTTGAACTAATTAAATAGGAAGGCAAGTCTTTTTGCCAGCCATAAATGTCAACTAATTCTTTTTGTGGTCTTTCAAGACCTTGTAATGAAATAGTAGGTAAAGCGGATGATAATTTAAATTTGAATAAAAATTTAAAATAAGTATTCAAGTGCGTTAATACCTTATTGTAAGTCGTATTTTTTATATTTCTTTTTGTCTGGAGCATAATTAAATATTCAACAATATCTGATTCTTCTAAATTTGACAAATCAGCACTCTGGCGATAATTATCATTGAAATTACGTAAATAAATAAACAGATCATTAACATCATGACAAGTATCACTTTCGGTGACTTTGATAACTAATTTGTCATTTTGCAAGAAACGTCTAAATCGTTTTTCATAAGGAAAACTCATTCTTTCACATTCCTTTCATCAAGTTAAAGTAACAAGTTACTTTAACTATAGCAAAATTCAAACAACCAAACAACAAGAAGTACCTGATCTGTTACTATTATTTTAGTAGCAGATTTGCTAGAATAGTAGCAAGACTTTTGTAAAGGGATGGTGTCAGTGATTAAAATTTTAGTTGCTGGATACAAAGGCAAAATGGGCCAACAAACTGTATCCATGATATTAAAACATGAAAACTTTGAATTAGTAGGTGTTTATGATCCACATTCACTTGAAGATTCTTTGATTAAAGAAGAACTTAAGATCCCCGTATATCATGATCTTACAACTATTCCTGCCAAGTATGCAGATATATGGGTAGACTTTACATCACCTCGGTCAGTTTATGAGAATGTCAAAGCTGCATTACAAAAAGAGATCCACCCTTTGATTGGAACGACAGGGCTATCTGATGCGCAAATAACAGACTTACAAGGTATTGCAGATAAAAAGGATATTTCGGGCTTGATAGTGCCGAATTTCGGCATTTCAGCTGTGTTATTGATGCAATTTGCTCAACAAGCCGCTAAATATTTCCCAGATACCGAAATAATCGAAATGCATCATGACCAAAAACAAGATGCTCCTTCAGGAACTGCGATAAATACTGCTAAGAAGATTTCCGAAGTACGTCAATCTCATCGGCAAGGAGATCCCAACGAAAAAGAAACTATCTCTGGCTCTCGTGGAGGCGAATATGATGGTATCAGGCTACATGCTGTTCGTTTACCGGGATACGTTGCTCATGAACAAGTTTTATTTGGTGCACCGGGCGAAGCCTTGACAATTAGACAAGACTCATTTGATCGTGCTTCATTTATGACTGGTGTGGCACTTGCGATCGAAAAAATAAACCAAGTCTCCGGTTTGAAAGTAGGGCTAGAAAATATCCTATGAGAGTAACAAATTTACCGCAAAAATTTCTTGACGCTCTTCCTGTCCTAAAACAACTACAAACTCATGGCTTTGAAGCGTACTTTGTCGGTGGAAGTGTCCGTGATACTTTATTAGGCTCACAAATAAATGATGTAGATATTGCAACGAATGCGTATCCAGCTGAAGTCAAAAATATTTTTAAACGGACAGTTGACACAGGTATCAAACATGGGACAATTATGGTTTTGGACCATGGGAATGGGTATGAGGTGACTACTTTTAGAACTGAAAGTGGTTATCAAGACTTTAGAAGGCCTGACCATGTGACCTTTGTTCGTTCACTAAAAGACGATCTTAAACGTCGAGATTTAACGATCAACGCATTAGCAATGGATCCAACAGGAAAAATCATTGATTTGTTTGGCGGATTGGCTGACTTAAAGGCCAAAAAAATAAAAGCCGTAGGACAACCAGCTGAACGTTTTCACGAAGATGCCTTACGAATGATGCGTGCAGTTCGTTTTGTAAGCCAATTAGGTTTCACTTTAGAAAAGCAAACGCGTCAAGCGATTAGTGATAATGCACAGCTATTGACAAAAATAGCAGTTGAAAGGATACATGTGGAGTGGGTCAAGCTAATGCTTGGAAAAACGGTCGATCATGCCCTGGCAGAATTTATCAGAACCAAAATGTATCTATATTGTCCTTGCTTTAAAGATCATGAAAATAACTTAAAAAAAATTGCTGATCTTTCCGGGTTAAGTCTTGATAATGAAGTAACTGTCTGGGTTTTGCTGGCACATTACTTTGGTCTCAAACCGAAAGAAACCGGTCAAATGCTACGTAAGTGGAAAAGTTCAAATGATTTGATCAAAGATGTCACCACAGCACAAAATGCATTAGAAAATTTTCCGCAATTAGAGCCGAAACTTCTTTATGAAACTGGTTTACCATTATTGTTAGTGGCCAATCAAGTGGCTAAGTATGAAAATTCTGCGCTCCCAGATGAAAAATTACATTCTATGTACGTTTCTTTGCCAATTAAGAATAAAAGGGAGCTTACTTTGACTGGTAATGACTTGATAAAAGAATTAAAAATTAAACCTGGTCCAAAGATTGGTAAAATCATTAATTTGGTTGAGGAAATGGTTTTAAATGGTGAATTGAATAATGACAAAAACAGTTTATTGCAATATGCAAAATCCTTGATATAGATTGTTTTTATCTAGAGTTTTGGACAACATTTGCATGAAAGAGTGAAAAAAATTGCAAACATTACGTGTAGAACATTTAACAAAAACATATGGCGAAAAAAAATTATTTGAAGACTTAAATTTTATAATCAATGAACATGACCGAATCGGTTTGATCGGTACAAATGGTTCAGGTAAAACAACTTTGCTAAATGCAATTAGTGGAATTGATCCTGCTGATTCAGGTGAACTGATCCATGCTAATGACTATGAGATCGGGTATTTACAACAAGAACCTGAATTAGCGACTGATAAAACAGTTATGGAAGCCGTTTTTGAGGGCGGTGCTCCAGTGTTTAAGGTGATCCGTGCATATGAAGAAGCTTTACATGATCTAGAACAAAATCCTGACCAAAAACAATTTGTAGAACGTTATTCAAGTGCGGAAGAACGCATGAATGAAGCAGACGCTTGGACAGCGGAAAATGATGTAAAAACGATTTTGACACAATTACATTTGAATGAATTAGACCAAAAAGTTGCTTCTTTATCTGGTGGACAAAAAAAACGTGTGGGATTAGCTCAAATCTTGATTCAAAACCCTGATTTATTAATTTTAGACGAACCAACTAACCATTTAGATTTTGATTCGATCGATTGGTTAGAAGAATATCTAAAAAATTATCAAGGTGCTCTTTTAGTCGTGACCCATGATCGTTATTTTTTGGATCATGTAACTAATCAAATCTATGAACTATCTTTTGGAAAAATGTTTTCTTATCAAGGAAATTACGAGGCTTTTGTTCGTCAAAAAGCCGAAAGACAAAAGAAAGCTTTACAACAGGAACATAAAAACCAACAGCTCTACAAAAAAGAATTAGCTTGGATGAAGACTGGTGCTAAAGCGCGCTCTACTAAACAACAGGCACGTATCAATCGCTTTGAAAAATTATCGGACAAAGTCAATGACAAGGTTCAAGTCGATAAAAATATTGACATCGATCTCGGTCAACAACGACTGGGTAAAAAAGTACTTGAACTCAAAAACGCATCTTTAAAACTCGGAAAGCATCAGATCATCCATGATTTTAGTACTATGATCAACGCGGGGGATCGAATCGGAATTACTGGTAAAAATGGTGCGGGAAAAACCAGTTTTTTAAATGTATTAGCTGGTCAGACCCCACTTGATTCAGGTCAAATAATAGTTGGTGAAACTGTTAAAGCAGCTTACTATCGTCAACAAACTGAACAGATACCTGAAGATAAACGTGTCATTAATTATCTAAATGAAGTAGCCCAAAATGTTACTAATACTGAGGGTGAACAAATTAGTACCACACAGTTATTGGAACAATTTTTATTTCCGCGTTTCATGCATGGTACACTGATCCGCAAACTTTCTGGTGGTGAAAAACGGCGCCTTTATTTGTTGAAATTATTGATGATGCAACCGAATGTCTTATTCTTAGATGAACCAACTAACGATTTAGATGTTGGCACATTGACAATTTTAGAAAACTACTTGGAAACTTTTGCCGGGACTGTTATTACGGTTTCTCATGACCGATATTTCTTAGATAAAGTTGCTGATCAATTATTAATTTTCAATGGTGACGCTCAGATCAAACGATATACAGGGCAATTTACAGATTATTTGAAACAAGAAAAGGAAAGTACTAAGGTCGCAAACAAGACGAAAAATACCACTGTTCAAACTGCTCAACAAAATTCAGCGCAAAGTGAACAAACTAAAGTTAAAACTAAGTTGACCTACGCTGAGCAGATCGAGTTTGACAATTTAGAAAAAGAAATTGATCAAATCGAGCAAAAAATGACAGATGTTAAAGAACAAATGTCACAAATCAGTGGTGATGACTATTTGCAACTAGGTGATCTGCAACAGCAATTGAATGATTTAGAAAATGAATCCGAACAAAAGATGGCCCGTTGGGAAGAATTAGGGCAGTACGTTGAATAGTATTTTGTTTTTAACTAGAAATATTATCTAGTTAAATATAGTAAAAAAATGGGAGGATTAAAATGGCCAGCATGGAAGAACCATATTTACAATTAATCAGAGATATCTTAGACCATGGTCACTATAAAGAAGATCGGACAGGTACAGGAACTAAGAGTCTATTTGGTTACCAGATGCGCTTTGATCTCAACCAAGGTTTTCCGTTATTAACAACTAAAAAAGTTCCATTTGGTTTAATAAAAAGTGAATTGTTGTGGTTTTTACGTGGTGATACAAATATTCAGTTTCTATTGAAGCATAAAAATCATATTTGGGACGAATGGGCTTTTGAGAACTGGATCAACAGTCCTGAATACACGGGACCAGATATGAATAATTTTGGACTACGTGCACAGCAAGATGCCCAATTTAAAAAAGAATATCAACAGCAAAAAAAGCTTTTTTGTCAACGGATCATCGCTGACGATAGTTTTGCTGCTAAGTATGGTGATTTAGGGAATGTCTATGGTGCACAGTGGCGTCGCTGGCAAACTCGTTCAAATGAGACGATCGATCAGATCCATGATGTGATCGAAACGATAAAAAATGATCCGGATTCAAGAAGGATGATCGTAACTGCCTGGAATCCGGAAGATATCCCTTCTGCCGCTTTACCACCGTGCCATACACTTTTTCAATTTTACGTGGTAGAGGGAAGATTAAGTTGTCAGTTATATCAAAGAAGTGGAGATGTTTTCTTAGGGGTTCCGTTTAACATTGCCAGCTATGCACTATTAACTAACCTGATCGCACGCGAAACTGGCTTAGAGGTGGGCGAATTTGTGCATACCTTAGGCGATGCTCATATTTATACTAATCATTTTGATCAAGTCCAAGAACAATTACAACGTACTCCTAAAGATGCACCGCAACTCTGGTTGAATCCTGAAAAAAAACATATTGGAGAATTAGACCTAACGGACATTAAAGTCATTGGTTATGAATCTTGGCCAGCAATCAAAGCACCTGTAGCGGTCTAAATTTAATGTGACTTATTGCTAAACACTATTTCGCTAGTAGCTCATTATGGCGAAAAGTGTTTTTTGTTTGAGGAATAGATCGATATGTATAGACGATTTTTAATAAAAAAAGTTAGGTATAAAATGTAAAAATTCTGACTGATAATTATAAAATATTAAAATGGCGTGCTATGATTAGAGTACGAAATTTTGTTTGATAAGGGTGGGGTAGATGAAAAAAATTACTGAGATTGGCAAATTCACATTGTCTTTGTTGGTTCTTAGTGGCATTTTTTTAGGAATTTTTTATTTGGTGGCACGACTACAAAACCAGCCTTTCAGATCAGAACCAACATCACACCAAGTTAACAAGCAGAAAAATAAGCAAAATCAAAAGCTTGATCACCTTAACTTAGTTGGATTGGGAGATTCTTTAACACATGGTGTTGGCGATACGACTGAGCGTGGTGGCTATGTTTATTTAATTAAACAAAAGTTACAAAAAAATGATGCTAAAAAAGTAAACACAGCTAATTTTGGTAAAACTGGAGACACTACAACTGAAATCAAACAGCGTTTAGATTCCCAACCAGAGATTAAAAAGCAATTAAAAAAAGCTGATATTATAACAATCACGGCTGGTGGCAACGATCTAATGCACGTTTTGCAGAATAACTTTCAAACATTGTCATCTAATAATTTCAACCAAAGCATGCAAGTGGCTAAGGATCAATACAAAGTAAATATGACTGCATTATTAAAGGATGTGCGTGCAGTTAATTCACGTGCGCCTATCTTTTTGTTTTCGGTTTACGACCCATTTTATGTATATTTTCCAAATATGACAGCTCTACAAGAATATACCGATCAATGGAATAAAGCTGCTCATAATCAAGTACAACAGCTAAATTCAACTTATTTTGTTGACGTCGACCATCAAATTTCTGAGGGTCAATATTATGGCAAGTCTAAAAAAGAATTAAAAAAAGAAGCTAATTTAGACTTAAGTAATACTAATAATAAAAAACTTGAAAAACTACTGTCTGATAATAAAGAAAAAAATAACTTTTTATCTTCAGATGATCATTTTCATCCAAATGATCGCGGTTATCAACTAATGACCCAAAAATTGTATGAAATTATGGTAAAACATAAAGATACATGGTTCAAGGAGGTCCAAAATGGAGAATAAAAACAGAAAAAGACAAGCCCACGCCACTAAGCAGCCTAAAGACCCGTGGAAAATTGCTTTTACTTTTTTATTAGCGTTGGTCATTGCGTTTGTAGCTTTTATAATTCTTGAAGTGTATACACCTGACAAGGGCGTTGAACAAGAAATCAAGACTAAAACACCTGCTGATAAAACGACTTCGATCGATGTTCAAATGAATAAAAAACAATTAAGTAGTGCTCTTAATTACTATTTAAATCATCAGCAAAAAGACAGCAACAATATACAATACAAATTTATTCTGAATAAATCGGCGATTTTAATTGGAACAACTAAAGTGCTGGGTGAGAAAGTCTCCTTTACTTTATATGCTAAACCAACTTTAAGTAAAAATGGAAATATCAAGTTAAAAATTAAGTCTGTTGCGATCGGTTCTTTGAATGCACCAACTAAATTTGTGCTAAATTATGTTAAAAATAACGTTAAAACTGGGCAAGCTGTTCAGATCTCGCCTAAAAAATCTGAGATTATTTTAAATTTAAATCACGTGAAGACAAAACAGGGAATTCAAGCTAAGGGTCAAGAATTAGACTTAAAAAATGACAGCATTCGTTTCAAAATATTGATACCATTAACTGAGGAGGAAAAATAATGAAAAATGAGATGAGCTTTTATCAGTTTTTAATGACTCTTCGCGATCCCGATGATTATAATGAAGTGGTTCAATTTGCCAATAATGCATTTTATGATCAATCTTTTCCTAAACAGTTGAGTGATTATGAAGGACTGTCACAATATTTGGAAATGAATGGAAATTACTTACCCTCCATGACAATTTTCGATGATGCGTGGCAGAAATATCTTGAAAAAATTCAATAATTAAGTGAAAGAGGGAATGATTTTTGAAGGAAGAAAAAAAACAAACAAAAAGTTCTTCTGGTAAAAAAAGATCCTTTAGCTTAACAACGTTGATAATCACTGCTATCGTTGCAATTTTGTTTGGAGGAAGCAGTGTTTTCGTAATAATGAATTCACGTTTGCAAGCAGCAGAACAAACGAGTGAATCAATGGAAAAAATCAACACAGTTTATAAAGCTTTGGATAAATATTATTACAAAAATATCAGCAAGAAAAAACTTGAAAATGGTGCCCTAAATGGGATGGTTGATGTTTTAGATGACCAATTCTCAGAGTATATGACAAAATCTGAAACTCAGTCATTGAATGAAACTATTTCGTCTAGCTTTACAGGAATTGGTGCTGAAGTTCGGAAAACTGGAGAACAAATTCAAATTGTTTCTCCAATTTCTGGAACTCCAGCTCAAAAAGGCGGCCTGAAAGCCAAAGATATTATTTTAAAAATTGATGGAAAATCACTGGATGGATACTCGCTCAATAAGGCAGTTTCTTTGATCAGAGGTAAAAAAGGAACTTCCGTTAAATTATCGATCAAACGTGGCTCCTCGACTTTTGAAAAAACGTTTAAGCGTGATACTATTCCCGTTAAAACTGTGAATGGTAAATTAGATGACAATAATAAAAATGTCGGATATATTCAAGTCACCACTTTCTCAGAAAAAACTGCAACAGAGATGAAAAAAACGATTAAGCAATTGCGGAAAAAAGGTGCAAAATCGTTTGTGATCGACATGCGCAATAACCCCGGTGGTTTGATGGATCAAGCATTAAAATTATCCTCGATGTTCTTGAAAGATGGAAAAACTATTATGCAAGTACAACAACGAGATGGAAAAAAGGAAGCTTATAAAGCTGGCAAAAAGTACGATGATGGCTTTAAAGTTCATGAAAAAACAGTTGTTATGATCAACGGCGGTTCTGCGAGTGCCGCGGAAATTTTTGCTGCTGCCCTTAAACAATCAGCTAATGATCAATTAGTGGGAACTAAATCATTTGGAAAAGGAACTGTTCAAAATGCAATGCCATTTAATGATAAAACAGAACTTAAGTTAACTGTTGCTAAATGGTTGACACCCGATGGTAGTTGGATCCATGAAAAAGGAGTTAAACCTTCGATCAAAGCAGATTACCCGTCTGTCGCTTATCAAGCAGCCATTGATAATAAGAAAAATTATCAAGAAAATGACGTTTCCAAGAATGTTAAAAGTTTACAAATATTCCTAAAGGCTTTAGGGTACAAACCAGGCCGAACTGATGGATATTATGATTCAGGGACTAAAAATGCGGTGAAAAGATTCCAACAAACTAAGCACTTAAATACAAATGGTATCGCTGATAAAAAGACGATCGATAGTATTCAAGAATCAGTTGCTCAATTTATTATTGATTCTGATAAAGCGTATGACACCGCAATTAAAGCTGCTAATTAGAATTTATCTAGCAAGTAATTAATGTAATGTTAGTTACTTGTTTTTCATTTGTTTTGACTGAACAATTGTTTTGTTAATTTGGTTAAAAAGAACGTCTTGTGTATAATAAAAATATGAAATTCTAGTCTGATTATTGATAAAGATCAGATAACAAGGAGGAATAATATGGCAGTCATTCAATGGTATCCAGGCCATATGGCAAAAGCCTTACGTCAGGCTAAAGAAAATTTAAAGACGGTTGACATCGTTTTGGAACTGGTTGATGCTCGTTTGCCTGAATCATCACGTAATCCTGAACTTGTAAATATTCTTAAAAATAAACCCGCGATCATTGTTTTAACTAAAATGGACCTAGCTGATCCTAAAGAAACACAGCGGTGGATAAATTATTATGAAGCAACGGGACAACCCGCAGTTGCAGTTGATAGTACTAATGGTTCATTGAAAGTGATCGAAAAAAAAATAAATAACGTCTTGGCCGATAAGCTTGAGAAACGTCAAGAAAAAGGAATTAAATCTAAAAAAATTAGTGTAATGTGTATTGGCATCCCTAATGTTGGTAAATCAACTTTGCTCAATCATATGGTCAAAAAAAACGTAGCTTCGGTGGGGGACAAGCCAGGTGTTACCAAGAAACAGCAATGGTTAAAAGCTGGTAAGAATTTACAATTATTAGACACACCAGGGATTTTATGGCCAAAATTCGAGGATCCATTGGTAGGTCAAAAATTAGCGTTGACGGGAGCAATTAAAGACCAATTATTCCATGATGATGATATTGCTTTATATGCGCTTGAATTTTTCAAAGAAAAGGCACCGCAAAAGCTACAAGAACGTTATCGGTTAACTAACGAAGAAATGACAGCTTCAGACGTGGATACACTTTTAGCTATCACTAAAAATGCAGGTTTTCGTGATGATTATGATCGAGGCGCACAACGTTTGATCCAAGATATCCGTAAACAAAAACTAGGGCGGTATACCTTAGACCCAGTTTTGCAAATTGCTGGAAGAACTACAAAAAAAGAGAAGCAAAATGACTAGTGAAAAGGCAAAGAAAATGAATATAACAGATGTCCGGTCACTGTTAAAAAGCATTGAAAGTCAACCTGAAAACTCTACAGCTAAACTGATAAATGAGCTTTATACAGACAAGCGCCAAGGTGTCAAGCAATTATTGAAAAGCTTTGAAAAACGTCAAGAAAAAATTGAACTGAAAAGAAAAGAGTTTGAAAAAAGACTTACACTGGAAAAAAGATCATGGACAAATGGTGTGCAATTTGTTGCCGGGGTCGATGAAGTTGGGCGTGGACCACTGGCAGGGCCAGTCGTAGCTGCAGCTGTGATCTTACCTCATGATTTTGATTTATATGATGTCAATGATTCCAAACAACTCAGCGCCAAAAAAAGACTTGAATTAGCACCCTTGATCAAGGAACAAGCGATCGCTATCGGGATCGGACAAGCTGATAATAAAAAAATTGATGAGATCAATATTTATGAAGCAGCTCGCTTCGCAATGGAACAAGCAGTTGAACAATTGATACCATTGCCGGAAGAACTTTTGATCGACGCTATGCAGATAAAAACAACCATCAAGCAACGTAAATTGATAAAAGGTGATGCACGTTCGGCTTCAATCGGAGCCGCCAGCATTATTGCGAAAGTCGCCCGTGATAAAATCATGGAAGAGTACGCTCAGGATTATCCTGGTTATGGTTTTGAAAAAAACGCTGGTTATGGGACAAAGCAGCACTTAGCAGAGATCGAAAAAAATGGTATTACTCCGATCCACCGTAAAAGTTTTGAACCAATTAAATCTAAATTAAATAATTAAAAACGCCGCCTTTTGCGTATGTATCATATAAAAAGCAAAGGCGGCGTTTTTATGGATGATCGATCATTTTTATTAAGGATTCATTTGTGTACAGGAATTGGCATTAAAGGTGAAACCAAAATTTATAATTTTATGCAGCAAAATAAAAGACAACCCCAAGTAACTGAATTAGATAAAATCTTAACAGGAACTAAAAGTGATCTGCAACATTTTTTAGCTGATTTTCATTCAGATTCTACTACACAAAAAATGTTGATCAATCAGCGACATAATGGAATTATAACGATCCTTGACCCTGAATATCCGACTCAATTAAAAGAGACATTTGAACCACCGATAATTTTATTTTATCAAGGAAATCTTTCATTAATGAAGGAGACTAGTTTAGCTGTCGTTGGTGCCAGAAAAATGACTAGTTATGGAACTGACGTTTTGCCTTTGGTATTAAAAGATGTCTGCACCCCGCAAATCCCGATCGTAAGTGGTGCCGCCACAGGTGTTGATAGTCTTGCTCATCGTTTAGCTTTGAAAGCTCATGCACCAACCATTGCTGTGATCGGGACAGGTCTTGACCGAACTTATCCAAAAGACAATTATGAATTGCAAACTTTGATCGCTAAAAAAGGCTTAGTATTATCCGAATATGAGATCGGGCAAAAGCCATTACCTTATCATTTCCCGCTACGTAATCGGATCATTGCTGGTTTATGTTATAGTTTGTTAGTAGTAGAAGCAAAACACCATAGTGGTAGTCTGATCACAGCTAACCTGGCCTTACAAGAAAATCGCAATGTTTTAGCGATTCCTGGTCGCATTGACAGCAGTCTGTCAGTTGGCTGTAATGAATTAATCCAAGCCGGTGCAAAACCCGTCTTAAATAGTAGGGATATTCTTGAAGATTTTCCAAACAGCTTGACAAACCAATCTTCAAAGGCATAACATTGTTATCGATTTTGGTTAAGCGATTTAACCAACTAACAATTATCATTAAAATACAATCTAAATAAAGGAGTGGGACGTTTTGCCGACATCCACACAACCAAAAAAAACACCCAAAACAAAAGCAAAAAAGAAAAGAACGACAAGAAAAGTAAAAAAGAATTTAGTGATTGTGGAATCACCTTCAAAAGCAAAAACTATCGAAAAATATTTAGGCTCACGTTACAAAGTGATGGCTAGTCTTGGACATATTCGTGATCTACCTAAAAGCAAGATGGGTATCAATGTAGATAATAACTATGAGCCACATTACATTTCGATCAGGGGTAAAGGTGACGTCATTAAAGAGCTTCGTAAGGAAGCAAAAAAAGCAAAGCAGGTTTATCTTGCAGCCGACCCGGACCGTGAGGGGGAAGCGATCGCTTGGCATTTGTCATATCTTTTAGGTCTAGACCCGAACGATAAGAACCGTGTAGTTTTTAATGAAATTACTAAAGATACCGTCAAAAATGCTTTTAAAAATCCACGTGCCATTGATATGAACTTAGTTGATGCACAACAAGCGCGACGAATTTTAGATCGTTTAGTTGGTTATTCGATCTCTCCGTTATTGTGGTCAAAAGTTAAAAAAGGGTTGTCTGCAGGTCGTGTCCAGTCAATTGCTTTGAACTTGATCATTCAAAGAGAAAGGGAAATTAAAGAATTCATTCCCGAAGAATACTGGAACATAGATTCGCAGTTTAAAAAGGGGCGTAGCAAGTTTGATGCGGCTTTTTATGGTCTCAAAGGTAAAAAAACTGCATTGAAAAATAATGAAGACGTTCAAAACGTCTTAAGTAAAATTTCAAAAGAAAAGCCATTTGAAGTTGCCAAAGTTATCAAAAAGGAACGTAAAAGATTCCCCGCATTGCCTTTCACGACTTCTACTATGCAGCAAACAGCGAACAATTCATTGAAATTTAGGACGCAAAAAACAATGATGATCGCTCAGCAGCTCTATGAAGGGATCAATATCGGTCGTGGCGGTTCAGTGGGACTGATCACTTACATGCGGACTGATTCCACACGTGTATCAACTATTGCTAAACACGAAGCAGCTGGGTTTATTACTGAGAACTATGGTAGTGATTATGCTGCTATTAAACCACGCGCAGGTAAACTTTCAGAAAATGCCCAAGATGCCCACGAAGCGATCCGTCCATCTTCTGTTTTGCGGACACCTGGATCTATGGAAAAATATTTGACCAAAGACCAAATGAAACTTTATTCTTTGGTCTGGTCACGTTTTGTTGCCAGTCAAATGACTCCAGCTATCGTTGATACCGTACGGGCTGATTTAGAACAAAATGAGGTAACTTTCAGAGCAAACGGTTCAAAGATGAAGTTTCCCGGTTATACTAAAGTTTATGCTGAATCAAAGCGAAAAGATAATCTTTTACCAAACTTAAGCGAAGGTGATGAGGTCTCGCTGGTTAAAACTGATCCGAGTCAGCACTTTACTTTACCACCCGCACGTTATTCTGAAGCTACTTTGATCAAAACACTTGAAGAAAATGGTGTTGGTCGTCCATCGACCTATGCTCCGACTCTAAGTACGATTCAAAAGCGATATTACGTTAAGTTAACTGCGCGCAAATTTGAACCAACTGAACTAGGCGAGATAGTTAATTCGATGATCGCCGAATGCTTTCCTGACATTTTAGATGTGAAGTTCACCGCTGATCTTGAAGATGAACTTGATGAAATTGAAGAAGGAAAACAAGAATGGGTCAACGTGATCGATCAATTCTACCGACCATTTGCTAAAGAAGTTACCAGCGCCGAACAAAAATTGGAAAAGGTCAAGATCAAAGATGAGCCTGCTGGCTTTAACTGTGATATCTGTGGTGCACCAATGTTGATCAAAATGGGCCGTTACGGTAAATTTTATGCTTGTAGCCGTTTCCCTGATTGCCGTAACACTAAGGCAATCGTCAAAAAAATCGGTGTAACCTGTCCCAAGTGCAGTAAAGGTGAAGTAGTCGAACGTAAATCTAAGAAAAATCGTATTTTTTATGGGTGTTCACGTTATCCCGATTGTGACTTCATTTCTTGGGATCAACCGGTTGGCCGTAATTGTCCAAAATGCAAACATTATTTAGTTTATAAAAAATCAAAAAAAGGTGCACAAGTTAAATGTCCGAATGGCGATTACGAAGAAGAATTGCAGAAATAATCTTTAAGGTGTACTAGCAAAAAAAGCTGTGTTATCAAACGTTTAAACGTATATGATAATGCAGCTTTTATTTTCAACAAGTGTATTTATTAACAGTCAATTGTTATCTAATATTTGTCTTGCTTGTGAAAAGGTTAAGAAAAAAGAATTAACTGGCGTTTCCTTGACTAATTTTGACCATTATAGGAAAATACAGTTATGTTGACTAGGAGGTGGCGTAGTGGAACAAAAATGGATCATGGAATATCAAGATTATCTAAAATACGAGCGACAGTATTCAAGAGAGACTGTGAAAGCTTATACAGATGACATCCGTGACTTTTGCAGTTTTTTAGCTGACACTGGTGGGATAACATCCTTTGCAGCAGTTACAGAAAACGATGTTCACGTGTATATGAGTTTTTTGTACGAACAACAATACAAAGAAAATAGTGTTTCTAGGATGATTTCTGGTTTGCGCTCTTTTTATCGTTTTTTACTAAAAAATAACTACGTATCCGCAAATCCATTTATATACGTTCAGTTAAAGCGGCATTCTCGTTCTTTACCACATTTTTTTTATGAAAAGGAAATGAACGCTTTGTTTGCAGCCACAGCTGGTGATTCAATGAAAGACATCAGAAATAATGCACTACTAGAAACTTTATATGCAACAGGTATGCGTGTTTCTGAATGTACGAACCTCACAGTCCCAGTGATTGATTTTGATAACCAAGCTATGTTATTGCACGGTAAGGGTGGTAAAGATCGCTACGTTCCTTTTGGACAATATTGTGCAAATGCACTTAAAAAGTATTTTGCAAAAGCACGAACTCCGATCATGGAAAAGTATCATAAAGAACACGATTATGTTTTTATCAATCATTATGGAGATCCAATCACAGCTGCAGGGATCACTTATGTTTTAAATCAGATCGTTAAACAGAGTTCGTTGCAAACAACCATTCATCCCCATGAATTACGACATACTTTTGCAACGCATTTAATGAGTAATGGTGCTGATTTACGTGCTGTTCAAGAACTGTTAGGACACAGCAGTCTTTCAACAACTCAAATTTATACGCACGTGACTACGGAGAGTCTTCAAGAAAATTATCGAAAATTTTTCCCACGTGCCTAAAACTAAATAACAATAATAACTTAAAATATTAGGAGGAAGTCAATAATATGACAACTATTTGTGCTGTGCGACACAATGGACATACAGCAATGGCCGGCGATGGCCAGGTAACAATGGGAGAACAAGTCATTATGAAAGGAACAGCCCATAAGATTAGAAAAATCTATGACGGTAAGGTAGCAGTCGGTTTTGCTGGTTCTGTTTCAGATGCACTTAATTTGCAAGATCGCTTTGAAAAGAAACTGAATCAATACAGTGGTAACTTACAACGTGCCTCTGTAGAATTAGCTCAAGAATGGCGTGGTGACCAACAATTACAAAAGCTTGAAGCTTTATTAGTTGTGATGGATAAAGATAATTTATTATTAGTTTCTGGTTCTGGTGAAGTGATCGAACCTGATAATGACGTACTTGCGATTGGTTCTGGAGGTAATTATGCTCTCGCAGCGGCAGTTGCTTTGACTGCGCATGCTCCTGAAATGTCTGCAGAAGAAATTGCTCAAAGTGCATTGCATATTGCGGGCAATATTGACATATTTACCAACCAAAATGTAATCACAGAAGTTCTCTAAACTAGCCTGATAGTCGGAAAGGAGCGAAGGCAAAGATTATTTCACTGATCTTTACCGCTTAATTTATGGATCCAATGGATAAAACACCAAAAGAAATAGTTACAGAACTTGACCGGTATGTGATCGGACAAGACGAAGCGAAAAAATCGATAGCGGTCGCTTTACGTAATCGTTATCGTCGGATGCAGTTACCCGAAGAAATGCAAGAAGAAGTTACTCCGAAAAATTTGTTAATGATTGGGCCGACGGGGGTCGGGAAAACTGAGATCGCACGTCGCTTAGCTAAAATTGTCAATGCACCTTTCGTAAAGATCGAAGCAACTAAATTCACAGAGGTTGGTTATGTAGGCCGTGATGTTGAATCAATGGTACGTGATTTAGTTGAATCAGCTTATAAGATGGAAGAAGAAAAACTTTTTAGCCAGGTTAGAAGTGAGGCTGTCGCTAACGCTGATAAACGTCTTGTAAAATTATTAGTTCCTGCACAAAAAAAACAGAAGCAGCAAAATCAACAGGAAAACTTCATGCAAATGATGCGAGACCTGCAGAATGGTAAAATGCCACAAGGTCCAGGACAAGAAGAAAACGATGGCGAAGTTAGTGACCAAGTTCGTAATGAACGCTTAAATACCAACGAAAAATTGAAACGTGGTCAATTAGAGAACACTGAGGTTACCATTAAAATAGATGACCCATCTCAAAATAATAGCAATCCATCTTCAGATATGTTAAATCAAATGGGGATCGACTTAAGTGACGCTTTAGGTTCGATGATCCCCAAAAGAAAAGTTAAACGAACGATGGCAGTCAAAGATGCACGAGAAGTATTAGTCCAAGAAGAATCAGAAAAATTAGTTAATAGTGCTGATTTAGCTGATGCTGCTATCAAACGGGCGGAAAATACGGGGATCATCTTCATTGATGAAATAGATAAGATCACTTCTCAGTCTAAGCAAAATTCTGGGGAAGTTTCCCGTGAAGGAGTTCAACGTGACATCTTACCGATCGTTGAAGGTTCAGCGATCAAAACGAAATATGGTTTTATTAACACGGATCATATTTTGTTTATTGCATCTGGAGCCTTTCAAGACAGCAAACCAAGCGATCTAATTGCTGAATTACAAGGACGTTTTCCGATTCGTGTGGAATTAAATGACTTAAGTGCAGAAGATTTTGTCAAGATCTTAACTGAGCCAGATAATGCTTTGATCAAACAGTATATTGCTATGATCAACACCGATAATATTTCAGTCACCTTTACGATCGAAGCAATCCGTAAAATCGCTAATATTGCGTTTACAGTTAACCGTGACACAGATAATATCGGAGCACGACGTTTGCACACTATTTTAGAACGTTTATTACAAGATCTCTTGTATGAAGGACCTGATATGCAAATGGGTGAGATCACGATCACTGAAGCTTATGTTGAGCAAAAAATTGGTAAAATTGCCGCTGATAAAGATTTAGCTCATTATATTTTATAAACTAGTAGGTAATTAAGTTAAAGGAGAAGTTAAAAATGGCAGTTATTATTGAAAATGATAAGGTCCGGGCAGTTATCAATGAACACGGTGCAGAGTTAAGTAGTCTGATCGCTAAGGATACAGGGATCGATTATATGTGGTCTGGTGACTCAAAATATTGGGGACGCCATTCACCAGTGTTGTTTCCGATCGAAGGTAAACTTAAGGATGATCATTACTTTTACGCAGGCCAAGAATATCATATGACACAACACGGTTTTGCTCGAGACCAAGATTTTGATGTCATTGAACAAAAAAACGAGCACGTCGTCTTTGAATTAACTGAAAATTCTGAAACTAAGGCTAAATATCCATTTGACTTTCGTTTACGTTTAACTTACTCATTACAAGGTCGAAAACTTACATTATCCTATAATGTTTATGATCCTAGTGCTGATCAGGACTTATATTTTGCGATCGGTGCTCATCCAGCATTCAAGACACCTTTGATGCCGTCACAAGCATATACTGATTATCAATTAGAATTTTCGCCTGCCATTAAAAGACCAAGGGTCCCACTTAATCAAAGTTTAACAGATCCTGAAAATGAAACCTTAGTGGATAATAATCACCTAGAGGTCAGTCGAGATTTATTTAAAGATGATGCTTTAATTTATAATTTACACAAAGAACCGACCAAGATAACTCTACAAGATAAAAAACAGCAGCATGGTGTTTTGATCGACACTAAAGATGCTAAGTATGTCGGAATTTGGTCAACGTATCCTAAAGATGGTCAGTTTGTGTGCATTGAGCCATGGTGGGGCTTAGCAGATAAAAAAGATGCTGATGGTCAGTTAACACATAAATTTGCCATCAACAAATTGGCTCCTCATGAAGAATTTAATGCTGGTTTTTCAGTGACAGTATTTTAATTAAAAAATAAGCTATAGTAACTAATATGAAACAGTTACTGCAGCTTATTTTTTATTTGTTGTTATTTTTTTCTCGCTTTTGGCGACGTCGATAGCCTAAACCAAAAGGAACCATATTTTCCTGACCTTGTCGAATACGCGAAACGTTACCCCAATGTCTAATAAAAACAAAAATTGTTAGGACAAGTGCAACCGTAGTCAAGATCCAATCTTGGTAAAATAAAGAACTGATCGTGATCAGTGTAAATCCAAGCATACTAGCGACACTGACCATACTTGTTAGGTAAATCGTAATTAGAAAAATTGCCCAAGCTAGTAAAAAGAATTGCCAGTTATAAATCAACAAAACTCCCACACTTGTAGCAACAGTCTTACCACCCTTAAAGTTTGCGAAAACCGGAAATGCATGCCCAATAATTGCTGCGATTCCGATCAATAACGCATTAGCATCTGAGTGGAATAACAAGGGCAATAAGGCCGTGGCTGAACCTTTTAACATGTCGATCAACAACACGACCGAACCAGCCGTTTTCCCTAATACACGAAACGTATTAGTCGTACCCATATTACCACTACCATATTCACGAATATCTTTTCCAAAAAAAGCCTTACCGATCCAGATACCAGATGGTATAGAACCTAGTAAGTAGCCGATCAGGAGCATCCAAATAACATTTAGGTCCACATTTTTTGCCTCCTTTGTCTTGCCTTTTAATTCTAGCAGTTTATTGTGCTGGGGGCAATTTAAATTATTGAATAGCTTCTTGTAAAAAATTAAGTAGTCATATGCAATTCAAAATTTTTCTTAAAAGTCCGTCATTACGGGCTATAGTGGCGTTAGTTACTTTACAGGATAGTATCTAATGGGTTATGATAATACAAGTTTGTCGATTCAAAGTAAGAATGAATCGACTTGTTTAAGCGGGAAGGGATTTGAAATTTCAATGACAAAACCTAATTATAATGATGATTCGATCCAAATATTAAAGGGTCTAGAAGCTGTCAGAAAGCGACCGGGGATGTATATTGGATCAACTGATACACATGGTTTACATCATTTAGTTTATGAAATAGTTGATAACGCTGTCGATGAAGCACTATCTGGTTATGGTAAAAAAATTGATGTGACGATCCATGCTGATGACTCGATTACGGTATGCGATTATGGTCGTGGTATGCCTGTTGGTATGCATTCGACGGGGGTCCCAACTGTTGAAGTTATTTTTACAGTCTTACATGCTGGTGGTAAATTTGGTCAAGGCGGTTATAAAACCTCCGGTGGTTTACATGGTGTGGGGGCTTCTGTAGTCAATGCTTTGTCGGAAAAGTTAACCGTTAATACTGTTCGTGACAGCATTGAGTATGAAGAAGATTTTAAAAATGGCGGCCAACCAGTTGGCACATTAAAAAAACTGGGTAAGACTAAACGCCCCAGTGGTACGAAAGTTACCTTTAAGCCAGATTCGACTATTTTTTCATCGACACATTATCACTATGATGTATTAGCTGAGAGATTACGTGAATCGGCCTATCTTTTAAAAGGGGTACAAATCACTTTAACCGATGAGCGTAACGACCACCAAGATATTTTCTTATATGAAGAAGGTATTAAAGAATTCGTCACATACTTAAATGAAGGCAAAGATACGATCGGTAGGGTCATGTATTTCGATGGTTCTACGTCTGGAATGGAAGTAGAAGTTGCTGCACAATATAACGATGGATACTCTGAAAACGTCTTGTCTTTCGTCAACAATGTGCGGACTAAAGATGGTGGAACGCATGAAGCTGGGTTACGTTCAGCGTGGACAAAAGCTTTTAATGATTACGCACGTAGTGTTGGGTTGCTTAAAGAAAAAGACAAAAATTTAGAGGGCAGCGATGTACGTGAAGGATTATCAGCAGTGATCTCGGTGCGTGTTCCAGAAGAAATGCTCCAGTTTGAAGGACAAACTAAAGAAAAATTGGGGACGCCCGAAGCACGTACGATCGTTGATGGCGTCGTTTCTGAACAACTTAATTATTATTTGATGGAAAACGGTGAATTTGCCCAAGACTTGGTTCGAAAATCCTTGCGTGCGCGAGAAGCACGTGAAGCAGCCCGAAAAGCGCGTGATGAAAGTCGGAATGGTAAGAAACGACGTAAGAAAGATCAGTTACTTTCAGGTAAACTAACGCCTGCTCAATCAAAAAATGCTAAGAAAAATGAACTGTTCTTAGTCGAAGGGGATTCTGCGGGTGGTTCAGCTAAGCAAGGACGTGATCGTAAATTTCAGGCGATCTTACCTTTGCGAGGAAAAGTCCTTAATACTGAACGAGCTAAGTTACAAGATATCGTTAAAAACGAAGAGATCAATACAATGATTTATACAATCGGCGCAGGGGTCGGGGCGGAATTTAATATCGCAGATGCAAACTACGATAAAATTGTGATCATGACTGATGCCGATACTGATGGTGCACATATTCAGATTTTATTACTGACTTTCTTTTATAAGTACATGCGTCCAATGATCGATGCAGGTCGTATTTATATTGCTTTACCACCATTGTACAAATTACAAAAAAATGTTAAGAAAAAACCAGTTGTGCGCTATGCTTGGACTGATGATGAATTAGCCAAAGTCAGCAAAGAAATGGGCAAAGGTTATTCTTTACAACGCTTTAAGGGGCTAGGAGAAATGAATGCTGACCAATTATGGGAAACAACCATGAATCCGGAAACTAGAACCTTGGTTCGTGTCAAAATCGATGATGGTGCTTTAGCTGAAAAACGTGTTACGACGCTGATGGGTGATAAAGTTGAACCACGTAGAAAATGGATCGAAAACAATGTCAAATTCTCATTGGAAGAAGATGGAAGTTTGTTAGATACAGTCGCGGCTGAAGGTGCCCATGGCGAAGATGTGGACCTAAGTAAAAATGATCAGGCATTCTTTGACGGTAAACTTGCACGATCTAAAAACAATAATTAGCGAGGTGAAAAGTCATGGTGACAACTGAAAATAACAATGTTCAAGAACTTTCACTTGAAGCAGTCATGGGAGAGAGATTTGGACGCTATTCAAAATATATCATTCAAGAACGTGCGTTGCCAGACATCCGTGATGGTCTAAAACCAGTTCAACGTAGGATTTTATTTGCGATGAACCAGGATGGTAATACTTTTGATAAAGCATTTAGAAAGTCCGCTAAATCCGTTGGGAATGTTATGGGTAACTTTCATCCACACGGAGATTCATCAATTTATGAAGCGATGGTCCGCCTAAGTCAAGATTGGAAGTTGCGAGAACCACTGATCGAAATGCATGGTAATAATGGTTCGATGGATGGTGATCCACCTGCAGCAATGCGATATACTGAGGCGCGTTTATCTGAGATCGCCGGTGACATGCTGCAAGATATTGATAAAAAAACTGTTGAGATGGTATTAAATTTTGACGATACCGAGTATGAACCAACAGTTTTGCCGGCTCGTTTTCCTAACCTGTTAGTTAATGGAGCCACAGGCATTTCTGCTGGTTATGCGACAGCGATCCCCACACATAACTTAGGTGAAGCAATTGAAGCGACCCTTTATTTGCTTGATCATCCTAATGCTGCTCTGGACGAATTGATGCAGTTCGTAAAGGGACCAGATTTTCCGACTGGCGGTATTTTACAGGGCAAAGAAGGTATCAAAAAAGCCTATGAAACTGGACGCGGAAAAACTATTTTACGTTCACGGACTAAAATCGAAGAATTACGTGGTGGTAAACAACAAATCGTTGTGACTGAGGTCCCATATGAGATCAATAAAGCTCTTTTGGTCAAAAGGATCGACGAGCTGCGTCTCTTGAAAAAGGTTGAAGGTATTGCCGAAGTACGTGATGAAACTGATCGTGAAGGTTTACGTATAGTGATCGAGTTAAAGAAAAATGCAAATGCTAAAGGGATTTTGAATTATTTGTTTAAAAACACTGATCTGCAGATCTCTTATAACTTCAATATGGTCGCAATCAATAATAAGCGACCAGAAAATGTCGGTTTAAAGGATATCTTATCCGCATATATTGATCATCAACGCGATATTACAATTAAACGGACCAAATTTGACCTTGATAAAGCGCAAGAGCGTGAGCATATCGTTGACGGTTTGATCAAGGCGCTTTCAATTCTTGATCAAGTTATTAAAACAATTCGTTCATCACAAAATAAACGAGACGCTAAGCAAAATTTAATTACCAAGTACAAATTTAGTGATAAACAGTCGGAAGCAATTGTTTCTTTGCAGTTATACCGCTTAACGAATACTGACGTTACGGCACTACAAAAAGAAGCTAAAGAACTAGAAAAACAAATTTCAAACTTCCAAAAGATACTTTCTGATCCGAAAGAATTGGACAAAGTTATCAAAAAAGAATTAAGGGCAGTTAACAAGAAATATTCAACACCACGATTAACTGAGATCCAAGAAAAGATAGAATCATTAACGATCGATACAGAGGTTATTGTTGCATCTGAAGATGTCCAAGTTTTAGTTTCACGCGATGGTTATGTTAAGCGCTCATCCCTTCGATCAGTTAAAGCATCCGGAGCTGATGAAAATGGATTGAAAGAAGAAGACCATGTTGTCTATTCAGCAACAGTTAATACGTTGGATCATTTATTAATGTTTACCAATAAGGGTAATATGATTTATCGTCCGGTCCACGATGTGACAGAAGCCCGCTGGAAGGATACAGGAGAACATTTGTCTCAGACCGTTGGTTTAGCAAATAATGAGTATGTAATTCGAGCATATTGCTTCAAAGATATTGACCAGGGTGGTAAATTTACTTTTGCTACTAAAGAGGGATTTATCAAACAGACAAAATTGAGCGATCTAAAACCCGGTCGTTCTTATAAATCCAAAGCCAGCAAGTTCATGAAGCTCAAAACAACTACAGATGAGATTATTCTGATCGATTATCAAAAGCAAAAAGATCCAAACTTACAAGTATTTTGTGCATCCTATAATGGATATGGATTACGTTACTCCCTAGAAGAAGTTCCAACTAGCGGTGCAAAAGCTGCTGGTGTCAAAAACATGAACTTACGAGACGATTTTTTAGCAAGTGTCACATTGGTACATGAGTCCGACGATTTAGCTCTAGTGACACAGCGGGGTTCCTTTAAGCGAATGAAAGTCGCTGAAGTTTCACAAACTACGCGAGCCAAGCGTGGTGTTTTGATCCTACGTGAATTAAAGAAAAATCCGCATAAAGTTAAATTCACAGCTTTATTACACAGAGACACAAAGTTGTATATAACAACTAACAAAAATCAAATAGTTGAGGTCGATCCCTTTGAACATCCAAGTAATGATCGTTATTCTAACGGTTCATTTATATTAGATACTGATTCACAGGGTAAGCCAATTTGGTTGCATAGTGAAATCCAAGAAAAGACCGATTGATAAATTTAACAAAAAAGGTTAGGGAATAAGTTATTTCCTAGCCTTTTTGTATATTACAATGGCTAATGAATATATTTTTATGTCTTATAGCATGTTAAGATTAGTATACATAATCAAACGATTTGCTAGGAGACTTTTAAAATGAAGCAACTTTATGTCAAACAAAAAATATTCAGTGCTGCTGAAAAGTTTACCATAACTGACGCTGATGAACGTATTCATTACTACGTTAAGGGCAGCCTATTTAATGCACCAAAAACATTTGAGATCCAGGATGAAGAGAAAAATTTAGTTGCTAAGATCACCAAAAAAAACGCTGGCTTTTTTACCTAAATTTGTCGTTGAAACAGATAAGCAAACAGTTGAAATTAAAAAAGATCTCACATTATTTCATCCTCACTACACCTTTAGTCCGCAAAATATAACGGTACAAGGTGATATTTTTGCCATGAATTTTTCGCTTTTAAGCAATAAAGAAGAAATAGCGACCATTCATAAAAAATTTCTTTCTTTTGCGGATGCTTATGAAATATCTATTCAAGCCGCTGAAAATGAACAGTTAACCTATGAGAATGAAAATTTGGCGGTTGGTTTAGTGATCGCAATCGATTATATGATCACACAGGACCACTTTAATGGCTAGGTGCACAGAGTTTTTTCTTTAATAATTGCTGTTAGTGTACTATTATTTTATGTGACGGGAGGTTTTAAAGATGACTAAGTATAGTTTTTTACAGCCATATACTTTTGAAAATAAGAATATCACATTAAAAAATCGTGTCGTGATCCCACCAATGACTGAAAGAATGTCTTTTGAAGATGGGACCGTCACTAGTGATGAAATCGCATATTATGCTCAACATACTGGTGGTGCAGGAATGTATATTACTGCGGTATCTAACGTCAATTCCTTGGGAAAGGGCTTTGAAGGAGAATTAAGCATTGCCGACGATCGTTTTTTACCTGGATTAAGTGATTTAGCTTCTAGTATCAAGAAAAACGGCACTAAAGCAATTATTCAAATTTTTAGTGCTGGTCGTATGTCAAGCACAGCTATTTAAGAGGAAAACAGCCGGTTAGTGCAAGTGCGATACCGGCAGTTCGAGCAGAATCGGAAACACCACGTGAATTGTCTGAAAAAGAAGTCGAACAAACGATCAAAGACTTTGGTGCTGCTACAAAAAGGGCAATAGAAGCTGGATTTGACGGTGTAGAGCTTCACGGTGCAAACACTTATCTTTTACAGCAATTCTTTTCACCACACTCTAATCGTCGTAATGATAAGTGGGGCGGTTCACTAGAAAAGCGAATGAAATTCCCACTTGCTGTAGTTAAAGAAACGACTAAAGTGATTGAAAAATACGCTAAGAAGCCATTCTTGCTTGGATATCGGATCTCACCAGAAGAACTTGAAGAGCCTGGTATTACATTAGATGATACCCTACATTTTATTGATCAGTTAAAGCAAACAAAAATCGATTATCTACACGTTTCACAAAGTGATGCTTGGCGGACACCGTTAAGAGATGAAAATTCCAAGCAGATCGTCAATGAGTCTATCAAAAAACGAATCTCAAATACTTTTCCAATGATCGTAGTTGGTAACATTAAAACACCCGCAGACGCTGAAAAAGCTAGTGAATCTTTTGATCTGGTTGCTTTAGGTCATGAATCGCTCTGGGAACCTAAATGGGTTCAAAAAGTAACCAATAATGAGGAATCAGCTATTCGATATTCGCTTGCCAAATCAGATTTAGCTGATTTGGGCATCAAACCGAGTTTCATGGATCAAATTGCAGATACTATGGGTGGTTATGCTAATATGTTTAAGAAAGAAAAATAATACGAAGTTTTTGTTAGTGTCTTTAGTGTCTAATTTTCGCACAGAAAACAAATTTAATTTAACCATCATCTATATGATATGGACAATTTTGCTAAGTTAATTAGCGTAAAACTGCCCATATTTATTTTTTTATTCAACGAAATTAAATTGATCGATAGATTCATTGGAAATTAAATTAGTCAAATTGTTGAATTTATGTAATTAATCGTACATTTCAATGAAATTTGTTAAACGTACCGTGTAATTGGTTTTTTAAAAATTTTTATTTTAAAACCTGATTTTAAAATAATTTTCTTCTATTTTATTAGTAGAAAACTCCGCTAAAAACCAAGACCTGGCTTTGTTTTATTAAGTTTTGAAGGGGGTGGCACTTGTATTTTTTATTTTTATTCTAGTTTACATAATATACATTATCGAAAGTGGAGTTAAATCAAAATCACCGCCCCAGCTACCCCAAGTTAATTTCTGGACTTATATAACTTATATATATGTAGCAACTTAATTTTTATTTTTAATTGGTCTGTATACTATCATGAATTCGTATCACATTTCTTCTTTAAAATAATTTTCCATTCAAATAAAAGATCCAAGTTTTTATCAAAACAGGATCTTTTAATTAACTATCATTAATTTGTTGCAAATGAATTGATCACATCTCGTTTGCCATTCCAGACAGCAACTTTTACAACACCCGTTATTTTGTCTTCTGGAACAAAGCCATAATAACGACTGTCGTTTGATTCATGTCGGTTATCACCTAACATGAAGTATTGGCCTTTAGGAACTGTAAAAGCCTTACCCGTACCTAAGGTTACCTTAGATGCTGGATCTAAGCTACTTGCCAACTGCAACGTTCCGCTCTTTTGCTGTGTTTTAGTAATATAGCTTTGTGACTGGAACTTACCATTAACGTAAAGATCACCATTATTACGGTATTCGACCCGGTCACCAGGAAGACCAATAACTCTTTTAACATATTTAGTATCCTTGGTAATAGCAGCATTTTGGTGGTCAACTCCGTAGGCATCAAACACGACTACAGAATCTCTTTTTATTTTGGCTTGCTTTAAAACTGCTACATATTCATTTGACTGTAAATTAGGATACATGGATGATCCATCCACTTTTACAGGAGCAAACAAAAAAATCTTGACCAATTCAGCAACTAACAGGCCAACTAAAATTGGGATCACCCAACTCATAATCGATTTAAATTTATTCATACTTCTCCTTTTTATTTACAATTGTTTATAATTTTCAAACTCAGATTCTGAAATATCCCGTTTACGATGTTTTATTTTATATAAATAAAGCACATATAAACCAATGAAGAAAACTTCAAAGAAAAGACTGAAAGTGGTCTCACCAGGAATGAATGGTAAAAAAACACCACTCATTGTAAAAAGAACTCTCAAGAAGAAATCTGCTCGTACAAACAAAATTAAATTGCTAACTAACGCAACCAAACTGATTAGAGATAGAATAAATGATAAAAATAAAACTACGATAAAAAATACTCCTCTGTTATCAGCAAGCCTAAAAGCAAATGGATAAGAAATTTTCTTTGAATGCATCAGGATCCAAGCAGTTAAACGAAAAACAATATCTACTAAAATATAAAATCCTCCTATGATTCCAGCAGAAATATTGAGGCTTCTATTAATCATATTTGCTCCCTTCTTCTCGAATTACACGTCAATAATAGTATTATAGACAAGTAAAAGCGCGAAGTGAAAGCAGATAAATTGTTCTTAATTTAATTTTAACTAACCTTGCAAATCTTTTAAATAATGGTAACTAGCTACTTGTTCAGTGGCGTTAGCTTCATCTGCAAGTTTGATTTCAAAAATATTAGTTGCCTGTGGATTTAAACACGGCAAAATACGCTCCCAATCAATTTTACCATCCCCCACAGGTAAACTGTCATGTGTTTGGCCCATAGAATCAACTAGATGATAATGTACGACATTATCTTTTAAATTCTGCAAGGAATTTATCAATGCTTGATTATCTCCGTGGGTTTTTATAAAACAATGAGAAACATCAAAAGCCAAACGATAATGATGTGCTAAGACTTTTTCTTCATCAACAGGATAACCATAAGCAAATAATGGAGAGATCGAGTTTTCAAACATCACGTTTTCTCCGCCCAATTTTTTAAAATGATCTAGTCTTTCAAAGAGAGCTTTTTCTGCTCTGATCAAAGATGGATACATCGAAATAAAGTGTTGAGTTTGGCGCGCATAAGCACCATGTATAAGCGTCTGAATACGATGCTTTTTTGCTAATTGTAATAAATCTAAAGATGATTGTTCGATAAAATGATATAGCTGAGGACAATCACTTTCTGGCGCAACAAGTTCAGTAGCCATTCCACGATATTTCATCGGATGATGTAAAATTATTTTATCCGTTGCTTCATTTTTAACCCACTCAATATCATATTCTAAACGTTTTAGGCCTTCTGAAGTAAAATCATTTTCATCCGTATAAAATTCGAAAACTTCTGGTTGATAATGAAGCCTATCTTTAATCTGACTGAACTTTGTACTAGCTTTTAAACCCAAATCGATCATATCTATCAGTTCTTTCTTTATTAATTAATAATTATCAATATCTTCCATCCATGCTAAGGCAAGTGCTTTTTCTCCTAAATGTGTGCCGATAACTGGCCCAAAATAACTGATATCGATTGGGTGCTCTGGATATTGTTTAGTCAATTTTTGCTTCCAGTCTTGCGCTGCTTCTTCATCATTAGCGTGAATAATGATCATTCTAACTGGATAATCTAATTTTTTTACTTTTTCGTCAAATAAACCTTCGACACGCTTAAGTGCACGTTTAGAAGAACGAACTTTATCAAATGCTACTATTTTGTCCGTTTCCTCATCAAAAGTCAGTATCGGTTTTATTTTCAATACACTACCAATAAAAGCCGAAGCATTTGATAAGCGTCCACCGCGCACTAGATTTTGTAGGTCATCTACAACAAAGTATTCGTCTGCTGTTTCACGTAAGTGCTCTAAGCGACTAAGAATTGTAGTAGTCGTTTCACCGTGTTGTGCCATGCGGGCCGCTTCGATCACCATATTACCCATTAACATTACAGTAATTTTCGAATCAAATGGGATCACTTTAATATTTTTAACTTGTGGAGCAACTATAGTTTTGAGCGTATTATAAAGTCCAGAAATTGTAGCAGCCAAATGAATACTGATCACTGCGTCATAACCCTGATCGCCTAAATTTTCATACATTTGAACTAACTCACCGATTGGTGGTTGTGAAGTGCTTGGAAAAGATTCAGACATCCTGAGATTATCAAAAAACTGACCAGTAGTGATATCTACACCTTCCTGATATGTTTTTCCATCAATAATTACTGGAATCGGAACAATATGAATATTATATTTTTCTATTTGTTTTGGTGAAAGATAAGCCGTACTATCTGTAACTACAGCTATTTTCATAAATTTACACCTACTTTAGTCTTTTTTCTATTTAAATTTAAAATAATAGCGACTTTAATAGTAACATACTGAAGTCCTGTTAGCTAGTTTTCAATCCTATTAAAACTGGTGTTGAGCCGATTCAATAAGATTTTTAACAAGTTTTGTTCTTCTTTAGTCCATTGTGAAAATAGACGATCTTTGAGTTGGGTAAAATCCTGATCCATCTTCCTCAAAACCTCTTGTCCTTTGTTTGTCATGGTGTAGAGATATTTTTTTCGTGCAGTCGGTTTTTCACCCATTTTTTCAATTGCTAACAAATCTTTTTTGACTAGCTTACTTAATTGTCGGCTTAAGGTTGAAACATCTAATTTTGTGGTCGAAACAAGTTCAGACTGCGTATTACTTCCGTCAGCAACATTTTGAAGTAACTGCCATTCTGCGATGGTCACCGTATGTAAATGGGTCATTTGCTTTAATAGCTGCGTATAGTTTTTTTGAACATCTAATAAAATATCTAAACTTTCTTTCATTACGTCACCTCCATATATACATTACTTGTATAATACAACTTCACACATATCTAAACAACCTTAAGTTTACACTCTATAAAAAAGTTTTTTATTTTTTAATTATTGACAAATATTTTTGCCCCAAAGGTAAATAAAGGTTAAAATAATAGTACTGTAGATTTATATAAGGGAGTGTTTAATGATGGCTTTCGATGGTTTGTTTGTGCATGCGATGGTCAATGAATTAAAAAATATGTTGGTTAATGGTCGTGTTGCAAAAATATCACAGCCTTATTCGAACGAAGTGATTTTGACGATTCGTTCTAACCGACAAAATTATCCGCTGTTGCTATCTGCAAACCCTAATTATGCTAGGATACAAGTAACAAAAATTCCATATACAAATCCCCAGACCCCAACCAACTTTACGATGATGTTGCGTAAATATTTGGATGGGGCCAAAATCGAAGATATTTGGCAGTTACAAAATGATCGTGTGATTTATCTTAATTTTACCCGTAGAAATGAGCTCGGTGATCAAATCACACTTCTTTTGAGTATTGAAATTATGGGACGCCATAGTAATGTAATTTTAATTGATTCCCAGGAAAACAAGGTCTTAGATGCAATCAAACGCGTTTCTGCTCAGCAGGATAGATACCGAACTCTGTTACCTGGTTCTACCTATCGTACTCCTCCAAAACAAGATAAAAGTGACCCTTTTTCAACACAAGAGCTGTACGTTGAACTTAACAGACAATATCCCAACAGAGATGTTTTGGCGCAAAAGCTAGTTGATACGTATCAAGGTTTTTCAAAATTATCTGGTTTACAATTGGCTGACATTTTACATTCAACAAACTATCCTTCATTACAGGAAGCTTATTCATATTTTCTTAATAAAACAAAACATCCTGACCCGGTTATTATAACTAACAATAATAAGCTAGACTTTAGTTTCTTATCTGCCGAAATGAAAATTAACTCATCTTGGCCGACACTTAGCGAATTGTTGGACGCCTTCTACCAAGATAAAGCCGAACACGACCGCGTCAAACAGCAAGGTGCAAATCTTATCAAAGTAGTAGCTAATAATTTGCGGAAAAACCAAAGAAAATTAAAGAAACAAAATAAAGAATTCCAAGCAACTGAAAATGCAGATTCATACCGAGTCAAAGGTGAATTATTAACAACTTATTTATATCAAGTACAACGTGGAATGAATTCAATCACTTTACCAAATTATTACGATAATGATAATTTGTTCGAAATCTCATTATCTAATCAGTTGAGTCCTTCGCAAAATGCTCAAAAGTATTTTAAACGATACCAAAAACTTAAAAATGCAGCCGTCTATCTCAACCAGCAAATTAAAAATACCAAGGCTGAAATCACTTATCTTGAATCACTCGCCAATGCAATCGAATTAGCTGACCCGAGAGATTTACCGGAGATCAAACTTGAGTTACAGGAACAAGGATACCTAAAAGCCCAAAAAGATAAACGCTCGCCAAAAAAGGCACGACGTCAGAATAAAAGTAAGCCTGAATTATATTATGCTACGGATGGTACAGAAATTTCAGTTGGTAAAAATAATATTCAAAATGATCATTTGACTATGAAAACTGCTAGAAAAGATGAGATTTGGCTACATGTTAAAAACATTCCTGGTTCTCACGTTATAGTTCATTCCAATTCTCCAAGAGAATCAACCTTACTTGAAGCAGCTCAAATTGCAGCATATTATTCCAAAGGAAGAGCGTCTGCAAATGTAGCGGTAGACTATGTACCTGTTAAAAATATCCGTAAACCTAATGGTGCTAAACCTGGTTTTGTAATTTACGAGGGACAAAAAACCTTGTATGTTACACCCCAAAAAGATAAAATCGATTCGTTAAAGCAAAAATAAAAAATCTGTACTTCTTACAGCAACTATAGCTGGAGAAGTGCAGATTTTTTGGGTCTAAACTTTTTAGTGTTGATGAGTCTTATCAAATGCTTCTATCCTAAATTCACTTAATATCCAAGACTCTAATATCGCATTTTTTTATCCAGTAGGTCGGTCATTTTTTAAAAGTTTCATATGGTGCGACCGTGACTTTTGAAAAGCCTGTTCCATTTTTTTATTAGGCCATTCTTTGATCGGAGAAAATTTAAAATTAACCTTCATACCATCTTTTTCAAAAGTTACCGCACGAATTTCAATGATCCTGAGCCATATACCAATATTATTATCAAAAAAAATATCACCAACTTGCGGAATATTGTAATATTGATCCGGTGAAAATTTTAACTCATTTTCAGTCGCCAAATAATCGGTCGCTAGGTCTGGCGATCCGTATAACTGCCCTAAACAATAATAAAATATGCGATCGTCTTTTTTTCTATCCGGTTGTGCATCAATACCTAAAATATTGATAACAACAAATGTTCCACCATGATATTGAACAACATCTCCGATTGCAATGGGTTCAGTTTTTTTCCTTTTTAAGCGGATACTTTCGATCATTATGCACCCTCCTGTCATCTAACATCTGTTATATACAAGAGTTAAGATGATTAAAATAAATTAGCCTTAAGTTCATTATAAACTGTCTTAAAATAATATCCAAATAATAATTAAATTTATTTAAGTAAATTGCTTGATCTCAGATAAATTTTCAATTTGATATTTAGGCTTAATTTGAGAGAAATTTTGGGTAGAAAGCGGATTAAACCATGCTGTATCAATTCCAGCATTAATTCCTCCTAAAATATCCGAACTTAAAGAGTCCCCAATAATTAATGTTTTAGCCGGTAAGGCATGTGAGTGGGCAAAAAGGTATTCAAAGAAACGTGGATCAGGTTTTTCAACACCAATTTTTTCAGAAGTAAATATGTGTTCAAAAAAATGCGTTATTTGAGCATCATTTATCCGTTGAATTTGAGTTTTAAATACGCCGTTTGTTGCTAACAATATTTGTTTATTAACTTTAAATAGGTCATTTAATATCTGACTGGCACCGTCTATTTCTTCATGTCCATGTGCTAAATAAGACAGATATTGAGCCGAACAAACGTTACCATCAATTTCCATATGAAAGTAATTTTTAAAAAAGGTATGAAATCTTCCTTCAAAAAGCTGTGTACGAGTAATTTCTTTTCTTTCAAGTTTTTTCCATAAGCTTTGGTTAAAACTATTAAATGCTTTCTTAGCAGATTGGTCTAAAATCAAATCAAAATTGTCAAATAAAAGTTCTAGCGCTTGCTGTTCCAGACCTAAAGTTTAATAATGTATCATCTAAATCAAATATAAATGTTTCGTATTTTTTTCTAGTCAATTATATACTCCTAGTTAAGTTTTAACTCATAAGCTTTTCTCGTAGGATCACTTTGCTCTAATGTGACATCTACTATCCCACGGTACTGGAAGCCTACTTTTTCAATCACATGTTGCATTGCCATGTTTCGCGGGTGAGTATCAATACGGATGTGAGCAACACCCTTTTGCTTAACAATTTCAAGTATTTTTTGAATAAAGATCTCACTTAATTGTTTTCCACGCGCTTCTTGTGCCATGGCAAAACGATGGATCACATAATATGACGCATCTGATAACCATTCACCTTCTCTGATTTCATCGTAAAATGGGTCAGGCCCTAATTTTAATGCAGCAATCCCCAAAATATCCGAATTATTTACGAGTAAGAATAGTTCTTGTAATTTGATATCTTCAGAAAAGGTTTCTTCATTAGGTGTTCCATCCTGCCATTGTGGTATTTTATTTTCCTTTAAAAATCTCTTGGCTTGGTTAAAAATTCGCATTACCACAGGAAGATCATTAAATGTTGCTACTTTGATCTTTATCATTACATGTTTCACCACCAACATTTAATAATTATAATGAGAATAACTTTCGACTAAGTTCGAGTTCAGCTGGATCAGGATTACTATTATAAAATCGAACTGCTCCGCTATTTAAGTCATTATTCAATGAATTATTTTTTAATTCGCTCTGTAAACGTGTGGCTGCCCCTTTTGCACCGTCAACAATATATACTTGGCTACCAACTATTTTTTGAATGGCACCACGTGCAAATGGAAAGTGAGTGCAGCCAAGGACAATTGAATCTACTGTTTCTTTATATGGAGCCAATAAATCTTTTAAATAATTTTTTAAAGCCAAACTATCAGTCTCGCCACGTTCAATAAATTCAACTAGTTTTGAAGCAGGTAAAGGAATAATTTTTGCTTGATTTTTGTAATGACCGATCAATTCGGCAAACTTTTTTTCTTTTAAAGTTAATTGCGTAGCCATAACGACAACTTCTGAGTTTTTTTTATGGCAAATTGCAGGTTTAACTGCTGGTTCAAGTCCAATAAAAATAATCTCAGGAAATTCAGCTCTTAAACGGGAAATGGCAGCGCTTGTTGCAGTATTACAGGCAATCACGATTGCTTTTACATTTTGTTGAAGAAACTTTTCTACTATATTATGACTCAGTTGAAAAACTTCTTCTCTATCTTTAATACCATACGGCGCATTCGCCGAATCACCATAAAATAAATAAGTTTCATTTGGCATTAACTTGTAAAGTTCTTTTAAAACGCTAATACCACCAACACCGGAGTCGAAAACCCCGATCGGTCTTTGTTTTTCAATAGAATTCAAAATCGCTTGCCTCCATACACTAATTATTGATCACATACTCTTTTATTCGTTGCGCAGCCGTCTTTAAATCATCCAGAGAAGCAGCATAACTGATCCTGACGTACCCTTCTCCTCCAGGCCCAAATGATGCTCCAGGGATTAAAGCAACGCGCGCTTTTTTAGCTAACTGTCGTACAAATTTCCATGAATCTGTACCAAATTTCGTTGGTATCTTTGCAAATAAATAAAAAGCACCATCTGGACTAGCAACATCAAAGCCACATTCTTCCAACTCATGACATAAGAAATCACGCCTTTTAATATATGCTGCTTTCATTGGTTCACTATCAGCTTGCCCATTAGTTAATGCTTCTAATGCGGCATATTGGACATTGTTAGTTGGAGCAGTAACTAAATACTGATGGGTTTTAATTGCCTGTTCGATGAAGTCACTTGGCCCCATTAAAAAACCTGCCCTCCAGCCAGTCATGGCATGCGATTTAGACAAACCCGAAACCAATAGAACCTGATCAGGTAAAAACTCGGCTAAGCTAGTATGTGTTTCATTATTATAGCTAAGTTCTGCATATATTTCGTCACATAAAACCCACATGCCACTTTCTTTAATAACTTTAGACAATTCTTTCAATTGCTCCCTAGAATATGTGACCCCTGTTGGGTTGCTAGGATAAACTAAAACTAAAGCTTTAATATTTTTGTCTTGATTAGCTTTAATAGTTACCCTTAACTTTTCTGGTGTTAAAACAAAATCATCGTCACTTGTATCGATCGTGATACATTTACCGTGGTTAATTTGCGTAATTGGTATATAAATTGGAAAAACTGGCGTGGGAACTAGTACTACATCATCTGGATTTAAGATAGTTTGTAGTGAGACTGCTATGCTTTCAGTTGCTCCAATTGTTGTAATTACTTGCTCTGCTCGATAATCTAAATGGTATTTTGTATTGTAATAATCTGCTGCTGCTTTTCGCAACGTTGGAATACCAGGATTTGGCGCATAATGAGATTGATCATCATTGATTGCATCAACTGCAGCTTGTTTGACATGGTCGGGGGTATTAAAGTCTGGTTCACCCAAAGTCAATTTAATAATTTCGGGAATACCACTAACGTCAATATCAAATTGACGAATATCTGAAATTGCAACTTGTTCTACTTGTTGGTTAAATTTGTGTTTTAAAACCATTTTCTCACACCCTTTTCATTAAATTGGGACTATTATAACAATTTAAACAAACAAATTGCCACCAAGTTTAAAAAAATGTCAAAGTACTTGCTATTTATTATTATCTTCTACTACCTTGATCTCAGTTTCTGGTGAAAATAGTTCTCGTTGTTCTTTTGTTGGCATTTTATCAGTAATAAACAATGAAATTTTATCCAAAGAACAAATTCGGTAATAGGACCTGTTCACAAATTTTTGATGTTCGGCTACTAAAATTACTTTACGTGCTCGTTTAGCAGCCATACCCACAATCTCAGCATCATCTTGATCAAGTAAATAGACTCCGTGTTCATCGATACCTGAAGCAGCGATAAACGCTGTATCAAACATGATATCCTGTAATTCTTCCATAGCCAAATGTGAATAGAAAAAACGATTGTCATGATCTAAAGTTCCGCTCAGGCTTTTGACTGTTACCTTATTATTTTGTGCTAGTGCAATACAATTATCGAGCGAATGAGTGACTACTGTTAGAGGAACATTTAAATTCTGACAAGTTTTTAATAAAATCGTAGACGAATCAATAAAATAAACATGCTGTGGCTTAAAGTAATTTAAGGCTTCAATCGCGATTTGGGTCTTTGACTTATTAAATCGAGCTAAACGACTTTCATAATTTGGCACACTACGGCCAAAATCAAGTGGCAATATACCACCATGAGTACGGCGGACTTCTCCTCGTTTTGTCAGCAGTACAATATCACGACGGGCAGTATCTTGTGAAATACCAAATTCATTCATAATATCTTTGGTAGATAATTCCTGCCGTTCTTCTAATAATTGTTTGATTAATTCAATTCTTTTTTCTTGACTCAACTTGATCACCTCAAAAATGTTTTCACCTTTTATTATATGGGTTTTCTTACGTAATTGCACGTATTCCTAATGATTGTTTCTTTTGTTTTAACTTTTTCGTTTAGTTAAAGTAACTTTATACTTTTTAATAGTTAAAAAAAGAACACCCTAAAGTATAAGGTGTTCTTTCGTACTAATAAAACATATTTTTTAGTTAAAAGCTTCTTCTAACGGTGGAACGACTTGTTTTTTACGTGAAACAACGCCTGGTAGATCCATTTTATCATTAGCTAAACCTTGGCCAAATGCTTTTTCAACAACGTCTTGTCCAGACCCGATCGCTAATAAACGTGTATTAGAATCAAGAATATTAGTTACCATCAACAAAAACAAATCATAACCATTGTCTTTATTTTGTTCTTCAATTGCTGAACGTAATTCATTTTCACGTGCAAAAACTTCGTTAAGGTCAACTGTATTGACCTGATCAACACGAATAGTCTTGTTACCCATCTCAAATGATTTGGCATCCGAAGTAACCAATTCTTTTGCTGTCTTGGTAGATAAATTAGTACCTGCCTTTAACATAGCTAACCCATATTCTTCATAATCCACTTCTGCAATTTCAGCTAATTTTTTTCCGACTGCAATATCAACGTCTGTAGTAGTAGGTGATTTAAATAATAAAGTATCTGAAATAATTGCAGATAACATCAAACCAGCTAAATTTTGTGGAATGTCAACTCCAGATTGTTTGAATTCCTTAAAGATGATTGTACTGCTACAGCCAACAGGTTCTGCATGATAGTATAAAGGAGCTGCTGTGGCAAAATTGGCGATCCGATGGTGGTCGATAACATGAGTAACTGTCAAATCACTAATATCATCAACACTTTGTTGTGATTCATTATGATCAACTAAAACTACCTGTTTTGTTTCTGAACCAGCTTCAGAGATCACGCGTGGATATGGCTCAGAGAAATGATCAAGTACAAATCTTGTTTCATCATTAGGTTCACCCAAAGCAACAGCTTCAGTTTGCCCACCCAATTGATTCAACAAATATGAATATGCCTTGGCAGCAACGATTGCGTCTGTGTCAGGATTTTTGTGTCCAAAAACCAATTCTTTCATTGTATAAATATCTCCTTATAATAATTAGTCTTAAAGTTTCTAAAAACTTTTACCTTATTAATTAATATTACGTTCTTAAATAGCTTATTGCTCTGTAGTAGAATCTGTCAAGCGAGAAATATAATCTTTATCTGCTAGATACTGATCAAATTCCTGGAAAAAATTAGCGATCCGAGGGATTTCTCCTTTTCCCTTTCGATAAACATAAGACATTTCAAAAGAAATTGTCGGTTCAAATAATGCTGTATAAAAATCACTATCTTCCGTCAGATTAGCCTCTACAAACGAAGCCTGTAAAGCGGTATAGTTGCCTGTACGTCTAGTAAATCTAAGCAATTGTTCTGGATCTGTAAAACGAGCTGCAAAGTTAGGCGAATCAATATTTTCATTGCGGTAAGCCTCTCTAAGTTGTGTATTTACATAAAAATCCGTTGGATAACCAACCCAGGGACGGCCCAAAGTATCTTTCAATTTAATACGTCTTCTCTTTTTCAGCTTTTCATTTTGATGTACAAAGACCAAGTTTTCTGTCAAAATTTTCTTGGTTTCATATGGCTTCCAATTTTTAATGTTTTCGTCTGGCAAATACATAATAGCTAAATCTAACTGATTATTCTCTAACCCTTCCCAGATCTCTTTACGAGTCAAAGCATATATCGTTAGTTTTATATCGCGATGTCTTTGATAAAAATCACTTACAAAATCAAAGAATACTTCAGTCTCGATCGAGGCTAAAATACCAATATTAATTTCCCCTATATCAGGGCTTGTTGATTGTTGTATCTCATCAGTTGCACGGTTTAATGTTTCATAGATCTGATGGGTAGCATCCAGCATAGTATAACCTGCATCCGATAAATGTAATTTTTTGCCAACTGAATAAAATAAAGGTGCGCCTACATTATTCTCTAATTTTTTTATTTGCTGAGTCAAAGCGGGTTGTGTGATCCCTAATATTTGAGCAGCTTGCGTATAACTCATAGTTTCCGCTAATTGTAAAAAATAAGTTAACGTTTTCGATGAAAAAATACTTTCATGCTGTGTTTTCATAAAATACGACCCCTTTTCATGTTGCTCCCAAGCAGTTCAAGCTTTTGTGTGCGATACTATGCTGCATATTCAGTTAAACCCTTTAGAAAAATTTTTACTAGATGCAGTTAATTCAACAATTAATCGTTACTTATCATTATATCAAGTAAAAATTAATTTTTACTAAAACTACATCTTTAAATTCGTAGCAACTAATTCTAGCAACAGAAATTTTTAACAAAACTAAATTATTTCTGATATATATAATAAGTTTACACTTTAAAAGTTTTTTTCGCAAATACCGTTTTCAAACCAGAAAAAGTGACTTAAATTAAATACTAACTTTTGATTAAAAATTATTAACTAAGATTCCTATTGAAGAATATAAACAAAAAAGATGTAATTGCATATAACATGTCTAATCAAAACGTCAATGCAATTACATCTTTTTTAATTATTACTAACTTTATTTCCAAGATTTAGGCGACTTTTTCCAATCAAGCATCGAATCAACATCTTTTTGCGTAAAGATATTTTTTTCTTGTGCAGCTTCGAGTAATTCTGAGTAGTTCGTTAAAGTATGATAAGTTAATTTACTATCTGCAAAGTTTTTATCTAGATCAGCAAGCTGATAATTAAAAATACCAACTACACCTATCACATTCGCTTGTTCATGCTGTAATGCCGTCGCTGCTTTTAGCACACTACCACCAGTCGAAAGTAAATCATCGATCAAAACCACTTTTTGACCTGCTTTCAATACACCTTCTGTTTGCTTACCTTTACCATGATCCTTAGGTTTTGAACGAACATAGATCATCGGTAGCTCTAATTCATCTGCTACCCAAGCAGCATGTGGTATCCCAGCAGTTGCGGTCCCAGCGATAACTTCAGCATCAGGATAATTACTTAAGATCAGTTTTGCCATTCCTGTAGCAATCATTTTCCTAACGTGTGGGTAACTGATCGTTAAACGGTTATCACAGTATATCGGACTTTTGATCCCACTTGCCCAAATAAATGGGTCATTCGGTGATAGTTTAACAGCTTCAATATCTAATAGTTCTTCAGCGATCTTCTTCAAGGTGTTTCCCATCCTTCCATAATCTTTTTACTTTACAATAAGTTTCGTATGGTTGCGTTGCTTGAGTGATACTACGACCGACTACGATCATTGAAGCTTTTAAGCTCGCTGCTTGATCAGGAGAAACGACCCTTTTTTGGTCATCATGATCATCAGAAGCTAAACGAATTCCAGGGGTCACAGTTAAAAAATCATTATTAGTTTGTTCTTTGATTTGTTTTGCTTCAAATGCAGAGCAAACTACACCATCTAAACCTGCTTTTTCAGCCAGTTTAGCATAATTATTCACACTTTGTTCCATGCTAACATTAGTCAATTGTTCTTTTTTTAGCATTTCTTGAGAAGTCGAAGTAAGTTGAGTGATAGCTAGGATCTTAGTTTTACCTAAACTGTCACTCATACCTTTCTTAGCAGCTTTCATCATTTGTAGACCGCCACTAGCATGGATTGTAGTTAAAGTAACTTTTAACTTTGAAATACTTCGCATAGCCGCTTCAACCGTATGCGGAATATCATGGCATTTTAAGTCTAGAAAAACATCATAGCCACGGTCATTCATATCTTTTATCAGATCCGGCCCACACCGATAAAATAACTCCATTCCAATTTTGACAAACAACTTTTCGTTCTTAGGAAACTGTTCTAAAAAAGTATCCACACTTTTTTGGTCTGGAAAATCTAAAGCAATTATTGGTCTATCTTCTTTCATCTCGAAACTTCCTTTTGATTTGGTCTGATAATTCCTGCAAATTATTGACATTGGCTTTATCCATTTCACTTTCTAGCTCAGATAAAATATGCCAACAAGCCGCTGGGTCCTTAAATTGTGCACTTCCAATCTGAACAGCACTAGCACCAGCTAAGTACATTTCAAGTACATCTAGTGCACTAGAAATCCCACCAACACCAATGATCGGTATATTGACTACATGAGCTACCTGATAAATCATTCGAATTGCCAATGGTAAGATGCCAGGCCCTGACCAACCACCCATTTGGTTACCAACTAACGTTTTTTTAGTAACTGGATCGATCCTCATTCCATACAAGGTGTTGATCATCGTTAATCCATCTGCTCCACCTTCTTGTGCTGCACGAGCACACGCAACGATATCAGTAACATTGGGCGTTAATTTAACATAAAGCGGAACCGCGATAATTTCTTTCACTGCCGCTGTCAGTTTTTGAATAACCTTGGGATCAACGCCAAATTGCATACCGCCTTCAGCAACATTGGGACAAGAAACATTGAGTTCTAAGGCATCAATTAAACCTGGAGCAGCAAAATGTTGAGCAACAAACAAGTAATCTTCAAAGCTTTCTCCGGCAATGCTTGCAATAATAGGTAATTTGCTATAGTGCTTTCTTAAGGTGGGTATCTTTTCATTGACCACATTTTTTACTCCTGGGTTAGTCAGGCCAACGGAATTCAAAACGCCATCTTGTAAAACAACAATTTGTGGTTGTAAGTTTCCTTTCTTAGGATCTTTAGTCGTAGTTTTTAAGACTATTGCCCCTAATTCGTTCAGATCATTAGTCTTAGTGATATCCCCATCACCAAAACCAAAGCTACCACTGGCAGGCATGATCGGATTTTTCAAAGAAAGCCCAGGTAATTCAACTGCTAACCGTGTATTATTCATCAACTTGCTTCCTTTCTATCCTTTGATTGGAACGGCCGTTCTTTTCCATCTTACAAATTTTATCCTTAAAGAGGAACCGTTGTTAAAAATTGCCCTTCTAAAGCTACTAACAAAGCCTCGACCGTGTCTAATGATGTTAATAACACAATGTTATGTGCAACTGCATTTTGTCTGATCATGAAACCATCAGAATTCTTAGCCACGTCTGTCCCCATCGTGTTGACTACCAGATCGATCCTTTCATCTGAAATAACGTCCATGATGCCATCATTATCTGATTTTTCATTTTCACCGATCTTATCCACCAATGTTGGATATAATTTTTGTTGGTTTAACAATTCAGCTGTTCCCTGGGTCGCATATAAACGATATCCGATCCGTGTAAAACGTTGTGCGATCGAAACTAGACGCTGTTTATCTTCATCACTAACTGTTAATAATACATTCCCATTTGCGGGGATAGAAAGTCCCGCCCCTTGAAAAGCTTTTAATAAAGCATTGGCATATTTCCTGTCACTGCCCATGACTTCTCCTGTTGATTTCATTTCTGGTCCTAAGAAACTATCACTATCATTAAGTTTACTGAAGGAAAAAACAGGCGCTTTAACGTACTTCATTTTAGGCTCTGGTAACAAGCCAGTTGTTAAATTTTGTTTTGCCAATGTTTCACCTAATGCAATACGTGTTGCAACTTGAGCCATTTGAAGCCCAGTCACTTTACTTAAAAATGGTACAGTCCGGCTAGCCCGCGGGTTAACTTCTAACACATAGACTTGTTCTTTAACGATAATAAATTGAACATTCATGATCCCTACGCAATTTAACGAAGTAGCTAATTTGCTAGTGATCTCGACGATTTGTTGTTTTACTTTATCACTTAAATGTTGTGGAGGATAAACTGCCATCGAATCTCCCGAGTGAACACCTGCTCGCTCAATGTGTTCCATAATACCAGGCAACAAGACATCATGACCATCGCATAAAGCATCAACTTCACACTCACGTCCTTTTAAATACTGATCGATCAAAATCGGACGTTCGCCAACTGTGGCCATATTTTCTTCCAGATAATCCAACAATTCTTGTTTATTTGCGACAATTTGCATTGCCCTTCCACCTAAGACATAACTTGGGCGAACTAGTACTGGATACCCAATTTCTTTCGCACCAGCCACAGCTTCTTTAGTTGAATGTGCGATTTTTCCTTGTGGTTGTAAGAGGTCTAATTTCTTGATCAACTGATCGAATTCATCGCGGTCTTCTGCTTGATTCAATGACTCTAAACTAGTTCCTAAAATGTTGACACCTCGCTTAGCCAAGGGTTCCGCTAAATTGATAGCAGTTTGTCCACCAAATTGCAAGATCACTCCCAATGGATCTTCTAAGTCGATCACATCCAAGACCTTTTCAGGTGTGAGTGGTTCAAAATATAACTTATCTGAAACTGAAAAGTCGGTCGAAACCGTTTCGGGATTTGAATTCATCACGATAGCCTCATATCCAGCCTTACGCAAGGCTTTAACACAATGAACCGTCGCATAGTCGAATTCAACACCTTGCCCAATTCTGATCGGACCTGAACCAATAACTAAAACTGATTTTTTGTCATTATCGACACTTTCATTAAACTCCCCATAAGTACTATAGAAATAAGGCGTATCTGATTCAAATTCAGCTGCACATGTGTCGACCATTTTATAAGCAGGTAACAAGTTATTTTCATGTCGCAGATCTCTGACTTTATTTTCATCGACCTTCCACAAGCGTGCCATTGTTTCATCACTTACACCATAATATTTGGCTTCTTGCAAAAAATTAATATCCATAACGTGGTCAGGCGCTTGTTTTTCAAGTTCGATCAAGTGTAATACGATATCTAAGAAATATTGATTGATCTTAGTATAGCCAGCGACTTCATTTAACGACCATCCCCGCCGTAATGCTTCAGCAACATAAAATAAGCGTTCATCGGTGGCATGGACTAAGTACTTAGCGAGAATTTCATCGCTTTTCTGGCTGATTTTAGGCCAACTAAGGTCATGAGTGGAGACTTCTAAGGATTGAATCGCTTTAGACAAAGCTTCTTCCAAATTCCGTCCAATTGCCATCACTTCACCTGTCGCCTTCATTTGTGTACCAATGGAGTGATCTGCCTGTGTAAACTTATCAAATGGCCAACGTGGGATCTTTGCAACTACATAGTCCAAAGCTGGTTCAAATTCAGCATAGGTCGTTTTCGTGACCGGATTTTTAATTTCAGTCAAATTAAGACCTACTGCGATCTTAGCCGCCACCTTAGCGATCGGATAGCCCGTCGCTTTAGACGCTAAGGCTGATGAACGTGAAACACGCGGGTTAACTTCGATCACATAATATTCCATACTATCAGTTGAAAGGGCTAATTGAACATTGCAACCACCTTCAATTTTTAAAGCACGGATCAACTTCAACGCACAATCACGTAACATCTGGTATTCTTGGTCACTCAGTGTTTGGGTCGGTGCAAAAACGATCGAATCCCCAGTATGGACTCCGACCGGATCAAAATTTTCCATAGAGCAGACAACTAAAGCATTATTTGCAGCATCACGCATTACTTCAAACTCGATCTCACGGAATCCTGCGATCGATTGTTCGATCAAACACTGGCTGGTTGGCGAGAGCTCTAATCCGTTACCCACGACCTGCGTTAATTCAGTAGAGTTATAGCAAATTCCTCCACCTGTACCGCCCATAGTGAAAGCTGGACGAACGATCACTGGATAACCGGCTTGTTGAGCAAATGCGAGTGCTTCTTCTACTTGTTGGACAGTTTTTGAAGCAGGCACTGGTTCGTTTAGTTCATTCATCAACTGTTTAAACTTTTCCCGGTCTTCTGCTTGGGAAATTGATTCTAAACCAGTTCCAAGTAACTTAACGTTCATCTCTTCTAACACACCATTATCAGCTAGTGCAACTGCTAAGTTCAAAGCAACTTGTCCGCCTAAAGTTGGTAACAATGCATCGGGTGCTTCTTGTCTAATGATTTTAGTAACAGATTCTACAGTCAAAGGTTCAAGATAAACTTGATCAGCAATTTCGTGATCAGTCATGATCGTAGCTGGATTAGAATTGACCAACACTACCTGATAACCTTCTTCACGTAAAGCTAAGCACGCTTGTGTTCCTGAATAATCAAATTCTGCGGCTTGTCCAATAATAATTGGCCCTGAACCGAGGACTAAGATCTTAGAGATATCATTTCTTTTTGGCAAGTTGTTCCTCCTTATGTGTATCGATCATGGAAATAAAGTCATCAAAAACTTCGACTGCGTCATGAGGTCCGGGGCTAGCATCTGGGTGAAATTGCACTGAAGCTGCTGGATATTTTTTATGCCGTAAACCTTCCACTGTATCGTCATTTAACTCGACATAAGTTTCGATCAATTCCATATTTTCTAATGAAGCTGGTTCGACCGCATAGCCATGATTTTGTGAAGTGAAAAGTGATCTGCCTGTCGCAATTTCTTTAACTGGGTGGTTAAATCCACGATGGCCAAACTTCATTTTGAATGTTTGCGCACCATTTGCTAAAGCAAACAACTGATGTCCCAAACAGATCCCAAACAATACCGTTTGTTGTTGTAAGTTTTGAATGGTTGCGATCGTATCTGGGAAATCTTGTGGATCTCCAGGACCATTCGAAAGTAAAACACCATCTGGTTTAAAGCTTAAGATCTGTGCAGCCGTATAAGTGGCAGGTACAACTACAATATTACAGTTGCGTTTGATCAACTCACGCAAGATACTTTGCTTAGTACCATAATTGATCACTACTATTCGGTATCCTTCACCTGGTATCATATAGGGTTGTGTTTGTGCTTTGATCGCCAAAGCAAAAGGAGCTGATTTTTGCCGAGACATTTGAGTAGGAACATCATCGACTAACTGTGCTTTCATTGCACCAGATCTCCGGAGCTTTTGCGCGATGGCGCGGGTATCTACCCCACTGATCCCTGGTATATCTTGTTGTTTTAAAAATTGATCTAAAGTTGCAGTAGACCGCCAACTGTCAATTACCCGTGCTAGTTGTCGACACACAACTCCTGCACAATTAGACTGAATGTCTTCACTATCGGCCAAGGACACCCCATAGTTTCCGATCAAAGGATTTGTAAAGACTAAAATCTGGCTTGCATAAGAATCATCTGTGATCGCTTCTTGATAACCAGTCATACCTGTAGTAAAAACTAATTCACCCTCAGAAACTCTTGTCGCTCCGAATGCTTGACCTTGATAGATCGTTCCATCCTCTAAAACTAAATAACGTTTCATTTTACTCTTCACTCCTATCGTTGATTATTCTGCTTTGTTTCGGCTTGATACACGACATTACCGTTGACCATAGTTAAAATCGTCCTGGCACTCACTTTTTGTCCAGTAAATGGTGTGTTGTTTGCTTTAGAGCAATATTTACTATCTGACAATTGTTCTTCGAAATGAAGATCAAAAATCGCTAGATCAGCTCGTTTACCGGGTAAGATCTTGCCCGTATCTGACAAACCTAAGGTATCTGCCACACGCGTACTCAAAAGCAATAACAATTGCACTAAAGACATTTTTTTAGTACATACGAGCTGTGTATATAAGGTCGCAAAGGCTGTTTCACTACCAGTGATCCCAAAAGCTGCCTGCTTAAGCCCGCCTGCTTTATCTTGTATTGTATGAGGAGCATGATCAGTGGCAATAATGTCGATCGTATGATCTAATATCCCCAGTAGTAACGCTTCTTGGTCAGCCTTAGACCGGAGAGGAGGATTCATTTTATAATTTGTGTCATCTTGTTTGATATCATCTTCCGTGAGTAACAAGTGGTGTGGCGTAACTTCACAGCTCACGTTTATCCCTGATGTTTTTGCTTGACGGATCAAAGCAACTGTTTCCTTAGTTGAAATATGGCAAACATGGTAGTGTACACCTGTTTGTTGAGCAATCAAGAGATCACGTGCCACTTGAGTTGACTCGCTCAGCGCTGGAATACCTGCTAATGATAATTGACGTGCGGTTGGGCCTTGGTTGATCACACCGTGGTCAAACAAGCTATTATCTTGTGCGTGAACAGCGATCATCATGTCGGCTTTAACCGCGCGTTTGCAGGCTGCATACATAGTTGACGCTTTTTGTATCCCCTGACCGTCATTGCTCAGAGCAAAAGCACCCGCTTTCTTCATTCCAGCAAAATCATTTAAAGTTTCACTAGTCAAATCTTTGGTGACCGGTGCATACTGTAAAACACGGACACATCCCTTATCCGCATTAGCCTGGCACATTTGCTGAATACTTTTTGGAGTATTGGGTACTGGCTGAACGTTTGCCATCGCACATACTGTTGTATACCCTCCGTGTGCTGCAGCCATCGTTCCACTAACCAGATCTTCTTTTCTAGTTTGCCCGGGTTCACGATAGTGCACATGGGCATCGATCAATCCCGGACTGACTACCATGCCACTTGCATCGATCGTCTGAGGTGCAGTCAGATTTTGTCCGATCGCACTGATTTTTCCATTTTGAACTAAAACATCAACTTGTTCAAAATGTTCTCCTAACAAGACTTGGCCATTTTTGATCACCGTTTGTTGCACTTAAATCCCCCCATCTGACGGCCGTTAATAACAGCCTCTAACATTGCCATCCTGACATAAACTCCATTGGTCATTTGTTTCACAAAACGCGAACGCGGTGCTTCAACTAGTTTTGACGCCATTTCCACATCACGATTTATCGGGCCAGGATGTAAGATGATCGCCTTTTCTTGCATCTGCTGGTAACGTGATATCGTTAAACCATATTTTTGATGATAGCTAGCTGCGCTAAAAGCTTGTTCTTGTGCTAGATCTGTGTGACGTTCATGTTGAACCCTTAATAACATCAAAACATCGATCTGTGGCACCAATTGATCAAACTCTACGTACTCACCATATTCGCTAAACTCTGACGTAAACCATTCGGATGGGCCGGAAAAATACAAATGTGCGCCTAATTTTTTTAACATTTGCATATTCGAGCGAGCTACCCGTGAATTTTTTAAGTCACCAACGATCGCAACTTTCAGATCCTTAAAACCACCATATTCTTCATAAATCGTTAGCAGGTCTAACAAACATTGTGACGGGTGCTGTCCTGAGCCATCGCCCGCGTTCAATAGCCCTAAGTTCAGTTGAGAATTCGGTTGATTCAAAGCTTCTTCATAGTAGGTATTTTGTGGATGTCTGATCACAGCAAGGTCAATACCGATCGCTGACATCGTTAGCAAAGTGTCATACAGTGATTCACCTTTTTGTACTGAGCTAGTCTGCGCCGAAAAAGGAAAAATGTTTAATCCCAATTTTTGTTCTGCCATCGTAAAGCTAAGTTTGGTCCGTGTTGAATTTTCAAAAAATAAATTAGCAACGTTAATCTCCCTAGTAAATTCAGGCCTGGTCGGTGAATTTTTAAAGTCTTGGGCCCGCTGTAATAAACTAAAAACTTGTTGGGTAGTTAACTTTTCGACCGAAAGAAAATGTGATAATAAAACTGGTGCTTTTCTTGATGACATCCTATACTCCCCTTTACACTTGTAATTAGTTTGTTAAACTAATTCATTTATTTTTCTTCACTCAGAGCATTTTTTGGTAAGATCAAGTTCAAGATGATGCCTAGTACTGTTGATAAAGCAATACTTGTCAATTGAAAGTTTCCCAATTGTAGGTAAGTTCCACCGATACCGATCACCAAAATCACGGAAGTAACGATCAGATTTCTTTTTTTCTCATAATCTACCTTAGAATCGATCAAGATACGTAGACCATTCGAAGCTATCATGCCAAACAAGAGGAATGAAATACCACCGATCACAGGACTAGGTATTGTTTGGATCAGAGCTGAAACTTTACCACAAAAACTAAATACAACTGCAAAGAAAGCTGCGCCTCCTATGACCCACACGCTATGAACTTTTGACATTGCTAACACACCAATATTTTCACCATAAGAAGTTGTAGGTGGTCCACCGACAAAACCAGCAATAATAGTTGATAAACCATCACCTAATAAAGTTTTGTGCAAACCAGGTTTTTTCAAAAAGTTTCTCTTAGTTAATTTATTAAGGACCATAATATGACCCATGTGTTCTGTCATTGTTACAAAAGCGATCGGGGCCATACCGATGATCGCAGATGGATAAAATTTAAAATCATAATTTACAAACATCACACTGAAAGCCGGCAAACTTAACCATTTGGCTTCTTTAACTGGTGTTAAGTCAACGATCCCCACCAACAATGCCAGTATATAGCCACAAATAATTCCCAACAATACGGGGATCATACTCGGAAACCCTTTGAGGAACATGTTAAAAATAATCGTAATCAGTAAGGTAAACATCGCAACACCGAAAAATCTCAGATCATAATGCGAATTATTCAACATTGCATCTTCCGCTGCCGTAGTAGCTAACGATAAACCGATCACAATGATGATCGGTCCCACAACTACTGGGGGCAAAACTTTGTCCATCCATGTTGAACCAAACTTCGAGATCAACCAAGCAACTAAAACATAGACTAAACCGGAAACGATCGCTCCTTGACCAACTGCTGAATATCCATACTGGTGCATCAATCCTTGCATTGTGACTACATAAGCAAAACTAGACCCAAGATAGGCCGGTATTTTAGCTTTAGTACAAATTATGTAAACTAGGGTTCCTACACCTGAAGCGAATAAAGCAATACTTGGATCGATCCCGATCAGCAATGGAACTAAGACTGTTGCTCCAAACATAGTAAATAAATGTTGGATCGATAAAATTAACCAGTGTCCAAAACTTGGCTTGTCTCCAATATCTAAAAGTGCTTCGTCATTACGAAATTCGTCTGTATTTTTTTCTGACACGTCAAATCCATCCTTTCAATGAAACTATCTCTTATTAATAATTACAATAACGTTTCTACTAATACCTTAAAATTTAAACTAAGATCAGCTTCAACTTTAATAAAAAAAGCCTAGACCATCTTTAAATGATCTAGGCAAAATACACTTGCACAAATAGCTAGTCTTTTAGACAGACTACGTGTTAGTAAAACCGTTGTGCTCTCACTGGAGTCATTTAAATGGTTCATTTCTTTAATATTTATATTTAGTTTTGTAAAAAAGTGCGTCAAATCAGTTCAATACCATCTTTACCATCGACTTCTGACATATAGACCGCAACCTTTTCATCCCAAGACGTAGGGATGTTCTTACCAACAAAATCAGCACGGACTGGTAATTGACGGTGTCCGCGATCAACTAAAACAGCTAAGCGCACCTTACGTGGCCGACCTTGGTCCATGATACCGTCGAGTGCAGCACGGATAGTTCGGCCAGTAAACAAAACATCGTCAATTAAGATCACATTTTTGTCTGTTACATCCGTTTTGAATTCTGCAACTTGCTTAGCCGCTCTTAAACCATGATCACTGACATCATCACGATAGTGCGAAATATCAAGCTCATTTACACCAACTTGGGCGCCCTCAAGCTCTTTCAAACGCTCGGCGATCCGTTGAGCCAAAAAAACTCCGCGTGTTTTGATACCAACCAAAACCAGGTTATCGACGCCCTTATTATTTTCAATGATCTCGTATGTGATCCGGGTAAGTGCTCTTTTCATGGCGATCCCATCTAAAATCTGTTTTGACATTGAAAAATTACCCCCTTTAGATTAAAACTCTTATTATAAATAAACTTTAAGTTTGTCCCTTGAAAAATTAAAAACGCTTGATCGTATAAAAAAAGCTCGACATGTAGCCAATTTAGGGCACAGTCGAGCTCACCATAAAATGGTGGTGCTAACTTTTTCATAAATGCTGCCCTTACTAGCCTCTCTGGACTAAGTTTTAAAAGGAACTTAACTTTTGTTAGTATACTAATTAGTTATATCTTTGTCAAGATAAGATAAAATATTTTTAAAATAATCTGGTAGCGCGGCTTTAAAATCAAGCCTATCACCTGTTATTGGGTGGGTAAAACCTAATTCAGCTGCATGTAAATATTGGCCTTTCCCCGCTAAAGTTTTTTTTGGTCCATAAACAGGATCTCCTGCAACTGGGTGACCAATATACTTCAAATGCACACGTATCTGGTGGGTCCGTCCTGTTTCTAACTGACATTTGATCAATGTGTATGCTTGATAGCGACGAAGTACTTCGAAATGTGTCACAGCTTTGCGACCGTTTGCGACAACTGCTTGTTTTTTTCGATCTTTTGGACTCCGACCCAAAGGGGCATCGATCGTGCCACGATTTTCTTTCAAATTTCCATGAACTAACGCCAAGTAGTAGCGACTAGTTGTTTTATTTTTTAACTGCTGTGACAAACTTCGATGTGCCTGATCATTTTTAGCAACCATCAGCAAACCCGAAGTATCACGATCAATACGGTGCACTATACCTGGACGTAACTTACCATTTATTTGCGATAATGGACAATGATATAACAAAGCATTAACTAAAGTGTGATCAGGATGTCCAGCTGCCGGGTGCACGACCATTCCTGCAGGCTTATTAACCACCAACACATCATCATCTTCATAGATGATATCTAAAGAGATGTTTTCTGCCACCAAGTCTAATTTTTGAGGCTTAGGCTCTGTCAGTCTGACATGATCGCCAGCTTTGACTTGATAGCGCGGTTTAGCACCTTGTTCGTTGACCAAAATATCATTTGAAGTCAACATTTTTTTGATCACCGAGCGAGAATATTCTGGAAATACAACACTTAAAACCTGATCCAAACGTCCTGTTTGATCTGTGATGGTGAACTCTTTCATATTGAATCATCCTTTAACATTACGAGTAATATTATTATGACCCCGACAGTCAGGGCACAGTCGGCAACGTTGAAAATCGGAAAGTTTATAAAATCTAATTCAAACATATCGATCACATAGCCTAGGCGTAAACGATCGATAAAATTACCGATCGTTCCACCTAAAATAAGCGTCAATCCTAAGGCATAACCCCAATTTTTCCATAACTTTATAAAATAATAAATTACTACAGCGATCGCGATAATTGAGATGATCGTAAATAACCACTGTTGTCCCTGTAAAATACTCCATGCTGCGCCATAATTTCTGATATGGGCTAAGGACAACCAGTTATCAACCAAAACTTCACTATGTCCAAGTGGAATATTCCCTAAAACATAAAACTTCAAAGACTGGTCAAGCAAGACAACTGCGAAAACTAACAATACATAAATCGGCATAAAATCGGCGCCTTCCATCTTTATTATGCTTGATCAAAATATTACATCAGCACACTTTTTTCTAATCTATTCAAACCTAACAACGTTCTATTTAAAACAAACCTGTGATCTGACCATTTTCATCAATGTCAATTTGATCAGCAGCAGGAAGAGCTGGTAGCCCCGGCATAGTCAAAACATTACCTGTCAAAGCTACGATAAAACCTGCACCTAGTTTAGGGACAAACTCACGAATGTGGATCGTAAAATCAACCGGCGCCCCTAAAAGTTTAGGATCATCACTGAACGAATACTGTGTTTTAGCCATACAGACTGGCAGTTTATCCCAACCCCGTTCTTGAAATTCTACCAGTTGTTTTTGAGCCTTATTCGAATAGCTGACCTGACTACCGCCATAAATTTCACTTACGACTGCACTGATTTTATCAGTTAAAGACATCTGAGGTGTATATAAAGTAACAAAATCCCTATTTTGCTGACAACTTTCTAGGACCCTTTGTGCCAAGGCTTGTGCTCCTTGACTACCACGAGCCCAAACATCTGTTACTTCAGCAGCCACGCCTTCAGCTTGACACAAGTCTTTCAAACACTGCAATTCTTGGGGAGTATCAGCAACAAAACGATTGATCGCAACAACAACAGGAATATTATATCTGCGCATAGCTTGGATATGTCGTTTTAAATTGCTAAATCCTTGAGTTAAAGCAGTAATATCTTCATGGTCTAAATGATCTTTAGCAAGGCCACCATTCATCTTCAAAGCACGCACGGTCGCAACTAATACTATCGTGTCTGGATTTTTTTTCAAAACAGGGCTTTTAATATCTAAAAATTTCTCTGCACCAAGATCTGAACCAAATCCCGCCTCTGTCACCGTATAATCTGACAATTGTAAAGCAGTTTTTGTAGCCAAGACACTATTACACCCATGTGCAATATTAGCAAATGGACCACCGTGAATCAAAGTAGGAGTATTTTCAAGCGTCTGGACTAAATTTGGCTTGAGTGCATCTTTTAAAATCACAGTTAATGCACCCTCAACTTTCAACTGTCCGACTCTCACTGGTTGACCAGTATATGTATAACCGACCAAAATTTTGGAGAGCCGTTTCTTCAGATCAGCAAGATTTTTTGCCAAACACAAAACAGCCATAAGTTCAGAAGCAACTGTAATATCAAAACCATCTTCACGTACGACCCCAGATGTTTTACCACCTAAACCAACTACAATGTGTCTTAACGCACGGTCGTTAATGTCTAAGACGCGCTTCCAGACGACCCGCCGTGGATCAAGGTTCAATGCATTCCCCTGATAAATATGATTATCGATTAGAGCAGCTAAAGTATTATTGGCACTCGTCAAGGCATGCATATCACCAGTAAAATGCAGATTAATATCTTCCATTGGCAATACTTGTGCGTATCCTCCGCCAGTAGCTCCACCTTTCGCCCCCATGACCGGACCCATCGAAGGTTCACGAAGTGCGATCATAGTCTTTTTATTAACTGCAGTTAAGGCATCGCCTAAGCCGATCGTGACTGTTGATTTACCTTCACCCGCAGGTGTTGGACTGACCGCAGTTACTAAAATTAATTTGCCATATGGACGTGCATGATCACCAGCGCTTAAAGACAAGTCAATTTTAGCTTTAAAATGCCCGTATGGTTCGACTTGTTCCAGAGGAATACCTGCTTTTTGAGCGACTTGGTCAATAGGAAGCAACTTTGCTTTTTGTGCGATTTCAATATCTTTCATAATTAGTAAGATGACCTCCGTTCTTGATCAAAGGCAAAATTATTTTGTTTGTTCCACAGAAATATTCTGTGAAATAATTCGTGCAAGTTCCAAAGCCTGTTGTTTTTTCATTAACCATTCATAATTATGATGTTTTGTTTTAAGTATCAATCTATGTTGGTTAACTTCAACTGCCACAACATCACTGTACAAGATCTCTACGTTATTGGTTTTGATAACTTTGTTGACTCTTAGCTCATTTTTTCCTAGCTCTAAGTTACGTAATTTCACTTGTAAAGCAAAAACTAACATGAAAAGTATAAAAGTTATCACCGTCCACGGCTGCAATACTGTGATTTCTAACCACAATAACATACTTAATAAAAATAACATGAAAGTAAAGGACCAACAAATTACACTAGTTGCAAAGTCAGGCTGATAACTATATTTCTTATCCATTTATTTCAATCACCTTACCTAAATTTAAACATGTCTTACTTTAATTGAGCTTTTCCTTTTTCCCCCAGTATTGGAAAAGATCTGCCCTTAATGCACCATTGTACAATTTACGCCTTTTAGTGGCTTTTTGCCCATACTCTTTTTCAAAATTTAAATCACTCGATAATATATATTTGCTCCAAGTTTTTAGTGGCCGGTACAATTGTCCCATTTGTTGATAAAGTTTAGCTGCTTCTTTTTGATCACTCAAACGAACACCATATGGAGGATTGGCAACGATCACACCATTTTTATCTGTCGTCTTAAAATCTTTAACTGCTAACTGTTTAAACTCAATATCATGTAAAACGCCGGCCTTTTTAGCATTTAACCGTGAAATGGAGATCATCTCACCGTCAATGTCATAACCATGGATATTGAGTTTTTGTTCAGTATTGATAGCATTTTCTGCTTTGGCTCTCATTTTTTCTGAGATCTCATCAGAAAACAGCGGCCAAGCTTCACAAGCAAATGAGCGCCACGTTCCAGGTGCAATATTACGGCCGATCAATGCTGCTTCGATCGGTAAAGTTCCTGATCCACAAACTGGATCAACAAACGGCATTTCAGGGTACCAACGTGCTAATAAAATTAATGCTGCGGCCATGTTTTCCTTTAGAGGTGCAACTCCTTTTTCAACCCGATAGCCACGTTTGAATAAACTACTTCCTGTTGTATCTAACAATAATAAAACATGGTCTTTATTCAAAACAGCTTCTATTTGAAATTCAGCCCCATTTTCAGGAAATTTCGTGCGGCGATGATATGCAGCCGACATTTGCTTGACTACAGCCTTTTTGACAATTGACTGAATACTAGGAACATGATGTAAAGTTGACTTTTGGGATTTAGCATTTACAGGAAACTCAGCATCCATTGGTAAAAATTGATCCCAAGAAACAGCTTTTGTCTGTTCAAATAAATCATCAAAAGTTTTTGTTTCAAATTCAGCTAATACAATTTTGACCCGATCTGCAGTTCTCAGCCACAAGTTGGTCCAAAATATATCTTCTAATGTTCCGCGAAAACGAACACGTCCATTTTCAACTTCAGCTTCATAACCGAGATGACGTAGTTCTTTGCCGACCAATGCCTCGATCCCCGAAGCACAAGTGGCAATTAAATTGTATTCTTGCATTAAAGATCCTCCATATTTTTAAAGGGAGCCCGCCTTTTAATTCTATTAAAAATCAAAAGGCTCTAAAAGCTCCTAAAAAGTTAACTATTAAAAAAGTCGGGATAATTAAAAATTACCCCGACTCCTGTAATGTAGTCCTCTATAAGCCACGTTCCGTACGTCATTCGATCCAGGAATCGAAATCGGTGGTAATCATCTATCTCCGAGTGACTTAGCACTCGCCCCCATGATTTGTTCATTTCCGTCATGAAGCGCCCCTACCATAATTTGGGTTACCTACTCGTGGGGTTTACCGCGTTCCATCAAACAGGTTTCCCTGTTTGCTTCGTCACTGTGGCACTTTTCAAGACTACTAAGGCATGATCGAAATTTTAGCCCTTTTATCTGCCATAGCCTGTTATCACAGGCCTCCCGCCTTATTTTTTTAGCAAGCACGAACACTACAAGCATCGCAGCTTGTGTAAGCTTGGACTTTCCTCAGCCTGCTTAATGCAGACCGCGATTACCAGAAAACTACATTGCTTTATTAAAACTGATTACTTTGATCATCATCGTTAAGTTGGGCCCCAAAAACATGGCGCTCTAAATTAGACAAGCGTTTTAAAATGTCCATATTCGTCGTGTTAGAAGCTGGACGTGATGTTTGCCCGGATTTACCAACTGCCACTTGTTTAGTTAACTCATCGACTTTGCTAACTAAACGATCATTTTCAGCTTGTAAGCGTTGATTCTCTTTAGAATATGTTTCATAGTCTTGAATTACATCATCCAAAAACTCATCAACATCATTAGGATCATATCCCCGCATCTTTGGCTTAAAATGTTTATTAACGATATCTTTAGGCGTTAATTTTACGTTTTCCATTGCATTGCACCCCATCCAAAAGGAACTTAACCTATAACAATATTATTATATCAGTTAATGTTAAAATTACAAGACATTTTATATAATAATCCATAAAACTCTTTAGGCATTCAAAGCTGCCCATCAATTTTTATTATTGGTCAATTTCCGATTGCTCTGCCATTTCAGCTGCAGCATCTTGCAATTCGAACATATCTATCAATTCTTCACCATAGGTACTTTTGGTTTGTCTTTTGAGAATTGACTGGTGGTCATACTTACTTTTTCCAGGGTACTCTGGATCATATATCAGTGTAGCTCCTTCAGTATGGTTTAACATAAATGTCTGATAGTTTTTTAATTGCTGAGGAGAACTGTAGGGTTGCCGACTAACTTCGCCACAAAAATCAGCTGCTTGTTTTAATTCCATCAAATGTTGTTGCTTATCTTCTTGCCAATTTTCACCAAAATTGGCAAAGGGTAGCATTAAAGCTACCTTGAGCTCCGGATAATCAGACTTTAACTCCAATACTGTTTCGACCGTCCATTGTTCAACTCCCAACTGTCCTCCAGTCAGGATCCACTCCAACCCATTGTCACACCAATTTTTTAAATCTTTTTTTATAACGTGTTTGACCACAAGCTTTTTCGGGTCTTTATCATTAAAAACACTTAATTCATAAGCACGATACCCTGTAACCCATAGTCGCATATTCACTCACCTTCATTTGTCATATCGACTATGATCGAATTATATTTTAAATAAGGTCAGGTAAAATTTAAGCTATTTAGACACACACGTACTATAATCGTATGTGACTAATTTTTTACTCTCATCCAAGTATATTATGAACAAAAGTTTTTTTCAAACTTTGCCAATGGAGCGTTGAGTTGCTATAATTAAGCGCATAGGAGTGTGAGAAAAAATGATCAAACACTATCCAAATGGGGTTCCCTTTCAGGAAAATGTTACTGCTCAAAGTGGATCAAGTTTCCACACTGCTCCAGCGCAGGAAAATGTCATTTATGGTAATCGTGGCATGTCGCTTGAACAAGAGATCAACCTCAGTAACAAATATTATTTGGAAAACGGAATAGCTGTCATCCATAAAAAACCGATCCCGATTCAAATAGTTGACGTGAACTATCCTAAAAGAAGTGCCGCTGTAATCAGAGAAGCCTATTTTAAGCAAGCTTCTACTACTGATTACAATGGTGTTTACCAAGGTCATTATATTGATTTTGAGGCGAAAGAAACACGTAACCATTCTTCTTTTCCTTTGAATAATTTCCATGACCATCAAATTAAACATATGAAGGCATGCGAAAAACAACAAGGGATATGCTTTACGATCGTTAGGTTCGTAACACGTCAAGAAATTTACTTGATGCCTTCACATCTACTTTTTTTATATTGGGATAACCAGTCAAATGGTCGTAAATCTATTCCTTACGATCAAATAAAAAAGGAAAGTTATTTGATCAATTACCAAATTAATCCGCGAATTCCCTATCTTATAGGAGTCGATCAATTGATTCAAAAATTAAAGATGCCTTAATAAAGGAGTTTATGTTTATTATGAGTAAACAAGATCCAAAATATTCACGTGTTAATCGGCGTGAACAAGAACAAAAAAATAAACGACCAAAAAAACACCCACGTAAAAAGCACCACGTTCTTTCCACGGTTTTATGGTCATTGCTACTATTGTGTATAGTTGTTGTCGCCGCTGGTGCAACTCTTTTCTTTTCATATGCTAGGAGTGCCCCTTCATTGAATGAAGATAGCCTAAAAAATCCAGGTGCAACAAAGGTTTACGATGCTTCAAATAAAAAAATACTCACCCTTGGATCACAAAATGCGGAAACTTTAAAGCAAAGTGAAATACCACAGCAACTTAAAGACGCTGTAGTCTCTATTGAAGATCGTCGTTTTTATGAACATGACGGGGTGGATATCAAACGAACAGTTGGGGCTGCTTTTTCCAACTTCACTAATTCATCATCGGGGCTACAAGGTGGAAGTACTCTCGATCAACAATTAATCAAGCTATCATTTTTCTCCACTAAAAAATCTGACCAGACCTTAAAAAGAAAATCTCAAGAGGCCTGGATGGCACGCAAACTGGATAAAACATACTCTAAGGATCAAATTTTAACTTTCTATATTAACAAAGTTTTTATGGGCTATAGCTCATATGGTATGCAAGCCGCTTCAAAATTTTATTATGGAAAATCGATCAAAAACCTAGATTTAGCTCAAATTGCTGTGATCGCTGGGATACCAAATGCACCATCGCAATATAACCCATATTCCAACCCTAAGTTAGCCTTAGCTAGACGAAATGAAGTTTTAGATGCGATGCTTAAAAACAAAAAAATCTCACAGGCTCAGCATGATGAGGCCAAAAATAAAGATATTAGCGATGGTCTCCTACCCTATCATCAAAATAAACAAAAAAATGAAAAAGCTAAAATTGCAGATCCATATTTGAAACAGGTCCTATCAGAAGTTAAGAAAAAAGGTTATGATCCCTATGGTGCTAACCTTAAAATTTATACCAACATCGATATGGATGTACAAAAGAGACTATATAACATTGCCAATTCAAACGATTATGTTTATTTCCCTGATAAAAAATTACAAGTAGCTTCAACGATCGTAAATCCTAATAATGGTAAAGTAGTAGCCATGTTAGGTGGACGTAAAAATGGTGACGTAACTTATGGTTTGAATCGTGCTGTGCAAACTGATCGGACAAATGGTTCGACTGCAAAACCATTAATGGACTATGCTCCAGCTATTGAATATCTTGACTGGGCAACTTATCATTCACTCAAGGATGAGAAATATACTTATCCCGGGACCAACACTCAGTTAAACGATTTTGATAATCAATATAAAGGTACAATGACACTACGTGACGCTTTAGTTCAATCAAGAAACGTTCCGGCTATTAAAACATTAGATGCAGTTGGAATCGATAAGGCTCAAAACTTTATTGGCAAGTTAGGCTTTAAATATAAGAAACAATTGGAATATCAAAACGGTATTGGCTTACCATCTTCAACTTTACAAAATGCAGCTGCTTATTCTGCCTTTGCTAATGGTGGAACATATTATAAACCATCGTATATTAACCGGATCGAAACCGCTGATGGTCAAGTTAATGATTATTCTAGCAAAGGCAAACATGTAATGCAGTCTTCAACTGCGTACATGATCACTGATATTTTAAAGGGAGTTATTACTTCTCCAATGGGCTCTGGTACACGTGCTCAGATCCCTGGTCTCTACCAAGCTGGTAAGACAGGTACTAATGCATATCCAGACGATATTTCCGACAAGTTCCCAGAAGATGTCTCCATGGATTCGTGGTTCAATGGCTATACTAAAAATTATTCAGTTTCCGTATGGATCGGTTATGACCACCCTTATCAAGGAAACAATTATTTGGATAAAGCCTCTGAACGTTTAGCTCAGTTAACCTATAAAGAAATCATGTCTTATATTTCTCAAGGTAAAACTAACTCCGATTGGTCACGTCCAAGTAACGTCTTAACTAAACAACTTAATGGCGTACGTGAACTTTATCTGGCTGGTTCACCTGACCAATCGATGATGAAAGATGAAAGCAAAAATAGTAGTCGTTCATCTGAAAAGAGCTCTTCTAAAGAAAGCTCCTCTGAAGAAAGTGAGATCAGTAGTTCTTCTAGTTCTGAATCCAGTTCAAGTTCTGAAGATAGTAATTCTAGTTCAGAAGAAACAAGCTCTAGTTCTGAAGATAGTAGTGAACCTTCTTCTTCTTCTCAAGAGTCTTCATCCACAGAACCCTCATCCACGCCTTCGTCTTCGGAACAGCCATCATCCTCCCAGCCAAGCGAAAATGATGGTAATAATAGTCAACCAAGCAGTTCAGAGCAACAACAAGATTCTGAATAAAATTTATTATAAAAAAAGTCGCACTTTCAAATAAGTTTGCGACTTTTTTTATACTTATTCTGCTATCAACTTTTAACTCGTGTTTGCCCTTCACGACACTGTTTTAGCAATGGACAAGTTGCACATCGTGGCTTTCGGGCGGTACAACGATATCGTCCCCAAAAAATCATCGTATGATGAGCGCGGATCCACATCGACTGTGGCAATTTTTTCATGAGAATTTTCTCAATTTCATGCGGTGTATCCTTTGGGTCTACTATACGTAATCGTTTAGAGATCCTAGTTACATGTGTATCAACAGCGATGGCAGGAACGCCAAAACAGTCACCTAAAACAACATCTGCAGTTTTTCGACCGACACCTGGTAATGAGGTCAGTTCTGATAAAGTTTGCGGCACAACACCATAAAAATCAGTAACTAATTTTTGTGCACATGCTATCAAATACCTCGCCTTATTCTTATACAATCCAATATTTTTTATATAGTCTTCAACTTCAGACGATTCAGCTTGAGCAAGACTTTCTGGATCGACATATCTTTCAAATAATGCTGGCGTAACTTTATTAACTGACTTATCTGTTGCTTGCGCACTTAAAATCACCGCTAATAAAAAATGAAAATTAGAATCCGCATTTAGCTCCGATTTCGCATCAGGAAATTCCTCCATCATCGTTTGCACCGCAGCGGTCGTTTGCTTTTTATTCATCATATTTTGGCCTCTATTCTCTAATTACTTATCCGGCTTATCTGACCAACGATATAACGGGATCTTTGGTTTACTTTGATTTCCCTGCTTTTTATTTTCAGTTTTATTACCGGCAAAATTTTGCCGCCGTTTTGTTTGCAAATTAGCAACATCGGCAGCTGATTTCACATTTTGCTTTTCCCAATTAAGCAAGATCTTATCCATATACTTTAAACTATACGCGCGGCTTAACACTGCTTCTCGTAAAGCAGCGCCAATCAATTCCGGTGAATAATTATCTTCCTTAAGCCAAGAATCAATAGTTTCCATTTCGATTGGCGATAATGGGTGTCCAAACTCTTCTTCGATTTGATTATAAACCTGCTCTTTTTCCAAAATAACACTGTGGTCAGCCTCATCCTTTTGTGACTTTTCTTCTAAGGCTGTTAACTTACGATATAACAATTCAAAGCTATAACGATCATGCTGCTTACCATTTTGTTCACTAACGGGCGTGATCGTTAAGACTTTTTTAGCAAGTAATTGATGAACTAGATCATAAACTTCTGTATTTTTAATCCCCATTCTTTGGGCAATCATTTCTAGATCAGGAAAATCATTACCAGATTGTAAACTACTTGAGATTTGTAAAAATAAAATAAATTCGTCATTAGTTAGTCCAAGCTGCACGTAATGATGCAAAATCATATTCGACACAGTAATTTGGCCTTGCGCAATAAACTTGCTAAACGTTGGATCCATCTTATATCACTTCTTTTCTTTGCTATTTCATCGTTATTATATCAAAAAGGCAATATATTGTATATTGAACTCAGATACACCATTTTTAACTCCTCATTTAAAGCAATAACTTTTAAATTTTTTAAAAATTTATAGAATGGTTCTTGAACATCAAAAATATAAAAATCGGCACTTTTTTTCATTGCATATAAAAAGGAATGAATCACCTTTAAACAAAGCGTTCACTCCCTCTTTTTAGTAACTTATTCAACAGTTTTTAAGGGTAGATCCGGTTTAACATACGTGGGAAAGGAATTGCCTCACGAATATGTTCTTCACCAGTGATCCACGTCACCATTCGCTCTAGCCCTAAACCAAAACCAGAATGTGGAACACTACCATACCTACGTAAATCCAAATACCATTGATAGTCTTTTTCATTCAGACCAGCTTTTTTAATTTGTACTTCTAAATAATCTGAATCTGTAGCACGTTCAGAACCGCCAATAATCTCTCCATATCCTTCAGGAGCGAGTAAATCAGCACAGATCACAAGATCTTTTCGAGTTGGATGTGGCTTCATATAAAATGGCTTGATTGCTTTAGGATAATTAACTACAAAAACTGGTTGGTTAAAATGATTAGCTAAATAAGTTTCTTCTGGCGACCCAAAATCAGCTCCCCATTCAAGACCATCAAATTCCCCTGACTCTTGCAAGAGCTTAATCGCTTCATCGTATGAAATCCTTGGATATGGCAATTTGGTATAATTTTTAAGGAGCTCTTTATCACGACCCAAAAGCGTCAAAGCGTAGTCACAGTGATCCAAAACATTTTGTACTAAAAAGGCGATATAATGTTCTTGGATCTCCAGGCTTTCTTCTTGGTGCATAAATGCCATTTCTGGTTCGATCATCCAAAATTCGATCAAATGTCTCCGCGTCTTAGATTTTTCTGCACGGAATGTTGGTCCAAAGGTAAATACTTTGCCATAAGCCATGGCTCCTGCTTCAGCGTAAAGCTGACCTGACTGGGAAAGATAAGCATCTTTATCAAAGTATTCGGTATGAAAAAGTTCAGTCGTACCCTCTGGAGCACTACCAGTTAAAATGGGTGCATCGAATTTGATGAAACCTTCCTTGTTAAAGAACTCAAATGTCGCGCGAGTTATTTCATTACGTACTTGCATGTTAGCGAATTGTTTTTTAGAACGTAGCCACAGATGACGATGGTCCATCAAGAAATCAGTACCGTGTTCTTTTGGTGTGATAGGATAATCTTCACTTTCACCAACGATCGTAATATCCTCGACTTCAATTTCATAGCCAAAATGCGAACGAGAATCTTCATGAATTGTTCCAACTACATACATACTTGTTTCCTGTTTAACTTCTTTAGCTAATTCAAAGATCTCCGGGCTAACATTACTTTTAACCACTACTCCTTGAAAATAAGCTGAACCATCACGCAGTTGTAAGAACGCGATTTTCCCACTTGAACGCTTATTCGTCAACCACACACCGATTTTTACTTTTTGATCAACGTAATTTTTTGAGTCGATAATACTTATAGTTTCCACGAACATTCCTCCTACATATGTAATTCGATAAACTTTTGGATCCTTTGGATACTTTCTTCCAAACTATCCTTGTCAGCTGCATAAGTCAAACGTATAAAACCAGGTTGACCAAATGCTTCACCTGGCACTAATGCTACATGGGCCTCTTCTAATAACTTTGCAGCAAATTCAGTAGTAGACGAGATACCTGTTAATTTTAAAGCTTCCCTAACATCGGGGAAAAAGTAAAATGCCCCTTGTGGTTTGACCGGAAAGGAAAAGCCTGGTAATTCTGCTAGCTTGGGATAAAAATGATTTAGTCTTTTTTCGTAGCTCACACGCATTTGTTCAACCTCATTTTGTGGCAAATTCAGTGCTGCGAGCGCTGCATATTGACTGACTGCTGTTAAATTACTTGTTGTCTGTCCCAATAAAGCATTGAGCGTCTTGATCAATTTAGTAGGACCAACTACAAAACCGATCCGCCAGCCAGTCATTGCATATGATTTTGAAAAGCCGCTTACCAAAACAGTGTGTTCGCGGATCTTCCCACCAAATTCAAAGAGCGAATGAAATTCAGTTTGATTGTAGATCAAATCACGATAGATATCATCAGTCAACAGTATTAATTCATGTTTAGTGGCCCACTGTGCGATCTTTAATAATTCACTTTTTGAATATACTAAACCAGACGGATTTTGTGGAGAATTAAGTATCAAGAGTTTAGTTTTAGACGTTAAGCATTTTTCTAAATCGGATACACTGATCTTACCAGTGGTACTAGTTGGTTGAACAAAAATTGGTTTACCTCCAGCCAATTTCACTTGTTCTCCATAACTGACCCAAAATGGTACCGGGATCAATACTTCATCTTCTGGATCTAATAAAGCTTGGCCTAACAAATACAATCCAAATTTGGCCCCAGTAGTGACTGCCACGTTTTCAAAAGAAAAGTTAGCCTGATATTGTTCATTAACTTTGGCAGCTATCGACTTTTTCAAAGGTAAGATCCCACTAGCTGCTGTATAGGAATCTGCTCGACCTTGATGGATCGCCGTAATTGCAGCATCTTTGATCGCAGTTGGGGTGGGAAAGTCTGGCTCACCCGCTGTTAGATTGATCACATCAACCCCTTTTGCTTTGAGCTTCTTGGCCTGATCTGACAAAGCAATAGTTGCAGATGGCTGTAAATCACGAACTTTTTTGGATAACTCCATATAAATACCCTCCCATCACAAATTTTGAATTTCTTTAGTTACTACACCGTCTTTAAAAGATAGCAATGTATAACATAAATTTCCTTTTTGATTCAGATAAGTTACTTCCCACAGTGGTTTTTTACCTTTTTTATCCATCCCGAGTCCAACATTCAAAACTTTTTTTGGTTTACGTTTTGAAACGACTGCATCCTGCGCTTGTTTAGCAGAAACACCCTTATCAGCAGACAAAACATTGATCTTACGATTATTGTTAGAAACAACTGCATATAATTTTTCACCCTGCTTATTTTGTCCAACTACTGTATGATAACCGCTGTTTCCACGCTGATACTCATAATAGTCAGTTTTTTTCGTGATATGTGCATACTTCTCAGCCAAAGCAGTTGCCTGTTGCTCGTTTTGTTGTCTTGGTCCTAGTGCACCACGGAAATAAACAACTACCAAGAAAACTAAAACCAAAAGGATCAACCAAAAAATTGTCTTTTTGTGCCCGTTTTTCTTTCTCATTTCTCATCCTATCCTCGCTCAACTCAATACCCAGCTTATTCACCTAACAATTATACCAATGTCTACATCTTCTTTAAAGATTGAGCTCACAGTTTTTAAAAAATTCTTGCAAAGTTGCAGGTATTTCGTTAGTCGCTGTTTGAGATAATTTAACCCCCGTGGGAAAAGATTCCACAAATACTGAGCCATACTTTTTAGTGTTAACACGAGGATCCAGCAATACAAACGCACCAAAATCAGTTGGCGTTCTGATCAAGCGACCAAAGCCTTGATTTAATTTAACGACCGCTTCTGGTAAGGCAATCGTTGAAAATGGGTTTTCCCCTTTATTTTCGGCACGATGATATCTAGCCTGATTAAGTACTGAGCCGACTGGCTGAAATGGTAAACGTGTAACTATCAATAGTTCCAAGTCATCATATGGTAAATCAATACCTTCCCAAAAACTACCTGTTCCAAGCAAAACTGCTTGATGTTTGTGATCCAATAAGAAACGTTTTTTGATTTTTTCGACTCCACCAGAAATACCCTGTGCCAAAATATTTTTGTTCATGGTCACTCCATTTTTTTGCAAAATCTGATATACATCAGCAATTGTTTGTAAGGAATTAAATAAAACCAGTGTTTGACGCGGAACTTCAGTGCAAATCAAACTAATAGCATCCGCTAAATACTGACAATATTTTTGATGATCGATCGTCCCAACATCTGGAGCATCGTAAGCTAGCACAGCACGGGCTTGTTTTTGATAATCAAAAACGCTGCCATATCCTGAAATTTTAGTTTGCGATGGCAAATCAAGACTTTTGCGGATAAAATCCTGGATCTTGTTCAGCGATAATTCAGCCCCCGTTAGTAAAGTATGTTGAAAATGGTCATAAACATGCTCTTTTAGGAAATCCTGTGTTTCCATTAATCCAGCATTAACTCGCAAATGTGCTCCAGTTACATTCGATTTAGACAACCAAATAACTTGTTTTTCAAACAATTCTTCCAAATGATCCAAGTCAAACAGTTGCCAATTTTTCAGTTCATTTAGCAGAGATCCTGTCAGGGTAAAATAATCATCTAGCAATTTAGTTTGTATGGAACTTAAATGCAGGGAACTACTTTGAGTAACATACCTTTTGTACAATTGCCTATTGATTTTTATTAACCTTTGATACGCATAATCCACTGCAGTAAATTCTGCCAAGTGTGCTTTAATAAACCCGCGAAGTTTAGCTGGCTGGACTAACTGTTCATAATAGTGTTCAAACGAGATTTTTGACGGTATCAAAGCTTGTGTCAGATCTGCTTTTAGTTGAGGTACTCTAGAATCAATGACTCGCACGACCTGCAATAAATTCTTGAACTCAGAACCCATAATGAATCCAGCATCGACTAAATCAAAAAAAGAGTAGGATTCATGTGACCTGATTTTAACCAGCACCGAATCTGCTAAAATTTTTATTTCATCAAAATCTAGGGCCCGTCGATTACTTTTAACCGTCATTTGTGGCAAATGTTGTGCTTCATCAACGATCAAAATAGTATCAGCCCCACCTAACTCATCAACATGGTTACTTAAATAAGCGTGATTAGTTAAGACAAAATCTGCATTTTTTTCTGCCTTCTTTCTCCTTCTCAAGAAGTCCACTGCATAAAAGGAGCTATCTTGATCAAGCTCTTCAATACCATGATGACTAATTTCGGCAAATAAAGGATCCTGCATTTTAGTCAAATGTAATTCATCAAAGTCTCCCGTTTTTGTTTCCATTAACCACACCATGATCCGCATTTGCAACAAATTAGTATGCGCATTTTGGACACGTTTTAAAGAACGTGCAAATCGATCCAGATCAATAAAATGATAATTTCCTTTGACCGAAACAAGAGAACAGCCAAAAGGAAGCAACTTTTTTAACGTGGCAAATGAATTTTCTTGTAACTGAGCCTGTAAAAGATTAGTTGCCGTACTGATCACGACTCGTTTTCCTTGTCCTGTCTGATAAGCTGCTGGAAATAAATAAGCAAGTGTTTTACCACTACCAGTCGGAGAATCTACTACTAAAACAGACTCTGAGCTGCTAAAAAACTCATATATCTCATCCATCATCGCCACTTGCTGTGGTCGCACATCGATCACATCAGCAAATAATTTTTCCTTATCTGCTAATCTTTGAGGATAGTCTAAAGGCGCTAATATATCCTTAGTAAAAATTGGCCTTTGTAAAATTATCCCATCAACTGACATTAAATCTGCAGGCAACTTAGTTTCTTGTCCCTTTTTCTTTTTATAAATATCAGTGAAGCAGTCCACAGTGTCCAGTTCTAACTTCCGCCCCATGGATGCAAGCCGTTCTAACAAAGTCACTGGGAAAGTCGCAATTTTTTCTTGTAATTTAATAAAAAGTGTTGCCGTGGTCTGCGCATCGCTAGCTGCATTATGTGGTTGTTCATGTGTTAGAGATAATACATGGCTCACATCGGATAATCGATACGATGGTAAAGTTGGCATCACGATCTGTGCTAACTGAACAGTATCAATGCCTTTTATATCTAACTCAGGATAACCAACACGAACTAATTCACTATTCAAAAAATTATAATCAAAAGCGATATTATGTGCAACAAAAGTAGTATTTTGCAACAAAGAATAAATAGTCCCTGCCATTTCTTCAAAACTAGGTGCTTTTCTAACATCTTTATCACTAATATTTGTTAACTGCGAAATTTCTGGAGGAATTGGTTGTTTAGGGTCGATCAACGTTGAAAACTCATTGACAATATGCTGCTTTTGAATAAAAGCACAACTAAACTGAATAATTCGGTTATTTCCATTAATAGCAGTTCCAGTAGTTTCAAGATCAACTACTGCATATGTTTTTTGTGCGCTCATTTTTTCACCACTTCTACAATTAATCAAATCAAAAGTGTTATTACAATCGTTGATATTACCAGTATTGACGCTTTTTGTCCACTTCACGTGGTAATTTCTAGGGTAGAAGTAACGTTTAAATCACTTCAATATCTGCTGTTTTTTTAATATCCAACAAACCATTAAGATTCATTATTCTTGATTTTAAACAATGTCTGCGTTTGGCATGATATTGCCTGACAATAAATTTCTATCTATATTTTCATTGTCTGAACTTGTATGAAAATGTATAATTACCTTGCCTGACAATAAATTTTTTTCATACAAATTTATTTAAATTCTGGAATTAATTACCAAAAAGTATTGATAGATAAATAAAAGTAAGAGGGAGTATGAGATGTTATGGAACAAAAAGTAGATGGTATTGGTCACAGTCATGCCAAAATTATTTTGATTGGTGAACATTCCGTCGTGTATGGAAAACCAGCGATCGCACTTCCTTTGACTACGATTCAAGCAACAGCAAAATTGTATTTCACAAATGACAGTCAGCAAATTTTGCAAAGTTCTTATTTCGATGGCCCTCTCAATAAAATGCCTCCTGCAATGTTAGGATTATCTCATATGATCACAAGGATCTTGAGTCAATTTCACCAAGAAAAAATTGGTTTCACACTAAAAATTCAAAGTCAATTACCTGCTGAACGCGGAATGGGTTCATCGGCTGCAGTTGCAATTGCCATCATACGCTGCTTATACAATGCATTTAACTTAAAGCTAACACACAATCAAACACTGCGTCTGGCAAACATTTCAGAAACAGATACGCATAAAAATCCCAGTGGTTTAGATGCAGCAACGGCAGCTAGTGAAAATCCTATTTGGCTTATCAGGGGAAAAGAACTAGTCCCACTACCAATCACAATGAACGCTTATTTATTGATCTGCGATAGTGGTGTTAAAGGGCAAACCAGTAAAGCAATTAAGGTCGTATCAGACAACTTAGCCAAGGATCCAAGTCTAACACAAAAACATTTGGATGAACTTGGCGCACTGTCTTCTAAAGTCCGAGAACAACTCGCACAAAATGACGTCAGTGGTCTGGGTGACTCCTTAAATTCTGCGCAAAAACATTTGCATTTAATCGGTGTTAGCAGTCAAAAATTAGAAAAATTGATCAAAATTGCGTTACAAAACGGTTCACTTGGCAGCAAGTTAACTGGTGGCGGCCGCGGTGGTTGCTTCATTAATTTAACTCAAAGTCGAGCAACAGCTGAAAAGTTAGCAGTAATACTAAAAGAATATGGTGTTACAAAAAGTTGGATCCAACCACTATCATCTGAAATTGGAGGTTTATAATGGCAGATTTGCAAGCGACAGCTCGTGCTCATACAAACATTGCACTAATTAAATACTGGGGTAAAAAAGACAAAAATTTAATTTTACCAATGAATGGATCAATCTCATTAACTTTAGATAAATTTTATACAGACACAACGGTTGAATACTCGCCAAGCCTTAAAAAAGATCACTTTTTCTTAAATGGTCAAAACAAAAATGATCAAAAATTGGCTAAATTTATGGACATTGTGCGCCAAAAAACTGGTTTCAATTCATATGCATCGATCAACTCAATCAATCATGTTCCGACTGCCGCCGGTTTAGCGTCTTCAGCCTCCGCTTATGCAGCCTTATCACTTGCAGCAACCACAGCGGCCAACAAACATTATACTAAAACTGAACTTTCGCGTTTAGCTCGTCGGGGTTCAGGCTCCGCAACACGGTCAATTTTTGGTGGTTTTGTTGAATGGATCGAAGGTCAAGATGATGAAAGCTCATATGCAAAGCCATTAAGGGTTAATACTGATTGGGATATTAGAATGATCGCAATCGTCGTTGACTCTAAGCCCAAAAAGGTTTCTTCGCGTTCAGGTATGCAAACTGTAGTTGCAACATCGCCCTTCTACAAAGGATGGGTCAGCACTGCTAATAAAGATCTTAACGACATTAAAGAAGCACTCAGTAAAAATGATTTCCAGTCATTTGGTCAAATTGCCGAAAATAATTCTTTGAAAATGCATGCGCTCAATTTAAGTGCCACACCTCATTTTAATTACTTTGAACCTGAAAGCTTGATTGCAATGCGCGTTGTGGAAAATTTGCGTGAAAAAAAAGTTAATTGTTACTATACTATGGACGCTGGACCAAACGTCAAAGTTATTTGTAAAAACAATGATTTAAATGTTATATTAGATGAGCTGTGCCATTACTTCCCTAGTGATCATTTGCTTGTTGCAGCACCTGGTCCAGGAGTTAAATTATTAGATAATTAAGAAATATTTTCCTGAAAGGGTCTGATTTATTTGATTAAGGTCAAAGCCCCCGGCAAACTTTACCTGGCGGGTGAATATGCCGTCGTTGAGACCGGTTATCCCGCTATTTTAGTGGCATTAAACCAATTCGTTCACGTATCTGTGGAAGAAAGTCATGACTATGGTTCAATCATTTCACGACAATACCAAGAAGAATCATTGTATTGGAAAAGACATGGAAATCAAATGGTTTTTGATAACCGTGACAATCCATTTCATTATATCCTTTCCGGTATCAAGATCACCGAACAATATGCACAATCATTGGGCAAAAAGATGCGTTGTTACCATCTTAAAATCGATAGTGAACTAGACAGTCCAGATGGTAAAAAATATGGACTGGGGTCGTCAGCAGCTGTAACTGTAGCAACTGTTAAGGCACTCTGTACTTTCTATAATTTACCAGTATCTAAAGACAAATTATTTAAATTAGCTGCAATTGCACATTTTGAAGTTCAGGGTAATGGTTCACTGGGCGACATTGCAGCCAGTGTTTATGGTGGTTATATCGCTTATCATTCTTTTGATAGAGAATGGCTAAAACTTGCACGCAATGAATATACTTTAAATGAGTTAGTTCAACTTAAATGGCCACAACTAAAAATTGAAGCTCTAATTCCGCCTGTTGATTTAAACTTACTGATCGGGTGGACAGGTTCGCCTGCCTCGACGTCCCAATTGGTCGATGTTG
>NZ_KB714697.1:257713-283768 GCF_000349725.1 Ligilactobacillus pobuzihii E100301 = KCTC 13174
TCGGGTTAAGAAAAGCTGAAAAAAAAGCTAAATACGATCAATTTTTAACAAATAGTAAAACTTGCTTACACCGCATTATTGACGGATTTCGTAATGGATCTTTAGCTCAAATACAACGAGGTTTACAACAAAACCGCCAAATCTTAAACGAAATGGCTAAATTTAGTAATTTAGAATTAGAAACTCCTAAATTACATCGTCTAATAGAAATAGCAGAATCATTTGGTGGTGTTGCTAAATCTTCAGGAGCTGGTGGTGGTGACTGTGGCATCGTTGCGTTAAATAAAAAAACTGACCCACTAGAAGTTTATACTGCATGGCAGTCTGAAGGAATCGAACCCCTAAATTTAAAAGTGCATGACGTCATCAATTAGACTGGAGGAAGTTACCATATGGATATTCAGGCACATCGCAAAGATGAACATTACATTATTGCCGAGAAATTGTACCAGGAAAATTCCTTAAATGATTTGAGCGAAATACAATTGAACTTTGACAGTCTTCCAGAATTGGGAATTAATGATATTGATATCTCAACTAAATTGGCCGATAAATCCATCTCAGCCCCTTTTTTTATCAACGCTATGACAGGTGGAAGTCCAGAAACTGGTAAACTTAACCGCCGTCTGGCCAAAGTAGCACATGAAAACGATCTTGCTTTAGCAACTGGCTCTCAAAGTGTTGCACTAGCTAATGAAGACGCAGCACAGTCTTTTAAAATCGCTCGTGAAACTGATCTTGATGGGATTATGATCGCCAATTTAGGGGCATCACATGGAATTGAGAATGCTTTAAAGGCAATCAAGATGACCGATGCTCAAATATTAGAGATCCACCTTAATCCAGCCCAGGAATTAGTTATGCCTGAAGGAGACCGGTCATTTTATTGGGTAAAACAACTGAAAGAAGTTGTAAATAAATCTCCAGTACCTGTGATCGTTAAGGAAGTTGGCATGGGGCTTTCTCCTAAAACACTAGCAAAACTTAAAAAAATAGGTGTCAAATATGTTGACATTGCCGGTTACGGGGGGACTAATTTCATTACCATTGAAAATCAACGAAGACATCGTAAAGAATATTCTTTCCTCACAGATTCTGGCTTGTCTACTGCTAAGTCATTACTCGCAGCCCAGAGCTTCAAAAATGACTTCTCGATCACAGCCTCTGGTGGAATTCGTAATGCCTTGGATATCGTGAAGTGCTTAGCCTTAGGTGCGGACAATGTCGGAATTTCTGGACTTTTCTTACATACCTTAATTAAACAAGGCGATGAAGGCTTAGACCAACTTGTCAAAGACCTAAAAATGCAAATTGCAAAAATCATGCTTTTATTAGGTTGCCGCGATGTCGCTGAAGTCCAGAATGAAAAAGTTTTATTATCCAATAAACTCTTAGTATATAAACAGCAACTTTAAAATTGTATATAGCAAAAAGCCTACATGCCGATATAAATTCGCATGTAGGCTTTTTATCGAATTTAAAGTTCAATTAAATCAGTAATTAAATTTTGTAATATACAAAACTCATCATTGGCTAAACCTTAAGCCTTTTGGAAAGAAATTCTTTACTGTTTTATTTACTACTTTTCCAAATGCAAACGGCTTACCGTCACATAACAGAAGTTTCCATCCGTTGGGGACTTCATTGTGTATTTGAACTGTATCACCATGTACATAAGTAGCCCACTCTGTCTTAGAAAAAGATAACGTTTGTGCAAATTCTTGCGGCTGTAGTGCTAGTGCCAATGTATAAGCTGGTTCAAAACGTTTCTTTTTAAATTCCCCCAGCAATAAACCTGGACGCATGAATTTCAATTGAGAAATATCAGGCCATTCATGATGATAAAAATAGAGATGGCCACCGTAACAACGTAGATCTCTATCATTAAAGCGTAATTCACTAGTTAAATCTCGAGCAAACTCTTTCCATAACTTAGATTGTTCATCCGTTAAGTTTTTTGTTTGTCGTTGTCTTTTATTCTTATTTTTTTTCTTGGGTTTTTTTGTCTCTACCTCATCTGTCAAATTTGTTAACTTCGCAATAAAATGTCCGTCACCTCTGAAACGGTGTGGCCAAAGACGGACAGTTTTACTCAAATTAGGATTACCATTAGCAAAACCTGGCTGTCCTGCATCCATCCCCTGGTATTTTTTCACTAATTGAATCTGCAGTGTTGGATATTGTTCTACCAACCAAGCTATGATTTGTTCGTCTTCTTCTGGAGAAAAAGTACACGTTGAATAAACTATACTTCCGCCTGGCGCTAACATTTGATAAGCAGAAGCTAAAATTTCTTTTTGCCTCAAGGCACACTGTTGCGGATAGTCCTTACTCCAATACGACGTTGCATTATTATCTTTACGAAACATCCCCTCACCAGAACATGGAGCATCGACTAAAATCTGATCAAAATATCCCTTAAAAACATTCTCTAGTTTTGCTGGAGATTCATTTAAAATTATCACATTTCTAGCACCGATCCGTTCGACATTTTCAACTAAGATCTTAGCACGTGAATGATTGATCTCATTAGAAACCAGCAAGCCGTTATTATTCATTAAAGAGGCGACTTGCGTAGATTTGCCTCCAGGGGCAGCACAAAGATCTAAAATCTTACTGTCAGCTGAAATTGTCACATTTTCAGCTACGTACATTGCACTTAGATCCTGACTATAGACATAACCACTTTGATGCTCCAACGATTTACCGCTGACATTACCATAATATCCAGTTCTTGTATATTCTACTGGCTTCTTTAGGGAATACTGAATTTTTTTAGGATTATCTTTAAGAGGATTGATCCTAAACCCCTTTTCTGAAGGTTGATCAAAACTAGCAAAAAAATCATCAGATTTATCGCCTAGCAACTGGCCGTATTTAACTACAAAATCTTGTGGTAACTTCATTTAATTTTTTTAATACCTCTTTTAACTACGAATATAAATAATAAACTTGATAATATGAAACTAACTGCTAAGTATGACACTAATGGTCTATAACTTTGTAAACTAAAAGTTAATCCCCCAATAAAAGCTCCCGCTAAAAAACCTAAACCATTAAACAATGAGTAGCTGGCCCATTCGTTTAATTCAAGTTGATCTGACCTGACGCCAGACTTAATAGCATGTGCATAAAAACGTTGTGACGTATAGCGCCATAAGAAAATTTCAACAACTAATGTCACAATAATTGCCAACAATCCGACAAGTTCAAGCCAATGTGCTGTCATCCATTCCCAATTTGTCATAACAAATTGTTGCAAATGGCTTTTATGGATTTTTTTAACCGGTAAAATCGATTTGACAGTAGATTCTTTTAATTCCTTGGAACCATCGATCAGGATATCATATTGTTCAGCTCTCATCTGTTTCATTTTTTCTTTAGAAGGTGCAATAAAAATTTGATCGTCTAAGTTAGAATCAAACTTTTCTCCCATTACCCCAATAACTGGAACATATTTACCGTTTAATCTTAGATAGGCCTGATCTTTCGGTGTATACAATTTTGATTTTAAATTTTGTCCGACAACTGCCACACTTAGATCTGAAACAAAATCATTTTTAGAAAAAAAGCTCCCTGAAATCATCGGTGTAGTTTCATAAGAACCTTTACCGTAAAAATAAGTTAACTTAGATGGACCTTTAGGCTGATAATGAACTTGAAGATCATCCATTTGACTTGAATCCCTTAATTTTTGATTGATTTGAGCGACCGTCAAATTTTGCTTAAGTTCAACTTGATAGGTATCCCTTGATAAATTATGATCATTCAGTCTAATCACGATATCACGTTGTTGGACTTGAAAAAAAATAAATACAGCAAAAAACGCTAAACAAGCATTTAAAATTGTTAAAAATGTTTTATTTCTAAACAAATCATGTAACTCCCTTTAAATTAATGAATACCTAAAGCCATTTTAGCATATCGGGTCATGCGGTCGATCGTCCATTCAGGTTCCCAAATAAACTCAACGTCCACATCTTTGATCTCCGCCACATCCTTTAAAGCAGACTCGACCATATCTGCCAAAATATTTGTTAATGGGCAACCAATAGTTGTTAATGTCATTTCAATCAGACATGTTCCATCATCATCTAGTTCAATGTTATAGATCAAGCCTAAATTGACAATATCTATTCCTAATTCTGGATCGATCACTGTCTGTAAATGAGCAAGGATATCATCTTTGATTTCTTGTGTTGTTCTTGCTTTTTCGTTCATATATCTCAAACTCCTTTTATTGCAAATAACTAACAAATCGCTGAACCATTTCCTGTGTTACAGCGTAAGAAAGTTTATGCTGAGCCCCATCACTGATATGCATCGTCACATTTTGTGTTTGAGGGTCATCTTTTGTTAATTCAACAAATTGTTCCGTTAAATCACAGGGAACTTTTTCATCGGCACTTCCATGCCAAAAATGTAACGGGCGATTTAATATTTTTTCTGGATGCATAGATAGATCGTACCCCGTCAGCTCATTTAACTGTGCATCAACGAATTCTTTTGATAGTGTGACATCATCGGGCAACAAGCCTAACAATTGCTGACAAAATTTAACTGGGCTAGGTGTGCCTGACAAGACCACCCCAGCTTTAACTTCAGAATTTACAGCCATCAACATACAAGTAGTGATCCCCCCCATAGAAAACCCACCTACACCAATTTTATCGCCCAAAATTAAGTTCTTAGTTCGATAATGTTGAACTATTATCGGAAACTCAGAGATTGAATGTAATGGTATTTTCCAAAATGAGACAAAATGATCTGTTACCTTTCCTTCAGCTCGTACTCCATGAAATAAAGCTTCCGGTAAAACCACCCTAAAACCTTGTTTGGCTAGTTCATAGCCCTGGGTCAAGACAACTTCTTTACAATTAGTCCACCCATGATAGAAAACGACTAATGGTAATTTTTTCTGTATTAGATCAGCATCAACAACTTCTAACACAGGCAGGCCTGAAACCATTTTTTCATTCACGGTGATCATTTAATTCCCTCCAATTACTAAACATATAAATTATAGCAGAGTAAAACACTATTGTATATAATCATTGATTTACAGGCTTTCAAGCTTGCTTTAATGTCTTTAGTATCTAACCTAAGCATTCCAGGATCAATTAAGCTGGCTAGAAAAAAGTACCACATTATGGTATTTTAATGGTATTTCATTCATATTTTAGGGGGCTTTCTTGATGCAACAGAAACTGATTTCCTTAGATTTAGACGGGACGACCTTGAATTCATCCAGTCAAATTTCTCCCAAAACTAAAAATGTGCTCCAAGCTGTCAGTCAAGCAGGACATATCGTGACGATAGTGACCGGCCGTTCAGACAAAATGGCTCTCAACTATTACGATGAGTTGGGGCTTAAAACGCCAATGGTCAATTTTAATGGTGCTGTAGGTCATTTTCCTCATAGTCAGTCAAATGATTCCTACGAGATCACTTTTCAAAAGGAGATCGTGTTAGATATATTGGCTTCTAAAAGTACGCTTGGAATCCAGGCCATCGCTGCGGAAGGCAAGGGATTAACTCTCACAGATTCAACGGATGGGTCGTTGTCGCCCTTTTTCCCTGCAGCTTCACGTTCACAAGATGTCTTAAACAAAATAAATCTAACTAAAGACCCCTCTGCCATCACGATGTTAGTTAATCCTTTTAAAAAAGCAGAGATCACACAACAACTACAAAAAACTTACGATTCAGATGTCACCGTTAGTGTATGGGGCGGACCAGCACCTGTCTTAGAACTTTCTCCAAAAAATATCAATAAAAAAGTTGGTTTAAAATTTTTGACGCAGCACTTTAATATTCCCCGGCAAAATATTATCGCTTTTGGCGACGAACAAAACGATATCGAAATGTTGAGATACGCTGGTACTGGAGTTGCGATGAAAAACGCATCTTCATGGATCCAAGATGTTGCTAACGTTGTCACCACTGTTGATAATGATCACGATGGACTAGCCCAATACCTTGAACAAAATCTCTTACAAGCAGAATAGTTGTGAACAAAAATTGCATACACCAAAAAATACAGGACCTCAATTCACAGTCCTGTATTTTTTAATACCCTAATTATACTAATCAACTTCTAAGTTCATCATATCTGCATATGTTTCTCGTTTAAGCACCAACTTAGCGTGCCCGTCTTCACAAAATACAACTGCCGGCCGGCCATTACGATTATAATTAGATGCCATCGAATAGCCATAAGCTCCAGTCGCTGGCATCGCTAAAATGTCGCCTGGTTTTACTTCAGGTAATTCTTGATCAGAGACTAAAACATCACCTGATTCACAATACTTACCCACAACAGTTGCAACCTGTGTGGTAGGCGCATATGGATCGGTAGCTAAAAATGCTGCATATTTAGCACCATACAAAGCTGGGCGAATATTATCCCCCATTCCGCCATCTACTGCAATAAAGTTACATAGATCCGGCACTTTTTTCATTGAACCTGTCGTATATAGAGTTGTTGCTGCCTCTCCAATCAACGAACGGCCAGGTTCGACCCAGATCTCAGGCAAGGTCAACTCATATTTTTTTATTTCAGCTTGTACTGTTTGAATGATTGCACGAACAAACTCAACTGGCTCAATTGGATGATCGTTTTCACTATATTTAATACCAAAACCACCGCCCAGATTTAAAATTTGGGCCTTAAAATCGTATTTTTCTTTCCAATCCCACAATAAACGTACCATTTTGACAGCAGCCATTTTAAATCCAGCAACAGAAAATATCTGTGAACCAATATGACAGTGAACTCCACGTATTTCAAACCAAGGTGAACGTAGCATTTGTACTAATGCTTCTTGGGCTTGGCCAGAATCCAAATCAAAACCAAATTTTGAATTCGATTGACCAGTGGAAATATATTTATGTGTTTCAGCTTCAATTCCTGGTGCCACTCTTAAAACAACATGTGCTATCTTATTTTTACTTACACAAATTTTTTCTATCAACTCAATTTCATAAAAATTATCCACGACAATACAACCAATATTTTCTTTTATCGCATATTCCAATTCGGCCGGAGTTTTATTATTACCATGAAATTCAATCATTTCAGGATCCACACCGCTTTTTATTGCTGCATATAGTTCTCCGCCTGAAACAACATCACATCCTACGCCTTCTTGTTGTAAAAGACGATAAATCGCCTTAGCAGAAAAAGCTTTACTAGCATAGACGATGCGATACTTGACCCCTGCTTTTACAAAGGCATCCTTAAAAGATGCAATTTCTTTTTTTATATAGCTGACATCATAAGCAATCAGTGGCGTTTGATATTCATGTGCCAATTGTAATGAATCAACACCACCAATTTGCAAATGACCTGCTTCATTCAATTTTAAATTATCTAGCAAACTAAGTACCTCCACTAGGATTTCATATTTGTTGATCGTAAATACTTAACATGTATCTTAACTTAGAATAATGACAAAAAGCAATACACATCCATTTGAAGTTAAAGACGATCAAAGTCTGCCACTATATAACTTGATCTATGATAGAATAGCAATAAATCAATTGCGGTCAAATAAAAATGCCGCTTTAATATTTGTAAATTTAAGGAGAAAAATAATGTCTTTCAGTAAAAATGATTTTTCAGCCTGTACCAGCATTTTAGCCGGTAAGAATGCAACACTTGATGGCTCGACTATTATCGCAAGAAATGAAGATTCAAAAAGTGCCTGGCCTAAATATATGCAGATTCATGCACACAAGGAATACGCAGAAACACAAGAGTTTGTTTCTCCTGATAACGGCTTTAAAATCAAACTACCTCAAATACGTGCTAAATATTCAGCTACACCAGAGTGGACTGATAAATTTGGTGTTTTTGAAGAAGATGGGATCAATGAATATGGTGTGGCTATGAGTGCAACCGAAAGTGCCTACGCAAATGAACGTGTTTTAGGTTATGACCCCTTAGTAAAAGATGGTATTAGTGAAGAAGCAATGTTAACTGTTGTCTTACCATATATCCATACTGCACGCGAAGGTGTAAAACGTTTAGGTCAGCTAATTGAAAAATATGGTACTAGTGAAAGTAATGGCATCTTATTTTCCGATAGCACTGAAGTTTGGTATCTTGAAACAGGAAGTGGACACCAGTGGGTCGCTCAACGGATACCTGATGATTCATATGCAGTAGTGGCCAACCAACTGGCCATCCAAGAGATTGATTTTTCACGGCCCGACGATTTTATGTATGCTACAAATATTCAAGAATTTGTCACAGAAAATCATCTAAATCCACATGCTGACAACTTTAATTTTAGAAATATTTTTGGGACACATGATCTATCAGACGAGATTTACAGCACCCCACGTGTCTGGTATGGTCAAAAAATATTTAACCCTGAGATCAAACAAGAACCTATGAATCAAGAGCTACCTTTCATACGAAAAGCTGATCGTTTACTAGGGTTAGATGATTTTAAATATGTACTAGGTTCACATTTTCAAAATACACCTTATGATCCGTTAGGTTTTGGAACAGAGGATCAAAAACGCAAATTTAGACCGATCAGTTTAGCGAAAACACAAGAGTCACACATCCTACAGATCCGTCCTGATCTTCCTAAAGAAATTGCAGGTATTCATTGGCTTGCAATGGGTGTCACGGCACAAAGTGTTTTTATTCCCACTTATGCCGGAGCAACTGACGTTCACCCTGCCTACAAAGTTGGTAAACAAAAATATAGTAAAGACTCAGCTTATTGGACTTATAAACTAGTCGGTGTCTTAGTCGACGGACATTATACTGAATTACAAAATCTACTAAAAGATGCGCAAAAAGACACCACGATCACACTTTCTAATATGTTACACGAAAGTGATCAAACTGCTAAAACATTAACCGGTGAGAAACTAGTAAAATATTTAACAGAACAAAATATCAAAATGCAACAATTAGGACTAGATAAAATGGAACAGCTGATCAGTGAGTTGGTCACAGCGTCAACTGATCTATCAGTACTAAACTTTAATACTGACGCAAACTTATAAATAAACAAAGATGGTGAAGTATTTGCCTAATAATTATCTAATATTAAAAACGGAACAGGCACAAATTTTATGTGATCCAATTTTAAATGAGCGAACACCTCTAGAAAAACATGATTTTATTATCCTGACACACTTAGATTTTGATACACTCGATTTTATGAATAACTATAGGAGTTCTAAACCGGTTTATGTATCCTTTGAACTCTTAAAACTGATACAAAAATTGACCAAAGTAAATTTACTCAAACCTGTACAATTAAATTTGAAAGTATTGCCATATAAATATGCAGTTAAAATTGGTAACATCAGCCTTACTGCTTTTTCAAATGATGATGGTCAGTTCGGTAGTATGTCAATTTTAGCTAATGGGCCACATAATACTTTAGGATATTGCGATTCATTTTATAATCACGGTAATCATAAAAAGAGAATAAAAAAGTGGAAAAAAGGCTTCCATGAACAAAATATCGATCAGTTGGTATTAGGCTCACAAATAGCACCATTAAATCGACCCAAAAACATTTTATCTGAAAATGGTATGCAGGAAATGCTAACTAAGTTCATTTCTAAGCATAAGACAAAACAGCCATTAACAGCTTTGCTTTCTCCTTTTGATCCGGAACGTTTATATCGCTATGATAAAACAGCCAAAACAAATCAGACACCAATTATCTGGGATAAAAATTACTGGCAAATTTTGCACAGTTTTTATCCATTTGATGATTTCTTTAGCGTTGAGCGTCTACCCGAAAAAAATACAAATATAATAATTCAAATGGAACAAAGTCAGCAACTTAAAAATTCAGATACTTTTTTTGATCCGGCTGTCTTGCATCCATACGCAGTTAGCACTGAAGGTTTAATACATCAAAAACAACTTTGCACACTCTCACAAAGTGAATTAAACGAATTTATTTCATATATCAACCCTCAACAAGTCATCATGAAAAAAGATCACAGCAGTGATCAAAATCATCTGGTTCCAACTAATTGGCTAAAATCACTCACGATAACAATGTAAATAGATGAGACCTGTCAGTTTTTAGAAAGTGGGACAAAAGCTGTTTTGGAACACGTTTAAGGGCCGTCGATTTAACCCATTTCAAAATGGAATAGATCGACGGCCCTTTTAGAATCTCACAGCTAGTTATGTCCCAGCTCCATTTTTGTATATAAAAACACATATACAGTCACAGCCATACATGTGTATTATTGAAATTATTTTTTAATTTAAAGATATTAGCAACTAATTACTTAACTTGATTCATAACGTCAGCTGCAAAGTCATCTTGTTTCTTTTCCATACCTTCGCCAACTTCATAACGAATAAAGCTCTTAACTTTACCACTCTTAGATGCAACATACTTAGCAACAGTTTGATCTGAATCTTTAACAAAATCTTGATCATCTAAAGTAATTTCAGCAAAGTATTTGTTCAAACGACCAGTGACCATTTTTTCAATAATTTTTTCTGGTTTGCCTTCATTTTTAGCTTCTTCAGTCAAAACTTCTTTTTCATGAGCAACCTGGTCTGCAGGAACTTCGTCACGGTTAACAAATTGTGGGTTGATAGCAGCAACGTGCATAGCAACATCTTTAGCAGTTTCAGCATCTGCACCTTCAACAACAGTTAAAGTTGCGATTTCGCCACCCATGTGCAAGTATGCTCCGAAATTGTCGTTATCTTCTTTTTCAACAATTTGGAAACGGCGCAAGCTGATTTTTTCACCGATAACTTGTGTAGCTTCAACTAATTCATCGTTTAGAGTACCTTTATCTGTTTTAACAGCCAAAGCAGCTTCTAGATCAGCAGGTTTGTTTTCTAACAAAACTTCACCAATATGTTTTACTAAATTTTGGAACTTTTCGTTTTGAGCAACAAAGTCTGTTTCAGCGTTAACTTCTAGGATAACAGCAGAATTGCCTGAAACTAACACATTTGCCAAACCTTCTGCGGCAACATTGCCACTTTTCTTGGCAGCTTTAGCCATTCCTTTTTCACGCAAGAAATCAATTGCCTTTGCACTATCGCCTTCTGTTGCTACTAATGCTTTTTTGGCATCCATCATACCAACACCTGTCGTGTCACGTAGTTCTTTTACTTGAGAAGCAGAAATCTTTGCCATAACTTAATGGCCTCCTTATAAATATTTTCTTTAAAAAAGCTGCCTCAGACCATTAGGCAAACTTACCCAACATCTAAGACAGCCTGAGTTGAAATTAGCTATTCAGCATCCTTATGATCGTTGTTGCCTTCAACTGCTTCAACGATATCTTCGATGGAATCTACTTTTTCATCTTTTTTGCCGAATGTTTCTTCGGTAACTTGTTCATTTTCTTCGCCCTGGTTTGCTTCGATAACAGCATCTGCCATCTTAGATGTAATCAAACGAACGGCACGAATTGCATCATCGTTTGATGGGATTTTAACGTCGATCTCATCAGGATCAGCATTTGTATCAACCATGGCAACAATCGGAATGTTCAATTTTTGAGCTTCCTTAACAGCAATTCTTTCCTTACGTGGATCAACGATAAAGACAGCATCTGGAATATGAGGCATATCTTCGATACCACCAAGGAATTTTTGCAGTTTTTCCATTTCTTTGGTCAACTGAGCTGCTTCCTTCTTAGGCAAAATATCAAATGTCCCGTCTTCAGACATCTTCTTTAAGTCTTTCAAACGTTTAATACGTGACTGAATAGTATTCCAGTTAGTCAAAGTACCACCTAACCAACGATGGTTAACATAGTATTGGCCTGCACGTGTTGCTTCTTCTTCGATCGAGTCTTGAGCTTGTTTTTTTGTCCCGACAAAAAGAACAACACCATCATTTTCAGCTGTTTCTTTCATAAAGTTATAAGCTTTATCGATCAACTTAACTGTTTTTTGCAAATCGATGATATAGATACCATTACGTTCTGTAAAGATATATTTCTTCATCTTAGGGTTCCAACGACGTGTTTGATGTCCAAAATGAACACCAGCTTCAAGCAATTGTTTCATAGTAATAACTGCCATTATTAAATACCTCCGAATATAGTTTTTTTCCTCCCCTGTATTCATTTGGTGAGAACTCATTTGATCAAGCACCACTCACCCAGCATACAGAGTGTGAATTAAGCGTCAACAAGACACCTGTTCTATTGTAAATGATTATAGATTCAATTGCAATAACATTTGACTAGATAGAGTTAAACATTATAACAAACTTGGCTTAAATTACCCTAGACTAGACAGATCCACTCCTTGCTTTAATAAAAAAAGTTCTTTTTTAGATCTCGTTTGATGTTTAAAAGCATATTCAGCCTTTAAGGCCTCTGATTTAGTGTAAAATTCTTCATGATAGATCATTTTAACAGGACGTTTATTTCTAGTGTATTTGGCACCCGTACCTGCATTATGTTGGTTTAATCTCCGTTTTAGATCAATTGTAAACCCACCATATAATGTTTGATCAGCACATAACAAAACATAAAAAAAGTAGCGCTTAATCTGTTCCATATAAAACCCTTCTGACTTCCGGCAAATATTGATTATTTTCATCATAGACTACTATCGGAGGCACAAATCTTAATCCACCTGGATTTCCATCTTTGATAGCTTCTATCAATACCATATTGGCTTCACGTTCCTTTTTTGGAAAAACAAGTCGGATCCTTTTCGGTACAAGCCTTAAAGAATCCAATAACCGCAAAATCTCTTGGAGTCGATCAGGACGATGTACCATATACATCTTGCCTCCCATTTTAAGTAAACTGCTAATAGTGGAAATAATTTGCGCTAAGGTGGCCGAGCTTTCATGGCGGGCTATGGCCAAATAAGGATTAGGATTTTTTTTACTTGTTGGTTGATTTGCGAAATATGGTGGATTACAAGTGATCGTATCAATAGAATCTTTAGAAAGCTGACCAAAAATATCATTTAAATCAATATTCAAGGTCGAAACTTGTTCACTTAGTTTATTTAGTGAAATACTTCGCTGGGCCATGTCAGCTAATCGAGGCTGTACTTCAACTTGAGTAATATGTGCACGAGTTTTTTTAGCCAAAAACAAGCCCACTGCGCCGTTGCCTGAGCAAAGATCAACTATCCTACCCTTTTTCTTTAGTACTGGTTTGGTAAAATCCGCCAATAAAACCGCATCTAGCGAAAAAGAAAAAACTTCTGAACTCTGAATAATTTTAATGTCATTGGCGTAGAGTTCGTCAACTCTTTCACCTGGAAATAACTGAATATCATTTTTCATCCTTAAACACTTTCTTCCATTCAAACTTGCAACTGTTATAATAACTATGTATATTGTTCTTGATACTAATTTTTTAGAAAGGAATGTCACCCGATGTTCTACTCATTTATTCGTGTTGTTGCACGAGTTATCGTGGCAATCATCAATGGTAATAGCCACTATCTTAACAAGGAAAAACTTCCTGAAGGTAATTATATTCTAGTCGGGCCTCATCGCGCTTGGTTTGACATGATCTACTTTGCCCTTGCGGCTTCTCCTAAGCCATTTTCGTTTATGGCAAAAAAAGAACTCTTTAAAAATCCAATTTTACGCTTTATTTTGAAGCACGCAAATGCTTTTCCAGTTGACAGAAAACATCCCGGACCTTCAGCGGTAAAAACTCCCATTAAATGGTTACGTAAACGAGATATTTCATTAATTATGTTTCCTTCTGGAACACGCCATTCACAAGAAATGAAAGGCGGTGTCGCTTTAATTGCTAAGCTTTCAGGTGTACCGATAGTTCCAACAGTTTATCAGGGCCCATTAACTTTTAAACAACTGTTTACACGTAAATCAGTAACAGTCGCATTTGGTGAACCAATATATCCAGATCGTAAAGCAAAAATGACAGAGGAATATCAAAATGATCTTCTGTTACAAATGAAAACTGAATTTGAGAAACTTGATCAACAGATCGATCCATCTTTCAAATATGTGGATGTTTCCAATCATTCAAATAAATAAGGTTAAAGAAAAAGTCGGGTAAATTACCCGGCTTTTTTTATTAAAAATGACTTTATTTTTTCTTTCCATAATTAGCTTTCATGGATGTCATCATTTGATTTAATTTCTTTTCTGAAGGCTTTTGGCCCATCTGTAACATCATTTGTCTTAACATTTGTTCATTGATCGGTGGGTTCTTTTGCAAATAACTTTCCATATATTTACGAGCTCCAAAAAAGCCACCAACAAGCCCCAAAATTAATGCGATGATGACGATAAAAATCCAAACTGGTGTGGACATCATCAACTACTCCCTTCCATAACTTTTGCTTACTTAGTTAAGTTTACACAATTAGACACAAAAAATAAAGAGGTCATAATAAAATACCTGACCTTCTCCATATTTTTAGCTAGTAAATATTTTTAGTCGTCACGCAAACCGCGCTTTCTTTGAATATTTTTTACTTTATCTGGTGTAACTTCTTTTCCTTTTTTATCATAAACCTGGGTCATTTCAAGTTGACTGCGAAAACTTTCACGAAACATGCTCAAATAAGTCGAACGCAAACGTTTTTGCTCTTCTTGTTCCCTTTCTGTTAATCCCGTCTTTTTTTTCTTATTAGCTAGCTCATTGATCCTATCAATTAAATTTTGAGGGATACCATTATCCATTTATTTGCCTCTTTCCTAATAGAGATTTTCTTTTCATCTTAATATACACATCTTAAAAACTCAAGCATATCATCCGAACATTAGTTTGAAATAGGCCCCTTATTATGATACGCTTAAGCTATAAAAATAAATGAGGTGTTCGTGATGTCAAAAATGATCGAAGAACGACAAATCTCCGTGCTAAAATTCATCTACGAATGTGTACATGAGAAAGGTTATCCACCTACTGTCCGAGAAATCGGTGAAGCAGTCGATCTCTCTTCAACATCAACTGTTCATGGGCACATTGCACGTTTAGAAAAACGCGGCTATATACGTAAAGATCCAACTAAACCCCGTGCTTTAGAAATTACAACTGCCGGAATGGAAGCACTTGGAATATCAGCAAAAACAAGTAAAATCCCTGTTTTAGGGACTGTTACCGCTGGTAATCCTATTTTAACGGTGCAAGAAACCACTGACTACTTTCCTTTACCACCGAACTATGATTCCGCACAGGATTTATTTATGCTAACCATTAGGGGCAAAAGCATGATCAATGTCGGTATTCTTGATGGGGATGAAGTGATCGTTAGACAACAACGTTCAGCAGATAACGGCGATATTATCATTGCAATGACAGACGATAATGAAGCAACCTGCAAACGATTCTTTAAAGAAAAGGACCATTTCCGTTTGCAACCGGAAAATGACACAATGGCTCCGATCATTTTAGATTCAGTGACTGTTTTAGGTAAAGTTATCGGTCTATATAGAGACTTTATCAGTTAAACTTAAAAGAATAATAAAAAGCCAAATATTACCAGCCCTGAGTGGCTGAGTATTTGGCTCTTTTTGCTTGAGAAGCATAATTATGGATGACCCAATTTCAACAATTCTGCGGCATGTTCACGAGCTAGATCTGTAATTTCAGTTCCTGCAAGCATTCTAGCCAGTTCCTCCACTTTGTCAAAACGTGCCAATTGCTTGACACTGGTTTCTGTCCGTCCCTTTTGAATTTTCTTTTCTACTAGATAATGATGGTCACTAACAGCAGCCACTTGAGGCAGATGTGTAATACATAAAACTTGTGAATTTTGCGCGATCAAACTAATCTTCTCAGCTATGGCTTGCGCAACACGGCCGCTTACTCCTGTATCGACCTCATCGAAAATAATACTGGTTACACCCTGACGCTGAGCAAAAATCGTCTTTAATGCCAACATAATTCGAGACAACTCCCCACCAGAGGCAATACGTGATAATGGGCCCATTGATTCACCTGGGTTAGTTTGAATATAAAATTCAATTTGATCCATTCCTTGTGCATTCAAATCATCATTCGAATTATCTAAAAATTTGACTTTAAAAATCGCTTTTCCCATATACAAAGCTTTTAGTTCTTTGTGTACCGCCTTTTCTAATTGCACGGCAGCTTTTTTTCGTTGTTGTGATAACTTATGCGCTGATTGCTTAGAATCTCTTAATAACTGTTCAACATAGGCTTTTTGTTCATCTGAGTCAGCTCCAGTTTTTTGCATATCTTTCAGTTCAGCCTTTATTTTCTGATAATAACTCAAGATCTCAGGAATAGAACTTCCATACTTTCTTTTTAATTGATGTATGTCTTCAAGGCGGTGTTCAATTTGGTCTAAACGATCCTCATCCCATTCCATGGTTGAAAGTTGATTAGATATCTCATGCACTGAATCAGCTAAACCATAGTATGCATCAGTAACACGTTGACTAATTTGTCCCAAATCAGATGAAAGTCCTGAAACACGTTGTATTTGTTCCATCACAGATCCGACTTGACCTAACGCATCAATATCTTCACCAGATAAAAGCTGGTAACTATTTTCAAGAGCATCATGAATCGCTTGATAATTATCCAGTTGATATTTCTCTTCCGTTAACTGCTCTTCTTCATCTGTTTGTAATTGGGCAGTCTTAATTTCTTGAACTTGAAACTGTAACATATCTAGGCGTTGGGCCCACTCTTTTTCATGTTTTTCTTTTTTTTCTAAGCTATCTTTTTCTTGCCGATAACGCTGATAACTTTGATAATAATTTTCTTTTAAAGAACCAATTTGTTTGTCAGCAAAACTATCTAACAATGACAAATGTTTTTCCGGATGCATTAATTCTTGATGCTCATTTTGACCATGAATATCGATCAGTGTTTCACCAACCCTACGCATATTAGCTAAATTTACCAGTTCACCATTGATCCGGCAGATATTATGCCCATTACGATACAATTCCCGTTGTAAAATCAGCCCACTATAATCGTAACTAACACCGATCTCATCTAGTATCTGATAAGATCGTGCATCTTCTGGCAAGATAAAAAGTGCCTGTAACAAGGCCTTTTTTTTACCTTTTCTAATATAATCAGATGATCCGCGTCCGCCTGCTAATAGTCCTAAAGCGTCTATCACGATCGACTTTCCTGCCCCAGTTTCACCTGTTAACACAGTCATTTTAGGTTGAAAGTCAATTTGAATTTTATCAATAATTGCAAAATCTTTAATAGTTAAACTACTTAACAAATACTTTCACCTCCAATGAAATTCATTTGTAGGTAAGTGGCGCTCTCACAATTCTGATCTCGTGTTTTTTTAATTCTCACTTGCCATTGTTTCTAACTTATCTTGAATTTTAACCGCCCCTTGGGTCGAACGATTAAAAATCATCACGGTATCATCATCACTAATGCAGGCAAAAATTTCAGGATAATCCACTTGCTCGATCAAACTTGAAACAGTGGGACCATTTCCAGGTTGAACTTTAAGAACACACATTTCATTATGAATATCCGCATCAACAAAGGCATCTTGTAAAGTTTTCTTTAATTTCATTGTAGTATCAACTTCTTTTTCAGAAGGTAGCGTATAACGATAACTGCCATCATTTAACGGGACTTTGATCAACTGCAATTGTTTGATATCCCGTGAGATCGTGGCCTGTGTAACCTCAATACCACGCTGAGCCATTAAATTGACTAGATCTTCTTGCCGATAAACTGTATTTTCAACTAATAGTTGTTTTAATAATTTATGCCGTTCATGCTTCTTCATGTAATCTTCTTACCCCACACTTCAAAAATTTCTATTTTTAACAAGTTAACATTGGAAAATTAATGCAGCAAAGTTAGATGAGCTTTTTTGACAATATCACTAAATGGAACTTGTAGAAGATCACGTCCCTTTTGGCCTTCAGGACAAGAAATAAAATGAGCAATAAACTCAATATTACCTGTCCCACCAGTAATTGGAGAAAAATCAAGCCCACTAATATCATAGCCAGTCTCTTTTGCAAAGTCCAAAATATCTTTCAAAACTTCTAAATGAGTTTCTTTTTCACGAACGATCCCATGTTTACCAACCTTTTTTCGACCTGCTTCAAATTGGGGTTTGATCAATGCCACGACGTCTTGCCCCGTTTGCAAGATTTGGTACAATGTTGGCAATATCAATCGCAAAGAAATAAACGAAACATCAATTGAAGCAAAATCCGGCTGTCCTTCCGAAAAGTCAGCTAAAGTACTATAACGAAAGTTTGTATTTTCCATGACAACTACTCGTTTATCTTGACGCAGTTTCCAGGCAAGTTGATTGGTACCAACATCTAAAGCATAACTCAAACGCGCGTGATTTTGTAAAGCCACATCAGTAAAGCCACCTGTCGATGAGCCAATATCTAAAACAGTTCGACCAGTTAAGTCGATCTTGAAGACTTTCAAAGCTTTAGCTAACTTTAAACCACCCCGACTGACATACGGCATTTTTGTACCTTTAAAATGAAGCTTTACTGTTGAATCAACTTTCATCCCTGGTTTATCTAAACGTTCCTCATTTTCTCCCAAGATCTCCCCAGCCATTACAGCCCTTTTTGCTTGTTCATAGCTTTCAAATAAACCTTGTTCTACTAATAATACATAGATCCGTTCTTTTTTCATTTTTCTACCTTATATCCTAAAATATGCTAGTAATTCTTCAAATAACTTTGTTTCAACACCAATATCTTTCATCCGCTCTAATACACCAATAGCTTCATCTAAAGTATAGGACAATGATTCTTTGGCTCCTTCTAAGCCGAGCAAAGTTGGATATGTGTTCTTATTTTCTGACTGATCTTTATGCACAGCCTTACCCATTTCTTGTTCGCTAGAGGTCACATCTAAAATGTCATCATAAATTTGAAATGCTAATCCATATGCTAAACCAAGTTTACTTAGCAACTTCTGTTGTTTTTCGGTTGCGTTTGCCAAGACACCACCAGCTTCAAAAGCGTAGCGGATCAGGGCACCAGTTTTCCCAGCATGTAAGATTTTTAATTGCTCTATGTTTAGTTGTTGATCTTCACCTTTTATGTCACGTGCTTGACCATCGACCATGCCTAGCGCACCAGCTGCCTGGGACAATTTATGAACTAGCATTAAGCCTCGCTGAGCTGAAACTTGAACTTCTGAAAGCCATCTAAAAGCTTCTGTTAACAAAGCATCGCCTGCTAAAACAGCCATCGCCTGTCCATAAATTTTATGGTTGGTTGGTTTACCACGACGTAGATCATCATTATCCATTTCAGGAAGATCATCATGAATCAAAGAGTAAGTATGAATGAACTCTAAACTGCCAGCAACGACATAGGTACTTGGTGAGATCGATTTATTTAAACTTAAACAAGTAGCAAAAACTATCAGTGGTCTAATTCTTTTTCCACCAGCCATTACTGAATACATCATCGCATCACGTAAATCATTCTGATTGTCGAGATTTTTTATCCGATTTTGCATTTGCCGATTTAGCTCACTTATTTCTCCTGCTTGTAAAGCAGAAATACTTTTATTGCTCATTTTCATCTTGTCCTTGCTCAAAGATTTCTTCTTCACCATTCTCATCGATTACCTTTGTCAGAGTTTTTTCCGCATTTTCCAATGTTTTCTGCAATTCCTTGCTTAACTTTACTCCTTTTTGAAAAGAATCTAAAGCTTCTTCTAAGGGTACATCTCCTTGTTCCAATTTGGTCACTATTTTTTCTAAACCTGCTAGATTTTCTTCAAAAGTTGCTTCTTTTTTTTCTTCATTCATTATCTTTTTCCTCCTTAGTGTCTAAGATCTTGGCACTAGCTGTTCCGTCTACCAGGTGCAAAACAACCGTATCGTTTGCTGACAGATCCTTAACACTTTTAGAAATTTTTCCATCCTGACTAATATAAGAGTAACCCCGTCCCATTACAGATAAAGGACTCAAAGCATTTAACTTGCCCGCCGATCGTGCAAGCTCATTATTCTGTTTAATTATATATTGCTTCATGCTTTGTTGTAGTTGCTTGTAATCCATAGCAAGTGTGTTTTTAGTCTGTATGATCCTAGGTTGCGGATCAACCAGCTTTAATTTACTTAATAATTGTAGTTGAGTGCTTCGAGCTTGAGATAATTTTTGCTGGAAAGCAGCATCACGTTTAGAATTTAAAAAATCTAATTTCTGCAAATACCCTTCATATAATCGAGCTGGTGCTTTGAAAATATATGAATCAGTCTGTTGAGCCACTCTGCGTTTGTTTCGGTCTAAATTAGTCTTCATAGCTTGAATCAAACGTAATCGTTGCTGTTTTAATTTTAATATTTCGTCAGAACGTACAGGTGTGGCCAGCTCAGCCGCAGCTGTCGGAGTTGGAGCCCTTAAATCAGCCACCAAATCTGCAATCGTTGTATCAGTCTCATGTCCTACTGAAGAAATCACAGGTATTTTAGTAGCAAAAATCTCGCGCGCAACTTTCTCTTCGTTAAACGGCCACAAATCCTCGATCGAGCCACCTCCACGACCAATGATTACTGTATCAAAGTCACCATGTTGAGCCACTTCTTTTAAGCGGCCCACAAGTGAATCAGCAGCCTGATCACCTTGTACAACAGCCGGGAATAGCACTAACTGTGTGATCGGATAGCGACGCTTAACAGTTGTCATTATATCTCGAATAACCGCACCAGACGGGCTGGTGATCACAGCAATTTTTTTGGGGAAACGAGGGATTTCTTTTTTTTCAACAGAAAAAAGGCCCTCAGCAGATAGTTTCTTTTTTAATTGTTCATATGCTTCATACAACGCACCTACCCCGTCTGGCTGCATACTTTCAACGTTGATTTGATATGTTCCATTAGGCTCATATAAATCGACACGTCCAACTAGGAGCACCTTCATTCCTTCTTCAGGGATAAATTTAACTCGTTTAAAATTAGACTGAAACATCACTACATTAATTTTAGCATTGTCATCTTTAATACTAAAATACTGATGCCTTGGACGTAAGCGAAAATTAGAGATCTCACCGGTCAGAAAAACTTTTTGCAAGTACGGATCAACTGTAAATTTTTTATGTAAATAACGTGTCAAAGCAGTAACAGTTAAGTATTTGTTTGTCGTCAATTCTCTAGCTCCTTTTTTCACAAAATCAATCGTTTATTATATCAGCATTACGCTAGTCATAAAAAGCATCATGGATCATTTTTTATATCGACCAAACGAGCAAAACTTTTTTATCTGCTGGTCTAACTTCATCTTCTCTAATACAATGTCATGACTTTAGCCGACCTACAAGTTACTAAGAGCCGTCTAAACATCGACCATTATTGGATAGATGACAGTTCTTTTATTTAAATCTATTGTTTAATTTAAATGTTTTAGTAATAGAAATTTCACTAAAGTCAAATCGCCATCACTATCATAACTATAATTTTGCTCACCAACAAAGCTTATTTTAAATTGTAGTTTGTTGTCAGATTTTAGCAGTTACTTGCAATGCTAAAGGTAAGATAACATCCGCTTCTTTCAGATACTTTACTTGGTTTAGCATAACTTTACACTACTTTAAAAAGCTTTCTCTCCATTCATTAAATTAACATTTAAATACCCTAAAAAGAATATTTACTACTAATTTTAGCACATCATCAAATACAAAACTATTCTCATAAATGAGTTTAACATTAAGCATTAGTACGTACTGTCAGAGAATGAAAAGCCTTTACAGAGACTGATCCAAAAAAATCAGCAAAATTAAAAAGCCTGAACAGTGACAAGCACTATTTCAGACTTAACAAATCACTATAAGAGGTTCGACAAAACACCATTAATAAAACGTCGTGATTTATCATCGCTAAATGCTTTAGCGAGCTCGAGTGCCTCATTTAAAGCCACCTTATCAGGTGTCTCACTTTCAAACTTGATTTCGTACGTTGCTAATCTCAAAATCAATAAATCAGTTTTGCTCAATCGATCAAGTGACCATTTAGAACTTAAATGTTCTGCAAGTAACGCATCAATTTCTGATTGGTGTATTAAAACACCTTGAACTAAAGTCCGCATATATTCTGGAACGATTTCCAAGTCAAATTCATCTACAGCAATTTGTTGGCAAACCGTATCAGGATCCGCGTCCAAATTGCTTTGCAAAGCAAATAACACTTGAAAAGCACCTTGGCGTACCATATGCCTTGTTGTAGTCATTACTTATTTTCCTCTTTTTCTTCTCCAAATATATTGTTTGGATCAACAGTTGCCTCTACTTTTTCAGGAACAACACCTTGAACATGAACATCAACTGAAGCCAACTGTAAGCCAGTCATAAACAAAACTTGTTGTGAAACTTTATCTTGAATTTCAGAAGCTACTTTAGGTACAGAAACTCCATAATTCAAGAAAACATTAACATCAACTGTTAATTCGTTTTGTGCTGCGCCTAATTTAACACCTTGCTTACGATCTTGCCGCCCAAATAATTTCGAAAAACTATTGGCAATTGACCCATGCATTGAATAAACGCCTTCAACTTCACTGGCTGCGATTCCGATAATTACTTCAACAACCTCAGGTGCGATCTTAATTTCTCCCAGGTCTGGTTGGCTGCTGGTTAAAACAATGTTGTTTTCGTCAGACATGACTAACCTCCTTATAAATTAAGCACGCGAAATATAAGTTCCATCAACAGTATTAATAGTTAACATGTCTCCTTCATTAACGAAGAAAGGAACTTGTACTACCAAACCAGTTTCCATCGTTGCTGGTTTAGAACCCCCAGAAGCAGTATCACCTTTAATACCCGGTTCTGTAGCAGAAACTTCCAAGTCAACAGTATTAGGAAGTTCGACACCTAACGTTTCACTACCATACATGATGACACTGACAACAGTATTTTCTTTCAAAAATTTTAGTTCGTCTTTGATCGTTTCTTCTGGTAATTCAAGTTGCTCATATGTTTCTGTATCCATGAACACATAGTTAGAACCATCGGCATAAAGATATTGCATCTTTTTACGATCGATTTGCGCTTGATTAATTTTTTCCCCACCACGGAATGTTTTTTCCTGAATAGCACCAGTCCGTAAGTTCTTTAATTTTGAACGAACGAAAGCTGAACCTTTACCAGGCTTAACGTGTTGAAATTCAACAACGCGCCATAATCCGCCATCAATTTCAACTGTTAACCCAGTTTTAAAATTATTTACTGAAATCATTTAAATATAATCCTCCTTGGCAAATGCCGTTTAAGTACACATAAATTATGCTACGCAATCAAAAAGTTATTACTCTTTATTTTCACGTGGATCAATTGCTTTGTCAAGTTAACACGTCTTTAACAAAGCAAAAACAATTAAAAATCAACTCTTATATTTCTAACAAATTTTTATTAGCATGAGTTAATAATTCATATCCATGTTCTGTCACTAAAATATCATCTTCAATTCTAATGCCAGCAACACCCGGAAGGTAAATTCCCGGTTCGATCGTAATAATTTCTCCTGGCTTTATTACATCTGGGAATCTTTTGCCAATATCTGGTGACTCATGAATGTCCAAACCGATCCCATGGCCCATACCATGATTAAAATACTCACCATAACCAGCTTTTTCGATTATTGATCGGCCAATTTGATCAAGGTAAGCACCTGTAACGTCCGGAGCAACAGCATCAATTGTGGCCTGTTGTGCCTGTAATACTAGTTGATAGATCTCTTTTACTTGCTTACTTTGCTTACCCAAACTAAATGTTCGCGTAACATCTGAAGTATATCCTGAAACAAAATAGCCATAATCTAGAGTAATCAAATCACCCTGAGTAATTTGACGAGCAGTTGCAGTTCCATGCGGCCAAGTAGTGTGTTCACCGCTAGCTACGATCGTTTCAAAAGACTGCGCGGACGCTCCATTTTTTTTCATGAAATAATCCAGATCATTGGCAATATCCAATTCTGTCTGACCAGATTTTAGTTGGTCGATCACAAAATCAAAGCCCTTATCTGCTAATGCACAGCTGTTTTTGATCAAGGCTATTTCGTCTTCATCTTTAACAGCTCTTATGCGTTCAACGACTCGGTCAAAGGGAACAATATCACATTCCGCAGTTTCATCCAAAAAATCATAAGAAGCAAAATCAATAGTATTTTCAAACCCAATTGCTGCCAAATGATTGTTAGCTGCAATATCGCAAGCTACTTGTAAATAATCTCTTGTGATTTCTGCTTTCCAATCAGGATTCTCCGTCTTTATTTGTTGTTCAAAACGAGAATCAGTAATCAAAAATTTATCATTTTCTGTGATCAAAAGAACTCCGGCATCACCAGCAAAACCACTTAAATAATAAATATTTAACGGGTCAGTGATTAAAAAGCCGTCTATTTTTAATTGAGCGAATTTCTTTTGTAAATTGGAAACCCGATTAGTAACCATTTATAATCAGACCTTTCATTTGAGTTATAAATACTAGTATATCAAAAGTTGATCCACATGACATTTTATGAAACAGAGTTCTTTAAATTCACACTCATATTTTAGAATAAAAAAACCGGAACCCCACAAGTGGAATCCCGGCATTAATAGCGTGAAAATTATTCAGCTGTAGGGTAAACCGAAACTTTTTTCTTGTCACGGCCTTTACGTTCAAATTTTACAACACCTGCAGTAGTTGCAAATAGTGTGTCATCCCCGCCAATTTTAACGTTCATACCTGGATAGATATGTGTACCACGTTGGCGGTACAAAATTGAACCACATGTGACAGTTTGACCATCGGCACGCTTGGCACCCAAACGCTTAGCCTTTGAGTCACGACCGTTAGATGTCGAACCTCCCCCTTTATGCTTGGAGAAGAATTGTAAATTCATTAACATAACACGAACACCTCCTGGTAATTATTCATCTTCAATAGTTATATAATCTTGATAGTTATCCGCTATGCTACGCATCCCTAACTCGAAACTATTTAACAAAAGCTGAACAGGCGAGTCATTAGCCTGATCCAAGTTAACGTTGACCTTGAGGAACCCACCATTTTTTTCATCCGAAATAACTTGTGGCTTGACCAAAGCTAACTGTTCTAAACTATTAACAGTGTTGATCGCTAACACAGATACAGCAGCACAGACAATATCATATCCATATTCTCCAGAATCAGCATGCCCTTTAAGCAAAAAACCGCAAAATGCATTATCATTATACAAAAAACGTGTTTTAATCACAGAACATGCCACTCCCTTAAATTAATTTAGGCATTAATTGCGTCGATAACAACCTTTGTATATGGTTGACGATGACCTTGTTTTGAGTGAGAACCTTTTCTGCGCTTGTACTTGAAAGTCACAACTTTCTTTTCACGTCCCTGTTTTTCAACAGTACCAGTAACACTAGCACCATCTACAACTGGTGTTCCAATGACAGTCTTTTCACCGCCAACTAAAACAACATCATCAAATGTAACCTTATCACCTGCATTAGCAGCTAACTTTTCAACATAGATTGCTTCACCGGCTTCAACCTTATATTGTTTACCACCTGTTTTAATAATTGCGTACATCAATATGCACCTCCTTGTAATTGACTTAGACTCGCCGTAATGTAGTGATCCATTTAAATAAAAATGAATACTTGAACTTAAAACGTGCGGTTGTAGTTGTGGCAGGCACAAATACAACGTACTAATATTATCAGAAATAAAAACCTGAGTCAACATGTTTTATTAAAGGTCTCTCTTTGTTTTCCTGTATATTTAGCTGCAGATCTTAGACTAAAAAGTTAGTTAAGAGCTAAGTAAGTTGCCCAGATAAGTTTTAATTCGTTACGTTTTCGCACGATTGCTCACAATCCAGGAACTGTAACGATATTATAGAGTCGATAGTACAAACGAAAATTATAATTTGCTTATTGTGTAATAGAAAGCAGAACAATTTACTTTAAAATTTCACTTAAAAGGCATTGTGCACTCGCATGATATGCTTGTCAATTAGTATAATGATCGACGAGTTCTACCCATTGCTGAAGATAAAAAATACTACGCGTGGTGCTAGTTCGTAATAATTTCATCTTCATCAAAACTAAAAAAACCTAGATTGTAAACAAAAACTGTTAATTCAATTTTTAGCCAAAA
>NZ_APCP01000063.1 GCF_000349725.1 Ligilactobacillus pobuzihii E100301 = KCTC 13174
TGACTAACTGCGATATGCTTCGGGAAGCTGTAAGTAAGCAATGACCCGGAGATCTCCGAATGGGGCAACCCCATAACTGTGATTAGTTATGATCACTGGCTGAATACATAGGTCAGTTGAGGATAGACGCGGGGAACTGAAACATCTCAGTACCCGCAGGAAAGTAAAGAAATTTCGATTCCCCCAGTAGCGGCGAGCGAACGGGGAACAGCCCAAACCAAGAAGCTTGCTTCTTGGGGTTGTAGGACTGGACATTTGAGTTAACAAGAAAGACTGTAGCTAAACGACTTGGGAAGGTCGGCCACAGCGGGTGACAGCCCCGTAAGCGAAACAGTTTTTCCTCAGTCTAGGATCCTGAGTACGGCGGAACACGTGTAACTCCGTCGGAAACCGGGAGGACCATCTCCCAAGGCTAAATACTACCTAGTGACCGATAGTGAACCAGTACCGTGAGGGAAAGGTGAAAAGCACCCCGGGAGGGGAGTGAAATAGTTCCTGAAACCATGTGCCTACAAGTAGTCAGAGCCCGTTAAGGGGT
>NZ_APCP01000064.1 GCF_000349725.1 Ligilactobacillus pobuzihii E100301 = KCTC 13174
TTCGGCTACGTATCATCACCTTGGTAAGCCGTTACCTTACCAACTAGTTAATACGCCGCGGGCTCATCCAAAAGCGACAGCTGACGCCGTCTTTACCCGACCGACCAGGCGGTCAGTCGGTTGATGCGGTATTAGCACCTGTTTCCAAGTGTTATCCCCCACTTTTGGGCAGATTGCCCACGTGTTACTCACCCGTTCGCCACTCGCACTTAAAACGCTGAGTGCAAGCACTCATTGTTAAAAGATTGCGTTCGACTTGCATGTATTAGGCACGCCGCCAGCGTTCGTCCTGAGCCAGGATCAAACTCTCATTTTAAAGTTTGTGACTCATAAATTTTACTAGCGAATTGACTTCGCAAATGTTGTTTGCGCTTATCATTAAGATAAGCGACCTCACACATTTGATTTGTCGAAACTTTGTTCAGTTTTCAAAGATCTACTCATTATTTAAATGCTGTGCTGTCGAGGTGACAACTTTATTAGTTTACCATACCCAGATAAAATGTCAACCAAAAATTTTAAGTCTTTTTAAAAACTCTCAACAAGTGCTTGACTAGATTACTGAAAACCCGATAACCAATCAATCAGCATATATAAATATACATTCAATTAAACATTCCGTCAAGTAGTATTTTCAAACTATAAAATTCCATACTTTTAAAATCCATATTCAAATAAAAATACAGAAAATATAGTTCGTTTTTTCCTAAAATTAAAGTTCTTATAACATGTATTATAACTAAATATAAAGCATAAACACAAACTAAAAATTAAAAAATTGACAAAATAAAAAAGTTACTGACGAAAAATACATTCAACAGTAACTTTTCAGCAATAGCTATTTATTTTCTTCAGGTCGCAAAGTTGGGAATAACAAAACATCGCGAATAGAATCTGCATCAGTCAACAGCATAACTAAACGGTCAATGCCGATCCCTAAACCACCTGTAGGAGGCATTCCATATTCCATTGCTTCCAGATAATCTTCATCAATTCCTTCAGCTTCCTCATTACCTGCTGTTCGTTCCTTAGCCTGAGCTTCAAAACGTCCACGTTGATCGATCGGATCATTCAATTCTGTAAAGGCATTGGCATATTCATTACCTAAAATAAACAATTCAAATCGATCTGTAAATCTTGAATCATCGGCATTCTTTTTAGCAAGTGGTGAAATTTCAACAGGATGACCATAAATAAATGTCGGATCAACTATTTTTTCTTCACAAAAATCCTCAAAGAATTGGTTGATAATATGCCCCACTTGCCAATAGGGTTCATAATGAACATTATTTTCGTCAGCCAATTTTTGTGCATCTTCCAGTGACATTTCTTGCCAGAAATCAATGCCCGTTACTTCTTTAATCATATCAACCATATGAATCCGGCGGAATGGTTTATTAAAATCAACTTCATTACCCTGATACGTGATTTTATTATCGTCAGAGACAACTTTACATGCAGCCTTAAAAATTCCTTCTGTCTCATCCATCACATCGGTAAAATCAAAGTAAGCAGCATATGATTCAAGCATAGTAAATTCTGGGTTATGTTTTGTATCGATCCCTTCATTACGGAAAACTCGCCCGATTTCATAGACACGTTCCATACCTCCGACGATCAACCTCTTCAAGTGTAACTCCAAAGCAATACGCAGATACAATTCAATATCCAATGCATTATGGTGCGTTTTAAATGGACGCGCAGATGCACCACCAGCTTGATTATGCAAGACTGGTGTTTCAACTTCTAAGAAACCTTCGCCATCCAAATAATTTCTAACTGCTGCAATTATCTGACTACGATGAACAAAGCGTTCATAGCTCTCGTGGTTCGTGATCAAATCTAAATAACGTTGACGATAGATTTGTTCAACGTTTTGTAAACCATGATATTTATCTGGCAAAGGGCGCAAAGCCTTAGATAAGAAAGTCAATTTAGTAACACGTAAAGTCAACTCTCCCATATCAGTCTTTATCACATCACCAGTGACACCCAAAAAATCACCTAGATCGGAACGTTTGAAAATATGGTAATTATCTTCTCCTAAAATATCTTTACGCACGTATAATTGCATTTTACCAGTACGATCTTGAAGGTCAGCAAAACCAACCTTCCCCTTACCACGCTTAGCAACCATCCGTCCTGCAATTGTCGCGGTGATATTCAAGTCACCCAATTCTTCTTTACTTAATTCCTCATATTTTTGATGCAGATCTTCATTGTATGAATCCCGATCAAATCTATGTCCAAATGGCGCAATACCTTCATCGCGTAATTCATCTACTTTTTGGCGCCGGACCTTCAATTGATCATTCATTGACTGTTGATTAGCCATCGATTACCCTCTCTTTCCACTTTTACATACAAAAACAGTATAGCACACCAGTCTTTTAAATATAAACTAACTTATTTAAAATAATCTACCAGTATCTCATTGTAAGTTAGTATAACTACTTTGCATTAGCTTTTTCTTTGATCTGTTGCAATTCTTCTTCCGTAAATTGATACTTTTTACCACAAAAATGACAAACGGCTTCTGCGCCATGGTCTTGTGCGATCATCTCATCAATTTGATAAGCAGGTATTGATGACAAGGCTTCAGCAAATCTGTCCTTATTACAATCACACTCATATTTCACTGGCAAAGTATCCAATACCTTGACGTTTTCTTGACCCAAGATCTCGTACAAAATCTCTTCAGGTGTTTTTCCATCTTTCATCATCTGCGACACCATCGGTATCTCATTCAAACGTTGCTCCAAATGGTCTAAAACATCGTCAGTTGCGCCAGGCATAACCTGTATCATAAAACCTCCCGCCGACTCGATCAAATTATTATCTTTAACAAAGACTGATAATCCCACTGCCGAAGGGATTTGTTCTGACTTGGCAAGATAGTAAGTAAAATCCTCACCTAGTTCACCTGACACTAGCGGAACTTGCCCAGTAAATGGGTCTTTCAATCCCATATCTTTGGTGACTGATAACATACCCTGTGTCCCAACCGCGCCTTTAACGTCGATCTTATGGTTGTCATTCAATGGTAAATGAACGTGTGGATGCTGCAAGTAACCTTTAACAGTCCCATTGGCATTACCATCCACGACAATCCCACCAACTGGGCCATCACCTTGGATCTTGACAGTCATTTTTTCATTGCCTGACAAAGAAGCAGAGGATAATAAAACTGTTCCCACTATACTTCTGCCTAATGCAGCTGAAGCTGCACTCCAAGTATCATGTGCTTTTTGCGCATAAGCTACCGTCTGTGTCGCGTCAATTGCATATGCACGTAATTGACCATCGTAAGCTAAACTTTTAACTAAATAATCAGCCATGTTTTTCTCCTTTATCTCTAAAAATACTCAAATTATAACTTTCTGTGACGCATCTAAAAATCTAGCATTCACAAAAATAATTCAATATTTTTTTACCTGAATTATACTCTCTAATAAAACTACCACTAAAAATATACCTACAAATTGTAGCATATTTATTTTTACTATAAAAATAAATAGTGAACAGTTTTGTCATACAACAAAACCATTCACTATCAAAAGTTAATCAGCAATTTTAACCATTTTTCTCATCATGATCATCTTCATGAGGATAAAATGTTTCCGTCTGATCGAAAGAGGTCTCATTATCAGAATCTTGTTTCTGCTCATCTTTCTTTTCCGCTTCTTTACGTTCAAGTGCCTTTTTAGATTCTTCAAAAGTAGCAGCTTCTTTTTCACTTGGAAACTCATTTGTTTCATCAGATGGCATCTTACCTGTCTTGTAAAGACTTAAGATTTGCTTTTCATCTAAAGTTTCGTACTGTAACAATGCCTCAGCGATCGTCTTATGTTGTTCTCTGTGATCTTGAATAATTTGTTTAGCGCGTTCCATTTGTTCATTGGAAATACGAATAACCTCTTCGTCGATCACGTTAGCGATCTGACCTGAATAATTTGGTTGCCCAGCATACTGTCCAGGAGTCATTCCACTTTGCCCTTCATATTGAACTGGGCCTAATTTATCACTCATACCATATTGGGTAACCATTGCACGTGCCATTTGCGTAGCTTGCTGAAAGTCATTAGAAGCACCAGAAGATTGAACGTGGAAAATTATTTCTTCAGCAGCACGTCCACCCATTAAACCAGCAACTTGATCTTGCGCATCTTTTTTAGACAATAACGCCTGATCTTCTTTAGGCAACATAATCGCATAACCGCCAGCACGTCCACGTGGCACGATAGTTACTTTATGAACGACCCGAGCATCATTTAAGACCAACCCAATGATCGTATGCCCAGCTTCATGGTAAGCAACAGTTTCACGTTCACGTTTATTGATAACACGGTCACGTTTAGCGGGACCAGCAATTACGCGGTCTTCAGCTTCGTCAAGATCAGTGGCATCTACCGCTTTTTTATTACGACGAGCAGCTAGTAAAGCAGCTTCATTAAGCAAGTTTTCTAGGTCTGAACCCACAAATCCTGGTGTTTGTTTAGCGATCATCTTCAAGTCAACATCTTTAGCTAATGGCTTGTTTTTTGCATGAACTTTTAGAATTGCTTCCCGCCCTTTAACATCAGGACGGCCAACAAGGATCTTACGGTCAAAACGGCCCGGACGAAGTAAAGCGGGGTCCAACACATCAGAACGGTTGGTAGCTGCCATCACGATGACACCTTCATCGCCCTGGAAACCATCCATTTCAACTAACAACTGGTTCAAGGTTTGTTCACGTTCATCGTGACCGCCGCCCATGCCGCTGCCACGTTGACGTCCAACCGCATCAATTTCATCAATAAAGATGATCGATGGAGCATTTTTCTTAGCATTTTCGAAAAGATCACGCACACGGCTAGCACCGACACCAACAAACATTTCAACAAAATCAGAACCAGAAATGGAAAAGAACGGTACTCCTGCTTCACCAGCAACAGCTTTAGCAAGTAAAGTTTTACCGGTACCGGGAGGACCTTCGAGCAAAACACCGGAAGGGATCCGCGCACCTAAAGATAAGAACTTACGTGGATCTCGCAGAAATTCGACAACTTCGACCAATTCCTGTTTCTCTTCTTCTTCACCAGCGACATCAGAAAACCGAATCTTATTATTCTTTTTCTCAACAGGTTTAGCTTTAGACTTACCAAAGTTCATCACTTTGCCATTGCCGCCACCTTGACCTGCTTGGCCGATCATCATATAGAAGAAGAAAATCATAAAGACAACTGGTAACAAATAAACTAATAATTGAATCCAAATGCTGCTAGATTCTTCTTCTTTGGCACCATTTTTCACTTTATTTTTCTGGGCATACTTTTGTATCTGATCAACCGAGGAATCATTTGTCAAAACATTAGTCGTAAATGACTTAACTTTCGGAGACTGAACATTGCCAAGACCATTAAAACCATTGGAATTATCTTTAGCTTTGTGCGGCTTTTTATAATTACCACTGATTTTATAAGTGCTACCCGAGGGCTGCATTGAAAAATCTTTAACATTGTCCTTCTGAAGTTGAGTTACGAATTGGCTTGACTGGATCTGTTCTGTACTAGAATCCGATTTATTACCGAAAAAGTAGTACATCACACCCATTATTCCAAGGAAAATCACAATATAAAACAGACTATTTTTTAGTAGTCCATTTTTCTTGTTTTTCATAGTTTTCCTCCTTAAACCTTTTCAACACGTCAAAAGACGGCCGTTAAAAGTATAATAACACATTTGACCTTATTTGACTAATGTTGACTATTAATTATCAGCATAAATTTTTGGCTTCAAAACACCCACATACGGCAAATTACGGTAGTGCCCCAAGAAATCCAAGCCATACCCCACAACAAATTCATTGGGAACATCAAAGCCCACGTAATCAGGAGTTACTCCTTCAACACGCCGCTCTTTTTTATCCAACAAAGTACAGATCTTAACGGACTTAGCATTACGATGTTCAAATAAGTCCACTAAAGTCCGCAATGTTCGGCCGGTATCAATAATGTCTTCAATGATCAAAACATGCCGATCTTCGACGGAAACATCCAGATCCTTGATAATTTTGACAGAACCGGAAGAAACTTGTGCATTCCCATAACTAGAAACGTCCATAAAGTCTAACTCGCAATATGTATCAATTTCGCGCACGATATCAGACATAAATAAAATTGCACCCTTTAAAATACACACCACCAGCGGATTTTTCCCTTCATAATCTTGTGTGATCTGTTTGCCTAATTTTTGCGAAACACGAACTATATCTTCTTTACTATACAAAACCTTTTCAATATCATCATTCATGAAGCAACCTCTTTTCCCCGCTTATTTTCCTATAAATTACTATGTAATGAATTTTATCATTTACGTCTTGCCGTGACAAATCAGATTTCTTATGCCCTACGACCCATAATAATTCATGTGACCCATTACTAACTACCCACACCTGTTCTCTTTTATTAGATGGGATTTTTTGATCGATTAAAATTTTCTTTACTTTTTGAGGACCAGCTAAAGTCAATAACTTATCACCATTTTGACGATGACGAACATCCAAATATTTCACTTTGGCACTTAACTGCAAAACATCATCATCTTCGCCAGTGGGCGTTCCAACTGGAAACAAACCAATCTTTTCAAAAGGGCTTAGTTTGATCCATTTATTTAAACGAAGTTGTCGTTTAAAATCTGACTGAATTTTAATAGAACAACTAGCTTTATCCCTAAATCCAAAGTTTCCATAACTCTTATAAAAAAGATATTTACCTTTAACATCGATTTTACCTTGAGGACGGGAAGTATTTTTCAATAAAGAAACCATCTCTGTTAACTGGCTTTCGTTTATTTCACCAACATTATCCGTACAGATCAAACGCAAAGAAGCTCTTTTCTCTGCTGATGTTAACGTCCGCCACTTACTTAACAGATAACCATCTAGTGTAGTTAATTGTTCAACTAGCTTGCGAATTTTTGAATCTGCCACCTCTAAAAGATCGGCTAGTTGCTCTTGATAGGAAACTAGATGTCCTAATAAATTAGGAGCTTCTTTTTTTAAAGTAGGGATCACATGGTGTCTAAGCCGGTTCCTTAAAAAGTCATCAGTTTGATTAGTGCTATCCTCGAAATAAAGTATCTGATTTTTGTTTGCATATTCATATAAACTATCCTTAGAAAAAAATAGCAATGGCCGTGATAAGTCGAATTCAGCCATAAAAGATCGTTGTAAGCTGATTCCTTGTAACTGATGTAAATCTCCGCCACGAATAAATTTCATCAATACTGTTTCAATCTGATCATCAGCGTGGTGAGCTGTTAACAAATGTTTGATCTTGTACTGTTGCATAATATCTGAAAAAAAGCTATAGCGAAAAATACGTCCCGCCTCTTCAACACCTTGATCAGGATGGTCGTTTTTCTCCCATCGTACCGTATGAAATTTCAATTGATGTTTTTTACAATACTGTTCAACATATTTTGTTTCCCACTTACTTTCAGGTCGAAGACAGTGATCCACTGTTGCCACATGTATTTCAGGTTTAAGTGTAACTGGAAGTCGTTGCAATAGATCCAACAAAACCATTGAATCCACACCACCAGAAACTGCTACTAAGATAGCTGCTTGCTTTATTCCAAGTTTTTTATAGATCTCATGGAAGTCAAAATTTAAATTCATCTCTAAATTTTCCACCAACTTTCACAATATTTTTTAATTAATGAATTAGGAGGTACAACAAAGTGAGCTCCGTTGTGCCTCCTAAAATTACTATTAATAAACCTAAGTTAACTCCGGCGACCGCCACGTCCGCCTCGTTTACCCTCAGTATTTCTCTTCAATGAAGTTAAACGTTCATCACTTTGCTTCATAAAACCAGCCAACAAGGAATCAAAATCATCCTTTTTATGTGATTCATTTTTGTGTGAACTGTAACTCCTTTTTTTATTATTGTTATGGTTATTAGACCGGTCATTAAAACTCTTCCCACTATTATTATGTGGACGTGATTTTGGACCATGTTCACTGTGAGAATGTCCTTGATGGCCATGGTTTTGATGTGATTCTTTTGCCTTTCTGATCGAAAGAGCGATCTTGCCATCATCAGAAACCGACAAGACCTTAACGGTCACCTCATCGCCAACTGAAAGAACATCATGAATATCTTTTACAAATCCGTCTGAGATCTCGCTAATATGAACTAAACCATTCTTATGTTCACCTAAGTCGATAAACGCACCAAAATTTGTAATACCTGAAACTTTACCAGTTACCTTTGAACCTACTTCAATTGACATATAAAATTTTTGTTCCTCCTAAGAAAATGTCTATTACCAGTATACCACGACACTAGACCGATTTGTACAAAAAAAGAAGTGCGACTGCACTTCAACTAAAATTAAAAGCAAAATTGTAACAATTTAAATGCGAAATATGCTGCTTAATTGTCATTTGTAACACTTTTGGATTGATTTTCTGGTAAATTATAAATAGTCTCGTTTTTCTTCGAGTAATAATACCGTTCTCGGATATACTTTTGCAGATATTCAGGATCCTTAAGTTGATCGACCTGCAAATTCAACTCTGAATTTTTACTTTTTTGTTCCGTTAACTCTTTCTTTGCCGTTTCAGTTTGAGTACCGATCTGACTAGCCTGGGTATAATTCTTCACGATCCGAACTGAACAAAACAAAGTCACTATTAGCGCAAAAGCAATTAAAAACTGCATTTTATGCCGATGCCTTTTTTGTAGTGCCTGTTCTTTTTTTTGAAAGTCGCTAGCAGAAGTTTGCTGACGATAATATTCATTATTTAAAACTTTGACATTAGACTTTTTACGTGCCATCAGCAAACACCCTCCGCCTCTTTAATTTATTGCTTACAATACTTTAATTGTAACAAGAAAGACCGGAGATTTCTATTAACTAGTTTTAAAAAAACAATAAAAAGGCCACTTAAAATTTCGCTAACAAAAGCGTACTTTAAGCAGCCTTAAAAAAAGACAGTTCTTTATACTATATCCGGTAATCTCTTTTATAATCTTCTGAGATAATTTCATAAAGTTCTTCGGCTTCGCCCTTTTTTGTTGTATCTTTTAAATCACGAACCTTAATAGTCAGTGTCTTATTACCAAAATTAATGACCAAAGTATCACTAATTGCGACATCAGTCGATGATTTAGCGACCTTATCATTGATCGTGATCCTTTTTTGGTCAGAAATTTCTTTAGCAACTGGCCGTCTCTTAATAATACGTGCAACCTTTAAAAACTTATCTAATCTCATTTTTTCACCTCATTCGGTCAAATTCTACGTAATAAACATTATTTAGATAATTTGTTTCTTTCTATTATTTTACTCCCACCAGGAAGTGTTTCCCACTCCTCTTGAGTAAATAAATGACTTTTGAGCGCACATCCAATAAATAAAACTGCACCAACTATGATCATCAGTGGCACAAACGCTAAACAGTTAACACGATTCAATGCAAAAAATAATGTCCATATATATTCTAAGAAGATAATTCCCACGATCATCAAAACAATGCAGACCACTAATTTACAGATAAAAACCAAAAATTCATTCGGCCGTTGCCTTACACTTCTGGGTAATATCAAGATCAACACCAATAAAGCTGCACCTAAACTGATGATCGTACAAATCGAAGCCCCAATGATACCATAAAGTTTTATTAACCAAGCGTTAAGTAATATTTTAGTAACTAAAGCCGTAACAACTGCCAGAAATGTTCCAAAAAAATTACCCACACTTTGCAAAATAGAATTATAGATACTGATTATGGAAATCAAAGGTACGCTAAGAACATAAATACTGATCGTCAGGCTTAAATTTGAATCTCCAAATAATAAAGTATTGAGCTGTGGCATCAAGCATATCATACCTGCTGTGGCTGCAACTGACAACGCGCTGCCAATGTGTAACATCCCAGATGAAACATTTCGATAAACATGAATTTTCTTTTGTTTCAACGCAGCAGTTAAAGATGGTAAAAGAGTTGATGAAAAACTAATGGCGATCGTCATACCCAGTTGAACTAAAGGCTGTCCCCTATCATAAATCCCTTTAGTAAATTTAGCAGAAGTTACACTTGAGCCAAATTCTTTTAGTGCATTCATCACCGTAAAAGAATCTACAAGTTGTAAAAATACCATTAACGCTGAGAACAAACAAATTATCATACCGTCCTTAAAAATTAACCGAAATACTTGATAATAATCTGCTTTAGCTGCACTAAAATCAGCCTTTTTCAAAAAATATCTCCAAAAAGTTAAAAATGTAAGGAGCGCAACAATGGCACCGAAAACTGATCCAAGCATTGCTAAAGAACCCGTCTTATACACGTCCCATCCAAAGTTACTTGATAATAATGCGACGCCAATGATCAAAGCCACACGTACAAACTGTTCACTAACTTGCGATATTGCAGTTGGCATCATTTTAAATGTTCCTTGATAATAACCCCGTGCACTCGCTAAAAAGGGCATCAACAAAAACATCCAAGAAACACTTGAAATCAATGGCGCCAATTGAATGTCCCCCATCCACGAAGCAATCACTTTCGCATCAACCTGTAATAACAAAAATATCACAATTGCTAAGCATGACAATAAGGCAAAGACTTGCGAAACTATTTTCATTCGCTGTTTTTCATCGTCTTTTTGGGCGACTAATTTAGAAATAAAAACTGGCAAACCATTTAAAGCGAAAGTCATGCCGATCCCATAAATTGGATAAACTTGTTGATAAACATAAAAGCCGGTATTACCGACGATATTTTGAAATGGAATACGATAAATGGCACTTAAAATTTTAGCAACCAAAGCCGCTACCGCTAAAACCAATGCTCCATTCATCGTTTTTTTCATTTGTTCATCTTTCACTACTTATCAACTGCTTTCTGCTTGGGAATAGCTAATTGTTCAGTTAAGCTTTGTACTAATTTTTGTAATTGATACAACACGTCAGAATTTTTCATTTTCGGTTGAATGACTAAAACTATCTTCATCTTATCTGTCCCTGGTTCTAAGGTCGCGCTAAATTTGGTTTGTGCAACTGCCTTTAACAACTGTTTAGCTTGAAATGTTCGAGTTGCTTTTTGGCTAAGTTCAACACTGATTTTTTTATCATTTTGCTTGATCGATTCAACCATTGCTTGGTCCGCATACATCTTTAACAAACCAATATCAAGTAGAGATTCGACCTCATCAGGATACTCACCAAAACGATCGATCAGATCTTCTTGCACTTCAACATACTCATCTTTTGACTGAAACTGTCTAACACGTTTATAGATCTCGATTTTTTGGCGCGGATCTTCAATATACGTCCCTGGCAGATACGCCTCAACATTTAAGTTGATCTCAGCATCTGTCTTTTCTTGAACTTTTTTGCCTTGCTTACGTGCAACAGATTCATTAAGCATTTGCGTGTATAGGTCATAACCAACCGAATCAATAAATCCGTGTTGTTGTTTACCCAAAATATTCCCTGCACCACGGATCGACAAATCACGCATAGCGATTTTAAATCCCGAACCTAACTCTGTAAAATCTTTTATAGCTTCAAGACGTTTTTCACTAACTTCGTTTAATATTTTATCTTGTTGATACATAAAATAAGAATACGCTACTCGACTAGAGCGACCAACACGGCCTCTTAATTGATACAACTGAGCTAACCCCATTCTATCCGCATTCTCAACAAATAACGTATTGGCGTTAGGAATATCAACACCGGTTTCAATGATCGTTGTAGTTACTAAAACATCATACTCACTATTGATGAAATTATATAAAATCCGTTCCATTTGATTTTCACTCATTTGACCGTGAATATAAGCGATCCTAGCCTCTGGTATTAAGGCTTGTAACTCATCAGCAACTTTTTCGATATCAGCAACTCTGTTGTGTAAATAAAAAGCTTGACCGCCCCGTGCCATTTCACGTCTGATCGCATCAACGACCACACCATAGTTTTGTTCCATCACGTAGGTTTGGATCGGATAACGATTCATTGGTGCCGTTTCGATCACTGATAGATCCCTGACACCAAGCATTGACATATTTAATGTACGTGGGATCGGTGTGGCAGTCAAAGTTAACACATCAACGTTCGATTTTAATTGTTTCAGTTTTTCCTTATGTTTGACACCAAAGCGCTGTTCTTCGTCTACGATCAACAGACCAAGGTCGACAAATTTAACATCTTTTGATAATAAGCGATGAGTCCCGACTACAATATCACACATACCATCACGGGCATCCTTGATAGTCTGATCAGACTGTTTTTTAGTTACAAAGCGTGACAAAATACCGATTTCAACTGGAAAACCAGCAAAGCGTTCAACCAAAGTTTCGTAATGTTGTTGTGCCAGAACGGTCGTTGGAGCAAGAAAAGCAACCTGTTTACCATCTTGTATCGCCTTAAAAGCAGCCCGCATCGCAACCTCTGTTTTACCGTAACCAACATCACCAATCAAAAGACGATCCATCGGCTTTTCCTTTTCCATATCATGTTTGATCTCATCTGCGCTCCGTAATTGATCAGATGTTTCTGTATATGGAAATGCATCTTCAAATTCTTTTTGATAACTAGTATCCTTAGAAAACGCAAATCCCTTTTCAGCCTCACGTTTAGCGTACAAATCAACTAAATCATCAGCGATGTCTTCGATTTTACCCGCAACACGTTTTTTAGTCTTAGTCCATTCACTTCCACCCAATTTATTAATGCGCGGTGTTTTAGCTTCCGAAGATACATATTTTTGTACGCGATCTAACTGACTAACAGGAATAAATAATTGTGCATCATTTTGATAGTCGATCGTCAAATAATCCTGATGTTTTCCATCGACTTCCATAGTTTGCATACCCATAAAACGACCGATACCATGATTTACATGTACAACATAATCACCTTTTTTTAGGTCAGTATAGCTTTTTAAGCGCTCGGTATTTTTCATTGTTTGACGCTTAGGCTGTTTTTTAGTTGCTTTAGCAAACAACTCATTTTCAGTTAAAACAACCAAATTCGCTTGCGGTAATTCAAAACCCGTCTGTAATGAACCAGCAACGACTTGAACCATCTTTTCTTGCAAACTATCTTCTTTAGTAATAATACTTGGAATTTCAAAATCGTCTAAAGTTTGCGAAACTTTCGCGATCCGTTCATTATCAGGGATAAAGATCACGACTGTTTGTCCCTGTTTGCTCCAACGGTCAGATTCCGTCTTTAATAATGGCATCTGACCAAAAAATTGTTGTACTGCACGTGCCTTGATATCAAGCATTTGATTAAAACGTAAATTACCCATACCTTTTTGAAAAAGTGACAAAAAGATCTGCGGGTGCTTATCATTTTGTTCCCTAGTACGTACATCAACTGATAATTGTGTATCTGGTAAAATGCTATGTTCTTTTAACTTTTCAGTCAGCCACTCTGCATTTTGCGTTTCAACATCATTCTCTTTATCTAACAAACGTGAATAATCATCAAAGACTACTATTCCATCTGGCCGTAAATAATCTAACAATCCATTCTTATCAGGCATGATTTCTGCAGCAAAAACATGGTAAGCATCAGTTAAATTACCTTTTTGCAGGTCACTGACTATCACTTCAAAATTACCTGACAATTGTTTTTTATCTTCTGGATCGTCCAACTTTGCCAAATATTTTTTATACTCTTTTTGAATATTTTTTGACGCTGTTTGCAAGTCTTTTTGAAAAGCGATGAAGTCTGTTGCTGGCATCACCACCGCTTGTTCGATGTTTTTGACACTTCTTTGGTTGGTAGAATCAAACAAACGAAGTGAATCGATCTCTGTATCAAATAAATCACAGCGTAATGGATATTCCGAATTTAAGCTATAAATATCTAAAATAGAACCTCTAATAGCAAAGTCACCTGGACGCTCGACCATTTTCTGACGAGTATATCCCATTGTACCTAACAAGCGTACTGTTTCATCTAAATCGATCTTTGCGCCTACTTGCAATGCAAACTGACTCTTTTTCCAGACATCTGGTGCAGGTAAAAACCGCGTTAGGCCAGCAGCGGCAGTTACGATGATTGCAGGTTCTTGACTAACTAACGCATTCAGCGCTAAGACTCGCTGACCTTTAAAATCTGGTGAGCTGGTTGCGATCTCTTCAGCTATCATTTCATCGACAGGAAATAAGTAGACTGAATTTTCATCCACTAAATTAGTCAAATCATCCACTAACCGCTGAGCATGATACAAATCGTCAGTCACAACTATCTGTGTTTGCTTTTTTTTAAGAAATAATTCGGCTAGCATTACCGTTTTAGACGAACCATTCAGCCCCGTTAATAGATGATGGCCAGTCTGTAAATTATCCTGCCACTGATGATACTCCGAGATCTCTTCAAATAGATCAGTAATCCTCATTAGTTTTTTCTCCTTCTAATTAAAATGATTCATTGTATTCATAAAAGTATTACCCTCTAACCAGTACTCGATCGCATCGGCTGCATGATTAAATGCATCTTGCATAGCTGGTTTTTCATCTGTAGAAAAACGTGATAAAACCCAATTTACAACTGACATCTGTTGCGGGTGATCGATTCCAACCTTGATACGTTTAAAACCCTGGGTATGGGTATGTGCAATCACACTTTTGATCCCATTATGTCCGCCAGCTGAACCTTTTTGGCGTAAACGGATCCGTCCAGTTTTTAAATCCATATCATCATGAACAACGATCAAATCAGAAACGTCAATATTGAAATAATCCATTAACGGTCCGACTGCTCGACCAGAATCATTCATAAGAGTCGTCGGTTTAACTAACAGTACTTTTTCGTTGCTAATAAAAGCCGTTGCAATCAACGCCTCAAATTTTTCTTTGTTAAATTCCACGTTATAGCGGTCTGCTAAATTTTCAATCACTGAAAAGCCGACGTTATGACGTGTATTTTCATATTTACGTCCAATATTACCTAAACCAACAATCATTTTCATTTATTTACATCCTCTATTTTTTATTATCTTGTGCGCAACATAACTTTTATGCCGCACTGGTTAAAACGTTTACACCAATCTTATGCACCAAAAACGGCCGAGGTTTCAAAACAACCCCAGCTGCTGTGTACTGACTTGAAACCAATTATAGCACATTCTTTCATAACTTTTGAAAAAATTGCCTCATTTTTTGAAATTATTTATCACACTTTCTGAAAACATGTTATACTATAAGTGTGTTAAAAATGTCACTTAATTGAGAAAGGACGATTTGTTGTGTCTATTACACAAAATCATCAAAAAGTTATTTTAGTTGGCGACGGAGCTGTTGGTTCTAGCTACGCCTATGCTATGGCTATTCAAGGTATTGCTGAAGAAATTGGTATCGTTGATGTTATCAAGGAACGTACTGAGGGAGATGCCTTGGATCTAGTCGACGCTACAGGTTACACATATCCGAAGAAGATTTATTCTGCTGAATATAGTGATTGTTCAGATGCTGACCTTGTAGTTATCACTGCAGGTGCTCCACAAAAACCAGGTGAAACTCGTCTCGATCTTGTCAACAAGAACCTTAAGATTCTATCTAGCATTGTTAAACCCGTTGTAGATTCCGGTTTCTCAGGTATCTTCTTGGTCGCAGCTAACCCTGTTGATATCTTAACATATGCAACTTGGGAATTTTCTGGCTTTCCAAAAGAACGTGTCTTAGGTTCAGGTCCTTCACTGGATACTGCCCGTTTACGTGTTGCAATGTCTGATTTAACAGGGATCAAAGACCCTCGTTCAATGCATGCTTATATCATGGGTGAACATGGCGATTCAGAATTTGCTGCATACTCTTCTGCAACAATTGGTGGCGTTCCATTCTTGGATTGGGCAAATGAACATGATATTACTCAAGATGACCTAGACAAGATGGAAAATGATGTCCGTAATAAAGCTTACACAATTATTCAAAAGAAAGGTGCTACTTTCTATGGTGTTGCTGCTGCTTTATCACGTATCTCACGTGCTATCTTACGTGACGAAGATACAGTCTTGCCAGTCTCAGTTTGCATGGATGGTCAATATGGCTTAAACGATATTTACATCGGTACACCTGCAGTTGTCAATGCTAGTGGTGTCAAACAAATCGTTGAAGTTCCCTTAAGCAAGAAAGAACATGACCAAATGACATCTTCTGCTAAAACCTTGAGAGGGATTTTAGCAGATGGTATGGAAAACTTGAAAAAGAGTCAAGAAAACTAATTAAAATCAATTTATAGAGAGTGAGACAAAAGATGCTTTGAAGCCGATTTTGGAACTACGGTCACATTATTTTGGGATGTCGCAAAGCGAAGGATCAGAATAACACAATCGTTGCTACAGTCAGGCTTCAATCTTTTGAACCACGTTTAAAGGCCGTTGATTTACTCCATTTTAATGGGATAGATCGACGGCCCTTTTAGAATCGCACGGCTAAGTTATGTCCCAGCTCTTTTTTCTTTGCAAAAAAAATTTACCTTTGTCCTGACTTTCACGCACAAAATTACATCTTGTATTTAAAATTAACTGTCTATTAAAATTCATGTTGATTTACTAACACATATTAAGACACAATAATTTTAAAGTTCTTATTTTATAGTGTTCTAACGTAATAGTATGTTATCATTAAATTATCATAAACCATTTTTGTAAAAGTGAGGAATTTATATGCTGCTAAAAACTTTGATCAAACCAAAAAATGAATTAACTACTGTTCAAGAAGACTTTACCTTGCAACAAGCACTTGATGTACTAGAAGATTCAGGCTACCGCTGTGTACCAATTTTAGACAAAACTGGTAAAATTTTCCGTGGAAATATTTATAAAATGCATATTTACCGTCATAAATCACGTGGTGGTGATATGTCTTTACCTGTAACTCACTTACTAAAAAACGCTTCGAAATTTATATCACTTGACTCTGCATTCTTTAGTGTTTTCTTTACGATCCGGGATCTCCCATATATCACAGTTCTTGATGAAAAAAACAACTTTTATGGCATCTTAACTCACAACCGACTATTAGAAATGCTTTCACAATCGTGGAACGTCAATATTGGTAGTTATGTTTTAACCGTCGTTTCAAGTGATGAACGTGGAGATTTAGTGGAAATGGCTAAGATTATTACTAAATACACATCGATCTCAAGCTGTATCACCCTCGATGTTCAAGCAGGAGAACTTGTCCACCGTACAATGTTCACCTTACCTGCTGATGTTTCTCACGATAAATTAGAAAAAATCGTAGCCAACCTTGAACGTAAAAACTTCAAAGTTCCAGAAATTGAAGACCTACAAGGTTAATATTGCAGAAAAAATACCTCGAAACTAATTTGTAACTATGCCCGCGTTATTCTGGTCCCTTGTTTTGTTATGGTCCAAATAACGCAAGCATCATTACAGTAAGATTTCACTCTTTTGGAACACATTTAAGGGCCGTCAGTTACTCCATTTAATAGGATAAACTGACGGCCCCCTTTTTATATCAAAAAGAAACATGAACTCCTAATCTTAACTTTGACAAACTTCCACTACCAAATCGACAAAATCCCGTTTAGGATGAAATTCATCATGTACGATATAAGTCATCTTGATGACCTTCCACGCCACTTGATTATCACCGAGCATTAGATTATCACCCACATGTGGCACAAATGGAAGTTCAACCATCATTTTACCAGAACCCTTTGAAATTGGAGCATTAGAATTAATTTGAGCACGAAACATAAAGCTTCCTCCCTCATCGTATTATTAAATAGCACGCTTATAATACAACGTAGCCTATGACCACTTAATTTCAGCGGCACTTTTCAATAAAATATGTAATTCTTTGTTCACAAGTTTAATGACGCTTTTTTTTATGTACAACAGATAAGCCGACACTAACTTTTAAGGCTTGATCAACTAATCCCATATTGTGTGGATCCAGGTGCATGATTTTTTCACGTAACCGTTGTTTGTCAATTGTTCTGACCTGCTCAAGTAAAACAACGGAATCTCTTTCTAAGCCAGCCTTTGACTTTTTTAACCCAACATGAGTTGGCATTTTAGGTTTAGCGATTTTTGAAGTGATCGCTGCAATCACAACAGTTGGACTAAATTTGTTGCCAATATTATTTTGAATTACCAAAACTGGACGCATACCACCTTGTTCTGAACCAACTACTGGTGATAAGTCTGCATAATAAATATCGCCTCGTTTTATTTCTTTATCGGACATTCACTGCCCCCCTCTTCCCATACTACTGATTTTAAAAGCTAGAAAGATCTCTTTCACAAGATAAAAATTCATGACAAATCTCTTTATTCAAATCTGCCATCTCACAATAACCAGTCACCAATGCATGCATGCTAGTCCGTGTTTGAACCGCATAATCAAGTGCTGCCTGGTCATTTAATAAAACGTGGGGTGGAATTGAAAAATAATCACAAAACATCTGTAACTCCTCTTGACTCAACAAACTACCTGAAATTTCGTTATTTTGATTTTGCATTATATCCCACCACTATTCCTTAGTTAAGTGTCTTAAATATTAACACTAAACTCACAAAAATTAAACTAACCAGCTAGAAAACAACTATTCATTCCAAACATATACTCGTTGTACTCTTTCAGTCAACGCACTAATAACTTCATAGTGAATCGTATGCACATAATCAGCAACTTGCTGTGCAGTGATAGTATTTTTGCCATTCGTACCAATCAAAGTGACTTTAGTTCCAACCTTAAATTGATGCGGTAACCTGACCATGATTTGATCCATACAAACTCGTCCCACGATCTCACAATACTGGCCGTCTACTAAAACCGAAAAGCCTTGTAAACTACGTGACCAGCCATCAGCATAACCGATCGGTATCGTACCGATCCATTCATCGCTTGACGCAAGATAAGTTTCACCATATCCGATCGTTGCACCCTTTTGAACTTGCTTAACAGCGATCAATTGACTAACTAATTCTAAAGCTGGGCGTAATTTCTTTGGTTCAGTCAGTTCTGTTCCTGATGGATTTAAACCGTACATCCCAATTCCATAACGCACCACATTACCAACAGAGCCGGAATGCCACATCGCCGTTGCGGTATTTGCACAATGAACATAGCGTGGCAAAGTAGGCACGATTTTAAGCATTTCATTTAAATTATTAAGTTGCTGTTCAAAATAATATGTTTCTTTCGAATCTGCACTGGCAAAATGGGTAAACAGCCCTGCAAATTCAAATTCCTCTACATATCGATCAAGGCGGCCTAATGCCTGTCGCAAATCATTCGAACAACGGAAACCAATTCGCCCCATCCCCGTGTCTAATGCCAAATGAACCTTTAATTTTAATTGACTTTGACGCAGTAAAGGCGCAGCTGAATCCAAGAAGGATACATCACCGACTGAAACAGATAAATCATTTTGCGCCATTATAACAGCTTCCAGTGGATTATTAACTCCTAAAATCAAAATTGGCTCAGTAAATCCAGCTTCTCGCAAAGCAAGACCTTCATCGATCAAAGCCACACAAAAGCCGCTAGCGCCTGCATCTTTCGCTACCCTGGCAACAGGAAGAAGGCCATGTCCGTAAGCATTAGCTTTCACAACAGCAAATAATTCCTGCCCTTTTCTTAAACGTGATACTTCCACTGCTACATTATGATAAATAGCACCTAGATCAATCACAGCTTTAGTCTCACGATGTCTTCCTACGACCATAACCTCACCACCAAACTTTCTTATCTTTCTATCAATACTTCAGTCAATACAAGTTTTTCAGTATGCGAAATTGAAACAGCAACATTAACTGCACTTTTTAAGGGATGTTGTGTAACTTGTGGTTGTCCAGATTCATCGTTTAAAAGCTCAATATCCTGAAATGAAAGCTGCGAACCAATTCCTGTTCCATAAGCCTTACTATAAGACTCCTTAGCTGAAAACCTTCCGCCTAAAAACTCGAGTTGTCTTCTGTTAGAGAGATTCTCATATATCTCTAGCTCATTAGCAGTCAATACCCGACTCGCAAAATTACTACTTCTCTCTTGCGCACGCTTGATCCGCGCAAGATCTGTAATATCTACTCCCACTCCAACTACCACAACTCGGCCTCCATAAAAAAACAAAGATTTACTATATTTTATCAAAAATATGCAACAATGTTTAGTAACTAGAGAAATTTAAAAAATTAAATTTAATATCCGCCCCAAAAAAGGCAAAAAAGAGGCTGGGACAAAACAATGTCCCAGTCTCTTCTTTTGCTAAAAATAATCAAATTATCGCTGATGATTTTTATTAGCATAAACGTTTTTAATAACCTGTTTAAACTATTTTTTTCTGATCGTATACTTTCTTTTCGCTGATTGATCACGGTCATATTTTTTACGTGCACGGTCTTTGTGGTTATAGCGATTGCTATTTCCATTACCGTTTCCACCCTTACGCCCGTAATTTTGTCTTTTGCGTCCATTATACTTACCACCACGACGATTATGATGATACCCACCGTGAGAACGACGGCCCTTCTTATGAGGCAATGGACGCTCAGGCGTGATCTTAACAGGCACATTTTGCGCGTCATCTTTTGTCAAATCATTCAACAAAGCAGCCGCGATTTGTTTAGCATCATATTTTTCTAGCAGTTGTTCTGCTTGATCTTCATATTTAGCAGATTCTGGATCATCGATCAACTCTTGTACGCTTTCAACGGCCGCAGAAACTTGACCAATAAAGGCTTCTTTTTCCGTCGGCGGCTTCATCGGCAGCATGCGTTTCTTAGTTAAGCGTTCGATCACCCGGAGATAATCCATCTCATTTGGAGTTACAAATGTTACTGAAACTCCATGGTGCCCAGCACGGCCTGTCCGACCGATCCGATGAACATAACTTTCTGGGTCTTGCGGGATATCATAATTATAAACATGAGTTACTCCAGAAATATCTAATCCACGAGCAGCCACGTCTGTAGCAACTAATATATCCAACTTACCAGCTTTAAACTTATTCATGATCGTCATCCGCCGTTGTTGCGTTAAATCACCGTGGATCCCTGCAGCGTTATAACCACGTGCTTCAAGCCCCTTCGATAATTCATCCACACGACGTTTAGTTCGACCGAAAATAATCGTTAATTCAGGTGCTTGAACATCAATGATCCGTGTCATTGTATCAAATTTTTCAAATTCACGTGCTTTTACGTAAAATTGATCAACTAAATCTGTTGTTAATTCTTTTGATTTAATTTTAACAACACTTGGTTCATCCATAAATTTCTCGCCAATTTTGGTGATCTGCTTAGGGATCGTAGCGGAAAATAATAATGTTTGTCTTTGCTTGGGAAGCGAAGAAATAATCGACTCAATATCTTCTAAAAAGCCCATATCTAACATCTCGTCCGCTTCGTCCAAAACTAGTGATTGAACATGACTTAAATCAACCGTTTTCCGACGAATATGATCTAACAAACGTCCAGGTGTTCCAACTAAGATCTGTGGTGCATTCCTCAAGTTTTGAATCTGACGTCTAATGTCAGCACCACCATAAACAACTTGAACTTTACCATGTTTGTCTTTGCTTAAACGAAATAATTCTTCCTGAGTCTGTATAGCCAATTCACGAGTCGGTGAAATAATCACTGCTTGGATCTGGCGTTTTGAAGTATCAACATCTTGAATGATCGGCAAACCAAAAGCTGCCGTTTTACCAGTACCAGTTTGAGCCTGACCAATAACGTCTTTCCCCTGTAAAACAAGCGGAATTGTTTGTTCCTGGATCGGTGTTGCTTCTTCAAAGCCACTGCGTTTGACTGCTTTTAGTATCTCAGCATCCAAACCTAATTCATCAAATTTCAAATAACCTTTCCTCCTAGACTGCGTCTTGCAGTTGTTCCTGATTTGTTATTACAAACAAATCAACTTCACAACACAGCCAGTTGGAACTGTCCTTCTTCTGTCTTGCAAAGTTGCTCTCTAAAACACGTATCCATAAAATACTAGCACCTTTAAATAAATAAATCAATCACCAATTAAAGAAACTAATACTTTTTCTAGTGCGATACCGTGACTTCCCTTGATCATGACCATATCGTTAGCAGTTAGCTCTTGGTCAAGATCTGAATAAAGTTGCTCTTTTTGACCTACGCCATATTGATGGATCTGCGAACTTGATAATTTGTCTTGTAATGCATTACCTAAATTTTTCATCAAGTCACCACATAAATAAACACCACTAATTTCTGATGGATCGATTGCATCAGCTACACTAGCATGCATTTGCGCTGCTTTATCGCCTAATTCCAACATATCACCTAAAACCACGTAACGCTTGCCATCAGTTGGGACCTGGCTGAAAGCCTCAATAACTTTCTTAGCAGCCGTCGGATTAGAATTATAAACATCACTTAAAATCTTTTCACCCTTTTTACCAGTGACCCATTCAGCACGATTTTTTGTGATTGTAAAATTTTTTAGTGATTTTTCCATATTTTCTGGTGATATCCGGAAAACCTGGCCAACACTAATAGCCGCTAAAGCATTATTAACATTATAAGTCCCTAACATTGGGATACTAAATGAAATGTCTGGGTATGCAGCAACCTTAAACGAAGTCGAATCATCATGTCCCTCAATTTGTGTAGCAGTAACATCATTACTTTCATTATTTCCAAATGTTAATTGAGACATCGTTTCATCCTTGGCACGACTAACCAACAAAGGTTCGTCACCATTATAAATAAAGTAGCCATCTTCTGTCAGTCCGTGTGTGATCTCCATCTTAGCATCCGCGATCTTATCTCGCGTACCGAAAAATTCGATATGTGCTTCACCGATCATCGTGATTACAGCGACATCTGGCGCAACCAACTTACTCAAATAGTCTAATTGACCAAAACGGTCCATTCCTAATTCAACTACCAAAACTTCCGTATTAGGTTCCATTGTCAAGCAAGTCATCGGCACACCAATTTCATTGTTGAAGTTTTCAGGTGTTTTTTTAACGTGAAATTGAGTACTCAATATTGACGCCACCATATCCTTGGTGGTTGTCTTACCATTACTACCAGTTATCGCAACCACACGTGGGTTAATTTTTTGTAAGTAATAACGTCCTAATTGTTGTAGAGATTTTAACGAATTTTCCACAGTCAAAAATGGGAGATCTTCTGGAAAATCGGAATGGTCTTCCTGCCATAAAGTAGCAACTGCTCCGTTATCCTTAGCCGCTTCAACAAAGTGATGACCATCATTGTCACCGATCAACGGCACGAACAAAGCACCTGCACTGATTTTACGAGAATCAAAGCTGACACTTGTCACCGTGATGTCATTCCAACCATCTTGGGGTTCAATGTTTAACGCTTGTGCAATTTCAGCTAATTGCATTTTCATAATATATTTTCTTCCCTTCAAATCATCGTGAGCTTCAGTTGCCACGATATTTTACCACTGGCAATTGTATCACAGTTTTTACAAGTAACGAAACAATGTCATTATCGCACGAACTAAAATTACCGAGTAACGGTTTTTCTCTCATTATCTTGTAAGAAAAAAACCTAGGCAAAAGATAACTTTTACCTAGGTCTAACTACGGTGTTTATTAAAATAAACAGAATCAATAACACTCCACACAATGTCTTGATTCAGACACACTGCATTCCGGCAGTAAAACGTGTCCCGTTTCGATCAAACCGCTAGGCGCCACAGCGCAACAATTAACTTGTCCGGCTATATCTCGACTCATCGCATGACTTTACTTTACTCGCTTAAAACAAAAAATTCAAGTTCAATTTACCTTAGTCTAAAATTTTATCCATTCTGTGATGCTTGATACCTGCATCTAAAAAACCGGATCCTTTGACCTGATAGCCTAATTTTAAATAAAAATTCTGTGCTTGATCTTGAGCACCCAAAGTTAATAACTGAATGTGCTTACTATAAGCAACATCTTCGATTTCTCTTAACACCTCAGTTCCCAAGGACCTTTTCCTAAATTCACTTTTAACTGCTACTCTTTGGATATGCCAAATACCAGCATCTTCCTCAATTACTCGTGCAGTTACCACAGGCTGGGAATTTAAATAACCCACAAAGTACAACGGTCCTTGTTCATGATCGATCTCATCAGCTGGGGATACATTTTGCTCTTTGACAAAAACCTCAGTTCGCAAAGCCAGTGCATCTAGATAGACCTGATCATTCAAATTAGTAGTCCGTTTAAATTCTACCATCAGATCACTCCTTTTTTCATATTATACAAATAATATCTAAAATTACGAACTTAAAAGTTGAATAAGTTGTTATTTTATCTCGTTAGCACAAAAATATCACCAACAAACCAATCATTTCACATTGATACCAAAATAATTGGCAACTTTACAAAAAAGAACTATAATGAAACTGAAGTGTGAAAGCTTCAATTTATGGAAATTGAAAAGAGGCGAAGAAACGTGGCTAAAAAGTTAAGCAAAGAAGAACGCAAAGCTATGGCCCGTAAGGCGATGGAAGATCGCGCAAAACATCCGAATGAGTCCAAGGGCTCCGGCTTCGCTAAATTAGATGAAGATGCTAAAAAACTTCACTAATTAGATTCTAAAAATTTCTATACTTTTGTGCTTGATTGCACAAAAAAGGCCGACAAATCACGCCGACCTTTTTATTTTTCATTAGCTGTTAAGACTTTCCTATATATTCCAAGTGTCTTTGGATCATCATAAATATCAAAGTACACCTCATCAAAGGCTCCCAAAAACTCCTTGCGACTCAAGATATCTTTAAAAAGCTGAGCCGTTAATTGTGGATCATTTTGAAAAGTTCCACACCCAAATGCACCCAAAATCAAATTTCTTACCCTTTCATTTTTAAATGCACGTAAAGTTCGGAGTATTTTATCAAAAAGATCGATTTCAATATGCTGGCTACTAACTGGCAACCCCTCTTGTTTCATAGCAACAATATTCGGTGCACTGATGGAAACAATATCTGGATATTTATAATGGTTAGCTAAGCCCTCTTCTTTTTCATCACGTAATACTTTGACATGATGCGAATAAATCAAAGAACGACTATAGTAAAAACCATTGTCATTACGTTTGTTGTCTGCGTAATAGGTTTGCTTAAACTTTAATAATTCAGGATAGAGAAATGAATTACGGCATAGCGTTTGTTCTTGGGCATTAATACCATCCTGAAAGCGTCCACCTGGTTCAATGGGATCCGCAAAATTCATGATCCCTAGCGAACGATGATCAGAAACACGTGCGATCCGATACAACACATTTTCTGCACGTACTTTGATCTTGGGCGGCTTTATACCTAACGGACTAGATTCGTCTTGTCGGTCTACGATCAGCATAGAATCCTGCTGTAAATTATTCATTTCTATCTGGTATAAGTTCATTGCCTTATGTCCTAATGCCTTACGATTTTTAATTAATTCCATTGTATAGTTATCAGTGCCGGCTACTTCTTTTGCCATACTGAATGTGTCAACCCCCCGTATTGCTGGACCTCGACTAATGAAACATTCGGTGCGTTTAGATCTGTATCAAACAATGGTATACCACTACCTAATTGCACCGGTACAGTTGTTAAACGGATCTCATCAACGCTATTAACACTAGTTAATTGGTTAATAACTGAGGGTCCTCCCAAGATCCAAATATTACATTTTAACTGTTCTTGTACTTTTTTTAACGCCAATGTTAGATCACCTTTAACTCGGATCACTCCAGCAAGAGTCTCCAACTTTTGACGTGAAGCAACGATCAACTTTAAGCCTCTATTTATAAGTTCAGAGATTTGCTCTGGATATTGTTCATACGTCTTTCTACCCATAAATACCGCGTCACAGTCTGACGGATAAACTAACTGCATACCAGCTGGAACAAATTCTTGATAATATTGTTGTAATAATGACGTACTGCCGTTGATCGCACATACATAGCCATCTACACTAACCACTATCGACAGTATTACCTTCCCATTTGACATATTGATCTTCCCCATATTATGTAATATTCTTCAAAACACTCTTAATTTTACACTAGATAAAACAAAAAGAATAGTAATGCAGAACAATTCGGATCTTAACTACCAACTTATTAAAAATCAATTTCTTTTTAACGCAATGGGGCTGAGAGATAATTAGCTGTGGAATTCTAAAAAGGCCGTTGACCTAACCCATATTAATGGGTTAGATCGACGGCCCTTAAACGTGTTCCAAAAAATTGAAGCATCTTTTGTCTCACTCTCAGAATATTCAGTTAATTTAGAAGCTAAAATGCATTACATTTATTATTCTACGTTTAAGATCCACAAGAATAGTAAAAAGACAAAGAACATTACATACATTAAAGCAGGAACTTCTTTGCCACGTTTGGCAGCGATCATAGTGATCGGATAAGCGATAAAGCCTAAAGCTAAACCATCAGCAATACTATAAGTCAATGGCATCCCACTAATGATCAAGAATGCGGGGATAGCAATCTCTAATTTATTCCATTCGATCTTGGCCATATTTTGTGCCATCAAAACACCAACAATAATTAAGGCTGGTGCGGTAACTTGTGATGTAACTACACCCAATAGAGGAGAAAAAAACATTCCTATGATAAACATAAAACCAGTAACAACAGCGGTCAAACCTGAGCGACCACCCACTGCGATACCAGCGGACGACTCAACGTACGCGCCAACTGGTGAAGTACCAAAAATAGAGCCCGCCAACATGGCAGTCGAATCGGAGATCAAGGCTTTACCAACTCGTGGCATCTTATTGTTTTTCATAAAACCGCCCTGTTGTGCCAAACCAACTAATGTACCCGCTGTATCAAAGAAAGTAACCAATAAAAATGTCAGTACAACAACTACCAGCTGTAAAGAATTAATATCCATCACGTGTTTAAAAGCAACCCCAAAAGTTGGTGCTAAACTAGGAATACCAGAAACGATCTCATGAGGCATTGGAATAAAACCTGTCATGATCCCAAAAACTGATGAAAGCAACATTCCGATAAAAATGGCTCCAGGCACATTAGTAACCATCAAAATAACTGTCACTATCAAACCAAAGATCGTGACCCAAGTTGAACCAGAAAGCGAACCTAAAGTAACTAAGGTCGACTTATCACCAGCCACTAATCCGCCACCTTGTAATCCAATAAAAGCAATGAACAGCCCAATTCCTGCTGAGATCGCTGACTTAAGGTCCGCAGGAATAGAATCAATAATTTTTTCACGTAATTTAAAAATTGTGATCAAAATAAAGAGTAAAGCAGCTACAAAAACACCCGCTAGAGCCGTTTCCCATGGAATTTTCATTCCAATACAAACTGAATAAGCAAAGAACGCATTGATTCCTAAACTTGGAGCAGTAGCAATCGGGTATTTAGCCAAAACACCCATCAAAACACAACCTAACGCACTAGCTAAAGCTGTAGCAGTGAAAACAGCTCCCTTATCCATGCCGGCATCACCCAAAATTGAAGGGTTAACAAATAATATGTAAGCCATGGAAATAAATGTTGTGAACCCCGCAAGCACTTCTCTTTTGATCGTCGTGTTCAATTTATCAATACCAAAAAATGAAGTAATAGACTTTTTCATTTTAAAACTCCTTCTTTAATTAACTACATCATGCAGATCAACGAACGCATTGATTTGTGCATAACTCAAATTATTTAAATAACCTAAAGTAAACTAATTTTAGCTAAACACGAACATTACCAAAAATAAATACTTTATACAAACAACTTACACTATACTACATTCCAAAATAAATGCAAATAAACATAACATCAAATTATCGTTCGTGTTTAAGAAGTAGAGCCAACTGCGTACATCTCTAAAAAATGGTAATCTATTATAGTAAGAAAATTTTTATCTTGAAAGGTTGACCATTATGAACCGCAATTCGATCGGTATCCGACAAATGGTTGAATTTGTTTTGCGTAGTGGTGATTTGAATCCTGCTTCTACTGGTTCACAAAACACTGCGCTTGAAGGCTCAAGAATCCATCGCAAATTACAAAAAGAGTGGCAACAAACGACCAAAAAAGAGGTATATTTAAAAAAAAGTTTCACAGCCGGCAACGAAGAATGGCTTCTTCATGGACGCGCCGATGCATTACACCTTACCGAAAACAAAACATATGATGAAGTACGTGAGATCAAAACTTCATCTCTTGCATTCGAAGAACTCAGCGAAAATACGTTGACCCTTTATTTTAGCCAAGCTAAGGTTTATGCATATATTTTAATGGAAGAAAATAATATCGACCATCTCACTTTGTCTTTATATTATTTTCAAACTACTACGGAAAAGTTAACCGTCAAAAGTATCGAGTATACACGTGAAGACGCTACAATTTTTTATAACCAGTTAATTGAGAAATTTACCTGGTGGGTCGAATTTAAAGCAAAAATGCGGAACAAAAGAAATTTTTCTAGCCAAGAACTAACTTTTCCATTTCCAAAATATCGTCAAAGTCAATATAAACTATCGGCAGCTGTGTATAAAACGATTTATTCACACCAACGTCTTTTTGTAGAAGCACCAACAGGAACTGGAAAAACCATTTCAACACTTTTTCCAGCCGTCAAAGCTTTTGGAGAAAAGCATGCAGAAAGGATCTTTTATTTAACTGCTAAACAAAGTACACGTCATGTTGTTGAAGAAGCATGTGCGTTAATGGAAAAAAATGGTCTGACCATGCATGCGATCACTTTGACCGCTAAAGATCATATTACATTTGAAGAAGAAAAAAACCTGGCAGATACAAAAAATCCTTATTTTTTGGGTTACTATGATCGTCTTAAACCAGCTTTAAAGGATATATTGTCTAACGAAACGGTGCTCACACGAAATGTGATCGAAAAATACGCACGTAAACATACTGTAGATCCATTTGAATTTTCATTAGATGTCAGTTTATTCTGTGATACTATCATTTGTGATTACAACTATTTATTTGATCCATTAGTTTATTTGCAAAGATTCTTCTCTGAAAAAAATGATGGCAATATTTTTTTGGTAGATGAAGCACATAATTTAGTACAGCGCGCCAGAGATATGTACACAAAAGAAATTTCATCTGGCAAATTAAAACAACTATTAACAACTTACTCAACAAAATTAAAAGCATCAGACAAGATCCTTAAAATAATAAGTGACTTGCTGGATGAATTTGAAAAATTAAAAGGACCCATGAAAAACTACCACCAAGATTCACTGATCATTACCGAAGAATTTGAAGGATTAAAAGACAAATTACAACCTTTTAGTGATCACTTAAACGACTGGCTACAAGAAAATCCAGATAGTGAAGTTTCCGAAGAGATGCTTGATTACTTTTTAAATTGTCATAGTTACCTGAAAATCAGTAATTTTTATGGACCAGCATTTAAAACTCGTTTGACCTACGACAAAAAAACTGACGATTTATCAGTTAAAATATTTTGCTTAGATCCAAGTGACTTGATCGATGAACAATTACAGTTGGGCGGAGGGAGTATTTTATTTTCAGCAACTCTGTCTCCACTGCCCTATTACCAAGAAATACTGGGAGGACGAGATAATAGCCTGGCATATCGGCTACCTTCACCGTTCCCACCTGAAAATTTGGCCGTCTTAGTTCCAGCTTATATTCAGACTACCTATCAGAAAAGAACTGCTAACCAGGACAATATATTAGCTGCATTACATCTTTTAGCTCTGTCTAAAAAAGGTAATTATCTCGTATTTTTACCTTCGTATTCATATTTAAAAAACATCGCTTCAGCCTATGCACAAAAGTATCCTGAACAAAAAATCATTCAACAACAAAATGAAATGGATGCAAAGCAACGCGAAGAATTTTTAGAGAATTTTCAAAAAGATCAGAGTCAGCCAGTATTAGGTTTTGCTGTTTTAGGCGGGATTTTTAGTGAAGGGATCGATTTAAAAGGAGAACGTCTCAGCGGAGTCGCGATCATTAGCGTCGGCTTGCCTCCCAATGACCCTGAATTAGATGCACTTAAAGAATATTATTTTAACCAAAATAAAGATGGCTTTCAGTATGCTTATCAACTGCCTGGTGTCAATAACGTTTTTCAAGCAGCTGGACGTGTGATCAGAAGCGAAACGGATACTGGCATAGTAATGTTAGTCGATGCTCGTTTCGATCAGCAACGTTACACTAGATTTTATCCACCCCATTGGAAAAATTACCATGCAGTTTATAGTAGTCAGGAACTAAAAAGTGCACTAACAAATTTTTGGAAAAATAAGTAAAAGCTCATAAAACTGCCTGTAAGTTTGACTTTTAGGTCAATAACAACAGTTTTATGAGCTTTTTAATTATGCAATCTTTTCTTAAAAAAGAAATTCTGTAATGAGTCAGGCTGTTTCCTAAATTTAAAATAGAGATACAAGCAAAAAACCAAAGCACCAACCACATCGGCGATCAAGTCACCCATTGTATCCATCAGCGCATCACGACCAACTTTAGGTTGTCCATGTATCAAGTAACGTTGTAAGTTCATACCAAAGCTATCACAGGTAAATTCGTAAAATTCCCATAAAATGCCACAAAATACTGAAAAACAAAAAGCATATAAAACCACAAAGGAACGTGAGATATGGCTTTGAACTTCTGGAGAAACTAGGAAGCCAAATAAAACTAATCCTAAACATACCTCTAAGCTGGAACTAACTAAATGAAGCATTTTATCCCATAAAGGTAAACTATAGAAATGTCTTAAAGTTCCTAAGTAAATTGAACCAAATAAAAATACTACGAAAAATAAAAATAATTGCTGTGGAAGCTCGATCTTAAATCTTCGTGCAATAAAGACTGGTAGATAACCTAACAAGATCCCAGCAATTATCTCAACGACTGTTAAAAACGGGGCACCTTTGTCACTAGCAACCAAAAGATCTTTTAAGCTAAAAATCAACGCGATCAACATCAAGATCTCATACACCCATAAAAAAACCATACTAATAGAAAAATTCTCTTTCCTTTTTGCCATAATGTATTTCACCACCCTTTTGCTTCAAATCAAAAATTCAACTCAATCATATCGTCATTCAGTTATAAACAAAAGCAATACGCAATCCTCTTGATTTGATCAGGAGAAATTAAAGCACAAAAAAAACACTCGATTCAAAACGAATTGAGTGCGATTGCGAATAAAATCGATTATTCTTGTGTAAAACCATACTTTTTGTTGAAACGATCGATACGACCATCGACTTGATTGAACTTCTGACGTCCTGTATAAAAAGGATGTGAATCACTTGAAATTTCAACACGGATCAATGGATATGTTTCGCCTTCAAATTCAACAGTTTCATCAGAATTTTTTGTTGAACCAGAAACAAACTTGTAACCTGTAGCTGAGTCCATGAAAACTACTTGATGATATTCTGGATGGATTCCTTTTCTCATTATTAATACTCTCCTTTGCCCTGAGTCATTTGCTGAGACAGAGTTGATTTTATATTGTTCATATTATGACAACAACTAACATGTTAACATGAAACAACTTGCCACGCAATCGTTTATTACATAGTCAAAAGCTTATCTGATCATCGCCGATTGCCCTTACCTTTGGGTGTCAGATCCCACTTGGCAGCTTGCTCATAAAATTCTTGATTATTTTTTGTTTTACGTAATATATTCAATATTTGTGGCGTATCATTTTCAGGTTCACCGCTCATGACTTTACGTAACTTCCAGATACTGTTTAAAACTTCTGGATCTAATAATAATTCTTCTTTTCTCGTACTAGAACGCTTAATATCAACCGCTGGAAAGACCCGCCGTTGCGCTAAACTGCGATCTAATTGAAGCTCTTGGTTACCAGTACCTTTAAATTCCTCAAAAATGAAATCGTCCATACGACTCCCAGTATCAACTAAGGCTGTAGATAAAATTGTCAAACTGCCGCCTTCCTCGATATTTCTGGCAGCGCCAAAAAAACGTTTCGGCTTAAACAAAGCAGCAGGGTCGATTCCGCCTGAAAGAGTTCTTCCACTTGGTGGCTCCACCAAATTATACGAACGAGTCAGACGAGTCAAAGAATCTAACAAGATCACTACATCTTCTTTTTCCTCTACTAATCTTTCCGCACGTTGTAATACCAGTTCTGCGACCCGTACATGATTTTCTGGTTTTTGGTCGAAAGTTGAATAAACAACTTCACCATCGATGGTTCTTTCCATGTCAGTTACTTCTTCAGGTCTTTCGTCGATCAGTAACATGATCAGCTTCGTTTTAGGATAATTCTTGGCGATCCCTTTTGCAATTTGCGCCAGTAAATTAGTTTTACCAGTCTTTGGTGGGGCCACGATCAGCCCACGCTGACCAAAACCGATCGGTGCAAAAGCATCGATCACACGAGTCGCTAACTGAGAACTTTTCGTTTCTAGACGCATCTGCTTATCAGGAAATAGCGGGGTCAAAGCTGGGAAATGTGGACGAGTTTTAGCTACCTCGGGATCTTTACCATTAACTGAATCAACATGCATCATTCCATAGTACCGCTCATTAGTTTTAGGAGCACGGACTTTTCCTTCCACCAGATCACCGCTTCTTAATCCAAAACGCCTGATCTGTGAGGCTGAAACATAAATATCCTCTTGCGAGTGACCATAATTTATCGGGCGCAAAAAACCATAGCCTTCTTCATGAGAAACAACGTCTAATACCCCGTGCATATAATAAAAGCCTTCTTCTTGGGCTTGTGCACGGATAATTGCAACAGACAATTCTTTTTTATTCATTTGGCTATAGTAAGGGATCTTTAATTGACGAGCAAAGCTATATATTTCTTTTAAAGTCTTGTCTTCTAGATCAGCCAAAGTTAAATTTTCTGGCATTTTTTGTGCTCCTTTATTTCGTTTCTAATTGATCAGATGTAGTGACAACTTTCAGTTCTACATGTAAACCGTGAAATTTTTCCACGATTCGATCATATCCACGTAAAACATTATCGGCTTTCAAGATTGTAGTTAGACCTTCAGACATCATGGCTAGTCCGACCAAAGAAACACCTGCGCGGATCTCATCGGCTTCGACAGTTGTACCTGCTAATTTGTCAGCAGGACCAACGGTGATCACACCATTTTCGCTTTTAATATTACCACCCATACGGTTCATTTCGCCAATATGCTTAATACGTTTAGGATAAAGAGTATCAATGATCGTCGATTTTCCCCGAGCTTTCATCAATAAAGGCGTGACCGGCTGTTGCAGATCTGTCGCAAAACCAGGAAATGGTGCTGTTTTGATCGAGATCGGTGCCAGTTGGTCATTACCTGGGATATAAACACTGTCCTCATCGATTTCCAAAGTAACACCCATTTCACGTAATTTCGCCAAAAAAGGATCCAAATGTTCTGTGATCACGTTTTTTACCAAAACACCTTCACCCACCGCAGCAGCAAAGGCAATGTAGGTCCCAGCTTCAATGCGGTCAGGAATAATAGTATGCGTATTGCGAGCTTCTAAATGATCAACACCTTCAACTCTGATCTCATTAGTCCCCGCACCACGAATATGGGCACCCATATTATTCAAAAAAGTCGCTAGATCAATAATTTCTGGCTCACGCGCAACGTTTTCCATGACAGTTATCCCTTTTGCTTTTACAGCAGCCAATAAAACGTTGATCGTAGCCCCAACTGAAACTAAGTCAAAAAAAATCCGTGCTCCATGCAGACCATCTGGGCCGGTTGTGATCTCAACAGAATTTTTTTTCTTTTTAACACGAGCTCCTAAAGCCTCAAAGCCCTTGATATGCTGATCTATCGGGCGTGGACCAATATTATCTCCACCAGGGAAACCGACAGCGGCATGACCAAATTTCCCCAATAAAGCACCCATGAAATAATACGATGCACGTAAACTACGAATAACATCGCCTGGAAGCGGATTAGGTCGAATCTGAGTAGGGTCGATTTTCAAAATACCATGCCTAAAATGTGAATCCACATTCATCGACTTCAAAATCAACATTAAATTATGAACATCTAAGATATCTGGAACAGAATCAAAAGTTACTGGTGTATCAGCTAAAATAGCAGCTGGGATCAACGCAACCGTACTATTTTTTGCACCGCCGATCGTGACCTCACCAGACATTTTCTGTCCACCCTTTACAAGCATTTTTTTCATTATTACAAGTCCTCACCAAAATAAAAACAATTATTAGTCTTATATCATCAAAAAGCACGCTTATTCACTTAATAGCTTCAGCGTACAGAGACACAAAAAGTGCCTTATTTCATAATACAAGATACCAATAATTGTTTCAATTGATTTTAAGAAGTTATACTAAATTTTGTAAAAAAATACGTTTTTCTATTAAGAATGAATAGAATTAGATCCTATAAACTTTAGCAACTCTTTTTCTTCTTCTGGGGTCGGTGAATTACCAGTCATTGATTTAAACCCATGGATCTTCTCAACGGTAAAATGACTTGCCAAAGCAAACTGAGCATCACTCATATGATGCTTTCCCTGATAATCAATAATTTTCAAAGCAATGTTATCGAATCCTTCAGATTTTTGCATTTTAATCATCCTTCCTGATCAACTGATCTTCCGTTAATTCCAGCATATCATAAATACTTGATCTCACTCAAATTTAACTAATTTTGGGTCAAATAAATGGGGTTGGGACATAACTAGCTGTGTGATTCTAAAAGGGCCATCGATCTATCCCAAATTAAATGAGTTGAATCGACGGCCCTTAAACGTGTTCCAAAAAATTGAAGCTTTACTGTAACAACGATTGAATTATTCTGGTCCTTCGCTTTGCTACGACCCAAAATAATTCAATCACCGTTACAAACCGGCTTCACAACATTTTTTGTCTCACTTTAAATATTAAAAATTATTGTGCACTTGCTTTAACAAATTCTGCAAATAAGCCTTCTGGTCGTTGTGGGCGTGACAAAAATTCGGGATGATACTGTGATGCGACAAAGAATTTATGGTCAGTTAATTCAACTACTTCGACCAAATGATTATCAGGTGATGTCCCAGCAAAGGTCAAACCATTATCAGCCAATATTTGCCGGTATGCATTATTGAACTCATAACGATGACGATGACGTTCCTGGATAACATCTTGACCGTCATAGGCCACAAAAGCCCTTGTACCTTTGCGTAATTTACATGGATACAGGCCTAAACGTTGTGTTCCTCCCATTTCTTCAAGGTTTTCCTGGTCGGCCATTAAATCAATAATGTTGTTTTTGCAATGTGGATCAACTTCAGCTGAATTACTGTCCTCTAAACCAGCAACATCACGCGCATATTCGATACATGCTAACTGCATCCCTAAGCAAATACCTAAGAAAGGCACATTATTTTCCCGAGCATATCTGATCGATTGGATCATGCCTTCCAAACCACGATCACCAAATCCGCCTGGAACAATGATACCATCATAACTTGCAAACTTATCTGCAACATTATTCTTATCAAGATTTTCGGCATCAAAGTAATCAATTTTTACATTCTTACCAATTTTATAGCCAGCATGTTTCAAAGCTTCATTAACTGAGATGTAAGCATCAGGAAGCGAAGTATACTTACCAACTAAGGCAATTTTTACCTCACCCGACAAATCTTCAATTTTATCAAGCAAACTTTGCCATTTTGTCATATCAGCTTGTGGTGTATCTAATTGCAATTTTTCACAGACGATATCATCCATGTGCTGGGCTTTTAAGTTCATTGGGATCTGGTACAAAGTAGGTACATCCAACGATTCGATCACTGCTTCTGGTTCAACGTCACAGAAGTTAGAAATTTTATTGCGCATTTCTTGAGAAATTGGCTTTTCAGTCCGTAATACCAGAATATTAGGCTGAATACCTAAGCCGCGTAATTCCTTAACACTGTGTTGAGTCGGTTTCGTCTTCATTTCGCCTGCAGCACCAAGATAAGGAACTAAAGTCGTGTGAATATAGACAACATTGTCAGGACCGACATCAGAGCGCATCTGGCGCAAAGCTTCTAAAAATGGCAAGGATTCAATATCACCAACAGTCCCACCAACTTCAGTAATTACCACATCTGCATCAGATGATGTTCCGGCACGCATGATTTTTTCCTTGATCATGTTAGTGATATGTGGGATAACTTGCACTGTTCCACCTAAGTAATCTCCCCGCCGTTCTTTTTTAATAACTTCGGAATAAATTTTACCAGTCGTTACGTTTGAATACTTGTTCAAACGAATATCAATAAAGCGTTCGTAGTGTCCAAGATCTAAATCAGTTTCTGTACCATCATCCGTTACAAAAACTTCACCATGTTGGTAAGGACTCATTGTACCTGGGTCTACGTTGATATATGGATCAAATTTCTGAATCGTTATTTTCAAACCACGGTTCTTCAACAAACGCCCTAAAGAAGCAGCTACAATACCCTTTCCTAAGGATGATACAACTCCACCAGTTACAAAAATATATTTGGTCATTACAAATGCCTCTCCTCTTCGTTGAAAATTTAATGGGGAAATTTAAAAAAGAAATAAGCTCCCTATCCATTTTATGAATAGAGAGCTTATCTTTACCGTTCATTTGACTTCAGCTTATAACTGAAGCGCCCAGAAAGTATAATACAGAATAATTTCCGCTACGTCAAGGATAATTTTCGCTGAACCAAAAAAACTAGTCCAAATTATTCTTCGTCATCATCGTCTTCATCCTCGTTAAGCTCAGAAAGCTGCCCTTCGATCCCGTCAGGTAATTCATCAGAATCTTCGTCATCAGTTGAATCATCGATGTCGCTTAAATCTTTACCGTATTCTTTTAGTTCTGCAGATTCTTCATCATCTTCAGCGTCTTCATCTGCATCAAAGTCCTGATCTTCAGGATCATCGTCATCATAATCGATCACATCATCGTCGTCAGTTTGATCGTCGAGAAAGGCATTGACCTTTTTACGATTTTTACGTTTTGGACGTTCTTCATCCTCTTCATCGTCAGAATGAACAAGTGCTTCATCGATCGATTCATACGGATACCACGAACGTAAGCCCCACAGATTATCTCCTAATGAAATGAAACTACCGTCAATGTTTAAATCCGTATAAAATTGTGGTAAACGACCACGGATCTCTTCATCGCTTTTTCCAAGAAATTGTTGAATTTCATTTGTCAAATCTGCAAAGCCCATTACATCGCCTTTTTGGTTTAAAATGGCCCGTGCAACTTCGATCATTGATAATTCTGTTTTATTCGCACCTTTGAATCTTTCTAGCTCCAAACCGGTACACGTCCTTTCCACAGTTTATCCTTCATGTTACCGCACTAAGCCGTAAAATGCAATCTAATTTTATATTGTCCTAATTTTCGTCCGTTTGAAAGTAACTCATAATCGATCGAAATTTGACCACTATCCGGATGTTCAGATACGCTGACACTCATTTTAGGAGTTACAGTCTCTAACGGTAACATACCATAAGGCGTTTGATAACGTGCTTCTATTTTCCGATTAGCGATAAAAAACATCCGTGAACGCATTTGACCTGCCTGTCGCGTGAGTTGGACTTCCCCGTTACCATTAATTTTAAAGGTGACCATCGCTGCATCTTGGCCACTTAATTTTTCTTGAAATCTCAAATAAATCGTACGTCCCATGTTAAAAAATTGTCCTGGAACATCTTGCACTAAATTATTAACTTCGCCTTCTTGAATACTTTGTGTTTCCAAATGGATCATTACGTTAGTTTTTTGCGTTGTCGTCTTGATCAACCCTTTCTATCTGATTATTCTTGCATCTATATCACGACTTGATTTAAATTCACAATAACTGATCTAAATTATCAATTCTCGCAACAAATTCAAGCGCCCTTCCTAAAGAAATTTAACTTTCATAAACATTATATATTTTTTATTACGAGCACAAAAGCCTTTCAACTTAGTTATGTTATAATTAAAGTAAAAATTATTGAATAAATAGACAAGTGAGGCTCTGTTAGATTTTATTCTTCATTTTTGTGACAAAATGGGGTTATTATTAGCTTGTTTACAAGGACTGGGGGTTCTTAGACATCACATATTACAACATACAAAAATTACCCATGGAGAAAGTCCTCCGCGATCCGATCCACAACCATATTTATATCCAACACCAAGTGATCTTGGATTTGATCAATGCTAAAGAATTTCAACGTTTACGCCGGATCAAGCAACTTGGAACAACTAGCTATACTTTCCATGGTGCTGAACATTCGCGCTTTTCTCACTCAGTCGGCGTTTATGAGATCACTAGACAGATCTGTGACTTATTTGCTAGAAATTACCCAACTAAAGATGCGCATGATGGTCTGTGGAATGACGACGAACGAATCGTCGCCTTGTGTGCAGCTTTGTTACATGACTTAGGACACGGTCCGTACTCACACACCTTTGAACACATTTTTCAAACTGACCATGAACAAATGACAACTGATATCATTACTTCACCAGAAACTGAGGTCAATCATGTCTTGCAAAAAGTGAGTCCCAGCTTTCCACAAAAAGTAGCGAGTGTCATACAAAAAACTTATCCTAATCCACAAGTCGTCCAAATGATCTCCAGTCAGATCGATGCCGACCGTATGGATTACTTACTGCGTGATTCTTACTTTACGGGAACTAATTATGGTAACTTTGATCTAACACGAATCTTACGGGTCATGCGTCCTTATAAAGAAGGGATCACTTTTGATATTTCAGGGATGCATGCGGTTGAAGATTATATTGTCAGCCGTTTCCAAATGTACCAGCAAGTTTATTTCCACCCAGTTTCACGTTCGATGGAAGTGATCTTAAGCCATTTGTTAAAGCGAGCTAAATACCTATATACCAAAAATGAGTTACAGTTAAACGGAGCTACCGACCTCTTAGTTCCTTTCTTGACTGGTAATTACACTCTTAATGATTATATAAACCTAGATGATGGTGTTCTTAATACTTGTTTTACAGTCTGGCGTAGCTCAAGCGATGAAGTATTAAGTGACCTCGCTTCCCGGTTCTTAGACCGCCACCCATTAAAATCTGTCCGGCTGGCACCTGAAACTAAGAAATTTGTACCGACCTTACAGGATTTAGTTACACAGGCTGGCTATTTGTCTGAATATTATATGGATACTAACGACAGTTATGACCTACCTTATGACGCATATGATCCAAATTCACAAAAACCACGAACCCAGATCGAATTAATGCAAAAAGATCAGAGCTTAGTAGAGTTATCGGCTATCAGCCCCTTAGTTAAATCGATCACTGGTAAAGTTTCTGGCGATGAACGTTTATTCTTTCCACGTGAAATGCTGGCCAGCGATAAACAAAACGATCTTTTTTCACCGGTCTATACTGATTTCAATCGTTACATTCATAATGACCAAGTGGTCGCACCAAATTAAAATAGCAACCCAGGGAAAAAAGTCCCTGAGTTGCTATTTTAGTTTATCTACTAACCCGTGACTAAAACTGCACAGATGATCAACCAGATAGAGATCACCAAACTATTGACTGAAAAACGATCAAAATGAACCGGACGGTTTTTACGATCAGCGACTTCATGAACATCAATTTTTCTTTCTTGGTATTCTTCGTTAGTTTCACCTTTGCGTTGATGTTGAAACCATCCTGACATTAAACTCGCGTGTAATAAAATATCAGCGATCGCTAAACATAAAAGGATCAAACCGATCATAAAAAAAATATCCGATACTATCAGAAGCTTTTTCATAAAATACCCAATTACTGCTAGTACTACAGTAACTATCACTGTGATCATATCTAATTTGTACATGAGCTTGCTTTTAAAATTTGTCATTTATTTTATTTACACCACGTTTTTTAATTAACTATCTCAAAAATACAAAGTTTTACTTAAACCTTCTGTTAAAAATTATATCATGAAACACTTTTTTTCTCTGTCCAAAAAGAAAAAATTACTTAGATACGCTATTTACTGCATTTTTAAACAATTCCTACAAAAATACCACTATCCCACTTGCCAGTACCTTAGGCAGATCGTTGTGGTCTAACCTTTCGGCTCATCAACCAGGTCGTTACTATGATAACTAAAATAACCGCAATTGCGGAATATAAAACCAACATACACTCACTAACAAATATTTTAGAATTAAGATAATAGCCAAAACTATTATGCAATTTATTTAATAAAATAAATAAAGCTAGATCTCCGCCGAACATTCCAAAGAAAAGCGTATTAAAAGTCATGCCCATGATCTGAGAACCAATATTTTGACCACTTTTCCGCAACTTCAACGGCGTGATCTGAGGGTCTTGTTCGATCACCTCATTCAAACCACTAGCAATAGCAATCGCCGCTTCTGCGATTGCGCCCAAAGTACTCAATATAGTCGTTGATATCGCAATTTTTTCAAAGTCAACGCCCACTAATAAATTGAAAGCTTCAATTTCTTCTGATTGTTCATTCGCAAAACCTTTGACCTGTACTAAGTGGTCAAGTGGCACGATCAACAATAACATAACTACCATAACAGCTAGTGTTGCTAAAAAGGCGACGTTAGACGATTTTTCATCAGAATTTCCCATGTAAATAGTAATTGCCAAGATACAAATACCACTAAATAAAGAAGTCCATAATGGAGGGAAGCCTGAAGAAATCAGCATAATATTTAGAAATAGCAGTAAAAAATTTATTAAAACTGAAAAAAATGCAGAAAAACCTTGCTTACCACCAACTAACACCATCAAAAAAGCAAGGATCACTGTTAAAATACTAATTGTTTTCAACTTGACCTTCCTTTCTAAATGCCCACGCCGCAAAAGCACTGGCAGCTGGAATCACCAACGTGATCCCGATGCCACTGATCAATGACTGAACTATGCCCAACGACATCGTCCATTCAAATGTATAACCAATACTATTTCCGGTCCTAAAAAACAAAACACCCATCGCAAATGTTTCAGCAAAAAAAATCAATAACAAAACATTGATCAGCGGTCCTAAAATTGCCCGCCCTACTTCGATTCCAGAACCGAATAATTGTTTTTGGTCAATTTGTGGATGACTTCGTTTGATTTCAAAAACAGTCGAAACAATGTCTGTCGCTGCATCCATCACAGCCCCTAATAATCCGATCACAGTCGCTGACAAAAATAATTGTTTAGGTGACTGGGTCGCAAAATCTAAAGCCTCATAGTGTAAGTCATTACCTGTATAATTCAACACCAATACTCCGATCATTAAAGCACCTGTGGTCCCTATGACGATCGAAGCAAATGTTACTGCGCACTGTTTGTTCCAACCGATCACGATCAATAGCGACAAGGCAGTAAATATAAAGGCACTTAGCACAAAGAGCCAGAAAAAATTAGTCAGGTTCAATTTGACATCTAGTTCTATAAACAGCAAAAACACTACAAAATTTAAGACAACGCTGAACAAAGTTTTCAGCCCCTTAAATTCCATCGTCAAAATCAATAAAGAAATAACCACCCAGCCTAGCATCAATAAATAAGTATCACGTTTATAATCGGAGATCTCAGCCGTTGTTCTTCCGTTTTGTTTTTGCAGATCAACAAAAACCTGCTGCCCAGAGTGGAATTTTTGATCAAAAGCTCCCGAATTCGACCAAGAGTTATGTGTATGTATTTTTTTACCCTTCTGCTTACCGTTTAGCATGATCATGGTTATTTTTTGTTCATGTTGGTGATCAACGTTTTTAAACTCATCTTCCGTACGTTGCGAACTACCCTCTGAAACATGCGTGATTTTACCGATATCACGTTGATACATAAAAGAATCACTTAATGTAAATAAATAAATTGCCGCACCGATCAACGACAAAATGATAAAAATGATCAGACTCTTTTTGTTTTTGGCCAACATTTGATCAATTCCTTTCAATTAGTTAACCTTAGCATGATTGTCCACTAACTTAAAGGTTAGCATCTCTGATTTTACTTTTCTTTTATTTGCCAAAAAGTAAACAAAAAAGTAATATCTAGTTAACGATATTTTCGACAAAAAAGGACTGAAAATAATTATGAAAACCATTGATAGTGTCTTAAAATTATTAGAAAAAAATACGAACCATCTTTCAGGACAACAAATAGCAGACCAGCTCGAACTTTCACGAACGGCAATTTGGAAAGCGATCCGCTCTTTAGAGTCTGTTGGTTATAAAATTGAGAGTAAACCTCATAAAGGGTATTTGTTATTAGACCCGCCAATGTTATCAGAAACTTTCATTCGCAGAAATTTAACGACCAAAGTTCCCCTACACTTTGAATTACACGACAGTATCACGTCCACTAACACTCGAGCTAAGGAACTAGGGGCACTTCCGTCCACCAGCGAACCACAAATCATAGTTAGTGACCGACAGACCAAAGGATATGGTCGTTACGGCCGAGCTTTTATGTCACCACAACAAACTGGGATCTATTTAAGTATCTTATTACAAAACCAGCAAGAATATTTTGACGCGGGACTGTTAACTACTGCGACTGCCACTGCCTTGTGCCGTGCAATCGAAAAGAAACTAGATGCCAAGCCAAGTATCAAATGGGTCAATGATGTTTTATGGCATGATAAAAAAATCAGTGGCATCTTGACTGAAGGAATTACCGACATGGAAACTGGCCATCTAAAACAAATAGTAGTTGGCATAGGAATTGATTATTTAACTGACCCTCAAACGTACGCACCTGAAATCAGGCAAAGAGCAGGTTCCTTACGTCAAGTTGTACAAAAAAAAGGGCTGTCCCGCAATGCTTTTATCGGAGCCTTTTTAAATGAATTTTTCAAATTATATCCTAATTTTAACAGCTACGATTTCATCGCTGATTACCGTAAATATTGTAGTACTTTAGACCAGCAAGTCACAATTACTCGCGGAAATGAAACTATCACGGGTATCGCCTGTGACATAACCGATAGTGGTGAGCTAATTTTAGATAATGGACAAGTTTTTTCTTCTGGAGAAATCACCAAGATCAGAAAAACAACAACATAATGATCTAGCTACTCCTAATTACTTTGCCTCTTATGGTAAGCATGCTAAAATAAGACTATAGAGTTAGAAAATAAACTGTGAGGTGGTTTCAATGAGTGAAAATGTATTCTTTAACCCTGGCCAATCGATTTCCAGTGACTATGACTTTAACAAGGCTTATGTCTCCGCCCAGATCTATCATACTAAGTCAAAGAAACCTATCGTAGTCGTCCGTGAAAAAGACGGTCAACCGTACCTCATTTTTGATGAGCAAGCCGCACAATCATCAAAACAAGCAGAAAATTCAGAATACACACTTGTTAAAAGAGTCGACGACTAATAAAAAGTTATTGTGGCCGTCAATAAAAACTTGGACAAAAAAACACAAGGCAATTTTACCTGCCTTGTGTTTTTTTGTCTATAAGTCTGAACTTAATTATTCGCGTGGAAACGATTTTTAAATAGTGGACTAACTGGTTTATTCTCGTGGATCCGTTCAATGGCATCCCCGATCAATGGCCCCACTGAAATCTGAACTAATTTATCAATTTGTTTTTCCTTAGGCAAATTAATGGAATCAGTAACTACTAACTCCTTAATTGGTGATTTTTCGATCCGTTCGATCGCAGGGCCAGACAAAACTGGATGAGTCGCTGAAGCGTACACTTCAGTTGCACCAGCATCCATTAATGCTTGAGCTGCTAAAGTGATCGTACCAGCAGTATCGATCATATCATCAACTAAAATACATTTCTTACCCTTTACAGAACCAATAATGTTCATGATCTCAGCCACATTTGCCTTAGGACGTCGTTTATCAATGATCGCAATTGGCGCTTTCAAAAACTCAGCCAGTTTACGGGCACGTGTTACACCACCATGGTCGGGTGAAACGACCACAGCATCTTTATCAACACCCTTAGTCATGAAGTAATCAGCCAACAAAGGTGCTCCCATCAAATGATCAACTGGGATATCAAAGAATCCCTGAATCTGGGCCGCATGCAGATCAAGTGCGATCACACGGTCACAGCCTGCTTTTTCTAACATATCCGCTACCAATTTAGCTGTGATCGGTTCGCGTGAACGAGCCTTCCGGTCTTGACGAGCATAACCATAATATGGGATCACTGCATTGATCGTATGTGCACTTGCACGGCGTAAAGCATCGATCATGATCAATAATTCCATTAAGTTATCATTTACGGGAGCAGACGTCGATTGTACGATAAAAATATCACAGCCACGAATACTTTCATCAATATTGATCCGAATCTCTCCATCGCTAAAACGATCAACAGACGTTTTTCCAAGTGGTACCCCAACAGCGTCGGCAATCTTTTGTGCCAAAGGTTTATTTGAGTTCAAAGCAAAAATTTTTAGCTTTGAATCGTTATATTGTTCAGACATAACAGCCTCCATCAGTCCTTAATATTCTTCTATCATATTAATGATAATTCATTTCCCACGTTAAAAGCAAGTCTCCATGTCCAAACTATTAATTATTTTTTTTAGCATCTGCAGTTTTTTGAGCAGCTTTGGCGACTGGATATTTGTCATAGTAGCCATCTTTGTTAACTTGTCTACCACGAGCAATAGCCATATCATGCGGTTTAACGTCTTGTGTGATCGTTGAACCGGCGGCAACATATGCATGGTCACCGAGCTTTACGGGAGCTACCACATTACTGCCGCTACCGATAAAGGAGTAATCACCCACGTCAGTGTGATGTTTATTGATACCATCGTAGTTAACGAATACCGTACCACAACCGACATTGATCTCTTGACCAAGCGTAGCATCACCGACGTATGTTAAGTGTCCAACTTTAGTATTTTCACCGATAGTAGCTTTTTTAACTTCAACAAAATTACCAATGTGAGCACCCTGACCGATATTTGCTTGCGGACGTAAATGACTGTATGGTCCAATGTCTGAATTATCATGCATTACAGAACCTTCGATCAACGAAGAAGTGACATTAACATGATCACCAATAGACGAATCAATAATTTCAGAATGAGAACCGATCACACATTCTGAACCGATCTTTGTGTTGCCTTTCAGACTAACACCTGGCTCGATCACTGTATCAGAACCAATTTCGACATCGGAATCGATATAAGTATTTTCTGGATCAACGATCGTAACGCCATTTTTCATGTGTGTGTGGTTGATCCGCAAACGCATCACCTTAGAAGCATTGGCTAAAGCAACACGATCGTTAACGCCCATTGATTCTTCAAAGTCTTTCATCTGATAGGCTGCAACGACCTTGCCTTCTTTTTGGAAAACTTCCATTAAATCGGTTAAGTAATATTCCCCTTGTGCATTATCATTATTGATTTTATGCAAAGCTTCAAATAATTCACGGTTATTAAAACAATAAACACCCGTGTTTATTTCTTTAACAGCAGCTTCGTCTTTTGTAGCATCCTTTTGTTCCACGATCCGTTCAACTATTCCTAAATCATTCCGAATGATCCGTCCATAGCCAAAAGGAGCTTCTGTATGTGCAGTTAAAACTGTGGCCACCGCACCTTTTGATTGATGATACTGAAATAACTCAGAGAAAGTCTCAGCCGTAAATAACGGTGTATCTCCACAGGCGATCAAAGTCATCCCATCTTTATCGCCCAATAAACTTTCAGCCTGCATTACAGCATGTCCAGTACCTAGTTGTTGTGCTTGAACAACATAATTTGTTCGTTCCTTTAAAGTATCTTTAACCATGTCAGCCCCATGTCCGATCACAGTTACGATCTGGTCCATATCATTTTTTTCAATTTGTGTTAACACATGGTCAACCATTGGCTTACCACAAACCGGATGTAAAACCTTGTATAATTTCGATTTCATCCGTGTACCCTGTCCAGCAGCCAAAATCACAGCATATTTTGAAGTCATTATATATTGCTCCTCTATTTATAAAATAAGGAATTAAGCTACCTCACTGGCTAAAATTATCCCAGTTTCAGTTTCTTGATCCCGACGAGTCTATCAGCAAAAAGCTTGCTAATTCAAGCAAAGATTCGCTAGCCTAACCATACGGCCATAGCGACCCATTATTGACCCTACTTTTGAATAATAAACTAGTTTTTGTCCATATGCAACTGGTCGGGGACTGACCTAAACATTTTAACAAAAAAACTCCTGTGGTTGCGTTAAACCACAGAAGCTCTTCATTTAAGACAGAATTCAAATTTAATCGTCTCATTTACTTAGACTACTCAGGTAAATAACCGATCTCAACTAAAATTTCACTTGTCTTTTTAATATTTTCTTTATTATCAGTAAATGTAGAAAATGCCCATGACTTCAACAAATACTTAATGGCATCTTTAGTCCATTCACCATGCTTATCATGCAAGACCAAGGCATTAGTATAATACAAAGAATCAATAAACACTGGAGTAAAGTGACGATTTGAAAATTCTTCCGCCTGCTCTAAAATCTCAGCACATTTGTCAAAATCCATCATACGGTAATAATACAATGTCAAATTTTTCCAGATAAAGAGTGTCCAGAATACATAATCATCCAAATTAATATTTTCTAGCAAAGCTGGTACTTGTTCAAAGTAAAAACTAGCTTTATCGTTTTCTTTTCGCTCCAAATAAACCACGCCTAACTCACAGGTCGCTAAAACTGTAAATATGTCGACCTGTTTATTACGCATCTGTAAAATTCGATTAAAGCCAAATAAAGCATCCTCAAAATCACGTGTTTGCCACATCTTAGCATTGGTCTTTAAGAACAAATAATGTGCTTCCTGTTCATTATCACTGAGCTTATCGATCTTACCAAGTGTTTCAAGCGCTTTATCATATTCGTTATTCATACTATATTTATCTGCTTGATCCAAGAACCGTTGGGCTGCCAAGACCTCATTATCAACTACAACGTCTTCCAGTTTCAAACCTAAGCGTGCAATAATTTTCGCTAAGATATCTCCTCTAGGTGAAGTAGAGTTTCTTTCAAGTAGACTGATCGTTCCCTGAGTGGTGATTCCTTTTGCTAGATCTTGCTGTGAAATGCCTAATTTTTTTCGAGTATCTTTAATTTTTTGGCCATCTATCATAATGATTTCCCCTCTTAATAGGTACATTTTTCTAAATTATTAATTTCAACATAACGGTAAATTAAAATTTGAAGCTACTACTTTATAAAGTAAGTAGTTCATAACCAATTGTCAAACAAAGTAACATCTATACTTAAAAAGTTTAAACAATTTTTTAACAAAATGCAAAAAATAAGATTTATAAAATAACAATTTAACTTTTCACAAAATTAAGAGCAAAATAAAACCGCAACAGACTAGTTTTATATATACGTTACATTTTCTTTAAGTATTTCTTAAATGTCAAGTAAAAAATTCAATAATTAATAATACTCAACTACATATGTATTTAATGTTAATATTTCATACCAAAACAAGTGCATTTTTATATCAATATCTACGTCATGAGTACTGCATTGTGTGATTATATTAAAAAAACTGAACCAACAGTTCGTTAGTTCAGCCATTTTATAGAAATTTTATTTATCAAACTAAAGGTTGAAAGCACAAAAACAGACCGCAACCCTTGATATTACCTATTTGTGGTAACAAATATTAGTATTTTTCTTTTTTACGCACTACC
>NZ_APCP01000065.1 GCF_000349725.1 Ligilactobacillus pobuzihii E100301 = KCTC 13174
CGTGCTTAAGGTCCCTAATTATCACGCACAAACTTGCTTAGCAGCTGTGCAAAAGGTTATTAAACAAGCCCCCACACTTTTTAAGACACTCACTTTTGATAATGGAGCAGAGTTTTCGGAGCAAAGTCGTTTAAAAGGAACTACAAGTTACTTCGCGCATCCTTCTTCGCCCTGGGAACGGGGCAGCAATGAGCGTGCAAATGGGCTTTTACGTGAATTTTTCCCTAAAGGACACTCACTGAGGCAAGTCACCCCAGAGGAAATACAGCGGGCGCAAAATGCTTTAAATGGCAAATATCGGCGGATCTTAGGTTATCATTCCGCCCAAGAAGCATTAGAAAATGAATTAGCCCAGCCAAATAAGTAGTGGCTAAAGTTCGACAGTGGGAGGCCGGCCATTCGCTACGCTTCCTGGCCGGCCTC
>NZ_APCP01000066.1 GCF_000349725.1 Ligilactobacillus pobuzihii E100301 = KCTC 13174
TAATCATTTTACCTTCGACGTCCGCCAGTTTTACATGGCCCAAAAGCAAATTAGCGGCTTCGTCATCAGCCACGCTACCGACGACCAACTAGCGCGGGCGGCAAAGTGGTTAAATCCGCAGTTTGCCGCGGGTGCGTTACTCGAAGACGACCTCAATTGCCAGCCGTTTGCGGCCGCTGCGGAAGTACACGCCGCCCTGGAGCAGGGGCGTGATCACCACCAGCGGTTTGTGCTGGTGCCGCCGACGGAAAAAATTTAAGTGCCTAAGGTTGAAAAAACGGTCGCGGTTGCGGGCCGTTTTTTAAGTTGCTTTTCCGGCCAGTTTTAGTAACATTTAATATAAATATATTAATAATTAAAGGGAGGCGCAGGCGGATGCGCAAAGGCTGGGGAGTCTTATTTGCAGGGGTATTATTACTGAGTGGCTGTGGGGACGACCAGGTTAAAGTTACTGAAACGCCCACCAATCAAGAAGCATTGCAAACTAGTCAGCAGCGGGTAAAATCAAAACAGGCAAGTACTGACCGGGCAAGTTCTACCACTGGGACGGCTCAAAAAAGTCGTGACGCTAAGGAGACGGTCACGGCGACCCGTTGGAATGCAACTAAACGCTGGCAACTGGTTAAGTTTATGCACGCCTGGCAGCAACGAATGGGGGCAGACCTACGTGGGAACCTATGACGGTGAACGCCCGGATCATTATGGATTTACTTTTCCGAATGCAATTGAATCTGGACAACTTGATAATCGCGTGATTTTGGCTAATCAGCGAATTCAGTTGCGCTGGTCGGTGGACGGTGAACAGTCGGCACCGTTTCAAGTGGTGGAAGCGGCAACGATGGATAATCAGCATGGCTTTTTAACGACCTACTTTTTTTGCTTACACAATCAGCAACCGGTAGTTTTCGTAACCGGAACAACTAACGGTGATGATTTATACGTTCGCACCAGCCAAAACAGCGAGTTGCAAGCATAGTCAGCGCAATATTGATTTAATCTACTCACAAGACCCAGCAGCTACACAGGTTGCAGGCTATAAACAATGGCAAAATGATTTTAACCGACATGTTAATAAAGGCGCTAAATCAATCCGAATCAGCGCCCCGATTATCAAAAAATTAACCGAAGAAGAAAAAAAGAAGCTTAATACCACGGAAGATAAAGCAATCGTTGGTTATCGCTTTATCCCGATTTTTGACATTAAGCAAACATCAGGACAGCACGTGTTAAATACCCAAGACTTTATCAAAGAAAACTTGCAGGAACACAAAAACGTCACTAACTTGTATAACTCATTTAAAGATTATTTGAATGAAAAAAACAATTTAGCAGTGACCGAAGAAAATATATCACAACCAGGTGTAAAAGGTTATTTTGTTCCTAAAGCAAATGAAATTGTCATTGATAATAAAGAACAAGACAGCGCCTTAAAGCTCAAAACTTTATATCATGAATATGCCCATAGCCAGTTGCATGGTTTAACGTCAGAATTTAAAGACCGTCCACGTGAATACAAAGAAACGCAAGCCGAAGCCGTGGCTTATGTGGCTATGCAAAATATCGGTGTTGATACTAGCGACTATTCACTAGGATATGTGGCAACCTGGGCTAAGGATAAAGACCTAATCCATAAAGCAATCAGTGAAATTCAAAAAGTCAGCAATAAAACCATTGATCTAACTGCTGAACTGACCGAAAAATTGCAGTTAGACCAAAAACAAGAACAACAGCAGGAGCAGACACAGACACAAAAAGCGCCCGAACCTAAAACAAAAGAAGTAAATGCTAACCAGGAACAAATTGATAAATTAAAACAGGCAATCGCTGAAACGCAAGACCAGCTTACACGTTACGGTAAAATTATTGAAAAAGCCCCCAAGACGTATGAAGCAGGGCTTGCAGAAGAGGAAATTAGTAAGTTAGAGCCTAGACTTGCACAACAAACGTTGATGTTAAACAGCTTATACGGCGAAGATTACAAATTACAAGAAAGCAATGCAACTTTAGCAAATCCAACAATTAAAGCAGAAAATAACACGAAACAACCTAACTTATCAGATCAATACAAAGCATTGCATGATAAGTTAGAAAAACCAGGCGAAAATAAAAATCAAATACAAGAACAGCTAAATAAAGTTAAAACTGAAATTAGTCAAAAAACGCAACAACAACTAAAAGACTTTGCAAAAGCTAACCCAGATTTGAAACAACCAAGAATTAAAAAAGAACAGCAAACTTTACAACGATAATCATAAAAAGCGCCTAGAAATGGGCGCTTTTTTGTGTTTTGACGTTTGAGAAGCGCATTCTAAGACCGTTTCAAGCTGATAAATGGATAAGTACAGTAAATGACCAATGAGGTACTGCAAATTTTGTACAAGCAAAAAAACACGAGAAAAAGAGCCTTGCTATAATGGCTTAAAATCAAGATAGCTATTTTAATAGTCCAAAATATGGACTTGTGTTATAATATGAATAGAAAAAAAGAAGCCCTGCGTGAACAGGACTTCCTAGTAGAACCGTTAGACGGTAGCATAAACTAAGATAAAATAACCGTTAGCTCTGCAAAGCTAAGACGGTTATTTTTTTTTGCTAATTTTTATCAGCTCAACAACTAGTGCAATTAAGGCAACGATAAACGTACCGAAAGCCAACATTAGTTGTAAGGCGTCTGATACTGACACCCTGGCTACTCCTTTCATTAGGATATGGTTTTGCTAAGGCTTTTACACCATAAGCACCGCCCCCTTTTACAGGAAATAGCTACCGTCTTAACTTTTCTACTAATTTGTATTATATCGTAAAAAGGAGCAATTGTCCTAATAATTAAAAACCGTGGACGTTGCCCACACCCACAACCTGGGGTCATTGGGTAAGTCACGTTTACGGGAGACGTTGGCTTTAAGATGAAATAAGTGCTTAGCTTCGGGTGACGTGGCTAAAATGAGCCCGCCATTAGTATTTTCAGCTTCGCTAAGGACCACTAACGGGACTTTTAAGGGACTAAGGCCCCGGGCAACGGCTTCGCAACTAGCATAAAAGGACTTGTTATCGATTAAGAAGAACACGCCATGCGGTTCATCATCAAAAAACATTTAGATCACTTCCGTTAGCTTTTACCTGTATTGTAGCATATAAAGCAAACGTGTGTTCCCTAAAAACTGGCAGAAAGTTGATTAAAAATAGTCGAAAGTCCATTATAGTCATGCTATAATGTAGACAGAAAAAGGGAAGCCCCGCTAGAACAGGACTTCCCATGCAAGCCGCTTCAAAGACGGTGGCGAAGTTAATAAGACAGCATTAAGCTACCCTGTAACTGGCCAAAGTTACGCAGGGCGGCTTTTTTATTTGTTCCTTTTGTCGATGTATGTTAGCAACGCCAAAATAAACATTGCAAACAGCAACATCAACGAGAGTGTCTGGAAGACGCTCATTGACTGTGAAACCTTTCTGAAGATTATTCCATGTTCCCATGGGCCTCACCTCGCAAGGGAAAAGACAGCCACCGCCCTTAAAACTTCTTGCTTGGTCTATTATACAGAAAACTTGTATAGGAAGAAATATTTCTTGTAACCAGTGTGTATTTTTTGCTTTAGAATGATTGAAATTTGTTTGATTAAAAAGCAATAGCTATGTAGTTGCTTGGACATTAAAGTAGGAGTGATATTTATGATAAAAGAAACACCAAGAAACATTGAAGAGTTGAAAAAGAAAGCAAATAATAAAAACAGTTGGCGTGAACGTTTGTCTGCTGTAAATGTTTTAAAAGAATATGATTGCAAGCAGTCTAAAGATATACTTGCTAGACTTGCTATAAATGACCCAGTGTTTAAAGTGAAAGAAACGGCGTTTCGTGCTGCTCAAGCATTAGGCGTAACCAGTCATGGAAATCCTATTTATTTAGGTAAAGGAAAGAAGGGAAATCTGGTTAAGGGGATTAATAAAAAACTTGAAAAGGTTAGAAATTCATTGCCAGATGATTATTCGTTCGAAGATTTTAAGAGTGAATTTCAAAAAAAATATCCAAGCGCATATGATGTTTATGAGGGTACTAAAAAAGATTTTGATGGTTGGCTTAAAAAATCAGAAGCAAATTTACCCCATAGAAAATAAAGAGAGTAAGACAGATTAAACGAATATTGATACGTATAGTTTATCTTTATATACAAAGAAAAATATACCCTTTATGGGTATGGTATGTAAGTCAAGTTTTGCTGTGAAAATACTGCGTTTATTTATTAGAAAATAAATCCTGTTGACATTCAAGTTGACATTTAATTGGACTCGTAGTTTAGTATACCTTAAGGGGTATATTGAGATGTTTTAATAAGGGGGAAATAGTATGTTTAAATTTTTTAATACAGTAGCAAGCATTTCAGTAACTGAGTTGCAAGAAAAAATGAAAGGCACAATTCATTTACTTGATGTACGCACACCAAATGAGTACCGGTCAGGGCATATATCGAAAGCTAAAAACGTTCCGCTAAATAAGGTCGATGGCTATAAAGGAAGTTTGACTGAGGAAGTTTATGTGATTTGTCAATCTGGGATGCGCAGTAAAAAAGCCGCAAAAATATTACAAAAAAAAGGCTATAGCGTAGTAAATATTCGTGGTGGCATGAGCCAATGGACCGGTCAAATAAGAGGAGGAAAATAATTATGACAAAAATTATTATCGTAGGTGGAGTCGCTGGAGGAATGTCAGCTGCGACTAGATTACGTCGATTAATGGAAGATGCTGAAATTGTTGTTTTAGAAAAGGGGCCATTTGTTTCATTTGCCAATTGTGGATTACCCTACTATGTATCTGGAGAAATTGAAGCGAGAGAAAGTTTATTAGTTCAAACACCAGAGGCTTTACGTGCACGTTTTAATTTAGATGTGAGACCACATCATGAAGTGATAGCAATCAATCCCGTGGATAAAACGGTCACAATTAAACACAGTGGTCAAATAACGACAGAATCTTATGATAAGTTGATTCTATCCCCAGGAGCCAAACCATTTATTCCACCGATTATTGGATTAGCCGAAGCAACGAATGTTTACAGTTTAAGAAATGTACCAGATTTGGATAAAATCATGACTAACATAGATCAGGAAAATCCTAAAAAAGCAATTGTGGTCGGTGCTGGATTCATTGGGTTAGAAATGGCAGAAAATTTAAAAAAACGTGGCTTGGAAGTAGCTCTTATTGAAAAAGCCCCTCATGTTTTGCCTCCGTTAGATGAAGAAATGGCTGCTTTTGTTAAAAATGAATTAGTTAGCAAAGGAGTAGAAGTGATTACTTCTCAATCGGCTGCAGAATTTAGAAATCAAGGAAAATTAGTTATTTTAGAAGATGGAACTGAGTTGCAATCAGATTTAACTATTTTGTCAGTAGGAGTTCAACCTGAAAATACTTTAGCAAAAGATGCAGGAATCAAATTAGGATTACGTGGAGGAATTTTGGTTGATAATAATTATCAAACGAATCTTTCAGATATTTATGCAGTAGGAGACGCGATTTTAGTCAAGCAACAAATCACTGGTGAAGATGCCCTTATTTCTTTGGCTTCTCCAGCTAACCGACAAGGCAGACAGGTAGCAGATGTTATTGCTGGATTGAATCGCAAAAATAAAGGAAGTATTGGTACGGCAATTGTTCGTGTATTTGGTTTGAGTGCTGCTTCCACAGGGTTAAGTGAACGTGTTGCTAGACTGGCTGGACTTGATGTGGCAGTTGTTCATATCTCTGGAAAAGATCATGCAGGTTACTATCCTGGAGCGACAGAAATAGTTTTAAAATTAATGTATAATCCCAAAACGGGTGAAATTTATGGCGCTCAAGGAATTGGTGAAAAAGGGGTTGATAAGCGTATCGATATTCTAGCTACAGCGATTAAAGGCGGGCTTACTGTTTTTGATTTACCTGAATTAGAATTTTCTTATGCACCACCATTTGGAGCTGCAAAAGATCCGGTCAATATGATTGGGTATGTCGCTTTAAATCAGATTGAAGGATTAAGTAACACGATCCAATGGCATGAATTGACAGACGAACTCGCTAAAGGAAAGATCTTATTGGATGTTCGAGAAGAAAGCGAATTAGCCAATGGGCGTTTTAAAGAAGCAATTAATATTCCGCTAAATGATTTACGATGCCGTGTTTCTGAATTAGATCCAACAAAGGAATATATCATAAGTTGTCATAGTGGTTTGAGAAGTTATGTCGGCGAGAGAATTTTAAAACAAGCTGGATTTAAAGTAGAAAACTTAGATGGTGCATTTTCTTTATATAAAGCAGTGAGATTGGAGGATGTAGACTATGTTTAGTTCAATTGGTGTAGATGAATTTTATCAAAAGTCCAAAACAGAATCATTGACAATTGTTGATGTTAGAGAAGCCGATGAGTTTGAAAGAGGGCATATTCCATCCGCTAAAGCACTTCCTTTAAGCGGATTAGAACAACATATCGATCAGTTAAATAAAGATGAAAAATACTATGTTATATGTCAATCTGGCGGACGTTCAGCAATGGCCTGTGATTTTTTAAGTAGTGAAGGATATAAAGTAGTCAATGTAATGGGGGGGATGTCAGCGTGGAAAGGAGAATTAACCTATGGGGACTTGTGATAAAAGTATTCTGAATCGTTTAAAGCGCGCAGAAGGTCAAATGCGTGGGATTCAGAAAATGATTGAAGAAGAAAAAGAATGTATTGATGTAATCACCCAATTAAGTGCTATTAGATCGAGTGTTGACCGGATTATGGGAATAATTGTTGCTGAAAATTTGAAGTCGTGTTTAGATAATCCGGAATTAGATTCAGGTAAACAATCACAGAAAGTGGAGCAAGCTATTAATATGATCATCAAAAAATAAGGATGGAAAAACATATGGAAGAATTAAATGGTGCTTTACCTTTTAATGCGTCTTTAAGCGAAGAAGAAAGAGCTAATTTACGCTTTTTAAAGGCGACCCAAGGGACACCAGTCACCGAGTTCAAAGACGCTAAAGAGGTCGCTGATTGGCTCAATGATCCAGATGAGGACTAATGACTTAGTCAGCCTATACGTTTGTTTTGTAGAAACTAACGGTGGCAAGTCTCGATCAGTTTTAATTCGTCGGGTATCAGAACAGACGGTCGAGGTTTTTAAAATTACTAGTCAGTATGAAAAGAAGTCGGCTTATATCAAGCAACAATATTATCCGATTCAAGATTGGCAATCCGCTGGGTTGAAGAAACCTTCCTGGGTCGATCTTGGTAATATTTATCGCTTTCCCAAAGCCGGTTTAAACTTTAAAGAAATCGGTCATTTAAGTAAGCTAGATCAAAATAAAATTTCAGTAAAGTTAAGGAAGCAGAAATAGAAAAAGGAGGAGACTGCTTGGGACTCATATTATTTGTTATAGTTGGTTATTTCATTTATAAATACTTGGAGGATAAACAGAATGGAACAAGTATTTTTAGAGAGCAGAATAGTGCGTTGGATATTTTAAATGAACGATATGCCAAAGGTGAAATAGATGAGGAAACATATAGAATAAAAAAAGAAACATTAAATGAATAAGGAGTGATTCAATGCACGGCTATTGGTATAACGGTTTTGATAACATGATGAATTTTGGTTATGAGAATAGTTGGTGGTTTATGATATATGATGGATTGAAATTGTTAGTTATTATTGGGGCAGTCATCTTTATCGCAAAAATGCTGATGAATCGTTCGAATAATGACCATGCATCAAACTCAAATCGTGCCATTAATATATTAAAAGAGAGATACGCTAGAGGAGAAATATCAGAGGAAGAGTATAGAGATAAACTAAACAAGTTGAGAGAGTAATCAAAAATATAAAGAGGAGAAGAAACCAATGCACATCGTATATGAAAAAAAGACAAACAAGAAACTTGGCGAGGCTATTGATTCGTTAACTGAACAATTAAAAGAAAATGGGTTTGGTGTATTGTGGCAACTTAACTTTAAAGACAAACTTAAGGAAAAAGGATTAGACTTTGAAGAGGATTTTGTTGTAATGGAAGTATGTAATCCTAAAAAAGCAAAAGAAGTTATGGGAAAAAATATCCATATCGGCTATGTTCTACCGTGTAAAATGGTTGTTAGAGAAAAAAATAATCAGACATATATTGGTATGACGCGTCCGGAAGCCTTAATCGATTTATTCGATGATTTCAATTTGAATGAAATTGCCAAAGAAGTTGAGGGGACACTTAGACAATCAATAGAATCGACCGTTTAAAAAAAGTAATTAGGTAGATTGTAAAATTAATCCGAACGCTGTTCGGACAAAAAAGATCAGCTTCCTTTAAAATGGTGTTTACCACAAACCCATCTTTTAGGAGCTGATCTTTTGTCTAGTATAACCTATTCCGAACGAATTAAAATCGAAACCTTTTGTGAACTAGGGCTGTCCAATATCCAAATGGGCGTTCGGCTGAACCGATCACCGTCAACAATTTCTTATGAATTATCTCGATGTCAACCTTATCAAGCTGAATTAGCACAAACAGATGCCGAATACAAGCGATCACGATGTGGTCGCAAAACTAAATTGTCCACGAATTAACAACAGTAGCAACTAAATCAATCTGCAATTGGCTGAATCATGGCTGGATTAACTTTCCATTGAATGACTTATTCGAACATAGCTTACGCCATCGGCGTAACCTTGACCAACGTTCTAAATATAATCAATCATTAGGACGGTCAATTGAACAGCGACCCATGATGATTAATCAACGTAATCGCATCGGCGATTTTGAACTAGATACAGTCGTTGGTCCTCGTGGGCATAGTAAGGCAGTTTTATTAACTTTAATCGATCGAAGATCACGGTTCCTTTGGGCATACCGGTTAAAAGATCGGACGACAGCGACTGTTAATGAAGCACTAACTAAGTTCCTAACCACTTTTAATGGTCCGGTGCACAGCTTTACTGTGGACCGTGGCACTGAGTTTAGTGGGCTAGTATCACTTGAATCACAATATGGTATTAAGACCTACTACTGCCATGCTTATACGCCAGCTGAACGTGGTAGTAATGAACGCTTTAATCGGAATTTACGTTATTTTTATCCTAAAGGGACTCGTTTTGAGCACATTAGTGCTTAAGATTTAACGACGACGTTACTCCAAATTAACCAGCGACCGCTTAAAATACTCGACTGGCAAACACCGTATCAGGTTATGCTGACAAATTTGTGCAAAAAAATCCAGATTAAATTTGCAATCTACCTTATTCATAATAATTATTTAATTTATTTACTTTTCCAATAATTATTTTCATGAAGACTTTTCTAGAATATTCATTAAAGTCTGTATCCCATTCATAATAACTCTCTTTGGAAATCTCTTGTATCAGAGGAATTTCACTTGAGGCCTGCTCTAACTTAGTTCGAAAAAACAATTTTTCTTGTCCTGAAAATCCGGGATATTTAGAGAAATCATTAACCATGTAAAAAAATTCTGCATCTTTAGCGATTTTATTTTTACTCGTACCTTTATCTTTAAAATTTTCAATATTTTCTTTAATTTCTTGATATAACTTTTTCTCAACCGTTTTAAAATTGGGACTTACTCTCTTCTTGTCATAAATATAGTATGCAATTGCTGTATAAACAACGTACTGATTATTTTGTTTTATAGGTGTAATGAGTTCGAAGGGAGTTAGATACATATCGAAATTTTTAAAAAATTTGATCAAGGGATACAATTCATATCCTTGTACTGGATCAAACCAATCAAAAGACAGAACACTTCTAATAGAAGAAAAAACACTTCCATATATATTCATTTTGTAATCGTTTATTAAATCCAAAGACTTATCAGAAAATGATTTTTTCATATCTCGTAAAAGGGTTAACTGGATAATCACATAGTAACTATAAGTTTTCCTAGTTGGTGAAAGCTTTAGTAATATTAATATTTGATCTAAGATTAAATCCAAAGTATTAATATATTTGTAAGCTCCACCTTTTGTAGTGAAATTAGGAGATAGGTTAATTCTGTGCATAATGCTAGAAAAAAAATAATTTACCAATGTAGTCGCATTTTCTTTGTTGTTATAAATAACATCTTTAATTCTTGAAAATAATATCTGCCATTGTTCGTATGTACCTCTAGTATCTGATAGTTCAAACTTTTTATTGTCTATATTTAATTTGCCTTGTGCCAAATCAAAATTCTTTTGCAGCACCAGCAATTTATTACTATTTTCAAAGTAATTAAATGCCTCTCTAATACTGTCAATAGATGTTTCATTGATAGCTAAGCTTGCGTCATATCCTATAAAGTTGTGTCTTTGCTTTTTATACCCTATAATATAGGCAATAACAGCACGTCAAAACTTAACGACATAAGTCAAGCGAGAAAAATAAACAAGCAAACACGAAATTAAAGGAGCAAGAATATGAAATATGGCTATGCACGTGTGAGTACGCCCGACCAAAAATTAGAAAATCAAATCCAGCAGTTAGAAGACGCTGGTGCTGAAAAAATTTATCAAGAAAAATTTACAGGCACAACCACCCAGCGCCCACAGTTTAATGAACTGTTAAATATATTATTACCAGGAGACACGTTAATCATTACCAAGCTTGATCGTTTCGCCAGAAACACCCGAGAAGCCCTAGAAATTATTCAAAGGCTATTCGACCAAGATATTAAGGTTCACATTTTAAACATGGGAACAATCGACAATACGCCCACAGGACAGTTAATTTTTACGATATTTAGCGCCTTTGCGCAATTTGAGCGAGATATGATTGTGACACGCACCCAAGAGGGAAAATTATACGCTAAGACCCATGACACTAATTTTAGAGAGGGACGCCCTAAGACCTACACTGATGAACAAATTAAGTTTGCTTATGAATTGCGTCAGCAAGGACTAACTTACAAGATGATTGAACGCAAGACTGGCATTGGTATCAAAACCCAGCAACGCCGTTTTAAACAATTAAATAAATAATTTATTTGTTTAATTGTTTATTTGTTTGTTTAACTATGCTATAATATAGTTAAACAAAGGGGGTAGCACAATGAAAATTATTACTTTTACCGCTATTAAAGGTGGCGTTGGTAAAACTACTTTGACTTTAAACTATGGAGACTGGTTAGCCAAACAAGGCAATAAAGTTTTACTAATTGATTTAGACCACCAATGCAATTTAACGACTGTATTTGAAAAAACTAGACGAAATAACACTATTGCAGAAGCTTTTAAAGATGATGAAGAAGCCCAGGAAGTCTTAATTGATAAAGTCGCACCTAATTTAGATTTAGTTGCTGGTTTTATAGATCTAGACGTTTTAGGCAGCCGCCTAGAAAACAACAGCAATAAAGAAATGATGTTGTTCATGTGGTTTAAAAACAACTTGAATAAATTGCAGTTAAACCAGTACGATTATATTTTGATAGATACACACCCAGACTTTGGTACAATCACAAAAAATGCTATTGCAGTTAGTGATTACCTGCTTAGTCCAATTACACCAAGTGAACATGGTTACAATGCAAAATTTGATTTAGAAACACGTTTAGATAAGTTTAGAAAATCACTTTTTGATTATCGGACTGGTGAAACTTATGTTGACGCAAAACTTTTCTTTATTGGTAACATGATTAAACATAATACAAGCATGTCACGTGACCTACTTAACCATATTGCAAATGATGAAACGGTAGCTACTATTATTCCTGAAAGAGAATTGTTTAATAAGGCAACAGCTAGACATGCTTCAATTTTTGAATTAACACAGCAAGATGATTCAATTTATAAGCAAAACAAAAAGTTTGTTGAACAAGCTAATCAATTGTTCCAAGAATTAGCAGACAAAATAAAATAAAAGGGGTTTATTATTATGAGCTTAGATTCATTTAACAAGAAAAAAGATGAAGAGATGAAGGAAAATTACCAGGAAACGCTAAAAAATGACAAACAAAGTTCTACTGATTTTATCAGCAAAATTAGCCGTAAAGAAGTTGAACGCAAGCGATCAGTGACTTTTTCAATCACTGAAAGCCAACTTAAAAAAATGGATAAGACAGCTCATGAAAACGGCTTTAAAAACCGTTCAGAATTTTTAGCTTCAATTATAGACGCTATTTAATTATTAAATAAATTATTTATTTGTTTATTTAGTTATTTACTTGTTTGGTAAGTTAGGAGGGAAACAATGAAAACCCAAATACTTAATTACTGGTTATACCTGTATTTAGGTTGTATCTATTTAGTGCCGCTTTTTTATATTTTACGCTTGAACAATAGCGATACACGCTTTATGCTACGTAAATTATTTTTTCCACTTGAATATATAATTCAAGTTAAAGTTGAAAAAGGATTGAGTTACAGTACAGCTACCCGCCTAATTCACATTCTAGTGTGGTGTGTGAGCATTTTAGGGCTGGTAGGGGCAAGTATACCGCTAGTGATGTTAAATGAACCCTTACAGAAGCACACAGCCTTGTTGGTGTTTATCACTTATTATTGCATGGTTGCACCAATGGCTCATTGGTTTCAGCCCCACGCAAACATTAGCACCAAAACAAAATAGGTTTTAATTTGTTTTAAATTTTTCTAAATGATACAATTACTGTAAATAAAAACGAGATGAAAATAATTTTAAAACAAAAAGCCCTAACTCAATAAGAGACAGGACTTAAAGTTTTAATAAGTAGTGCACAATCACTACTTGGTCTATATCACTTTGACTTGGCGGAAAAAGTGATATAAACGTTATTTCAATTGTTGGTTTCATTATACCAAGATTAGCCTTTAGAGGCAAATAAAGTATAATAAAAGACTATCAATTGTTAGCAATGGACTAAGTAGGATTTACTACTTAGTCCATTTTTATTTCTAATCTTATAAAACTAGAGAAAATAAAAAAAACTTGTCGGGCGGACAAGTTTGGTAACACTAACTATCTCTAATTGCGACTATAATTATAGCAACTAAATTACAAAATCGCAAATATATGTTAGTGACTTAATTTTTATTTTCTTTCAATCACGAAAGGAAGCTAACATAATGACAGAGTTTAATTTTACCCAATCAGAACGAGCATACGAAAAAAGATTTTTCCAATTTCCGCAAGTGTTGTTATATGGGAAAAAATATAAAAATTTGAGCGACAGTGCAAAATTAGGGTACATGATTTTGCAAGATCGCTTTGACTACTCACTACAAAATAATTGGATTGATGAAGAAAACCGAGTTTATTTTATTTTTACTAATCAAGAGCTACATGAAATATTTGGCTGGAATGATAGAAAAATAAATCGAGTTAAAAAGGAACTAGAAGAAGCAGGACTATTATTTCAAATTAAGCAAGGTTTTGACCCCAAGAAAAAAAGAAACTTACCTAACAAACTTTACTTAGCAGATTTGGAAGTTACAGCAACAGATGTTTATACGAAACACAATTTTTCTAATAAAACGGTTGAGTCCCTTGCTACGAGCGGTACCGACAAAATGACAGCCCGACAAGAAAAAAATAAAAGCGCTGAATCCCTTGCTACGAGCGGTACCGACAAAATGACAGCCCGACAAAAAAAGGCTGAATCCCTTGCTACGAGCGGTACCGACAAAATGCAGGACAATCTATACAATACTAATTCTTTAGATACTAATAGATACAATATAGATACAGCAGAACTAGACTTTTCCACAGAAAATTATTCAAAAGCTGAAATCCAAAAACAAAACCAAGACCTGATCGAACAAGCTTATAAGTTTCTGACAAATGATGAAGCTGGAATCCCATTTGAGCCAGAAACGGTTAAACTAATTTCATTATGGACGAACAATCCTAAACAGGTTCGTAAATTTATCGGCATTATTTTAAACGCCAGAAAAGCCGTGCAGGAAGAACACAACATTAGTTTCATTTTAGATGATGAACCAGAATTACAAGCAAAAATCACACAAACAATTAGACGCTACTTTAACGCCCTTAGAAGTGATGATAAAAAAATCAGAAATCAAGAAAATTACTTATATATCACAATGAAAAATATGTTTGAAAATTATGGTAGTGCCAGACAACAACGGGAATATCGTGCTGAACACCCAACAAAAAAAGACCGTGAAGAAGCATTTATCAATGGACTTAAAGGTGGACTACCTGAATCAATTAGAAACGCAGAAAATTATAAGTAGCCGTTAAAAGCCATAAAATGCCATATAAGCCACTTTATAGTTAAAACGACTAATTATCTGTTTGATATATAAAAATGGCTGAAACACAAAAATAAACGCCTTAATTGGCTTTTTAATAGCACCAGTATAAAATATAGAGAGAGGTAAGAACGTAAAATATTAAATGAGATTCAAAGCGAGTTAGCAAAAGTATGAAAGGAGTTTTTAGATGACCCAAGCGATAAAAGAATCTGAACGAATTGAACAATTATTGGCTGACCCTTGGGCAGTCGATATTCAAGCAATTTGGGAACAAGCATTGCATAATCCTGATCCTGATAAGCGGAAGCTTTTTGACGCCTTACACACGTACGTTTTAGATAAGCGCCAGGAACAAATTATCAACGAAAAAAAGTTTGTAATTTAATATGAATGAACAAAGAAAATATATCATAGTAGCAGGAATAGATGGCGCAGGGAAAAGCACATTATATAGAGCGAGACCTGAATTATTTACTAATACGAAGCGCCTAAATGCTGACGAAATTTTACAGCAATTGGGTGGCGATTGGCGGAAAAATAGTGATAATATTAAAGCCATGCGATTAGAAGTTCAACAATTACATGAATCCCTTGAAAAAAGAAAAAGTATACATGTTGAAACAACTTTAGCAGGACATGCAAAATCACAGCTTAATTTAATTGATAAGGCACATCAAAATGGCTATGAAGTCACTTTCTATATGTAGCAGTAAATAGCGCTGAAACAGCGATTAAGCGAGTAAATGAAAGAGTTGAATTAGGCGGGCATGGGGTAGAGCCAGAGTTAATCAAAAAGAGGTATAAACAATCTAACGATAATTTACCTAAAGTAGCTTATTACGCAGATAATGTTTTAATATTTGATAACAGTAAGCAATTTACGAGTGTTTATCAGAGAGAAAAAGGGATAGAAATAAAAAACGAATTAAGTGATTATCCCTGGATTAGCCATAACCTAAGTTGTTCAGAAATTGTTCAAAAAGATTTAAAAAAATTTGAAAATAAAAACCCAGAAATAAAAGCTAAAAAAGAACCAGAAAATAAAAAGGATAGTCCTAGTCTTTAGGGCTATCCTTTTTATATTTATCTGGTTTATTTGCATTGACGTAATCGGCAAATATTTTTAGCAGTTCTTCGCTTTCATCAACGCTAAGATTTTCTGCTTCAAAATATTTTTCAAATAAAGCCCCTTTTTGTATCAAACGCCTGGAACGTGCCTTACGTTTTTTTTGACTTTCGTAGTATTTAGACTGGCGAGCTTTAAAATCAGCTTGTTCAATCTTTTTTTCAGCCTTATCACGTTGCTTGATTAAGTTATTATACTTTTCATTCATAAGCAAATTTAACCTTGAGGTTGATTAAATTTAGCGCCTTGTTCGTTGGATTGATTAGAGACATAATCGTTTGGTTGCTTAGTATTTGAATTTTCATTTAGATAAGTCACAAATTTAGAAGCGAGTTCTTTAATTGTTCCTTGATCTAAATTGCTGTAATCCAATTTAGCGTCTTTAATAATCTCACGACCTAAACGCTGGTCAATTTTTTTCTTTTCTTGCTTAATCCTATTATTAAGTTTTTCGAGTTTAGCTTGTTGCTTTTCAATATTTGATACTGCCATAAATATGCCCCCCCTTAGATTTACTTGCTATCAGTATATCTTTAAAATAGCACAATGTTTAAGTTAGGTCAAATTATTATTTGCGAAACAAAACAGAAAGGAATAGAATAAAAATATCAAGTACAGAAGTCAGCGACCGAGTGAAACGAGGTCAATGCGCACTTACACGTCATATACATGACGTTGTGCTAAACCCATTAAAACTTGTATCAGAAGTCGCCGATGGCGACAACAAAAATTAAAACCAAACCCACAAAGAAAGGAGACAACAGCATGGCAATTTTTCATATGAGTTTTCAAAATATAAGCGCAGGAAAAATGCGTAGTGCGGTTGCTAGTGCGAGTTATCGCAGTGGCGATAAGTTGTTTTCTGATAAAGAGGGTAAGACCTATTCTTATGCAAGAGATGTTAAACCAGAAGCATTTATTTTAACACCAAAAAATGCCCCTGATTGGGCAAAAGATAGGCAAAAATTATGGAATGAAGTTGAGAAGAAAGACCGTAAAGCAAATTCACGGTATGCTAAAGAGTTTAACGTGGCTTTACCGGTTGAATTATCAGAACAAGATCAAAAAGATTTACTAACAAAATATGTACAAGAAAATTTTGTTAATCCAGGTATGGTTGCCGATGTGGCAATTCATAGAGATCACCCAGATAATCCACACGCTCATGTGATGTTAACCAATCGCCCATTTAATCCCGATGGTACTTGGGGACAGAAAACAAAAACCGAATACATTTTAGATAGTCATGGTAATAAAACTAAGACCCCTGCAGGGAATGTGAGAAACCGAAAAATTTGGTTAGTTGATTGGGATAAAAAAGAAAAAATAACTGAATGGCGTCACAATTGGGCTACCGCTGTTAATCAAGTTTTAGAAGCTAAAAATTTACCAGACCTTATTAGTGAAAAATCATATGAAGAACAAGGAATTGATGAAGTGGCAACACAACACGAGGGTATCAATTCACAGAAAGAAAAGCGCCAAGAATTTAATCAAAATGTTAAGCAACAACGACAAGCAAAAGCAGAAGCAAAAAATGCTAATGAAAAAATCCATAATGAACGCCGTATGCAAACCTTACAGCGCCATTATTCATTTGATGAAAAACGACTGGTTGCACAGTTAAGTAATCGACTAAAAACATTTGTTAGCTTAGAGAACCTAGATGAGAAGCAACGTATGCTGTTTAATTGGAAAAATAGTGCCATGATTAAGCAAGCAGTAGGGGAAGATGTGACTAAACAATTAGTTACAATTACACAACAAGAAAAGTCACTATCAGAAGCCAATCAATTATTGGATAAAGTCGTTAATCGAACCGTTTCAAAACTTTATCCTGACGTTGATTTTGAGCAAATAACAATGGCAGAAAAACGGGAGTTAGTTAAGGAGACGGACAGCGAACAAAGGGTATTTACAGGAGATGAACTAAAAGACCGTTTAGCCATGATAAGAACAAACATTATCAATCAACAGGTTCTGACGTTTACAAAGCGCCCATTTGCTAGTTGGTTAATGCTTGAAAAACAAGAACAGCGAGCTAAGGAAAATATTAGTGATATTTTGGCTAATAAAGGTTACCACCTAGCAGATATTAAGCGTACAAAGGGTACATTGTTAAGTGACTTTGATGAGAAACAACAAGCTGTTTTAAAGAAGAATATCAAAGAACTTTCAGCAATAAATGAGACTAAACAAGTGGTTGATACGCAATATAACAACGTATTAAGTAAGACTTTCCCTGATATGAACTTGGATAAAGTCCAAATGAAAGAAAAAGAGCGGTTATATACAGCGGTTATTTATTACAATCCTGAACGCAAACCACTAGAAAAGCGTGATTTAGATCAGTTGAGAAATAATCCGCCTGTCCAATTCACGTCACAAGAACATGCACAAGGTCTTGCTTATTTAAGCGGACAGGTTAAACCAGATGAGATTAAAAACGCTAATTTGTTACGTGTATTGAATAACAGAGGCACACAACAACTATTTATTGGCGAAGCAGGACAAGATAAAAAGATTTCTGCTAAGCAACTTGAACAGGCCAAGCAGGCAGTAAAGCAACATAATCAAAAGAATGATGATTTCAGAAAAGAGAATATGCCTGATTATCGAGCCGTCAACTATAACGAAAACACACCAGCAAGATATTTGAACAAATTACTATCAGACACCTTGATAAGCTTGCTTTACGAGAATAACCAAGACCAGGAGCGTAACAAGCAAAAGAAAGGACAAAGAGAATTGGAATACGAACTAGAGAAAAAGAAACGTCAACATCATAAACATGGACGTCGTGGTGGTACGATTCACAGATAAAGTAGTAGGCGAATTTAAAAATGTAAAAATATATAGTTACACCGTAACCATTTTCGTGAAAAAGCCTAGAAATAGGTGCTTTTTTATGTTTTGATGTTTGAGAAACGCATTATAAGCACGCTTTCAGTTAATAGATTAGGTAATTATCAACCAAATAGTTAATGACGACGTCTAAATTATTGATGTAAGGTAGATTGTAAAATTAATCCGAACAGCGTTCGGATTAATTTTACAATCTACCTAATTAGTTTTAATATTTTTAAGTTGATATTATAACTTAATGAATTATCTAATAAGAATTGGTTGATATATAGCTGATACGAATAAATTCTTCGATGATGCCTGCAAGATCAAGGGGCAACCGACGATAACGCCACCCTTAAAATTGCTTGATCAAATGTTTTACCTAGAACGGGGCTGGCGTGATCTAACACCAACCAAGCACAAAGAACTACGCCAGGAACAATTAAAGCCAGTGATCAAGCAATTTTGGCAGTGGTGTGATCAAGCGGTGGCCACCCCGAAATCACGTTTAGGTCGTGCTTTGACCTATGCCCAAAACCAACGGTCTATGCTTAATCGTGTGCTGGACTATGGCGAGATTGATTTAAGCAATAACGCCACTGAACGAAATGTGAAGTCTTTCGTGATTGGGCGCAAGAATTGGCTTTTCGCCACCAGTCCCGCAGGGGCACAGGCTAATGCGATTTGGCTGACCTTGATTGAAACTGCGAAGGCTAATGGATTGGATCCACGGCAATATCTCGAATATCTGCTTAATCAATTAGGGCAACTACCCGTTTTTCCAACTGAGGAAGAATTGGCGGTCTATTTGCCATGGCAACAAGTGCCAGACAAAAAGGTTTGGCGTGATCAAGAAGCGTAGACTCTTGGCTAATTTAAAATCAAACAGCGCTACTGATTCGAACCAAAAAGTTTCGGATCAGTGGCGCTGCTTTTGATTACGATCGTTTATTGGGTGCTTACAAAAAATTAAATTTATTTTGTGAATTGCCTACATATTGTGTATTATTAAAGTAACTTTATATTTGTTAGATTGTAAAATTAATCTGAATGCTGTTCGTACAAAATAAATTAGGTTCACTTCACAATGATTTTTGATTGTTTACTAACAAATTTTATAATTAATAGAACTAGCCAGGCCACAACTTATAACTATTGTCGGAAAATACCTGTTCAAAGATTGGTATCAACTGTTGTGCCACGGCTTGTTGAACTACACGGTCGACGACCGTTGGGATTCCCAGCTTGCGCTTTGAGCCGTCCGGCTTAGGGATTTCTACTCGCTTGACCGGCTGAGGCTGATAGCTTTCAGAGCGCAACTCTTCCACCAACTTTGTGTTATTTTCTTTCAAGTAAGGACCGAGTTCTTCAACGGACATGCCGTCGATTCCCCCAGCACCTTTATTACGTTTGACATGCTGGTAGGCCACATTTAAATTATTGCGGTCTAAAATCTTCTCACATAATAAGCCATTCTGAATTCTCTGTTCACCAAAAACAATACTACGCGCTCCTGTTTTCTCTCGCCCTTCCAGGGCTACCCTTCGCAGGTAGTCAGCTTTATTTTCTGTTTTCTGCGATTGTCGCATTGTTTCTACCTCCAAGATGAATTAAAATTATTGTTGTTCAGCCCTTCACCTTTACTGGCTACTATGGCCTCGGCTGACTTCTGCCACGGACAACCCAGCATTACTGTTGAGCCTGTTCCTGCTAGAATTAACTCCCAGCTTGAGGGAACCGCCATGGCAGACCTCCCCGGGTAAGAACAGTAGCTTTCACATCAAACCGTTGGCTTTACTGTGACGGTTTCGAGTGGTCAAGGACTTCGGTTTGTGTAGCAACCTCATCCCACCGTTTCCAGCCTTTTAGCCACTTCTTGTACATCGATTCGATGCTTTGTCTAAGACTTCCTTCAGATTCTACCTCACGATAGACACCCTTGCCTTCGACTCGTAATACCGACCACTTCGGCTCACAGCGGACTTACACCGCCTAGTTACTGCACATGCCGGGCGCACTCAAAGATTCCACTGGAACTTCAACCTAGAAGTTCCAGTGGATCGGCTGAAAGTCTTAAAAACCCTGAAAATCTACATATTGAAAAAACATTCCTGGAAAATTTCCCGAATACATTGGTCTCCACGAAAGCGATAGTTTCAGAACTATTTGGTGTCTATTCTCAAATCGGTAATACCGAAGTAGTTGCTAAATTCAATGCACGTGGCTTTACGAAATCGAGGTCAAAGTTAAGTACAATTTTGACTTAAACAGCGTCCTCTCCTTCGACTCAGAAAGTGAAGAAGCCGTTTACTAATTTTTTCCAAAACAAAAAAAGCTTCTGTTAATTTGATCTGAAAAGTCCAAAACAACAGAAGCTTTTTATTGTGAAAATTTTAATTAAAAACTAATTACTTCTTTTTCTTTTGTTTCATTTTATCATCCAATGGATATGTCAACCTGATCAAGCTGCTGTTGATCGTTGGGATAGCGAAGACTAAAATTAGCAGCCCGCTCATGACCCCAATTGCCACTTGCGTTAGGGTGACAACATTGGCTGGAATCAATGCCGCAAAGGTCCCGCCAAGAATCAGTGCAGCGGAGATCACGACTGTCCCGACCATGCCAGATGCTTTCACGATCCGCCGACTAGGCACGTCATTCCAGGCTCCGTACTCACGATATTTGCTCATCAAGAAGATACTGTAGTCCACCCCTAATGCTATTAACATGACAAAAGTGAAGAACGGTGTATTCCAGCTTAACATCTTTTCATCTAAGAACATTCCGCTTAGCCAGCGCGCAATGCTGATCCCGCCAAAATAGGACAACAGTAGTGTCCCGATGATATAAAGCGGCTGTAAAATCGACCGAGTCACCAACATTAAAGCTATGCCGATCCCAACCAACATTAAAGTGGCACTGCGGATAAAATCAGCCTGCGAGACTCTTGCAGTATCGTCTAAACTGGCAGATTGACCGCCAACCGCAACACGAGCGCCTTTCAAGGAAGTCCCTTGGAGATTATTTTTAACTTGTGCCTGCAAGGCATTAACTTTATCCAGCGATTTTTTAGCTGCCGGGTCCGAACTTAATATGACCGTGAACTTAGCGGTCTTCTTATCAGCGGAAAGATAATTATCCTGGGCACTCTTAAAAGTTGAGCTCTGCAAAACATTTTGCGGAATATAAAATGTTGCCCCGGCCGCTGAATTTTGCAAGCCTTGCAAATATTGGCTCATTGAGGTCATCCCACCATTGATTTGAGCCAGCCCTTTAGATGCCTGATTAATGCGAGCTTGCTGCTCCTTAAGCTGCTGTCCTGTTCCTTGCGCATCCTGACCAATTACCTGGGTGTATGCCGCAATATCTTGCAAGCTTTGCTGCAGCTTATTTAAGGTTGCCTTTTGCTGTCCTTGCATCTGCTGCAACATGACACCCAGTAGCTGTAGTTGTTGTGCAGACAAAGGCTGACCGGCTGCTGTCATTTTTTGCTGTAATTGCGGCAAGATATTTTGCTGGCTAGAATTGCTCTGTGATGTCGACTGGATTTCTTTTAATTTTTGCCCGATCAATTGAGCCTTGTTTCCGATATCTTTCAGTTGACTGCTATCAAAAGAACTAGTTTCTGTTTGGCGGCTGATCTCACTTAAACCGGACTGGGCCTTGCCTGTTTGCCCGTTTAAATTTCTCAACTGGTCTTGAACATAGAGTTGGTTGATTTTAGTCCCGCTTGGTCGCGTTACAGAAGCCACTGTTTTGATTCCAGACTGGTCCTTGATTTGACGTGTGATCTGGTCAAGGTTTTTCAGATCTTTTTCGTTATTCAACTTATGGTTTGACTGAATATAAATCGTGGTTGGTTCTACTGTCCCCTGACTAAAGTGTTGCTGGACCACCTTAAAACCTTGCCTCGAAGAGTAATTTTCCGGCAATTCAATGGTCGTGTCATAGTTTAAACCATTCTGGTAGGTGAAAACAAATGGTACTGAAACCAGAAACACGATTCCCAAGGCGATGAAAGGATGAGATACAGAATTCTTTGAAAGAAAATTCCATAAATGATTCGTTTTCGTCTCAACCTGCTGATGATTGGGCCAAAAGACTTTTTCTCCCAGTGTCGCCATAAAGAAAGGATTCAGCGTCAACAAAACTAACAAGAGAACCGCAACCCCGATCCCAACACCAAGCGCTGAGCGATAAATCGAAAACTTGGCCAAAGCCAAGGTCAAGAAGCCAATCAGGACTGAGCTGCCTGAATAAAGGATCGTTTTGCCAGCAACTTTCAGTGAATGTTTAGTTGCTTCATGTTTCTCTAATCCTTGACTCAAATCATTTTTGAATTGGTGGTATAAAAGGATGTTATAATCTGTCCCAATTCCGAACATAACAACGACCATAAACACTTGAGTGAAATTAGAAATCGTCAGCCAACCGTTTTCGGCTAAATTCATCACGATCGCTAATGACACAATGAAACTAAGACCAACTGACAGTAGTGAAATCAATGGTGTGATCGCCGAACGGAAAATCACGATCAAGACCAGCAAAATAAAAATTACTGCAATAGCCTCAGTTTTTTTGATTCCTTCTTCAGTTGCTCGGCTAAAATCGTCATTTAGAACATCACCGCCCGTAACGTAAGTTTTAACTCCTGCTGTGGTTGCAGCTTTTTTCAAATTTCGGGTACTTTCCCGTACAGACTGTTTCTTACTGACATCTAACTGCAAAAGTTGGGTCGACTTATCTTTAGACACCAACTGTTTTTGCGTGGCAGAATTATCCGCGGCAGTCGTGAACTTTTTGATTCCGTATTTACCTTTGTCAGCCTTTAATTTATGAATGGTTTGCGTGATTTTCTTTTGCTGTTGACCGCTCAGCTGCCGGTCACCATTGTTAAAAACAACAACGATCTGCCTAGTGTTCTTGAGATGATGCCCCCAATCTTGCTGGATAGTCTTGGCAACTTCGCTTTTGGCAGAACTTGGGATCTGCGTCTGTCCATGCTCGGCTACGACCTGCGAAATATTTGGTAAGGCGAACAGACTAACAATCCCGATCACTAGCCAAGTAATCAAAGATAACCAGTAATTTTGTTTAAAGTTCCCCATCTTTTTCTCCCTCTTCGTCTACTTATTTTGGTACATGTGTTAAACTATTGAAAAATAGTAAAATTTAAACAAAAAATATTCAAGTCACATTCTTTTGCATTTGTTCAAAAATGAACAGACCTGTCAAAGTGTTCAAGGAGATGATTGAATGAAAGTCTATTTAAATCATAAGCTTACTCGTGGGGCACGGCGTACACTAAACGCATTTTCTTCGGTTCTTTTAAACTTACTCCAACAGGAAAAATTTGAAAAAATAACGGTCAACCAGATCTGCACAGACGCGTGTTACCCGCGAACGACTTTTTATAATTATTTTGAAGATAAGTATGACTTACTGAATTATTGTTGGTTCCTAATCGTGAGCGATATTCAAATCAACAATACCCAGCATTTAACACCCGAAAAAGCGGCTCATCTTTATTTTGGCAATCTCTATGATCTGTTGACCGAACGGAAGGATCTCTTAGATAAAATCTTGCTTCACAACGATATTGAAGGTCAAATGGTTCAAAGCTTTGCCAACTACCTCAAAAAAGAGGTCAACCAGATTATTGGTGAACTCGAATCCAGTCTTGAGCATCAAGTTCCTAAAAAATTGCTGGTGGCCTATCTTTCCGAAACCGTCATGGTTTTGTTAACTTGGATTTTTATCGACCAACATGACTTGCCTAAAGAAACCGCGATCGATTACTTGGAACAGCTGTTAGCCTAACTGATGGAGCTAATCCAAAAAAGCAGCCTCACACTTTCTTACGTGCGGAATCTAAAAAAAACATTGACTACACTTACTTTTGGAAGGTAGTCGTTTACTTCAATTTTTACTTTTACGCTATCTACTTGATCCTTAGTAGCACTCAATTTGCAGTTCCATATAGGTGCACTTTACAACTTTTACCTCAGATCCTGCCTAATTAGCAAGAATTACAGAATCAGTGGGACAAATGCGCATAAAAACGCAATAAGCCGTGCTATTATCAAAAACCGAAATTTTATTAGTTTGACTCAAGAAGCCAAAAAGTACCAAACTTTTAAGATACTTTTACAGCTCATAATAGGCGTAGATTCAAGAGCTAAGAAAAATAGTTAAATTTTGTAGAGCGCTGATACAGTCAAAAGATATACAAAATTCACTACCACTTTTTATATGTTACATACATTTTTAGGGTCCATTATTTAGTAATGGACCCTCAGAAAGCTTGATTTAACAGTCTCTTAATGGTAAGCTACCAATTAAGGGGCAAAAACAATCAAATTAATAGCAAAATCGCCCCTATTTTTTAATAAAAAAGGAGCGATTTTTTGATGGAACAAAAAGTTTTACCGATCAAAGATTCGAACGTTTTACACCAGGTCCAGCGTTGTTTACAAGAAGATTTTAAAGCCGGCCGGCGTAATTACACTATTTTTCAGCTCGGCAAGGCAACTTTGTTGCGTGTGAGCGACATTTTAACGCTTAAACGGGCCGATGTCTTTGACGACAGGGGAAATGTGCGTCTCAACGCGTATCTCCACGACCACAAGACGGGGAAAGCCAACCGCTTATACTTAAAGCCCGTTATCGGGGATCTCTTAGCCTACCAACAGTGGTTACAACAAGAAAATCTAGTCTCGCCCTGGCTCTTTCCCTCGACCCAGCACCCGGACCAGCATTTGACCGAAAAACAATTCTACAAGATCATGCGTAAAGTGGGCGACCTCTTAGATTTAGACTATCTAGGAACGCACACCATGCGCAAAACCGGCGCTTACCGCGTCTATGTTCAATCGAACTACAATATTGGGCTGGTCATGCACCTCTTGAATCACAGCAGTGAAGCCATGACTTTGGCTTACTTAGGGCTAGATCAGGCTAGCACGGAAGAAATGTTAGATAATATTGATTTTGGGTAAAAATTAACTTAGTTGGGGGAGTACATACATGGATTTAAAAAATAAATTAGCAACAGCAAAGTTAGAAACAGAAAAGCTAGCTAAAATAATATCTAAAGCAGAAAGCAGTGACGCTGAAAGCGTTGATGTTCAAGATTTAGATAGAATATTATTGTTTACTTTAATTATCTACGGTATTTGTAATAACGATTTGTATCAAAAAAAAGACAAATTAAAGATCTCCGAAAAAGATTTAGAAAAAATGAACGCTTTTTATTTTGCATATAACAAAGCCAAACACACAACAGTTTTTAAAATTGAAGAAAAGGACTTATCATATGGTTCAATTGTCGGTAATGCAGTAGTTGGAAAAGCTCAGCTAGGAAAAACTTTTGGCATTGTATGGGCTAAGTTAAAAAAAACAAGAGCGAAGGATAGAGAAAAATATGCCGCATACAAAAAATACTTGGAGGGACAGAAAATTCTAGACACGATTTCTATGGGAATCGATTTAATAAAGCAGTACTACCCAAAACTAATCGAAATATATAAATAAATACCAGGGTCCATTTGTTATAATAGACCCAAAAAGAGGTGTCCTTTTTCATTTTCTAGGTACCTTTCTATTAGGCGCTTACGTTACTCTAACAATTACCGTTATCAATGGAATTTAAAAAAGATGACCCCTATTCAATATAGGAGGCATCTTCAAGCAGCTTAATCTCTTGTTTTATTGTGTCCTTGACATGGGTATCATTTTATCGGGAGCTCTCTACCAAACTTTTATTTTTAAATCATTCTTTAAACAACAATGCTTTACTATTTGGATACGTAGGAAATTGGTTCATTGGAACGGTCCAGTCTTGTTCGGGAATACTAAAGTTATATTTATTTACTAATTGGTCAGAAAAGACACGCATACTGTGAAGAGTAATCCATTCTCCTGCACAACGGTGCATATTTCTAAATTCTCCTCCACCTTGCGCAATCATTTCGTATTCTTCTTCATAAGAAATTTCTTTTGTTTTTCCAATATATCTTTTGATATCAAATTTTTCTGGATGATCAATCGTACGAGCGTCATGGTTTGTACCATAAATATCTAAGACAACCCAGCTATCTTTTGGTATTTCGTAACCATCAATTTCTACATCACGAAGAGCGATTGCTGGTAACATAGGAAAGAATGGATAGTAGCGACGCATTTCTTGAATAAAGGAATCTTGTAGGGTATCAAAGTCTTCTTTTAATTGGTCATACAAGTTCGTTTTACTGAAAAGCGCATGCCCCATTAAGGCCATCCAAACCGTCAGTGCTACAGTAGGACGAATGATGTTTAGCAATTCAACTGCTGCAACCTCTACTGGTAATAACTCTCCTTCTAGGTCTTCTGCTTGTGCGAATGTATAGAGGGCAAGATTTTCTTTGCCTGGTACAGGATTTTTGCGAGCTTCTTTAATTAATGATTGAGCCCATCCCTCTGATTCGTTACGGTCTTTTACTCCTTTCAAGTGGTCCGTTGGAGAAGTGATGGCTCCGCTAATCATGGATATTTGATTACTAGCAAGCTTATCGATTTCTTTCGGATCATACTGTGCTAGATTAATTCCAGCCCATTCACAAATAGAGTTAAAGAGAACTCTTTTAGAAAGGTCGAATAACTCAAAAGTGCCATGTTGCTGATCGAGTTCGGTTGCAAGATTTTGATCTAGAATAGCTCTATAGTCTTCCATACGTTCTGGAGTCATCAAATCCATGAAATAATTTTTACGTTGATGGTGTTTCTTTCCATCTATCGTCTGTACGCCGTCTTCACCAAATAAAGTTTTCAATACTCCTTTTGGCATAGACCCTTCCCGCTTGAAGTTTTCAGGATTATAAAATTTACGCGCTGCTTCTTCTCCATAAACGGTTGTAATTTCTTCTGTCAGAAATTCTGCTTTTGCTACTGGAGCATCTGCTTCTTCACGAAGCTCACCTAAAAGGTTATACCCTTTATTAATCAACTCCTTTACATCCGTTAGTTTGATTTTTGTTTCTGGTACTTGTTTCATTATTTCATCTCCTATTTGTTTTATTTCTACTAATAAAAACGTACTATTTAAACAACTCAGCGTCAAAAACACTGCTCACTGGGTCTATACTAATATCCTTCCAGAATACTCCATATAAAACAGTTCATTTTTTAAGCGTCCAAAAAGAACCTATACACCACTGCCTTAACTGGTTTCTATTCAATAGCCCAGCATTCGGACTTTCCCAGAATAAGCTTGTTCATATTCAAGATAATGAAAAACCGCCATCTGTTATTCTTTTAAAATAAGTTTCTTTTAGAATAAATTACGTTGTACCATTTTTTGTGAAAATAACTAGCATCGAAATAAGCCGTAGGCTTCCTTATTTGTAAAATAGCGGAAAGTAGTCAGTTCATTCCATGGTTTGTGTAAAAAAAGTGTCTGTTTTTTTACTCCGCTTTTATTTTTGCGTACGTCAAACAAACGATCCCTTCTAATTTTAAAAAAATTAAGCTACCCAAGCAGTTAGATAAGCTAGATGGTTTTTACTGATCTGGATTTAGATCAAGAATCTGGACACATTTTATGTATAATTTAAGCGACTAATTTTTCCTTTTCATTTGGAGTTAAATAATCAATGCTACTGTGAATTCGAGCACTGTTATAAAAGCTCTCAATGTAGCTGAATATTGCAGCATTTGCTTCTTCAAAATCCTGATAATGGTGTTGGTAAACCTCTTCTTTTTTCAAACTGGCGTGAAATGATTCCAAACATGAATTGTCATAGGGACAGCCACGCTTGCTATAAGAATGGCGAATATGGTGTTGCGCTAAGATCTGTTCAAAGCCAGCACTGCGGTACTGGCTACCCAGATCGGTATGCACAATTAAGTTATTAGTCGTCTTTCTAGTTTCAAAGGCTTGTTGAAAAGTGCTGATCACAAGATCAGCAGTCATATGACGGCTGATTTTATGGGCAATGATTTTACGTGAATATAAATCCTGAATGCTTGATAAATAACACCAGCCATTGGCTTTGGTGTGAATATAAGTTATGTCTGCACACCACTTTTGATTTGGACTGGTTGTACGAAAATCTTGCACGAGTATATTTGAATAATCAGTCGCATCAATATCATTAGTTTGTTGATAATGCCACTTCTTGCGCGTGATTGATTTTAACCCCATTTGGCGCATTAATCGTTGAACTAGCTTAATACTGGCAGTCTTACCTTCTTTTTGTAACGCTTTTAGAATTTTAGGTGCCCCGTAGATACGTCTAGAATTAAAGTAAATGCGTTTAATCGACTGGCTAAGTGTCTTACGACGCTTGGCTTGTGGCGATACATGATTCTGCTGATGTTCATAGTAAGTTGAGCGTGGAACTGAGAGTACTTTACAGGTTTCTTTGATACTATGGTGCTTCAAATTAATATCAACGGCTGTCTGCCAGTCATCTGGGTTTACTTTTTGGCGAATATGGTTAAGGCTTTTTTTAAGATGTCATTCTCACTTTCTAGCTGTTTCAAACGTTTTTGCAACGCTAAAACATCTGATTTGGAAATTCCACTTCCTTTGTCTTCTTTATATAGATTAATCCATTTGTAAATAGTTACATTTGATACACCATATTCGTCTGTAAGATCAGCTACCGGGGCGCCATCCTGGTACAGCTTGACAATCATTTTTCTAAAATCTACTGAGTACTTTTTCTTGGTCATAAAAACACAATCCTTCCTATTATGGAATTATACTAAATCGTGTCCATGATTTCATACTACCTTCAGTAAGAATACTATATTTATGTCTGTAAAAACAGTTTTTAACTGCTAGGTCATAATGTATAGATAAATAAAAGCAAGCACCTATGTAAAAAAGTGCCTGCTTTGATTAATTATTAAAAAAATTCCAATCTATATTTATAAAGGGTTATCTCCCCAATTTAAATATTGATTAACTGATCTTCAATTGCTCAATTATTTACGTTCTAAGAAGCCTAATACAGATAAATTTGGCTAATTATCCATGTAATTTTTGTTGCAATGTATCACCAATGCCATCTACTTTCTTAGCAGCAAAGACGGTGCCACCGATGAGGACACCACCTACAATGAGCGTAGAAGCGATCATAAACTTAAATACACTTTTCAAGACGTCCATAAAATTCCCCTTACTTTTTACTGGTTCGACCAACAACTAATGAAACAATCAGAACTAAAATAATTGCCCCGATGATCGATGGTATCAATGCCATGCCAGCTAACGAAGGGCCCCAAGTGCCAAGGAGCCCTTGGCCAATCCACGCACCGATTAAACCAGCTACGATGTTTGCAATCCAGCCCATAGCAGCACCACGGTTAGTGATTGCGCCAGCAATGGCACCAATGATTGCCCCGACGATTAATGACCATATAAGTCCCATATTTACTCACCCCCTTAGTTAACACGACTAGATTTATTGTCAGACGTTACTTTATCAACGCTGTCACCTAATGTTTCCTTCGATTTCTTTGCGCCCTTACTGACGGCTTCCTTCGTTTTGTCTGTGGCATCGCTCACGCGATCTTGCAGAGAAGTCGAATCTTTTTCATGTTGCTCCTTTGTCTTGACATCAACAACATTCACATTTACCTCAATTACTTCTAATTCGGTCATATTCTTTACTTCCCGAACGATAACATTTTTGATCTTGTCATACAGTTTAGAAATATCAATGCCGTATTCAGCAACAATGTCGAGATCCACCACCTTTACCATAATTATAGCAGGACAGTTGTGATGATGGAATTATATGCTCTTATAAGGAACCAATTAAGATTTTTGTTTGACTAAACCAATCTAGCCACTAGGGTATACCCTAGTGGCCGTTTTTATTTCTGTGCTATACTAGGAATTACAAGTGTTCATTAGAACTGTCCAAAAGGAGAATTGGAAATGGCTAAAATCGGTTATGCGCGTGTGAGTTCCAAGGAGCAACATTTAGATCGACAGTTAGCGGCTTTAAAAGACGTTGATAAATTATTTACGGATAAATTAAGTGGGGCTAACACTAATCGGCCAGAACTGAAAAAAATGCTGGCCTATATCCGTGAAGGTGATATTGTCCTGGTCACTGAATTAGATCGCTTAGGCAGAAACAACCAGGACTTAACTAAGATCATGAACACCATTCAAAATAAAGGTGCCACCCTAGATGTGTTGAATTTGCCGTCCATGACAGGGATTGCTGACCCAAATTTACGTCAACTGATGACCAACTTGATTATTGAACTCTATAAGTATCAGGCCGAAAGTGAACGGAAGCGGATTATTGAGCGCCAGCAACAAGGGATTGCCCTCGCCAAACAGCAAGGTAAATATCATGGTCGCAAACCTCAATATGCACAAGATGATCCCCGCCTACAACATGCGTTTAAACTTTATCAAACCGGTATGAGTGACATTGATGTGGCCCGAAATACGGGTATTAAACGAACTACCTTTATTAGATATCGTAAAAAATACAAAATTAAATGAAATAATTAACAAAAAATGGGCTAACAGCACGCTCGGTTATTTGCCGACAGGTTTTCGACTCACGCCGATAGATGTGCAAAAAACTTAGCTTAAAATCGAGTAAGATGTATAATTATGTTGTGGGCGCACAAAGGAACGGTATGTGGGTTCGAATCCCACCCTCGTCATTGGCCAACTCCCGATATCTTTTGCAGCGTCATATTGGCAGTACTTCCTGTCCTCTTAACAGAAACCGAAAGGAGCGATTCTATGCCTAAAAAAAGCAAATCTCTCAACGTCACTGTTATCCGTAATAATGACAACGGGTATTTTCTTCTGCATTAAGACGAGGTAGCTAATTGGTAGCAAAGGTGGACGATTAATCCCAGAAGAGAATAAAAGACCATGTAGTGCACCCTCTACTGGTCTTTTTTGTTTATGCTAAGCGCATCAGTTGTATTCTCAACCGTCGGCGTTAAAAATAAGAAGTGCACAGTCTTCTGTTGCTTAACTGCTTTTTCCAAAATTTGAGTTAACTGATTAGGCTGCTTCATTGCACGCCGCCACGTACATAATGATCGCAGACGAGGAGGGTAAAACAAAGTCTGCGCTAATTTCTTATGAGCTTGTCCATCTTTTACAAAGCACAAAATTTCTCCACATTCTTTAACTCGATGAGCCTTATACAGCGCAACGTCTACCTTTATTCACTACCGAAAGAAGTTTGGAATTCAAAGAGAATCCTTTGAGCTAAAGAAGGTATCAATTTTGAAATCATTCAAAGCCGAGTGTCACGCTTTATAATTTTTTCATATGGCAGATTGCAAGAAATTAACAAAATCGTCTGACAAAATAGTGAGTGGTGTTTTTGGCGGTATTGCTGAATATTTTGGTTGGGATAAGGCAATTGTGCGGATCATCGGTGCATTTTTGATCATATTTCCTGGTAATATTATCGGTGGGGCTATCTTATATGCAGTGACTGCGCTTGTTATGACTGATCCCACTCAAGGTGATCATTCCGATGATGGAGATTCAGTGATCAAGGGCGAATTTAGAGAAAAATAAAATTTGGTAATTCAGTAAAAAGCTTTCTCGTGCTAAGGGAAGGCTTTTTTATTGGCAGAATATGCCGCTTTTTTAAGATAAATGAGCATACTCAATTTGCTGAGGGTAATTTGTTGTCAACTAGCTATTCCTTAGTTATAGTTAAGGTAGAAACAGACTTTATCAAAAAGGAGTGGGAAAGTTGAAAAAGTTAGTACGGTATGTGTGTGCAGTAGTTGCCATGTTATTCTTGGTGGCAGGCTGTTCTAGTAATTCTACTCAAAAAGAAGGGTCATCTACGCACAGTCATTCTTCTGAGAAAACAGAAATGCACGAGCATACAGGTTCGAAAAAAGTGCATGGTTTAAAGAAAGCTGAGCAACCAAAATATAAGGCCGGTACTAAAGTTAAGTTAACGGCAGATCATATGAAAGGTATGAAAGATGCCAATGCAACGATCGTAAATGCTTATGACTCGAAGTTATACGCAGTAGATTACAAATCAACTTCCGATAAAAAAATGGTTAAAGATCATAAATGGGTCACTATTAATGAAATCGAGGGTAATCGAAAAGAATACAAAAAAGGTGATAAGGTAACATTAAAAGCTGATCATATGGCGGGGATGAAAAATAGCTCTGCTACGATAGTTGAGGTCCAAAAGGGACCAGCTTACATGGTAAATTATCAGCCTACAAATGGTGGCAAGCAAGTTACCAACCATAAATGGGTCGCTGAAGATGAAATTGGAAAACGTTAATATAAATCTGTAATAAAAGCTGATTTAAAAACTTTTAGTGATCAGCGTTGAAATAGGGATCAAAGCAAAACTTTTGTTTTGGTCCTTTTTTGCGCGACGAATTGTCAAATCAAGTGTAACTTTTTACCGAAGAAAACTTCAGACGGTGTCTTCCAGACTAAGACCTTACGGGGTCGATTATTTAAATCCCTGACAAACTTCGCGATATCTTGATCGGTCAGTTCATCAAGGTCAGTTCCTTTGGGAAAATACTCTCGGATGAGACCATTGGTATTTTCGTTGGTCCCACGTTGTTGTGGTGCGTGCGGGTCTGGAAAATAGACTGAGATACCAAGCTCTTTACCGACTTCACGATAACCCGCAAACTCTGTACCTCGGTCTGGTGTAAGCGTACGAACGCGTTTAGGTGTGACTGTATGCAGGAGGTCGATCATCGCTTGGGTCACATTCTTGGCATTCACTTTGGGTACACGCTCAGACAGAAGGTATCGTGACTTACGGTCGACCAGTGACACTAAACCCGAACGCCCGATCTTGCCGCGAACGGTATCGCCTTCCCAATGGCCAAAACGAGTCCGATTCTCACATGAGACTGGTCGTTCATGGACTGATGGGACATTATTAAAACGGCCACGTCGTTCGTTGACAGTTCCTTTAACCTTACGAGTTTTCCCACGATATCGTAACTTTCGAGCGAATCCTCGAGCCCCATGACTTTTACGTTTAACGCCTAAATTATTTCGTTCAATTCCGCGATAAATCGTGTTGTAGCTGATATGCCAATTACTGTTCTCTAAAGATAAACGACCGGCGATTTGCTCGGGTGACCATTGCCGTTGAAGAATGCAGTGAAGGACAAAGTCGCGTAGCTTTAAATTCTCCAGTACCCTGAGGCGACGACTCTTTAATCGGCGCTGTTGATAGTTCTGCTGGGCTTTTACGGCAGAATAGGCACCCCGACCGCCGTTGCGTTTAATTTCTCGTGACACAGTGGCTTTGGAACAACCGATTTGATCGGCAATAACCTGGTAAGTATGGTGTAAAGTTACACCTAACAGTATGCATTCGCGGTCTTTTAAGGTAAGATGTGTATATGGACTCATAGCCTAAGAACTCCTTTAGATGATTGTTATGGTGACTTCATTCTACAGGACTCAGGCTAGGAGTCTATTTTTATTTTCTTACTTGTTGCACTTCAATTGTAAATTCGTCTATCAAAAAGGGCCTAGTACTTTTGGAATGGAAATACTTTCCAACACCAAAAATTCTAGACCTCTAAATTTGCGATCTACCACGTATGTTTAAATCAAATTTATTTTAAATATACCTTGTACAGTGAAGTTTACTGATTGTGTGATTTATGATAAAAGATTAATCTTTTATCATAAATCACACAATCAGTAATACATAAGTTAAGCTCAATCTTATTTACGTTTGGCAAGGCCTTCACGAATAATTTTTTCTAAGACATCAACAATTTTTTCGTCATTCTCAAAAGCGATGCGTTTAACTTCTTTATATGTGCTCATGCGAAGTTGAACGGTTTTAGTTCTTTCTGTTTCGAATTGGTATGGACTTTTTAGATTTTTAAGTTGTTCAGATGCCTTTTTACTAACTTTGTTTAAAAAATCTTCTGCCATGATAAATTACTCCTCTAACTGTTGAATTCTAAGTATTTGTTCATTAAGAACCATTTGGTACATTTGGATTGCTCTTTTATCCCAATGGTCTTTATTCCGTATTCCTTCATTAGCAAACGTTTTAACCCGTTCTTGAGTTCTAATTGAGTTTGAAAAGACCCCTTCGCCAAAAAAGTCTTTTGCTTGTGCAGAAATTTCAGTATCAACTTTTGCACGTGGCTTCATTAAGTACAATATGGCACCAACTAACTGAAAACTTCCATTGTATTGTTCACGTAGTTCACCTAAATGCGTAGCTGTTTTTAAAGAACTTGTATATGACTGCTTTTGAGTTTGTAAGACAATTGAGATGAAATCTGAAGCCATGATTGCGTTATTAGTAAAGACATTTATTGTTGGTGGTACGTCAATAAAAATATAATCGTAATTTTGTTTTAACTTTGAAAGCATTTGTGGTAATAGAATATTACGTTTAACCCGACTAACTTTTTCTACAGCACCAATCCATAAAGACAATGTCCAATCTGTAGGAATCATATCAATTTGGTTTGTAACAGACACAATAGATTTAGACAAATTCCCTCCAAGAAGGCCCTCATATAATGAAAGTTCCGGCTTTAAATCGGCTTTATAAGTCTCCTTCATAATTTCAGTTGCATTTCCCTGGGGATCGAAATCTATAAGTAGTACTTTTTTCCCCTCTTGACCCAATAAATAGGTTTCCATTACAGTCAAGGTGGTCTTACCAACGCCACCTTTAAAGTTGAAGTTTAATAGTGTTTTCCCATTCATAGTAGCACCTACCTTTACATAAATCATATCCATAAAACTATTTACTTAACCTTTGCAGAATGATATGCTTTTTTCATAAACAAAAAATCCCAATCCACTCGGGATTGGGATTTTTGCAGTATTGACAAGTAGCTATCTTGCAGCTACCTAGTCCAAGCAATTTTCACCGCCAAGTTAAAATTGCTTGAAAAAATTGTAATCTTGTTTACGTGCTAATTATACCGCAAGCAAACCTTAAGGGCAAGCAAAGGTAAACTAATTAAAACGAAGATAAGACCAATGGACTAAGTAGCTTGTAATAACTACTTAGTCCATTTTTAGGGTGCGCCCGGCATGGGCAGTAACTAGGCGGTGTAAGTCCGCTGTGAGCCGTAGTGGCCGGTATCACGAGTCGAAGACAAGGGTGTCTATCGTGAGGTAGAATCTGAAGGAAGTCCTAGACGAAACATCGAATCGATGAACAAGAAGTGGCTAAAAGGCTGGAAACGGTGGGATGAGATTGCCTAACAAATCGAAGTCCCTGACCACTCGAAACCGTCACAGTAAAGCCAACGGTTTGATGCGAAAGCTACTGCTCTTACCCGGGGAGGTCTGTCATGGTAGTTCTCTCAAGCTGGAAGTTATTTCTGGCAGGAACAGGCTCAATAGTAATGTTGAGTTGTCCATGACAGAAGTCAGCCGAGGCCATAGTAGCCAGTAATGGTGAAGGGCTGAACAACAATAATTTTGATTCATCCTGGAGGTGGAAACAATACGACAATCGCAGAAAACAGAAAATAAAGCTGACTACCTGCGGAGGGTAACCCTGGAAGGGTCAGAGCAAACAGGAGCGCGTAGCGTTGTTTCTGGTGAAAAGAGAACTCAAAATGGCTTATTACGTGAGAAGGTCTTAGACCGGAATAATTTAAATCGGGCCTTTGTCCATGTCAAGCGTAATAAAGGGGCTGGAGGAATTGACGGCATGTCCGTTGAGGAACTTGGCCCATACTTGAAAGAGAATAACGTAAAACTAATCGAGGCCTTGCGAACCGAAAGCTATGAACCCCAACCTGTCAAACGAGTTGAGATTCCTAAGCCAGATGGTTCGAAACGTCAGTTAGGAATCCCAACGGTCGTTGACCGTGTGGTTCAACAGGCGTTACAACAGCAACTGTCTCCTATTTTTGAAAAAGTATTCTCAGATAATAGTTATGGTTTTCGCCCACACCGCAGTGCACAAAGTGCTGTGAAAAAGGTGGTTGCTTATTATAATCAGGGTTATCACTACGTGGTCGACCTTGATTTAAAGTCATATTTTGACAATGTGAACCATGATTTACTAATTAAATTTGTTGAAAATTACATTAGTGAGCCATGGGTCTTGCATTTGATTCGTAAGTTCTTGACGAGTGGTGTTATGAATGGTCGATTTTTCGAGAAGTCCGCTAAAGGTACACCGCAAGGTGGCAATATTTCACCATTACTAGCAAATATTTATCTGAACGAGCTGGACAAAGAATTGACCAGAAGAGGACATAAATTTGTACGCTATGCGGATGACTGTAATATCTATGTTAAAAGTAAGCGTGCGGGTGAACGGGTTCTCAAAAGCATCACCCAGTTTTTAGAAAAGGAACTCAAAGTTGAAGTGAATGCAGAAAAGACGCAAGTCGGTTCTCCACTAAGACTGAAGTTTCTAGGTTTTTCGCTGGGTGCGGGACGCAAGGGAGCCTATTTGCGCCCACATCAGAAGTCAAAACAAAGAGTTAAGCAGGAACTGAAACGAATTACTAGGAGGAATCGAGGCGTTAGCCTAGACAAAATTCTCAAAGAAATCAAACAGAAAATGCAGGGCTGGGTTCAGTATTATTCCATTGGGAAAATGTCTTCATTCTTAAGGAATCTAGATGCTTGGTTGCGTTCGCGCATCCGTCAGTACATCTGGAAGCAGCGGAAGAATATTGGAACCCGATTCAAAGCGCTGGTCAAATTAGGGATGAGCCACAAACAAGCCAAAACCTACGCAAATACGCGGAAAGGATACTGGCGTAACGCTCACAGTAAAACACTGTTGATGACCATAACCAATAAAAGACTGACACAACGGGGACTATTAAACATGTCTCAGTTGTATCAGTCAATACAAAGTAAAGCTTAAATTGTTGAACCGCCGTATACGGTTCCGTACGTACGGTGGTGTGGGAGGTCGATAGTGTGAACTATCTCCTACCCGATTGGAAATATTGGTTCAGTGACGATAATTAGAAGATTTGGAAAACCGAGCCACCTTTGCGTTCTCGCCCAGTTTCGTTAAAATTAAGGACAGATATAATTAAAATGATGAGAGGAGTTTTTTTAGATGCAGGCAGTGACTTTCGAGCAACTCGGTGGGCCGGAAGCGTTACGATTGCGGGAAATTGACGAACCGCAACTACGGGCCAATCAGGTACTGGTCCGGGTGCAGGCCGTGGCGGTCGACCACGTCGATACCTTTGTTCGTAGTGGGGCGTTTCAAACGGCACTGGCCACGCCGCACGTTGTCGGCCGTGATTTGGTCGGCACGGTACTGCGGGTGGCGGCCGGCGTGACTAACTTTGCGGTCGGTGATTTGGTTTGGACCAACTCTGCCGGTTACGACGGGCGGATGGGGGCGACCGCCGAAATGGTGGCGGTTGCTGCCGACCGGCTTTATCCG
>NZ_KB714698.1:0-34465 GCF_000349725.1 Ligilactobacillus pobuzihii E100301 = KCTC 13174
TTGTTTGATCACTTAAAAGTCTAACCTTATTGGGCTTTTTTTGTAAAATTTTGTACTAAATGTTTGATTGTTACGAACTAGCACCACACGTAAAATACTTAATATTAGTACAAATTTCATCTATCTGCCTTTTCATCTGATAAAAATTATGACTACTTGTCTTTAAATTATAATAAATAGCTTTTGCCATTTTAAGTTATAATTTAAAAATTGAGTTTGACATAATATCTCTATCTAGCATATAATGTACTTTGTTGTTGGTCCGGTAGCTCAGCTGGATAGAGCATTCGCCTTCTAAGCGAATTGTCGAGAGTTCGAATCTCTCCCGGATCATAAAGTATGGTTTTAAATAAAATTTAAACCCGTAGGAATGCTGTTATTACAGTATTCCTACTTTTTAGTTAAAGGCAAATAAAGGATATTAATTTAAATTGTTACACGATTGGTGCACTATAATTCTTAAATAAAATTAGATAACAAGCCCGCTGAAAATAATTTTACGATAAAAAAATAAAGACAGTCCAATTAAGGACTGTACTTTTTTATGTGGCGTGACGTAAAAAAATAAGCTCACTTTCGACAAAGTGAGCTTATTAAGCATTATAATATACACCAGTTTTAGGGGATAACTGATTAGGGTAATATAACATAAATTTATTTGGATGAATAATTGTGCAAAATAAAAAATAAACCCACCCTATCTTTAGAGTGAGCTTGTAGAGAATCGTCGTACATATCCTCTTCTCTCTTACAAACGTATTATAAAACTTAATACCTTATATTTCTACTAGTTTCCTAATTTTATATAAAATTATCGCTATTACCTATTAACCATTTACTTATCGTATACCACTTTTGTAAATTTACATAAAAACTATATCGCCATTTTTAGGAGTCGTCATTTTCAAATCAACCTGTATCTTATTGGCCTTTCGTATAATTATGATCTGAAAAGTTATTTGTAGGAATGTAAAAGAGCACAAAAAAATCCGTAATGAAAAATATTTTAAATTAATTCAAACTAACATTCTAAAATACTTGAGTAATCTAAGAATATTTGGTTTTACTAGTTAGTATGAAAAAGAAATATCCAAAACCACAATATTCATTTGACTAGATGAATATAGATTAGTTAAAACACCAAATAGTGCTGAACGCCAAATAACTAGTGTACTTTCAATGTCTTTAACTTCAAGGTTTTTATGTTGAATATCTGAAGCAAAAATAAACTTGTAGCTTAAAAAGACCCAAAACCAACTATTTTGGGTCTTCTAGATATTCAATACGCAAACATTTCTAAGAAATGCTCCTCGATTTGCGTCCTTGAAAATTGCAAATCAACCAGTCCAAACTTTATATACATATGCCAAGCATGTATTAAAGCATCTTTTTGATGTCGAAAATAAGAATTTTCAATTTGTTGATTTAAAATTAGATAAAGAGTATTAAATGACTTGCTTGGCCACTTATTTCCCATAACACTCAACTCTTCGTCAGTCAGCAAAAATTTATCTATGATAATTTGTTGACTAGCTACAAGTAAAAAACGACAAAGTCCATTACAATAATTATCCAAAATAACTGTCTGATCTCCACCCCGTGAATTTAACATCAACTCACTAATGGACAATGATAAATCAGTATAAAGGACAGCGACCTGTTCTTTTTCTGAAAAATCCGTCCTTTTTAAATAAGACGGTAACATACTGTTTCTAGCCCGAATACTCATCTCATGAACGTTCACGAAACTAACCCTCTTTAATTAAAATATCTAGGATCTACTTGTATCTCAAGTGTATTTATATTATCCAAGTACCAATCCCGAATAAAATCATAGTTGAACAGTAAATCAAACCAAGAAAGTGTTGCTTCTCGATCTTTCACATTTATTGCCCATTGTTCTTTCTTATTACCAATCAATTGATGTTCAGTTCCAAAAGTAACCACCAAACCAGATTTTAAATCTAAAATTGCTTCTCCCTTTGGACCTGTCTGTAGCATATAGCCCGCACGTGAAGCAACAACGAATAATTTATCCAATGCTTCTTGGGGTATATCCGATTTAATTATTGCATAAACTGCGGAATTAGATTGATCTAAAATATTAAAATCAACATCAAAGCCAAAATCCTCTTTGAAGAATTTCCCCATTTTGATCAACAGTAAAACAAATTTTCTAACTGTCGGGTAAACAAATTTTTCATGGTAGTTCTCAACTAATAAAGAAGTGATCGCCGCCGCATTAAATTTAACTATATGTTTAGCGAAGTTTAAGTAAAATAACTGTGCTCCATTTTGTTTTTCAACGTAATAAGCTCCACCCTCATTTACAGGGTCAACTTGAAATACAAAATAACCTTGATTATTAATGCCAGGGAATTCTTGATATAGTTCATGGTTATGCTCACTTGATTGTAATATTAATTGGTCACTATTATGTTGCTGTAATAATCTACTGAGAAAAATTAAGTAAAAATCAGACCTGCTGTACTGTTGTGGAAAAACCAAAAAAGCTGAATTCAAACGATAGCTGATCAGTTGCATAGCTGAATCCAATAGTTCATGTGGATCTGAAGTATTTATTAAACGATCCAATAATTCTGTGAATGCTATACCCGAATTCAAGCTATCTTTAAGCTGTTCATTATAATTTTGCAGTCGTGAAGAGGTACTAACAACACTTTCTTGTTTGAAAGTATCAACGCTTCCGTCTGGTTGAAAAATAACAGTTTTACTTTGCTCCTTATTCATCAGCATTCACCTGCCCTTGAATAGTAACTAGGTTTGCAATATAGTCACGATACAAAACTTGATTTTTTGCTTCAAAATTTTCAAAGCTCCCAAATTTTGCCACTATACTTTGTTTTTCATAACTCAATAATGTATCTTCTTTTGACAATTCCAAAATACGGCTTTCATTTTGTCTGATCTGCTGGTAAGCATTGTTTGAGGTTTCATCAACCTCCGTTAACTTGCTTAACTGATCGATTAAATTTTGTTTTTCTTCTTTTTGCCGGTTAGCTTCCCATGGCATAACTTTTTCTTGCGAGATTTGTTTGATCTGGGAACGTAAATTAGCTTTCTCCTCATCACGCTTATCTTGTGAATCAATTAATTCTTGCAACTGATCATTTTCCACCGAGATCTGTTCAATTTGATCACTATTAAGACGTTTTTGCTGCGTTTCTAATTCAAATGTCCGAGCCAATTTGTGATATTCAACTTCATCAAAATTAAAACTAACATTCAAAACATCTAAAGTTCCAAATAAACGACGTCCCCACCAATTACCGAAATAAAATTGATATTGTCCTTCTCCTATTTCTTCAAAGTAAAAGAAAGGATAATTTTTACGCAAAAAAGTAATTAATTTTTTGCTTAAAAAAGCGCTTAACTTGTCATGCAAATCTTCTACTAACGCTTCGTTACTTGGATCAGCCGAAATATGACGTGCCTGTTGTACTTCACGAGCGTATTTTTCAGAATCTATTAATTGGTAGACCAATCTATCATCTTGATCTTTCAGCGCAGCATGAAGCGTTTCAAGATAGCGACTTTTGCTAACAACAGCCTTGATCACTGCTGAAGTTGCAGTGTCATGATCCGATAAAACAAATTCATTTGTATTCGCCATGTTTATCTCTCCTAATATAGCAATGAAAACAGTTTACATCGCTCGTCTAATGTTTTAATTGTGACATATAAGACTTATAAGTTCAACTGTATCGGACTATTGATATAACAATGTTTTGATTTCAGAAACTAATAAAAACTATCCAAGATGGGCAAACACAAAAATAATGGATATACTCACTTCATTGCTAAAGTAGGTATACCCATTATTTTATTCATTCCATGATCAATAATTAAGCGTTGTTAAAAAATCATTAACTCCCAGGGTAGAATTAGTTAAATTCTGCCTTAAGGAATTGACCAAACCATCGATATCATTAATTTCTTGCGTATTCTTTGAATGTCTGATCACAGTGGCTTTTTCAAAATCATTATGACAATTTATTTGCTTTTCTTTTGAAACCCTGACTTTCAAATTGGAAGCAGAAATTTTTGATAATAAAAAAATCAGAAAATGGTATTTCTCCAAAGTAGATAGAGTTGTTGGTATTTCAACTGGAATTTGTGAACCTAAAATGATAATTCCTGTTAATCTTGAAGCTTTGCTTTTCTTAAAAATTTCATCATAATACATAAAAGCGTCTAATTTCTTAAACACTAAATTTTTATTTTTTTTATCGTTCAACAAATGATAATAAGAAAAACTACTTCCATTACTTAAAAATACTAACTTACGTTTACCTAAATTGACGCCTAGCCAGGTGTCATCTTGTTTTTGTGGTTTCTCAAAAGGCCAAGAACTATAGATTCGTGCCCTATATGTTTCTCCTAAACGATAAATAAACATAAAAGTAATTTTATTAAAGCAATGTTCCCACGGACACTCGATCGGTATAGTACCTAAGGTTGGTAATAATAATAAATTATTGACTAACAAAGCCTCGCCAGGTTCTTTCGTAAATAAACAACATAAACCTCCATTCAAAATAAATTCAGCCGAAAAGCCAAAATTTAGTTTGTTTTCTTCATTTTCTGCAATTTGACAGTTAAAACGATACTGGGCCAGTGAACCAATTATCGTATTCATTGCCAAACGACTAAGATGATGATTACCTCTATTTAGAAATTTCTTGACAATTTGTTGACTTTTAGCGACGATCATCTCATCTGAATCTGTTTTTGAGATCAACTTTTTAAGTTCGCGGATCACATTTGTGCTTAAATCCAAACATTTTCTAATATTACTGATTTGGTCGTCTTGTGGATAGATTTTTAAATCACAATATTCTTTCACTGTTTCCACTTGCTTCACTCCTCATGATTTTTACTTATACAATAATAAGTACGCAAAAAGATGAACTTTCTTTTTTAAAAAAGAGGAATGTTTCTCAATAATGTACATAGTGGCATACTGTCGATGAAAATTACTGATGAGCTTGACAGTATAATTTAAATAAATTGTAATTTAGACTGCTAAAGATCCCTGATTTAGGTTATGTGTACGCGAAATAATATTCTCTTTTTTTCTTCATTAAAATTATAAAGTCGGGATTCAAAGACTCTGCGCTGCATAACAATAAAAAAGGCTAAAAAATCAAAAATCGATTTTCCAAGCCCTTTAAAATATTATTGACGTAAATATTGTCTCTGAGAATTTTTAATACCTGTCAAAACAAACGGTGCACGGTCACTCTTATAGTCAATGATCAACTCGTCTTTATTTTTTAAAGATTGACGATAAATATGTTCGTAATCAGTAACACTAACTTGATGCCGTTTTGCTAGCATAGTTGATACATGATCATTATTTACAAAATCTTCAAAACTATCTTGTAATATCCCAGTAAAAAATTCACCTTGTGCGCCTGAACCATAACTAAATAGTCCGATTCGTTGTCCAGCAGTTAAACTTGAACTATTTTGTAATAATGATAATAAACTTAAATAAAGTGATCCTGTATAAAGATTACCTACATTTCGGTTATACTCACGCGAAGCCTCAAACTGTTCTTTCAAGTTATCAGCAATTTCTGGCTCTGTATCAGAAATGATGGTTCTTAATGCTTTTAATCCCATTTTTGTATAAGGTAGATGAAAGATAAAAGCACTGAAATCGCCTAAGGATAAATTAGTTTGTTGCAAATAATTTAAATAAACTCGTTTGAAAAAATCTAAATAAATTTTTGCTGAATATTTACCTTCTACCAAAGCTTCAGTATGGCCCAATGGACGCCAAAAATCCATCACATTTCTTGCATAATAAGCTGTTTTTGGCTCCAAAGCTAAAATCGCAGGATCACTAGACATCAATAAGGCAATGGCTCCACCACCTTGCGTTGCTTCACCAGACGTTTTTAAACCGTATCGTGCTATATCAGCACCAATAACTAAAACTTTTTTATCAGGATGCAAATCCAAATACCCGCGTGCCATCGCGATCCCGGCAGTCGCTCCATAACAAGCCTGTTTAATTTCGAAAGCCCTCAAATTTTCTTGCAAGCCTAATAAATCTACCAAATACATCGCAGCAGATTTAGAATTATCAATACCAGACTCTGTACCAAAAACAACTAATCCTATTTTATTTTTGTCTTCTGATGTTAATATTTTTTCAGCAGCCGTGCATGCCATGGTAACTATATCCTGTGAAGGCGGTATAACTGCCATTTTTTGTTGTCCTAAACCTATCAAATATTTATTAGGTTCTTCATTTCTTGCCATGGCTAATTCCGCCATATCTACATACAAATGCGACGTAGCAAAACCAATCTTATCAATTCCGATCTTCATAAAATTAACTCCTATTTCATTCTTTTTTCTGTAAATGCTTTAATTTATTAAACCACTGTATAATAAGTTAAATCTTATTGTTAAACATTATCCTCATTAACAATAATTAACTATGTTATTATACCTTATTTTAAAAGAAACTAGCAAAATTGAATCAATCTTAATTTATAGTAGACACATGGCTAACAAATGCAAATATTAGATATCTTGTAGTATAATGATAATTAGTAAATGGGAGGTGTCTCGTTTGAAAGCAATTAAAATGACAGTATCTGGCATGGTACAAGGAGTGGGTTTTCGATATACCGCCAAGATGCTTGCAGATCGTTTAAATGTTAACGGGATCATTCGTAACTTGATGAACGGTGATGTTTACATTGAAGCTCAAGCCGATAACGAAACACTCAAAAAGTTTGTTGCTGGTATTAAGGATTCCCCCTCTCCAGCTGCAAGGGTCGATCAAGTCGAAACATCGGAGATCCCAGTCAATGATTATCAAGATTTTTCGGTTGTTTATTAAGATTTTCCACCATAGAGATTATGGTGGTTTTTTTATTAAATTAGTGTAATCTACGTTAGCGACTCTTGTTAAAAATCTAAAAGTATATAGAATACGCTTTTAGATTATGGTAGAATTCTAGATGTGTAATTTACTATATGAGGGGAACTAATAATGAATAGAAAAAAATTATCAAGGCTTTTTCCGCTATTTATGGTTCTAGTAATTTTTTTAAGCGGATGTGTCAGGAGAACAGCAAGTGGAAAACCATATGGTTGGGTTTATGACAACTTAGCCGTACCCACACAGCATTTGTTGCTTTGGTTGTCACAGCAATTAGGCAATAATTTAGGTTGGGCAATTATTTTAATCACTTTTATTGTTAGATTGATTTTAATGCCGATTATGGTCAATCAATCTCGTAAATCAACGATCCAACAGGAAAAAATGGCTTCGATCCAGCCATATATGACTGAGATCCAGAAACGTTCTAAGGAAGCCAAAACACAAGACGAACAGATGGAAGCCAACCAGGAGATGATGGCGTTATATAAAGACAACAACATCTCGATGACTGGTGGTATTGGTTGTTTACCATTACTAGTACAAATGCCGATTTTTGCAGCTTTGTACGCTGCTATCCAATACTCACCTGAACTTTCCAGTTCATATTTCATGGGTATTAATTTAGGTAATAAGAGCTTTGCGTTAACTGCATTAACTTTTGTGATTTACGCTGCCCAAGGTTACATGTCTATGATCGGGTTGAGCCCTGAGCAAAAAAAGCAAATGCAATCGATGCTATTGATCAGTCCCATCATGACAGCCGGTATTACGTATGTTTCTCCGGCTGGACTAGGTCTTTATTTCTTTGTTGGTGGTATCTTTGCCTGCCTACAAACTTTAGTGATTATATTTATGCGTCCACGTATCAAAAAGAAAGTCGCAGCGGATCTTGAAGAACATCCGATCAAAACACCAGTTAGGAAGACAAAACCAGTAACTAACGATGGAGAAGTTGAAAATAAACAAGCTACTATGCATAATAATAACCGCCAAAGAAATGCTGGTAAACAACGTCATCATAACAATGAATAACCAAAAACACGATGTCAAAAAATGGCATCGTGTTTTTTTGATTATTCATTTTCGTCATTCACAGGAAAATATAATGGAATTGAAACTTTAAACAGTGAACCCTGACCTGCTGCACTTTCAACCGTTATTTTCCCATGATATCCCTCTAACAGGCGTTGTGCGATAGATAAACCCAAGCCATTTCCACCTTGTTCCCGACTCCGAGCCTTGTCTACCCGATAGAAACGCCCGAATATCTTCTTGATCTCAGATTCGGGAATTCCCGTACCAAAATCTTGCACAACTAATTCAGCATACCGATTTGTTTTAGACAAAGAAACATAAATTTCTTTTCTTTCTCGAGAATACTTAACTGCATTATCCATTAAGATCACCATGATCTGTTCTAAATGATTACGATACATCTTTACTTGGGTTTCGCCACGTAATTCATTATCTAAACTGAAATGAAAATCTGGATGGATCATTTCGAAATTAGAAAATACCTGCAAAGCAACTTCACGTACATCACTCGTTTCATCCCCAAATTGAACATTTACCTGGCCAGCACGCGACAAATCTAACATTTCTTGAACTAAACTTTCCATCCGTTCTATTTCTTGTAACGACGCATCGATCGATTCTGCTAAAATTTCCGGGTCATCTTTCCCCCAACGATTCAATAGGTCCATATGTCCCTTAATTACAGAAACAGGTGTACGTAATTCATGAGAAACATCCTCAACAAATTGTAATTGCTGCTCAATATAACCTTGCATTTGGTCTAACATATCATTAAACAATTCACTTAATTCAGATAATTCATCATGTTGTTGCAATTCAGGCACACGTACAGTAGCGATTGCTTTTCCCTCATTACCAGCACTGAGCTTACGAATAGCTTCATTTAAAGATTCTATCGGTCTAAGTAGCCAAGAAGATAAGCCCATACTCAATAAGGCAATGGCCAAACCTGCAGTTACACCAAACACAATAAAAATCAAAATCAGCTTATTTCGAGCCTGATCATAATCCTTGAGCGTATTAGTGACCTGAGCATAGCCAATCACTTGATTAGTAGATTCTGACTTTAACGGTCGACTTGTTACAAATACGTGGTGCTGACCATTACGAACCACAGTATCTTCATTTGAACCAGTCTTTTTAAAATGATGTGGAACTTTGCGTGATGCAAAAATCAAATTACCCGACAAATCATAAACACTAACAGCCAAGTTTTTACGTGCTAACGAAATAAAAGCTGAATCAGTATAAGGAGCAGGAGTATTTTTTTCTTTTTCAACAGGTGCAACTTCATAACTTAAAATTCGTTTGACATAACTTCCATCCAATTCAGAGTTTTGATTTTCTAGTCGTTCAGAGACAGTCGAAAGCGCATTGTGTGAATAAGTCTTTTCTTGACGCAACAAAATACTAGAAAAACTCTGAAATAAAAGCACGGAAAAGATAGCAAAAATCAGTAAAACACCTAGTCCCATTCCGATCGACCATTTTACTTTAAGAGAAACGAAACGCTTATTGTTAACTTTCTTTTCGCTATCCTGACCGGTTACATTTGTATTGTTCATCACGAACGCATGACATAACCAGTTCCACGCACAGTTTGAATATAACTATCTTCACCTGGTCGATCGATTTTATTGCGTAGATACCGAATATAAACATCAACAACATTAGTCTCGATTTGTGATTCATAACCCCAAACTTTTTTCAACAAAACATCACGAGCTAACACAACATTTACATTTTCCATTAATGCTAATAAGAGTTCATATTCTCTTTTAGTTAATTCAATGATCTCATCGCCACGACGTACGACTCGATTTTCTTTTTCGATCGTTAAGTCGCGGTAACTAACCGTTGTTTGTTTAGATGAATTTTGTTCACTTTCCAAATCGATTCGTCGTAGCAATGCGCGTAAACGTGCTAAAAGTTCTTCAATTGCAAATGGCTTAACGATATAATCATCCGCACCATGATCAAGACCAGAAACTCGATCAATGACTGAATCTCGAGCTGTCATCATGATGATCGGAGTATTTTTAACTTGACGCACACGCCGACAAACTTCTAGACCATTCAGTTCCGGCAACATCAAATCTAATAAAATGGCATCCCAATTTTCCTCTAATGCGAAGTCGAGTCCCTCACGTCCATTTTTACAAACTTTGGTCGTATAACCCTCGTGTTGTAATTCTAAATCAACAAAGCGTGAAAGGTTTTTTTCATCTTCCACAATTAAAATATTACTCATTAAGTCGCACTCTCCTAATCTGGTCCTCCAGACTTTATTTTTAAAACTCCAATTGTTTACAAATGCAATTTTAACATTTTATTACTTAAAATTACATATCTATCAGTAAAGTTCACTTGAAATAGCGTGATTCTTAATATAGTCACACGTCAGAAAAAAACTAGACGTAATAATACGTCTAGCATTCTTTTTCAATTCTAATTATTCTTCATGATACCACTCATAATGAAAAATACCATCTTGATCATTACGTTCATAGGTATGAGCCCCAAAATAATCACGTTGAGCTTGAATAATATTGGCAGGTAACGTTTCAGCACGATACTGGTCATAGTATGTGATCGCACTTGTAAAACCAGGAGAAGCAACTCCAGCTTGCATTGCCAAAGCAGCAACGTCACGTACAGAGCTTTGATATTTCTCGGCAATATCTTTAAAGTAGGGATCAAGCATTAGGTTCTTTAAGTCTGGTCGATTTTCAAAAGCATCAGTGATTTTTTGTAAGAATTGAGCCCGAATAATGCAACCTTCACGCCAAATTTTTGCTAAATCACCATATTTTAAATCCCAATTATAGTTTTCAGAAGCAACACGCAATTGTTCAAATCCTTGTGCGTAACTCATAATCTTACTAAAGTAAAGCGCTTCACGTATTTTTTCGATATACTCTTTCTTATCAAGTTTAGAAGCATCAAATGATGGACCATGTAAAACTTTACTTGCAGCAACACGCTCATCTTTTAAAGCAGAAATATAGCGAGCATAAACGGATTCTGTAATTAGTGATTGTGGTACACCCAATTCAAGCGCACTTTGTGAGCTCCATTTACCAGTACCTTTATTCCCAGCACGATCCAAGATCTTATCAACCATCGGTTCACCTGAACCATGATCATCTTTACGAGTCAGAATATCTGCCGTAATATCGATCAAATAACTGCTTAACTCACCTTGTTTCCATTCATTGAATGTATCCGCAATTTCTTCGGTAGACATTTGCAAAACATTCCGCATTAAATTATAACTTTCTGCGATAAGTTCCATATCCCCATATTCGATACCATTGTGCACCATTTTAACATAATGGCCAGCACCATCAGGACCGATATATGTGACACAAGGTTCACCATCTTTCGCTTTAGCTGCAATTTGTTCAAGAATTGGACTCACAAGGTCATAAGCTTCTTTTTGTCCACCAGGCATTAAAGAAGGCCCTTCTAACGCACCTTTTTCGCCTCCAGAAACGCCCATACCAATGAAGTTGATTCCAGAATTTTCAAGTTCTTTATTCCGCCGGATAGTATTTTCGAAGAAGGTATTACCACCATCAATCAAAACATCACCTTTATCAAGATATGGTAGTAAATTCTTAATCGTTTCATCTGTTGGTTGACCAGCCTTGACCATCAATATGATTCGCCGTGGAGTTTGTAAAGAAGCAACAAAATCTTTAATTGAATAGCTTGGTACTAAATTTTTATCAGGATGATCTGCAGCTGTTTTCTCAGTCTTAGAAGAGGTTCGATTAAAAATTGCAACCGAATAACCTCTACTTTCAATATTTAAAGCTAAATTTTTACCCATCACAGCCATGCCAATGACACCAATTTGTGGTTTATCCATCACTGAAGCCTCCTAAATAATCTTAATCTTCAATACATTTTATATCATAGCAAAAATAAAATACTAAATAAAGCACATTAAATTTTGAAATTAAATTGTATAATATATACCTTTTCAAAATAAAGATGCGGCCCGTGACTCACGGACCGCCCAGCTTTATTAAGATGCTTTAGCATCCTTTTTTCCCACTCTTGGTTTTTCTTTTCCAAGAACTGTATTTTTTGTGATCGATACTTTGCTAATATCGTCTTCACCTGGAATATCAAACATTACATCCCGCATAGTAGATTCGATGATCGAGCGCAAACCACGAGCACCAGTATTTCTTTCGATAGCCAAATGTGCAATTTCTTTAAGCGCACCTGACGCAAAGTTCAATTCAACATCATCAAGCTTTAATAATTTTTGATATTGTTTTACCAAAGCATTTTTTGGCTCAGTTAAAATACGAACTAAATCTTCTTCATCCAATTTTTCCAAAGCTGTTAAAATTGGTAAACGCCCAATAAATTCCGGGATCAAGCCGAATTTTAACAAATCTTCTGGAATGATCTGTTGCATCAAACTCTTACTTTCATCAAAGTTTTGGTTTGAATCCGCACCAAAACCAATAGTTTTATCACCTAAACGGTTCTTAACCATGGTTTCAATACCATCAAAAGCACCACCAACAATAAATAAAATATTAGTGGTATCGATCTGGATCAATTCTTGCTGCGGGTGTTTTCGGCCACCTTGAGGCGGAACACTTGCAACGGTCCCTTCTAGGATCTTAAGCAAAGCTTGCTGTACACCTTCACCAGAAACATCACGAGTGATCGAAACATTCTCGCTTTTCTTTGCAATTTTATCGATCTCATCAATATAAACGATACCATGTTCAGCACGATCAACATCATAATCAGCATTTTGCAATAACTTCAATAAGATATTTTCAACATCTTCCCCAACATAACCAGCTTCAGTTAAAGTTGTGGCGTCAGCAATTGCAAAAGGTACATTTAAGATCTTAGCCAAATTTTGGGCTAAAAATGTTTTACCGGAACCTGTTGGTCCAACTAAACAAATATTACTCTTTTGCAGTTCAGTTTCATCATCCTCATCGCTGATCGAGGCATTGACACGTTTATAATGATTATAAACGGCAACTGCTAGAGTTCGCTTAGCTTCAGTTTGACCAATCACATAATCATCTAACATTTGTACGATTTGTTGTGGTGTAGGAACTTCGCCTAAATCACTTTTTACGTCTGCTTTAGCTTCTTCATCAATAATAGATTCAGCCAATGCAACACACTCATTACAAATGTAGACACCTGGGCCAGAAATCATACTCTTTACCTGATTTTCTGATTTACCACAGAAAGAACAAGTAACTGGTCCATTACCATCCATATTTTCATACATTAAATATCACCCTTGCTTAATAATTAAGGCCATTCTACCAAACTTAGACCAAAAAGGCGAATAGTTGACTTATAAACAACATTCTTCAAATAATAATGAAAAATCACGGCTGTCCAGCAAGGATCACCGTGATTTTTTATTTACTGAACAAAATTATTTTTCGTCCTTTTCAGCATTTTTCTTGTCATCAGGTTTAAGTGTTTGTTTTGCTGAATCAGCAATTTCGTCAACAACTTTTCTGATAGCAATATCATGTTGTAACATATCGTCAGAAAGTGCCGAACGGACAGCATTTTCATCTAAACCGTACTGACCTGCCAGGTCCTTGATTTCACTTGAAATTTCTTTATCACTAGCTTTGACATCTTCAGACTTAACAATAGCTTCCAAAACAAGATTTGTCTTGACACGTTTTTCAGCGCCTTCTTCAAAACGTTTGTGCAAATCTTCTTCAGAAGAACCTGTCAATTGATAATACATATCAGCACTAATACCTTGTTGTTGCATTCCAGACATAAATTGATCCATTTGACGGTGAATGTCTTCTTCGATCATTGCATCTGGAATTTTACCGATTTTAGCATTATCTACAGCATAACCAATTGCTTCGTCTTCGATGGCACTCTTAGCCTCAGAAACCTTCTTGGCCTTCAAGTCTTCCTTGATCTTAGCTTTTAATTCTTCTAAAGTATCGACATCTTCATCAACATCCTTAGCAAACTCATCATCAAGTTCTGGCAATTCTTTTTCCTTAACTTCATGGATCTTAGTAGCAAAAACTGCTTCTTTGCCTGCAAGATCAGTTGCTTGATAATCTTCGGGGAATGTAACTTTAACAGAAACATCCTCACCTGACTTATGACCAATTAATTGGTCCTCAAATCCAGGAATAAATTGATTTGAACCTAATTCTAATGACTGGTTATCAGCTTTACCACCATCAAAAGGAACACCATCAACTGAGCCCTCATAATCGATAACAACTGTATCGCCTTTTGCAGCTGGTTCCTCTTCTTTCAATACAAGTTCAGCTTGTTGTTGACGTTTGTCTTCCAAAGCCTTTTCAACATCAGCTTTAAGTACACGAGTTGGATGAGGAGTAACCTCAAGATCCTTGTATTGTCCTAATTCAACTTCGGGTTCAACAGTCACCTTAGCACTCAAAACCCAAGCGGAATCTTTGTCCATTGATTCAACATTAACTTCTGGTTGGTCAACCGGTTTGATTTCACTTTCTTGAACAGCCTTAGAATATTCTTCTGGCAAGATGGCATTCAATGCATCTTGGTATAATGATTCTTCACCATACATTTTATTAAAGATCTGACGTGGAACCTTTCCTTTACGAAATCCAGGTACATTCAAAGATTTTTTTACACGATTAAAGGCAGTATCTAACCCTTCTTTAATTTTATCAGGTTGGATTTCAAAAGTAAGTTTACCATTGTTGGTGCCTTCTTCTTTTTCCCATTTTGCAGACATTATTTTCCCTCCGAGCAAATAAGTTTGTACAATATGTTAATTGCATACTAAATTAGTGTAACCTACAAATCGCTAAATGTAAATGTTTCAACACAAAATGTCAAAATTTACCTTATTTAAAATCAAGACAAAGATAACCTTTCATTTGAAACCTAAACATTCAGTTTAATGTAAACTCTTTTCAAATAAAAAAGAGCCCGAGCCAAAGCCCGAACTCCTTCTAACTGTTTTTAGTCGTCGATTTCTGAAACAACACCGGCACCAACAGTATGGCCACCTTCACGAACAGTGAATTTAAGACCCTTTTCGATAGCAACTGGTGAAATCAATTCAACAGTAAATGTTACGTTATCACCAGGCATAACCATTTCTACACCTTCTGGCAATTCAATTACACCAGTAACGTCTGTAGTATGGAAGTAGAATTGTGGACGGTAGTTTGAGAAGAATGGAGTATGACGTCCACCTTCTTCTTTAGACAAGACATAAACTTCGCCCTTAAACTTCTTGTGTGTTTGGATTGAACCTGGTTTTGCCAAAACTTGGCCACGGATAACTTGTTCACGGTCAACACCACGTAGCAAAGCACCGATGTTATCGCCGGCTTCACCAACATCAAGTGTCTTACGGAACATTTCAACACCAGTGATAGTTGTCTTAACAACATCATCTTTCAAACCAACGATTTCAACTTCATCGCCGACCTTAACTTGGCCACGATCAATACGACCAGAAGCAACAGTACCACGACCAGTGATCGTAAATACGTCTTCAACAGGCATCAAGAAAGGTTTGTCAGTTGGGCGATCAGGAGTTGGTACGTAGTCATCCATGATGTCAAGTAAGTCCTGAACGTGTTGTTTTTCTTCAGGGTCATCTTGTAATGCCTTAAGAGCTGAACCACGAACGATAGGAATATCATCGCCAGGGAAGTCATATTCGCTCAAAAGATCGCGAACTTCCATTTCTACCAAGTCTAATAATTCATCATCATCAACAAGGTCTGTCTTGTTCAAGAAGACAACGATATATTCAACACCAACCTGACGAGCAAGCAAGATATGCTCACGTGTCTGAGGCATTGGACCATCTGTAGCAGCAACAACTAAAATAGCACCGTCCATTTGAGCAGCACCAGTGATCATGTTTTTAACGTAGTCAGCATGTCCTGGGGCATCAATATGAGCGTAGTGGCGTTTTTCAGTTTCATATTCAATATGTGAAGTATTGATTGTGATACCACGTTCTTGCTCTTCTGGAGCAGCATCAATCGTTGCGTAGTCCTGGAATTCTGCCACACCTTTGTCAGATTCAGATAAAACTTTAGTAATAGCAGCTGTTAATGTTGATTTACCATGGTCAACGTGTCCGATAGTACCAATGTTAACATGCGGCTTTGTTCTTTCGTAATGTTCTTTTGCCATTAATACGAACCTCCTGTGATTTTACAAAGAAAACCCGCAATAATTTGCCGATAATCCTTTGGTTATAATTATACTACTTCTTCCCTCCAATTCCAAGCACCAACAGATACAGGCAAATGGAGATATTGAAGAATCCTTGAACTATTATATAGATACAAAATCTATTTGTAAATACTAAAAACCAAAAATAATCAAGATTTTCACTCTTTTTTATTCTATTTTGATTTTGGCTGCCATTTCGCAATACTTTTTTCTAAATCATTCGCTATTTTTGCATAAGGTCCTTGCGGATCAAAAAAACTTTTTTCATTCAATAAAACATGCATCCATAAGTCTTGATCACGTTCGATCTCTGTAAAATCGGGATAAAGTAACATCAGCTTTAGCGTGATCTCACCCAAGATCTGCTGTGAAATATTACTAGGCCGAGTTGTATTGCCCAATAATTGGGTTGCATAATTTTTAAAAAGCTTAGTTTCTTGTATACCTTGTAATTTTTTGGGACAAAGTATTGATTTATCACTTAAAAACGGTAAGTAGGCAACTTTTTCAGAAACATTCAATAAACGTAAATCATTTAAAAAAGAAGCACGTACTAAAGGATGAACGTTCTCATCTATAAGCGCAGGCTTAACACTATCAATAAAATCTTGATATGTTAATGCGTTAGCTTCCTTCGCTATCTTACGTTGCTCAAGTGGCGAAGCTAAACCTAAATACTGAAGTTGTTTTTTTTGTTTCGTGACACTTCTATTATTTTGTTCATTAAATCGTTTAACTTCAAGGTCCAATTTTCTATAGAATAATTGACTTTCTTTCTCTGTCATATAAGGCTTTAAACTTTCAAGTAATTGATAAACCTTTAGTGCCTGCTTAGCATTCACAGCGATATGAATATAAAAAACCAAGCGTTGGTCTTCTGCTAAATAACTATTCATATATTCCTGCGCGATTTCTAATGCCGACTCGAAATTTCCTGTGCCAGCTAATGCCTTAACCAGAAAAAAATTTTCACGGGCAGATTTTTGTTCAGAATATAAACTCGAAAATAATTCTGCAGCAAGGGAATAGTTTTCATCCCTTAAAGCTTTTTTTGCATCAAACTGTTTTTTCTTTCTTAGCTCTTCCATACCCTGACTACCTACTAACCTAAAAATTATTTAGCTGGTTGTTTTTTCTTGTTATAGTGCCGATGCTGGTTAACTTCCATAATAATCGGCAAAATGACAGGATGACGATGGGTTTGTTCATAAAGATAATGATTGAGGTTCTCTCGGATGTCTTGTTTTAAATGACTCCAATCAAACTCCTTATTATCTAAATTATCTTGAACGACTTTAGAAACAATTTCAGCACTTTCTGTCATTAAATCACGACTAGCTTTGACAAAAACAAACCCCCGCGAAGTAATTTTTGGTGTATCAATAATCCGATGTTTTTTGCGATCGATCGTAACAACTGCAATAAAAATCCCATCATCAGATAAAACTTTACGATCTCGTAAAACTATATTACCTATATCCCCAACACCACTGCCATCGATCATGGTATTGCCAGCTTCAACTGAGGAAGCCATGATCATTTTATTTTTTGCATATTCTAAAACATCACCGTTTTTCAGCAAGAAAATATTTTGTGGCTTCATTCCAACTTGTTGAGCAGATTCTGCATGTGCAAACATTAAGCGATATTCACCTTGAATCGGAACTAAATACTTTGGATGCAATAGGTTGATCAATAACTGTAGATCACGTTTACTTGCATGACCAGAAGAATTATATTCATCCGAAATGGCTTTGACTTCTGCACCAGCACGATAAATCATATCACGTGTTTTAGCTACCTTAGTATCCATCGCATGCGATGGAGTTGTAGTAATGAAGGCCAAGTCTCCTTCTGATAAGTTAATACCTTTATACTTACCTGTGGCCATTCGATACAATGACTTCAAAGGTTCGCCCGCACGACCAGCTTCCAACACAATCAATTGTTCAGGCTGATATTTCCCCATAGATGCTGGCTTGATCAGCAAGTCTTTCTTAGGTAAATGTAATTTTTTCATCTTAAGAGCAGTATTAATAACTTTTTCAGCATCAAAGCCTGTTAGAGTTACCTTACGATCCTTAGCAGCTGCTGCATCCAAAACTTGTTGGATCCTCATCAAGTTAGACGCAACACAAGCAACGATCACACGTCCCTTATGATACTCAAAAGTTTCGCTGATCAAATCAGCAATCACATGCTCATCAACCGGCTCGGCTGGATTTTCAGCATTAGCAGAATCACTTAACAAAGCAATGACTCCTTCTTTGCCGATTTCAGCTAACCGCCCAAAATCCGTCCGATAACCAACACTGGCAGTTTGATCAAATTTAAAATCACCAGTGTATACTACATCACCTTTATTTGTTTTAACAACTATTCCCAATGACTCAGGAACTGAATGAGTGGTACTAAAGAAAGAAATCGTGGCATTCTCAAAATCAATTTCAGTATCAGCGTTGATAACATGAAAATCATTAAATTTTTTGGCGCCTTCCTCATTTTCACAAGCAATTTTGGCCAAAGCAATCGTAAATTCTGAACCAAAAACTGGCACGTTAAACTCACTAACGAAATATGGTAGTGCACCAATTGCATCAGCATGCCCGTGACTCAAAAATACACCTACGATTTTTTCTGAATTTTCCCGTAAATAATCAAAGTTGGGGATCACTGTATCAATACCTAATAATTCATTTTCAGGATATTTCAATCCACAATCAAGGATAAAAATTTCATCTTTAACCTCGACAATATACATATTCTTTCCATTTTCTCTAACACCACCAAGTGCAGAGATTTTTACGTCACTCATTTCCTCACCTCACTTATCTATATTAATTATCTAAATTTTTTCCTAAATCCTTTTGTTGCTCCTTGCTCAAGGGTAAAATCGGCAATCTTGGCTCACCAACAAAAACATTTCTTCGATTTAGAGCCGCCTTCACCGGTGCCGGGGACGGTAAGCTAAATAACGCCTTGATTCCAGGAAGGATTGCGCGCATTATCTTGCCTGCAGGATCAACTTTCCCACAATCTATATCCTGATACATTTGTTTCATCTGCATGCCAAATATATGGCTAGCAACAGAAATAATTCCTGCGCCATCCAATATTTTAACCTCCAAAGCATCTTCGTCTTCACCTGAATATACCAAGAATTCAGTCGGGGACTTATCGATCAGCATTGCCAGATCCGCTGTTCCTGTACAATTTTTGACTCCAATAATATTAGGATGTTGGGCAAGTTTAAGAATGGTAGGAACTTCCATTTTTACGCCTGTCCTGCCAGGTATATTATAAATGATAATTGGTAAATTACTAGCATCAGCCACTTTAATAAAATGCGCCATCATACCATTTTGGTCAGGCTTATTATAATACGGCACTACTATTAAAAGAGCCGTCAGTCCAGAATCAGCAGTTAAAGCTTGGACATCTGTGACCGTAGCTCGTGTACTGTTGCTACCTACACCAGCAATAACCGGAACACGATCATCAATGATCTTTATAGTCTTCTGGATCATTTCATTTCGTTCAGCAGCCGTTAGATTTGGTCCTTCACCTGTCGTTCCATTTATTAAAATACCTTGACTACCATTTTTTAGCAAATATTCGAGTAAGACATTAAGGCGTTGTGTATCAACTTCATCTTGTTCATTAAAAGGAGTGACCATGGCCGTAATGATTTGAGTAAGTTTTAAATCTTTCATATCCAATTTCCCTTCAACGATTTGGAACGCATAATAGGCCTAACTTATCTAAAGATTCGGCAATCTGAACTGAATTCCAAGCTGCCCCCTTCAACAGGTTATCGGCTACACAGTAAAGATGGAAAGCATTTTGCTGTTCACCATCTGCACGAATACGACCGACATATGTTTCTTTTTGCCCCGTGGCTTCAAGCGCCTGTGGAAAAACTTGGTGAACGGGGTCATCTCTTAAAATAACCCCCGGAGCATTCTGCAAGATCTGTTGTAACTTTGCAACAGTAGCTCCACTTTTTTCCAATTCAAACCAGACTGATTCTGAATGAGAGATTGGAACGGGAACACGTACACAAGTAGCAGTTACTTGGATCTGTTCATTTTCCATAATTTTTTTGGTTTCATGAATCATTTTCCATTCCTCATGTGTATAGCCACCATCCTCAAAAACATCTATTTGAGCCAAAGGGTTAAATGCAATTTGATAATGCTCTGGTGCATTTGTAACAGGTAAAATTTCCGGTTTATATTCCTGTTGATTTAAAACAGCTTTAGTTTCAGAGTATAATTCTTTGATCGCACGATTTCCTGCACCAGAAACGGCCTGCATAGTTGTCACAATTACTTTTTTTAAGCCGAATTCTTTTCGTAATGGTTCTAAAGCTACTACCATTTGAATCGTTGAACAATTTGGATTTGCAACCAATCCCTGATGTTTATACAAAGCTTGCTCATTGACTTCAGGTACAACCAACGGAACTGAGGGATCCATTCGAAACGCACTAGTGTTATCTACAACTACCGCGCCACGTCTAATTGCTTCAGGTGCCAACTTTTTCGAAACACTACCACCCGCTGAGAAAAAAGCTAGGTCAACACCTTCAAACGACGACGGAAGAGCTTCTTGAACTTTAAGTTTCTGACCATTATATTCTAGTGTTTTACCTACAGATCTTTGAGAAGCCAAGAGCTTAATGCTAGCAATAGGTAAACTAGTTTCTTCTAACATTTTGATTATTCTCGTGCCAACTGCACCAGTTGCTCCTACAACAGCAATATTATATCCCGTCACAAGTATCCCCTTCTTCGTCTTATTTAAACACACATTATATCATAGATAAGGGAGTCCTTGATAACAAAAGATTAAATTTACTTTAGTTTATGCTTTTTATTTTTCTCCTTTTTGCTTGATCACAAACTGTGGTGCCTTTTTATGATATTGTCTATCATGTGAGCTTTTTTTATCAGATCTTTGATTAAAATTAGAATTTTTAGAAGAGTTACTTTCAACCAACGCACGATGTGAAGCTTTAATCCGATCATGTGTATCTACCTCTGTAACTTTGACTGGTAGCTTTTCGCCAACCGAGATAACGTCAGAAACTTTATTAACGTGCTGTGCTTGTAACTGAGAAATATGCACTAAGGCTTGTTTATGATGGAACAACTCAACTATCGCTCCAAATTTTTCGATCCTAACGACCGTTGATTCGTATACCTCACCGACTTTAACTTTCTTTGTCAGCGTTTTAATAATACTTTCAGTACGATCGATCATATTTTGTTTACTAGACATTATCCGAACCGTTCCGTCTTCTTCGATATCAATTTTAGTCCCCGTCTCATTGATAATTTTATTGATGGTTTCGCCACCTTTACCAATGACGACTTTAATTTGATCTTGCTTTATTTTCATTGTTTCAACTTTAGGGGCAAATTCAGACAAACGCTCACGTGGAGCAGGAATTGTAGCTTCGATCACGTCTAAAATTTGCAGACGTGCTTTTTTAGCTTGTTCTAATGAACGCTGTAAAATTTCTCGATCTACACCAGCAACTTTAATATCCATTTGTAAAGCCGTAATTCCTTGTCTAGTACCAGCAACTTTAAAGTCCATGTCTCCTAAATGATCTTCCATCCCTGAAATATCAGTTAAAATAGTATAATTTTGCTCATCTTTGACTAGGCCCATTGCTACTCCAGCAACTGGTGCCTTGATCGGAACACCACCTGCCATCAAAGCCAATGTTCCTGCACAAATACTGGCCTGGGAAGACGAACCATTCGATCCTAACACATCAGCCACTAAACGAATTGTGTATGGAAACACATTCGTTTGGGGGATTATTGGACTTAAGGCCCGCTCCCCCAGAGCCCCATGCCCGATCTCCCTGCGACCAGGAGCCCGCATCCGTCCTGTTTCACCGACGGAAAATTGAGGAAAATTATATTGATGAATAAAATTCTTGACTCTTTCTTCTCCTAGTTCATCAATTGTTTGTCCTTCAGAAAGTGGTGCTAAAGTTAAAGTTGATAAAACCTGAGTTTGACCACGAGTAAACAAACCAGAGCCATGGACTCGCGGAATATAATCAACTTTGGCATTAAGCGGACGAATCTCATCAACTGCCCGGTGATCTGAACGGACTTTATCTACACTTATCAATTTACGGACGATTTTTTTCTCTAAATCCTCCAAAATATTATTAATTACGGTTAAATCAAAAGATGTTGCACTCGTTTGTGATTCTAATTGCTCCGCATAATGGTCTAATATCATATTTTTAACTGCTGTTATATTTTCATCTTGTTCTTGCTTATTGTTCGTTAAAATAGCTTTTGTCAGTGGCTCTTGAGCTTGCAGCGTAACCTCAGAGATTAATGCTGGATCAGAAGGTTCGACAAGAAACGAACGTTTAGGCAACCCAATTTCAGAAATGATCTTAGACTGAAATTGGCATAGCCTCCTTATTTCTCGCTCGCCAAAATCCAAAGCGTCTAAAATATCTTCTTCGACAATTTCATTACAACCAGCCTCGACCATATTAATGCTATCTGTTGTACCTGCTACAGTAATATCTAAATCAGATTCCCGCAATTGGCTTTGTGTTGGTGCTAGTACCAAATCATGAGAAATACGTCCAATTTCAACTGCAGACACCGGACCTTTAAAGGGAATATCAGAAATACCTAAACAAAGTGAGCTCCCGAATAAAGCTGCTAAGGCCGGTGAACAATCGGGTTCAGCACTCAAAACTATATTAGTGACCTGGACCTCATCTTTAAAACCATCTGGAAATAAGGGACGTATCGGACGATCGATCATACGGGCAGTCAACGTTGCACTGTCACTTGGTTTACCCTCACGTTTAATGAAACCACCTGGTATTTTACCTGCCGCATATTTTTTTTCTTCGTAATTGATCGTCAATGGAAAAAAATCTGAATCATTTGTTCCAGTTTTACTGACAACTGCGGATAAAACGGTAGTGTTGCCAAACCTTACCAAAACTGATCCATTTGCTTGTTTAGCAACTTCTCCACTTTCCACTATCAAATCATGTCCTGCCAACTTAGTAGTATATGTATTTTTTACCATAAAAACGTCCTCCAAAATTATATTCCTTGATTTCTGATAAAATTATAAGTATATTATACATTTTTTGGAAGCGCTTTGCATCGTGCATATGTTTTTGTTCAAAATTATCTTTTTAAAATAAAAAAATTGGAAATCGTTTAACGATTTCCAATTACAATTAATATTAACGACGTAAACCAAGACTTTGAATCAAGTCACGGTAACGATGAACATCTTCACTACGAAGATAAGCTAACAAGTTACGACGATGACCGATCTTCTTAAGCAAACCACGTTGTGAAGCATAATCTTTCTTGTGATCACTAATATGCGCGTTCAACTCATTAATATCAGCTGTCAAGACTGCAATCTGTACTTCAGCAGAACCTGTGTCGCCTTCATGACGTGCATATTTCTGCATGATTTCATTTTTCTTTTCTTTTGAAACTGCCATTGGTAAATCCCACCCTTCAATTTTTTTGTCCCCTGAACCGTGTAAACCGGCGGTGAGCATCGCATAAACTCAGTCCAAGGATCATACATTTAAATGTACAACCTACACTATACTAAACCCTTTTATTATTTGCAAGTTTTTTTCAAAAAAATACTTACGATCACAATAATTAGCATAATCTAAAATTAATAACAGAACACAAAACGGAAGTTTTTCTGTATTATATACGATTTTTATTGCAATGTTATTATTGCCCTTGTATAATTATTGATGTTAAATTCAATGATTACTTAAAGGAATCACACAAGTGAGGTGACATCGATGCCAATTATTAAATCCGCAATGAACCGTGTTAAAACAAACGAAAAAGCTAATGCACGTAACACTGCTCAATTAAGTGAAATGCGCAATGCAGTTAGAAAGTTTGAAAATGCTAAGACAGCTGGTGCTGACAACGTTGAAGAATTGTTCAACCAAGCAGTTTCAGCAGTCGACAAGGCTCATTCAAAAGGCTTGATCAAAGCAAATAAGGCTGCTCGTGATAAATCACGTATGGCTGCTCGTTTAGCCAAATAATTCTATTAAACCGTTACTTACTTTAAAAAGTGGCGGTTTTTTGTTTGAAATCAAGCAATACTTCTATGCTGACTAAAGTTCAATAAAAAAAATTGGAACAATAATTCTGGATCAATAGAAGAAGATTTCATCTTTTCTTCAACATGAACTAACCCTGTATATGCAATTTGTAAATCGCCTCTTTTAAACTGACGATTTTTTCGCAAAGCTAATTTAACTCGATAAGGATGAGCCTTCAACTGTTTTGCAATGCTACCTTGGTCGTAACCATGCTCACGTAAGATCATCGCTTGTAGCATTAACCTAAATTGCCCCTCTAAAATTGCGTTGATTTTTATCGGTTCCTCTTTTTGTAGTAACAATTCTTGATACATTGCCAACGCTTCTTTAACCTTTCGACCTAAAACCAAATCAACTAAATCAAACACATTTTGCTCAAAAGAACGTGCCACTAACCCTGTAACATCATCCTTACTAATAACCTTTGTATCATTCGTTGCCAAAAGTAACTTAGGTAATTCATTCATTATTGTGGTTAACTCAGCTCCAGTTCTTTCCAACAACAATTCAAGTGCAGCTGGCTTTAATTGGTAACCTTTTTTTTGCAAATATGTTGACAAAAAAACTCGAACTTCTCTTTCCTTTAAAGGGGTACACTCTACAAATTCAGCTGTTTTTCTTAATTGCTTGGTTATTTTTTTTCGCTCATCAAGTTTAGGATAAGGTGCCATGATAAACAATATCGTGGACGATTCTGGATGCTTTAAATATTTTAAAAAACTGTCTAAATCATGATCTAAAGAGTTTTTTTGACGTGAACCCGTTAAAAAATAAGGTCGTTCAATGACTACTAGTCGATAGTCTCCAAAAAAAGGTAATGACATCGCATCATTTAAAGCAACTGATAAATTAACACTTTCCATGTCATAACGACCAATATTAAATTCCTGTTGTTCTTCTGGTATTAAGCTTAACAAATAATCTTTAAATTTGTCTTGCAAGTAGTTTTCTGTTCCCAACGCTACATACACTGGTGCGACTTTTCCCTTTGAAATATTGTTAATGGTCTGTTGAACCTTCATTTTTTTCCTTCTTCTCTTTAATGTCTGTTTGATCAAATGTTTCAATTTTCAATTTTTTCCGACGATCAGCTTTTAACTTGATCATTCCACTCTGTGCAGTTATGACAAAAGGAACTTTATTCTTTTTCAAAGTGGCTAATGTTTCTGCATTAGGATGTCCATAACGATTATTTCGCCCAGCAGAAATAATTGCTAATTTAGGATTTAGGTGCTCGATAAAGGTTGGTGCACTCGATGTTTTACTACCATGATGTCCTGTTTTCATAACATCAGCAGTTAAAGTTGGATATTTTTGAATGACCTTAAGTTCATTTACTTGATCTAAATCCCCTGTAAACAAAAAGTGCTGCCCACTCATACGATACAATAGCACCATTGAATCTTCATTCTTTCCCGCTCCACTTTCAAATGGGTGTAAAATTTGAATTGGAAATTCGCTAGTTTGATCGGTTACTGGTGTAACGACTTGTGGTTTTATTTTCGAGTTTCTTAAACGATTTTGAAAACTAGCTAATTTTTCCATACCTGCAGGTAAATAGAGCCGCTTGATTTTGATATTTTGACTAATGCTAGGAAAATTTCCAACATGGTCTGTGTCTTGATGAGTTAGATATAAACGGTCAATTCTTGAAATACCTTTACTGTGCAAATAATTTACCACAACTGTTTCACCATTTGTTCTACTATTTCTAACTTGCCACTTCTGGGTATTAAATGATAAACGACCACCTGTATCGATCAAAAAAACATCACGGTTAAACTTCGTTTTAATAAGCGAACAATCTCCTTGACCAATGTCAAAGTATGTTACTTCACTTTCGAAGGGAAAATGGATCCAGCAAAATGCTAATAGATAAGAAATTAAAATATAAAAGATTTTCATTTTCTTTTTCTTACTAACCTCTAGCCAAAGCATTGACCCTAACCAAATAAAGATAAATATCAATGGCGGTTTACCAAATATTATTGTACCAGGAACGCTTGCTCCCCATGCAAAAAAATGCTGGACTAAGACTAAGATTGCATTACATATTGGTCTAAAAGGGACAAAAATAAAGCCAATTACCACGACTGGAAAAATTATCCAGTCAAAAAAAGGGCCGATCAGAATCGATAATGGAATCGTCCAAATGTTCCAAGTAAAAACATGCCAAAGAACTAACGGTAGCGTAAAGCCTCCCATCTTAGCACCGATCAGAAACTGATCTTTTTCCTGACTAAACATCAAAATTAATGTTAATAAATAACTGAGTTGAGCTCCCAAAGAAAAAACAGCCATAGGCGTTATAAGCAAATTCAATAACAATACAAAAGACCAAGTTTCAATGCCTGACATTTTCCATGATCCACATCGTGAACTAAAAATATGTAACCATGACATAGAAAGTGAACGCAATAAGCCTAATGAACCGCCACCTATTATACCGTAAATTGGCAACAAAAATAATAGAATTAAATCAGCAGTTTCTTTAGTTACCCAGAATTTTCTTGTCACATAACGAACAATGCTAATAAGGTAATAAACATGCATCCCTGATAACGTGAAAAGATAGAGTAACCCTAGCTTATTTATTTGATCCATTGAGTCCTGAAAATTTTCACTTTGGTATCCTATTAGTAAGACTTGGATAAACCAACCTAAAGGCTGTGGCATCATATCTAAGTAATCAATTATTTTCTTGCGCAAACTATGGAAAAAAGAAAAGATAGTATTTCTTTGAAATTTAGTAAAAGCTTTTATTTGTTTAGCCTGCAATTGGTTAAATACATTCTTTCCTGCCATATATTGTCGAAAGTCAAACTCATTTTCATTCGTAGGCCCACGGATCCCGTTCATTTTTCCGCTGATCTGAACAAAAGCTGCAGTTTGTATTTTAGCAAATTGCTTTTTTTCTTCTTCTGTTTTAAAACGATAATAAACTAAAATCCGTTGCTTTTTACTTAGAGATTTACCTGTAAACTTTAACAAATCACCACTGATAGTATAATCATCGGGTTCTAGAAGAACTCCCATTTGATTAACTTCAATCTCATTATTTAAAGTCTTATTTTGCATATTATTTTGCCACAAGATAAGGTAACTTGCCCAAATTAAACAAAAAAGCAAATTAATTGCAAAAATCACTTTTCTTTTTAGCTTCCAAATACGTAACTGCAATAACAACCACAATAGTGTCCATAATAAAGAATGCGCAAAAATAATAAATGCTAAAAATACAGCATCTATTGATAAAAAGAAAAGATAATATTGACGAGTTATTACTTCTCCTTTGGTCGGAAATGTTCATCAGTAAAAATACCGTTTAAATATTTTTCATCGATTTCGACTTCTTGAACAGTAACATTTTTTCTATTTAAAAGAGAAACGGCATATGGATCATTATGATAATTTCTTAAATAATAAATTTTTTGAACGCCAGCTTGTAAAAGCATTTTTGTACACTGTAAACAGGGAAAATCTGTTACATAAATCTCCGATCCATCTGTTGCTACACCAAATTTTGCACATTGCAAAATAGCATTCATTTCGGCATGAATAGTTCGCACGCAATGACCATCGACTAAATAACAGTTATCGTCAATGCAATGTACATCTCCCGACACCGAACCATTATAGCCGCCTGCAATTATTCTTTTATCTCGTACTAAAATTGCGCCAACGGAAAGACGTTTACATGTACTTCTTGTAGATAATAAAACTGCTTGTGTCATAAAATACTGATTCCAAGGTATCCTTTCTTCAACCATAAATTTTTCTCCTTTTACTTGTTAAAATAAGTATAGCATATCTGTTTTTTAATCAATAAGTTAAAGTAACTTTTAACTTATTATGATTCACTCAATTGTAATTTGATCAGATAGACTTTCAAAAATTTTATCACCTATTCCCGAAACATTCTTCAAATCTTCAATTGTTTTAAAGCTTCCTTTTTCTTGCCTGTACGCAATAATTTGATCTGCCTTCTTATCTCCGATACCATTTAACTCCGTTAGTTTTTCTTTAGGCGCTAAATTTATATTAATCTTCTCATTACCATCTGGCTGGTTGATTCCTTCATCTAAAGTGTCACTAGAAGCAGTTTCTTCTCCATTGACCTGAGAAGTATCATTTTTGTCATTCTTTACTAAAACTGGACTATTTATTTGAGTCTCATCCCCTTTAACCGGAATATATACCAACATCTGATCCGCTAACTTATGCGAGAGATTCACTTGGTCAAGATCGGCGTCTTTTTTTATTCCACCCGCTTTTTTAATTACGCCATCAACTCTCTGGTTGGCCTGTACAGTGATCACACCTGGATTTTTAACTGCTCCTTTGACATCAACTTGAATTTTGGACTTGCTATTTTCTGCTTGAGACACAGAAGATGACATACTTGACTGAACCTGAGTGGATGTAGACAGCGCATTACTATTATTACCCTGCGTTAAATCATACTCACTTTGACTCTGCATTTCCATACCATTGTCATTGAGAAAGTTTTCCTTGATTTTTGGCATTAAAAGAAACAATAAAACTAAGACGCACACACCAACAAAAATAAACTTATTTTTATACTCTTCCCACAAATCACTTACTTTTTCCATAGGCATTATCCTTTCAGCTTATATGATATATATACGCAAAAAAGAGAAATTTATGTTTTAAATTTCTCTTTTTTATTTAGTATTTTCTAAAAAAGATATTGCCTGCAAAACATCTTTGACAGGAACAACTCGCATCTTAGCATTAATTTCATTTGCAGTTTTTTTAGCAACCTTATAATTATTTTGTTTTCTCAATTTTGGTTCATTTGGAACCATAAAAATATTCGCTTTTGAATTTTTGGCAGCAACAACTTTCTGTTCTATACCGCCAATTTGACCAACTCGACCATCTGATTCGATAGTTCCAGTACCGGCTATCTTCTGCCCTTTTAATAAATTTTTATTGCTAAGCTGACTATACATTTGTAATGTCAACATCAATCCAGCAGATGGTCCACCAATATTTTGCATATCGGTCGAAATCGGGACCTTGCTATAAGTCTTAGTACGATCAGTCAACGTAATTCCTAAACCATGACGCGAGCTATTTGGTAGTTTCACCAAATTACCTGAAGTTGATTTTTCTTTGTTGCCACGCTCGTAGGTCACATCAACTTTTTGTTGAACTGGAATGTCTTTAATAGCACGGATATATTCAGTAGAATTATTATAATGATGTCCATTGACTTGTGTTACTACATCACCAACTTTTAATACATCCGCAAAGTCAGAATTTTTAAGAACAGACATCACATATAAACCAATATATTTCCTATTAACATCCTCGCCGGACATTTTTAAAGCTTGATATTTTGCTTCAGCTATCGATGAGGTCATATAGTACTTTTGAATCCTTTGCATCTCTTTGTCACTATAATCGCCTCTCTCCTGCTTAGCAGGTACCCGAGTCGTGTGTTTGTTAGTAAAGCTTAATAGCCATGTGATCGGTGTAGCTTTCATTTGTTTTACATAAACCAACATAAAAGCACCCGAACTTTTATCTTTTTTACCCTTGACCTTAACGTATGACGCAACATCTTTTGCTGCACCAGGTGAATCGATATAAACTGGTAAAGGTAAAAATAAACTTAATAAAAGCATCACAACAGCAATTAAATGCCATACTTTAAGTTTTATTTTTTTATTCATTAGCCCATTTTTTTCTTAGAGCTGCTTCAACATTAGCCGGAACAAATTGATCAATATCTCCATGAAATTGGCCAACTTCTTTGATCATACTAGATGACAAAAAAGAAAATTCTGGTCGAGCAAGTAATAAAACTGTTTCAATTTCAGGAGACAAACGGCTATTCATTGCAGCAATCTCACGTTCATATTCAAAATCTTTAACGTCACGTACGCCACGTACTAATATAGAAGCATTCAATCGATGCATGACGTTAACTGTTAAATCAGATTCAACAGCAATGACCTCCACATTTCCAATCGACGTAACATTTTCTTTGATCAATTCTAATTTTTCGTCAGTTGTAAGTAATGGCTTTTTGGCCGTATTTGTCATAACTGCCACGATGATTCTATCGTACATCTTAGATGCCCTTAAAATTAAATCTAAATGCCCATTTGTCAATGGATCAAAGCTCCCTGGGAATAATGCTATCATTTTAATCTTCACCGCCGATAAATTTATAGTAAGTTAATTCTGTTATTCCATAATCGACCTGTTTAAGTAAGTCAAAACCCGATAATTCACTTGGTAAATGGGCATTTTGATCCGTCTCACAGACAATAACAGTCCCGGTTATTACTAAGTGAAATTTAACCAAATCTTGAATCATTTTAACAATTTTTTGCTCACGGTATGGCGGATCAAAGAAAACATAATTGAATTGCTCTTCTTTTGCGGCAAGCACCTTTAAGATCTTAAATGAATCGCCTTTGATCACAAAAAAACGTTGCTCATCTTTAGTGGTTGCCACATTGTCATTGATAGTTTTGATTGCTTGGTATGAACGATCGATCAAAACCGCATGCTTGGCTCCACGCGAAACAGCTTCTATCCCTAGTGCACCACTACCAGCAAATACATCTAATACATTACCACCATTGAAATAAGGACCAATAATGTTAAACATTGATTCCTTTATTTTATCAGTGGTTGGTCGTGTCTTTGTTCCGCTAACTGCCTTTAATTTTCTTCCCTTATAATTTCCTGCGACTACTCTCATCTTTTTCTCCGTACTTTAACTTATCTTGATCTTCTTCAGTCATTTTATAAATTGAACCATTTTGAAAGTCACGTTTGATTTCTGGACGCGGTGATTTGACCACTGCCTTAACAAATTTTAACTTTGAAATTTTCTGAACTGTATCAGCAACTTTGTCTTGGTCTAGATATAATATGACATACTTCATTTTTCTAGAGACGTACTGAATCGTACCATATTTACGCAAAACTTTACTCTGCTTCAAATGATACAAATATACTACAATACTTTGCCGTTGCTTAATTTGAAATGGCAACTACACTCCTCCTTTCAAAAACGATCCATGAATTATACTTCCGGCATTTCACGATCACCTTTTTGTTTGTCGCGTCTAATTTCTAATAATAGGTCTCCTGTTTCCAATAGATCACCTTTGTTAACATAAATATGTTTGATCGTACCATCAAATGGTGCCTTGATAGTCGTCTCCATCTTCATCGCTTCAGTGGCGATCATTTCGTCGCCTTTATTAACTTTTTGCCCTTTTTTTACTAAAAGTTCTAGCACTGAACCACTAAGTGTAGCACCTACGTGCTCAGGATTAGTTGGCTCAGCCTTAGGAACAGCCACACTAGCACCTACTTGATTCTGATCGTTGATCACGATCCGTGAAGTTTCACCATTGACAGAGAAAAACAATGTTCGATTACCTGCATCATCCGGTTTTGAAACAGAATCTAATTTAATAATTAGACTTTTACCATTACCAAATGAGATCTCAGTTGTTTCACCTGATCGCATACCTTGATAGAAAGTAGAGGTATCCAAATACTCAACTGCCCCAAACTGATTAGTTGTCGCTTCATATTCAGTAAAGACTTCAGGATACAAAACGTAACTCAAAACTTCCAATTTATTTGGTTGACGATTAATAATTTTAGCTAACTTCTTTTGTGTAGCCTCAAAATCAACTGGCTTTGCTAAACTACCAGGACGAACAGTTAATGGCTCTTTACCTTTCAAAACGACCTTTTGTAATTCTGGTGGAAAACCACCCACTGGTTGTCCGATATCTCCTGCAAAAAAATCCACTACCGATTGAGGAAAATCTAATTCTTGACCTCGTGTTAAAATATTATCCTCATCCAATTTGTTTTGTAACATAAATAGTGCTAAGTCACCAACAACTTTGGAACTTGGTGTGACTTTAATAATATTACCTAACAGACTATTTACAGTACGATACATCTGTTTAACTTCTTCAAAATCGGTAATACCAACTGCAGTCGCTTGTTGTTGCAAGTTAGAATATTGACCACCTGGCATACCAGTTTGATAAATATCAGTCTGCACAGAATCGTTAGTTTTCATAAAGTCTTTGTAATATGGTTTAATACCAGACCAATAACGGTTAACTGATTCAGCCGAATCTATATCTAGTTCTGGCTGCCGCTTGTCACCTGTCAAACTATAATATAAACTTGTCATCGATGGTTGGCTAGTTGTACCGGCCAGTGCGCTACTTGCAACATCAACAATATCAACGCCCGCTCTTGTTGCTTGAACATACGTAGCAATGCCATTACCAGTTGTGTCATGTGTATGCAAATGAATCGGAACATCCACAGCATCTTTTAAAGAACTGACTAATTCATAAGCAGCCTTGGGTTTCAATAAACCAGCCATATCCTTGACAGCAATAATTTGTGCACCTGCAGATACTAAATCTTTAGCTAAAGAAACAAAGTAATTTAAATCATATTTATGCTCACCAGGATTTAATAGGTCACCTGTATAGCACATTGTTCCTTCTGCGAGTTTGCCTGCATCACGAACGTACTGGATACTTTTTTCCATTTGTTCGACCCAATTCAAACTATCAAAGATACGAAATACATCAACACCTTGTTGTGCACTTTCAGCGATAAACTCGCGTAAAACATTATCAGGATAATTTTTATAACCAACAGCATTGGACCCTCGGAATAACATCTGTAACAAAGTATTTGGCATATTCTTGTTCATTAACTTCAACCGTTCCCATGGATCTTCATGTAAGAAACGATAAGCTACATCAAATGTTGCACCACCCCATACTTCGGCTGAAAACAAATCGGGGAAAGCGCGGTCATAAACATCGATTATTGGTTTCATATCTTTGGTACGCATACGTGTCGCAAATAAACTCTGGTGGGCATCACGCATTGTTGTGTCGGTCAGTAACAACTTCGATCGTTGCTTGACCCAGTCGACCACTGCCGCAGCTCCTTGAGATTTTAAAATACCCTTGGCATTTTCATGTGGGTGACCAGTTATCAAACTGGTATCTAATTGCGCCTCCGGAGAATAAACTTTTTTGTGGCGTTGAAGACCAGGATAACCGTTAACCGTAATGTCACCGATATATTTCAATAACATATTGCTAGTATTGGGTTCTTTTTCAGGAATAAACAATTCTTTTGTATCATCAATAAAAGTAGTGTGTGCCTGACCTGAAATAAACGTAGGATGTGACAAAACCTTTTGCATAAATCCGATATTAGTCTTAACACCACGAATTTGAAATTCTTCTAAAACGCGTTTCATTTTCTTAACCGCGTCATTAAAAGTCCGAGCTTGAACACAAGCCTTAACTAACAAAGAGTCAAAAAATGGTGTGACTGTAGCTCCAGCATATGCATTTCCACCATCCAAACGAACTCCAAAACCGCCTGGAGAACGATAAGTCTCGATTTTACCAGTATCTGGCAAGAAATCATTTTCTGGGTCTTCAGTGGTGATCCGACATTGAATTGCAGAACCATGCATTGTTAACTCATTTTGTTGAGGCAATTCCATATCTGTATAAAGATCTTGACCATCGGCAATTTTTATTTGTGATTGTACGATATCAATATCTGTGATCATTTCTGTCACAGTATGTTCAACTTGAACTCGTGGATTGACTTCGATAAAGTAAAAATCAGAATCAGTAACTAAAAATTCAACAGTCCCCGCATTTTGATAATTGACCGTCTTCATCAAATTAACCGCAGCATTACAAATTTCTGCTCTTCTTTGATCATCCAAGGTGATACTTGGGGCAAACTCAATTACCTTTTGGTGTCTTCGTTGCACGGAACAATCTCTTTCAAACAAATGCATTACGTGTCCATGCTTATCAGCCAAAACTTGTACTTCAATATGTTTAGGATGATCGAGATATTTTTCAACATACAATTCATCACTGCCGAAAGCCTGTTTAGCCTCACTTTTTGCCCTATTATAATTACTTTCAAGTTCACTGGCATCGTGTACGATCCGCATACCACGACCACCGCCACCTAAAGCAGCCTTTAACATGATCGGATAACCAAATTGATCGGCTAGTTTAGAAACTTCCGACAATGAAGTAACC
>NZ_KB714698.1:34566-88106 GCF_000349725.1 Ligilactobacillus pobuzihii E100301 = KCTC 13174
ACCAGGGATCGTGTGTAATCCTGCCTGGGTTGCAACTTGCTTTGCAGCTACCTTGTCACCAAAAATGTGGAGTTGTTCAACAGTTGGTCCAATAAAAATGATCCCAGCTTCTTGACAACTACGTGCAAATTCTTCATTCTCAGCTAAAAAGCCATAGCCTGGATGAATTGCATCGGCACCTGTCATTTTGGCAACATGAATAATATCATCGATATCCAAATATGCTTCGATGGGCTTTTTACCTGCCCCTATCAAATACGCCTCATCGGCTTTAAACCTATGTACACCATATTCATCTTCTTTAGCATACACTGCTACTGTCTTAATTTTTAATTCATGGCACGCACGAATGATCCTATTCGCGATCTCACCACGATTTGCAATTAAAATTTTTTTCATTTAACCACACCACTTTCATAAAAAAACTTTTAACATAATTATCATTAACAAACTACTTTATTTAAATACGCTTATCGGTAATATCTATCTCTGTTCCGCGGTTTTGATTAGCGGAAATATTCATTACCATCCCTACCGACAAAGAGAGTACCAACATACTGGAACCACCATATGAAATAAACGGCAAGGTCACGCCTGTAATAGGCAAAAGACCTAAAACTCCACCTATGTTAAAACAAGACTGAACCAGCATATATGAACCAATGCCATAACAAAACAAGGTATTATAAGTATTCTTAGATCTGATGCCAATCAAAAAGATCCTAGCAATGATAAAGCACAATAATCCTAAAATCACTACAGCCCCAATAAATCCAAGTTCTTCATTGATAACTGACAAAATAAAATCAGTGTAGGGTGCGGGCAAGTATCCTCTTTTTTGAATGCTGTTTCCTAATCCAAGACCAAAAAGCCCTCCATTACTAATAGCATAGTATGAATTGACCAATTGTTTCCCAGATGAATCTGCCACTGAAAATGGATCGAAGAATGCTTCAAAGCGAGAGTACATATAAGCATATTTAGTCCCACCTAACGGATTACCCAATCTTAGAAGCTGTACAACGATCAGTGTCGCTATAACAACTGCAGACCACGCAAATGTTCTCTTTTTATAAGACAATTGTCCATTATTAGTAGATACTGTAGCAATTATTAAAACAATCATAAAATTGATCATAAAACCACCAAAGTCGGGCGCAATTATAATAAGTCCCAACATAACAGCAACTAAAATATACGGTTTTAGTTTAGAGGAACGGCTATAAATCAGCCCTTGTTCTAAGCCTTTTTCCCTAAGTGTCATTAACCGTGCCATAAACATCGTTAAAAACAACTTACAAAATTCTGCGGGTTGAATACTAATAGGGCCTAAGGTGATCCAACCTCTAGCACCGTTGATTGGATTGGTGAAAAGCAAAGCAAAACCTAGCAACAATATAAGCACTCCATAGCTAATAAAAAGAAACTTGGTATTAGCCCACCATTTAGGATTTAGATGACAAACTGTCAATAAAACTAAAACACCAATTATTACAAACATTAGTTGTTTCCATAAATAGGAATCAGTTTGAATCCCACCATAAGAAAGATTAATCGAGCTAGCTGAATAAACCATAATAACCCCGACACCGCAAAGAATTATATAAGGAACAAACAAGTAATTATCAAAATATTTTATTTTCTCTCTAATTTTTTTCATCATGTTGCACTTTACTGAGCAGAACGATCGACAGCTTCTTTTTTGATTACTTCAAGGTCATTTTCTAAGTCATTCACCATCTGCTCTCCTTCTGTACTTGTTAATAAACCACAGGAAACAGCAAATTGGACCTGACAAGAAAAACCATAAACACGCGTATCCGCCACGTCATCGAACGCCGGACAATCAGTTATACATAACGCATATTTTTGGTTACCGATCAACTGACGAATGCTAGCAGCACTTTCCTGTAAAATAACTAACGCATCTTTTTTTCCTACCGCCTGCTTCATTTCTTTTCTCCTTTCACCACTTGGGCAATTATATCATATAGAAAGATATCTTAAAAAAGTTGGACACAATTATCTTAATTCGATCCTATCGATACCGATCCTTAACCTATACCTATTAAGTATATTGCAAAATTAGCTAACAAAACAGTGTGAAACTTATTTTTATACAGATTTAACAATTTTTAAGCAAAGAAAATTTATTGCGATATTTCAAGTCATACAAAAAAGACTGGAATTTATCTTCCAGCCCTATAAAAACTATTTAGTTGCTTTTTTTGCTTTTTTTGCTTCTTTTTCACGTGCATTAGTATTCAAAATACTCTTACGCAAACGAATCGATTCAGGAGTAATTTCCAATAATTCATCTTCGTTTAAGAATTCCAAGGATTCTTCCAAAGTCAAATGAGTTGGCATCTTGATCGAAGCTGTTTGATCTTTACTTGACTGACGCACGTTAGTCAGGTTTTTACCCTTAGTAACGTTCACGGAAATATCACGTTCACGTGCTGATTCACCAACGATCATTCCCTCATAAATCTCTGTACCTGGATCTACGAAGATCGTACCGCGTCCTTCAACACCCATAATAGCATACGTTGTTGCTTTACCCTGGTTAATAGACACAAGCGCACCATTTCTACGTCCTGGTTCCCAGTTACGGATCACCGGTTTATATTCAGCGAAAGTATGGTTCATAATACCATAACCACGTGTCATTGAAAGGAATTGAGAATCAAAACCGATCAAGCCACGAGTAGGCGTTGAAAATGTCAAACGTGTCTGACCATTATTTCCAGTTTCCATATTAGTCATTTCGCCTTTACGTTGCGCAAGAGCATCAATAATTGAACCTGAATATTCGTCTGGTGTATCGATCGTAACATTTTCAAATGGTTCTGATAGTTTGCCTTCAACTTCACGCAAGATAACACGTGGACGTGAAACAGCTAATTCAAATCCCTCACGACGTAAAGTTTCGATCAAAATTGACAAGTGTAACTCACCACGACCTGAAACGACCCATGTATCAGGAGATTCTGTATCTTCAACACGTAACGAAACATCGGTGTGCAATTGTAACTTCAAACGGTCTTCCAATTTACGCGCAGTAACATGGTCACCTTCACGACCAACAAATGGTGAATTATTAGTGATAAAGTTCATTTGCAATGTAGGTGGATCGATTCGCAAGATTGGCAAAGCATCCGGTTTGTCAACTGGACAAATTGTTTCACCAACGAAAATATCCTCCATACCAGAAATAGCGATCAAGTCACCAGCTTTAGCTTCATTGATCTCAAGTCGTTGTAAACCAAAATAACCGAACAACTTTGTAACTCTAAAGTTTTGCTGACTACCGTCAAGTTTCATAACCGTAACGTGGTCGCCAACTTTTATAGTTCCACGGAACACACGACCAACACCAACACGACCAACAAACTCATTATAATCAAGCATTGCTACTTGGAACTGTAATGGTTCATCGGAGTTATCGATCGGTGCAGGAATAGTATCAATGATTGTATCAAAGATTGGATTCATTGTATGCTCTTGTGTATTAATATCAGGATCCAATGATGAGGTCCCATTCATAGCTGAAGCATAAATAACTGGAAAATCAAGTTGGTCTTCGTCGGCTCCTAATTCGATAAACAAATCGAGGACTTCATCCACAACTTCGTCTGGACGCGCACCTGGGCGATCAACTTTATTAATAACAACAATTGGTGTCAAATGTTGTTCAAAGGCTTTCTTCAATACAAAACGGGTCTGTGGCATCGTTCCTTCAAAAGCATCAACGACTAATACTACACCATCGACCATTTTCATGATCCGTTCTACTTCACCACCAAAGTCAGCATGTCCTGGCGTATCCAAGATATTGATCTGCTTGTCATGATAACGAACAGCTGTGTTCTTAGAAAGGATAGTAATGCCACGTTCCTTTTCAATATCATTTGAGTCAAGCGCACGATCACCGATTTGTGAATGTTCATCAAGTGTATCTGATTGTTTTAACATTTCATTAACTAAAGTAGTCTTACCATGATCGACATGGGCGATAATAGCAACATTACGAATATCATCACGTGTTTTCAAAATTTCTTCTTCCTTTCATCTTATAGATCCTACAGTAAACATATCATTGTTTTTTCATATTTTTGTGAAAACTTTGACATTATTTTCATAACCTGGCATAAAAAAACTGTGACAATGCAGCCACAGTCATCGGCTATCATTCGGCAGCCATTAAAGAGGATATTTGGTTATAAGCCTTATCCGTTGCTACCAGTACATCACCTGATGATACCACGTCTAGCGTCTTACCGTCAATCGTTTTCACACTCAAATTCAAACTTTCTGCTAAAATGCTGCCGGCAGCATAATCCCATGGACTAAGATGTGATAGGTACCCAACACACTTGCCTTTTAGGACATGGATATACTCTATACCTGCACTACCATATATACGCGCTCCTGCACTTTGTTTGACGACCTCTTGCAAATTACGGTAATTCGACATCAGCATCGGACCATTCACCCCCAACAAGCCATCTTTCAGGGCAGTATTTTCAGGAACTGGTAATTGTTTATCATCACAATAAACGCCCAAACCATGTCCACCCCAATATAAATGATCATGCACAACATCATAAATATAACCTAAAAGTGGTTTTTGCTGATAATAAACAGCTATCATGCTGGCAAAACTTGCACCTTGCTTAACAAAATTCATTGTACCATCGATTGGATCGATCACCCAAAAAAGTCCTGGCGCATTGTTAATATCATCTTTTGATCCTTCTTCACCCAAAACCGATGAACCCGGGAAGCTCTCTGCAATTTTCTGGCGATAAAATTTTTCTGTTTCTTTATCGATGTTTGTAACAAGGTCTAGGCGGGAAGTTTTATTTTCAATGTCTAAGCCTCTTTCACGTCCTTCCAAAATTCGCGGGCGCACTTGCCGAAACCATTGTTTGACTTCTTGGTGGATCTGTTGTTGATCATACATTGGATCACCCCTTTGATGTTTGACAATGAACAAATTTTTGCTCATGCTTCAATACATACTGACTTGCAGTATAAATACTATATCCAGAAACCTCTTTAAATCTTTTATCTAATTGCTTTTGAATCATTTTGGCAGGCTCTAAGTCCAAAAATTTTTGATATTTGTCCAAAAATTCTGTTCGTTTGATGCCAGTTGTATATAATTTTTCTACGGCTTGATACAAATCAGTAGCAACGATAACTCCTGAAACATTCCATTCAGGCATTAGAGGATATTCATAATTTTCTAGAACCATAACTACTGTCCCCTTACCAAAGCTTGAATTTCAGATAAAACATCTGTCTTAATTCCTACGAAGCGCTGTTTTTCATCTTCGGATAAATTAACAGTAGGTAAAGTAGAAACACCCTGCGTAGATAATAAGACAGGCTCACTGATCGCAATTTTCTCGCCACCTAATTCAACTTGGTGTGTTAATGGGATACTCTGTGCAAATGGAGTAAATAAAGCCTCAAATACACGATCAAGAGCATCCAAAATCGCTGGCAATAAACTTCTTTTTGAGCATCTGTTTAATTGTTCCTCAATAGTTGTCAGCTCATCTTGACTGAATAAACTGTTTTCTTGAGCAATTAAAGAAAGTAACGGCGTACCGGCAACTAACCCTCTACTCCAAGCTGGCAGGGCATTAGCAGACGTTCCCAAGACACTTACATGAACCTGACGTGCATCAATTTTTAAAATATTACTTATCAATTTTTCAGCTAAAATTGATAAGGGAAAAGTACCTAAACCAAAAATTGCGTTGTTCGGTAAACCTGAAAAGTGTAGTGCCGAAAAGACCTGTTCTTCGCAATGCCCTGTCAAAAAGCAAACTTTACCAGCAAAATTATTCGCCATCGCTTGGTTCATGATCACTTGCGTCCAATGGATCTCAGAACGTGACTTTTGTTGAAACTCCAAATTAGCATTTTCAGTTACACCAAGATCACCTATTAATAACAAATCAATACTGCTCCAATCTGGCGTATTGGTTGCTGTCAAGCCTAAATTCTTAGCTAGTACTCCAGAAGTCAAAACATCTTGAACAGCATCAGAAAGTTCTACTTCTTTTTGGTACCAAATAAAATTAATTGATTTATCTTCAATAATATTATGCTGTAAGATTGCTTCCACTAACGGATCATTCCCACAGATCAAAACGTTTTTAGTCATGTTCACGCCTCCCATGGAATTTACGTTAACTGTTCTGTTTAACTATTCTAACACAAACTATTATAAGTGAAAATTTTCGTCTTTTGGCTCAAATTACAAAGTCTATCAAACAAAATTCAAAAATAAGGTCTCATGTAACCAAAACTAATTCATCTTTTTAACCATAACACTTCTAATTATGCTAGAATAGTATAGTAATTATCTTTTTTGGAGGCATTATACACGTGATATTAATGGACGATATTACTCGTGACGGAAATCCCGTTTTGCGTTCACGAGCTAAAGAATTAAATTTTCCTCTTTCTACTAAGGAAATCGAAATGGGACATAAAATGATGGAATATTTAGAAGTTAGTCAAGATGAAAAACTTGCAGAAAAATACCATCTCCGAGCAGGTGTGGGATTGGCAGCCCCACAAGTTGGTTCTCCAACAAGAATGGCCGCAGTTTTAGTCCCAGCTGAAAATGAAGAAGAACCCGCTGCCTTTAAAGAAATCATTGTTAATCCTACGATTTTAAGCGAATCAGTGCAAGGTGCTGCTTTAGGTACAGGAGAAGGTTGTCTTTCTGTCGATGAAGATGTGCCAGGTTATGTCTGGCGACATGATAGGATCAAACTACGTTGGTTTGATCTGGAGGGAAATAAACATATTACTCGCTTAAAAGATTACCCTGCGATCGTAGTACAGCATGAATTTGATCATTTGAACGGTGTATTATTTTATGATCATATCAATAAAGATAAACGTTTCGAAGCTCCCGAAGGTGGAGTATTGATCAATTAAAAGTCTATTTAATTAATACATGAAAGCAGCTGACATTGGTAATGTGTCAGCTGCTTTATTTATTATTATCGATTCTTTTTAAGTCATGTACATAGCCAAGCGTTTCTTCATTGATCAGGTATGCGACTTCTACATTAAGTTTGCCCTCACGCGACCACATATCTGAAACAACTAAAGGACACCTGCCGTTATCCATCATCAAGTTTTTCTCTCTAGCAAACTTTTCCAGCATACTTTTCAGTTCTTTCCTGATATAGTTAACTTTTTCTTTGTCTAAATCAATTGCAAAAAAAGAATAATCAAACACCACCACGTTTAATCCCCATACCTTTGAAACTGGCGAAATAGTAGCTGAATCAAAAGAAACCTCACTTCCATTAAATCCAGCTACTTTAACTTGGCCAAGCGATTCCTTCATGGACTTAGTTACTAAGTATTCATATTCTTTTTGCTTCTTTTTTAACTGAGAATCCTTACGTTTCTTAATAAGAAAAATAACTAGAATAGCTACTAACAGTACTATAATTAGGCTTAAAATAATTTTCATAAAATCTGCCTTTCGTTTGATTGATTCGATTAAATAGTATTGCTCTAAGTTTATTTTAACATAGTAATATATAAATAATCAGTACCCGCTAGTAAGAATGAGCTTCTGTTCAAAATAGAATTTTTTAAACTTCCACTAGTTCATCGATTATATAAAACAAAATCCAAACACTAAAAATATAATTAAATTATAAACGATTATGCCCTCTTCTATACTTGCTAGATTTTCTATGCTAAAATAATACTAAATATCGTGTATACGATCCATGTTCGGAATTTATTTTTTGCGTCACTAAAACGCAGAACAGTTCTATTATGTAATAAAGGAGATTATTAGATGATTTTTAAAGTATATTATCAACCAACCAAAAGGATCAATCCTCGTCGTGAATCTACTGAATCTTTATATTTAGAAGCAGATTCAGAAGCGATAGCACGGGCTTTGGTCGAAGAGCAAACGGACCACAATATCGAGTTTATTGAAAAGCTCGATGACGCTTCGCTGAAATATGAACAGCAAAGTGTTAATTTTCAATTAACGGAGTTCAATAAATGAAAAAACTGCATGTCAAAAACAATGAAACGGCTGTTTTTGCAGTCGGTGGTTTGGATGAAATTGGAAAAAACACTTATGGCATTCAATTTCAAGATGAAATTATCCTTGTCGACGCGGGAATAAAGTTTCCTGAAGACGACTTATTAGGGATCGATTACGTTATACCAAACTACCAATACTTGGTGGCAAATAAGCAAAAAATAAAAGCGCTCGTGATCACTCACGGACATGAAGATCATATCGGTGGAGTTCCTTACTTATTAAAGCAACTCAACGTACCGATTTATGCTGGACCGTTAGCTCTAGCATTGATCAAAAGCAAATTAGAAGAACATGGTTTGTTACGAACGACGGAATTACACGAAATTAATGAAGATACAGTTTTAAAATTTAGAAAAACAAGCGTTTCTTTTTTCCGTACTACTCACTCAATTCCTGACACATTGGGTGTTGCAGTCAAAACGCCTTCTGGAACCATTGTTTGCACGGGAGACTATAAATTCGATTTGACACCCATCACCAATCAGCCACCTAACCTACAAAAGATGGCAAAATTAGGTGAAGAAGGCGTTTTATGTTTGTTGTCTGATAGTACAAACGCTGAGATACCCAATTTCACTAAATCGGAACGTTGGGTCGGCAAATCTATTCGACAAATTTTTGAAAAAGTAGATGGTCGTGTTATTTTTGCCACCTTTGCTTCAAATATTTCTCGGGTACAACAAGCTGCGACTGCAGCAATCAACCGTGGTCGTAAAATTGCTGTTTTTGGGCGAAGTATGGAAGCAGCGATTGCAAATGGTCGCGAATTAGGATATTTAGATATTCCGGATGATGCGTTAGTTGATGCACGTGAGATCAACCGACTTCCAGCCAATAAAATCATGATCTTATGTACTGGATCTCAAGGCGAACCAATGGCTGCTTTAAGTCGTATCGCAAATGGTACTCATCGTCAAGTTTCTATTCAGCCTAACGATACTGTCGTGTTTTCTAGCTCCCCTATTCCTGGTAACACTCTAAGTGTTAACCGTGTGATCAACGAATTAGAAGAAGCAGGTGCGACAGTTATTCATGGTAAAGTCAATAACATTCATGCTTCCGGACATGGTGGACAAGAGGAACAAAAACTCATGTTACGTTTAATGAAACCTAAGTATTTCATGCCTGTCCATGGTGAATACCGGATGTTAAAAATACACACAGAGTTGGCTCAAAGATGTGATGTTCCTATAGAAAATACATTTATCTTAGAGAACGGTGATGTATTAGCACTAACAAGTGATTCAGCCCGTGTTGCGGGGCATTTTGATGCCAGTGATGTGTATGTCGATGGTTCCGGTGTTGGAGACATTGGAAATGTAGTTTTACGTGACCGTCGTATCTTATCTAGAGATGGGATCGTCGTAGTCGTGGCTACGATCGATATGCAAAAGAAACGAATTTTGGCGGGTCCAGATCTCTTATCTCGTGGCTTTATTTATATGCGCGAGTCTGGGGAATTGATCAATAAAGGTCGTCGTCTTTTAAATCGTACTATCAAACGAACTTTAAAGGATGATAATGTAACAGAGGCGAAAATCCGTGAGGCCGTTACATCAGATTTACAATCGTTTTTATTCGATCAAACTGAAAGACATCCTATGATCTTACCAATGTTTGTCACTGTCTAAAATTAGTTAAAGGACCGGGACTACCAAATGGTATTTCCGGTTTTATTTATGCTAAAAAATTTTTGAAGGGAGGTATTTAGATTTGCGTACATTTTTTCTGATCGTTAATCCCCATGCTAACAATGGAAAAGCCAAATCCATCTGGCAAGCGGTTAAAAACGAATTAGATTCTCAAAATATTAATTATTCTTTTGAACTGACCCATCACCTTGGCGACGCACGTAAAATTGCTAGTTCATATGTATCTGAATTATCCGCTAAAAATCAAGGCAAAAATGTGCTCATTGTAGTTGGTGGTGACGGAACACTGAACGATACCCTTAATGGTATAAAGGATGCAAAAACTATTGATATACCTTTAGGTTTCGTTCCATCTGGCAATAATAATAGTTTTGCTCGTGGGATCGGTCTAGCCAAAGAACCTTTGTCAGCCTTAAAACAATCTTTAAACGCCCAAGAAGTTACTTATTACGATGTTGGTTATTATCAAGAAATGTCCCATAACACACAAGGGTATTTTTTAAATGATTATAGCGTTGGCCAAGATGCTTATCTTATTAGCATGCTGCACCATAAAAAATCTTCAAAACTATCTGGAAAATTCCATTTAAAATTTTTAAGTTACATTTCAGCCTTATTCAAAGCGTATATGGATCAAGAAGCTTTTCCTGTTACACTTCGAATTGGTGATAGCTATGAATTTTTTCAGCACTCATATATCGTAAACATTTCTAACCAACCTTTCATGACTGGAAGAATGGTTTTGTCACCCGAAGCAAATGCAACTGACAAGCAACTTGACCTAGTAGTTGCAGACAATATGAACTTTTTTAAATTTTTCTTACTAGCAATCATGGTTTACTTTAGGAAACAGTGGCGCTTTCCTGGTATACACCATTACAAAAATAAAGAGATCCATATTGTTATTAATTCTTTAGAGTTTGGTCAAATTGATGGTGAAGAGTTACCTAATCAGTATTTTGACTTATTTTTCAAAACCATTAAATATCCCTTCTGGATCGATGTTCAAAGTATTCCTGTTAAAGAAAGACATTAAAAAGGTTTCAAGGCCAATATACACATGAATGTATATATTGACTTGAAACCTTTTTTAATACTTTTAAACTTGACTTAAAAATCATATGGAACAAGACCTTGCATACCGATCATAGGATCAATTTGTTGTGAATCGATCAATTCTACAGTTAAGATATGTGGTCCTTGAGTATTTTCAGTATCCTGACTACTATTATCTTTGATAACATTTCCTTTTATATTGAAATCTTGGTTTTGCTTGGGTATTTTTTTCTCATTAATACTACTTTCTGAACTATTTTGTTGGTCTATATCATCTTCAGTCTCAACCAGATCACCATCACCTAATTCAGCCTGCAAACGTTGCGTCAATGTTGTCAGCCGATTATGCGAAACTTTTGAAACACTCTGCTTAAAAGAATCAATGTCTCCCACCAAAATAAGTTTTGATTTAGCTCTAGTAATTGCAGTATACAAAAGATTTCGTGCAAACATCCGTGAAAATTGTTTGACCATTGGTAAAATCACAATCGGAAATTCTCCACCTTGTGACTTATGAATCGACAAACAGTAAGCTAAAGTAAGATTTTTCCAATCTTTTTTCTCAATTTCTACTTCATTTTGTTCAAAAGAAACTGTCACGCTATCAGGACCAGCTTTCTCTTTCTTGTTGCCGATATCAATTCCGACTACTTCACCAATATCACCATTATAAATATTTTTCTCTGGGTCATTTACTAATTGTAAAACTCGATCACCGATCCTTAGCTGATGACCTTTAACTTCAATTTTCTTTTGTCGTGGGCGGTGTGGATTCATAATTTTCTGTAAAAGCTCATTAAGGTTATCTATACCAGCTGGGCCCCGATACATAGGAGCCAAAACTTGGATATCATCTTTATTATTATTTTTCCTTATAGCAACTTCTGTAATTTTTGCAATAACTTGTGGAACTTGTTGCGCACTACAAGAGATAAAAGAACGATCATTTTGTTGCTGACTAAAATCAGCAGGGATTTTACCCTCATTAACTGCATGCGCTAATGAAATGATCGATGAAAACTCACCTTGACGGTAAATTTTCGTCAATTCCTTTTTCGGTAAAACATCACTTTCCAACATATCGGCAAAAACCTGCCCCGGACCAACTGAGGGTAACTGATGACGGTCGCCGACAAAAATTACCTGCATTTTATCTGGTATACTTTGAACTAATACTTTCATTAAATCAGTATCCACCATTGACGTTTCATCAATGATCAACAAAGTCCCATCCAAATCATCAACTTCTTCAGGTAATCCATCTTCATGTCCATTGATTCCCAATAATCGGTGAATAGTACTGGCTGGCAACCCCGTCATTTCACTCATTCGTTTAGCAGCACGTCCTGTTGGGGCAGCTAACAAAATCGGCAAGTGCCTTACATTATCAAGATCGATATTATTTTCATAAGCATATAAAGCCACAATGGCATTAATAATAGTTGTTTTCCCAGTACCTGGGCCGCCCGTCAGCAAGAATACTGTGGAAGTCAAAGCAGCTATAATTGCTTCTTTTTGGACTTCATCATATTCTATATTCATTTGCGTTTCGATCTTACTAAGATCATTTGATAGTTGTTCTTTTGTCGGCATTTGCTGTTCTTCATCTGACGTCATTATTCGACCTAATTCAGTCGCGATATCCCACTCACCATAAAAGTATTTTTTTAAATAAAAATTATTATTTTCAACAACCAACGATCTTTTTTGCAATAAATTAATAAGTTCGTCCGCAATTTTATCTGGGTCAATTTGAACGTTACGTCCTTCTTCTAATAACTGCTGGACCTTTTGTAACAAAAGATCACCCGGAATATAGATATTTCCGTCCGAACTACTAAAATCATACAAGACATGAAAAATTGCACCACGCAAACGACCGCTATCATCCGCTTCAAACCCTAGCTGTTCAGCTATCTGATCGGCACGATAAAAACCGATCCCATTAATATGGATCGAAAGTTGATAAGGATCATCATGAATAGTATTCAAAGTATCTTCTTGAAAATATCCGTAAATACGGGCAGCCATATTGCTTGAAAAGCCTAAACTATTCAATCCAATAATTATTTGCTCAATGCCTTGGTCGGCCCTTAAATTAGCAAGTAATGATTTTTTCTGATTATCACTAAGTCCTAATTCTTCAACTTTTTGGGGATCTTGCAGTAATAAATTAACAGCATCATTGCCCAGCTGACCCACTATTTTCTGTGCGGTTTTTTCACCAATACCAGGAAACTGACTACTTGATAAATAAGTTACTATACCTTCCTTAGAATTAGGAACCTCTGTTTGGTAATTTTCAGCCTGAAATTGCTGCCCATATTTTGGATGTTTGACCAAACGTCCCGTAAAGCGATAAGGTGTTTCTTCTTTAATATCAGCAAAGTTCCCTGTTACTGTGATCGTATTTTCAGACCAGTCAAAGTTTTTCTCTTTAATTTTTACCAATAAAACCTTATAAAAATTTGCCGATGATTGAAAAAAGACCTGCGTGACCTGACCAACTACGTAAGCCTCATCACGCAATTGGGGAGTGCCAAACAGCTCAATATTTTCTTGTGCCACTTTTTTACTCCCTGCCACCTTTTCCATTTTGTTTTTTAAGCAATGATGCAATATCGTTCAAACGTTCTTGATGTTTTTTAAAATATTGCGGATCTCTTTTCTTAACTCTAGTAAAATAAATATCTGCTTCTTGTCCTTGAACTAGTGCAGTTAATCCTCTTTGAAAATTAGCATGGATATCCTTTTTATTCAAAACTAACGATTCGTCATAATATTTTTGTGCATTTTGAAAATCCCCCGTTGCCAAAAAGCAGTCCCCTAGCAGTACTTTAGGCGCAGGATCTCGCGTTGCATTTTCACTAGCAGTCAAAGAAAAAACCATCGCTTGTTGGTATTGATTTTGCGCATAATAGCCTTGCGCTATCATCAATAAAGCATCTGCTTTTAATTTCGCATCCTTAACCTTAGAATACTCAGAAATTGCTTTTTCATAAAGGCCTGTTGCATAATACACATTTCCTAAACCATAATGTAACAATCCATGTTTAGAAGGGTCTTTTGTAAAAACATTCAATCCTTTTAAAAATAGCTCTTCAGCTTGTTGGAAACTCTGTATTTTAGTTAACATACTCCCTAAATCATAATAGCGCTTAGGGTCATATGGATCTTCATCTAAAGCTTTAACCATTTTTTTTATGATCTGATCATTTTTATGTTGCAATTCTGCTCTTTCTGTCATAATCACTCCTCCTCGCACACATTATTAATTCTTTATACTGTATCGTTTTTTGTCAGCTGCCTTGAAAGATAGTCAGTTTTATTCCATTCCAAACATTTAAAATGTTTGCCTTCATCTAAGGTCTGTAAAATAGTCGTACTGGTATTCGTCAAACCTCCACGACTACGAATACGCTCTAAAGGTATTCCCTGCAAATAACGGATCTCAGCACAAAGTGCAGCACCATGAGAAATAATGATGACATTTCGTTCAGGATAGCGTTGACAAATTTCTAATATTTTAGGAGTCATACGAGCAAATAATTCTTGAAAAGATTCTGCTTTAATTTCTGTGGGGTCATAATGTTCTGGATGATGTCTAAAAGCATCTAACTCTTTGGGATATTGTTTTTCTACATCTTTAAAAAGCATACCTTCCATTTTACCTAAATCAAATTCTGCAAAAGCAGCATCGGCCACGATATTGATCGATTGAGGTAATTGTGATTCTAACTTTTGGGCTGTAACTCGAGCACGTTTGATCGGGCTGCAATATATCTTAGCAAAATCGTACTTTTTTAAAAAATCTGCTAACTCGTCAATTTCATTAAAACTTTCAGGAAGTAACGCTGAATCTCCATGTGCCCCTTGATATCTTCCCTCTAAATTCCATTCAGTCCGTCCATGTCTAATAAAAAATAATTGTGTCATATATTGCCGTCCTTTATTCGAATAATAAACTTATTATCGCACATAAAGGAATATAAGTTCAACATATCTATCCCTTTGAGCCCAGTATTTCAGCTATTTTCTAAACAAAAAGAGAGCGGGACAAAAGTTGTTTTGAAGCCGGTATGTAATGCCATTTACAATTCAGACTTTTGAAACGCGTTTATGCTGTAAAAATTAGAAGCGATAATTTGATTATTTTTAACAAAAGAAGAGACTGGGATATTGTTTGGTCCCAGCCTCTTACCACTTTTCAATTACACATATTGTAAAGTATGCTCTTTTTGGTATGCATGGTCGATCGTCCCGCTACCTAAACATTCTTCGCCATCATAAAAAACAACTTCTTGCCCTGGTGTGATGGCACGAACAGGTCGGTCAAAGTCTACGATCACTTTAGTAAGATCATCATTCAAATGAATAGTCACACCTTCGTCTTTTTGACGATAACGAAACTTAGCCGTACAGTGAAAATCTGTGCCATATTCATCGATCGGTGCGATAAAGTTTAGCTTCGTAGCATCCAATGAGGTCGCATATAAATGTTCATTTTCATATCCCTGACCAACTAATAACTCATTTTTTTCTAAGTTTTTACCAATTACAAACCACGGGTCATTACTTTGACCATCGCCACCAATTCCTAGACCACGGCGCTGACCGATCGTATAATTCATTAAACCATAATGATCACCTTTGACTACACCATCGATCGTGACCATTTTCCCTGGTTGGGCTGGCAAAAATTCACTCAAAAATTGACGGAAATTTCTCTCCCCAATAAAGCAAATTCCTGTAGAGTCTTTCTTTTTTGCGGTCGCTAAACCTGCTTTTGCAGCAATACGACGAACTTCTGATTTTTGCATGCCTCCAATTGGGAACATAACTTTCTCTAACTGTTTTTGGCTCAGTTGACTTAAGAAATAGGTTTGATCTTTATTATCATCTGCCCCACGTAACAAATGGATCGTACCGTCCTCGTCTTTAGAAACTTGTGCATAATGTCCCATCGCAACGTAATCCGCATCAATCTCTAAAGCATAATCTAAAAATGCCTTAAATTTAACTTCTTTATTACACATTACATCTGGATTAGGTGTGCGTCCATTTTTATATTCATCCAAAAAATACGTAAAAACACGATCCCAATATTCTTTTTCAAAGTTAACGGAATAATAAGGAATACCGATCTCGCTGGCAACTTTAGCAACATCCTGATAGTCTTCAGTAGCCGTACAAACACCACTATCACTTGTATCATCCCAGTTTTTCATGAACACACCAACCACATCATAACCCTGTTGTTTTAATAAATAGGCACAAACAGATGAATCAACGCCACCGCTCATCCCAACTACAACACGGGTATGGCTGTTATCTACCATTTTTTTCACCATCATTCATTTAGATTCTGAATCTATACGATTTGAAGGTCGTTTTATTCAGTAAATTTAAGTTTAGCACAAGGGCTAGTTTTTTTAAAGATTTCACGACGCAATTTATCCAAAAAGCTTATTATTAGTTAGAAAACACTAATAAATAACATGCGGAAAACAATCCCGTTACGAGCAAATTGATTGAAGCATTCTTTACTAAGAAAACTACACCTTTTTTAAGATCTCGCGTTCCTGCAGATCATTTATCAAATAGCCAAGCTGTTCGACCTGAGTATCCACATTTCCTGTTTTAAAAATATTGACCTCTTTTAGCCCATTTGCTGTAGTAGTTGACATTTTAAATTTTTTCAGGTCTGCATCAACAACTATTTTTAATTTCATACTAACTTTGGATGAAACATTCGGATCTAAACCTCGTTCTAACTGGAATTTACCAGTTTTCTTTTCTGTAAAACCCGCATCACGTAAAGAATATCTCTTGATATCCTGCGCTAAACTATAAATCTGTTGACTACCTTTTATTTGGGTCTTTTTAGCAGTTGCCATCTTTTCCAACCTTTCAATAATGTTATTTTTTGATAATTGCTGTTAATGCCGTGATCACTGCTTCAATATCAGCAGCTGTATTAAAAGCTCCAAAACTAAAGCGCAGTGACTCGCTAATTCTTGGAGATCCTTTTCCATACATCGCCGTCAAAACGTGAGAAGGCTCTAATGATCCTGCTGTACATGCTGAGCCTGCTGAAGCAGAGATCCCTTTTAAATCTAAATTGGTCAATAAGACATCTGACGGACGGTGTTTGAACCACAAATTAATGACATGCGGTAATTCACCTTCATCAAGTTTCCCATTAACTTCAACATCAATACCATTATTTTTTAAACCATCAACTAGCTGATGCTTAAATTCATAATAATTTCGGCAATGACCGAACTTAACCTCTGAAGAGTTCAATTTAACAGCTTCTGCAAAACCCGCAATGGCAGGAATATTTTCTGTACCAGCTCGCCTTTTAAGTTCCTGGTCACCACCCTTAAGTATTGATTCATAGTTATGATCTGCGCGACAATATAAAAAGCCACACATTTTAGGTCCATTCAACTTATGAGCCGATGTTGATAATAAATCAATATTATCCCTTTTTACATCAATATCTAATAATCCATAAGCTTGCACGGCATCCGTGTGGAACCAAGCATTTGAATCAGCCACAATAGCACCGATCTCATGAATAGGCATCTTCGCACCTACTTCATTATTACCCGTCATAATCGAAACTAAAATAGTATCATCACGCAAAGAACATTTTAAATCCTCTAAGGATATCTCGCCATTCTGATCCACTGGCAAATAAGTGACTTCAAAACCTTGCGTTTCCAAAAAATGCATCGGTTTAAGTACCGCTTCATGTTCAATACTAGTTGTGATCACATGTTTTCCAAGATCTTTGCGAGCTAATGCTGTACCAACAATAGCTGTATTATCACTTTCTGTACCACCACTCGTAAATATAATTTCATTATCATTTTGAGCATTCACTGACTGGGCGATCACATGTCGACTATTGTCCAAGACAAAACGTGCCTGCCGACCATAATAGTTTGTCGCTGAAGCATTTCCAAAAGTCGCTGTCATAGTGTCTGTCATTTTTTGGATAACAGCAGGAGCCATTGGTGTCGTACCTGCGTTATCAAGATATATATGTTTCAATTGTTTTACACCTTCTGATTCCTTATATAAAACCTCTAATTAGAATTTTCCACCTATCTGAGATCCATTTCATTTAACTTAAAAAATTCAAAATCATCTGTGCTGAACGCTTGCCAGCATCAATAATAAATTTATCGAAACTCTGTCCAGCATCTTCATCGCCAACATCAGACATCGCACGAATGATCGCAAACGGAACGTTAAACTGGTAAGCAGTTTGAGCAACTGCTCCACCTTCCATCTCACAACACAAAGCTTCAGGATAAATTTCTTTGATTCGTTTGATCTCATGACTATCAGAAATAAATTGATCACCAGAGACGATCAATCCTTTTTTAGTTTCTAAGCCAGTTTTTTGAGCAGCTTGTGCAATTTTATTTACCAACTTTTCATCAGCTTCGTAAATTTGTGGTTGTTGTGGCAATTGCCCCATTTTATAACCAAAAGCGATAGCATTTGCATCATGGTAGGCTGCACCCGTTGACAATACAAGCTCTCCGACATGAAGACCTTTTCCGATCCCGCCAGCTGAACCCGAATTAATAACTGCATCGACCTTAAAATCAACAATCAAAAATGCAGTTGTGATCGCAGCCTGAACTTTACCGATTCCACAACGAACTAAGACAACTGGACGTGAGTTGATCGTCCCCTCATAAAAATCAGTACCACCAATTTCTGTTTGTTGCTTATTTTCTAAATGAGTTAATAATTCCTTGATTTCTTCTTCCATTGCACAAATAATACCGTACTTCATTACTAAAAACTCCTTTTAATTCATATGATAAGTAGAAATACTCTCCAATAGCTGTTAAAAATTAACAAATCGCATAAAAACGTATACTAGAATAATCAAGACTATCAAAATAGCAATTATAATATCTAATCGTCGACCTAATTTTTTTCGTTTATCGTCTTCATTAGATCCTTGCCTATCTAATCTAGTTTGACTACGAGAAAGATGCTGATCTTCTTGTTCAACATTGGACTGAGTTTCTTTGGGACCATTATTTGTCGGGTCATCTTGCTCAACTTTTTGTTGAGTTTTATTTTTTTTAAATTTTTTCCACCAAGATAAAGACTGTCGCTCTTGTGTGTTTTTTCTCCGACTTAACTTTTCTTCATCTGCCATATTATTGCTCCATTAAATTCCAATACAAAACTGCCATAATAGTTTTTGCATCACAGATCTCACCATTTTCAATAGCCTGTTTTACTTCACTGCCTGATAGTTCTTCGATTTTTAAGAGTTCATCTGCGTCCTGTGGCAATTTTGTTTCAACTGGCGTTAAATTAGTCGCGTGATATAAATACATCAATTCGTCAGAAAATCCAGGTGAACTATAAAAAGTCGATAACAATTCATAATCTTGTGCTTGATAACTGGTTTCCTCATTCATTTCTCTTTTTGCAGTTTCTAATGGACTTTTTTGCTCATCTGGTTCAATTTTTCCTGCTGGTATCTCTAAAGTCTCTTTGCCTAAAGGAGCACGCCATTGACGAATAAAGACCATTTTATCCGCAGCTGTAACAGCCACAACTCCAACAGCCCCATGATGTCGTACGATTTCTCTTTGAGCCTGTCTGCCATCTGGTAATTCAACTGTTTCCATATCTAGGTTAATAACATGACCTTTAAATATATGTTGTACATTTTTAACTTTTTCTTCAAAATCCATGCTGTCACTACCTTTCACTATTTAGCGCCATACTTCTTTAAATTATTTCTTAAGTGAATCAACAAAATTTTCGTACGCTCGTTGTTCACCAGTTTCAGACCATTTAACTTGTGAAAAGTTACCAAACATAGCTTCTTTCGCATCAAGACTAACACTAGCAGTTACAGTTGCATTACCGATCAAAGAGATACAATAGCTACCATCCAAACGCTGATGCACAATAGTTTGCACCATTCCACCCGGATTTAAAACTTTGAGTGTCTGTTCTAATCCTGCTTGGCCCAGCTGTTGTAATACATAAATTAAACTTGAAGCACTCATTGCCGTTCCACAAGCATTAGTTAAACCAACACCTCGTTCAAAAGTTTTAACAAATATTTCATTTGACGAAATCTTTTGGACAAAACTAACATTCACACCATCTGGGAAATATGGATTCTCACTATTTAAATAAGTTGCCATTTTAACTAGTTGATTGCTTTTTAAGGTCTGCTGATCAACAAATGAGATTAAGTGTGGGTTAGGAACCGCTACAGCCGAAAACTTCAGAGAATCAGACAAGGCGGGAACTAAAGAATTTTGCAAAGTAGCTTGACCAACATGCATCCCAATTTTTGAATCAGCAAAACTGACAGGGGAAATTTCCACTTCATAAGCTGGCACATCTGAAGCTAAGTTTGCAGCAGCTTTAACTTGCAGGTCCGCATACATTGTCTCGATTTTAAAGTTAATTTGCGGGGATATTTTTTCTTTAGTTACTACATAACGAGCGACTGTTCTTAGACCGTTCCCACACATACTCGCTTCACTACCATCAGAATTTATTACACGCATTCTTGCAACAACATTTTTATGAGCGGACTTTAAAACTAATAACAAACCGTCAGCACCACCATGAAGTCCTCTTTTACGATCACATATAGACTGTGCCAGTTGTTTAAGCTGATCTTCAGTTAACTGTATCTGTGCTTCCATTTGGTCAAGTAAAAAGAAATCATTACCCGAACCATGAACTTTTAATAGTCTCACCATCATTTTCCTCTCATTCAAAAATTTTCAAAATTCATTCAATTATCCGATAATAAATTGACTCTAGCAGTATAATGATAGCAAATTTTATCATAGTCTGCGAAATAAAATACTTAAAAAAGTCAAACAAGAGGAATACGGTTTCTCGTTTGACTTTAAAAAACTATATAATTATTTTTCTAGTCCGTCTTGTACAGCTTCAGGGAAATTTTTGGCAACGATTGCTGCACAACTTTGACAGAGCTCAGGAAAATGTTTATCCTGCCCGACATCATTTTTAACCATCCGGCAACGTGGACAAACTTCACCAGTAGCATGTGTAACTTGAACAGCTACATTATCGAATTTGTCAGCAGTTTCTGGTGCATCATCAAAGTCCTCAATACCTAAGCCTGAAACGATCAGAGCTTGACGAACGTTAGTATCAAGATCATCCAATAATTGACGAACGCTATCTGTGACATACAAATCAACATGTGCTTCAAACGATTTACCAATCAGTTTTTGATCACGTGCTTCTTCCAGAGTCTTGAATACGTGAGAACGGATCTGCATAAATTTATCCCAATTTTCAACCAATTTTGCTTCACCATCATAATGATCAACAGTTGGCATATCAGCTAATTGAGCAAACTCTTCTGGTTCTTTCAAATACTTCCAGATCTCTTCAGTTGTATGCGGAATGATCGGTGTTAATAGCTTAGTTAACCGAACGGCAACATCATATAAAACTGTTTGCATTGAACGTCTCTTATGACTATTTGCTGCTTCAATATAAACAATATCTTTAGCAACATCAAGATAAAAAGCGGAGAGATCAATCGTCAAGAAATTGATCAAATGTTTATAAATATCCATGAACCTGTAGGTTGCATAATCATCTAAAACATCTTTCGTAAACTGATTGATCTTAACTTGCATGTATTGATCGATAGATTCTAGGTCTTGGTATGGAACTCGGTCAGTTTCAGGATCAAAATCAGTAGTATTAGCTAACAAGAAACGAATGGTATTACGGATCTTGCGATAGCTTTCAGAGATCTGTTGGAAGCTCCCCATTGAAACACGTACATCCGCTGAAGTATCTACACTAGAAACCCAAAGACGGATGATCTCTGCACCCATTTGTTTGATAACTTTTTCAGGAACGATCGTATTTCCTAACGATTTACTCATCTTACGGCCCTTACCATCCAAGGTAAATCCTTGAGATAAGACCTGTTTGTATGGAGCTTGTCCAGAAAATGCAACACTAGTGATCAAACTAGAATTAAACCAGCCCCGATATTGATCAGAACCTTCAAGATACATATCTGCAGGATAAGTTAAATAATCACGATCTGCCAACACTCCTTGATGTGAAGAACCTGAATCAAACCAGACATCCATAATGTCCGATTCTTTAGTAAACTGGCCATGTGGTGAATGTTTACTTGTAAATCCTTTTGGTAAGAGATCTTTTGCGTCTTTTTCAAACCAAATATTAGAGCCATGTTCAGCTACTAATTTTGCAACGTGTTCGATTGTTTCTGGTTCCATAATTGCAGTACCATCTTCACCATAGAAAATTGGCAACGGAACTCCCCAAACACGTTGGCGTGAAATAACCCAATCTCCGCGATCTTTGATCATATTATATAAGCGTTTTTGCCCCCATTCAGGGAAAAATTTAACTCCATCGATCTGATCTAAGATCTGCTGTCTAATCTTGTCTACAGATGCAAACCACTGTGGTGTAGCTCTAAAGATGATCGGTTTTTTTGTCCGCCAGTCAAATGGGTAAGAGTGCTCGTAATCCATTTCTTTTAACAACAAGCCGGCCTTTTCTAACTTATCAAGCGCAATTTGATTAGCATCATCATAAAAGACGCCTTTAAATTCAGCGCCTGCTTCAGCAGTTAAATAACCTTTGTCATCAACAGGCACCACGATATCCAAGCCATATTGTTGACCGACATTGAAGTCATCTTCACCAAAACCAGGTGCAGTATGAACTAATCCTGTCCCAGCATCAAGTGTCACAAAATCTCCTAACATCGTGACCAACTTACGGTCAGGATAAAATGGGTGTTGTGCAAGCACATTTTCCAATTGATCACCTTTAACGGTTTGCAAAACCTTCACATTTTTCCAACCAAACAATTCAGCATTTTGATTAAGTAATTCAGCCGCCAAGACATATTTCTTTTGATCACCTTCAGGACTAACCACAACATAATCAAAATTTGCATCGATCGTAATACCTTCTGAACCAGGAATTGTCCATGGTGTTGTTGTCCAAACTACCATATAAGTATTATTGTCTTCTAAAACTCCTTGCCCATCGATAACTTTTTCACCGTAAAAGGCCGATGGAGAAGTCACGTCATGATATTCAACTTCAGCTTCAGCTAATGCAGATTCAGATGACCAAGACCAAAAAACTGGCTTCTTTCCTTTATAAATCAAACCCTTTTCAGCCATTTTACCAAAAACGCGAATTTCATGTGCTTCAAATGACGGATCAAGACTAACATATGGATTATCCCATTCACCTGTCACACCTAAACGCTTAAAATCTGTGCGCTGTTTATCAACTTGTTCTAATGCATATGCACGACACTTTTCACGAAATTCATTAACTGTCATTGACTTACGATCAACACCAGCTTTTTTTAATTGTTGCTCAATTGGTAAACCGTGAGTATCCCAACCAGGAACGTACGGTGCGCGAAAGCCCATCATTGATTTGGAACGAACAATAAAGTCCTTAGAAATTTTATTTAAAGCATGTCCCATATGAATGTTTCCATTTGCATAGGGAGGGCCGTCATGCAAAATAAAAGAAGGCTTACCTTCATTTAACTTTTGGCGTTTTTCATAAACCTTATTTTCTTCCCATTCTTGTTGTCTTTCAACTTCACGAACAGGCAGGTTACCACGCATTGGGAATTTAGTTTTACCAAGATTTAAAGTATCTTTTATTCTCATTATTTTGCTCCTTTGCAATGTGTCTTAAAATAATACTATCGATAAAATAGCGGACGATAAACAAAAAAACCCCGCCCAAAAGGGACGAAGTTTTCGTGGTACCACCCAAATTCGATTTTAATGATCTCAATTATAAAAAATCGTTACGTTAAAATCCTTACAAATGAACTAACGGTCATCAGCCGGTCGAACCTACTAAGTGTTTATGTACAATTCAATTCAACAAATACGGAGATGATAAATATTCAGCTGACAAACATCGGTCTTTCACCTGTTACCGACTCGCTGAGATGTTCACTGAAATTCTTGTTCTCCAATTGATCTTGATTATTGATTATTTTCTTCGTCCTCTTCTGCCTGGGCGAAATGTTGACCTTCGTCGTCTTCTTCAGCAGCTGCTTCTGGAAAAATTACAACTGTATCATCATCATCCACGTCTGATTCTTGAGCTTCTGTATGAATCTCATCAGTACTTCCATTAGCCGTTTCTTCTGATTCTACTTCAGCAGCAGCTTGGTTGTCAAGGTCCTCATCGTGACGTAAGGCATCTTGAATCTCTTCATAACTACTTGTTTCTCCTTGTTTCAAAATGTCATCCCATTCTGAACCCTTAACAACTTCGAGCTGAGACTCCATCATTACTTGTAGTTTCTGCCGGAAAATCCGCGCTTGTTTTCTTAAGCCATCAGTTTCCGTAGCTAATTGTGTTGCTTTACGCGAGGCTTGGTCAATGATATGTCGAGCTTTTTCATTTGCTTGATCAATTGCGTCTTGGCCTTCTTTTTGCGCTTCACGTTGTATAATATCTGCCTCGCGCTGCGAATTAGCTTTGACCTTGTCAGCGGCTTCTTGTGCTACAATGATTGATTGATTTAAAGAATCCTTTAAATCATTAAAATATTTAAGCTTTTCATTACTTTGCTCCAAGCTCGAATTTAACTTTTCATTTTCTTGGAGTGTCATTTCGTAATCTTTAATAATTTGATCTAAAAAATCGTTCACTTCGTCCTGATCATAACCGCGAAGCTTAACGTGAAATTCTTTATTATGAATATCCAACGGGGTCAATGTCATTGACCAACACCTCCTAATTTAATTAAAGCATACTACTTTCTTAAAACTGCTGCACTTATTTTTAATTTACCTTTTTTTGATACTCCATTTTGTTCGTTCAAGCGAATTCTTCCATATCCACGAACAGATAAAATATCATAATCTGACAATTCATAATCTGGTTTATCAAGCACCATCCAGTTTAATTGAACCTTATGTGCGTGAAAAAGGTCCTTTGCATGTTTTCGCGATAGATTATAAAAATGAGATATCAAGGCATCAGCTCGTAGAGAAGAAACGGTATCTTCAACTTCCTCCCATTCACTGATTTGTGACACTCTTTCACTAATGGGGCGGCCTTGTAGACGGACTTTAACTCGCGAGATCCGGTCAACTTCACCTTTTAAAAAAGGGGCGATCGGATCTTCTACAAAAAATTGCCAACGTTTTGAATCAGTAATAATATCACCTAACACTTCACGTTGAATCCCACTATTTACCAAAGTACCTAAAATACTGCCATGATGCAAAACTGCAAATTTGTGGGGATAAATGACCTCCATCAAGGTGATCTGAAAATCGGTCGATTCAGGTTCATAGTAATCTGGATAAAACAACGCCCGTTTTCTTTCTGCATCTTCTATTCCACCATATGAACTCATATTAACATTACCTTGCATATTAACCATGGTACGTGCAATAAATAATTCGCGAGGATTTAAAAAATGTGACAGAATGGGGCGGTACTCACTCGCAGCTTGATTGATCATATCATTTAAAGCATCGATCAATGGTGCCTCTTCAACCCGGAAATGCTGATAAATCGAATCACTAGCAGCCATCTTTAAACTCCTCCATAGAAAATCAAAGCAATTAGGTAAAATAAACCACTCTGAATTAATTCTAAGACGATCAAAGCAACCCATGGAGCAAAACTGATACCAAAAACCGGTGGTATAAAATCAAATAGACTTAAATATGGTTCACAGACCCTTGCTAAAATTTCGCCTAATTTTGTTTCATATGCACCTGGAAACCATGACATTAAAACATAGATTAAGATAGCCAGGGAGTACAGATGAAACAATCCTTGTATAATTGATAAAAACAAGTCCAAAACTCCTTAAAATTCAGTCTTACGTGCATTTTCAGTAATATCACCTTCAACAGTAAATTCTTTTGGGGTACACAAAAATATTGTCTCACCTACACGTGACATTTCACCATCGATCGCAAAAGTAACTCCTGATAAAAAGTCAACTACTCGATGTGCCTGCTGGTTATCCATTTTTTGAAAATTTATTACAGCCGCCTCACCTTCGAGTAAACGAGAAGCAATAGCTTTTACATCAGAAAAAATACTAGGTTCAAATAACATTATTTTCTTATCGACAACTTCACCACTCTTACCATTACGTAGCGACATTACACGTGAACGCTGACTACGAGGTATTTCATCGTCTGATTGTTGACTTTGAAAATCATTTTGTGAAGAACCATCATCATAGTCGCCAAACCAACTATTGATTTTATCTCCCAGTGACATTTACTCCCCCTCCTTCATTAACCGATCAATAATTAATGACGCCGGTGACGCAAGAAAGGTGGCGTATTTAATCCCTCGTCTTCATCACTACTATCCTGTGAACTGTTTGAATCATTGCCAGCTGAACTTGACCCAAAAACATTAAAGTCTTTCTTCTCAATGTTTTTGAATTCATTTTCACGTGATTCTTGTGAGGCCTGACGATCTCCGTTGATTTCACGATTCAAATCCCAATCACCTAATGGATCACGCCTAGTATTTGCAATATCAGAATTTTCTTGTGATACTTGTGGACGTTCATCACGAACTTGACGTCTTTGATCCTTCTTTGAATTCTTCTTGTCAATACCAGTTGCAATAACAGTTACAACTACACTATCATCAAGGTTTTCATTGATCGAAGTCCCAAAAATAATATTGACGTCGCTCGTGGCTGCCTGTGCCACGATATCAGAAGCAGCCTGAGCTTCAAACAAACTCAAATCAGGTCCACCTGTAATATTCAAAAGTACTTGTTCTGCCCCATCAATTGAAACTTCTAACAATGGAGAAGAAATAGCCTTTTTAGTAGCATCTTCAGTTCTATTTTCACCATTGGCAGAACCAATGCCCATCAAAGCTGATCCTTGGTCTTGCATTACTGTCTTAACATCAGCAAAGTCTAAGTTAACGTAACCGGGAGAAGTAATTAAATCAGAAATGCCTTGTACACCTTGTCGTAAGACATTATCTGCTTCTTGGAAAGCCTCTAACATCGGTGTCTTTTTATCAACGATCTCCAATAAACGATTATTAGCAATAATAACTAAAGTATCAACTTGTTCTTTCATTTTTGCAACGCCTTCAGCAGCAAAGCGTGCACGCTTAGGTCCTTCAAAAGTAAATGGACGTGTAACAACCCCAACTGTCAAAGCGCCTTGTTCCTTAGCGGCTTTAGCAATGATGGGTGCTGCTCCTGTACCAGTACCACCGCCCATACCAGCGGTAACAAAGACCATATCAGCACCATTTAAACTTTCAGCAATTGCTTCTTCACTTTCCTGGCCGGCCTTACTACCAACATCAGGATTTGCACCTGCGCCAAGTCCCTTGGTCAATTTAGGTCCTAATTGAATTTTTGTTTCTGCTTTAGAGCTCTGTAGCGCTTGAACATCAGTATTAGCAACGATAAATTCAACACCTTGAACGTCATCTTCGATCATACGGTTGATAGCATTCCCACCGGCACCACCAACACCAATAACTTTGATCGTAGCTCCAGTATTATTTTCATTTGCATCTAGTGAAAATTCCATTATAGTTCCCTCCTATTAAAGTCACGTTTAGTCAAAGAAGTTATCAAACATATGCTTGAGCTTATATCCAAAGCCTTCTTCGCTAGACTTCTGGCTTTTCTTTTGCTCATTAGGATGATTATTTTTCTTTGGTTTTGTTACTGGCTTTTGCTCTGGTTGAGAGTTGCCATTTTGTTGAGATGGCATTTTCTTTCGTCTTGATCTAGCAGAGCCTAGCGTCTGTTTAACAATCAAATCAATTTCACTTTGTTTAGTTGCATATTCCACTAAACCAATCACTTGAGTAAAGGAAGGGATCCGTAAATTAATTTCTTGGGGAATATAAACCTTGACTTGGACTTGGAAAATCTCCTCAGCAAGTTCAGCCACGCCTGGCAAAGCAGCCATCCCACCAGTCAAAACAACTCCACCAGGCAATTGAAACGCATTGATTTGTTCTAAAGCACTGGCTAATTTTTCAAAAATCTGCCTCAAGCGTGCTTCAATAATCTCTGAAAGATATTCCTCAGTCACCTTTTCTGGTTCCTGCCGTCCAACAACTTGGACAGGAAATGATTCTTCGTCAGATGCTAAAGACGACATAGCATAACCATAGTTTCTCTTCAACATTTCAGCATTTTCGATCGAAGTATTTAAAACAACTGAGATATCACGTGTAACATAATCGCCGCCTTCTTGATCTAAGTATGTATATTTCAACTTATGATCATGAACGACTGCAGCAGTTGTTTTTCCGCCACCTAAATCAACTACGATCGCACCAAAGTCCTGTTCTCCGTCATTGAGTGCTACTTGGGAAAGAGCGATCGGAGCAACGACAATATCAGAAACATTCAAACCAGCACGTTCAACACATTTTTTTGTGTTATGTAAAATTGTTTTAGGCCCAGTGTACATGACACCCTGCATTTCCATACGGACTCCAACCATGCCACGCGGATCCTTGATCCCGTCAAAACCATCAACTGTAAATTCATCTGGAATTACATCAATGACTGTACGTTCGGGCGGCAAATTTTTAACTAACGCAGCCTGTGTTACTTTCCTTACGTCATCTTCTGTAATTTCTTTAGCGCTACCGTCTTCTTCGCTAACAGCGATCATTCCATGACATTGTTCGATTTGCAACATGTTAGCCGGTATCCCAACAGTAACATCAGAAATATCAATGTTAGCTCGTTGTTCAGCTTGTTTAACTGCATCTTTAACAGAGGCAACAACTTGATCGATATCAACTATGACACCACGGTTCAAGCCAGCTGCTCCAGTATTTCCATATCCGATAATGTTGAGCTGATTTTTTACAAACTCCGCGATAATGACCTTGATAGATGTAGTACCAATGTCTAAACCGACAAATATATCAGAATTATTCATCATTCAGCCCCCTAGTTATTTTAATATTTTACATTACAAAAAGCTTATTAAAGAAATTCTACCATAGAAACGGTTTTAATTACCACGATTCTGCGAACAAATCAACAAATTTTATTTTTTCTCATCATACGGATACGAATAAGCCCCAACTTCCAAGTCAACTATTCCAGGTTTATCCATATTAACAGAAATATTAGGATAGTATTTCATTTTTTTTGCTACTGTGGATGACTTAGCGATTATTTGATTTCCGTCATTCATATATAACTTGATACGCACAGGGTCGACTTTTGTCGGTGCGGCATGTATCTCAGAAATACTTTGCTTAATTTCTGGTGAAAATTTACTAAATTGTTGTGCTGTTTGGGTCAAGACTTTTTTTGATTTAAAAGAATAATAAACCGGATACCTTCCCGTGTCCTTAGGTATTTTTTGAACAGAAACCGAACCTGAAGTTGTGATTCGATATTGATCCTTTCCTTTTTTTAAATACCCTGCCATTGGGTACTCGTGAGCTTTGATAGCTATCTTACTACCCTGATATGAAATATCAACCGATTTAACCGACGGCACTTCTTTTTTTATATTTTTCTTTATTTGCTCAGTTTGTGGCCAAACACTAAATAACGACTCATAATATTTCAAATTTATTGCACGGAGTATTTCATTTTTACTTTCAGCATATGAAGTATCGATTTTAACTGATGTTACTCGACTGATTGGTAGTATAAAATACAAAGTGACCAATGCTATGATCAAAAAAAATGTTAACAGGACTTTTTCGTGTTTTTTTAAACGTTGTGTCCTTTTCTTTTTCATCTTAGGTAAATTTTTATCATACTCTGGACGTAATTCTGTTTTTTTCTTTTCAGCCTGCAATCTTTCTTGTCGCCGTTGTTGCTCTTGTTCCCAAGGAGTTAACGGAGCAGAAGAACGCTTGGCTTTGTTTTTTTTTCGTCTTTTAAATGACACGTTTTTCCGCCCCCCCTGACCCGACAAAATATTAATTTATTTTAAATTAAATTTCTTAAAAACTTTATTTTTTGCTAATGTCCGTTAAAACATCCAATAATTTATCAGCAGCATCTGGTACACCAGCTTTTTTAGCGTTATTTGCCATATCGTCTCTTAACTGCTTATTACTCATTAGCTCATCAATATCAGCAAAAAGTCTCTCAGCTGTCATATCTTCTTCTTTAAGTAACTTCGCGGCTTTTTGGTTTACTAAACTCAAAGCATTTTTGGTTTGATGATCATTAGTAACATAAGGACTCGGTACTAAAATACTTGGGATCCCGATCGCCGTTATTTCTGCTAAACTAGTAGCACCGGCACGCCCAACAATTGCAGCAATATCTGGCAATATTTGTGGCATATCAGGAATATACGGCTGAATAATAAAATTGGCGGGGACTTTCTTTGCTTCAGGCTGCCGTATCAATTTATCATAGTGTACACGTCCAGTTACAAAAAGAACCTGATATTGACTATCTTTAAATAATTGCGCTGCAGCTAAAGTCGTTTGATTTATTTTCTCAGCACCACGTGATCCACCAAATACTAACAAAGTTGGCCGAGCTGGATCTAAGCCGTACTTTTCTAAAGTTTGATTAGGCTTTATGCCAGCAACTTGTTGAGCACGCGGATTTCCCGTAAAAATAACTTTTCCTTTTGGAAAATCTTGTTTAACATCCGGAAAACAAATTCCGATCTTATTAACATAACGGCTTAAGAACTTGTTAGTAATACCAGAAACACTATTTTGTTCATGGATCAAAGTTGGGATATTCAATTTTGCCGCAGCATACACCACTGATCCGCAAACATAACCACCAGTTCCAACTACAACATCAGGTTTAAAGTCACGAATAATTTTTTTTGAATCTTTGACACTTTTTAAAAAAAGATAAACAGTTTTAAAGTTCTCAAGACTAAGTGAACGTTTAAATCCTTGAATCTCGATCGTTTTTAACGGAATACCAGCATCAGGCACTATTTTACTTTCTAATCCGCGTTTAGTCCCTACATAAAGTACTTTTGCTTTTGGATCTCTTTTTTTCAAAGCTTCAACTAATGCCAATGCGGGATAGATATGACCGCCAGTCCCACCACCAGATATTAACAATCGCATATTCTACTCCTCCGTTTGTTTGATCAATTTTTCAACTGCTTCGATATATTTATCACCACGAGTTTCAAAAGTAGGCCACTGATCCCAACTTGCACATGCTGGGGACAATAATATCACATCTCCTGGCTTGCTTACTTCAAAAGCTTGAGGAACTGCTGTTGCTGCATCCTGAGCAAATTGAATATTTTCAATACCTGCCTGTTTACCTATATCAGCAATTTGTGAAGCAGTTTCTCCAAAGACAACTAAAGCATGAACATGCCTTTTTAAAGCTGTTAATAATGGTTGGAAAGACAATCCGCGATCTAATCCACCTGCCAATAAGACAACAGGTTTTTCAAACCCTTCCAATGCTTTTTTTGTTGCTTCCAAATTAGTTGCTTTTGAATCATTATAAAAAGTTCTGTTTTTAAATGCCGTCAAATATTGTGTACGATGCTTGACACCAGAAAATGTTTTTAAAACTTCAGTAATATGCTCATTTGTTTGTCCCAACAATTTGGCAACTGCAATAGCCGCCAATGCGTTTTCAACATTATGTTCTCCAGGTATCTTTATTTCATCAGCTGCCATGATCTTCTCATTTTGGTAATATAGTTGTCCATCACGTAAATAAGAACCCTCTTGAGTTGAGTTTTCAGGAGAAAACGGGATAATGGTGGCCTTAGATACTAAGCTAGCTTCTCTTGCCTCTGCGTTATCCCAATTAACGATAAAATAATCATCTGCTGTTTGATTCTTCGTAATATTTAACTTAGCCTGTACATATTTTTCATGTGTGCCATGAAAATCAGTGTGAGCTTCATAAATATTAGTCAATACAGCAATATGTGGATGAAAACCAGCTATCCCGTTAAGCTGAAAACTGGATAACTCTGTAACGATCACATCATTTACGCAGGCTTGTTGTGCCACCATTGAAACCGAAGTACCAATATTACCCGCTGAATATACTTTATCGTAAGTTGTAGATTTTTCTAACATCAAAGAAATCAAGGTAGTCGTAGTCGTTTTACCATTTGTGCCAGTAACCCCTATCATGGGCGCCTCTGACACTTCAAATGCCAACTCAGGCTCAGTTATCACGCTGATTTCACGTGCTAGAGCTTCTTTGACTAAAGGATTGGTATATGGGATACCGGGATTTTTAACCATTAGGTCACAGTCATCTAGTAAATCCAAGGGATGACTGCCTGTAACCACTTTTATCCCTGCCGCAACTAACTCATTGACCTGACTCGGATCGGTCGGTACTTGTTTATCATTCACTGTTACGTTGGCATGTAGTTTCCGTAATAATTTAGCGGCATTAAAACCACTTTTACCTAATCCTAAAACCAAGACATTTTTATTTTGATAATCTTTGATATCTTTCATTTCTCTGACTCCCTTGTTTCGCTTTTTTCGCTGACATTAAACGAGAATGCCTGTTAACTAGCTGACATACCTGTTGCTTCCACAATTATTCGTCAGTGAAAAATCTTGACTTACTTAGCTTATTATAAAATTACCCACAGTGACAGGACCGCCATAATCAGACCAGTTAACCAGAAAATCGTGTCAATTTTCCATTCACTCCAGCCACTCAGTTCAAAATGATGATGCAATGGACTCATTTTGAAGATTCTTTTACCCGTAGTTTTAAAGGAAATAACCTGTAAGATCACACTGGCTGTTTCAAATACAAAAATCAAACCAATAAAGAGCAAAGAAAGTTCATGATGAACTAAAATAGAAACAGCCGCTAAGCCGCCACCTAAAGCTAATGATCCCATATCGCCCATAAATATCTTGGCAGGCTTTTTATTGAACAAGAAAAAGCCACATAAAGCACCAATTACTGCTAAACAAAAAATTAAAACATCATTTTGATTTTGAACATACGCAATTACTGCGTAAGCACCAAACGCAATTGTGGCTTGTCCTGCAACTAGGCCATCGATGCCATCAGTTAGATTGACAGCATTCGAAAAGCCGATCAACCAAAATAATACAAATAAAGCATAGATCCAGGCAACATTCATCTCAAAACCAAAAATATTCAAACTAAATGGCAATCCCTCAATCTGATATACGATAAGAAATATGATCCCACCGATAATTTGACCCAAAAGTTTTTGCCATGCTTTCAAACCTTCGTTTTGTTTTTTTAATAATTTGATCGAATCATCGAAAAAGCCTAAAAACCCATATAGGGCTAAAATAAAGTCCAAGATCAAGATCTGTGGGGTCATTTCTTGCATGATCAAAGGTACAACAATAGCTGTAACTACGATCACAACATCAAACACTAACCCTCCCATTGTTGGTGTTCCAGATTTCTTTTCATGCCACTTTGGTCCTTCTTCACGTATCATTTGGCCTGCTTTTTTCTTATGGGCATAATTCATAAAAAATGGGGTCAAAATAATCGTTAGGATAAAACTACATAACGCTGTTCCTAACATAGCTAAAAAACTCATCAGAGCAACTCCTTTAAATCTTTCATATTTTTAATGGCTTTGTAAATTTACTTCAAGTGACTTAACACTAGTTAAATCTTTTCCTGGATCAACGCTTTGCTTAGCACCATAACCTGATCCGGTAATTTTTATTTTCAAGCCGACCATTTGTCCAAAATTAACAATATCAGCTTGTGACCAACCTGAAAAATCAGGCATCGTTAATCTTTTATCGGTGACCAAAATAACACGTTCGCCTTTGATAACTTTAGCACCAGGTTTTTGCGACTGTCGCTTGATCTTATCGCCACTTCCAACTACTTCAACTTTAAGTCCTTGCTTTTCCAGTTTTTCAGTAGCATCATTTGTATCCATTCCATTCATATTATCAATTTTTTGCATAGAGACTTTTGATTCATTAGCCTCATCATCCAACGTCCGTTGCATTAACGGATTGAAAATAGTTGATAGCATTTTCGTAGCTGTTCCTTCACTACTAAAACTTTTGGGACGTTCCATAGTTACATATAGGACATATTTCGGATCATTAGCCGGAGCAATACCAGCAACTGAAAATGTATAATTGGTATCGCCATTCATATACCCACTACCATTTTCATTAGCGATTTGAGCAGTCCCCGTTTTAACAGCTACTGGGTAATTATTTAATTTATAATCTTGTCCCGTCCCATTTTTGTCAGTGACGACTCTTTCCATCAGATTAAGTACCTGCTTACTAGTTTCCTTTTTGATCGGGTGACCAACTGTAGTCGGTTTAGAAGAATAAACAGTTTTACCAGTATTAGGGTCCTTGATTTGTGAGATCAAACGTGGCTTGACCATTTTTCCGTCATTTGCAATTGCAGAAAAACCTTGCATCATTTGAAATGCAGTTACATCGATTCCTTGACCATATGATGTATTCACCTGGTCGATTGGATATTTATAACTGATCGACCCGGATGATTCATCACCTAAACCAGCTTTAGTACTCTTTAGAAAACCGAATTTATCGAGATAGTCTTTCCATTTATCTGGACCCATCTGTTGTTCAAGATGAGCCATTCCCACATTTGAAGAACGAATAAAAGCTTGTTGATAATCGATAGTACCCCACCCGTTTTTATTCCAGTCATAAATTTTTTGTTTATCCACTTCATAACTGCCAGAATGGTATGTCGCATTTGGATTAAAATTACCACTATTAATTGCCGCCGCAGTCGTAAAGATCTTCATTGTTGACCCTGGTTCATATGCGTCTTCTAGTAAAGTATTACGCCATATGTCATTGATGCCTTCCCTGGTTTGTGGGTTAAAAGTTGGCCTTTGAGTAGCTGCAATGATCTCTCCAGATTTAGCGTTCATTAACATGGCTCTGACACCCTTTGGATGATACTTATCAGAAGCCTTATTAGTTAATGATTCTAAATAATTTTGTAGTCGCTGGTCGATCGTAGTATAAATATCGTCACCATTCTTGACTTTTCGTGATTTACCATTACGACCAGGGATATCTGTTCCCTGACTGTCAAAAGAAGACTTTTTGACACCATCAACACCCTTTAGTTTCTTGTTAAATTCTTTTTCAAGCCCCATTACGCCCTCTAATTTACCCTCAGTGTTTTCAGCCAGTCCGACTAAATGAGAAGCAAATTTACCATTAGGATACAGTCGCGACTGAGAAGGAATAAATTTGATCCCGGGAATTTTAGACTTCGCAATCGTTTTTTTTGTTTCAAGAGAGATGTTTTTACCTGGGCTCCCTAATTCTACCTGATATAGGTCCTTATTTTTAGGGTTTAACGTTTGCCAAACCTTCTGATAACTAATGTTTAAATTTTTGCTAAGCACTGAAGCTGCCTGTCTTTTTTTAGAATCAGGCAAATAATCGATTTTTCCATTATAAGTTGCCTTTTTCGATAGCACGATATAAATTGAATATGTAGTCGTATCTTCGGCTACTGGTTGTTGATTTGAATCATAGATCGTACCGCGTTTAGCAGGCTGCCTTGTTTCGGCATCATACAATTTAGCAACTTTCTTTTGTAGATCTTGACCATCCGCTCGGTGTATCACTGAAATATAAAAAAAGCGCCCAGCGAAAAGGATAAAAATTGCAATGACCACAAAGAAAATGAGCCTTCCAAAATATTTGCGGTTATTTTTTATGTCCTTCTTGTTCACCGATTGCTTTTGTTTATTATTCATCTTGAAACATTCCTTGTATTTTGTTCATTCATTGACAAGCCTGCCTTTTTTGCAACTGCATCCAAGCGAGAACGACTTGTTAACTCTCCAACCTCTTGCTTAGTATTCGCATTTTTGGACTGAACTGATGATATTTGTGCATTGACTTTTTGCAAATGAACCTGGGTAGAATTTAGATTAATTGCAGAAGCCACAACCAAACAAGCCAGAATACTGATCCAAACAGAGATTAATACTACCATAAATCTTTCAACTTTTAAATATTGTGCCTTTTTTGACTGCTGTTGCGTTTTACCTTGTTTTTTATGTATTGGTTGCGAAACAGGATCAGTCAAAATTTGTTTTGCTGTGTTCTGTGCCATTTGATCACATCCTTCAAATATTTATTAATTCTGTGCGATTTTTTCTATCACTCTTAACTTAGCAGAGTGAGAACGATGATTTCTTCTAATTTCGTCTTCTGATGGAATAATTGGTTTTCGATTCACTAAACGAAATCCTGGTTTCATTTCATCTGGTATTACTGGCAAACCAGGAGGTAAATCGGGAAGACTTGTTTTTTCTTTAAACAATGCCTTAACCAACCGATCCTCTAAAGATTGGAAAGTGATCACGCTGATCCTCCCACCAGGCAAAAGTAACTCTAACGCTTGTTCTAAAGAATCTTCTAAGGCCCCTAACTCGTCATTAACAGCGATCCTTAGCGCCTGAAAAACTTTTTTAGCAGGGTGACCGCCATGTCGTCGTGCTTTAGCAGGAATACCTTGCTTAATTAGTTCAACTAATTGCCCAGTCGTAGTTATTAACTGCTTTTTTCGACTTGCTTCGATACGTCGTGCGATCGATTTAGCATATTTTTCTTCACCATATCTAAAAAAGATCCGTACTAGATCTTGATAACTCCACTCGTTAACGATCGTTTGAGCAGTCAATGCTTGGCTTTGGTCCATTCTCATATCAAGTGGTGCGTCCTGTCGATAACTAAAACCACGGGAAGCAACATCAAATTGTGGGGAAGAAACACCTAAGTCATAAACGACCCCGTCGACACCTGTAACATTTCTTTTACTTAAAGAATTATTCAACTCACGAAAATTATTCTTTATCAAAGACAACTGCCCTGCTTCAATAAAAGATGTCAAATTTTGCTTATTATAGCTAATGGCCGTTTCATCTTGATCAAAAGAAAAAAGATGGCCCGTTTTACCCAGTTCACTTAACAAACGGCGTGAATGTCCTCCGCCACCTAAGGTACAGTCAACATAACACCCATCCTGTTTAACTTGTAAATTTTCTATTGCCTCATTTAAAAGGACTGTTTCATGTTTAAACTCTGTCATATTGACTCCTTGAAATAATTTCTAAACAACAACTTCAAATCAGTTATAAACCAAAATCGATCATATTTTCCGCGATATCATCAAAATTCTCTTCGGCATTATCTGAGAAATCTTGCCAACGATCCTCTGACCAAATTTCAAACCGATTTGATACTCCCACGATCACACATTTTTTTTCAACACCCGCATGACTGCGTAAGGATTGAGGAATATTAATTCTCCCCTGTTTATCAAATTCACTTTCTGTCGCAGCAGAATAAAAGAATCGAACAAAAGAACGCGCATCTTTTTTAGTTAACGGGAGCTTTTTCAGCTTTTCCTCGAGGTTTTGCCATTCGTCCATTGGATAGCCAAACAAACAACCGTCTAAACCACGCGTTAATATGCATTTACCGGCTAATTCGTCTCGAAACTTAGCAGGAATAATGATCCTGCCCTTCGTATCTATTGAATGTCTATATTCTCCCATGAACACTGGCTTCACCTCCAGATCAACCTGTTAAAATAAATATTACCACATCTCCCCACTTTTAACCACTAAATGCCACTTAAAAACCACTAAAAAAAGCTTATAAATTAGCAAATTGCATACCCAAACTAATGTTCCTAAAAAAACATAAAAAAACTGGTGTCCCAACTTAAAAGATGGAATACCAGCTATATGCAAAACTTTTTCTTCAACAACATTTATCTAAATAAAAGTCTGACAAATTTCTAAAACCAAAAAAAACATGAAAGAACAAAAAAAGACGATATCTGCCACTCTAAGGTACCTCACAAAAAAAGCACGATAAATTATATCCCCCTCTAAAAAAGCATATATTAACGTCATTGCGATCCCAAATAATGCAAGTGCAAAAATTAAAAAAGGCAACAATGACAGACCCATCAAATTCTTCGACATAAAATGTAAGCCGAGAATCAAAAGTGGTAAATTTAAATCCAGTATTTTTATTCTACCGGGCCATTTTTCTGTCATTATTTTTTTTATTGTTAGTATCATAATGTTCCAAACTAGAAAAACTACTAACCAAAACAACCAACTTTTAAACATTTTAATTCTCCTTATTCCAATCATAATAATTTATCTTTGCAATACTAAAACAATTTAAACAATAAAAATTACTGAACACCTACACATTGTACTACACGTTTAGGCAGATCCTGTACCAGACATAATATTAGGATTCAAAACCCTTGAATGATACATCTCTTAAGAAAATTAATTCTTTCTGCTATAAATACCTAATTATAAAATTTGACAGTAGCTCTAATTAAAATGTAAGATATATAAAATACTTACATTTTAAGGGTGGTTTCGGTGCGTAAAAAGAAAGAACGTTCAACTTTTCAAAAAGTAACAATGGTCGTTGTCTGGGTCATGTTAATTTTCATGGTTGGATCTGTAATTTTAGGTTCAATTGGTCCCTTATTAGGATAAACCATTAAAAGAAAATAATATTTAGAGGCTGGGACAAAACAATGTCACAGTCTCTTCTTTTGCTAAAAATAATCAAATTATCGCTTGTAATTTTTATAGTACAAACGCGTTTCAAAAGTCTGAATCCTCAATGTAATACCATTTACGCCATTTGTGTCCTGCGCTTTGCTCCGATCAGAAATGGCGTAAACGACGTTACACACCGGCTTCAAAACGACTTTCGCCCTCTCTTTTTTATTGCCAAGCTTTATTAAAAAAGGCCTCTACTTTTTTTCTATATTGTTGTGGATAATTTTTTCGAGAATCTGCATGTTTCGTATCGTGTGTTACCCACAACTGTTTTTTCCCTTGTGTCGCATGATAATTTTTATAAACCATTTCCGTTGGCACAAATTTATCGTCTTGTCCGTGAATAAAGAATGTTGGCAATTTATTATTGCGCAACGCATCAACTGAACTGCCTTTTTTAAAGTTTTGCCCCACTCTAAATTCAGCTAACCATAAACTCATAGTGATCAAAGGTTCTTTCGGCATATTAAATTGTTGTTTTAATTGAAAAGCTAACTCATTTTCAACCGTATCATAACCACAATCTTCCACAATAGCTTTAACCTGAGGTGGTAAATTTAACCCACTCATCATCATCACTGTTGCTCCGCCCATACTAACTCCAAATAAACCAATTTGAGAATTTTCACCGCTCTTATCAATAACTTGATCAAGCCATCCCAGATAATCTCGACTGTCTGGATACCCAAAAGTTACATATTTTCCTGAACTTTGGCCACTACCACGATCATCTGGAGCTAATACATTATACCCTTGTTCATGAAACATTCTGATATAGGGAGCCATGGTATAATGGCTGCCTTGATAACCATGCGCAATCACAATGGTTTTATTTGTTACTTTTTTTGCAGGATAATAAAAGGCGACTAAATTCTGACCTGTATCTTGCGCACGTAACGTCCATTTATCTTGTTGACCCTGTTGTTTAAGCCACTTCTGGTCATCTTTTTCGCTACCTTTTAACGCTAATTGTTTTTCAGTTCGGTAAGGATTGTCAAATGCATATGTAACTAAATAATTAGCGGCGTATCCTAATACCATCACGACTAAAACAACGAGAGTACTTAAGACTCCAATTATAATTTTCTTCTTTTTTGACATTTCATTTCTCATTTCTAACGTATTTGATTGAAAGATTAAAATACGCGTCTAGCTAGCACAAAATAAATTTTAGCTAGTGAGACACGCGTATATCATTGCTTTTATAAAATTGGTGAAAGAAGTCGTGAAAAATACTGTTTAAATCTCAACCAACGTGGCTGGTGTGCAAAATACTCTGTACTTAACTGTGTACAAAATTTAAGATCCTGTTTAAAAATATCAGTTAATTCAACTGCCAATTTACGATCATAGCAAAAAGCATTGACCTCAAAGTTCAATTTGAAACTTCGAAAATCAAGATTGGCAGAACCTACTGAACACATTTGTCCATCAACCATCATTGTTTTAGAGTGCAGAAAACCTTCATCGTATTTGTATATTTCAATACCTTTTTCTAACAATTCTTTTGCATAGTATTCCGTAGCCCGATAAACAAATGCATGATCAGGTTTTGAAGGGATCATAATACGGACTTTAACACCCGAATACGCCGCAACACTCAATGCTTCCATAACGGAATCATCAGGGATCAAATAAGGGGTTTGAATGTAAATATAATCATGTGCGTTACTGATCAGTTTCAAATAGCCTAACTTAATTGCTTCTGTTTCGTTATCCGGACCAGAAGAAACAATTTGGATCCCCGTGGTTCCTTGACCTCTTTGTAAAGGAAAATACCGATCAGCATATTCAATAGGAGCAGATTCAGCGGAGTTTTTAACCGTAGCATTCCAATCCATAAAAAATTGCGATTGCAACGCCACTGCTGCATTACCTACGACCCGTAAATGAGTATCACGCCAATATCCAAATTTCTCTAAACGTCCCAAATACTGATCGCCAATATTAAAACCACCAATGTAGCCGATCACACCATCGATCACAACTATTTTCCTGTGATCACGATAATTAAGGCGTGGACTATGAAAATATGATCTTTTGGAACCAAAGAAAGGTTCAGCTTGTCCACCTAACTCCTCCAATGGCTTAAAAAAGTTGCGTACTTGCCCACGTGAACCCATGCTATCATATATTACCCGTACATTAACGCCTCTAGTCTGGGCTTTTTCAAGAGCATCTAGTACCTGATAACCAATCTCGTCACTATAAAAAGTATAATATTCAATATGTATATGATCCTCCGCGTTTCCAATATCAGCTAATAATTTAGCAAACTTTTCCTGCCCATCCGTATAGACCTTAACTTGATTATTATTCGTAAAAATTGCCTGATCGGCTTCTAAAAACAGACGTGAAGTTTGTTGAGCTTCATTGGTTAAAACATCATAAGGCAACAACTCTTTTTCATTCCATTGTTCCTTTTGCAAGGAAACTAACTGATCGATGCCCAATTTTTCTTGCGCTTTAATGTCGAAAATTCTCTCTTTTGAAATTTTCTTGCCCGCGAATAAATAAATTAAAAACCCGATACCAGGAAGTAGGTTCAGCACCAATAACCATGCCCACGTAGCAGAAATATCTCTTTTTTCCTTGAAAACTGTTACGATGGCAAAAAGTGTATTTACAAAAAAGACTAAATTAACAATACTAAAGATCCAATTCACAAAATTTCACCATCCACATCTGAAATAGATACAAAAAAATTATAGCAAAATTAGCTATCAATGTATATAAACAACAATAACTAAACTAGAATAAACATATATTTTTAAAATAAAAAAAAGGGGTCATTTCTGACCCCACTATGTCCAATTTATTTATCTTTTTTGAACCAAGCTCCAATTCTTTTGAAAAAACCGTTCTTTTTGGGTTCTTGCAAAGACATTAATGGAACCGTTTCGCCCTCTAAACGCCGTGCAATATCACGGTAGCCTTGGGCTGCAGGGTTTTTTTCATATAAAACGATTGGTTCACCCTTATTAGATGTTGCGATAACTTCGTCTTCATCAAAGACGATCCCAATTAATTCAATCGAAAGATGCCTGGTAATTTCGTCAACGTCCATCATGTTGCCCTCATTCATCATATTTTTACGAATACGATTGATCACAAGCATTGGTGGTTTATCTAAGCTTTGCTGTTCAAGTAATCCAACTACTCGATCAGCATCACGAACCGCAGAAATCTCTGGTGTAGAAACCACGATAGCATTGTCCGCACCTGCCACAGCGTTCATAAAGCCCTGTTCGATCCCGGCTGGACAGTCCAAAAAAACATAGTCGAAATCACTTTTTAATTCATCTACTATTTTAACAACTTGATCAGGATTCAATGATGTTTTGTCAGCGTTTTGTGCAGCTGGTAATAAAAATAATTTATCATTGAATCGTTTATCTTTGATGAGGGCCTGAGGTAGCTTAGCTCGACCTTCTGCAACGTCAACAATATCGTAGATGATCCTATTATCCAAGCCCAAAACAACATCTAAGTTGCGTAATCCAATATCTAAATCAACTAAACATACTTTTTTGTCCATCAAAGCAAGTGCAGTCCCTAGATTTGCGGTAGTCGTTGTTTTACCAACACCACCTTTACCAGACGTTATAACAACTGCTTTTCCCATTCTAAAATCCCCCTGCCTTTATGAATAACTTTGGCCTTTTTACTTTTAATTCCTCAATTTGTGTTAGAGCCAAAGCATGCAGATCATTCACGAAAAGTGCACTCATTTTCTCTGTTGACGCAATCTCTTCATCTTCATTTACAACATCTACCAAATCAGCGATCCGTAATTGTTGTGCATTACTCAAATTTCCAGCAAGAACTGCTCGAGTATTATTCTCATGACCAGCACATAAAATACCATTTGCAGTACCTAAAACAAAAATACTACCCGTGGCTCGTAAAATACCACCTTCATGTAAAGTTCCCAAAAAAAGTAAATCGCCTTGGATCAATTTGTCCTGCCCGTTCCGGATAATATCACCATCAACATGAACTGTGGTAGTGTCAAAAATTTCTTGTGCTTCTTGCCTTTCAATCACCGAACTTTGAATCTTGTGAATCGAAAACCTTGGATAATTTGCAAAAATATTTTCTAATTCTTGTTTTTGTTCTGCAGTATAAAGCAACTGGCCTGTATTGATGTTGAAAGAATATTTTTCAGTTCGATCTGCTGATTCATCATTATGCAATTTTTCCATAAGTTCGCCAAGTTCAATTTTAATTTCACTAAAGCTCGCAGTTGGCTCTAAAATCAATTCATAGCCGTTCTTATATCCCTTTAAAACGACTGCTTGCATTCCTCCACACATCCCTTAACTAAATTTTTCGAAAAATAATTTCAGCGGCCAATACAATACTACATATGTAGCTAAATTGTATGCCAAGGTCGGTCCTAAAGTCCGTCCAATAAATGTGACCCCCGAAACAGACGTAAATCCTATCAGAGCATTTGCCCAATAAAATAGCGTTGTTAACACAGTTATGTCTATTAAATATATTAATAATACCACAATAAATGAGCGATTAAAAAACGTTAAAACATTTCTAGTCAAATAAACCATAAAGGGTAATAACAATGTGAAAATGCCTAAAACGCCTGTAAAGAAAAGATCGAAAAAAAGTCCAATAATTGCAGACCATATGAATACATGGTCAACTTGTCCATAACAGATTGCCATCACAGACCACAACAAAATTAAGCGGCTTTCAACCGCAACAGTAGTAGTAAAAAAAGACTGTGATAAAAGATGGCTCAAAGATCCATCTAAAAAAAGAAATAAAAAAGCACCTATGGGGAAAAAATATCTCATTTTCGAAATTCTCATGTCACAAAACTCCTAATCAGCTCTCCGTGCTACTGTCACAACATCTAGATCATTAAAGTCAGCAGCAGGTTCAATATAAATTTTTGCCGGCAAACCATCGTTTCCATTTGCTGCACGAACAACTTTTCCTATTAGTAAGCCCTGAGGCGTGATGCCTCCCATGCCAGAAGTAATTATTTTTTCCCCTTTAGCAATTTTGGCTTTAGAAGTAATTTGTCCCATGATCAGTTGATTTTTTGAAGTATTATAGCCAGTGATCAAACCATTGATCACTGTACCTTCTTTACTTTTCAAACGAACTGCAAAACGATTGGCTGAACCATTGCTAGTTGAAAGTAATTCTACTTTACTATTTGTCTTATTGACTTCAGTTACTCTGCCGGCTAATCCTTTACGTGACAAAACTGGATCATTCTTCTTCACACCTGCAGCTGTCCCTTTATTGATCACTAGCTGGTCTTGCCAAGAAGACGGCGTTCTACTCAAAACAACAGCATTGATCTTACTGTAAGAGCTAAGTGTTTCATTTAACTTTAGTTGTTGTTTTAAATGCTTGTTTTCATCTTTTAAAGTTTGATTTTCAACTTTTTGAGTGGCTATGGTATCTACTTGTTTTTTCAATTTTTTATTTTCTGTATAAGTATTATACAAACCCTTAACTGAATCAGTAGCATGCCCCAAACTATTCATTGGTACACCAACCACTCTATCCACGATCCCCACGGCATCATTACCAACTTGTTGAACAAAAGACGGCGCTTTACGATTATTTCTAACACTGATCGACAAAGCTATCAATAAAAAACCAATAATCAAAATGATCATTGTGATAACTAACCTCTTATTGAATGAGAATTTTTGCACACTTCAAACCTCCTCGTACTATGACTAAACTATAAAATGATATTTTAAACAAAGTCACTTAATCATTTTAACAGCTCTAATTAAAAGTCATATTGTTTAGCATAAACTACATAAAAAATTAAGAGGTTGGAGAAAAAAGACTCCAACCCCCAACTAATTTTTCTCTTAATGATTAATTCTTTTTCATAACATCTATGCTTTTGAGCGACTCGCCTGTTCCAATAGCAACACAGTCTAAAGGTTCAGAAGCTACAAATACAGGAACTTTAGTAGCATCAGAAATAACTTCTGGCAAATGGCGCAACAAAGCTCCACCGCCAGTTAACACGATACCATGATCGATCACATCAGCTGCAATTTCAGGAGATGTTTCTTCTAAAGTTTCTTTAATAGCAGAAATAACCTCTTGGACTACTTCTTGAATAGCATTAGCAACTGATTCAGCCTCAATTTCAATTGTTTTTGGTAAGCCAGTCACCAAATCACGTCCACGGATCGACTGTGAATCTAACTGCTTAGCTGCCTCTACTGAAGCAGACGCAAGATCCATCTTCAACTGTTCAGCAGTTCGTTCACCAATCAATAAATTATAGTTCTTACGTACAAAATGCACTATAGCTTCATCCAATCGGTCTCCAGCCATACGGATAGAACGACTTGAAACAATACCACCTAATGAAATCGTGGCAACATCAGTTGTACCACCACCAATATCAACTACCATACTACCAGTTGGATCCATAACAGGTAACCCTGCACCAATAGCAGCAGCAAAAGGCTCTTCGATAACATAAGCATCCTTTGCCCCTGCTACCCTAGTAGCATCGATCACAGCACGTTTTTCAACTTCTGTAACGCCACTTGGAACACAGACCATAACATAAGGCTTACCACCATGTTTGCCTAAGCCCTTATCAATATAATATTTCATCATCGCTGCTGTTGTATCATAATCAGCAATCACACCGTCTTTCATCGGACGGATCGCAACGATACTTGCAGGTGTACGTCCGATCATATCACGTGCTTCTGAACCGACTGAAACAATTTCCCCAGACTTTGTATTTTTCGCAACAACTGAAGGTTCCCGTAAAACAATACCTTTACCTTCAGCATAAACTATCGTGTTTGCTGTACCGAGATCGATCCCGATATTTTTTGTTCCCATTCCGAACACTGCTTTCATCCCTTCACAATTTATAAGCCATTTTATTTTTCAAGTAATATTAAAATTATAACATAAGCATTTTATTAACCTAGATAGGATTTCTTAAGAAAAGCTAAATTTATAAAAAAGTGTCTCCTACTCAGGTATAATGCTTACATCACATGCTTGTGGGCCTCTAATTCCTTCAACAGAAACAAAGTTGACCTTTTGACCTGCCTCTAAAACTTTATACCCCGGAGTTAAAATTGCAGAAAAGTGAACGAAAAAATCCTCGCCACCATCATCTGGAATAATAAAACCGTAACCTTTATCTTTATTAAAAGAACGTACTCTTCCTGTTAGCATTTTATATTCCTTTCAACACTTGTACTTTTGCAAGTTTACCACATTTTAAAGCCTTCCACAATACACCAATAACTACGAATGTTTCAAATAAATATTCTCTTTTGCTGACCAGTCTTATTATTTTGTAAACAAAAAGACTCACCTAAACAATGGTAATACCATCATTAAATAAGTCTTTAGTTCTCTTATTTCAATTATGCAATAATTTCCTCTTCACGCATACTTAAATACGAAGTATCCCCCACAATAATATGATCTAATAAAGTAATACCTAACATTTTTCCACAACCCACAAGTCTTTTAGTTAAAGCCAAATCATTTTTGGACGGTGTTACATTTCCACTCGGATGATTATGCACGACCATAAAACGTGCCGCGCTGCACTTGACTGCTTCTTTAAGTATTTCGCGTGGATGGACCGTAGCAGAATTTAAAGTTCCCTTAAACAGATTTTTTTGCAGGACCACTTGGTTCTTAGTATCTAAATAAACACCTACTAAAAGTTCCTGCTTTGAGGAACCATACATTTTAGACATATATTCGCCAATTTTTTTACTGGAATAAACTGTTCCCAATGCACAGCTTGGTCTTTTTTCATATCTTTTTGCAAACTCGCTTAAAACTTCAAAAAACCAGGCCTTTTTTTCATTCGGTAATAAAGAACGAACCTCCTGATCAGTTAAATACTGCATTTGTTCCAAATTTTCGTATTGCGCAAAAAATCGTTCAATTATCTTGTCAGCTTCACGCTTCGAAAATGCAGTACAACAAACGCAATACAGTAGTTCACGATCGGTTAGTTCATGTGTACCAAAATGCTGGATCTGCGAAGCCAAGTAATCTAAGTCATAAGAATTTATCAATGTCATTTTTACCCCTCCAAAGATATATACGCAGAAAAGAGTAAAAAATGTTTTTTAATTCAAAAGATTTGTTAATTCATTCAAATCATGAAAAACACCAAACGTATTTTGTGTGTCATAGTCGGTCGGTTGAATTAGGTCAGGAACCATCGCCACTGGAATCTGTGCACGATTTGCAGCCAAGATACCATTATGGGAATCTTCGATCACTAAAGTTTTTTCCTTAACTGGATGGCCCGCTTTTTGCCAAGCCTGATTAAAAATTTCTGGTGACGGCTTAGCTTGACTAACATCATCAGCTGAAATGATCAAGTTAAACCCCAGATCCATTTTTAAGGTCCTTAAGTAAAAATCAATTTGTTTTCGATCATTACTAGACGCTAAAACATATGGCGTCCGTGAAGCTTGCAAGGAACTGGTCAATTCTAGAAAACCCTTTTTTAATTCTAACTTACCTTCCATTACCAACGGATTTATTAAACTAAAACTCCGTTCCATAAACTTCCTGACTAAACTAGCATCACCAAGATCTTCGGTCATGGCTGTCATCATTTGTTCATTACCGGCTCCAATAAATCTTCGATAGTAATCCATCGAGTACGTGATCCCTAACTCATCCGCCGCCATTTTATTAGCGGTGTAATAAACTTTTTCTGAATCAAATACAACTCCATCCATATCAAAAATAACTAATTCTGGTTTCATTTTTTCTCCTTACTCTTCCTTAAAATACCGACGCACTTCAGATACAAAATATAAAGACCCAGTAATAAGCAACATGTCATTTGCTGACATCTCATTGATCAACGTTAAAAAACCCTCGTTCCATTGGTCAAACATCTTTATCTGATCGTATTTACCATCCAATTCATCTTTTTTTAAAGTAGCTCGAGGTGCGAAAAACTTCGTCAAAGCAATTGTAACATGGGATAGCCTGGTTAATTCAGCAATCATTTCATTAAATTGTTTATCTTCTAAAACAGCCAGCAAAATATATATGTGTTGGTCATTAAACTTGTCTTTAAGAGTCTTAGCTAAACCTTGGATCGCAGGTACATTATGTGCTCCATCCAAAACTATTAGTGGTTCATCATTGACTTTTTCAAATCGCCCAGGCCAGGTAGTTTGTTGCAAACATTTTTTTATCTGTCTTGTCTTGACTGAAATTTGATGTTTTGACATCATTACTAAAAATGCTGTCAATGCAACTGCAGCATTAGAAATTTGATAACCACCTAACATTTGTATCTGCACGTCTTTTACTAAATATTCATGAAAGCTAAAGTCAAAAACTTCACCCCAAAAATTGGCTACACTTTTGGGAACTACCGTAAAATCTTGATTTAACAAATATAGTCCAGAGTCCATCAGTTGCGCTTTCTTTTCAATAACACTTTTAGCCTCAGTTGGAAGTTGACCACAAACCACTGGCACTCCATGTTTAATGATCCCTGCTTTATTTTCAGCAATTTCAGTTAAAGTGTTTCCTAAAATCTGCATGTGATCCATGCCTACAGATGTTATGACCGAAAGTAATGGAGTAATAATGTTAGTTGAATCATAGGTTCCCCCGATGCCAACTTCAACGATCACAAAATCAGGGTGACATCGTCCAAAATAAACAAACATCATCATAGTTAAGACCTCAAATTCAGTTGGACCACCCAAGTCTATAAACTCATGATCTAACTGCTCAACTACTGGAAGTATTTCTTGAACCAAGGATAAGATTTCCTCATCACAAATCATTTTTCCATTTACTGAGATACGTTCATTAAACTTTTCAATAAAAGGAGACGTAAAAGTTCCGACATCATAGCCTTGTCCCATCAATAAATCGCGCAAATACGCAGTGACTGATCCTTTACCATTAGTTCCTGTTACATGAACCATTTGCAAACTTTCTTGTGGATCTCCAAAAATTTCAGCAAAACGCCGCATTCTTTTTAAAGATGGATCCTTAGCAAATTTATGCCTTCCATGAATATATTCTAAAGCTTCATCATAATTATTTACTTCAATCATACAATAACGTCTGACTCCTTAAACCTTATCTTTTTGATCAATCTTACATAAATTAACACAGCAATTTTATTGATCATGTCACAGATTTATTATACGTGAAACCAAAAAAGATAGCATTAAAAAACAAGGAAAACTTTTGCGTAGTTTTCCTTGTTTTACGTCTTACATTTCTTTTTTTACCTCAGCAAGCCGTGACTGGGTTGCACTCAATTTTTCTTTATAGCCAGTAAGTTTTTCTTTTTCTTCATCAACAACTTGAGAAGGTGCATTATTAACAAAGCCTTGGTTACTTAATTTCTTTTCACCACGTGAAACTTCATTTTCTAATTTATCGATCTCTTTTTGTAATCTTTCTACTTCCTGGTTCAAATCAATTAAACCTGCGAGTGGAATGTAAACTTCTGCTCCACTAATAACAGCAGTCATTGCTAATGTCGGTGCTTTGATATCAGCTGAAATTTGCAAAGATTCTGGATGACAAAAACGCTCGATATAATCTTGATTTGATTCAAAAATCGACTGCGTTTCAGGCATTGTGGTCTTGATTTGAATATCAATTGGCGAAGATAAGGGTGCATGAGCATCTGCTCGAATATTACGGACAGCCTTGATCAACTCGATCAAGTTGTCCATGCCTTTTTCGGCTTCCTTATTTTCAAATTCAGCATGTTCTTGTGGGTAGGCAGCAGTTACTAATGAAGTACCATCATGAGGCATAGCCAACCAGATCTCTTCTGTTACAAATGGCATGATTGGGTGTAACAAACGTAAAGTTTGGTCCAAAACATAACATAAAATGTTTTGAGTGTTATGTTTCAAAGAGCGATCCTTACCATAAAAATCCTCTTTAGCCATTTCGATATACCAATCACACAGATCATTCCAGATGAAGTTGTACAAAGCACGGCCCGCTTCACCAAATTCAAAATCCTCGAATAAACGTGTAACTTCACGAATAGTTGAATTCAAGCGACTTAAGATCCACTTGTCAGCTAGTTGCCATTCACTTTGATCTGGTAATTCTGCTTTAGTTTTCTCATCAAAGTTCATGATCGCAAAACGACTAGCATTCCAAATCTTATTAATAAAATTCCAAGCAGAATCCATCTTTTTATACGAGAAACGAATATCTTGTCCTGGAGTCGAACCAGTTGCTAGGAACCAACGTAAAGCATCGGCACCATATTTTTCAATAACATCCATCGGGTCGATGCCATTTCCCAATGACTTGCTCATTTTTTTACCTTCAGCATCACGGATCAAACCATGGATCAAAACATTTTTGAAAGGACGTCGACCAGTAAATTCTTTACTCTGGAAGATCATTCGTGAAACCCAGAAAAAGATAATGTCATAACCAGTTACCAAAGTATCGGTCGGGAAGTAACGTTTAAAGTCAGCAGCATCCTCATTTGGCCAGCCCATTGTCGAAAATGGCCACAAGGCACTTGAGAACCATGTATCTAAAACATCTTGATCTTGTTCCCAATTTTCTGGATCACTTGGTTCTTGTTCGCCAACGTAGATCTCGCCAGTTTCTTTATGGTACCAAGCTGGAATTTGATGTCCCCACCAAAGCTGTCTTGAAATTACCCAGTCGTGAACATTTTCCATCCACTGACTAAAGGTATTCTCAAAACGTTCCGGAACAAAATTAACACGATCGTCAGTTTCCTGATTCTTTAAAGCTGCCTCAGCTAGTGGTTGCATCTTCACGAACCACTGAGTCGACAAACGTGATTCAACTTGTACACCAGTCCGTTCAGAATGCCCAACACTATGCACGATCGGTTCCTTAGATAAAAGATAACCTTGATCTTTTAAGTCCTTAACAATAGCCTTACGCGCCTCGAAACGATCCATACCGGCATACTTGCCTGCTTTATCATTTAAGGTAGCATCCTCATTCATCGTATTGATCCGTTCAAGGTCATGTCTATTACCAACCTCAAAGTCATTTGGGTCATGTGCAGGAGTGATTTTAACCATCCCCGTCCCAAATTCAGGATCAACGTATTGATCAGCAATGATCTCCAAATGTCTACCATGCAATGGCAAAATAACTTCTTTACCTACTAGTTGTTTATAACGTTCATCTTTTGGATTAACCGCGATAGCAACATCACCCAACATTGTTTCTGGACGTGTTGTCGCGATCTCAATATAGTTTTTACCGTTAAATGTTGTATCATCGACAAATGGATATTTTACGTGATAAAAAGCGCCCTGGTCATCTTGGTGGATAACTTCAATATCTGACAGAGCAGTACGTGCTTTTGGATCCCAGTTAATAATGTATTCTCCGCGGTAAATCAAGCCTTTTTTGTATAACGCCACGAATACTTTGCGGACAGCTTTAGAAAGTCCGTCATCAAACGTAAACCTTTCCCGACTATAATCTAAGGATAATCCCAATTTAGCCCATTGTTGTTTGATAATGTCCGCATATTCATCTTTCCATTCCCAAACCTTATCAACAAACTTTTCTCGGCCTAAATCGTAACGTGAGACACCACTTTCAGCCAAACGTGCTTCAACTTTAGCTTGAGTTGCAATACCGGCATGATCCATACCAGGTAACCATAATGTATCAAAGCCTTGCATCCGTTTTTGCCGCACGATCATATCCTGTAAGGTGGTGTCCCAGGCATGACCCAAATGTAATTTACCTGTTACATTTGGTGGTGGGATAACAACAGAATATGGTTTTTTGGTCGTATCTCCACTGGGCTTGAATAAATCTTTATCGAGCCATTCTTGATAACGTCCATGTTCAACAGCGGTTGGGTCGTATTTCGTTGACATTTCAACTTCTTTAGCCATTTATTTCTCATCCCTTCTTATTTTAATCCTATTTTTAAACTAATAATCAATGCGTTAAAGCTTACTATTTGTCTACCATTGTTTAAAGTACATTCACCACTTCATGAGTAATCAACACATAAAAAGATGCAAATAAAAAGCACCACCGTCCTATCAATTAGGACGACAGTGCCGTGGTACCACCTAAATTGGGCTTTTAACCCCACTTAAATTCTGTGTTAACGGATGAAGATCCGGTCGACCTTACTTAACAAATTCAAATCGACAGCTAGCAAGCTACAATCAATGGTTCACTGAAATGTTTCACCAACCCATTTCTCTCTAAAAGTGAGCACCAATTGATCCTCTTGGTCAAAGCTTTATGAGATAATTCTAACCTTATGTTTATCAAACGTCAAGAATAAATGGTGCATATTCAGCCCCTTAGAGTAATTCGGCGAATGTTTCTTCTTGGGCATTCAAATAATGATCATCACTACTGATCTCAGTTATTTTTATTCCCGACAATGAACGTTCGATCAAACCATCAATATCTAGTTTTTCTTCATATTGGCGTGAACGATCGATCCGTGGCTTCGTTTTAGGAGCAGTCGGAGCAAAAACAGTGCAACAATCTTCATATGGCTTGATCGATAATTCAAACGTATCGATTTTTTCCGCAAGCTTAATGATATCATTTTTGTCCATTGAAACGACCGGTCTTAAAACTGGCATTGAAGTGACATCATTAATAGCAGCCATGCTCTCCATTGTTTGAGAAGCTACCTGGCCTAATGATTCTCCGTTAAAAATTGCTAAAGCATGTCTTTTTTCGGCGATTTTTTCACAAAGTCGTAACATAAAACGACGTTGGATCGTCATTAGATAACTGGCTGGAATGTCACGTTTTACAGTTTCTTGAATCTCAGTAAACGGAACTTGAATAAATTTTATCTTGCCCACATAGGGTGCAAGTTTAGCGGTTAATTCTTTGGCTTTATTCAACGCTTGTTCACTGGTATATGGTGGACTATAAAAATGGACCATTTCCAAGTCAACCCCGCGTTTCAAAGCTAGGTATCCAGCAACAGGTGAATCAATACCACCTGATAGCATCAAGAGGCCCTTACCTGCGGTACCAACTGGTAATCCTCCTGCTCCTGGGAGCATCTCATATGATAAAAAAATACCATTCATACGTATCTCTACGCGTAAAACAATATCTGGATGTTTCATTTGAACTTTAACACCAGGAAAATTACTCAAAATAGTTCCACCTAAAAGGTCATTCATTTGGTTTGTATCATATTCAAAATTATGGTCTGATCGACGCGTATTAATTTTGAAAGTCATACCATCTTGTGCAATCTCGTTAAAGATCGAAATTGCCGTCTTCTTAACTTCTTCAACGTCACGTGTAACTTTAATGACGGGCGAAAAGCTCTGAATACCAAAGATTTTACCTACTCGGTCTGCAACCTGATGATAATCTTCACCATTCAACCGAATATGCAATCTGTCACGCTGTGCTTTGACCTCAAGCTTTTTAAAACCTGACAGTGCATTTCTAGTATTAGTACCTAACCGATCAATGAATGAACGTCGGTTTTTTCCTTTAGTTGACAATTCGCCGTAACGAACCATGATTTCTGTATATTGCATCTGTTATCCTTTCTACTTGGCAAAAATCTTTGAAAAACGTGCGTAAATTTGGTCAAATACACGATTAAACTCGTCGGCTTGCTCTAAAGTATTGTTTTCATCTAAACTGACCCGAACAGCTGATGTTGCAATTTTTTCAGGAACATGCATTGCATTTAGCGTTCCTGAAATAACCCCTTTTTTAGATGAGCAAGCACTTGTCGTTGAAATATAGATCCCTTGTTCTTCAAATGCGTGAACGATCGTTTCTCCCCTAACTCCATCAATAGTAAAACACAAAATATGTGGTGACGAAGTTTGATCAACTTTTGAAAAAACAGTGACATTTGATTCTGCCACAACATGATCATATATTTTTTGTTTGATTTTCCGTTCTTTGGCGACATTATCCGACTCATTAGTAAGTAACAAACGTAAAGCCTTTGCCATTCCGGCGACTGCAGGTAGATTTTCAGTCCCACTCCGTTGGTTTTTTTCCTGACCACCGCCTGCCATTAATGGCTCGATCATTCGGCCAGTT
>NZ_KB714698.1:88242-129464 GCF_000349725.1 Ligilactobacillus pobuzihii E100301 = KCTC 13174
AAAAATCGATCCGGTCATTACTTAACAATCCCCCGATACCTTTACCAATACCTTGGACAGCGTCAACATGAAAATGAATATTCGGATGCCCTTGCAAAACCTCAGCGATCTCAGCTAAAGGTTGGATCGACCCAACTTCGTTATTTATTGCCATTACCGAAACCAAGATCGTATCAGAGCGCAATGAAGCTTTAACATCTTCAGCATTCACACGACCACTTTCATCAACGGGTAAATATGTTACTTCAAAGCCTAATTTTTCAAGTTGTTTCATTGAATTAAGGACTGCAGGATGTTCGATCGCAGAAGTAATTATATGTTTACCAAACTCCTGCTTGGCAAAAGCTGTACCCTTGATGACCCAATTATCTCCTTCAGTTCCACCGCTGGTAAAGAAGATCTCATGTGATTTACACCCCAGTAATTCAGCGATTTGCTTACGGGATTGTTCTAACAAGTTGTCAGCTGTTTCGCCCAAAGCATGGAGTGAAGAAGGGTTCCCCCATATTTTTTCACTAACTGTTTTGTAAGTATCTAAAACCTCTGGTGCCACTTTAGTTGTAGCACTGTTATCAAAATAAATCATAGTACATCCTTCTCTAATTAAATTTTCTTACTAATTGTAATCATTCGCGTTTAGGTTTACAAGTTTATTTTTCAGAATAAAACAAAGCGCCGTAATATTTACGTACGCTTTGCCTATCACTTACAATTTATATTATAACGTAAATGCTTGTTTATCTGACTCAAATTGCTCCGAAATACGTTTGAATGAACCAGGTTCCACTGTATCAACTGCTTGGGAAATTGTATCCAATGAACCCACATAATTAAATTCTTTTTTAAATTGAACTAATGCTTGCTGATAGGCCTGTTCGACTTCTGGATAACGATTACGGTACCGATTAGAATACTGTAATAACTGTTCAGCTAATATTGAACTATCTTTGATCTCTTCAGTCTTATTATTTAAAACATCCAAATCAGACTGCGTATTGATCATGTTCCTCGTAATTTCAGACATATCAATTTTTACCTTATTGATCGCGGTATCGAGATCTTCTATTTCATCACTAACTTTAAAGAAATAGGATAAGTAATCTTCAGCCAAGCCAGGTAAGTTAAGTTTTTCAATTTCGCGCTTCATCCGATGGATCTCAGTATCGAAATTCTCAATAGCATCAAAAGCGTCCTTTTCTTCTTTCCATAAACCAGAAATACTTTCGTTGATCTGCTTTTGTTCCTCTTCAATTTCTACTAAACTCTGCTGATCTTTTTCTAATTGTGCAACAGAAGTAGAAGAATGAACATCCTTTTCATTTTCCTTATCTTGCTTCAATTGTTCAAACCGTTGTTTGACATCTGTCAAAATTTTTTCCAAATTTGCTGCACGTTCTTCTTCGTCGTTATTAAATGTATAATTCTGTCCTAGTCGATCAAGTTCAATATTAAGTTCATTTTGTTGCTGACGAGCATGTTCAACAAATTCGCCCATTTCCTGTAATTTAGCGTTGATTTTTGTAGCAGCAGTATATTCAACTTCAATTTGTTCATAAATATAATCAATTTCATTAGCAATTTGTTCGTCTAATTCCTTAGCTGCTAACCAATCTAGATCTGCTAAATTTTGTTCATTTTCCTGACACTCTTTATAGATCACTTCTAACTTAGCATTCAAATCTTCGTTGAACGCTAAGTGCGAGTCTTTCATCCACTTTAAACCATCTTTTAGTTCCGATAACTGTTTGGGAAAAACGTTATTTAAGTTTTTAAATAATGGTGGAATCTCTTCCACAGCATTTTCTAAGTCCGTCATATCATTTTCTAATTTATTAAGTGGTTCTTCTGAACTAACAAAATCACCATTTTCAAAATATTCGGTATATTTGCTAAAATCATCTTCAATATCAGCAGACTTTTCTTCTAACTTATCGATACTAGGGCCAAACGAAAAATTCTTATTCAGCAAAGTCGTACGTAACTCCTGATACTTTTGTTGCAACTGTTTTAAAGTATCCTCATGTTTCTTCGTACTCTCTTTTATCGCAGCCAATTTTGTTTTCAACTCATTATGACGCTGTTGTGTCCCTGTTGATTTTTTTTGCACACTTTTAAGCTCACGCGATACCCTGAAATACTGATAATGATGTAGTGCATCAGTTAAATCATTTAAGAGTTCCGACAATTCAGGTAGTTCTCTATTTTTCAAATAATGATAGCCTTTATCCAAGGTTTCAAATTCTGTCAAACTTTCACCAGATAAATTAAGTTGACTGATCTCAGCTAACTTTTCCTCTAATGAATCATTTGCAATTTTTTCTACATTATTTTTTTCTTCACTGATTGCTTCACTATAGCTACGTTGGAAATATAGTATAGCAAGATAGACGATCACTGCAATAACAACGACCGCGATTAAAAAGACTACCATGAAACCCCATCCTTTGTATCACTTTCATATTTTCTAGCTCACTAAATTGTACTACTCGATTACCTAGACAATATAGTTGCTATCCGAATAAATTCAGTTTAAAATCTGTTTTGATTATACCATAAGAAAGATGGTTAATATACGATTTTAACGGAGGAAATTGATTTGAATCGATCTTTATTAGTACAACAACTCGACGCTTTATTAACAGATGAACATAATTTTATTGCAAATTTAGCAAATGCTAGTGCGTTATTATACAACGAAATACATGATATAAACTGGGGTGGCTTTTATCTTTACGATGAATCGACTGATTCGCTTGAATTAGGGCCTTTCCAAGGAAAAGTTGCCTGTATGCACATCAAACCCGGAAGTGGTGTCTGCGGCACAGCATTTGAAACACAAACGATTCAACGGATCGCCAACGTCCATAAATTTCCCGGACATATCGCCTGCGATTCTGCCAGTAATTCAGAAATAGTTCTTCCACTAACAAAAGGTGCAAAAAAAATCGGTGTACTAGACATTGATTCTCCATCACCAGAGCGTTTTAGTGAATCTGACCAAAAAGAATTAACTGATTTCGTAAATGTTTTATTGGAACATCTCTAAACTAAAATGTGTGTTTTTATCATTAAATCATGCTTTCAATTGACTTTTACACAAAAAACTGATAAGCTAGCTCTCGTGTAAAATAATGCAGCAGTGAATGGTAAGAACGTCAACAGTTTATTGCCAGTACTTGGTCTAGTCAGTAACTCTTCGGCTGCAAGAGCGAAAGCCCAAAATGAACTGCACGAATACTAAATTCACACGGATTATTTTACTCCAAAACAATTTATTGGAGGAATTTTAATATGCGTTATACAGGTCCATCATGGAAAGTTTCACGCCGTTTAGGTGTTTCACTTTCTGGTACAGGTAAAGAATTAGCTCGTCGTCCATATGCTCCAGGTCAACACGGTCAAAACAACCGTCGTAAACTTTCTGAATATGGTCTTCAATTACAAGAAAAGCAGAAGCTCCGTTTGACATATGGTTTGTCAGAACGTCAATTCTACAACTTGTTCTTGAAAGCTGGTAAGATCCGTGAAGGTAAACATGGTGATAACTTCATGATCTTACTTGAACGTCGTTTGGACAACGTTGTTTACCGTTTAGGTTTAGCAACTACACGTCGTCAGGCTCGTCAACTTGTTAACCATGGTCATATCACTGTCGATGGTAAACGTCTTGACATCCCTTCATACGAAGTAAAACCTGGCCAAGTTATTTCTTTACGTGAACGTTCAATGAACTTGCAAGTTGTTAAAGATGCTTTAGAAGCAGTTGTTGGTCGTCCAGCATTTGTATCATTCGATGATAACAAAATGGAAGGCTCACTTGTACGCTTGCCAGAACGTGACGAACTCGATGCAAATATCGATGAAGCTCTAATCGTTGAATACTATAACCAACTTGGTTAATTTTAGCATTATTAAAAGCTCGCTATGCGGGCTTTTTTTATACTTCTTTTTAAATTTGTATTATACAATAATTATTCCTGTAAAATCACAAGGTAGTTGCTGATATACTAGCCAAATCAAGTTTTGTCTATTACAATATAGTAAATTAACTACTGTCAATGTTAGGAGAATGTACCGTGAAGCCCTTAGCTTATCGGATGAGACCACAAAAAATCGAAGATATCGTTGGACAACAACATTTAGTGGGACCAGGAAAAATAATCGATCGCATGGTACAAGCACGCCTTTTATCTTCCATGATCCTTTATGGGCCCCCAGGCACTGGCAAAACTAGCATTGCCAGTGCCATCGCTGGGTCTACAAAATACGCTTTTAGGACACTGAACGCCGCCACAGATTCTAAAAAAGATTTGGAAGTAGTCGCACAAGAAGCAAAAATGAGTGGTACTGTGGTTTTAATGTTAGATGAGATCCATCGTTTAACTAAACCAAAACAAGATTTTTTACTTCCCCATTTAGAAAAAGGTAGCATTATTTTAATTGGCGCTACTACTGAAAATCCCTATATATCGATCAGTCCTGCGATCCGTAGTCGAACTCAAATTTATGAAGTTAAACCACTCACTGCTAGTGACATTAAACAGGCGATCAACAATGCGCTGGCCGATTCAACAAATGGATTAGGAAAAATGGATATTGACTTAACTTCAGCTGCTATGTCTCATTTAACTCAAGCAACATACGGAGATTTACGTAGTACTTTAAATGCTCTAGAATTAGCTGCTAAATCAACAGCTCCTGACCCAAACGATAATAAGATCCATCTTGACCTATCAGTTATTGAAGAATGTCTACAAAAAAAAGCATTGGTCCAAGATAAAAATGGCGACGCTCACTATGATGTGATATCAGCTTTTCAAAAATCGATCCGCGGTTCAGACAGCGATGCAGCACTCCACTACCTGGCTCGTCTCTTAGAAGCTGGTGACCTCATATCTGTTAATCGACGTTTACTGACGATCGCATACGAAGATATTGGCTTAGCTAACCCTGCAGCAGCCGCAAGAACAGTCTCAGCGATCACGGCTGCTGAAAAAATCGGATTACCTGAAGCACGCATTCCATTAGCAAATGCGGTGATCGAATTATGCATTTCGCCAAAATCTAACTCCGCCATCAGTGCGATCGATGCTGCAATCGAGGACGTCAGACAGGGCAATTATGGTGATGTCCCCGATACGCTTAAGGATGCTCATTATCAGGGAGCTAAAGAGCTTGGCCATGGGACTGATTATAAATTCCCCCATGATTTTCCACATGACTGGGTCAGACAAAACTACTTGCCAAGTAAACTAAAGAACAAACAGTATTATCACCCTAAGGAAAATGGGCGGATCGAAACAGCCTTCAAACAGCAATATGAGCTATTACGTAAGGCACAAAAATAGCTAAAAACGTTGTATGTGATCGCAACGTTTATATTTGGTAAAAAATTCAGTTGGGAAAAAGTTGGGGAATGAAATTGCGCAAGAATACGCTTTATGTTAATATAATTACAGGTTCTGTGGTATACGCGTTGCTTTATAACGTAAGGTTGACCGAACAATTATCAATACAATTGTTGTTCAAATGCTTGCGGTCTGGCATACTCATTTCACTTGAGTCCCACAAACAAGCAAAGAACGACATTCCTGCTTTATCGCGGGTTCAACTACCAAAGCGATTAACGGTATCGACGGAATACGCAAATTTTTTTGCAACGGTCTGGTTATCCCGGACCGTTTTTTTAGGTTTTTAACTACTCTATTCATTCCTAGTAGTTAAACATAAAAAAAACAAAACAACATTCATTTAAAGGAGTTTATCATGGATCTTGCAATTTCTATCTTGTTAATTGTTTTAGCAGTGATCGTATCAGTACTTGGTACATACTTATTCTTACATCGCAATCACTCTTTTTTGATTTTTCACCCAGAAAAACACCGTGGATTGCGCTTATTTTGTACATTTTTTGGGATATTCATGTTATTTTGTGCTGTTTTAACTGTGATTGTGATTTTCTTTGACCCAACCTGGCTATTGGTGACTGTTATTTTTCTTGATGTATTATCTACTTTCAGCGTCCCTTTTGTTTTATGGGGCTATACTTTGTGATTTTAACTTGATTTAAGCGATTTCTCTTCCATTTTCTTTATAAAATAGTTAAAATATAGTTGAAGGTCAAGAAAGGGTGAGTATCATGTTACAAACATATCAGAATATCTTAGTACCAGTCGATGGTTCTTACGAAGCCGAATTAGCATTTAAAAAAGCCGTTAGTGTCGCTAAAAGAAACGGTGAAAACAGTTCTATTCATTTAGTACATGTTGTTGATACTCGTGCATTCCAAAACATTTCTAGTTTTGACACTGCTATGGTAGAAGAGGTTACTGCTACAGCTAAAAAAACAATTGAAGGATACATTAAGGAAGCTAAAGAAAGCGGTATAAAAAATGTGGATTATTCAATTGAATACGGTGCCCCCAAAGTCGTCATTGCTAAAGACTTACCGCAAGAAAAAGATATCGATTTGATCATGATCGGTGCAACAGGTCTAAACGCAGTTGAACGGGTCCTAGTTGGGTCCGTAACTGAATATGTAACTAGGAATTCAAAGTGTGACGTCTTAGTCGTACGTACTGATTTAGAAAACAAACCTGCCTTAAGTAAAGAACAACGTGCTGCACAAGAGAATGATTAGTCCCCAATAAAAAGCTGTTTAGACTAGAGTCCCTTATCTGGGAGGATCATAGCTAAACAGCTTTTTTGTTATTAAACTTTATTAGTATTTATCCTGGCAATTTTCCAGATGATCATTCACTAACCCTGCTGCCTGCATATAAGAATACACGATCGTTGGACCCATAAATTGAAAGCCCATCTTTTTTAAATCACGTGAAACTTTTTGCGATAATGCTGTCTGCGAAGGGACTTGTTCTGGATGACGCCAATGATTAACGACTGGTTGATATGAAACATAAGACCATAACAAATCATTCAAACTTTGCCCCTTTCGGTGTGATCGCACTGTGACTCTTGCATTATTAATAATAGCATTGATTTTTCGTCGATTACGAATAATAGCAGAATTTTTCTCAATCGAACTGATTTCAGTACTACTTAAGTTAACGATTTTTTCTGGTACAAAATTACAAAAAGCCGATTGAAAAGCTGCTCTTTTATCAAGAACTATTTGCCAGCTTAACCCCGCTTGCATTAATTCAAGACTCATCAACTCAAATAGTAGGCGTTCTTCATGGGTCTCTTTTCCCCATTCAGTTGCATGATAAACTTGCATATTGTTTTTAGCTTCAAAAGCCCAACTACATTTTGGCATCTAACTACCTCCAATTTTTTCTAAAGTAAATACGAAAAAAATTGACTTTTTGACTACTAAACATTTAAAAAATAACTTTTTTAACGATTCTTTATTTTATATTTCAAGAACCGGAACTCCATCTAAAACCGTGTCTAGCATTTGTTCAGCCATATCTTTAAATTTGTCTTCCCGATGTGTTTCATGAAACAAGTAAATGTCTAAGGCTGTTAAAAATAATAAAGTTTGCTGGCATGGTTTTTGTGGTATTTCAAACTCGGCTAGTGATTGGTACCCTGCTATGAAACTTTGCCGCATTTTTTTATCTTTGACTTCTGAAAAGAAAAACTTGATAAAATCCTCATATTGACACCCCACATGCGCCCTTTCAAAATCTATCAAGATATACTGACTTTGATAATACATAATATTACGGATACTAAAATCGCCGTGCAAAACAACTTTTTTTATCTTGGAATATTCCCTGTCAGCTGCGGGTAAATCTTTTTCGATCGATTTAAGCACATCGCTAGCTTTTTTACGGTGTGTCTCATCCTTTAGCGCTGCTAGCTTAAATTTAATCTGTTGTGCTAAAGTATCCTTTGTTTCTGGAACGATCGCCTTATCGGAAACATTGTTATGAAACTCAGCTAAAAGTCGACCATAGATATACACACGTTGCTCGTTTAATTCGTCTCCTTCGATTTCTTTTAATTGTCGATCCTTTAAAACTACTACGTAATTTTCATCAAATATAACTGTACCTATAAAAATATCTGGACAATACGCTTGATCGACGTGTTGTTCCGCATAAAACATTTCTTTATTTTTAAATATCTTTACAAATAAGTTCGTTTCATAATAATAACTGTAACCAGCCAAATGTTGATTTCCTGCAACATCATGGATCTTTTTCAATTCTGCATTATAATAATCATTTAAAAATTCTATCAAAACATTCTCCATGTACTGGCCTCCTATGCATACCGCTATTTTAAGTTTACGTTAAATAATTAAGCGCTGCAAGAATTACCTTTTTCTTGTTTAACCTTCAGCAATATTTTCCCGTTGATCACAAATATCTGTACAGTTTGTTCCATTTTTACCAATAGTTTAGAATTTCTTGTGAATTTTCATTGCACATTCAATATTTTAAGTGTAAATTATTGAAGGTACTTAAAAATTTTCAGAAAATTATTTTTTAAGTTGAGTTTCTGTCACTACATATTTAGTTTCAATATTAATTAAGTAAAAAAAGGGAGTGAAAGTATAGTGGAAGAAAATACTAAAAAATACATCAGCTGGCCCGTTCTTGCTATGATGGCTTTCGTAACCGTGATTGGCTTTGAAGACATTATGTATAACTTTAAAAATCAGGGAATGGGCGTTATTACTTCATGGATCATCATGATGTTTTTATATGTGATCCCGTATGCTTTAATGGTTGGACAGTTAGGCTCTGTCTTTAATGATGAAGGTGGTGGCCTAAGTTCTTGGATTCGTGGTACTAATGGCGAATTTCTCGGCTATTTCACAGCATGGACATATTGGGCAGCATCGATCCCTTATGTGGTCGATTCAGCCCAATCAGTAATCGTTGGGTTTGGCTGGGCCTTCACTGGTAGTTCTGATTTTCAGAGTAACATGCCAAATTCAACTTTTACATTACTAACTTTTATTGTTTTCATTATCTTCATTTTCGTGCAACGTCACTTAGCAAACTCAATGGAAATATTATCCACAATTGGTGGTTTTGCAATGTTTGCTATGACCGTCTTATTCGTTTTCATGTCAATCGTTGGCTTGATCAAATCTGGTGGACATATGGCAACACAGCCAATGAACATTAAAACCCTGCTGCCAAAATTCGATTTAAAATATTTAACTACCATCGGTCTTTTAATTTATGCTGTTAATGGTGCTGAACTTGTAGCGCCCTATGTTACACAGATGAAAAAACCTAAGGTAGAATTTCCCAAGGCCATGATAACTTTAGCTTTAATGACGACTTTTTTAACGATCTTCGGCTCATTTTCTTTAGGGATATTTTTTGATGCAAATAATTTACCAAATGATTTAAAAATGAACGGTGATTATTATGCCTTTCAAGCTTTAGGCCAACAATACGGTGTCGGTAACTTATTCATGTATATTTACGCCTGGACATCGGTGATTTATATGTGTGCCTTATTAGCCGTTTTGCTCGATGCTATGACCAGAATGTTGATTTCTGATACTGGTAAAGAATACATGCCAGCATTTTTACGTAAGAAAAACACAGATGGATTACCTATTAATGGTTACATTTTAACTTGTACATTATCTGGATTCATCATGTTATTAGGTATTTTCTTACCCGAAATGAATGATATTTTCAACTGGCTACTTAACCTAAATGGTATTATTTCGCCAGGTGTTACTTGCTGGATTTTCTATGCATTTATGCGGATCCGTAAAAATCCAGAAAAATATCCTTCGGAATATATCTTTATTAAAAATGATAAAGTTGCATATATCGTTGGTTTGTTGCTTCTACTCGTTACAGGCGCGGCCACGTTATTAGGTATCGCGCCCCAAGACGTGGAAATATATAGTGGTACGTGGTGGTACGAGCTTGTTATCAATATCGTAGCGATCTTCTTTTTGATCGGTTTAGGCACATTGCTACCGTTGATCAGGAAACGTGAAGAAGAATATGGAATCGCATTTGACAAAAAACAATGGGTGATCATGATCACTACAACTATATTCGCTGTTGTAGTAATGGTTTGGTTAGGTGGTACTGACCTAAATACTAAGGTCGCCTTGGTCGTGGCAGTTGCTGTATTTTCTATCTTATTTCTATGGCTTATTGGCCATAGAAAACCGATAACGCTCAATATAAAAAAATAATTTGACTAGCTAATACCTCCTGATGGAACACTGACATAACTAGCTGTGCGATTCTAAAAGGGCCGTCGATCTATCCCATTAAATTGGGGTAGATCGGCGGCCATTAAACGTGTTCCAAAACATCTTTATCTTTTGTCTCACCCTTGTTTCTATAGCATTTATTTCATTAACGATCTCCTTAATACATTTTTAAATCAAAAATAAAGCCCCAAAGTTAAACCTTCAGAGCTTTAGTATACTTTATTTAGTTCTATTCTGTCGTAAATTCCACTTCACCGAAAACATCATCTAAGCTGTCTTCAACTAATTGATAGACATACAAGTTTTCAGTACCGTCTTCTTGGCCTGGCAAATAAAAATCATAATCGACAGCTGGCTTAAATCCAAAGTCTGTAGGATCGATTTCATCAAACTGTTGCCAAATAATAAAGCGATAACCAGACTCTAAAGCACGCTTTTTCAACTCATTCATCAATGGTGTCAATTCATCGTCGATCTGCCGAATTGGCCCCACCATTAAACAAACAATATCATTAAGCGTAATTTCATGTAAGCTTGCCGTACCTGTCAATTGATTATTTTCTTCTTCAACTACCTCTAAAATTGGAAGATAATTCTTATCCTGACGTAACTTTGCTGCTTCTTGTCCTAAATGCTTCTTTGAGTCGTCCAATGTCTCTAGCAAATTATCTACAACTGCACGATCTGCTGGTTGGATTCCTCTGATTTCCATATTTGTTTTGCCCACTTTCCTATTTACTCAGTAATTCTAACATGTTCGGTGACTTTTCTAAAGAAATATCGCTGATCAGGTAAATCTTTAGGAATTTGAAAGATTTATTGTTAAATACTATATCAAAACACTTATTAATTTTATTTTTAAAGCCAAAATAAAAAGCTCTAAGTCTTGATATACCAACACTTAGAGCATATATATCAAAATTAACCCACAGACCCTTCCATCTGATAATTGATCAAACGATTCAATTCAACTGCATATTCCATGGGCAATTCCTTGGTAAATGGTTCGACAAATCCCATAATGATCATTTCAGTAGCTTTTTCTTCAGAAATACCTCGACTCATCAGGTAATAAAGCTGTTCCTCAGAGATTTTAGAAACTTTGGCTTCGTGTTCCATCGAGACATTACCATTTAAGATCTCATTGAATGGGATGGTGTCACTGGTCGATTTTTCATCCATAATGATCGTATCACACTCAACGTGGGCAAATGAACCATCACTAGGACGATCAAACCTGACCTCACCTCGATAGTCCACACTACCGCCATCTTTGCACAGTGACTTGGAAACGATCGAAGACGAAGTATTTTTAGCATGATGGATCATTCTTGCCCCTGTGTCAGAGCGAATATCTTTACCCGCAAATGCAATCGAAAGCATCGTCCCACGTGCACCTTGCCCGTCTAAGTACACACTAGGATATTTCATCGTCACTTTAGAACCTAAGTTACCATCGACCCACTCCATAGTCGAGTTTTCTAATGCTTGAGCACGTTTAGTTTCCAGACTATAAACATTATCTGACCAATTTTGAATCGTCGTATAACGACAATAAGCATTCGGTAAAACATTAACTTCAACGACAGCAGCGTGCAGACTATCTTGTGAATAGTTTGGTGCGGTACAACCTTCAACATAGTTAACACTGGCACCTTCATCCACAATAATCAAAGTCCGCTCAAATTGGCCTGAATTACCCGCATTGATCCGGAAATAACTTTGGATCGGTGTCGTAACTTTGACACCTTTTGGCACATAGATAAATGTCCCACCTGACCAGACAGCCGAATTTAAAGCTGCCAATTTGTTATCAGATGGTGGTACTAATTTGCCAAAATATTTCTTGACCAATTCTGGATATTTTTGTACCGCAGAATCAGTATCCATAAAGACGATCCCCGTTTTTTCAAACTGTTTTTGCATATTATGATACACAACTTCTGATTCATATTGAGCAGATGAACCCGCTAGATATTCTCGTTCAGCTTGGGGTACGCCTAACCGGTCGAAGGTCTTTTTGATATCTTCTGGCACATCGTTCCAACTACGAGCAACTTTATCTGAATCTCGTCTAAAGTAGTTGATTTTGTCTAGATCGATACCAGACAGATCTGGTCCAAATTTTGGCATCGGTAATTTTTTATAGATCTCGTATGACTTCAAGCGGAAGTCAAGCATCCACTGTGGTTCGTTTTTAGCAGCGGAAATCTCACGAACGATTTCTTCCGTTAAACCTTCGCCAGTCGTATAAATCGGTTCAATATCATCTTTAAAACCATATTTATACTCCCCACCTACCTCAGGTACTGTATTAGTCATTGCTCTCACTCTCCTCTATTGCTTGATATGCGGCTTTCCAAGCTAAAGTCGCACATTTGATCCGAGCTGGAAATTGCGCCACACTTTGTAAAATCGACGCTTCTCCTAATAGTTTGGTTTGATCTGGGACATCTTTTCCCATGACCATGTCAGAAAAACCTAAAACCATTTGTTCAACTTCTGCAATAGTTTTGCCTTTGATCTGATCAGTCATCATCGAAGCCGAAGCCTGTGAGATCGTACAACCAGTACCTGTATAGGCCGCATCGATCACAGTTTTATCTGCTATTTTTAACTGGATCGTTAAAACGTCACCACAAGTGGGATTACGTAATTCCACTTCATGATCAGCCCGGTCTAATTCATGATTATTATGCGGATGTTTGGCATGATCCATAATCACTTGTCGATATAAATTACTTAATTTAGAAAGAGCCATTCAAAAAGAACTCCTTTGCATCTAAAACTGCTCTGATCAACAGATCAGCATCTGTCTGAGTATTATACAAATAAAAACTAGCTCGCGCTGTAGCACTCACACCCAAATATTTCATCAAAGGTTGAGCACAATGATGACCTGCTCTAACAGCTACACCATCCATATCTAAAGCACTAGCTAAATCATGCGGGTGGACGCCAGTCAAATTAAAAGAAAGCACCCCTGTTCGTTGCCGCGGGTCTTTTGGACCATATATTTCAATACCTTGGATAGCGGTAAGTTGTGGCAAAACATACTCAACCAATCGCCTTTCATGTTTCATAATTTTATCTAGTCCGATTTCATTTAAATAATCGATCGCTGCACCCAGACCGATCACACCAGCGATATTTTGTGTCCCACCTTCAAATTTATACGGTGGTGCTTTAAAATCTGTCTGATATAAACCGACATTTGAAATCATTTCCCCGCCAAATTCTAAGGGCGGCATTTCATTAAGTAATTCTTTTTTTCCCCATAAAATGCCGCACCCTGTTGGGCCTAACATTTTATGTCCTGAAAAAGCATAAAAATCAACATCTAATTCTTTTACATCAACTGGCATATGAGGTACCGCCTGGGCACCATCAACGACCATGATGGCACCATGCTGATGAGCTAATCGTGTGACCTGTTTGATCGGGTTGATCACACCCAAAACATTTGAAGCATGGCACAAAGAAACGATAGCTGTTTTATCAGTGATTACCTGTTGAGCATTCTTTAAATCAAGTTGTCCGTCAACAGTCAATCCAATATACTTTAACTTGGCACCAGTTTGTAATGCTAATTGTTGCCAAGGAACTAAATTACTATGATGTTCCATGTAAGAAACTACGATCTCATCACCCGCATGCAGGTGAGTACGTCCATAACTAGCTGCAATCCAATTCAATGCCTCCGTCGTTCCTTTGGTATACACTACCTCTTGTGGGTTATTAGCTCCAATGAAGTCGGCAACTTTTTGTCTGACTCCTTCAAATTGTTCAGTTGCTCGTTGTGCAAGTGTATGCACGCCACGATGAACATTTGCGTTGTCATGCTCGTAGTAGTTTCTGATAGCATCTAGGACCTGTCGCGGCTTTTGGGTAGTAGCCGCATTGTCTAAGTACACTAACTTTTCATCATTCACGATCTCTTGCAAAATTGGAAAGTCATTTAACAAATTATTCATCTTGTTGTCCATTGACTAACTTCCTCTCGATCATATCTGCTAGGATCTGTCGTACTTCTTTTGAAGGTAATGCAGATAAGACTGGCCCTAAAAAGCCACGGATAACTAAACGTTCAGCTGTCTTTTTATCCAACCCACGGCTCATCAAATAATACATCTTTTGTTCATCAACACGTCCGACACTAGCAGCATGTCCAGCAACCACATCATTGTCATCGATCAACAAAATCGGGTTAGCATCACCACGTGCTTTAGTCGAAAGCATCAGCACCCGACTTTCTTGCTGGGCTTCCGCACCACGCGCCCCGTGTACGATATGCCCGATCCCGTTAAAAATCAAGCTAGAACGTGCCAAGATCACACCGTGTTGCAAGATATTACCTAAAGAGTGTTTACCATAATTAGTAACTCGGGTATCGATTCCTTGGACCTGATCACCAGTGGAAATTGCCACGACTTTAACTTCAGCATGTGAACCTTCACCCACTAACTCGGAATCGAAATCACCCACAATATTGCAATCATTCATCATGCCCATTGACCAGTCGATCCGTGCATTACGTTTAAGATACCCCCGCCGATTCAAATAAGCAGTGGTGTTTTCGCCTAAACGATCAACGCTGGCAAATTTAATATGGCTATCAGGTTCTGCAATCACCTCTTCAATAATATTTGCAGGACTAGCTTTGCTACCTATGGTTCCAGTGTTTTCCAAATAGGATAATTCACTGCCCGAATCCGCGATCAACAACAAATGGTGAACGTAGTCTTGTGGCACACGTGCATCCTGAAAGAAATAAGAAGTCAATGGTTGTTTTAAGACTACGTTCTTGGGTACATAAATCAATAATCCACTTGTCAAATGAGCAACATGTTCAGCATTTAGACGATTTTCAGTCGGTTTTGTAGCTTCAGTCATAAAATACTTTTTGATCAGCTCAGGGTGTTGTTGTAAAGCAGTTTGCCAATCACAAATGATCACACCTTTTTCTTTAAATTCGGCCGGTAATTCATGTTGAATAATTTTGGAACCAACTTGCACCACATTGGCTTGTATTGTTGCAAGCTCTTCATTATTTAATTCATGATCTCCAATTGACAATTTACGCGTTACATTGATCGGCCAAGAATGATATTTGATTTTCTGGAAATTTGGCAAAGCAAGATCTGCTACTTCCTGATGGGCTTCATATCGCATTTTAGTAAACCATTCGGGTTCATTTGTCAGTTGGGCATACTTTTTTATATCTTGAGCAGTTTGTGTTTGAACTGTCATTTAGTAGTACACCTCCCTATTCTTCATCAACTAATTTAACGTCTAAGCCAAGCTCATCTCGCAAGCCAGCATAACCCTCATCTTCAAGTTTAACAGCCAAATCTGCATCCCCAGATTTAACGATCTTACCACCCATCATGACATGAACTACATCTGGTTTAATGTAATTTAACAAACGCTGGTAATGAGTAATGATCAGTGAACCAAACTCTGGCCCACGCATTTCATTAACACCACGGGAAACGACCTTTAAAGCATCGATATCAAGTCCAGAATCGATTTCATCTAAAATCGCAAATTTTGGTTCGATCATCATCAACTGTAAGATCTCGTTTCGCTTCTTTTCACCACCAGAAAAGCCTTCATTCAAATACCGTTCGGACATTTCTTCTGTCATATCCAAAGTTTTTAAAGTCCGATCTAATTTTTGTAAGAATTCTGGGATCGACATTTGATCATCTTCTGAACGTCGCGAATTGATAGCCGCACGAATAAATTCGGCATTCGTGATACCAGGGATCTCAGCAGGATACTGCATTGCTAAAAATAGTCCCGCACGAGCACGCTGATCAACGGGCAAACCAACAATGCTTTGCCCGTTGATTAAAATATCGCCTTCTAAGATCTCATAGTTAGGGTTGCCCATGATCGATTCAGACAAAGTCGACTTACCAGTTCCATTTGGACCCATAATAGCGTGAATCTCTCCTGTTGACATTTTTAAATTAACACCTGTCAGGATCTCTTTTTTTTCTTCTTTTGCTTTAACATGTAAATTCTTAACTTCTAAAGTTGACATAGCGTTTCTCCTTTGAGTTCATGTTAAGTTCTTCTCATTCATTTTAATCCAAATGAGAATCGTTTTCAATTAGGAAAATTAACTTATTTTGCCCAATTCTTTTCATATACTTCTTCCTTGAATCCACAAGTTAACTTGTCTCCTTCAACCATTAAAGGCCGTTTTATCAACTTTCCATCCTGTGAAAGCAACTCAGCTGCTTTTTGAACTGTCATCTCAGGTAATTTTTCTTTTAAATTTTGCTGACGATAATGTTGACCACTAGTATTGAAAAAATAACGTAAAGGTTGTGAAGAATTACTCATCCATTTCAACAAATCTTCTTTAGCAGGAGGTTGTTCTACTAGGTCTTGCGAATCATACTGAACTCCGTGTGCATCTAACCATTTTTTAGCTTTCTTACAGGTTGAACATTTCGAATAACAATAAAACTTTTTCATTTAAGCCAACTCCTCGTATTATTTAAAAATTATCATTATTAAACTTACCATCATCAGTATGGATTAGATTTTAAAAAAAAACAAGGACCTGATAAAATGCTTTTTTCCCTATTAAGTTTGACAAGTCAAAGCAATAAAAAACCATCCAAAATCACTTAAGACTTTGGATGGTTTTAATAACATTTAATTTATCGTAACTATACATTGTAAATAAGCTACTTAAATTCTTCATTATTGCTAAACATATAACTCTTGTAATGGTATCTCATTGACATGATCAATCCGATCCCGATCATATTTCCAATCAGAGCAGAACCACCTTGACTAACAAATGGTAACGGAATACCGGTTAACGGTAGCAAACCAATGCTCATACCGATATTTTCAAAAACGTGGAACAAGATCATCATGATCACACCTGTTGAAATATAGGCATAAAATTCATTTTTTGTATCAAATGTGACTTGAATCATTTGGAAAATCAGTAATAAATAGATAAAAATCAGTACACAAGCTCCAACAAAGCCAAAGTTTTCACCGATCACTGAAAAGATCATGTCAGATTCACGTACTGGTACATATACTTTAGAAACGTTGAACCCCTTACCTAGTAACTGACCAGAACCGATTGCTTTCATACTTTGCCACAGCTGATAGGCACTTGATGATGTATTAGCTGAGGGGTCAAGCCAAGAATCAATACGTTTAAACTGGTAATCTTTAAAACCTAATGATAATAGTAAACTACGGTCATAAACAACAAAGAAAATTAGCAGACCACCGACTAACATCACACCCAAAAAAGTTGGTACAATAATTTTCCAGGAAATCCCTGATAGTAATACAACTCCACCAAAAATCGCAAAGAAAACCAACATTGTACCGAAATCATTTTGTAACTCCAACAAGACAGCAACTGGTAACGTCCAAGCCACCATTTTACCTATCAAACGCCAGTCACCGCGAATCGTATGAACTGGATTTTCATTGTTATGTTGTGTCACGACTCGTCCGAGCATAATAATGTACGCTGGTTTCATTACTTCAGAAGGCTGAAAAGTTAACGGTCCAAAAGAAAACCAACTCTTAGCACCTGTTAGCTGCGCATAAGATCGACTGTATAAAAACAGTACCATGATCAATAAAAAAATCCCAAACCCATATAAGATTGGAGCGACTTTCCACAACTGTTCCGCATCAAATTGCATGATAAAGACCACTAATAGAATTCCTAGGGTGTAGAAAATCGCTTGAGTAATCATTGTCCTAGCGATATTTGTCGTACTTGTATCATTACTAGCTGCAACATATATCGATGCGATCCCGATCACGGCTAATAACAAAACTGACAAGATTATGCCCCAATCGATTCGTGAGTCTGTTTCGTTGTTTCTTCTCAATTTTGTGTTCATAATGAACGAATAACGCCCCTTTGTTCGTAAATCAAGTTTAATAGCTTAACTATGATGTAAATGAAATTCACGGATCAAAGTATCGATCGCAGCAGTCTTATTTGTTGTATGTGTTTCTTCTCCACTAGGAAAATGAACTACGTAACGCTTACCTTCCTGCTGAATCGTGCCCAATGATTCCTTGCCTAAAGTCAGTTGGCTAACAACTACACCGTTGACTTTTTTCTCTTCTTCAATTACTTCAATGTTTTTTTCTTTCTTCACTTTCATTCCTCCATTTAGCCGCAATAGAATCTTCCTCATTTACCCAATCAGTATTGCGAAAAATAGAAAATTTATCTGGTACTGGATCATATCCCCCGCGTACAAAAGGATTACAGCGTAAGATACGCATTATTGCCATTAATGCCCCTAAGAAAAAACCATGCTTCTCTAATGATTGGATCGCATACGTGGAACACGTCGGATAATACCTGCAACTTGGAGGAAATAAAGGAGAAATCACCTTTTGATATAACTTGATTGGAAAAATCAAAATATTTTTCACAACTATCACCAGCTAATTATTTTAAATCGGTTATCTTTTCAGGATTTTCTAACAAGACTCCGGTACCTTTTGCAACATCTGCCAAGGGAGTCTCAGAGACATGTACCGGAACACCCAATTGATCTGCAAATAATTGGCTCAAACCATCGATCAATGCACCGCCACCTGTCAGCATAATGCCCTGGTCAACAATATCAGATGCCAATTCAGGTGGTATCTGCCCCAAGAGTGCTTTTGTAGAAACAACAATAGTCTCCAATGTATCATGGATAGCCGTTTCAATTTGGTCTGAATCCAAGGTGATCTCCTTAGGTAAGCCATTCACTACATCACGTCCACGTACCTGGATCTCTTCTTTACGATGTCCTGGAACTGCAGTCCCAATTTCAATTTTAACTTTCTCAGCAGTATGTTCACCGATCAATAAACCAAAATTTTTCCGAACATAGTTAACAATGTCGGTGTTAAGACGGTCACCAGCAACACGCAAAGAATTACTAGCTACAATGTCACCAAGAGATAAGATCGCAATATCGCTAGTCCCCCCACCAATATCAACGACCATGTTACCCACTGGTTTAAAAATTTCTAAACCAGCCCCCACAGCTGCTACTTTTGGCTCAACGTCAACGTGCACCGCACCACTACCAGATTTTTCAGCAGCTTGTCGAATTGCTTTACTTTCGATATCAGTTGTTCCAGTTGGACAACAAATCAAAATATCTGGCTTAGACATTAGTCCCTTAACATTAAGCTTTTTAATAAAATACGACAGCATTTGTTCAGTCATATCAAAGTCAGCGATCACACCATCTTTTAGTGGGCGAACTGCACGAATATTTCCTGGTGTCCGCCCCACCATTTTGTATGCTTCTGAACCAACTGCCAACAAGCGGTCCGTATTTGTATCAATTGCTACAACAGACGGTTCATCAAGTACAATGCCTTTGCCTTGAACATTTATCAAGACATTGGCGGTCCCTAAATCAATACCAATATCTTTTGCCATTATTGTTCTCCTTTAAATTCATTTAAATAAGTCTACTTTTAAACATATCCAAGTTATTATATCAGACTAACAATTAGATGTATATAGTTGCTGATACATCAACGTTTTCGAAATGTTTAAGACTATTAATTTTTCGAAAATATATTTTTATAGCACTTAGAAATAAAAAACGTCCACTATCTACTAGCCGGACGTTAGTTGAAACTAGAAATTAATTTTGCGCTTTTTTCTTCAAATCAATCGTTTTGCCAGTCAAATCATCAACTCGTTTGATCGAGGCACCCAAAGCAGAAAGCTTTTCATTAAAATGATAGTAACCACGATCCAAATACTTCAAATTACTGACTTGAGTAATATTTTTGGCGACCAAACCAGCTAAAACAAGCGCTGCTGCAGCTCGGAGGTCAGTTGCTTCAACTTCAGCACCAGTTAAATCATTCGGACCGTACATTACAGCCGAATCACCTTCAACTTTGAAATTAGCATTCATGCGCCGCATCTCTTCTAAATGCATAAAACGATTTTCAAAGACCGTTTCCGTCATGACGCTAGTTCCATTGGCCATTAGCTGTAAAATACTCATCTGTGGCTGTAAATCTGTCGGAAAACCTGGATGTGGCAAAGTCTTAACTGTTGTTGGTTTCAACTTTTCTGTGCCAATTACACGGACACCGTCTTCTTCATCTTGAACAACTACACCCATTTCCTCCAATTTTGAGATCAATGGCTTATTATGTTCGGCAATTGCATCTTTGATCAAAACATTGCCCTTAGTCAAAGCAGCCGCAACCATAAAGGTTCCCGCTTCGATTCGATCTTGAATAATTGCATGCTTAGCACCATGTAAGGCTTTCACACCCGTGATTTTAATTGTTTCTGTCCCAGCACCAGTGATTTTAGCACCCATTTGATTTAACACATTAGCTAAATCAACAATTTCTGGTTCACGAGCAACATTGTCGATCACAGTGGTCCCCTTAGCTAAGGTAGCAGCCATCATAATGTTTTGTGTAGCTCCTACACTTGGAAAATCTAAGTAGATATTAGCGCCGACCAGACCAGTGGTCGTTGCTTCTATGTACCCGTCATGTTGTTCAATTTTTGCTCCCAACGCTTCCATGCCCTTTAAGTGCAAGTCAATTGGACGTGTGCCGATCGCACATCCGCCAGGCATGGCAACTTTCGCATGCTTCAAACGGGCCAAAAGCGGTCCCAAAACAACGATCGATGCCCTCATTTGTGAAACATACTTAAACGGTGCTTCATATGACAAATCACCGGTCGCATCCAAAGTGACTGATTTTTCATCTTCATTAAAGCCGACCTGAACATTTAAAAAGCGAATGACATTATTCATCGTGTATACATCAGACAAAATTGGAACATTGGTTAATTCCGTCCTGCCTGTTTCAGGCAGGATGCTTGCGGCTAGAATAGGTAAAACAGCATTTTTAGCACCTTCAATATCAACAGTACCACGCAACCTTTGACCGCCACGCACAATTATTTTTTCCACAGCTATTCCTCCAATAGTTTACCCAGAGTATATTATAAAAACTTCAAATTATTATTTACTAAATAAATACGAGAAATTGCGAATATTATCAACAAAGCTCAAGAAAAATTCACTACACAAAAAGCCAAGAGCAACAGAAAATAAAACAAGAACTAATTTAAACTTTCCTTGCCTTTCTGGTACAATATAGCGATCCAATCTTAAAGATTGTAGTGCAGAAAAAGCTAAGCCAATAAAAATAAAATGACTCAAAACAGTTAAGATTGCTTGAATTCCCATCCATTTCATTAATATCCCTCAAATCAACGTACTAACTGTAATAATAGCATATGAAAAGAATTTTAGGCAACTACAAACGGTTGGCTTTAGCATCTTTTTAAACATTTCGTAAATTATTATTTTTTCGAAGTGAGCAAAAACGAAGCTGGGACATAACTAGCTGTGCGAGTCTAAAAAGCCGCCGATCCATCCCAATTAAATGGGTTAAATCGGCGGCCCTTAAAGGTGTTCCAAAAGATTGAAGCCTGACTGTAACAATGCTTGCGTTATTCGGGGGCTTCGCTTTGCTAAGACCCAAAATAATGCAATCGTCCTTACAAATCGGGTTCAAAACATCTTTTGTCTCACTCTCTCAATAAATGATTGATTTCTTTAACGATTGGAAATACTTAATCGATTCAACGCACGACGTAAGGAAACTTCGGCACGACGTAACTCATCGGGGTTATGCGCCTTTTTAGCTTTCTCGATACGTTCTTGCGCGCGTTCACGAGCACGTTCAGCTCGCTTAGAATCAATGTCTTCCTTACGTTCAGCTGCAGAAGCAACAATTGATAGAGTGTTATCGGAAAACTCTAAAAATCCCCCACTAACAGCAACTTCATCAAATTCACCATTATCTTGTCGAACCCGGATCTCATCAATAGCTAAAGAAGCCAGTAATGGTAAACGGTTTGGCAAAATACCTAGCTCCCCTTGGGTTGTTTTACAAATAGCCATATCAGTGGTTTCTTCGTAAATACTACCATCGGGTGTAACAACGTTAACAGTTAATTCAGGTTTATCAGCCATTAGACTTTACCTCCTTAATTGTTCTGCGTCATTTTTTTAGCTTTTTCAACAACTTCTTCGATTTTACCAACTGAACGGAATGCATCTTCAGGCAAGTCATCATACTTACCTTCAAGAATTTCCTTAAAACCTTTGACTGTATCTTCCAAAGGTACGTATGCACCAGGTAAACCAGTAAAACTTTCAGCAACGTGGAAGTTTTGTGATAAGAAGAATTGGATCCGACGAGCACGGCCAACAATGACTTTTTCGTCGTCAGACAATTCATCCATACCTAAAATCGAAATGATATCTTGCAATTCACGATAACGTTGTAAGACATGTTGAACTTCTGTAGCCACTTGGTAATGTTCTTGACCAACAATTTCTGGTGTCAGAGCAACAGAAGTTGAAGCCAATGGGTCAACAGCCGGATAAATACCTTGCTGAGTCAATGAACGTTCCAAGTTAGTTGTTGCATCCAAATGCGCGAAGGTTGTAGCTGGCGCAGGGTCAGTATAGTCATCGGCGGGAACATAAACGGCCTGGATCGATGTAACTGAACCTTTCTTAGTTGAAGTGATCCTTTCTTGTAACTGACCCATTTCAGTAGCCAGTGTCGGCTGATAACCAACGGCCGAGGGAATACGCCCCAACAAAGCGGAAACTTCAGAACCGGCCTGAGTAAAGCGGAAGATGTTATCAATAAATAACAAAACATCCTGTCCTTCAACGTCACGGAAATATTCTGCAATCGTTAACCCAGTCAACGCAACACGCATCCGCGCACCAGGCGGCTCATTCATCTGGCCAAACACCATGGCAGTCTTTTCTAGAACTCCAGAATCCTTCATTTCAAAGTAAAGGTCATTACCTTCACGAGTCCTTTCACCAACACCAGTAAAGACAGAAATACCGTTATGTTCTTGCGCAATGTTGTGGATCAATTCCTGGATCAAAACGGTTTTACCAACACCAGCACCACCGAACAAACCGATTTTACCACCACGAACATATGGGGCAAGTAAATCGATAACTTTGATCCCTGTTTCTAAAACCTCAGTACTTGTATTTAATTCATCATATGCAGGTGCATCGCGGTGAATTGGATCACGACGATGATCTGCGTCAAATTCAGGCCCATTATCAATGGTATCCCCTAGAACGTTAAACACACGTCCTAGTGTATCTTTCCCAACAGGCACACTGATCGAAGAACCTGTATCAACGACTGTGGATCCACGCTTTAAACCATCAGAAGAATCCATAGCAATGGTACGCATGACCCCATCACCCAATTCAAGGGCAACTTCGATCACTAACTGCTTGCCATTATCAAGTTCAACAGTTAAAGCGTTATTAATGTCAGGTAAAGATTCATTAAGAGGGAATTGTACATCAACAACTGGTCCGATAACTTGAACAACTTTACCAGAACTCATTCGTTAATTCCTCCTATTTCTATTCTAAGGCTGCTTGAGCACCTGTGATTTCGGTGATCTCAGTAGTAATTGCACTCTGACGAGCACGGTTATATTGCAACTCTAATCCAGCAATGATGTCATCCGCATTATCAGAGGCTGAACGCATTGCGGTTGAACTTGAAGCATGCTCAGATGTCTTTGCATCCAACATTGCTCCATACAACAAGCTTTCAGCATACTGCGGTAAGATCACTTCTAAAATCGCATCCTCAGATGGTTCGGTATCATATTCAAGATTATAACCCGAATCGTTTGTATCACTCAGCCCTTCACTCCCAAGGTTTTCGGCTGAGATCGGCAGCATTTGCTCGCCACGAAATGTCGAAGTCAAAGAATTGACAAAATGGTTGTAACAAACAAACAATTCGTCAAACTTTTCACTTTCAAACATTTTCAAAATCGCACGTACGATCGGGCGAACTTCTCTAAATGTTGGTACATCACCGAGCTCACGATATTCATAAACAATATCATAGCCACGTTTTTTAAAGAAATCAGCCCCAGTACCACCGATCGCAATGATTTCGACATCATCTTTAGAATGATGATTCTTTGAGATCAAATTCATAGTCTGCTTGATCACATTACTATTATAACTACCAACCAAGCCACGGTCAGAAGTGATCACAACCAGCCCTGTCTTTTTAACGGAACGTTGCTGTAACATAGCGAGTGAATTAACCTCGCCCTCTTCAACAGTTTCGGGTGCTTCAACATCATCTAATAAATGTGAGGCTGCTAAATGGGTAATGACGTTCCGGATCTTAGAAGCGTAGACTTGATAAGTCTTAGTATGCTTCTGAATCTGATTCAGCTTGGAAGTAGAAACCATCTGCATCGCAGTAGTTATCTGCCCCGTCTTTTTTGTTGAGGTAATTCGTCTTTTTACCTCTTGCAAAGATGCTGGCATCAGTTGTCACCGCCCTTTCTATTTATTAGTAGCTTGGAATGTTTTTGCAAATTCAGAAATTGCTGTATCGAGTTTATCTGTATCAGGTAACTGGCCACTTTGAGCAATCTCTTGCAAAAGATCACTGTAGTTATTATCCATAAAATCAAATAATTGGTCTTGATATTTCAAAATATCATCAACCACTACTGAATCTAAGAAGCCATGAGTCAATGCATATAAGATCACAACTTGTTTTTCGACAGGAAGTGGTTTATGCAATGGTTGTTTCAAAACTTCAACAGTCCGTCGCCCACGATTTAGCTTGGCTTGAGTTGCTTCATCTAAATCGGAACCAAATTGAGCAAATGATTCCAATTCACGGTAGGAAGCTAAGTCCAAACGTAACGTACCAGCAACCTTCTTCATCGCCTTGACCTGTGCATCCCCACCAACACGTGAAACAGAAGTACCAGCATCGATAGCCGGACGAACGCCAGAATAAAAATTATCGCTATCCAAGAAGATCTGGCCGTCCGTAATAGAGATCACGTTAGTTGGAATATACGCAGAAACATCACCAGCTTTAGTTTCAATAAACGGCAACGCAGTCATTGAGCCACCACCAAGTTCATCATTTAACTTAGCAGCCCGTTCCAATAGACGTGAGTGCAAATAGAAAACATCACCAGGATATGCTTCACGACCAGGCGGTCTTCTCAAAATCAATGAAAGCTCACGGTAGGCATCAGCTTGTTTTGATAAATCATCATAAACCACCAAGACATGCTTCCCGTTATACATAAATTCTTCACCCATTGCTGCACCGGCATATGGAGCTAGCCATAACATTGGAGCAGGCGATGAAGGACCAGCTGAAACAACGATCGTATAGTCCATTGCACCATATTTTCTTAAAGTTTCAACCTGTGTCCGAACCGTTGATTCTTTTTGTCCGATCGCAACATAGATACAAATCATATCTTGTCCCTTTTGGTTCAAGATAGTATCGATTGCGACGGATGTTTTACCAGTTTTACGGTCACCGATGACTAATTCACGCTGACCACGACCGATCGGTACCAGTGCATCGATTGCCTTTAATCCAGTTTGTAATGGTTCAGAAACTGACTGACGTTCCATAACACCCGGCGCCTTTTTTTCTATCGGACGAGTCTTATCTGTTTTGATCTCGCCTTGTCCATCGATTGCTTGTCCTAATGGATTAACAACACGACCGATCATTTCTTCTCCTACAGGAACTTCCATGATGCGGCCGGTACGCTTAACTGTGTCTCCTTCACGGATATTAGCGTATGACCCTAAAATAACAATACCAACATCGTTGGATTCCAAATTTTGAGCCATACCATAAGTTCCATCTGGGAACTCTAACAATTCACTAGCCAAAGCATTCTCTAAACCATTGGCACGTGCGATACCATCACCAACATAGGTAACAGTACCAACTTCGTCAACGGTCAATTCGCTTTGGTAATTTGCTAATTGTTGTTTGATCAAAGTACTGATTTCCTCAGCCTTAATGCTCATAAAAGTTTCACCTCTTTAAATCAATTTAGTAACAGACGTTTGATTTTGTCTATTTTGGACTTGACCGAACCATCATAGATATTATCCTGGGAACGTAAAACAACTCCACCAATAATTTTTTCGTCTACGACCGGCTCAAGGACAACTTTACTAGCACCTACAACTTGAGCAAATTTAGCTGAGATTTTTGCTTTTTGTTCATCATCCAATTTGATTGCTGTCGTAACTCTGACACGAACTGTCCCATTCTTATCGTCATTCAATCTGTTAAATTCATCTATTATATCTGAAACATTTTGCAACCTTCCATAGTCAAATAACATTTGTAAAAAATCATTAACTAGTTGAGAAGCGTTGCTTTGTAAACTTTGAAGCATTTCTTTCTTTGCTTCATTAGTGATCTGTGGGCTCACAAAAAATACGAGCAGGTCAGGTTGCTCTTCGATCACTTTTTGTAATTCAGCAAGCTCCGCTGCGGTTTGAGAAGTAATATCTTTTGACTCAGCGACATCGAAAAGTGCCTGTCCGTAACGACTTGCTACTTCAGCATTACTGAGCGCCATTTTGCTTCCCCAACCCTTCAATATATTTGTCTATCAATTCTTTTTGATCATCAACTGTAAGTTCTTTTTCAATGACTTTCGAAGCTATTTCAATAGACAACTCGGCAACGTCATTTCTAACGCCATCCAAAGCTTCCTGTTTTTGCCGTGAAATATCTTCTTGGGCATGGCTTTTTAAAGTTGTGACATCGTCATTAGCTTTTTGCACGATTGCAGAACGTTGATGTTCGGCATTGTCTTTTGCTCGTGTCACGATCTGATTTGCTTCATTATGAGATTCACTTAAAGCATCTTCACGTTGTTTAGCTAATTTTTCAGCCTTCAACCTTGCCCCTTCGGCAGAATCCAAGTCATTAGAAATTTTATCCGCACGCTTTTGCAGCATATTTTGAATTGGATTCCAGGCAAAATGCCCAACTAATGCCATCAAAATTGCAAATAAGATAAGGTAAAATAAGAAATCACCCCATGCAATCTGTTGCGCTGCTCCAAGCAAAAACGTTGAATTCATCTATTGACACCTCCCCTGAGCAACTAATAAAAGTGCTTTTTTCAAAATTATCCTTGTGCGATAATCAAGAATGAAACCACGACAGCGATGATCGGAACAGCTTCGATCAAGCCGACACCAATAAACATCGTTGTTCTTAATTGACCAGATAATTCAGGTTGACGTGCCATTGATTCCATAACCTTAGAAATAACCAACCCATTACCGATACTTGTACCGATCGCAGCAAAACCAGCAGCGAGAGCAGCACCCATTAAAGCTAAACCTGTACCAAGACTCATAATTAAAGTCCTCCTTAAATTAAATGTAATTCTATTCTTTTTCAACCTTTTGTGAAATATACAGCATTGTCAATATGACAAATACATAGGCTTGGATCGATCCAATAAAGACGGAGAAACCTTGCCATATCATATCAAGAGGGATCGAACCGATAAATCCGAACGCTCCACCTTTTGCTAAAGCACCAATTTGTGTTAGCAAAACTTCACCAGCAAAGATATTCCCATATAAACGCAATGCTAACGTCAGGAAGTTAGTAAATTGTTCTAATAATTGGATCGGGAATAAAGCTGGCATCGGGCTAAGAAATGTGTTCTTAATGTAACCCTTAAAGCCAAACCGAGTAACACCTAAGAAATGTGAAATAACCATCACAAGAAACGCGAGAGTTAAAGTGGTCATTGGCGACGCAGTTGGACTTTTAACATACGTCACATCACCAACACTAAATTGGAATATCAACCCGATTTGGTTGGACATAAATACTAAGATAAACAAGGTAAAAGCAAATAATTGATAATTACGCCCTTGTTGATCCGGGATATTAGCTTTCACGATATTATTAGTAAAATCGATCAGCCACTCCAATGCATTTTGCTTCCCTTTTGGCTTCATTTGAATATTTCGTGAAAAAATAAACACCAGCAAAAAAGCAATGGTCGCTGCCAGTAAACCTGACAAACAATTACCTACATCAAACGGAATTCCCAAAAGTGTAATAACTTTTGCTCCTTCATTCACCAAGTCTCACCTCTTTTCAATTGTAATCACTACGGCTGAACTTATACGGTAGAACCATAAGGTCGATTCAAGATGAAATATCTTTGAATACATCTGAAATCATACCACCATTCGACATTAAAAATAAAGCTTTTATGGCATTTATTTTCTGAAAAATTTTAAGTTATTTAAGAAAATGAACACAAATTTTCAAAAAACTGTGAAATTTTTCTCTTAAATATTTGACGATCGCATATTAACCGCTACCATTTTACTTGAACATAAAACCGGATCTATACACTAACAAAATTGCATTTGACCCGGCCGTTACCACAAAATAAGTATTTAATTGTTATTTAGTTCCAAACAAACGATCACCAGCGTCACCCAAACCAGGCACGATATACCCATCTTCATTTAAATGATCATCTAACGCTGCAGAGTATACATCAATATCTGGATGTGCTTCACGCAAAGCTTTGACACCTTCTGGAGCAGCAACTAAGCACACAAATTTAATTGTCTTGGCACCGCGCTTCTTCAAAGCATCAACCGCCATGATAGCAGAACCACCAGTTGCCAGCATTGGATCAACCACGATCATTTCACGGTTTTCCAAGTCTTCAGGCATTTTTACAAAATATTCATGCGGCTGCAAAGTTTCTTCGTCCCGATACATTCCTACATGACCCACTTTAGCTGCAGGAATCAACTCCAAAATACCATCGACCATTCCCAAACCAGCACGTAAGATCGGTACAATAACTACTTTTTTACCAGCTAATTGTTTAGCAGTCGTAACCTGAACAGGAGTCTGAACTTCAACATCTTCCAATGGCATATCACGTGAAACTTCATAAGCCATTAATTCAGCAATTTCATTGACCACCTGACGAAATTCACGCGTACCACAATGTTCATTCCGGATGATCGTTAATTTATGTTGAATCAATGGGTGATCCAAAATCTCAAATTTTCCCATTACCTGTACCACTCCTTTTTTCACTCTTTGTATTTATTTTAATAGAATTTTACCCTAAAGACCAGACCAAAACTTGAATATTTCAAAATAACACAATATTCATAACAAACTTATGCCTGTGGTTCGAAATATGAATCACCCGAAGATTTCTTTAAGCGATTCATGTAGGCAGCTCCTAGTCCTTTTTCTTCAAAAGAACAAGCTAAGATCCAGTTAACCTTTTGTTCATTATCAAAATACCTTAATCCATCAAACAAACGATGGGTAGCAGAAGCCAAATCTCCACCCATATCATAGGTAACAACATTTTTGGGTATAGAAGTATTTAAAGTTTTCGTCAGCGCCATAACGCCGATCTTTTCATCTTGCTTACCAGCCCAGTCCAAAGCTTGCTGCCAGTCGTTAGGTGCAACGATCAAAACTTGAGCGGCTGGAGCATAATGTTTATATTTCATACCCGGTGCCTTAGGTGTTTCTTTTGCTCCAACTTTGTGCTGACTTGCATCAACTGAACAGCCAATTACCGCTTCAATTTGCTGTGGCGTGATCCCACCAGGTCGCAAAACTGCTGGTTTGGAAGTACTTAAATCAATAATCGTTGACTCGACACCAACTTTAGTTGGACCATCATCAAGGATACCTGCAATTTTTCCTTCCATGTCATGAAAAACATGTTGAGCTGTGGTAGGGCTTGGCTTACCAGATGAATTAGCTGATGGACCCACGATCGGAACTCCAGCCTCAGCGATCATCTTACGCGTCGTTTCATTTTCTGGCATTCTAAAAGCAGCAGTCGTTAAACCACCAGTAACAACTGAGGACAAAGAACCAGTTTTAATTTTAAACACGATCGTCAATGGGCCTGGCCAAAATGTTCTGATTAATTCGCGCCCATATTCACCGTAATCTGCGATATAATCTGCAGCCATTTCTGGAGAAGACACAGTAACTATCAAAGGATTATCAGAAGGGCGACCTTTAGCTAAATAAACCCGTTTGACCGCTTGTTCATTGGTAGCATCTGCCCCCAAGCCATAAACAGTTTCTGTTGGAAAAGCGACTAACTCGCCTAACTTGATTTCTTCAGCAGCCTGGCTCGTTTCTGCCGGAGAAAATATTTTTGTTATCATCATGAAATAATTTATCCTTTCTATTTAAAAATAACCCGTACCATTCGGTCATGTGCTGTAATATCGCGTTTTAGTGTCACTTCGGCTTGTGGAAAAGCCCGCTTAAACAAACCCACAACAGATTTTCCCTGCGTATAACCAATTTCCAAATATAATTTTGAATTAGCGTGAATATATTGTGGGATCTGTTCGGCAATCTGACGATAAAAAGCCAAACCATTCTCCGCTGCAAACAAAGCACTCTGTGGCTCATGCAAAAGGACACTGCAATCCATATTCTTTTTTTCGTCCTGGCTAATATATGGCGGATTGCTGATAATAATATCATAAGGACCATCATTTAATGGTTCTAAAAGATCACCTTGACGAAGTGTAACATTTAAGTTTAAATCACTTGCATTTCTATGGGCCACCTTTAAAGCTTCCTTCGAAATATCAGTCAAAGTCACATTCCAAGTTGACAATTCACTTTTGAGAGCTAAACCGATCGCACCCGTTCCTGTTCCAATATCAGCCACTTTTTTGCTGGTATTTTCATTACCCGATATCACCCAATCAACCAACTCTTCAGTTTCAGGACGAGGGATCAACGTTGCTTGAGTCACTGTCAACTTTAGACCGTAGAAATACGCGCTCCCCAATAAATACTGTGCGGGCCATCCTTGACAGTACAATTTGACATTATTTTGAAAATGTTCCCAGTTTTTTTGCGGCATCGGTTGTCTGAGATGCATTAAAAATTCAGTTGTCGAAAAACCCATCTCCCCATATAAAAGCATGTCGGCCGCCGAAGATTCCAAGCCTTGCTTTTCTATAAAAGAAAAAGCCCATTGCTGAGCTTCAAAAAATGTTTTATTACTATTCATTTTCTAGGTTCTCCAAAGCTTTAGTTTGGTCATACAAAATTAGTGCATCGATCACTTGGTCAAGTTCACCATTCATGATTCGATCTAATTTATTCAATGATAAACCTATTCGATGATCAGTGACCCGATTTTGTGGATAATTATATGTCCGAATCCGTTCAGAACGATCACCTGTACCGACCGCAGATTTTCTATTTTCGGCATATTCATTTTGCTCTTTGGAAGAATAGTAGTCATAAACACGTGCTTTCAAAATTTTCATTGCTTTTTCACGGTTTTGTTGCTGTGAACGTTGGTCTTGCATTGCAACTACGATTCCCGTTGGCAAGTGAGTCATCCGAACCGCAGAAGAAGTTTTATTAATGTGCTGTCCACCAGCACCAGATGAACGATAAACATCAACACGGATATCTTTTGGGTCGATTTCGATCTCAACGTCTTCTTCTTCAGGCATAACGACCACTGTCGCTGTAGAGGTATGCACACGTCCAGCTGATTCAGTTGAAGGCACACGCTGAACACGGTGTGCTCCACTTTCATATTTTAATTTGGAATATACCTTACTCCCATTGATCAGCAGGGCAATTTCCTTAAAACCACCGACTTCGGTGACGTTTTTGTCGATAACTTCAATCGACCAACCTTGTCTTTCAGCATATTTGCTATACATTTCAAACAAATCAGCTGCAAACAGACTAGCCTCATCTCCACCAGCAGCTCCTCTAATTTCCATGATAATATTTTTACCATCGTTAGGATCTTTTGGTAATAATAAAAGCCTGATCTCTTCTGCAAGATTTGTACGTTCTTCTTTGGCCTCAGATAACTCGTCTTTGACCATTTCGTTCATTTCTTCGTCATCAAGGCCAGCACGCATCATTTCGTCATCATCTTCGATCGTTTTTTGAACTTTCTTCAATTGGCGAAATTTTTCAACTGTTTCACGTAAATCTGCCATTTCTTTAGATAAAGCAGTAAAACGTGGCGTATCAGCGATAACTTCTGGATCTGAAAGAAGCTCAGCTAATTCAGCGTAGCGATCTTCTAGCACTTGTAATCTTTCAAATAACTTATCCATTAATAACTCCTTTACATTCCTTATTTTTCTTTGGGCGGGTCAAAATAATGTTTCCGACAGACCGGATAATATTGTTCATTCCCGCCAATCAATATCTGCTCCCCAGAATAAACTGGTGCTCCATTATTGAACCTTAAATTCATAATAGCTTTTTTATTGCAAAACCAGCAGATCGTTTTCATTTCTTCAATTTTATCTGCGTATAATAGCAAATATTTTGAACCTTCAAATAGCTCATTTTGGAAATCATTTTTCAAGCCGAAAGCCATCACTGGGATTTTTAATTGATCAACGATTTTTGTTAATTCAACAATATGGTGCTTCTTCAAAAATTGAGCTTCATCGATCAACAAACAAGAAATATCCCCATATCCATCTTGAACTAACGAAAAAATATCAGTCTTATCAAAAACCGGCACAGCAGACCGCTTTAACCCTACTCGACTGGCAATATAACCAACACCTTCACGGTTATCGATCCCGCTAGTACAAATCAGTACTTTTTTGTTTTGTTCCTCATAATTATGTGCGACTTTCAAAATCTCTATTGATTTGCCGCTGTTCATCGCTCCATAGCGAAAAAATAACTGTGCCACCCTACTTCATCTCCAAAAAAAACTTCATTCCTTAGTATATATGATTTTCACATAAATTTCATCTTTCTATTTTAAAATCAACGTAATATTTTAATTTACGCACTATACAAAAATATACAAATTTTTTGGGGTACAAATTTTTTGCACCTTAAAAAAGCAAAAGCTCACATTTACCCGACTAATTTATGGTAAGATACCATATGATAACTTATAAAATTAAGTTTAAGCTACATTATTTTGGAAGTGGAGGAAACATAAATGACGCTGAAAAGCTCGTTAGCAATTGCAGCCGGTAAATCATCCTACTGGTTCTTACACAACTTTATGCATGGAGGAACTTCTTTACCTGGCAAAATAACACTTTCAATCGATCCAGATGTTTTGCAAGATCTTGCTAAAAATTATGAGATCGTAATTATCACTGGTACGAATGGGAAAACTTTAACGACTGCATTAACAGTTAAAGTTCTGGAAGCTAAATATGGTGCTGTTTTAACTAATCCTAGCGGTTCAAATATGAAGCAAGGAATCGTGACTGCCTTTTTAACTAATAAAAAAGGTAAAAATAATAAAAAAATCGCAGTCTTAGAAACAGATGAAGCCAATGTGCCGATCATTTCCGAATACATTGAACCTGTTGCCTTTGTCTTAACTAACCTATTCCGTGATCAAATGGATCGTTATGGTGAGATCTATACCACTTACGATAAGATCTTAAAAGGAATTAAAATGCATCCTAATGCAACAGTGATCGCCAACGGAGATGCACCGATCTTTAATAGTAAAAAGTTGCCTAATACGACGATTTATTATGGATTTAATCAACAAGCTGATGAAGAACAAATGGCACCAGCCAATACAGATGGTTTGTTGTGCCCTAAATGTCAACAGATCTTACATTTCAAAAATCGGATTTATAGTAATTTGGGTAAATATTACTGCCCTAACTGCGGATTCCAACGTCCAGAATTACAGTATCAAGTTGATCAATTACTTGAACAAACACCACAGTCATCAATTTTTAAAATTGATGGCCATCAGATCACGATCCACATTGGTGGGACGTACAATATTTATAATGCCTTGGCTGCCTACACTATTGGCTCTTTCTTAAATGTGGAGCCAGAAACTGCTGTTAATGCACTCAGTGATCCAGATAGTAAAGTCTTTGGACGCCAAGAAGTGATCAACGTTGATGGCAAAGAAGTCACTTTGATCTTAGTAAAAAATCCAGTCGGTTTAGACCAAGTCTTACAAATGATCAAGAGTGACCAAGAGCCATTTTCTTTAGCAATTTTATTAAATGCCAACTACGCCGATGGTATCGATACAAGTTGGATCTGGGATGGGCGTTTCGAAGATTTGCCCTTTGACAAAATACCAGCGATCTTAACTGGGGGCGAAAGGTACAGAGACATTACTTTTAGGCTACGTGTAGCCGGTGTACCAGAAGAAAATTTTGAACAAAAAAAAGATTTAGAAAAAGTACTAGAAAAAATTAAGGGCATGCCGACAAAACACGTCTACGTCTTAGCTACTTATACGGCTGTTTTGCAATTGCGGAAAATGTTAGCACAGCAAGGTTATATTGAAGGAGGAATGGATTAATGAAATATTCATTAAAGCTTGCCCACCTTTATGGTGATCTCTTAAATACGTATGGCGATATCGGTAACATTTTAACGTTGAACTACTATGCAAAGCAAATGGACGTACAACTTGAAGTCGACGTCATTTCGTTAAATACTCCTTTTAAAGCCAATGAATATGACATGTTCTTTTTCGGTGGTGGACAAGACTATGAACAAATGATCGTTTCTAAAGACATCCAAAATAAAAAACAAGAACTATCTGATTTTATCGAAGATGGCGGCCCCGGCTTAGCAATTTGTGGGGGATATCAATTACTGGGTAAATATTATATTGGTGCCGACGGTCAAAAAATTTCTGGCATTTCGGCTTTACCGCACTATACTGATAGCCAAGATAACAATCGTTTCATTGGAGATATTACCATCAAAAATGAGCAGTCTGGTGACACTTATCATGGTTTTGAAAATCATAACGGAGTCACTTATCTTGGTGAAAATGAAAAAGCACTTGGAACCGTCATTAACGGGCACGGTAATAATGGCGAAGACGGTGGCGAAGGTGCAATTTACAACAACGTTTTCTGTTCATACTTTCATGGGCCGATCTTAGCCAGAAATGGTGAATTAGCAAAAAAAATGTTACTGATTGCCTTAGAGCGAAAGTATCCAAAAGCAAACTTATCACAACAAAAATCTCTAGAAATTAAACCAACTTATTAATCTAAAAACGGAGATCAGCTAATTGCTGGTCTCCGTTTTTAATTGGGACAACTAAACGTAAGTCTCGCAAAGGAACATCTGGTTGTACTGAAAATCTCATCTATCCTAGTCTTCTCTTATCATGTATTACAAAAACGATCCCAGTACTTACCCAATTTCTTGAATACTCATGGAATCGCTTTTTAATTTCTTTTATTTTTTACTTTAGGCCTCTTGTCCTGGTTCAGATACAATAATGGTCAAATCACCATCTAATTGCCAATTCTTGATCTGATATGGCAAAATAAAATGAACTCCCTTTTTAATTGAATATTCTTGACCATCAACAGTTAATTTTCCTTGACCGTCAAGTACTGAAACCAATGTATAGGGAGCTTTTTCTCTAGAAAATTGGGCTATACCACCAGACAATTGCCACTTATATACGGCAAAAAAATTTGTAGCAACAAATCGCGTGACATTTGCATCGCCAACCTGATAATCTTGACGATTTAGCTTTGGGTCTTCAAATGGGACATTAGTACAATCGATCGATTGCTTAAGGTGCAATTCACGTTTCTGACCTGTTTTTTGATCAACACGATCAAAATCATACAAACGGTATGTTGTATCACTACTTTGTTGCGTTTCTAATACCATAATGCCTTTACCAATTGCATGGATCGTTCCACTAGGAACATATAAGAAATCACCTGGTTTGACAGGAACATGTCTAAACAATTCGTCCCACTGCTGATTTTCGATCATCTGAGACAGTTCTTTTTTGGTCTGTGCATGATGTCCATAAATCATTTCTGCACCAGGTTTCGCAGCTAATACATACCAACACTCAGTTTTTCCTAATTCTCCTTCATGTTCTTTGGCATATGCATCGTCTGGATGAACCTGAACGGAAAGATCATCCCGAGCATCTAAGATTTTAGTCAATAATGGAAAAACATCACCTTGAGCATTGCCAAATAACTCGCGGTGTTCATCCCATAATTCAGTTACTGTTTTACCCTGGTATGGCCCATTAATAACTGTAGCAGGACCATGAGAATGTCCAGAAATGGCCCAACATTCTCCAGTATGGTCACTCGGAATGTCATAACCATATTCACTGGCTAATCGCGAGCCACCCCAAATTTTTTCTCGGAAATACGGTTGTAAAAACAATGGTTCAGTCAAATTGATCCGCTCCTTTTTTATGTCATCTATATTTTAACCGTTTGTGAAAGTTTTGACAACTTTATTTAAAATTACTACCCTTATAAACTTAAATTCCACTATAAATAAAAACAGCTAGTCCCTTTTGACCCTAGCTGCTCCTGTATTATTTTTCTATAAGATAAGACTGAACTATCTGCTCTCTTGCACGTAAATATTCAGCATTTTGCTGGCGGGGATGAACTCGATTAGTCAAAACGATCAATGCATCTTGTTTTTGCCTGTCTAACAAAATAAAAGTTCCTGTATAACCAGTATGATACAAACATAATCGACCATCAGGTGCATCGCGCAAATCAAAACCTAACGAACGATGCCCTGTTCTAGAAGGTGTATGATCAGCAAACAACGATTCGACCATCGTAGTCGATAAAATCGGCATTTTACCAAATTGTCCTAACATCCATTGCGCATATTTGATCAAATCATTTAAAGTCATAAACAAACCGGCTGAAGCACAGTGTTTCCCCAAAACAAACGCCTTAGGATCATGCACTTTACCTTGGATCAATCCTCTGATCGAATCCACTGTAGTCGGCACGCAATATTTTCCATCTGGTACAAAACCACTTTCATTTAGTTGTAATGGTTGCAAAATTTCATTTTCAAAAACGGTCTGAACGGGCAAATGATATATTTTCTCAATGATCTGACCTAATAAGATCATTCCAATATCAGTATAGATCACCTTTTGTCCGATCCAATCACCAACGTACATCTGTTCATAAATCGCTGATAACAATTCGCCAGCATTCAACTGGTCACGATTTTCAATATATCCTGTTATGGCTGAAGTATGGGTCAATAAATGTCTAACAGTTACACGTGGATCGTTAAACCGCGGCAATAATTCTGTGATCGGTTGATCAAGTGCTAACTTTTGTTCTTCTACTAACTTTAAGATCATCGGTGTTGTACAAACTATCTTAGTCAGTGACGCTACATCGTAAAGCAAGCCTGCTGTTAATTTTTGATGCATTGGAAATGTTTGTTTCTCACCAAAAACTTCTGCTTGCAATTGTCCTCGATGAAGCATCGCATATGAAACACCAGGAACAATATGCTTATCAGCCAGATCATGTAGCAAACGAGTTGTCATAGGATTCAAAAAATCACTTCTTTTTACCAGAAAAATTCTTACTTCGAATCACAAATTTTCCATCAAAATAGTCGATCCGCACCACATTAGTATTTTTAACTAGAGTTAATGGAACTTTACCATCTAAGCTTTCGATAAAGGACGACAAGATCAACCCATGGGTAATGATCAAAATATCATGCTCTCCTTTATCATAAACGCGGCCAATTGATTCTAAAGTGTGTTTCATCCGCTCACTAAGGTCTTCACTTGATTCCAATGGAATATTATTAGCCATTCGATTAAATAAGTCGACCAAACCATTCGCATGTTTTTTCCCAAAAGCAGTCCGAATAATTTGGAATGGACCTAAAGCACGCATTGCATTCGGAATCAAAGTCCGTTTACGTGCCTCTTCATACTGTCCAAAATCAAATTCTTTAAGATCGCTAAGAAACAATCTTGGCGGGTCAGGAAAATTGTTCATTTGAATGATATTGTCCGCTGTTTCCTGCGTGCGTTTTAAATTACTAGCAAAAACTGCACTAAAATTTATATCTGCCATACGACGTCCCAATTTTCTAGCATCCATGATCCCGCGTACAGTCAAAGCTGAATCAGTTGCCCCCTGCAAACGAGCCAGTCTATTAACTTTAGTTTGACCATGGCGTACTAAATAAAAATGTACTATTCCCATTTTTCCTCTTATCCTAATTATTACTTAATCATCCAAGTCTTCTTCAATATCTAACCCATAAATTTTGCTAACTGGTTTATCTTCATCCGCTGGGGTTACAACTACCACAGCAACTGCTCCTTTGCTTGAAACGTAACCTGCAAACGAAACAACTTCTTCTACCAAATATGCATTTGCATCAGTATTATAGATATATTGCCCGGCAACTGGCATGCTTTCAAAGTATGTCTTGTTCATCCGATAATAATCGTTATGTTGCACATCATGCATAACTAAAATTACTCTCAGCATTAAATATCCCTCACTTTTAAACTATATCTATATCGTAATATAAGACTTTGCTTGTTTATTTAAAAACCTTTTACTTAATCAAATAACAATTTAAACATCGATCACTTTTTCTAAAAAGGCCTTGGTCCTTTCATTTGTTGGGTTTTCAAAGATTTGTTGCGGTGTTCCTTTCTCCGTGACTTTGCCATCATCCATGAAAACGACTTGATCAGCAACTTCTTTAGCAAAACCCATTTCATGGGTGACCACAACCATTGTCATACCTTCCTTAGCTAAAGTTTTCATAACCGCTAAAACATCTCCGACCATTTCCGGATCAAGCGCTGATGTCGGTTCATCAAACAACATAATATCCGGATTCATAGCTAAAGCACGTGCGATCGCGACTCGTTGCTTTTGACCGCCGGATAACGAAGCAGGCATGGCAGAATACTTATCAGTCAAACCTACAGTCTCAAGCAGCTTTTTAGCTTGTCCCTGTGCTTTTTCAGTCGTCTCTTTCCCCAATTGAACAGGTGCTAAAGTTATATTTTCTCCGACTGTCAAATTGTTAAATAAATTAAAATGTTGAAACACCATTCCAATATTTTCACGTGCTTTGTCGATATCGACTTTAGGTTGGCTGATATCAACACCATCTATCTCGATCGACCCTGAGGTAGGGTCTTCCAATTTATTTAAACAGCGTAATAAAGTACTTTTACCGGAACCAGAAGGACCAATCACAACAACAACTTCACCATTTTCAACTGAAAAATTGATCCCCTTTAAAACATGGTTGTCGCCATAATTTTTATTTAAATCTTTAACGTTAACCTTTAAATCTGACACTGGACATCCTCCTCGAGCAAGCTCGAAATAAGAGCTCTATCTTTACTAACCGATTTTATTAACCGTTCAAAACTCATTCAAATCTAATGTATACAAGTATACCACATTGACAGATAGTCAACATCGATATAATTCAATCAGATACATTTTTTCGTAAACTGGGAGTTTTTTGATTAAGATCCAATTGAAAAAAGATAAACTGGGAATATGTGCTATATTTAGCACTATTTCTAATCTTCATGGTAACCAAAACTAAAAATAGACAAAAAGAAATAAAAACAACCAAATAAAAAAGGTCGTCTTATCAACGTCTTAAACGCGATTGACAACCATTAAAAACTAAATATTGGGCATACAGGTCTCGAACCTGTAAATTATGGATTCAGAGTCCACTGCCTTACCAGTTTGGCGAATGCCCAATAACTCAACTTCATTAGTGTACTATAATTTGAAAACTTTGTCAAGATATATTTAAATTTTTTACAATAGCAGTAATGAAGAAAATTATATACAAAAATAAATAACACTATTTACCTTGATCCAAGGTTTCGGTTAATTCATCCGTGTGTTTTTTCAAATAATGTAACAATTCATGTTCATTTTTAAAAATATGCGGATGAACTTGTCCATGCAACCTTAAAGTGATCTTGCTGATTTTAATTCGACCAGTCCATGTATAAGTATGTTCGGCAATAAAGCGATTCAAATAGTTGCCGTCAGCATCCTGGCCAAAGTTCATCACATAGACCCTTTCAGGCACCATCAATGGATTAACGTGCTCTTTTGTATATGGGATCTTGTTTGCACGCAAGAAATGTTTTGTTTTTTTGAGCAAGTCTGTACCCTCCTTGTTGATAGTTTCCTGGCAATTCGTATTATCACTAATTATTATAACTCACATAAATGAAAATAATCACTCTTTGTGGAAATGATGATAAAAAGAAAGAATGCCTGTAAAGTTGATTCACAAGCATTCTCTTAACTCGTACCTTGCCACTATCACCCGTACGGGGATCGAACCCGTAACTCCGCCTTGAGAGGGCGACGTCTTAACCAATTTGACCAACGGGCAAAATTACTCTTTTAATTATACAATAAAACAAGCGATTGTCAAACCAATTTAAAAAAATTTTTATGAAAAGTACTTTTTTATAAAATAAAGAATAAACAGTATTTGGTTTTAACCTTGCCACCAAGCATCAAATACCTCTTGTAATTTTTCAACTGCACGACCTCGGTGACTTATGGTATTTTTTTCTGTCATCGTTAATTCAGCAAATGATTTCTTTAATGGTGGATAATAAAACAACGGATCGTACCCAAATCCATCTGAGCCCTGTTCTTTACACAAAATCCGCCCTTTGACCTCACCCATCACAGTCAATGGTAAAACACCTGGCCGTACCACAACGATCGAACAGTGAAAACGTGCCGTGCGATCCTTGATATTTACGCCTTGCAATTTTGTTAGCAGTTTTTTCTTATTAGCTTCATCATCATGATCACCAGCGTAACGAGCAGAATGGATTCCTGGGGCTCCGTGTAAAAAATCAACTATTAATCCTGAATCATCAGCTAATACGGGAATATTTAGTGCATCCATTAAAGTATTAGCTTTAATTAAGGCATTTTCTTCAAAAGTTTGCCCATTTTCATCGATCACATAGTTTTCATCCAGGTCAGCTAACGTTTTAACTAGCACACCTTTTTCTTCAAAAATCTGTCGATATTCAGCAGCTTTGCCAGAATTAGCAGTTGCAATTAAGATCGTGTCCACATAAATCCCTCCCCATATTTCTCAGTCCTTAACTATTATGCCAAACATTTGTAAAAATTACTAGCATGATCACAAAAATTCTAAAAAAACGCCTGATTTACAATCCAAGTGCAACACAAGTCAAAATTAAACAAAAAAGCCATAAAGGCCTAAACTATAAGTGTCTAAACTAAATAGAAAGGCA
>NZ_APCP01000070.1 GCF_000349725.1 Ligilactobacillus pobuzihii E100301 = KCTC 13174
ACGCGTGGTGCTAGTTCGTAATAATTTCATCTTCATCAAAACTAAAAAAACCTAGATTGTAAACAAAAACTGTTAATTCAATTTTTAGCCAAAAACCTGTAAACGAGCGAGTTAAGTTGCGTTCAATACCATAATTGTCTACCAAAATTGAAAAGCGTGATTCAATAGTGCGACGCAATTTCTTTAAAGCACGACTGTTATGTTGTTTAGCACCTTTCATATTGGAACGATATGGAGTCCAGAGATCATACCCTAACTGAGCGAATTCTTCTTTTAGACTTTGACCAACATAACCTACATCACCTAAAACAAAGGGACAAGGACAACCGTCAATTAAA
>NZ_APCP01000071.1 GCF_000349725.1 Ligilactobacillus pobuzihii E100301 = KCTC 13174
GACCGGACGCAAGTCCTAACTGCAAGCAGTGTGATGGCTAAGGCACATGTAGTTAATATTTCTAAAGCTGGTCCACGGGTTGCCTTGCGTCGGATGCGTGAAAATGATATTTCTTCGATCTATGTGGTCGATAATGAAAATAAATTTGTCGGCTTTGCTGATGCAGACGATGTTTCTGAATTGATCAAAAAAGGCAGTAAAGACTTGCATTCTGTCTTGAAGACCGATGTGCCTAAAACACATGCTGATACACCGATCAATGATCTGATCAATGATATTTCGAAAACGCCAATTCCGTATATTGTTGTGGATGACGATGATCATCTGTTAGGTATTATTTTACGTGGTACAGTCTTGGCTGCTATTTCTGGGGAAGAGGTGACCGCTTAATGAACGGAATTGGAGCATTACCATTAGCTGACTGGGTCAACAAAGGTGTTGACTGGTTAAGTAATTTTACAGGCTTTTTCAATGGTATTACCGCATTCTTCCAGGCGATCATTGACGCAGTTCAATGGGTCTTTGATCTCTTGCCTGAATGGTTGTTTATCATTGTGATCTTAGC
>NZ_KB714699.1:0-44730 GCF_000349725.1 Ligilactobacillus pobuzihii E100301 = KCTC 13174
TCCGACGCAAGGCAACCCGTGGACCAGCTTTAGAAATATTAACTACATGTGCCTTAGCCATCACACTGCTTGCAGTTAGGACTTGCGTCCGGTCAACGCCTTCGATAAAGCGTTCAACGTAATCATTAGCTGGGTGAGTCAAGATGTCTTCAGGGGCACCGATCTGTTCGATGTTACCGTCACGCATGATCATGATCCGGTCACCCAATTTCAAGGCTTCATTCAAATCATGGCCGATAAAGATGACCGTTTTATGCATCTTTTCTTGGATCTGTAACAAAAGGTCCTGCATTTCCTTACGATATAACGGATCCAAAGCAGAAAAGGCTTCGTCCATCAGTAAGATCTCGGCATCATTAGCAAGCGCACGTGCTAAACCAACACGTTGCTGCATACCACCAGATAATTGGTCTGGATATTGTTGGTCATAGCCGTTCAAGCCAACTAATTCCAATGCATCTTTAGCCTTTTTTTCTTGTGTTTTCTGGTCAACTTTTTTGAGAGTCAAACCGTATTCTGTATTTTGTAAAACCGTTAAATGTGGGAACAAGGCAAAGTTCTGGAAAACCATCCCAATTTTATCTTGACGTAACTTACGTAATTCTTCATTCGACAACTGCATAACTTTCTGGTCATCGATTTCAACTTCACCATCTGTTGAATTGATCAACCGATTGACCATTCGGATGATAGTTGACTTACCACTACCAGAAAGTCCCATGATTACGAATAATTCGCCCTCATTAACAGTAAAATTCGCTTGGTTTACCCCAACTGTACAACCAGTTTGAGCAAGGATCTCTTTTTTATCTTTTCCTTCGCTCAACAATTTTTTTGCTTGGGGGATTTGTTTACCGAATATTTTAGTTAAATTTGAAACTTTAACTTTTTCTGTCATTCTTTCTTACTCCTCCCTTTTATAAATGATACCAAACTATTATTTCAGACAAATACCCACTAAGTCAAATTTTATCAGTTAAAATTAGTCATTATAGGTTATCGTACCCTTTGTTTTTGCTTATAAAATTTGCTTGGTATTTGTTAGTGAAAAAAACACAATAGCTATTATTATAATACACGTAACCGTTTCACTATTTCAACCAATCAACTTTACAAACACATCTTAAACATCTGCATTTAATTTTTTGGATTTACGGAAAATTAGCTCTAAATATAAAATAATCTGCCAAATTAGACATCTATTTTGTAATCAAGTTGAAAATCAGTATACTTAGTTAAGTAGTATATTGTCAGATACGAAAGGAGAAATGAGTATGTCTTGGATCTGGGTTTTAATTGTTGGTGCAATTATCGGGGCTATTGCCGGAGCCATCACAAACCAGGGAAAGTCAATGGGTTGCGCCGCTAATATCATTGCAGGTTTAGTTGGTTCTTCTCTCGGGCAAGCACTTTTAGGTGATTTTGGACCACAAGTTGCCGGTATGGCCGTGATCCCGTCGATCATCGGTGCCGTGATCATCGTGTGGATCGTAGCGTTTATAATAAATAGAATATAGTAATCCACATGTAGCACTTAAATATCTTTAAAATAGACTTCAGCAACTGATCATTTTCTATAAATAAACAAAATACCCCTTAATTGTAAGATTAAAATCTTAATTATGGGGCATTTTGCAATGGCAAAATTTTTATTTATCAAGGGTTTTATCTCTAATTCTCTATTTTTCCGCTTTTATTGCTTCTTGTTTCAATAATTTTCTATCGTAGTTTCTAATAAATGGATACCAAACTATGAAAGCTACTAAAGCACAAACAAATGCCAATACCGCTCCTTGCCAACTTGCTGTTGCAATAAAACCACCTATGCCGACTGGGGTTGGCCATGGTTGCATAGTAATGATCTTAGGGACCAATTTCGTAGCAACAGCAATATAACCAGTTAAACCAGAAGCTAACGGTGCCAAGACAAACGGAATAAATAAATTAATATTATAAACAATTGGCAGACCAAATAAAATAGGTTCATTAATATTAAATAACGCCGGTACGAGCTCCACTTTACCAATTTCACTTAATTGGACTGATCTAGCACGTGTTGCTAACCAAATAGCCATACCTAAAGTAGCACCTGAACCACCAATAGTTACAAACGCATTCATTGGATCTCCCGCAAAGAAATGATTTGATGCTCCTTGAGCGTTAGCAGCCATATTCGCTAAAACTATCGGTTGATAGAAGGAACTCATGATCGTAGCACCATGAATACCAAACCACCATAAGAAATGGACTAAGAAGATAATAATTAAAAATCCCCACCATGTATCAGCAATATCACTGATAAAAGAAAATGGTATATATAAAAGCTTGAAAATATCTGTGCCAAACAAAACCAATATTAAATTAATGCCACCAATTGCTACAGCAACACATAAACCTGGGATCAATGAACTAAAAGAATTAGCAACACCTGCTGGCACGGATGCAGGCATCTTAATACGCCAATTATGTTTGATAGTAAAACGATAAATCTGGACTGTTAACCAACCTACAACTAGACCTGTGAAAATACCCACAGCACCAATTCTAGTTAGTCCTCCGGAAGAAACCGCATATCCCCCACCAATTATATTATCCTTATTCAAGGATTGTACAAGTTGAATAGAGCTACCTTTCCAAACTAGTTCTGGTACAGTAATAAACATAGCCATTAAAAACATCAATAAACCGTTCAAAGGGTTTAAATCGAGCTTTTCTTCTTGTTGATATATTCTAGTATAACTATAAGTAAACGTCCCAGCAAATACTAATGCTAAAATCCCCATCGTAGCGTTATACACAACTTGAAATATATTAGTAAATCTTCCTATTGTTGCTGCATACCATACTTCAAAACCATGAATCGGAAAAGCCTGTGGCAAAATTGTTAAAATTAAAAAAATGGCACCAATAATTGAAAACGAAATAACACTATAACCAGCATCCATAATTGCTCGAACAAAACGTGATCCAGCAAACTTTCCACTAGCATTCATCATTTTATCTTTAAAGCTTCCGCCATCCGTCATAATGGTCTCCTCCCTAAAAACCTAATCCCTTGATCCTGTAATATTACCATTAGAAATGAAACTATAAATTACTGATACTACCATTGTTCACCTCTTTTGTTGAAGCGCTTTCTTAAAACAAATAAATTATAATACATTGGTACTAATTTTACAAATGCCTTTAAATATTTTTTGTAATAATCTGTTTTTATATTACCAACAAAAGCACTGACTATAATATAAAGTCATGACCAAAACACAAAAGTCTAAACTATAGATAGTCTAAAGGATTTAAATTTTATTAGTTACACATTCAGCTTTTTTATATTTTTGTCTGCCGCCTCTTTTGCTCGTTTAAGATGCTTATAATACTTATCTTGATTATTTTCTATTTTGTAAGCCTTGCGTTCTGCATAAAAACAAAGCAAAATCCCCACTAACAAAATACCAATAACAATTTCTCTCTCATCGGCATGCATAAAAGGATAGAAATTAAAATACAATGGAGTTAAACAAACAAATATCAAAACTATATTAGTTATCATTTGAATCGAAAAGTATATCTTCGTTTGCAATAACCTATTGGATAAATCATGCAATTTTTTAAATTGCTCACCCATTGTTGGAAAAATTACTATTATTAAAAATAATGGTAAAGCCCACATTTTTTCATGTGCTTGAACTAACACAATTGACCAATAAAGATTAACAAAAAAGAAGAAGGTAGCTACATATCTAAAAAATATGAAACGACTAAATGACATCATTTCTACATGCTGTCTTTGCCTAATTTCTTCGATTTCTTTCTTACTTTTTTTTGCCATAAAGTTCTCTCACCTTCCGATTAAAATAACTACCAAAATCTAACTAACTAATTAACTTTAAAGCAATTATATGTGAGCTCATATCTACTATTTTAAATCAGCCCCGTTAGTCTTAATGACCTTTTGGTACCAGTAAAATGAATCTTTTCTTGAACGTGCTAAAGTCCCTTGTCCTTCATCATCTTTATCAACGTAGATAAAACCATAACGTTTAGACATTTGTCCGGTGCTTGCCGAAACTAAGTCAATACAACCCCAAGGTGTGTAACCCATTAGATCAACACCATCGAGTGTAACTGCTTTTTTAACTTCTTCTAAATGTTTACGTAAATAATCAACCCGGTATGGATCATGGATACTGCCGTCCGCTTCGACTTGGTCAACTGCACCTAAACCATTTTCTACTATAAAAAGTGGCAAATGATAACGGTCAGTTAGATTATTTAGCCCATAACGCAAACCGATCGGATCGATCGACCAACCCCAATCACTTGTTTCTAAGTATGAATTTTCAACTATCATTTTATCCGGAGTTGACAAATGATCTGTGTCACCATTTTTAGCACTGACAGTCATTGATTGGTAATAACTAAAGCCAATATAATCGACTGTGCCTTCTTTCAAGACGATCTTATCTTCAGTTGTAATGTCTGGACGGAAGCCTTTCTGGTTCAAATAAGCCTCCACACCCTTAGGATACTCACCCCAGGCTTGTACATCAGAGAACCAGAAACGACGCTGGTTGACCCGTTGTGCCAGTAAAATATCAGCTGGATCAGAGGAAGCCGGATAGGCTGGTGTATAGTTGATCATAGCCCCGATCATAAAGTTAGGGTTGATCTTTTTTCCTTCTTTTACAGCCAGAGCGCTTGCCACGAGTTCATAATGTGCAGCCTGGTACATCTCAGCTTCATTATCGCTATTTTCATCTAATAGCAAACCTGAATTAGTTGCCATAGCAAAATCGTTGTTAAATGAAGCCTGATTGTCAATTTCATTAAAGGTCATCCAATATTTAACAGAATCCTTATAACGCTCAAAACAAGTAGTTGCAAAACGCACAAAGAAATCAATAGTTTCGCGACTGCCAAAGCCGTTATATTTTTCTACTAAGTGCCATGGCATCTCAAAATGAGCAAGTGTCACGACAGGCTCGATCCCATATTTATGACATTCAGCGAACAGGTCATCGTAAAATTTCAAGCCATCTTCATTTGGTTTTGTTTCATCACCATTTGGAAAAATCCGCGTCCAAGCGATCGAAGTCCTAAAACACTTAAAGCCCATCTCTGCAAATAAGGCAATGTCTTCTTTATAATGACCATAAAAATCAATAGCATCATGGTTAGGATAATTTTTACCTGGTATTACACCCTTAGTGATCTGACGTGGTACACCATGTTCTCCAGCCGTCATTACATCGGCAACTGAAACACCCTTGCCGCCTTCTTGCCAACCACCTTCAAGTTGGTGAGCAGCAACAGCGCCACCCCACAAGAAACCTTTTGGAAATGAATTTACAACCATATTTTACACTCCTCTTTCCTGATCAAAGTCATAGTAAAACGCTTTCTAAAGGAATTATAACTTATTGGTACAACTTCGTCAATGAAGTATGATCAGCAAAATAACGATCGTTTAATGGGCACATTACGAGTGAAAAAGATTGGTACTGTTTGCTATTTATCAGTAGATTTATCCTCGCTTTTTTCAAGCCAAAAAAAAGACCATGACTCTACATGATCTTTTATCTCACTCAAACTAACTTCAATAAACTTTCAATCAATTGATGATTATCAGCTAATAACTTCTGATAAGATTCACGACTAAAGCCACCTGCATCCGAAATACAGTGTGCTAATTTTTGCTTGATCTCTGGCTTTAGTTTTTGGCCTTTGTCTGTCAAACTAACAACTAACTGTCTTTTATCTTCCGTGGGACGAGCACGTGTCAGCCAGCCCGCATCTTCAAGTCGTCGTAACAAAGGTGTTAGTGTATTACTAGCCAAGTGCAAAGCTTGCCCTAGTTCATGCAAGTTACGTGGATCTTCTTCCCACAAAGCTAACATGACTAAATACTGCGGGTAAGTCAACTGATACTCACTCAAAATTTGCTGGTAAAACTTAGCAAATAAACGATTAGCGTTGTAAATTGAGAAACACAGTTGATTGGATAGATTCATTTCTTCTTCTGTCATACTTGGCCGTCCCCCTTCCTATTTATGATAACCCTAATTTCACATTTGCAAAATAAAGCGTGCACGACTCTTCAATAAATATATCATTAATTGACACAGCAAAACTGTTGATTTGTCTAGAATATTTCACTAAAAACAAAAGAGTGAGACAAAAGAAGCTTTGGAGCTGATTTGTAACAATGATTGTTTTATTTTGAGTCATAGCAAAGCGAAGAACCAGAATAACGCAATCACTGTTACAGTGAGGCATCAATCTTGTGGAACACGTTTAAAGGCCGTCGATCTGAACTCATTTAATTGGTTAGATCGACGGCCCTGTTAGGATCACACAGCTGAGCATGTCTCAGTCATTTCTACACTTCATTTAATTATCCCATGAACGCTCGTTGTTGATCTTAGTTTTAGCTGCCACAAGTTTCGCTGGATCCAGATTAAGCTGATCACACATAAAAAATGTATAAGTCAAAACATCAGCTAGCTCTTCTTCCAAATGAATACGTTGTTCTTTTGTGAGTGGCTGCTCTTCTTTTTTCCACTGAAAAATTTCCAAAACTTCTGCAGCCTCCAGATCAAGCGATAGCCCTAAATCCTTTAGATTATGATGTTTACTCCAACCCTGATTTTCCCTAAAATCACGTAGCTTTTGTAACACAGCCTGATACTGTGGAGAGGTCTGTTGATCGACCTGCAAATTTTTGTTGGAACCATCTTGTTCTAAGTTATGTACTTTACTCATAAATACCACTCTCCTCGTTTAAAAACATCCCTCAACAAGTATTGTAACTTACAATATAAAAAAGCCGGGGCTGGGACAAAACTAGCTGTGCGGTTATAAAAAGGCCATCGATCTATCCCATTAAATAAGTTAAATCGATGGCTCTTAAACGTGTTCCAAAAGATTGAAGCCTTACTGTAACAATGATTGCGTTATCCTGGTTCTTCGCTTCGCTACGACCCAAAATAACGCAATCATCGTTACAAACCGGCTTCAAAGCATCTTTTGTCTCACTCTCAACTATTTTCAAGTTTGTAATTTTTAAATTAGAGCTAACACCGCAAAGTTAATGACAAATAACAAGGAAACGACCCAGATCAATGGGTGAACTTGCTTGCCTTTACCAAGGACAGTTTTTACTAATGTATAAAAGATAAATCCAAAAGCAATACCGTAAGTAATGTTGTAGGTAAAAGCCATCACGATCGATGCCATGAAAGCTGGAATTGCTTCTTCCAGATCCTTCCACGGAATGTCATTGAAATTACTCATCATCATGACACCAACCATGATCAACGATGGTGCAACTGCCACAGATGGAATAATTGACAAGAATGGTGAAAGAAAAGCGCTCAAAGCAAACATGATCGCCACAGTCACACTTGTCAAACCAGTTCTACCACCAGCACCGATCCCAGCCGAACTTTCTACGTAAGCTGTCACATTTGAAGTACCAAAAAGTGAACCGACACCAGTTGCGATCGAATCAGCAAACAAGGCCTTATCCAACTTCGACTTAAAACCAGGCTCCTGTTCTAATTTCATTTCTTCTTTACCAGCAAAAATACCCGTTTGACGACCAGTCCCAATAAAAGTACCTAACGAATCAAAAGTATCTGACAAACTAAAAGATAAGATCGTCACTAAAACAAGTGGAATACGATGTGGGTCCGTAAACAAACTCCCCATTCCCTTATCTCCGAAGGCTGCTAAAAATGTATCACCAAGTTGTGAAACAGAAGCACTAAATGAGTATTGACTCGAAATATGTAAGTCAGTCACACCCATTGGGATACCAATAATAGTAGTAATGATGATCCCTACTAACAAGGCTGCTGGAACTTTTCTAACCAATAAGATAACAGTGACCAAGATTCCAATAACTGCAAGATTAACTTCTGGATTATCAAAGTTACTTAACGCAGGTACAATACCACCACCAGAAACAAAGCTAGAAATACCATTGGAAAAATGTTCTTGTGCACCAGAAAATGATTTGTTATTGACGCTCAAAATATCCTTGGCATTAGTCGTAAATTTTATAAATCCAGCATTTTTGATCCCAATATAAGCAATGAAACAACCAATACCACCACTAATAGCAACTTGTAAATTAATTGGTATCGCAGAGATCAACATCTTACGGATCTTAGTAACAGTGATTATAATATTGATCACGCCACAAAAGAAAACTAAAGCTAAGGCTTCTTGCCAACGAAAACCTAAACTCATGACAACAGTATATGTAAAAAAAGCATTCAAACCGATACCAGGAGCTAAAGCATATGGCACATTAGCAAAGAGGCCCATAATTAAAGTTCCGACTACTGAGGCAATGATCGTTGCCAAAAAGGCGGCTTGTCCAGGAATGCCTGCTTCATTTAAAACGCCGGGGACAACAAAAAGAGCATAAGATAAGGCAAAAAAGGTTGTTAAACCAGCGCCAATTTCAGTACCTGCAGTGGTACCAGATTTTTTTAAATGGAAAAACTTATCCACGATGTATTCCTCCTGTATTACGAACTATATAAAGTTAACTATGTATAATAGTTCGCTTTTATAATAATTGATATTGTATCACTTATTTCTGAAATTACCATAGAAAAATATTAATCTTTCAGAAATCATCGCACTTTTTATTTTATGCTATTTTCTTTATTCCCACAGATATACAAATATTGTATAATAATATACAGTTATACTTTTGTTGTTTAGTCGAGCTCCAAAATTCAGACAACTCCGCTTATCCAACTCGGACCTCACAGTGCATAGAACACACTATAAGTTCCGAGCCCGATAATGCTTGTTGTCTACCGAATTTCTCTGCTCTGTTTTAATAGTCGAGTTGCGGCAAGCTAGAACTTTCCGCCTAATTAGCTTAAACATCACGACAAGCACAAATCACTTGTCATAATGCCCAAGCCCATTAGTGCTCGAGTTCTCCCAGCTTGTCTCCGCTCTTTTTTTTAGTCGAGCTGCATGAACCAGAAAGTTCCGCCTAATCAACTCGGGCATCACGGCAAGAAAAAGCGCTTGTCATAATGCCTAAGTCCATTAGTGCTCACTTTCTACCGATTCACTCCGCTCTGTTTTTATTTAGGAGGGATAAAAATGGTTGAAGACCGTAGGATAGAAAAAAGTAAACAAGCTATCAAAGACGCTTTTTTGCATCAACTCAACACAACAGGACCAAGTAAAATAACTGTTACCAGTCTAGCCGCACAAGCCAATATCACAAGAAAAACTTTTTATGCTCATTATAAAGGATTGAGCCAACTAGCTGATGTTTTAGTTGATGAAAAATTTCAAGAATTACATTTTTTATTAGTACCACTTAAAGAAGAAACCGAGCAACCTAGCTTAAAATTCAATGCACGTTTAGTTAAATTCATGCAAAATAATAAAACAATTTTGCAAACGTTAAGCCAAATCACGGACGTCTCAAAAGGCTTTAAAAAGCTAGTTTTTAACGACACACAAGGCGTGATTTTAAAGCAACTAAAGCGCAGACAATTACCAAAACAATGGGATATCACTAAGATCGCTCAAAATCTAAGTGACTTTTTAACAACTGGTATCTATAACACATTTGAAAGTTGGTTAAATGACGATAACCCGTTATCAACCGACGAATTAATTTACATTTTATACATGTTATGTATCGTACCTTTTGAAGCACCACTCTCAATGAACGTTTCTTTAGACGAGATCCAACGTTCTAAAAATGAATAATAAAAAATTACTAGCTGTCAAGTAAAGTAACAGTTAGTAATTTTTTATATTTAAACGTTTTTAAAGCGATTTCAAAAATGAACTGTTACTTTTCTTTAAATTGTTATATAATTAACAATGTAATAAAATACATTTTTCACAAGGAGGAAACATACATGGTCGTCACAAATCGCAATATTCGTTGGGACGCAGTCTATGATGTCATAGTTTTAGGATTCGGTGCTGGTGGTGCCTCTGCAGCCCGTTTCGCAGCTGATAACGGTGCAAAAGTCTTACTAGTTGATTCAGCACCCGAAGGCAAAGAAGGTGGTAACACTCGGCTTTCTGACCAATTTTTAGCCTCTGGCAATGATCCAGAAAAATTGAAAGCTTATCACAAAGCAATGGCAGAACCATTTTCAATTGATGATGCTGTCATGACTACTTTTACTGATGGGCTTTATCATATGAAAGATTATGTCGCTAAATATTTTAACGAAAAACCATTTAGTTTCCGTGAAAACTATTTTGGTAGTGACATCGTTCGTTCATTTATCGAGGAATTTGATGAATTTCCTGGTAGTGATGCTTATGATCTAACTACTGTCCATGAAGGATTTGAAGACGCAGCCTTATGGAAAGACTTGCGTAAAGCTGTCACTGATCGCAATGATAAAATCGATGTTTGGTTCTCATCTCCCGGCCGTCATTTGATTCAAGACAAAAATTCAAATGCGATCGTTGGTGCCCAGATAGAGCGGGAAAATGTTTTACGGAATATTAAAGCTAAAAACGGTGTTGTTGTTGCTACTGGTGGATTTGAAAATAATGAAGCAATGATGCAAGATTATTTGCAAGAACCATACTTGCAACCGATCGGCACCTTATATAACAATGGTGACGGCGTTAAAATGGAAATGGAAGTCGGTGCTGACTTATGGAATATGCGCAGCTATGAATCCCTAGGGATCATGCACGGCCTGTCCTTAAAAGCACCTAAACATACTCGTGGAAAAGGTACAACATCAGTTGTCTTTCCTACCGCTCAAACGGGTAGTGTTATCTTAGTTGGTGACAATGGTACTCGTTATATTGGAGAAGATATGATCAACCGCCATGGTCACGTTAATATCCATGGTACATGGAGGATACCATTTGCCCACGTTTCACCATATATTATTTTTGACCAAACAAAAGCCGATGAATTTAAAAATAATTGGGACAAAGATAATACACCGGGAATCAATCCACCTAAAATGTGGGAGGAAGCTAAAAAATTCACCTCTATTGAAGAAATGGCCCAAGCTATTGGCAAAGATCCAGAGATCCTACAAAACACGATCGACAAATTTAATCACTTTGCAAATGAAGGCATAGACTACGAATGGGGACGTAAGAACATGCGTGCATTTGACGACGGCCCTTACTATGCTGTAGCGGTCAAACAAAATATGTTAAATACTCAAGGCGGCGGACGCAAGAACGCTCGTTCTGAAGTCTTAGATCCAGCTGGTACTCCAATCCCTCATTTGTATGAAGCTGGAGAACTTGGTGCACTCTTCGTCAATAACTATGCAGGTGGCGGCAACCTAGCTGAAGCTTTGATTTTTGGTAAAATTGCTGGCGAAAATGCCGCTAAGGCTAAAACCGATTTAAGCGAAAATATTAGCGAAGAACCTGAAGAAACATTCAGTGACTTTAAGTCTGAAAGTGATACTAATAATATTAAAGAAGATTACCCTGTTGGTCCAAATCAGTATATTGGACACAACAACAACGGTATTGGTGGTGAGATCGTAGTTCGAGTTACTTTAACAGTCGAACGTAAAATCGAAGCAATTGAAATTTTAAAGGAACACGAAACTGAACACGGTGCAGAGGCCTTGGCTCATTTGCCACAACAAATGGTCGCTCATAATAGTTTTGAAGTCGACACCTATACGGGCGCTTCAGTTACCAGTTGGGCTTTAAAAGATGCAGTTAAAGATGCACTCAGTAAAGCCGCTATTAAATAATAAACAAATAAAGCAAGGTCTACTTCTGATAGGCTTTGCTTTATTCATGTAGTTTCTAATATTACTAACGTGCCATTTTGCTATAAATCATTTGTTTTCTCTCTGAAATTATTTATTTTCTTCTTTTGCAGTTGGCAAGAAAAAGGAAGAAACAAAGCCAATAACTGCAAAAATTATCATCAAGATAAAGCCCCAGTGAAAACCTGTTTCTAAAGCTAAACCTTTACTAGCTGATGATTTAACGGCCGAAGCTAATACAACTACTAACATAGCAATAGCTGTTCCAAATGAGCCACCGACCTGACGAACTGTCGAAGAAACAGCATTAGCATGTGCTGTTAGCTTAGGACCAATGAAATTGATACTTGCAGTAAATGTTGTCATCATAGTAAATGAGATCCCAACCATTCTTAACGCATAGCAAAGTCCGATCACAAAAAGGCTAGTTTGCGTATTGAAGACTAACATTGGCAAACTACCTAATAACAGCATTAAAAAACCAAAGAGTGATAACTTTTTGATCCCCATTTTATCATATAAAATGCCTGACACTGGATTACAGACGATCATGATCAAAGCACCTGGCATCATAACCAAGCCAGAAGCCAATGGGGTTTCACCACGTGTAGTCTGTAAATATAAAGGTAATACCAATTCGATCCCGACCATCGCAATGTTACTGATCATACTTAAGATCGTGCATAAATCAAAACGCCAATTTTTAAAAACCCGAATATCTAGTAAGGGTTCATCCATCTTAAGTTGACGGTGACAGAAAAGATATATCACAATCAAACCGAGGACAAATAAAATTCCTAAAGTCCATGTGATTTTTCCAGTATTACCGATTTCTGAAAGAGCATATAAAATTAAACCGAACCCAAAAATTGATTCAAGAAATGAAATCACATCTGTTGTACTTTGCTTGGGAGTCGTAATATTTTTAACTGTAAAAATTGCGCAGATCCCAACAATACCGCTGATAGCACTTAAAATAACGAACAACATTTGCCAGCTAGAATATTTTAACAACAAACCAGAAAATGTTGGCCCGATCGCGGGACCAAAGCCAATCACTAAACCAGTGATCCCCATTGCCATCCCCCGCTTTTCAGGTGGAAACATCATTAAGATCACATTTTGAATAAATGGCATTAAACCACCAGCCGCAATTGCCTCAATGATCCGTCCGCACAATAAAACTGGAAAGTTTGGTGCAAATACACAAATCAACGTACCAATAAAGAAGATCGCAATCATTGTCAAAAAATTACGTCTAAGATTAAAGGAGTCAAAGATCCACGCTGACATTGGGATCATTAAGCCAACCACTAATAAATATGATGTGGTTAACCATTGCGCACTAGATTGATTAACTTCAAAAGCTTGCATGATCGTTGGTAAAGCATTATTTAAAAATGTTTCAGCCAGCAAGGCTACAAAAGCACCAAACAATAACACTGCCATCATTAACGATCTTGTTTTACCAGTAACTTTTTTTATTTTTGTTCCCATTTATCTCTCTTCTCATATTATTAAAATTAGACATTGCCTTTTAAAGCAGGTTTTAGTGCTCAATAGTCACTTCACTTGTTTTTATGTAGTAAGCTACACTTTTTATCATAGTAAAAAATTAAAAATTCTGGATGATTTTCGCCAGGATCTCTGACAGCTTTTTTGTTTCGCCTTCATCTAACCCATGTGTAATTTGATGATTCACATCATTCATCACTGCATAGATCTCAGAGATATGTTCATTTAATAATTTAAATCCTTTTTTTGATAAAGAAAGTGAAATCTGACGCCGATCGCTTTTTAAATGTCCAACTTCGATCAAGCCACTTTTTTCCATCCTTCGAACAATACTGCGGATCGTTGGATGACTTAACACAAAAGTGTCCGCCACTTCTTTTTGTGTGACCGTGCGTTCCCTAGCTTCATATAGATAAACCATTAATGAGATTTGCGGGCCAGTCAAATTATAATCACTGATCAAGTTAGCAATCCGATTATTTAATTTTTTTTCAATTAGTGTATTTGCAACTTTAATTTGGGGCCCAATACGATTTAAAAATGAATTATCCATACTCTCACCTCATAAACGTGTAGTTTACTACACATTTTGACAATTTTCAATATTAATCTTAATTTTAATAATTCATTTTTGAAATATGTTATGATTATTTAATAACAGGTTCAAATAGGAGCTCTTATAATGAAAAAAATCAAGATTTTGACAGATTCATCCGTTCTTTTAACCCAACAAGAAATCGAGAAATATGGAATTACGATCGTGCCACTTTCGGTGGAGATCAACGGTGAAAATTATATTGACGGCAAAAATATTACGCGTGAAAAGTTAGTTGAATTCCTTAGAGAAAATATTATTCCTAAAACTAGCCAGCCTTCTTTAGGACGCTTTGTTGAAGCATTTGATGAACTGGGAAAAGATGGCAGCCAAGTAATTGCCATTTTGTTATCAGATGTTTTAAGCGGAACGTTTGCCACGGCAACGCAAGCTGCACAGATGACTGAAACTGATGTAACAGTCATCAATAGCAAGTCGATCGACCGTGGAGCAGCTTTTCAGGTCATTGCTGCCGCTCAAGATGTTGCTGCCGGTAAAGGGATCGAACACATTAAATTACACTGTAAAGAAATTTATGCTCGCACGACTGTCCATGTTTTGATCGACAGCCTAGACTGTTTAGTTGCTGGCGGACGTGTCAGCAAGATGCTCGGAGCCATGACTAAATTAGCTAATATTAAAGTTGTCGCCGAGTTAAAAGATAAGTCTTTAGATGTCGTTTCTAAAGGTAGAAATACCAAAAGCTGGCTAAAATACTGCAAGAAATTAAACCAACAATTTGTTGATAACAAATTACAAGCACTAGCTCTTCCAAACGTAGCAGCTGATGAAAAAGTTATGAACCAAATTAAAGAACTCTTTATCAGTGAAAATCCAAAGACAGATTTCTTAAAAGCATTAACCAGCCCGATCATTATGACCCATACAGGATTAAAAGCAGTTGGCTTGATCACTTTATCAGAAAAACCAGTTGGTAAATATACTGATTAAACAAAATGGGCCTAAGAAAAACATTTCTAGTTTGATAAAAAGAACACAAAAATTTTCTAAATTTGAGAAAATTTCGTGTTCTTTCTTTGTTCTGTGTTTTATTTATTTTAAAGCAATAATTTATTTGTTTAAACTTCACCATTTTGGATAAGTTCAGTGCCATTAACATCAATCCAAGTTCGTTTGATACTTTTTCTTAGTCGCGAACTCGATGGAACACAAAATCACCTTTTAGCTTTCCGAAAACTGATTCAACACCTATTTTCTCGCTATTCATCATGTCTTTCAGTTCAAGATCTGAAAGTTTTTCCTTAGTGTAATTTTTACAGTATTCCCAAGTCGGATCGTAATAATAGATTTTTTGACGTCCTTTAGGAGCTTTAGTCAGATGCTCTAATTCAGACATTCTCTTTATCAAGGCTAGTTTTGTCCCAGGTTCTTAAAAAGAATAAAATATACTAGATTATCACTTTAACTCCTTCTAGTCGTTACTTTATCTGAGAAAGCGCATTTTTGACTGCTTCTTTTATTGCATTACTTGAAATCGATGCTCCTGATATCACAGCGACATCTGGAGTATTTTTTTCAATCATTTCATGGCTTAATTTATTAACGGCAACTGTGCCTAATTCACCAGTTTCACTTTGTTGCAAAATTTCAATTTTTTTCAAGTTCTTATCTTGAGGTGTAATCGTCACACGTACAACAATATCATCGCCCATACCCGCTTGGCTTTTACCAATATACTGGTTTTCTTTAACAACATATTTGTTTTGCGATGGTTGAATATCACTAGTAACTTTTATTTTCTTAACTTTCGGTTGGTTAGCCACATTATCATCTAAATCTTTCTTTTTTGTTGCTGCGTTTTCGCCAGCTATTTTACCGAATATCAAACAATCAGAAATATTTCCACCACCCTGATATTGTCCTCCCCAGATAGAACCTAATTCTCCAGCTGCATACAAACCTGGTATTGGCTGTTGGTCAACCCCAACCACCTCTGCGCGCTCATTTCTACGTGGCCCTCCTTGGGTATTTAAAATAAAATTCCCCAGTGGAACTGCGTAATAAGGTCCCTCATCAAACTTGCGCATCGTCTGTAACTCGCGCTTAAACTCATCAGAACCAATTCTAAAACCTTCATTAAAGTCAGAAACTGTCCGTGCCAGTTTATCTGCAGGTACTTTGATCATAGTTGCTAAACCAGCAATTGTCGTATCTTTAATTTCAGCATCTAACAGTGGCTGATATATTTTATTTGCAACCATTTCTTCATGTTGAGTCTGATCAAAAATCATAAATGGCTGGACTTGTGTATGGGGAACTCGCCACAAACCATGATTGGATAGGTAACCATGGCGTTGCGTTTTATTCTCATTTTGATAACGTGTACCATCATCACCAACACGGATAACTGAACCGACCGTTAAAGCTGGTCCCATTACAAGTGACGGACGTTGTCCTGTCTTTTCTTTTAATAAATTTGTTAAACCAGAAGTCGCTTGCATATGCCACAAATCAGCACCTGCTTCAATTGCCAAATCAATTCCTTTACCTTGATTATATAAAGTTCCAATTGGACCGATCATCGGCTCACCTACATAATTTTGAATCATATCTTTATTATTTTCAAAGCCGCCTAAGGTTAAAATAACTCCATTTTTAGCTTCAATATTTAACTGGTTACCTGCTCGATCAACTTGAATTCCTTTAATTTTTTTCCCATCGTTAGCTTGTATCAAATGTTTAGCTGGGGTTTCAAACCAAACATCAATTTTTTCTGAACGATCAACTACTTTTTGACGTAAAATTTTCCATAAAGCCCCATCACTAAATTGTTCATGGACCAGTAGAAAATCAAAATTATCTGCACCTGGTAATTCAGGATACTCTGGAGTCATCGGTTCCAAGATTTTTCGCTGACTGTGTCCTTTTTCAATCAACTCACGGACGCTAACTGGTTTTACTCCTAGATATTTTTTCAAATATCCTTGCATGTGTGCTAAATTTTTAGTGTAAGCATCTGTTATTTTAGATTCGTGATTCATCGGACCGTTTAACGCCAAATAATACTTTCTTATTTCAGTTTCGTCTGTACCTGACATAATCAGTTGTCCACAATACCGTGTATTCCCACCCTCATGTCCTTTTGGTGCTGAATCTACTAAAAGTACTTTTGCACCATTATCTGCAGCAAAACGAGCAGCAGTAGCCCCTGCACCACCAAATCCTACTACAATAACATCATATTGAGCATCCCATTGCTTCAATTGATTTTCTAGCATATCGTTATCCTCCTCCATAGAAACCGGTTACATTGTTAATAATATCACAAATGAGATTTTTTTAAAATTGTATGCGTCCTTGTTTTTTACTATAGTTAATTAAAAAAGACACGAACCTTTCTTATTAAAAGATTCGTGTCCAAAATATTATTCTACTTTAACCAATAATAACCAAATAACTTATTATTTAACATCCGCAATAACTTTTTTAATCATTTGTTGCTTAAATTCTTGTCCATATTGTTTAGCTAATTTAGCTTGTTGTTGCTTATCTGTTGCTAAACTAGGATCTTTTGTCATAGCAGCTTTCATTTTGGCCTGTACATATTGTTGTGCCTGAGCTTTAACTTTGGCTTGGCCTTCTTTAGTTTGCATACCAGACATTTTCTTTTGCAAAGCCTTAGCCTGCGTAGTTGACAAGTGAAGCCAGTCTTTTGGCAAATTAAAAGTATTGGTCCGTTTAACTAACTTATCTTCTAAGCCAGAAACACCAAACCAGAACTTATAACCATCAGATTTAAATTGCCAACGTGTTTCTTTAACTTGCAAAGTAGCACTGTCCTTATTAGTCCGTTTAATATGGTTATTAGCCGCAGTGTACTCATTAGCTTGAGTATGGCTTGGTTTCTTTTGGTCCAGAGTCTTTTTATAGATTTGCACCGTTTCGTCACCATTTGAACCAACTGGCTGATAAAGCATTAAATTCAAACCATTTTTAGAACTCGTTGGATAAATCTGTGTTGTCTTAACTGTTGTCACTTTTTCCATCCCATAATGATCATTGCTGTTCATTGTGAGGAACACTAAAGAAGTGCCTAAGACAACAACTGAGATCACCGTACCAATGATCCGCCATGTGGCTGGTCTAATATAAACATGGCACAAGAATGTTGCTAATGCTCCAATTACTAAAGTTGCTAAGATCATGCAGCATCACCGCCTTTATGGTCGAAATCTTTTTCAGAAATATCTTTGCTGTGCGGTTGATGTTTTTGGTCTTTCAAGAAGAATGTCAAAACAACACCAATGATCGCAAAAACTAAAGAGAACGCAAAGGCTGCGTGATAACCATCAAGTGAAGCCGTCAAATACTGATGTTTGTATGCTAGTGGAGCTTCCTTAAGCAAGTGCGCAGCTGGCTCCGCATTATTTGTCACATTAGTCAATAATGTGATCATGATCGCTGAGCCGATCGATGATGCCACTTGACGAACAGTATTATTTGAAGCAGTACCATCAGCAATCAAACTATTTGGCAAGGCATTCATACCAGAAGTAGTTACTGGCATCATGACCATCGAGATTCCAAACATTCTTACAGCATATAAGAATACAATGTAAATTGTTGGTGTATCAATCGTTAACCATAAAAATGGTGCCGTCGCTACCGTCAAAATTACCATCCCAGTTAAAGCCAAGCGTTTGCCGCCAAAAGCATCGAAGGTTTTCCCAGTTATGGGACTCATCAAAGCCATTACAACAGCACCAGATAGCAAAGTTAAACCAGAATGCAAAGCGCTCATACCATGTGCGATCTGCAAGTACAATGGTAAAACAGTTTCAACACCTAACATAGCGATCATAACGATCGATGATAAGATAGCAGATAAAGTAAATTCACCTGTTTTGAAAACTCGTAATTCCAAGAATGGCTTTGGGATCACTAGCTGACGCCAGACAAATAACGCAGTCACAATTGCACCAACTATCAAAGAAACTAGAACTTTAGTTGAGGTCCAACCATCGTTACCAGCAGATGAAAAGCCATACAGTAAGCCACCAAATCCAATTGTTGATAAGACTAATGAAAGCCAATCAATTTTTTGTTTATGTGTCTTAATCACGGGTTTCATAAAGAAGAGTGCTAAGATAATAACCACGACCATGATCGGAATGATCATTCCGAAAAGATCACGCCATTGGTATTTATCGATGATCCAACCAGACAAAGTTGGACCGATCGCCGGTGCCACGCCAATTACGATCCCAACTAACCCCAAAGCAGCCCCACGTTTTTCAGGCGGGAAAATCGAAAGCATGATCGTTTGCAATAAAGGCATCGCAATACCAACACCTAAAGCTTGCACTAAACGCCCAGCTAATAGCACACCAAAAGTTGGTGCAACATAAGCCAAGATCGTTCCGCCTAAGAATACTGTCATAGCACTAATATAAAGCAATTTAGTATTGATAGTTGTTGCTAAGTAAGCAGAAAGAGGGATCATGATCCCGTTAACCATCAGAAAACCAGTAGTCAACCACTGGACTGTTGCAGTTGAAACGTCAAAGGTCGACATCAACTTAGGTAAGGCCGTTGCAAGTAAAGTCTGATTCAAGACTGTACAAAACGTCCCGATCAGTAAAACGATGATCATCATTGTTTTACTGAAACCACTCATTTTATTATCAGCAGTTTTTGACAAGAGATATTCCTTCTTTCATTATTATTGTCAAAATAAAACCAAAAATCTTATGCCCTTAACTTTTTGGTCATAAAATCAGATAGTGACAAATATAAATTATTTGACTTACATTGTCAACTATTTAATCTTTATTATCAATTAGTTGATACGTTTTCATTTTTATGCTACAAATATAGAGGAAGGATCCTAACTTTTTTTAAAGTATTTCTATCTATCAAACAGTTCAGGTATAGGAGAGTTTTAATGGAACAATTTAACGCATATGCACAATGGCTGCATAGCATCATCGATCCGGATAAAATATTACTCAGTATTCGTGACGCTGCTCGGGCAAGTAATGTTACAGACGCTCAAGTGCGTTATTGGATCAAAAATGGCTACTTAAAAACTGTTAAAGCAGATAATGGTGCCATCAAACTACCCTTCACCCAAATCGGTAGTATTCGGATGATAAAATCCTTTTTAGATGAAGGATACACTTTAAGTGGTGCTGCACAAAAAACTAAAGAAAATAAAGATATTAGTCGTTCGATCCACCATTTACTGTCAGCTGGTATTCAAAATATTGAGCACCATGATGACAAAACCGTTTTTGATCTTGGGCCACTAGAAGATGAACCAGAAAAACATGTTTTTGGAGTCGAAACACCTGAAAAGATCACTTATATCATCAAAAATGTTTCGAATTAATTTTAAGCAAAAAACGGGCTGGAGAAATCAATTTTTGATTTCTCCAGCCCGTTTTTTATCAAGCTAAGGACATTTTGTTACAGTCCTTAGTTTTCCTGTTAGAGCAGCCTTGTGAAATTAACAAAATCTGACAGTATCAAAAGCAAAAACTAGCAAAATAGTCCTAAATTGGAAGGAAACTTTTGCTAATTTTTCGTTATTTTGAATATAGTCCATGAACAGTTGGCTGTAATTTTTCAAATGATTGTGTTGGTTGTTAAGGATCATCTTTCAAAATGGTGACTGTTTTTAACAATTGCTCTGTTAGATTCGATTTTTTTAACTTCTTCAAATCACCTTTAACGGAATTTTTAATCCCAACTTAATAACTGTTCACAGATTATCCCAATCAATTTCATCAATGTTAGTAAAGCCACTGTCATCATTCTCACGTTCACGAACTTTAGCCAGTGTGCCGATATTTTCTAAATATAAGGTCTCGTCGCTTGAATCCCAATCTTTTTTTGAGTTTCTGTATTTTTGCGAATCTCGCAAACGGACTTTAATAATGGCTTCAATGTTTAAAGCAAATTTTTTCTTAAAAATTTTTTTGAAATCAATAATTTTTTCAAGCGTTTGTTTACCGCTCTTAAAATTTCCAAAATACAATTCCCACACTGCTAACCATAGTTGCTGCGCGACTCTAGTGTCCCAATCAAATAATTTTTCGTCCAAATTGTTGAATTTTTCTCTTATAGCACATGCCTTGATATATGACTTACTGTTTAAATAGTTCTGAAAAACCACACCGTAATAATTTACCAATTCGTTATTAATTTGAAATGGGTCACTATATTTAGTTAAATAATGACTACAGTTCAGTTCCATTCGCTCTGTGATCGTTGAAATATCAAGCTTAAGTTGCTCATGTGTCGCAATCACTGGTACTAACATGCTGACGAGCCTAATTTCCTGAACCGTCCAATTTTTTTCACTCATTAAGTGATACATCAACACACGAATATTTTTAGATAGTGGAAACTCTCGATTGCTGTAAGTTGTTAACATTATCTCTGCAAAGCCAGCTACAATTTGCACTTGCGCATTTGTGCTGTTTTTATGTTGCTGTAACCAGTGAGCCAATGAACTAAAGGCATGTGTATTATACAAATAATTAACTTCTGTTAGCATTTGATCTACTTTAGATAGTTCATAATTATTATTGATATATTGAAATTCTGTCGGAGAAATTGCTAAATTATCGAGGATTTTTAAAAATTTACTAGCCTGAATGTCGTTTGTGCCACTTTCAAAGCGATTGGCAAAAGATCGTGAGATTATCCCCCCATAAACTTGTTTTTGTGATAATCCCTTGATTAAACGTATTTTTCGCGTAGTTACACCAATTTTTTCCATAGGTATCCCCTTTGTTGCATATGTGCAACATAATTATTGATATTATCCTTTATTTTACTGCTAAAGTTAACACAATCAAGCATAACAAGGGGGCGCACACTTTGGAAATTAGTTTACATGAATCAAACCAACAAATTTTTAAGGATGTTTGTAGTAATTTTATTAGTTCTCTCAGCAGCAATATGTTTACTTATGGCTTAGGACTAATGCTTTTAAACCAAACACATTCGGCTTTAAGTTTTGGAATCGAGCTGGCAATTGGCCCGCTAATTAGCCTAATCTTTATGATACCTATTGGCAACTTAGTGGATAAATACCCACATAAAAAAATTCTCCTTACCAGTCTGTTAGTTCGTGTTGTCTTTTTGCTTCTCTTAGCTGCTACACTGAACTACTTTGTCGGCATGCTTAAATTTATACCCGTGATCATTTTTGTGTTGGTAAATTCTATTGCGGTAATTTTTGCAACGACTGCATACTCTGCGTCTGTACATGAATTAGTTAACGAAAACAAAATTCATCAACTTAGTTCACTAACAAGTGCTACCAGCTCCTTTGCTAACATTTTTGCACCTGTCTTAAGCGTAGGTGTCTATTCACTCTTAGGTTTTCAGTCCTTTATATGGATTGAAATAGGCGCTTTGTTTCTTTCTGCTGTAATCATTTTAACTATGAAATTCCATTACAAAAACTCTCCTGCTAGTAAAAATATTAGCCAGCAAAAGTCACAACTGACAAACTTCAAAAAAGGCTTAGACTATATTACTCAACGTCCCTTAATAAAGAGTCTGATCGCAATTGCAATGCTTTTAAATTTTATGTTTTCTTCAATCAACATGGGGCTCCCTTATATTATTAATACTCAGTTGCATTTAGGTAACTCTCCTATTGGTATTTTAGATACTTTTAACGCAGTTGGTGGGCTGTTAGCTGGCTTACTAATGAACTTCGTCCCTGATAATAAAGCAAAGCGTAGTAGAATTATTGCTCCCTTATTTCTTTTCGGTGTTTATTTTTTATCTTTAGGGACAATCTTCAACTTAACCACAGAAATTAAATTAATTAATATTTTAGGGTCAATTACCATGTTTATAGGCGGACTGAGTATCTCAGTTTTAAATATCACCATTCAAATTCATATTCAAAAAACAACTCCGACAGCTATTTTAGGTCGCGTTAGCTCCACTATGAGTACTGCCAACACAATTGTTTTTCCGATTGGAACACTATTTTTCACTTTTATTTTTCAAAATATTAGTAATGGCGCGTTAATTTACTTAGTTTGTGGGATTATCTGGCTTTTAGTGATCACATTAGTAACTCCACGTTTAAATAAAATCATCAGCGTTGACAAAAATAGTTAAAAATGTGATAAATAATCAATATGAACAGTGCCTAAATTGTTACCTAATCTTTAATCCAATCAAAATATATAACCGGTGGTAAGCATACAACTGCTGTAGGAATAGCCAGCCATTTTAAACTAGGGAAAAGCATGATTAAAATCATTACAATTACAAAAACAATAAAAAAAATTGTGGATTTACGCATGGCCCTCTTCCTCCAATTGATCAAGTTTTGTACGTGAAATGTTGACAATATGTAATGTATTAGTGTTGAACTTTAATAATTTGAAATATGAAGCTTTCTTTACACCTAAAATTCGTTGAACGTAAACTACCAAAAATTAAGCTTCAGTGTCAAATACAAACGAGGAGTTGATCTTTATGCAGAAAGTTTTTTAATATGCCGTGTTTATACAAAATAAACTCACAATATACCTAACTTTTAGGGCCATATTATGGTTAAACTGCGCATTAAAAATAAAGTTCGTATAAAGACGCAATAACCATCCCTACCAGAACAAGAGTGGTTGTTTTTTCCAGATACGACAGCTAGCAAAGTGTTGAATGGCAACTTTTTTAGCGACCATTGCCTTTGTCACTCTTCTCTAACCAATGAGAAAATAATTTAATAACTATACTTACAATAGTACGCACAGCAGTGATAGAAAGAATACCGTGTAGCATAAACAACGATCCCTTTAAAAACAATTGCCAATTACGATCATTCATTTCATTGCTAATTCTGTCTAAGCAAATTTTGTCTAATTTATTAATCCATGATGCTAATTATGGAAAAACGTTATGAACAGTACATAAACTGATCCATAACGTTTTTTAGATAGTATAATTCTTCTTTTCCTAGTTTTCTATAGAACAGGTCTTGGACTTGCTTAATAAGTTTAGGAACTCTATTAACCAACAAGTCAATCGATCAACTTATACTTTTTAGATATTTTTCAACATTCTATCCAAATATTGTAAAACGCCCTGTTCATTATTGTTCCCAGTTTCGTGCTGGGCTATTTTTTTAACCTCAGGTGCGGCATTTGCCATCGCTACACCATCACCAACTGCTTCAAGCATTTCTAAATCATTTAATCCATCGCCAAAAGCACACATCTGCCTTAAGGGTATATTTAAAAGCTGCCCAAGTTTTTTTAATCCACTAGCCTTATGAACCCCAGGCTGAATAATGTCAAAATTTCCGTGCCCGCTAGTCGTTATTTCGCCTAAACCAGACAGTTGCGCTTGCAAATGTTTCATAAAATCAGTCGGATCACTAACCGAATAATTGAAAGAATATTTAGTGATCTCTTCAAAAATATTACTAAAAGAATGTACTTTTTGTAAATGCCTGTTATAATAACGTGCTGATCGAATAAATTCATTGCTACTGCTATTCAAAACATAGGCATCTTTAAAGCCACTCACAACTAGTTCATCAAATAAATGGGGATAAACATTCAAGCGCTTTAAAATTTCATTTGCTTGTTCTTGTTTGAAATAAGAACCAAAGTACTCTTTCTTCACGTCACGGATATAAGCTCCATTATCCGCTACATAAATTATTTCAGGAAAATCACTAAAAAAAGTTTGCAATTGATAGTATTGATTACCACTAGCTACAACAAACTGGATTCCTCTTTCTTGCATTTTTTGGTATAGGTTTCTAAAACATTGCTGATCATAGTCTTTTTGGTCGTTTAAAAAAGTGCCATCCATATCGACAGCCACTAGTTTATATTGGTCTATCATGTTGTTCCTCCCCAAATCAAATAAACGTTTACATCTAAAGTAACATATATTACTGATAAGAGCACTTTCCCTATCGATTAATCTAACTGGAATAATTTTTTAAGATTTTGACTAAAGGTTGAAAACACAAAACTAACCTTAACTCTTAATATAACTATAGCCGACACCAGTCAGCCCGCGGATTACTTTTTGACCTGTTTTACTAAGGTCTTAGGGTTACTTGAAGAATATCAAAAAGTTCTCCTTCATTTTAAATTCAACTCGATCTAACAGTTTCCACTTAACATCGTGGACAATTATCTTGACTCACAAATAAAAAGAGTCACCTATTTCATTAAACACGACCCTTGTCTGCAGCAAGATGCTGAATTTTATGGTTACTAAAAAAGGGACAAAGCGTTCATTTATCACAATGAACACTCTGACCTTTTTTTATTTTATATTGAGTAAATCAATCTTCTGTTGATCTTTTGCCAGTGATCTTACCATTCTCAACTTGAAAAGCAAACTCAGCTTGAATTCTTTGTTCTGCCTCATCCTTAGTAATATAATAAATGATCCCACGATCAGAGGAGGTTTGTACTTGATAAGGTTCCCCTAGTTTTTCAACTAATTCATCTTCACTGATCTCATCATTGATCTCGTCATATTTTTCAGGGCTAAACTTGTTGTTGTTAGCAGTCGGCTGTAATAAGAACTTAGATTGAACTTCATCTTTATCGTTGATCGTAACTCTAAAGTAATCGGATTTTGTATAGTTGGTATACCAAGTATATGAAGTATCACTGCTTCGGTCTGCTTTTCCTAATTTATCTTTTAATTCATTAACAGTTGTTCCTTTTTTTTCCTCTTTGCCACTCTTAGCAACAGCAATTTCATTATATTGTTTCATCGTCAATGGTTTTTTAACCTTCAACTCGTCCTTAGGGATTTGTTTGTACTTACCATCTTTAATTTTCTTATAACCTTGTTTTTTGATTAGATCTTCACTTTTTTCAAATGAAATATACTTCTTCTTACTATCTGAATCAGCAGATGTCGTCTCACCACTCAGCTTCAAAAAATCATCCACAGATGCTTCTTTTAAATCAACTGACACCTTTTCTTTCAAATATGAATCATGATATTTAATTTCGTCTTTAACACCCTTAGTATCATTATACTTTTGAACTTCATTTTTGATCTGATCTTTTGCCTCGCTTTTATTATTTGCTTTTAAAGATGCATATGTGATTTTATTGTCTGTCGTTTGTTTGACCACTTTATCATCTTGATAATAATAAGTTACACGTGAATCAACACCATTTTTAATCTGCTGAAAAGTAGCTTTTTCGGTTTTTTTACCACAGCCAGCAATTATAAGTAACATCATCGCTGCCACTAAAAGTATTTTGGTGAGCTTAAGCGGAACATTTTTTGCCTTCATAGAAATTCCTCCTTGTGTTGGTTGTCGTGCAGCTCAATAATTTTGCTTGCATCTAACTATTTTTCACAAAATAGATTTCAATAAATGCTAAACAGCCTTAATTTAGCACACATACAATTGTTTGTGTTAAATCTAATTCACAAGAATAAGTTTACTGAAAGCGGTTGAATTAATCAACTCATATGGTTATAAAAATGAAAAAATTTATTAATACTATTATTTAAAATACTTAGAAACCATTCTGGAGCCAAATAAAACGAAAACAAATTTAATCAACCAGTTGGCCTAGAAAAACCTAAACTTGCAACAAGCTAACGGTTATTTTAACTAAGTTTACGCTACGGTCTTAAACGACTTTTGTTCTGGAAAGTCATGCAGGTGCATGGCTTCTCTTTCTACGCTTTTAGTATATCATGACAGTTACTACTTTACATAACTACGACTTAATGGAAGTAGTGTCTAAGCAATCCTTAAATAAAGTGGTACAATTATGTAGCATCATACTTTTTTCACAATCTTTTAAGGAGGTAATTAATATGGCACAAACATCAGAAACATTTGGTCAAAAACTATGGCGCTCTATTTGGATTGGGTTAATTGGTGGGGTTATTTCTGGTTTTGTTAAAATTGGTTGGGAAGGATTAATGCCACCTCGAACTCCGTTACGTGATTTAACTAATCCGCCACAACATTTGATGCAGCAAATGGGGATTCCCTATAAAGTAACTCATGCTTATTTTGTCTATTCTGGCAATCACGTTCAATTTGTGAGTTTAATCTTACATTTTGGCTTTTCAATTGTATTTGCTATTCTTTACTGTTTAATTGCAGAGTATTGGCTAAAAGTTACTTTCTTGCAAGGCACAGTTTATGGGTTTGTAATTTGGATCTTGTTCCATATTATCTTATTACCAGCTTTAGGCACCGTACCGGGACCTTGGGACCAGCCTTTTGAAGAGCATTTATCCGAATTTTTAGGTCATTTGTTATGGGCTTGGACATTTGAAATTTGTCGTCATGATTTTAAAGCACGAGAAAAACATTTGGTGGTTGACTAACGCTAATTATTAAAAAGTTCCATGCTATCTTTGAATAGTAAAGTATCCCCTAATTGTTAGACATAAAAATCTAATAGTTAGGGGGTACTTTACTGTCGGGCTTTGATGTATCAATGTTTTCTTATTGCTGAAATTAAGAGCTTTTAGGCATTAGTTTAACATAATTGCGGTTATCTAAAGAAACTACTAGTAACAAATATAAAAAGAAATAGCCCAAAAACTATTAGAAGTACCCCAATTAGTAGAGAAACTATGTTGGCAATGTATTTTGTGTGTAGTTTTTTATCAATCCATTTTAAACCGAGAAGTAAAACAAATAGTAGATCGAAAAAATCAGTACCTGACGATCTATCTAGGACAGTGCCTTTCTTTTCATCATTTTTTGATAGAGCAAGGTAAATAAAAATTATTCCAAAAATTAAAAAAATAGCTGCAATAAATAAAAGAATGTATCTCATAAACAAATCTCCAAATCCATACTAAATTAAAGCAAGTATCTCTCTATACTCGCTTTTTAACCAGGGTCTATTTATAACAAATGGACCCTAGATTAATTGGCTTTAAATTGAGTAAAAAATGACGGAACTATGTCAGACAATGCTATTAAAAAAGTTAAAAAAAGCGTGAATGCACTGCTGGAAACAACTATAGAGAGCCAGTTTCCTAGTGTCAAAAATAAAACTACTAGCAAAGAGTCAAAGATTCCTCTAAAGTGCTTTATAGTTGTTTGGCGATTTTTTTCTTTAAAAGTTATATGTTTCTTCTCGAAAATAGTTGCTATGATTAAAAAAATAGCTGCTACGGATATAGTAACAAGGATTTGTAACCAGCCCCGGAACGAGTATGCTAGGGAAGTAAGTATAATTATAAACGGCAACCAAAATATTATTTTATATGAACCATATTTTGAATCGACCATAAAAAAGGTCCTCCAATCTTAATTACTAAAAACGTAACTTAGTTAGAAAACAATTTCAATTTATTCAGCCAAAGTCGATATTATCTAACATTTCTTCAGTACTGGCTTGATCTAAACCTAAATAAGCCAGGGTCATGGCTTCACTACTATGATTTAAGAGGTGCATGACCAGCCCAATATTGTAGTTAGACTGCATATAGACTCGGTAGGCCCCAGTTTTGCGCATGGTGTGAGTCCCTAAATAATCGAGATCTAAAAGATCGCCCACTTTGCGCATAATTTTGTAAAACTGCTTTTCGGTAATATGCTTTTCAGGGTGTTGGATTAACGGAAAGAGCCAGGGCGAGACTAAATTTTCTTGCTGTAACCAGTTTTGGTAGGCTAGTAAATCGCCAATAATGGGTTTTAAGTATAAACGGTTAGCTTTGCCGGTTTTTTGGTCGTGGAGAAAGGCATTCTGCCGCACATTTCCCTGTTCGTCAAAGACATCTACCCGTTTGAGCCGGAGAATGTCACTCACACGCAGTAGAGTTGCCTTGCCCACCTGGAAAATCGTATAGTTGCGGACCCCGGCTTTAAAATCTTCTAATAAGCATTGTTGGACCTTGGCTAAAACGTTGGAATCTTTGATCGGTAAAACTTTTTGTTCCATGAAAAAATCGCTCCTTTTTTAGGGGCGATTTTGTTAGTTTTTTGCTTCTTTTTGCCCCTTGAGCACTTTACAACTTTTTCTAAAATTTAAAGTACAAAAAATGCTGAATAGTTTTTTAACGAAATCACAACTGAACGTAAGTCATGAAAAGGAAAGACTGGGACAAAATTAGCTGTGCAATCCTAAAAGGGCCGCCGATCTATCCCATTAATTAAATGAGGTAGATTGGTGGCCCTTAAACGTGTTCCAAAAGATTGAAGCCTTACTGCAACAACGATTGCTTTATTCTGGTTCTCCACTTTGTTACGACTCAAAATAAAGTAATCATCGTTACAAATCGGCTACAAAACATCTTTTGTCTCACTCTCAAGTCAAAAACATGCCACTGTTACTAGAATTTCTTCAATTACTATGTCACTTTTTTCAACAGTGTTGTCGGTGCTGACCATCAAAAATATTGCAGTTTGATTTTAACCATGTTGCCTATCTTTTGAAATAACTTTCCCTCCAATCCCTGCCTGCTTGGCAAGAATTGCAGGATAAGGGGACAAGTGCACACAAAGACGCTCTAAACCGTGCCATTACTAAGAAACAAATTTTTACTAGTCCGGCTCAGACAGCCCAAAAATATCAAAATTTTGCGATCATTTTGCAGTTCATACCGGACGTGGGTTCAAGAACTCGGGAAAAATAGTTAAAATTTGTAAAGTACTATACTGCGATCAAGCTTTATATATTGTCTATTGAGCATAAGGTTAACAGAAAAGGTTAGTTAATAGAAAAAATTATGCTCATATACTGATATTAGGATCTATATAATGGCCCCTAAATTAATACTGATCGTTTTTATGTGAAATGTCTGTTGCTTTCATCTTTTCGAGTTCTAAATTAATAAGTTGTTCTTTCATTCAATTGCAAATTAATCTCATAGATGAATGGGTACCTGCTGCAAAGTTATTCTAACATTCCCTTATTTGCTTTGGCTTTTTCTGCTGTTTTAAATAAATAACCTTGCATTTCCATATTATCCGCATTGACTGCTACAATTTCAGGAGTTTTCCGAAAGGTACTGACATAAAAGCCAAGATTATCTCCTTTATCATTCCAATTTTGTAAAACTAGCATTTTTTGTGGCTGCTGATAAACGTCTTTAGCGTCCGGATCTACGTAAGCATATTTGTAAATGTCAGTATTTGCTTTTACCTTTCCCTTCTCACTTGCGGCGTACAAAATATTAGTAAAGCCATTTTGTCCGCTTGCCTTTAAAACATTTTGATAAATCTTCAAAGTTTCAACCTTTTCAGTCGCCGTATCATAATAATACCAAACACCATCAAATTCACTTGGAATTATAAGTTTCTGCAAATCGTCCATAGTTAGCTGGGTAGAACTTGCTTTATCATCTAGTGCAGCTTGTTGGGTATTTGTTTGCGAATTTTCCTTTGAATTTGACTGCTTTTTTTGAAGTGAACTGCTAGTAGCAACGGTTTTCTGTTTATTAGCTGTTTCAGTTTTTGTTTGTTGTTTATTACCGCTGTTAGCAAAAAAATATGAAACGGACACACTGAAAATTGCTATCAGTACAACTATTGGCGCTAAATAATATATAAAATTATGTTTTCTTTTTTTCATGTGCTTTTCTTTACTCATTCTTACATCCCCTTTTTTTATCAATATTAGCACATAGCTATTTTTTGCTTGATGTAATAGCTTTGCCAGAAAAGAAAGAATTCAAGAAAAGTAAAGTTTAAGCGTTCCATTCTCCGCTTAAAAGAGAGTTTATCTCGCAAACACGATTCACTAGCTTTGAGAAAATAGCCCCTAAGGTTGTAAATTATCCTTATTGGCCTAAACATCAACGAGATTCTTCAGTGTTAAATAAGAGGGTCTATTTCTCACTAATGGACCCTAAATAAAGAACACTTTAAAGTAAATGTTCTAATGTGATTAGTTCATTAATTAATTCTTGTTTTTCCTCTTTACCCAAAATTTCTTCAATTCGTTTTTCAGAATCATTTAAAAAAGAGTTAACTTTGATTTCAATTTTTTGCGCTTTAGGCGTTAAAGATATCTTTTTTAATCTACTGTCCTGTTTACTAGAAGTTCTGATGATCAACTTTTTTTGTTCCATTAATCTAAGAATATTAGTTGCGGTTGACTTGCGGATATTGAATTCAGTTTCGATATTTTTTTGGTAAATTGATTTATCTTGAGGAAAAGAACTTAAATAATCAATGATACTCATTTGAGTATCTGTTAAGCCTAAAGTCCGTGCATATTGATCTAATTCTCGGTGTAAAACGTTTTGCGTTCTTTGCAGTGCTACACCAAACCTTTTCATTATAATCACTCCTTAACTAAGTCAATCTTTTTAGTTGCTTGATACAGCAAGTATACGGCAAAAAGAACTAAGATAAATAAAAAGAATAAAGCAACTTGAGCTCCAGCCGTAGTCCTTCCAGCAGTAGATGAAGCAGTACTTATTTGTTGTACAAATTGCATAATGGCTGAGATTATAGAAGTTCCTACAGCACCAGAAAATTGCTGTGCCATGTTAAAGAGACCATTGCCGTCAGCATTCTGATCCACGGTTATTAGATTTAAAGAAGTGGTCATAATATTTCCCATAACTAACCCGACTCCCAGCATGATTATTAAATAAAAGATAATGATCAACAACGAAGATAGTTTACTAGCAAAAATAAAAAACAGTAAACTGCCAACAAGTTCAAAGACAGCCCCAGTCAAAATAGGCTTTCTAGCACCATAATTATCTAACAATCTTCCACTGACTGGGGCCAAAATCGCACCCAGTGCGCCACCAGGCAAAACTAATAAGCCAGCTGTCATGGCGGTTGAACCATTTACAAGTTGAATATAGTTAGGCAAAATGAAAGAAAGTCCTAAGGTATTGATTTGAAAGAGAAAATAAGCACTAATACCTTGTGTAAACCTAGTTTTTTTAAATAAACGAATATTTATCAGAGGTTTTTTTGTAGTAAGAGAATGTTTTATAAAGAACACTAAAAAAATAATGCCAATTAAAAAAGGAAAAATAAAAGACAATGGTTTTTTCTGAATAGCTGACAGGTTACTAAAGGCTAAGATTAATCCACTAAAGGTTAAGGCGATACTGATAAAGCCAGGTAAATCTAGTTTAGTATGTGGTTTAACGTCAGAATTTTTGGAAATAAAAATGCTGCCTAGAATAAAAAAAATAATAATAACCGGAATAATTAGGATAAAAATATACCGCCACCCTAATGAGTTAACTACCAAACCACCGAAAGTAGGTCCCAAAGCAGGCGCAATAGCTGTGATCATAGTGCCAATTCCCATGAGTAAGCCTCTTTGATTAGTGGGAGCCTGTTCTAAAATAATATTAAACATTAAAGGAAGAGCAATACCAGCAGCCGCTCCTTGAATAACACGGCCACTAACTAATAAGGCAAAGTTGGTAGCACTAGCATCAATAATCAAACCACTTAAAAATAGAAGAACTGCGATAATAAAAAGGCTTTTAGAAGAGAAATTTTTCTTTAAAAAAGCTGATAATGGCATAATAACTGACGCAATTAACAAATAACCCGTTGTCATCCATTGCACGGTTGCTAAATTGACATGGAACTCCCGCATCAGAACAGGAAAAGTAATATTACCAGCTGTTTCTATTAGAACACCACAAAACGACATTAAACCCGTAGCAACAATAGCAAAAATCAAATTAATATTTAACTTTTTCGACATAAAGATCCTCCTTGATTCCTTAAAAGTTAGCTTGCTAACTAATACAGAACGATTTTACATCTTAAAAAAAGAGAAATCAATTATAAATAATAAGAGGATCCACTTGTGAGAAATAGATCCTCTTATTACTTTATTTGTCAGTTTTTTAATTTATATACTCATTTATCCATGGGTAAAATTTTAAAGACTTTATTTTCACTTGAACGTTTTCCCTGATATAGATATTTATAAAATTCTCTACTTATTGTAAATCTATACCATTAGAAGAAATTACCTTTTGATACCAACTAAATGAGTCTTTTTTGTATCGTTTCATTGTACCGTTACCTAAATCATCACAATCAACATACACTAAACCATAGCGTTTTTTCATTTCGCCAGTCCCGTTTGAAACCAAATCGATTGCACTCCAGAGCGTATAACCCATTAAATCGACTCCATCTAATTCAACTGCGTCTGACATTGACCGAATTGCTGCACGTAAATATTTGATCCTATAATCATCATGAACTGTGTTGTCAGCTTCAAGCTTATCAGCCCAACCAATACCATTTTCAACCACCCACAAGGGTTTATGATATCTATCCCATAATGTATTTAAAGCTAAACGTAAGCAATCTGGATCCGTAGCCCAGCCCCAAGCATTAGTTTCCAAATAAGGATTAGCTACTCCGGCCACACCTAAATTACCACTGGCTTCATCATCATTTGGATGCGTTGTTATCACAGCTGAACTATAACAAGAAAAGCTTAGAAAATCAGCCGGATATTCTGCTAACAACTCATAATCTTGGGGACGATCGTCCAGCCTGATACCTTGGCGTTCATATTTTTTCAGGCGATATTCTGGGTACCTGCCGCCAACCTGAACATCTGCGTAAAACAAAGTGTCTTGTTGAGCTTTCATGACCTCCACTTGGTCAGCTGGATCACAAGTATAAGCATAAACCGGTGCATATGCCAGCATTTGTCCCACTTGCATCTCTGGATCAATACGGTGTGCTGCTTTTACTGCCTTAGCACTAGCAACAAACTGATTATGCGCACCACGTGCACGCTCTTGCGGTGTTGGAGCGGTCAATCCGCCACCCATATAAGGCGCTTCATCCATAGCGTTGATCTCATTAAATGTCGTCCAATATTTAACCTGTCCTTTGTAGCGCTCAAAAACAGTGATCGCGTAGTTTTCAAAAAGGTCGATCAATTTTCGATCAGACCAACCACCATATTTTTCAATTAAATTTAACGGCGTATCATAGTGGGATAAAGTTACCATCGGTTCGATGTTATATTTATGACATTCAGCAAAAATTTGCTCGTAAAACTTTAACCCTGCTTCATTCGGTTCTTTTTCATCACCATTAGGAAAGATACGTGACCAGCTGATCGATAATCGGAAAGCTTTAAACCCCATTTCAGCCATTAACTTGATGTCTTCTTGAAAATGGTGATAAAAATCCGTACCATGATGGCTTGGATAGTGGTGACCTGGCAAAATAGCTGGAGTTGCATCAGCAGGTACATTAAATTCTTCTCCCCAAACTAAAGGAGAATCACCAGTCGTACCATCTTCTTTTTTCCAAGTCACTAAACGTGGCCGATCTACTGCACCATTAGTTAATACGTCAATAGCATTAAGCCCTTTACCATCTTGGTCATAACCACCTTCATATTGATTAGCTGCTGTCGCGCCACCCCAGAGAAAATCTTTTTTAAAACCCATCATTGTCCTCCTTTTCGTTAGTTCGATCTTCTATATATAAAAAGGACAGAAGTTGCCAAATTTCTTTGTCCTCTCCTGTCCTTTCTTGAATGTTAATTCATAATTGAGTTACGAAACTCAAAAAATCACTTCTAGCTAACTTCAATACCAAATTATAAAAAACACAAACTGATATTAATCTTGGCTAGTATTCGCTTCTAGTTGAGTTTTTCCAATCTTTATTTTTTAAGCTCATCAAGTTGTTCATAAACGTCAACAAAATTAGTTGCTAGATCCACAAAGGTAATCGCTGTCATCAAATGATCCTGTGAATGTACCATCAATAATGTAACTTGTGCATGCTCGCCTTGTGCTTCTTTAGTCAACATCCCTGTTTGGGTATTATGAGCTGAAACTAAGGCTTTTTGAGCATCGTCCAATTTATCATGGGCCTTATCAAAGTCGCCTTCCTTAGCTGCCTTAATTGCCTCAACTGCAAATGATTTAGCATTACCAGCGTTGACGATCAATCCCATCGTTGTCTGCATTTGCTCTTCTTCAGACTGTTGCGAATTCTTTTCTTCTTCGGCCATTTTGAACCTCCTGCTTTTTACAACAAAAATTTATTATTGCTAATAACTATTCACCCATTAAATCATATGCTTGTTTGATAACCTTGTCGCCTTGCATCATACCATATGCTTGCATATCAATAACAGCAACTGGAATATCTTTACCATCTACTTTTTTCTTAAAATCGTCTTCCATATAACGAACTTGAGGTCCAAGTAAAATGCAACTGATATCTTTACTTTCCAATTGGTCATCTGCCTCGGCAGCTGGCACAGCGAAAACTTCAGCATCTTTGCCCTCATCTTCAACTGCCTTTTGCATCTTAGTAACTAACAAACTCGTACTCATACCAGCAGCGCAGCACAACATGATCGTTTTTTTAGCCATAATAAAGACCTCCATCTTTATCCTTATTTTTTACGCTTTGTTAGCGCAAGCAACATTTACTTCTTGCTTAATAAAGCGCTTTCTATTACAATATAGTTATATCATATTGGTACTAATTTTACAAGTACCTTTAACTACATTAAGGAGGACAGGTCGATGGTGCTGAAGTACAAAGAAATTGCCCAAGATATCGCTCACAAGATTGCAAATAATGCCTTTCAAAACAAGCTTCCCAGTGAAACTGAATTAATGAATATGTATGTCGTCAGCCGGAACACCATCCGTAATGCAATTGATGTCTTGTATGACCAAGGATTGATCAGCCGGATACAAGGCAGCGGATATTTTATCAACCAACCATTACATAATGGAGACAATTTAATGAACTTAGCAAACAAAGTCGGAATGAATGCCTTAACTAACGAAAAGCCAGTTACATCAAAGGTCCTAGATTTTGAAAGTCGTCCAGCTGGTCGAGAGATCGCAAAATTTTTACGCTGTGACCCAGATGAAACTATCTACTATGTCAAACGCCTCCGTTGGTCTAAAGATAATCTCCTGAGTCTTGAAGAGGCCTACTATCTTCGGAAAGTCGTGCCATATTTAAACGAGAAAATATGTTCTCAATCGATTTTTGCATTTATCATGGATAATTACAATATCGAGATCGTTAACGCAGACGAATATGTCAAGATCCATCATTTAACTCAAAAAGAAGCTACCGAATGTGGTCGAGCAGTCAATGAAGCAACTTTACAGATCGAAGAAATTAATTACCTTAAAAACGAGCGACCTTTCAACTATTCTAAAACTGCTTACTTTCAAGATGACCTGACCCTTTACTATCATATCAGCAATCACTTGCACTAAAAAAATGTCAATTTTTGTCCGGAGGCTTTTCCTAACAAAACAAATATATATTAAGAAACATGATCATTTTCTCTAGTCGATTGGAATTATTTTTGAATCTGAAAATGAGCAAGAAAACATTGATCATGAATGAAGCCTTACTCATTTACTTTTTTCTTGAAAAATAGCTAACATAACAAATAATAGACACATTTTATAGTGCTTTTAACACGAAATACCAAGCCCCCTATCTTTTCTGTAAAAAAAGGTACGGCATTGCTGTAGTAATTATAAAAGGCACAAATAGTTCAAAAACAAAATCGTGAAACAGCCATACTACCAGTAGAGCTACTACACCTAAGATAATTCTTAAAAATACCGTCAAAACGATTTAAAATCGTCTGACGGTATTTTCTTGATATGAAGACTTCTTACCGAATAATAGTAACAAAATGATGAGAAAAATAACGTCCCAAGTTACAATTTGAAAATATGCAAAAGAGAGTCACGGCAATATAAAAGAGATATGACAAAAAATTAATAAAACCATAATGACATATGATCAATACGGGACATCTCGACTTCTTTAAGGCTAGTATGTCGTATCAAGATAAAGTATTATAATTAATCGATTTATTTGCAAATGATGTAGTTGCGAGAAAATTAAGTAAAATTTCTTGAAGATCATGTAAATTAAGTTTCAAGCGCTAAAAAGACAGCTCTCACAAAAGCTGCCTCATAAAAATATTAAGACTATTTAGTACGAACTTATCCATATTGAGTAAGGCTGAAGTAATTGAAAAATCCCATCAACTTCATACCCTTAAAATACATAAGAAAGCTTACTTCTTAACTTTAACCACTAATCCGATTCCGATTAGACAACTGTCCAACCACCGTCAACAGTAATAACTTGCCCATGAATATAACTGGACTTATCACTTGCTAAAAACAGAGTCGCATTTACTATATCTTCAACTTTACCGTTACGCTGTGCAGGTAAATTATCAACAATTAAGTCACTAGTGTTATTATTCATATTTGTTGTAATTCTGCCTGGTGCAATTGCATTTACCCGTATACCTTGAGTACCTAGCTCGTATGAAATCTTTTTGGTTAAACCAATTACCCCGTGTTTAGCCACAGTATAGGCAACACCGCCACCATCTTGCTGTAATCCGGCAACTGAAGCAACGTTAATAACGTTACCACCACCGTTTTTAATCATTTTTGCAGTGACCGCTTGAGTAAGTAAAAACATGCCTTTAAGGTTCGTATTTAATACTGCGTCCCACATCTCTTCAGTTGTTTCTAAAAATTTTTGATATTTATCAAAAATCCCCGCCGTGTTAATCAAAACATCAATACGGTCAACTTTTTCCCACACGTTTTTTAAAGCGTTATCAATTTGAATTTTACTTGATATATCGACCTTGTATCCATAAAAAGAACCCTTAAAAGCACCAGCATTTTGTTCTTCTTGCTTCAGTCCTTGCTCATTAAAATCGAAACCAAAAACAGTGTCTCCTTGTTCCAAAAAAGCTTCTGTTTGTGCCTTAGCCATTCCGGAAGCAGCACCAGTAATAATAATATTTCTTGAAGCCATAAAAAAAGTCCTCCTTAGAAAAAAATAGTTTACGCAACATAAAAAAATCCCTACGTTAAAGATTTTGTTCATAAGCTTTAACGAGAAAGCGCTATCCATAGCGTATCACTTATTTTTAGTGAGTCAATTAAAAAGTGTTATTTCTAAGGACAAAAAGGACGATCTCCGACTGAAGTTACCGTGATTTGAGTATCATGAACTGAAACTAAATTTACGTTACATTTTAAAATATAACTATTGGTCGTGATAGTTAGCTACGTTTTAGAACCATAAAAGTACATGGCTTTAGTGTTGTTGTATTGCATCTTGATTAGTTCAGGAAAAGTTTTGTCATGCTTAATTCTGACTTTTTTCGACACAATTAGATTAGGCAAAGTGAAGCTAAGCTAAAATTTCAATATCAAAAACTTAAGTATAATTGAATTTGTATCAATTATAGATAAAAATAAATCAGTAATCATAGTACAATAACCGCAAATCTACACCACACGCAATAACTTATAAATATTAAACCGAATCTACTTCAATGACTTTGTGCTTCATTATCTCTATCATTTTTAAAAGATCACTATATTGTATAATAACTGTTTCCATATTTGTATTAGGATGGATACCGATCAAATTAACTTCTTGTAATTCGCGATCTAAAACGACAGTAACTTGATTATCGGTGTCATGTATCAACCCCAATGGAGTTACATAGCCTGGCTTTAATCCTAAAACAGTAGCTAGTTCTTCTTCAGTTGCAAATATTAATTTACTACGACTAACCTGTAATTGTGGTGCAAGGGATTTAAAACTAACTTTCTTTTCGCCAACCAATAAATACAAGAAAAATTGTTCAGATTTTTTCTTTTTTAAAAAGAGATTTTTTATTACTGGAAAGTTAACCCCTTGCAAATTTACTACGTCTTTAGCAGTCCAGACAGCATCATGCTGTATTTCACTGTATGGAATCTGATTTTTTTGTAAGAAAGTGATAGCTTCTTCTCGTGTGGCCAATGACATAATTATTCTCCTTTGAATGATTTTAAAATTCTAAATTAAAAATTATTTTTAGGACTAACTTTTGTTAAGAAATATAGAAACAGAAGTTCAAATTTTTCTATTTTGTTGTAATGTTTCTCCGAATAGCAACGTTATCTCTTTCAGGTATCGAATGTAAATCTATTGATATGATTTATCTTTTACTAGCATTATATATTAAAACAACCACTCCAAAACAGAGTGATTGTTTTAATATACTGTGAACGCATTTACTAATAGCGATTATGAAAAACATTTAGCTGATATAAAAGTAGGTAAATAAGAGATAGTAGGCAGATTGGATAGCAAAAAATCATAGTTCTCCAATACTTATGGCGCGGTTCAAAACGATTGGAAATATCATACCTAAGATCAAAACACATAGTTAGCGATATTTTGATTATAAGAGACTCCATTATACAGATTCATCAAATAACTAGATGTAATTTCTAAAGCAACTACTGCACTGACTATAATCGCTTGAGAACTTCTAACTGCTTTTTATCAATTTCACCCCTAAGTCTATTCGGCTGCACTTCATTCAACTAAAAATATTTAGCCTTAAAATTTAAAATTTATTCCCTTAAGCCCGCTGAATGCTCCCGCCAAAGATAAGATCACCGCTAGAACGAATAGGATAATTCCAAATATTCTTCCAAACCCTAATTTATTTAGCAGCTGTGTTAGACACAAGCTTATGGTTGCAATAATGGATATAATTTATTTCCTAGTTAATACAAAGATAACAAAAAGAGACTTAGTAAAAAAGATTACTTTATAAATATCTTTTCTAACCGTTTAGCTATCTCTTTATTGAAAAGAATACATAGCATACCTGCACTAGATACTAAAATAGAAAGGCTGCCTGATAGGAAAGCAATACTGACAGGGACAACAACACACCCTAAATACATAGTTATCTCTGCTAAATTATCCTTAATTTTAATTTTTTTTGCAATCCTGTGTCCCTCCTTTATTAACTCACCTAAGAAATGTCTATAAAGATCACTTAACGAAATTAAGTTTTGAATGTCTGATAACGCCTTATTGTTTTCCCAACTAGATAAAGTTTGCCAAAATATATACAATTTTTGGCATCTCATTTCTGTGTTAATTTTAATTTAAAACGTTTATCTTTGATTTTATCACCTAATTTCATAAGTTTCTCCCTCATATAATATCCTACAAAAAAAAGTAATTATTTCTATAAAATATCTTTTACAACTCAATAAAATTAAGTAAACTAACTCTCACAACACTGTGACTATCTAAAACTACCAGCATACCAGCTCCAGTCTTTTTATATATCGACCCACAATAATTCTCTTGAATTATTATCAATGGTCTAACATCTTCTTTCACCTTTTCAACTGAACAAGTTCGTTTGTCACCTTTTTAATAAATTGTTGGTCATGTTCGATCAACAAAAGCGTTGGTTTAACGTCAGCTATTAATTTGATCAATTGATTTTGATTATAGATATCCAAATAATTTAACGGTTCATCCCAAATATATAACTCAGCAGGTTGTGAAAGTGACTTAGCAACTTCCACCCTTTTTCTTTGCCCCATACTCATATTTTCGATTTTTTGAGTAAAGACAGAACGTTCCACACCTAATTTATGCAAATTATTTAAAAACATCTCATAATCCAGTCCTTGATTCCTGGCAAACTCCGCTAAATAACCCGGGTTATATTCAAAATCTTGTCGGATATAGCTGATTTTAATTTTAGGGGGAATCCTAACTGATCCGCTTTGCTTACCAGGAAAATTACCAGATAAAGCTTCGATTATACTGGTTTTACCAATACCATTAGATCCCATTAGACCGACTTGTTGTCCTCGCTCAATTTCAAAAGTAACTGGTTCAAATAATCGACTTTCTTCATAAAAGAGCTCTAGGTTTTCCACACGCAGTAGTTTTTGTTGGTGACCTGGTTGAAAATTAAGAGCTAACTGGTCAATTTGTTCAATATTTTTTAATAGTTTTTCCTTATTTTGTATTTCATTTTCCATTCTTTTTTCGAGTACTTTGGATCGTTTCATGACCCGTGCTGCACGAGCTCCAATGTGACCCGTATCAAAAATGGCACCACTACCTTTTTTACGTGGATCACCTCGTTTGTCCTTTTCACGTGTCCCTGACCATTTTTCTTTTTCAAGGGCCGTTTGCTTTAGTCGATCAATATCTTTTTGTAATTTTTCGTTTTGTGCGATCTCAAAATTATCTGATAATTGTTTTTCTTGCTCATAGGTCGCATAATTTCCATGATATAGGGAAATTTGTGCCTTTTCTATTACCAAAATATGATCACAGATTTCATCGACAAACTGACGGTCATGACTTACAACAATGAAGCCTTGTTTCTTTTGGCTTAAATAGGTCACTACTTGTTTTCGACTTTCTAAATCAAGATGGTTAGTTGGCTCATCAATTAATGAAAAATGGTTTTGATCAATAAAAAGTAGCGCTAATTTTAATTTTGTTTGTTCTCCACCTGACAAGCTTTTAAATGGCCGCCATAATATTTCTGGATCTACCTGCATCAGGTTAAGTTCCTTTTCTAATTGCCACTCTTCAAACGATGCCACCTGACCTAAAGCATAAATTGCTAACTGACCAGGATCGATGATCTCCTGTGGAAAGTAATTAAAAGATACTTGATGGGAAATTTGCCCACGATATTCTAACTGATCTTGTAATAATTTTAGCAAAGTCGTTTTTCCACGACCGTTCCGCCCGAATAATCCCAACTTCCAATCCGAATCTAAATTTAAGTTAGCTTGTTCAAACAACTTCTTTTCCTGCCCTGGATAACTGAAAGTTAACTGTTTTATTTCAATTTTAGACATTAAAAATCTCCTTGTTTTCTGTGCCTGCAAGGATAGGTTTTTTAAGGTAATTTAACTTGCTGGGAACTTTCAGTCTTTTTACGGGACACAAAAAGACCCACTACATTAAAATAATTTACCTTTGCAACCATCAAAAGTTAACACCCATTAAAGGGCACACTTATGCCTTGTCTTTTATCGATAGTTTTAAAAGATAAATTAGTTTTTCAATGTTTGGATCTCTCACTTTCGCTTTAAAGTTACTGTTAGTATAACAAGAACCTCGTTAATATTCTATTAAAACGAAGCTGCTTATTCAATTTATTTATAAAAATATATAGCCCACAATTATTTTAATTTGTTAAAGATATTTGAAACCTATTTCAATCTGATCAAAATAATCGCATAATGAAAGTAATTACAAAGTGCAAGGGGATGTCTTTTTGATTTTTGAAACAATTAAAACATTAGCAGCTACTAGAAATATTTCATTGTACACACTTGAGCTTGCCTTAGCTTTGCCCGCTGGAACATTAAAAACTTGGAATCAAACTGCACCTTGCAATAAATTGGCCGAGGTTGCTCGTTATTTTCAGGTTCCTATAGAAACACTTTTAGGATAAGTAAATTAAACAATCTAAAATTAGTTCTGCTATGAAATGATTTTTATCTTTTTATAGCAGAACTTTTTATTTACACTGAAAGTAAGCGAGACAAAAGGCATTTTAAAGCTGGCTTGTAACGACGATTACATTATTTTGGATCGTAGCAAAGTGAAGAACCAGCATAACGCAATCATTGTTAAAGTATGGCTTATATCTTTTGCAACGCTTTAAGGACCGTTGATTTAACTCATTTAATAAGTTAGATCGACGGCCTTTAGAATCGAGTAGTTAATTATTTTCCAGCTTTCTTTTTAAATTAATTTGCTCCTATTTTAGTCAAATACTCAGACGTAATAGTGTGGTTTTTAACATAACTATAGATCTTATAACGTTGGCTTAGTAAAAAATTTCTCTGAGTTTTAGTCAGATCCTGTTGGTCACCTTTCAAGGCTGACCAAGTTTCAGGAATTAAATTCACTACCCCAACACCCTTTGTAACTAAATTATTAAAAGTATGTTTGTCACTTTGTTCGATTCCTGGAACTTGTTTTAAACCAACATATTTAAAGTAATATTTAATTACATAATGATATGTCGTTCTTTGTTCATCATCTTTTTGCTTCGGTTGTACTAGCTGACCGTTTGGAAAAAGCCAGATTGCTTCTTCACTATGATCCGCAAATTTTAAATCATCGTCTGCGGCGACAAATTTAGCTAATGCTTTCGGGTCAAACAACGGATTTGAGTATGTGTGTCTGTCAGCTAGCATCGTTGAATCACTCTGCTTGCCCATGAGTCTACTTCTCTCCTCTAATTGTTCTCTCTCAAAATATTTTTAAGGTTCTAAGATCTTCGCTAACTTGTTTAGGTCTTCTTGACTAAAATTAGCAAGGGATTGGTCAAATCCCAGGTCTTTTAGACTATTATCCATTTTTTCTTTACCAGAATTTAGTTTATCCAAGATTTTTCCATATTCTTTAACTTTTTTACTCAACTTTTCTTGATCTGGCTGATCTTGCTCACGTAGCTGATTTAACGCTGCAATCGTCTGATTCAATTTATTTGCCTGTATAAAATAGTCGATTAAATACTGTTTTGCCTCGTCTTCAGTATTCACTTAACCCCTCCAATAATAATGAAATTCCAAAATATTGCCGCTAATTCAATTAAGACTCAACTAATAGTTGATTTAGAATCGCTCAGAAAAACAAGCAATTCGACCTACCCGACTCCAACGCTATTGTGCAAACTAACATAGTAAGGGTTGGAATAAGACCACCTATTTACTAATAAATATATTGCAAATCACTTGCTGTAGTTGGGTATGACCATAGTATATGTTTAACTTTTTTTGCCGTATATTCTTCTCCGATCAGTACTGTCAAATAGTTGATCATTTCGTCGGCTTCCATACTCAAACATGCACCACCAACTACCAGCCCACTCATTTTGTCGATGATCAGCTGTACCAAAGGCTTCGTTTCATGTTGACGTTTATAAGTGATCCAGTCTGACATATCAACAACTTTGACCTGATAGCGTGCTAGATCCTTTTGTGCCTGACTTTCCGTCATACCAACTTGAGCTAACTTTGGTAATGAAAAAACGACAGTGGGAACCAACGGATAGGTGATCTCATCATCGCGCCCCGCTATTTGAGCAGCAACATATTTAGCTTCGATACCTGCCACTGGCGTCAATTTCGGTATTGGTGAAGCTGCTGCATCGCCAATAGCGTATATATGTGCCGCTGTTGAACGCAAATGACGATCCACGATCACACCTTGTTTAGAGTACTCGACTCCTGCTTGTGTCAGCCCCAGATCGTCCACGTTTGGTTGGCGGCCGACCGCAGCAAATACCATATCTGTATCTTGCTGATAATCATTTTCGCCATGAATACGGTAACCTTTTTCAATTGATTCAACTTCTATTACATTTTGATCAAAAACAAATTTAACGCCTTGATTTGACAATTGCTCCACTAGAGCCGTGACTAGTTTTTGTGGAAAAGCCTTTAGTGGGCGTGAATTATGCACTAAGACTGTCACCTTAGCGCCAGCTGAAACCGCAATACCTGCCAGCTCAAATGCGACATAGCCGCCACCAATGATCGTAATATCTGCAGGCATATCGTCTAAGTCTAGGAAATCAGTACTTGTTTTTAAAAATTCTTGTCCAGGAATATCCAATAAAGCAGGCCGTTGACCCGTTGCGATTACAAAATTACTAGCTTCTAATAACTGCTCCCCTACTGTCAAAGTCGTATCAGCGACAAATTCAGCATGACCGACATAGGTTTGAATCTGTGAATTTTCCATACCTTTTTTCGTAGCCGGACTGATTTCTTTTGTATACGCGCGTTTATTTGCCATCAGAGCTGGCCAATCAAGCGTTATTTGTGAGTTCAATCCATTACTTGTTAGCAATTCAGCCCTTTTTTTAGCTTCAACTGCTGTATATAAAATTTTCTTTGGATCACAGCCACGATTAGGGCATGTCCCACCCCAAAGGTCTTCTTCAACAAGTGCAACTTTTTGCCCCTTACTTTTAATGGCTGACGCAGCAGCTGTGCCTGCCGGTCCTGCACCAATAACAACTACATCATACTTTTCTGCTAATT
>NZ_KB714699.1:44808-68250 GCF_000349725.1 Ligilactobacillus pobuzihii E100301 = KCTC 13174
GCTCCATATTTTCACTCTCCTTGATCTTCGTTTTGACTTAAATAATTCAAAACTCGTTGCCGGTTTAAGTAACCCTTTTTGTAACCAGTGTGATCTGTGATCTCCACATAGTTTTTAGCACTTAATACCTTAAATAGATCTCTTAAAACTGCATCTTCTGATAAAGTAGCTACATCTTCAACTGCATCATTTGGCAATTCTTGGATCGACTGATCAGTGAATAAGATCTTGGACACAGGCGTGTCATAAATATTTTTAGAAACACTGCCCCTAAAGAAATCACGTACAAAGTCATTGACTGGATGTTGTGCAATCTCTTGTGGTGACGCAGCTTGCAACAACTGTCCATCACTCATGATACCAATTCTGTCACCGATTTTTAAAGCTTCATCCATATCATGTGTCACAAAAACTATTGTATTATTCAACTTCTGATGCAGATCTAACACTAAGTCTTGCAAACTCGCACGTGAAATAGGGTCTAACGCACTAAACGGTTCATCCATTAATACAATAGGCGGATCGGACGAAATAGCCCGTAAGATACCGATGCGCTGTTGCTCACCTCCAGACAATTCTCTTGGATAACGTCCGCGATATTTAACAGGGTCTAACCCAACCTGTTCCAATAAAGAATCCGCCATTTCCTGAAGTTGGGATTTTGGCGTCCCCTTCATTTCAGGAATCAACGTTATATTTTGTGTAACTGTCATATTAGGAAATAGCGCAATTTGTTGTAAAACGTACCCCATCATCCAACGCAACTCTTGTAAAGGATATTCTTTGGCAGGTTTTCCATTGACCAAAACTTCTCCACCAGTCGGTAGTTCAAGTCGATTGATCATCTTTAAAGATGTTGTTTTCCCACTACCAGAAGAACCAACTAAAACAAAGCGTTCTCCTTGTTGCACATTCATATCCATCCCAGAAATAACTGTGTTCTCGCCAAATGCTTTTTGGACGTTTTTAAATTCAATTGCATTTGTCATTTAATCGTCCTCCTTTAGCAAATGATGGGATACCAAATACTGATGAGCAACTGTTGCTGGCGCTTTTTCTTGCACGTTGACCTCATAGTTCATTTCTTGCATCTCTTTTTCAGTGATCTTACCTGCCAATTTATTCAGGCTCTTGCTGACTTGCGGATGTTTTTGGGCAAAATCTTTTGTCATCATTGGTGCCCCTTGATAAGTTGGAAACATGTGCTTATCGTCTTTTAAAATACTTAAATGGTACTGGCGCAACTCACTATCAGTTGAATAAGCATCAACGATATTGATACGGTCTTTATTGATCGCTTGATACCGCAAAGCAGGTTCCATCGATTTAACTGGGAAATCTAAACCATATTTTTGTTTGATCCCTTTCAAGCCATCGCCACGGTCAATAAATTCTAAGGTCATCCCACCATTTAAGATAGACTGTACATTATTTAAGTCACTTATTTTCTGCAAATGATGTTCTTTTTTAAATTTATCTTGAACTGCCAAAGCATAAGAATTGTTATATTTCATTGGACGTAACAATTCAATATCATCTTGTTGAGCCATGATCTTGCGTGCCTTTTTATAAGTTTCATTCGCAGTTAAACCACTAGTTTGTTGGGGTTTTTTAGTCAAAGTTTCTAAGACAGTCCCAGAAAATTCTGGATAGATGTCAATTTGGTCATTTTTCAAAGCATTGTATAAGAAAGTAGTTTTCCCAAAATTAGGCTTCAAGGTGACCTTGATATGCTCATCATCTTGTTCGATCAATTCCTTATACATATTGATCAAAATTTCTGGTTCGGATCCTAATTTACCCGCGATTGTTACTGTTTCAGTCCGATTAACATAAGTGTTATAAACACTCCCGCCGCCTAATAAGGCAATGATGACCACTAAAACAGAAACTGAAGTTTTGATCGAAGCATTCTCCAACCATTTGATCAACGAACTCATAATAATCGCTAAGACACCCGAAGCAATTGCACCGATCAAAATCAGTGAAGTATTATTCCGGTCAATTCCCAACAAAATAAAAGTTCCCAATCCTCCAGCACCGATCAAAGCTGCTAAGGTCGCAGTTCCAATTATCAAAACTAAAGCCGTTCTGATCCCCGAAATAATAGTCGGCATAGCTAAAGGCAATTCCACTTTGAATAATTTTTTCATGCGGGACATACCAAAAGCATCAGCGGCTTCTTCTAAAGCCGGATCGATCTCAGTCAGGCCCAGATAAGTATTTTGAAAAATCGGCAATAAAGCATACACTACTAACGCGATCACAGCTGGGACAGTCCCAATACCAACAAGAGGGATCAGTAAACCTAAGAGTGCTAGCGATGGGATAGTTTGTAAAACACCCGTTAACTGTAAAAGAAACTCTGAGATCTTCTGATGTTTAACGACCCAGATCGCAAGTGGGATCGCGATCACCATTGCAATTAATAAAGACAGTGTCGAGATCTGCAAATGTTGCAATAATGCTTGCCACAGATCTCCTCTTCGTTCATTAAATGTTTGCATTATTTGTTCCATTTGTTTGACCTTCCATGATTTACTATTATAATTCTTATTTATACAGTAATTTTTAACAGTTTATTTCCAACATTTATTCATCGATATGATCGACTTACTTCACTGTTAACAATAGCAATTATTTACAAATCATAAAAGCAAAATCACTTAAAAACACGAAAAAGACAATCGACAGCCTGTTTAAAGTTTTTAATAGTTTACAACCAAAAAAGACATCAGAGCTCGACATACTCCAATGCCTTTCAGAAAGGCGGTTCTCTGCGGAAAACCAAAAGCACCAAAATTACAGTAGTATGCAAATTCTTACATACACTAATATATACGCAAATTTTGGCTAAATTTGTTTTTCTTTTTAATTAATTTTTCCACTATTTCCCTTCTACAATATTACCAGCTTGTTGTTTTTTTAAATGATCATAGTAATTAACGTAGGTCGGATTTGTATATAAAAAGACCTAGATCACTGCAAACCCAGCTGTTAAAAAAAGGTCCTAACTGTTGATCCAATATTTTTGGTCCATAAGAATTTTCTTCTCACCTTGTTGTAGGAGCAAATTCTTTTACACCAACAATATTTTTCTTAATCAGATAACTCAACATATAGATAACTAGCAATTTCATAATTCACCATAATTTTTTTGTCCGTCCTTGTAGCTAATACCAAAACATCAAAAACAGTATCCGCATTTTCTAAAAAATACTCTTGATCAAGCTGTAAACCTAAATGTTCAACATAGCGGATCACTTTTTTATCACTTAAATATTCCTTAAAAATAAAGTTGGTTTCATATTCAAGATCATACAAACGAGATAATCCTTCATTGTACAAACACGGTCTTTGTACCTGACTACCAAATGGAGTTACTTCTGGAAAGCCAAGATATTCATTTAATTGTCTAAACAATAAATTACTATCAAAGCTAGCCAAACACCATGCTTGCTGTGCCACTTCAACTAATGGCAAATTCAATTCCTGATCAAGCCAAACTTGACAAAGGTGAAACTTTTTCATCAAATTAGCCGCAGCTTGCTGGCCCACATTGCCCAAAGAAACTGCACTATATTTTCGACTAGTGACTAGTCCTTGCTGACGTAGTTTTTTAACATATTCGGTAGTCGTGGCCAGCGAAACTCCTAATAAAGAGGCCAACCTTTTATTGGATGTTTGACCTGTTAAATAGCTGCTTTCAAAAATTGCTCGCAAATAATTATCTGTAATACTGTGCAAAATTCACCCTCCTTTCTAACATTTTTAAGCACACCAAAGTTTTTTATTTTATTCTAAGAACTTAAGGTGTACAATGTTCATTGGTTAGAAAGAAAGGTGGTTTTACAGGTGAGTCAAAACGAGCCGACAACTCAAAAGAAGCACCATTTCGTTCAATACGCAAATGGCCGTTCCCTTGAAGAAATCAACGGAACTGTGGAAGTCCCTAAGGGCAAAGGATTTTGGAAAACACTTTTTATGTATTCCGGGCCTGGCGCATTAGTTGCGGTAGGCTACATGGACCCAGGTAACTGGTCAACATCAATTACAGGTGGGCAGAACTTTTCTTACCTTTTGATGTCTGTGATTTTGATGTCGAGTTTAATTGCCATGCTATTGCAATACATGGCCGCTAAACTGGGCATAGTAAGTCAAATGGACTTGGCACAAGCAACACGTGCCAGAACAGGTAAAGCTTTAGGAATTATTTTATGGATCATGACAGAGCTAGCAATTATGGCTACCGATATCGCTGAAGTTATTGGTGGCGCGATTGCTTTGTACCTTTTATTTGATATTCCATTGATTTTCGCTGTCTTCCTGACAGTTTTGGATGTATTAGTACTGCTATTATTAACTAAGGTCGGTTTTCGAAAAATCGAAGCGATCGTTGTTTGTTTAATTTTCGTTATTTTAGGCGTCTTCATTTATCAAGTTGCTTTATCTGACCCAAATTGGGGTGAAATGTTTAAGGGTTTCATTCCCACAGGTGAAACTTTCGCTAGCACACCTGAAGTTCAAGGTATGTCACCTATTTCTGGTGCTTTAGGTATTATTGGTGCAACGGTCATGCCACATAACTTGTACCTACACTCTGCTATTTCACAGACTAGAAAAGTTGATCATGATGATGATGAAGACGTTGCAAGAACAGTTAAGTTCACAACATGGGACTCCAACATTCAATTGTCATTGGCTTTTATCGTTAACGCTTTGCTTTTGATCATGGGTGTAGCTGTTTTCAAGTCTGGTGCAGTTGAAGATCCTTCCTTCTTTGGTTTATACGAAGCATTATCAGATACTTCTGCTTTAAGTAATGGTATCTTGATCAAGGTTGCACGTTCTGGTGCATTGTCAGTACTATTTGCGGTTGCTTTGTTGGCTTCTGGTCAAAATTCAACTATTACTGGTACTTTAACTGGTCAGGTCGTAATGGAAGGTTTCGTGCATATGAAGATGCCTTTGTGGGCTCGTCGTTTAGTCACACGTTTGATCTCTGTTGTCCCTGTTTTAATTGCTGTTCTGTCAACTAGTGGACAAAGTGAAGTTCAACAACACGTTACGATCAATAACCTAATGAATAATTCTCAGGTCTTCTTGGCTTTTGCCCTACCATTTTCAATGATCCCACTATTAATGTTAACTAATAGCAAGACCGAAATGGGCGATCGTTTCAAGAACTCCACTTGGGTCAGGATCGTTGGTTGGATCTCAGTTCTTGGATTGACTTACTTGAATATGAAGGGCTTACCAGGCTCGATTTCAGCCTTCTTCGGTGACCATCCAACAGCTGCTCAAATTTCAATGTCAAATTATATTGCCTACACAATTATCGCTGTGATCATTGCCCTATTGATTTGGACAGTAACCGACATTTACCATGGTGACAAACGTTTAGCACAAGAGCAGGCGGAAGAAAAGAAAAAGCAATAACAGACAGGTCTCTTACATGACAAATTATTCATCGATTCCTGTTTTGGTGATATGTTAGAATAATATAATTCAATAAGAATAATCAACTTCTGATGCAACCGCTAGGTCTTCAGAAAACTAAAACAAAAAAATAAGTTCATTTCATTAGCTTAAATTAAGTATGAAATGAACTTATTTTTATTACTTTTCATCTGTTGTTGTCGTAAAAAATGGCAAAACTGCTAATAAGTTAGGAACGATGATTTTAGCTAAAGCTTGGGTGGATTTATCTAAAGAGATCAGATCTGGAACGGCAATAACATCAATACCAGCTTTTGCACCTGCAATGATCCCAGTTGGCGCATCTTCAAATACCACAGCCTGCTCTTTTTTTGCTTGCGCCTTCGACAAAGCTCGCAAGTAAATATCTGGGGCTGGTTTATTTTTAGTGACCTCATCACCGCTGATAAATCCAGTAAAATAAGGCTTTAGTCCTGTGACTTGAGCAGTTTGCATGATCGTTTTTTTACCGGATGACGAAGTAATGAAGCTTTGCTTATCGTGATCTTGTAAAAACCGCAATAGATCTATCGCACCTGGCATCAACTGAATTTGACCTGAAGTTAAACGTTGTTGGTAAAGTTTCATTGCTTTATCAAAAACCATTTGCCCTAGTTCTTGATCGCCAACTAACTCTTGTAAGCGTCGGATCGAATCTGGAAACCCTCGTCCTACGTATTTATAGTGTTCGTCTTTACTAAACGAAAAACCATAATCTGCCAAAATTTGCTTACGCGTTTCGTAGTAAAGAGTTTCAGTATCTAACAATAATCCATCCATATCAAAAAAGACAAACTTTTTATCACTCAGATCCATCAATTTTACACCTCGTATTATTAAAATTTCCCTAGTACTTCATCATTATCATACGATAGTAACGTTATCATTTATGTCGTGTATTAATTATATCTTGCAAACTGTCAAATGTTTCATCAGCTTTTTTACCAAAATACTGCGCCGTCAACATGTATAAGCATTCCGTGATCGCTAACTGTGATGTCATCGATAAAAAAGCTTTCTGACGATACTGTAATGATTTAGAGATCGAAAAGAAACAAATTTTCCCGTAAGCTGTTAGTGCGGATTTAGGTGTACTTGTGATCACAATGATAGGAACGTCTTTTTTCTTTAAAATCTCAGCAATATTGATCGTATCTTTGTTACTCCCACTATGCGAGATCACAATAGCACAATCACCTTTAGTTAGCTTCGATGCCTGCATTAAAGCCATGTGATACTCAGAATTATAGGAAACATAAAGCGGAACACGCAAAAAACGATGATATGCGTCAAACGCCACGATATTAGAACCTCCCAGTCCGAAAAAAGACAGGTTCTTAGCATTGACGATCAGCTCACGCGCAGCGTATAGATCCTCTTCATGCAACAAGTCAAAAGTCTCGGTCAAAGTTTCGATATTGGCATTCAAAACTTTTTGCGAAACTGTTTTTAAAGTATCACGATCAGAAATTTCATTATCGATCGCTAAAGGAGTTTCAACTTGACTATTTAAAGCCCATTTAAATTGAGAAAAATTTTGATAGCCCATATCTTTAGCGAAACGTGATACAGTTGCTAAGGAAACCCCACTTTTTTTAGCTAATTGAGCCAACGTCATTGATGAGATCGTAGCCGTATTTTTCATGATAAGATCTGCTACTTTCTGACTACTACTACCCATACGAGCATAATTTTTTTTGATCCTTTCCGTGATCTGTCCTTCCATAACTCTCACTCCATTTTATTCGTAAATTATTTTACATTTATTTATAAAATTTCTCTTGCATTGTAACCATTTTCAATTATAATAGAGTTGTAAAAAAAAGTCATCATTTTTATTTTAATTATGCTACTTTTTTTCATATAAGATATTTTTGTCTGATTGTATTTTGTTCAAGGCAAACAAGAAAGGATGTCGTTATCATGAAATTAGTGATCGTTGCAGCCGCTGTCGTGCTGCTAATTTTCTTAATTGTGAAAGTTAAGTTAAATACATTTATTTCACTGATCGTTACCTCTTTTCTAACCGCTTTGGCATTGCAGATCCCGTTGACAAAGATCCCGGAGATCATTACTTCTGGGATGGGCGATCAACTGGGTGATCTAGCCATTGTGTTTGGTTTAGGTTCAATGATCGGTAAGTTAGTCTCTGATTCAGGTGGCGGTTACCGGATCGCACATACTCTGATCGACAAGTTCGGAAAAAAACGTATACAGATCGCCGTTATCATAGCTTCATTTATCGTCGGTCTAGCCTTATTCTTCGAAGTTGGTTTAGTTGTACTTTTACCGATCATTTTTGTTATCGCTGATGAATTAGGGTTGCCATTATTAGTTTTGGCGATCCCAATGGCTGCTACTTTAAATGTTATGCACGGTTTTATACCACCACATCCTGCTCCAACAGCGATCGCAGGAATTCTACATGCTGATTTAGGTCAAGTAATTTTATTTGGGCTTATTGTTGCTATCCCAACTGTGATCGTTTCTGGGCCAATTTTTAATCATTTTTTGCATAAATGGTATCCAAAAGTTTATCGGATACAAAAATCGATCCCAGGGCTTGGTGAAATTAAAGAATTTAAATTAGAAGAAACACCTTCATTTACCAAAAGTGTCCTTACAGCTATGATGCCAGTGATTTTGATCGGGATCTCTACGATCTTAAAATACTCATTGCCTAATAATGGATTCAACAAAGCTGTCCAATTCATCGGTAATGCTGATGTTGCTATGCTTATATCATTGATCCTAGCAATATTTACGATGGGACTCGGGCAAAAAATGTCAATGAAACACATTGGCTCGACCTTAGAATCAGCGATTAAACAAATCGCCGTGATGTTATTCATCATTGGTGGTGGCGGTGCCTTCAAGCAAGTTTTAGTTGAAGGTGGGATCTCAGATTACATTTCATCCCTATTCGCCAATACAAATATGTCTCCGATCTTAGCTGCTTGGTTGATCACTGCAATCTTACGTGTCAGCCTCGGTTCCTCAACCGTTGCTGCTTTGACTGCTGCGGGCTTAGTCGTCCCAATGATTGCCCAAACTGGCGTAAGCCCTGTCTTAATGGTTTTGGCCGTTGGTGCAGGTAGCATTTTCGCTGACCACGTTAACGACGCTGGCTTCTGGATGATCAAAGAATACTTCGGCTTGACGTTAAAAGAAACGTTCTTATCATGGACAACATTGACTTCAGTGATTTCGCTGACTGGCCTTGTCTCTGTCTATGCTTTATCACTATTTATTTAGGTAAAGTCAGAAACATTCTGCTTTATCCAGACCGTAACAAACCTTAATTTAGTTGTTACAGTCGCTATATTTTGCGAAAGGATGTCAAATAATGAACTATATTATTGGAATGGATATCGGAACTACAAGTACAAAAGCCGTACTTTACGGTAACGATGGCAAAGTTTATAGTCATGCTAACGAAGGTTATCCTTTATACCGTGATGCAACTGGTATGGCCGAAGAAGATCAAAATGAAATTTTAGAAGCTGTCACTAAAGCTTTACAACAAGTAGTTAGTCATATCGACTTTAAAAAAGATACTTTAAAAGGTGTCTCTTTTTCCAGTGCTAACCAAAGTTTGATCGCCTTAGATAAAGATCACCAACCACTAACGCGAATCCAAACTTGGGGTGATACACGTTCTACTAAATACGCAGAACAAATCAAAAATTCTGACCGTGGCCAAGCTATTTATGAAAAAACCGGGACTCCGATCCATCCGATGTCCTTACTATGTAAAATTATGTGGTTAAAAAATGAAAAGCCAGATATTTATGAAAAAGCTGCTTACTACTGTGGTATTAAAGAATATGTTTTTTATCGTCTCTTTGGTGTATGGCAAATGGATATTTCAGTTGCTAGCTGTACTGGTCTCTTTAACATTTTTGAACAACAATGGGACCAAGAAGCGATGGAGATCGCGGGGGTGACTGCAAAACAATTACCACCAGTAGTTAATGCTTACCATCAATTTTCTGGTTTAAAGGAAGAAATTGCCAAAATTACTGGTTGCCCTGCTGATACTACTTTCATTCAAGGAGCTTTTGACGGTGCCTTGTCAAACTTAGGTGTTGGTGCGATCGATAATGGTGTTGTTGCCGTAACGATCGGTACTTCGGGTGCTGTCCGCATCGTGACCGACCATCCAGTAACTGACCCGAAAGGACGCATATTCTGTTATGCAGTCGATAAAGATCATTATGTTGTTGGTGGGCCAGTCAATAACGGCGGTGATGTCTTCCGTTGGGCCCGCGATAACCTGTTTGATTCTGAAAAGAGTACAGCAGCATTGTTGCACAAAAATGCTTATGACCTATTAACAGAAATTGCTGGACAAGTTCCCGCTGGTTCAGATGGTCTTTTATTTCACCCCTACTTAAGTGGTGAACGTGCACCGATCTGGGAGGCCAACGCACGTGGATCTTTCTTTGGTTTAACACAAATGCATACTAGGGCACATATGGTCCGTGCTGTATTAGAAGGCATTGTTTATAACCTCTATACTGTTTTACTGGCTTTAGAAGAAGTGGCCGGCCAACCGAAAGAAATTTTGGCAACTGGGGGGTTCGCCCGTTCACAATTATGGCGGCAAATGCTAGCTGATGTTTTCGAACGTCCAGTTACGATCCCGCAAGACTTCGAATCGTCTTGTTTAGGAGCTGCTGTGATCGGAATGAAATCACTTGGTATGGCTAATGATTTCAACGTAGTTAAACAATTTATCGGTGAAACATCTACGTATGATCCTAACCCAGATAACTTTGATGTGTACCGCGAGTTGGTTCCGATCTACATTCGTTTAACGCGTCAGTTACGACCAGAGTATGAAAACATTGCACGTTTCCAAATCAAACACAGTCAAGCAAAAACAACAGATTGACAAACAACCTATTTGAAGAAATTTGCATAATTAATAATTCAGACAAAACACAACTAGCTAGGAGGACAATAACATGCAACTTGGTTTGATCGGTCTAGGCAAAATGGGCTGGAACTTAATGGAAAATATGTTGGATCATGGTATCGAAGTTAACGTTTTTGACGTTAACGAAGACACACGTCAAAAAGCCCAAAACTCAAAACTTAAGATAAAAGTCGCAAATGATTTAGAAAGATTAGTAGGATCATTACCACAGCCACGGATCATCTGGTTGATGGTACCGGCTGGTGGGCCAACCGATGAAAGTATCGCAAAACTAGTCGATCTATTAGATAAAGATGATATCTTGATCGATGGGGGAAATTCTTATTACAAAGATTCCATTGCACACGGACAGACTGCCGCCAAAAAAGGTATCCACTTCTTTGACTGTGGAACATCCGGAGGTATGTCAGGTGCACGTCATAACGGCAACTTTATGCTTGGTGGCAAAAAAGAAATATTCCCACAAATCGAACCACTATTTAACAAAATCGCCGCACCAGATGGCTATCTTTACACTGGTGAAGTCGGTTCTGGCCATTTCTTGAAAATGGTCCACAATGGCGTTGAATACGGTATGATGCAAGCTATTGGTGAAGGATTTGACGTCTTATCTAAGAGTCAGTTCAATTATGATAATGAAGCTGTTGCTAAAGTTTGGAATAATGGTTCTGTGATCCGCAGCTGGTTAATGGAACTTGCCCAAGAATCTTTTGCAAAAGACGCTAATTTAGACGAGATCAAAGGTGTAATGCATTCTTCTGGTGAAGGTGCTTGGACAGTCCAAGAAGCCCTGCAACTTCACGTTCCCACTCCTGTTATCAGCAGTGCTTTGATGATGAGATATCGTTCTGAAGAAAATGATACTATGACTGGTAAAGTTGTTTCTGCTTTAAGAAATGGTTTTGGCGGCCATGCTGTCGATAAAAAATAATATTTAAACGAAAGTGAGACAAAAGATGTTTTGAAGCCGATTTGTAACGGCGATTGCGTTATTTTGGGTCGTAGTGAAACGAAGAACCAGAATAACACAATCGTTGTTACAGTAAGGCTTCAATCTTTTGGAACACGTTTAAGGGCCATCGATTCACCCCATTAAATGTAATGGGATAGATCGACGGCCCTTTTAGGATCCGCACAGCTAGTTATGTCCCAGCTTTGCGCTTGTTAATTATTCAATTTATGATCAGCTTACTTTTCTTTAATCGAACCTACTAGCTGATCATTAGCTGGAGGATTAGCTATCAAATCTCTAACATCGTCAAGATCTACAACAACATTCCAAACTAAAACACCAGCCAGCTTGTTATCTTTCAAGAAATAAACGATCGTTCCATTATCTCGTTTATCAAACACTTGCTGTAACTCTGGGTCGATCGAACCCACAGCCTGCCAAGAAATATCAAAGATCATCGAGTAAAAGTATGGTGTATGTTCATAAGCTAAGTTAGCACCTGCCATATTTTTACCAACCAGTTCGCCCGAAAGTCGTGCATGGTCAACGTGTTCGATCCGTTGACGGCCTAAGATATGATCTGGATAGGAGGCAATATCACCCGCAGACCAAATTGACGGATCACTAGTCTGTAGGTGCTCGTCAACTTTCACACCACCATCAGCTAAGTCCAATTCACTTGCTTTAGCCAACTCGATTCTTGGTGTAACTCCGAGACCGATAATAATCGTATCCGCTGTGATCTCAGAACCATCAGCAGTAGAAATAACTATGTGATCTCCTTGCCGTTGATAGGATTCAACCATCTTACCACTTAAAATTTCAACGCCATTTTTCTTAAAGGTCTCTTCGTATTCGGTTCTGATTTCTTCCGGAAACTTACCTTCACCCAAGGCCTTCTCAGGGAAAACCATTGTAACCTTAGTGTTATTTTGTGTTAAAGAAGAGGCTAACTCAGTTCCGACATAGCCACCACCAATAATCACAACATGCTTGTTATTACCACTAAATTTGCGCAATTTACGGTAATCTGACCAATTTCTAAAAATCAAAACATGTGGATCATCCGGGCCTTTAATATTCCGTGGCTCACCACCAGTAGCTAATAACAATTGACCATAATGAACAGTAGTATTGTCGCCTAAATCAACTGTCTTGTTTTGGCGATCGATCTGATTAACGGTCGTATTAAACTTAAAGCTGACATCTGAAAAATCTTCAGCCCCAATCCTGATATTTTCTTCTGTAAATTCATCATCTAACCACAATTTTTTACTTAAAGCAGGTCTTTCATATGGAACATCTGCTTCTTTTGAAACAACTAAAATCGACCCATTAGTGTCTTCTTGGCGGATACCTTTGATTGCATACCCTGCAACCATTCCCCCACCGACAATGACATATTGATAACTATTACTGGTTTCGATATTACTCATCTGATCTCCTCCATATATTCTTTGATCCTAAACTTATTGTAATATACTAATGCTCATGTGAAAAAAGTGCTGTTTATACAAAAACTTAATTTCTAACTACGATCTGAGAAATTTTCTTTTGGCCTTGAGAAAAACGCTGGCAAAATATCACACAACGAAATGGTAATCGCTGGAATTAAGGCTCCTGTCACATCGTTGAGTAATCTTTCTGGCATTAGCCAAATATAAGAAAGCGTCACAATAGCAACTACTACGACACTGATCAAACGAACATTTTTGACTGTTTCTTGTCTTTTTCCAAATGGTATAGTCGTTTTCCACTCTAAAAGACCGATCCCACCAAAGACGACCGCAAATAAAAGAATTAGTGATAATAAAGGTATAGGCCACTTAAGGATTTTAAGAAAAAATCCATAAGCATCGATCATAACGGCCCACCAAAAGGTCCGGACCAAACCATATTTCCAATCGACCATTATATCCACCCTTCTCAAGATAAGTTATAAAAAACATCCCTGTACAACGTAACCATATCGTACCTACGTGAGCGTTTTCAACCAATTAGCCTATAAAAAATCACTTAGAAACGAAATATTTCATTTCTAAGCTACTCTTTATTCAAACTAAATGTTTAGTTGATTTTCCTCTTCGGGTTCATAATATTCATCGGATCAAAGAGATTCTTTAATTGATGTTGGATGCGATCAACTGCGCTTCCCAATTCAACATTATTCCACTGGTTTTTAGACATCCCCACAGCATGTTCTCCAGAAATTGTACCACCGAGTTCTAGTGCATGGCGGAACAACAAGCGGATGGCTTTAAGCACATTTTCTGGAGCATCTTCTTTGTCATTCCACAATAAGGTTGGATGTAGGTTTCCATCCCCAGCATGACCAGCTGTATAGATCTCAACACCTAGATCTGAACCAACTTGAGTAATGTAATCGGCCATGTCAGCCAATTTGGACAACGGAACTGCCATATCTTCCATTACATAGTATTTACCTTTAGCAAAGACGGCAGGCAACATGTCTTGGCGCAACTTGACTAGACTAGTCATCTCGTCAGGATCAGATGTTACCTGGACTCCCCAAGCATGATGTTTTTCTAAAATCTTTTGTGATTCGTTTTCTTGCAGATCACTGGCTCCGTCAAAGCTAAAAATCAATAATGAAGATGATTCACTTTTACTATAGCTAGTTTTTTCATATTCATCCAAAGCCTTAACCGTTTTTCCGTCCATAGCTTCAAGCATAGCTGGGTTTAAACCAGAATTTCTCAAGTCCGCAACACCTTTAGCCAAAGCCGACATATCCTCAAAGAAAGCAACACCTGTAATCGATTTACCAACTGGTTGCGGTACTAATTTAACAGTAATTTCAGTAATAATACCAAATGTTCCTTCTGAACCTACAAATAGCTGTGTCAGATCATAACCAAATGCTTGCTTGAAAGTACGACCACCTAAGCTGATCTCCTCACCATTTTCGAGCATAACTTTCATACCCAAAACAGCGTCTTTAGTAGCACCGTATTTTACACCACTCATACCACCAGCATTAGTAGAGACGTTTCCACCAATCGAAGACATTGGCTTAGAAGCTGGATCCGGAGCATAAAACATCCCTTGCTTTCGGGCAGCTTTATCCAGATCTTGATTGATCACACCCGGTTCAACAACAGCTAATGAATCAGCCTTGCTAACTTCTTTAATATGATTCATCCTTGCAGTTGAGATAATCAATGCATCATTGATACCATCAGCACCGATCACGGTACTCGTGTCGGCTCCTTGGGGAACGATTGGTAGATGGAAAGTTGTCGCTGTCTTAACAACACCACGGATATCCTCTACGTCGCCAACTTCGATATATGCTAAAATATGGCCCACGATCTTTTTTTGTGCGTTACCATTAGCTGCATGCTTATCTGCTAGATCATCATCTAAATGAATTTGTGCGTGGGGTGCATTTTGTTTCAAAAAATCTATGACCTCGTCATTAGTATATGCTGAAAAAATTGCCATAATACCGATACTTCCTTTCGTCTATTTATCTTCTAATTAAATCCAACAATTCTTTTCAAAATAACACTTACTTTTTGTAAGCAACTTACAAAAATATTGTACGTCTTTTTTTGCAAAATGCAACCCTTTTAAGCAAAAACTTTCTTTACGCTTAAATCCATACTTTCTCCCAGACGCTTTTGTAATGTAACAGCCATACTCCGACAATCAGCACAACTATCACACTCGCGACGCCATTAGTAATTAGTGGTGCAAAATAAACCCCTAGTGTATAAAATGTTAAAATAAGGGCGCTAACAAGGACAGAACCAAACATATTAAAAACAAGGCCCAAATTCCCAGCTCCGCGACTAAATAACTGACTAACCTCTGTCCAGTCCAAGCACAATAAACGATAATCACGGTTAAAATAGTAGAGGCTGGCGAGGTAAGTTCCTAACAAACCTCCTAGAGATAAACTAAAAATATGCACTACCGGAAAAGAAAAGACCGTCCCTATAATAATCGTGATCAAAACTATCAATGTCCCTTGAATCTGTATGACAAATAAAAATTTTTCTTTCAAATACTCTCCCAACAATAGAGGCAGTGAACGAACAAACAAAAAGTTTTGTTGATCCAAAGAGATCGCATTCGCAACCAACGATGTTTGATTTGTCGTGATCGTTGCTAAAGCAACCCCTCCTAGAAAAGTTACACCTAAGAAATTTAACGACAGTTGGTTAAAATCGTAATTCCCAGAAACGCCAAAGCTGAGCGTAAATATAACAGGTAACATCACTGAATTAGAAAACATCTGCATTAACAAACTTGCATTGTTGATCAATTGAGTGTTGTAGTGACGCAATAACTGATGTAAATTTTGCTTCTTTCTTCTTTTTTTCGTAGTTTTCTTTACAGTTTGAGTTGATGCTAAAAGTTGTTCAGTCAATTTAGGTAAAAACAATTTGCTAAAAATCACTAATAAGAACACAGTTAAAATCAATAAACCAATCCAGCTCAACCATCCATTTATTTGTTCAGGTTGTGTTAAGCTGTAAAAAAACGTCAACAAAAAAACGATGGGTCTCCTATCATTACCACTAGCAGTTGCATCTGCTTGCTGATTCATGGTCATAACACCAATTACAGCTGTACCTGCTGCAATAATCAGTAACAAACTAGTCACTAATTGCCGGTGTTTTTTAAACAACTGTGTTTTCGTCAGCCCAAAAACAATGAAACTACATAAACTAAAAATAATACTTAAAAATAAACCAAAAGCAACTAAACCCAAAACAATAGCAAGTGGTGGAAAAACTTTTGCTCGTAATGCTGTCAGAATAAAGACTAGCAAAACGGGCAAAACAAGGGGCAGCATCGCCAAAACTACCACCATAATTTTTGAAATAAAAACTTCTGCCTGAAAGAATGGTAGTGGTAAAAAATTAGGTAAATCAGCACTTTCGAAAAAAACATTATAAATCGCCGAAATTCCTTGAGAAAATGCAATCACACCAAATAAAGCGACATAATAGGTGAACGTTCCTGGCATAGCGCTAAAGTCAAAAAATATCAGTACCACACCATAAATTAATAAAAAAATCAGCCCTGAATAAATATACTGGCGGTAAAGTGATCTAGTTAACTTTTTACCACTTTTTCCTTTATCCCGTTGTTGCATCGTTTGCTGCGGATTAGCATAACGTAAATTCACTTTGATCAATTCTTTTAAACGCTTTTTATTCATCAGCCTCACCCGCCTTTAGCAAACCTTGCCTGCCAGCCATACTAAGATAAATGTCTTCTAATGATTTTTCTGGATACTGAGACATTAATTCTGTTAATGTTCCATTATAAATCAACTGACCTTTTTTCAAGATAGCTAACTTATCACATAATTGCTGTGCTGTTGCTAAATCATGTGTTGAAAAAATAACCGTTTTTCCTTTTCGTGCATGTTCTTGCATTAATTGTTTAAGGTCATATGCTGCTTGTGGATCTAAGCCTTGCATCGGCTCATCTAAAATCCAGATATCAGGATCTGACAATAAGGCTCCAATCACGATCACCTTTTGTCGCATCCCATGTGACAAGCTGCTGATCGTATCATACCGTTGAGCAGTTAATTCAAATAAAGCAGTCAGCTGCTCCACACGTTCCTGCTTAAGTTCATCTGACAGTTCGAAAGCTGCTCCCAGCAAATCCCAATATTCTTCAGCACTTAATTGTAAAAATAGGTCCGGTGTATCAGGAACATAACCAATTTTTTGTTTAATTTCTTGCCGATGAGTTTTTAACTCTTGTCCATCAACTAAAATTTGACCAGATGTTGGTTCAATAATACTAACCAAGCTCTTGATAGTTGTAGATTTTCCAGCTCCATTATGGCCTAAAAAGCCAAAGATCTCCCCTTCTTTAATGTTCACATCTAATTGATCTAAAGCTCTCTTCTTTCCATAAACTTTACTTACTTTTTTCAATTCAATCATTTCTCGTCGCCCTCTTTGCTAGTTAAAATTTATTTTTAATTATACGTGTGGTACTAGTTTGTAACAATGGGAGATCTTAATTTAAGTAAATGCAAAAAGTTCTTCCCTTTTTCAATTTTTGTGCTAGAATTGAGTTCAATAAAGTTAAAGACAATGCGAAAGATAAGTAAACTATTTAGCGCTACTAGAGAGTTGGGGATTGGTGGAAGCCTGATAAGCCAACAGATGGTTGAATAACACTTTCTTAGTTGCATGCCCAAATGAATGATCAGAGTAGGTTTTGACGTTTTTCGGTCCGTTACCACCGAACATGTATGATAGTACATGAGTAGAGATGTTTATTTAGTGTAAACAATTTGGGTGGTACCGCGAGTCCTTCGTCCCGGAGATGGGATGAAGGACTTTTTTATACTCAAAAACATTCTGCAGAATGTTTCACGTGAAACATTTTATCCTAAACTTACTCGTCCTTTACTAGTCAATATCCATCAGACTAACTTTATATAATATATTGAAAGGAACGATTTATATGCCAACTATATTTCCAAAAGATTACTGCTCCACTTTATCTGTTAAAGATACAGAACAAGCAATTCGCTATATTAGAGAAACATTTCAAGATGAATTTGGGGAACAAATGAATCTCAGTCGTTTAACGGCGCCAATGTTTGTCAGCCAAGATACTGGACTTAACGACAATCTTAACGGCGTGGAAACCCCTGTTTCATTTACGATGAAGGCATTACCTGGAAAAACGATCGAAATCGTTCATTCCTTAGCAAAATGGAAACGCGATGCTTTAAGACGTTACGGTTATGGAATTCACGAAGGCCTTTATACTAATATGAATGCGATCCGTAAAGACGAAGACTTAGATAATTTCCATTCAATTTACGTTGATCAGTGGGATTGGGAAAAAGTTATCACCAAAGACGAACGAAACTTTGATACACTGGAAGCTATCGTCCAACAGATCTTCAAAGTTATCAAACACATGGAAGATGAAGTTTGGTATAAGTATCCACAAGCCGTTCATCATTTGCCCAAACATATTCATTTTGTGACAACTCAAGATCTGGAAGACCGGTATCCAACTTTAAGCCCCAAAGAACGTGAAGACGCTATTTGCAAAGAACTTGGAGCAGTTTTCTTAATGCAGATCGGTGGTAAATTAAAGAGTGGCAAACGTCACGACGGCCGTGCACCAGATTATGATGACTGGACATTGAACGGTGATATTTTATTTTGGTATGAACCACTCCAACGTGCATTAGAACTTTCCAGTATGGGGATCCGCGTTGACAAAGGTGCATTGCAAAAACAGCTCGAACTAGCTGATGCCACAGACCGTCTGAAATATCCTTACCATCAAATGATCATGCATGATGAAATGCCACTCACTATTGGTGGTGGGATCGGTCAGTCTCGATTGTGCATGTTACTTCTTGGCAAAGCACACGTTGGCGAGGTACAAGCTAGCATTTGGCCGCAAGAATTGATCGATGAGTGTGAAAAACACCAGATCCACTTACTGTAAATATGTCATGATAAACCTGGGATATAACTAGGAAGAAGTAATTAAAACCATCGCCGACCTTAGAGGTCAAAAAATATCACAAGTAAAATTAGAAGTATTTAATGGTAAGAAAGTCGCCGACACACACCAAAGTCACGGACTCTGGGAAGAAATGTACTTTGGTAAAACACTTGATGTTTAAGAAAAAATTAGCTAAACAGTCCTTTGAATTGCTGACAAACGTCAAGAATTCGGAGGGCTATTTTATTACTGCTCATTAAAAAGATCATCGTTCAATAAGATGGGCGAGACTAATTTATCCAAGATCATTTCAAATTCGTCTGGCGTTTCTTTAAAATCACGTTCAGCCCATTCCCCAATTAAATTTGTCATTAAGCCGATCATTCCTCTAAAAACATAGTCTTTTGAACCATTCAAACTAGACATTACTCCTGTTTGTAGCCAAACTTTTCGTCCAACTCTCGCTAATTTTGATAAGAATGAAGGATCGCCTTTCTCACCTAATAAAATTGCTAACCTCTCACGGTGCTCATAAACATAAGATGCTACTCGATGGTAATATTCTTGTAGTTTTTGACCATCAATGTTTCTAGTAGTCACTTCTTCAACAGGGGCCTTTTTCACTATTTGTAATAAATCATTAAACAGCTCATCTTCTTCGCTGTTTAATAAGGCTTCTTTATCTGCATAATGTGCATAAAAAGTAGTCCGGTTAATTTGTGCTTCCGCTAATAATTGCTTAATAGTTATCTGGGCGTAGCCTTTTTCTCGTAGTAATTTCCAAAAAGCGTGACTGATTTTTACCTTGGTTTTCCTAACACGTAAGTCATTTTTCCTTATCATATCAACGTTTGCCCTCCATTACCCAACTATTATCATTAGTTTGTCGGTTGTTTTACTTTTCTATCATAACTATACTTTAATTAAACAACTTCTGTTGGATAAAATTCAACAAGTAAATTTAAATTAGGATGTGAAACAATGACAGAAAAAGTGATCGCTCTAAATCATTTAGTCAAAAAATTTGGCAAAAACACGATTTTAAGGAACGTTAACTTAACCATTTATCCGGGGCAGATCATGGGGTTGATTGGTCCATCCGGTGCTGGTAAAACAACCATTATCAAAACTATGCTGGGAATGGAAAAAGCCGACGATGGTGAAGCGCTTGTTTTTGGTGAAAAAATGCCTAACCGACAATTATTGTCACGGATCGGATATATGGCTCAGGCAGACGCTTTATACACTGATCTGACTGGAAAAGAAAATCTCGAATTTTTTGCCAAAATGAAAGGTATCAAAAAATCACAAATCGAAGAAGAAATCAAACATCAATCTGAAATTGTTGATTTAACTGATTATCTTGACCAAAGAGTTTCTACATATTCAGGTGGGATGATGCGTCGCCTATCTTTAGCGATCGCATTACTGGGTAAGCCGGAGCTACTAATTTTAGATGAACCAACTGTAGGGATCGACCCTGCCTTACGTCGCCAGGTTTGGCAAGAGCTAGACCGAATCAGCAAAGAAGGACGCGCTGTTTTAGTCACGACCCATGTTATGGATGAAGCTGAATCTACGGACGTCGTTGCCCTCATTTTAGATGGTAAGATCATGGCCTCTGATACCCCTGCTCACTTAAAAGAACAGTATGAGGTAAAAACTATTGAAGATGTCTTCTTAAAAGCAGAGGGGAAATTATAATGAGAGTTTGGGCAATTATGCAACGGCTATTTAAGGAACTTCTACGTGACAAACGGACTTTGGCGCTAATTTTAGGTGGTCCCGTGATCGTTTTAGTTTTATTAAATGTTTTATTCTCAGTAAATATGACAACTCATGTTCGTATTGCAGCTGTTGACGTTAAGCAAGAGCTTCGCGAAAGCTTAGACGATGTGAAACATATCAGCGTTACTGAATACAGTAGTAAAAAAGAAGCCAAGAAAGATATAACTAAAGATAAAACCGATACTATCATCAAGCAAGACGATAATCATTTTAACGTGACTTATGCTAATACTGATTCCAGTAAAACAAACGCAGTTAAACAAGCTTTGCGTTCTGTCTTGATCAAAGAACAAGTCAAAGGACTCGCAAAGTCTAATGGTCAATTAGTTAAGCAGCTAAAACAATTGACGCAATCACTTCCGCCAGAAGTAAAAGGACAACTACCAACACAAAATTCGTCTAGCAATAAACAAAGTGCTCAAAAAACGAAAATCAGTAATCACTACTGGTATGGCGACTCAGATACAGGCTTTTTTGATAAAATCGTTCCGATTATTTTAAGCTTCTTTGTTTTCTTATTCGTTTTCTTGATTTCAGGTTTAGCTTTGTTAAAAGAAAGAACAAGTGGTACTTTGGACCGTTTGTTAGCTACACCTGTTAAGAGAAGTAATATCGTATTTGGTTACATGGCAAGTTACGGATTATTAGCTATTTTACAAACTCTGATCATTATTTTCGTTGCAGTTTGGCTACTAAAAGTCGAGATCGTCGGTAATATTTGGTCTGTGTTATTCATTAATATTTTAGTTGCTTTAGTTGCTTTAGCCTTCGGGATCTTATTATCTACTTTTGCTGAATCTGAGTTTCAAATGATCCAATTCATTCCACTGATCATTGTTCCTCAATTGCTATTTTCTGGTTTGATTCCATTAGATTCAATGCCTAATTGGGCCCAAGTTTTTGCAGGGATCATGCCACTTAAATATGCTGGTGATGCCCAAGCATCTATCATTTTGTACGGTAAAAGCATTACCACTGAAGGTCTAAACATTGCAGTCTTACTCTTATTCTTGGTTGTTTTAACTATCATCAATGTTGTTGGTTTAAAGAGATATCGGAAAGTTTAGAGTTCAGCTTTGAATATATAAAACGAGACTGAGACAAAATTAGCTGTCCAATCCTAAAAGGGCCGTCGATTTTACCCAATTTGATATGCTCTCCTTATAGTAGACACGGAAATAAACAAAATCCGTATTCTATTATTAAGGAGAGTTTTTTATGTCTGGAAGAACCAACAAAGCAACTTTAGCTGAGCGTCTACAAGCCGTTACTAGTATCCTGCAAGGACAAACATCAGTTAAGGCAGCTGCCAAACGAGTAAAAGCATCCCACTCGACCATAGAAAACTGGCTCCGAGCGTACCGAGCAGCTGGAGTGACCGGTTTAGAAGAAAGTCATACGCGGAAAGTATATTCAACTGAGCTAAAACTTCAGGCAGTGCTAGCTTATTTGTCTAGTAACTGGTCTTTAAAATCTGTCTGTGATAAGTATGAAATTTCAAGTAGATCTGTTTTACGTCGCTGGATCGATCAGTATAATAGTGGTAAAACACTAGAGCAAAAGCGAGGTAACTCACAGATGAATGCAGGACGTAAAATCGGATTGAAAGAGCGTATCGAAATCGCCCAATACACCATTGCCAACGAACTAGATTATCAAAAAGCCATGAAGAAGTTTGGTGTTTCATATAGCCAAGTTTATTCGTGGGTCAGAAAATATCGCGAGCAGGGGTCAGACGGGTTGGCAGACCGCCGGGGTAAAAGTTTAGCTTCTAAACCCCAACTGTCAGAAAAAGAAGCACAAGAATTACGCATTAAAGAATTAGAGGCCCGTAATCAGTACCTTGAAGTAGAAAATGACTTGTTAAAAAAATTGAAGGAGATCGAGAGGAGGACCGGGAGAGATTGATCTCAAAAAAATTTCAGATAATTGACGCTTATCGTCAGGGAACAACTTTACCAGTTAAAATGATGTGTTCAATTATGGCAGTTTCCCGTTCAGGTTATTATAAATGGTTGAAACGTCAACCTTCTGCTCGAGAAATGGAAAATAACTGGTTAAAAAAGTTGGTGGAAGAATTATTTCATGAACACCAAGATGTTTGGGGTTACCGGCGCATAACAATGGTTTTAAATCATTTTTTACAGCCGCGCCAGCCGCTAGGACGCAAAAAAGTTCGTCGTTTAATGCATGAATTAGGTCTCCATTCGATCATTCGGCGTCAACGACGCTCCACAACCCGTGCCGGGTATTTCAATTTTGAAGAAAACCTGTTAAACCGCGATTTTAGCGCCTTAGGACCTAACCAAAAATGGGTCACAGACATTACCTATCTGACCTATGACAAGGGACAAAAAGCTTACTTGAGCGCAATTAAAGACTTGTATGACGGCACGATCATCAGTTATAAGATTGGCCGTAAGAATGATTTATCATTAGTCATTGACACGCTTCGTGCAGCTAAGCAAAGCCAGCCTTTAGCTAAGCCACTCTTACACAGTGATCGCGGCTCACAGTATACTTCCAAATCCTACCTACGTTACACCACTGAATTAGGTTATACCCGCAGCATGTCGCGTGTGGGTAAATGCATTGATAATGCACCCATGGAAAGCTTCTGGGGGCATTTCAAAGAAGAGTGGTACGATCTTCAAGATTATGCCAGTTTTGGTGATCTAAAGGGATCGATTGATGAATTTATTTACTTTTATAACTATGAAAGGTATCAAGAACGACTAAACGGCTTGAGTCCTTTAGAATTCAGGACGCAAGCCGCTTAAGCGATCTTCAATTAATCAGTTACTTAGCT
>NZ_APCP01000074.1 GCF_000349725.1 Ligilactobacillus pobuzihii E100301 = KCTC 13174
GATCATAACTAATCACAGTTATGGGGTTGCCCCATTCGGAGATCTCCGGGTCATTGCTTACTTACAGCTTCCCGAAGCATATCGCAGTTAGTCACGTCCTTCATCGACTCCTAGTGCCAAGGCATTCACCATGCGCCCTTCCTAACTTAACCTATCATTTATCGAAGATAAATGGGTCATGAGTTTGCGTTTAATACTTAATTGAATTCTTGTTTGAAACTCTTTCAAACGCGGTGTTCTCGGTTTAATAAAATTATTGATCAAGAAATAAATGTTATTCAGTTTTCAAAGAACGGATC
>NZ_APCP01000075.1 GCF_000349725.1 Ligilactobacillus pobuzihii E100301 = KCTC 13174
TTGTGTGGTAACTAATATGATAAACGATATTTCGCCACTATGGCGTTTTTTGTGTTAATTTTTTTAATTGGCTAACTTCATTTTAAAATCTCCCCTTTAAAAGCTATAATACTATTAACAAAAAAGTTAAAGTAAAGACACTAAACACGGTGCTTACTAAAGTACAAGTTGACACTAAATCAGGCTCAGTATCAAACTGTATAGCATACATCGTCGTATTAGCCGCACTAGGCATAGCCGCCATTAAAACAATAACCGTTGTAAGCATATGCCCTAATGAAAACAATATACAGATCATGTAAGCAACAATAGGGGAAATAATTAGTCTAAAAAAAGACGCTAAAGAAACATCTAACCAAGAAATTTTTTTGATTTTCGTATCTGCTAATTGCATCCCCAAAATAATCATAATCAAGGGAATAGTTATATTTCCAATAATTTTTATGCTTCCCATAATATTGTTAGGGATTTTACAATTAAGATAATTTAATAAAATCGCCGGAAGTATAACATAGTTCATTGGCTGTTTAAAAATCGCCAATAAAGCTTTCTTCACTCCCTCAAGTCCTTTAACATCTCCATATGAAGCAATATACACACCAACAACACCCATCAGGATATTATGAATCACCATTATTGTCATAGCATATTCAACACTCTTATTTCCAAAAGCAAAAAGAACAATGGGAACACCATAGTTTCCACTATTTGGAAAAACAGTCGAAAGAAGAAAAGCATTCATCTTCTTTTTATTAAATCCTATTATTTTACCGACCAGTACTCCTAACAAAATTAAAATTATCATTATTCCAGTAGAAACTAGAACAACTATCGAAAAACTATTATTTAAGTTTGCACTATAGAAAGTTTGAAAAACAAGGAATGGTAATAATAAATATATAGCAATTGTCGATAATGGTTTAATATCTAAATAAAAAAATTTCTGAAAAATAAAGCCTGTAAAAAATATTAAAAGAACTGGCAACATAACTTGTATAAACACCGTCATAATAAGTCTTCCTTTAGATTGGATTCAAAAAATTACTGTCTGATTACTTTACGTATCCAACCAATTATTTAAAATTATTGCAATAAAAAATTTACCACTTTCTAGACTTAATCAATTTAAGGGTCTCCCATTATCCCCTGTGTGTTTTGACAAAATCTGATTTTTCTCACATTCAACAGGTCTATTCTTACCAATAACCTTCGCTGGTGATCCTGCTACAATAACATCATTTCCAATTGAACTTGTAACGGTAGAATTGGCTCCAACAACAACATTATTTCCAATTGTAACTCCTGGTAAAATCACTGAATTTGCACCAAGCCAAACATTGTCACCGATGCTTACAGGATTGCTAGTCCCAATATACTGACCTCTTAACTTTGCATCAAGAGGATGATCAGCCGAATAAATTTGAGCTTTTGGTGCCATGAAACAATGATTCCCAATATTAACTGGAGCAATATCTAAAATAACGCAATCGTAGTTACATAAAAAATTATCACCAACATGAATGTTATAACCAAAATCACATCTAAAATTAGGTTGTACATACGGCATCTTACCAACAGAACCAAAAAGTTTTCGTATAATAGTATCCTTCTCAAGACTTTTTTCATCGTCAAGTTCATTTAACTGTTTACATAGCCTTCTAGCATGGGTTTCATCCTTTGCTAATTCTGGATCCATAATATAATAAGGATTACCGTTTAAGAATTTTTCCTTTTCTGTTGTCATTTATTCCCTCTCCTAAAAATTTATTGTTATAAAAAGACGGTTTACGTTTAAAAACCATAAACCGCCCCAATATCCTAAATTTACAAAACCTATTCTAACTTAAGAATTTCGGACTTGCTACAACACCAAAAGCATGAGCTAAATCTCCTAATTGTTCATCGGTAATTTCCTGTCTTATTTCTCCACCTTGAGCACAAATTTGAGAATAAATCGCAGCTGCTTTTTCAACAGTTTCAATTAGCCCAAAAGCTTCATCTAAATCGTCCCCAGTACCAAAAATACCGTGATGTGGCCAAATAACAGTCCTAAACTCAGACATTTTATCAGAAGTAGCTTTACCAATTTCATTTGTTCCAGGAGTCATATAAGGAATAATACCTACCCCTTCCGGAAAGACTACCAAAGATTCAGCTTGCATTTTCCATAATAAACGTGTAATACTTCGTTCATCAAGCTCATGCGTAAACGACAATGCAATAACATTTGTTGGATGACAATGCATCACAACTCTTTGTTCAGGATCGACTTTTAAACGTTTAATGTGAGACATTAAATGACTAGGAAATTCCGATGTTGGTTTGGCGCCATCTTCATAGCCCCATAATAAATCTGCATGTTGCCCATCATCCGTAATTTTCACTAATCCCAAGTCTAAACCAGGTTGTGAAATTACATTTCTAAAATATCTTCCGGTTGCAGTCACTAGAAAATAACTTCCGGACAAAACTTTTGCATCAAACCCCAAATCTAACGTACGTTTTACTTCAGAAACGTCATCAAAGCCAACTAAATCCTCTGCTGTTAAGCGCAAAGAAACATTTCCACCATTACGTTCGTCCCAACCATGTTGATACGAAGCTTGAGTTATTCCACAAACCTTTTTGACAAACTTTGAATCACCAAAACTAACCATTTTAACTCCTCCTAGGATTACAAATAAATATTATAAATCCTCACTAATTACGTTTGAATTGAACATTTTTTTCATATTGGCGAACTTCATTTAACCAGTCAGTACCAACAGGAACATTGTTTCGAAGACAAAATTCATCCCAAACTGCACCAAATGGATAAGACTTGAGTTCCTCCGTAACTGCCAATCGTTTTGTGAAATCAAAATGCAATTCTGCTTCTTTTAAATCTTCAATTGGAGCAAGCATTGCTTGTAATAATGCTTTTTGCGTAGCACGAGCACCCACTACCCAGGCTGATATACGATTAATAGTTGCATCAAAGAAATCTAAACCAATATTGGTCTTGTCAAGTAGATTATCACGAACTAATGAACGTGTAATTCTTTGCAGTGCTTCATCGAAAATAACAACATGATCACTATCCCAACGTACCGGACGAGAAACATGTAACATTAACCCTTTACCACCAAATGGTAAAAATGCCGTAAATTTATCAGAAACATCTTCTGTCGGATGGAAGTGGCCAGCATCAATTGTCCATAATTTGTCACGCGTTAAAGCATAATTGTCATAGAATTCGTGTGACCCAACCGTATATGATTCAACACCTGTACCGAAGAGCTTACCTTCGAACGCTTCAATTGTATTCTTTTCATCATAACTTCCATCTTTAATAATTTCGTCAAGTGCATCAATCATACGTAGTCGGGGACTTAACTTATCAATTGGATTATCTTTAAACCCATCTGGCATCCAAAAATTATTAACAGATTGTTGGCCTAATTCCTTACCAAAATAATTTGAAATGGCTCTAGATTGTTTTCCGACACGTACCCAGAAATCTCTGATATCCTTTTCAGGACTTGCCAAGGTAAAATTCTGTTTTAAATTTGGGTGCGAGAAGAAACTAGGATTCATATCTAATCCAATCCCTTCTTTTTTTGCCCAATCAACCCAATACTTGAAATCTTCAGGTCCTATTTCATCAAAGTCTTTTTTCTTGTCAGTTACAGCATAAAGTGTATGCACAGCCACTTTATGACTACCTGGAACAAGAGACAAAGCTTCGTGAAGATCATCAGTCAACTCATCAGGAGTTCTAGCAATACCGGGATAATTACCACTAACACCAATACCACCTGTTAATTCTTGCTCAGGGTTGACAAAACCATTAAGGTCGTCCCCTTGCCAACAATGAACAGACAGTTTCACCTTCTCTAATTGTTTTATAGCTTTTTCAGTGTCCACACCTAATTCAGCATAACGCTCTTTTGCTGTTTGATACGCCTTTTCAACATTTTCAGATTTAACCATAACGAAAACTCTCCTTTTTTAATTTAATCCAAATGAAATACTTCTTTTAAATCGAAAGTGACTGGACTTTGATCCTGATTAGTATCCATAATTGAATCCATATGAGCCCACCACTTTTTACAAGCTTCTGAATTTGAAATTTGATTATATTTTTCAATATTATCTACTTCTAGGTAAGCAAACAAATTTCCAGTATTTTTATCTAAGAAAATTGAGTAGTTGTGAGCACCCGCCTCCTTTAATGCTTGGCGCATTTCTGGAAACAAATTATTATGACGTCGCTCATATTCTTCATATTGATCTGGATAAACGTGCATTAATTGTCCTAATCTAACTGTCATCTTTATCCCCCCTTTATATTGTTGACATAGTATTTTTCTTTAAAAACTTTTGATACTCATTTAGTTTATCGTTCAGAGAAATACCCTGAGGTGAACATTTATTCACAGAAAATGAATCTGCAACGATTCTTCTAGCCAAATAAACATTTAAAATTTCACCTTGCGAAATCATCTGAACTATAATATTACCAATGGCCGTAGCTTCAGATGGGCCTGCATAAATATCAACTCCAGCTATATCTGCTGTTAATTGGTTCATAATCCGAACATTAGAACCGCCACCAACAATATTCAAAGTTTCAATCTTATAACCTAAAATATTCCCTAAAATCTCTAACTCGTTAGCATAGTATAGTGACAAATTCGAATAAATTGCCATGGCTAATTCTCCAGGAGTTTCTGGTATCTTTTGGGAAGTATCTCGACAATAATCTTGAATCTCTGTTATCATGTTAGGCGGATTTTGGAAACGTTCATCATTAACATCAATAAATTGTTGAAATGGACTCTCCTTTTCTGCTAATTCTGCTAACTGAGAAAAACTATACTTATTACCTAGCTCTTCCTTAACATTTTGAATAATCCATAAGCCCATAATATTTTTTAAGAAACGGTAAGTTCCGTAAGCACCCCATTCATTAGTATAATTATACTTAAAGGCAAGTTTCCCGTTTTCAGGGACATTTAATTCTGCCCCAATTAAAGACCATGTACCAGAACTTAAATATGCCCATCTCTGCCCTAAGCCTGGCGTGCCGACTACTGCAGAAGCAGTATCATGAGTCGCAACTGTGGTGACATTTACTTCTGGCAGATCATATTTTAAATACCACTTATTATCTAACGAACCTAAATCTGTTCCAGGATCAACAAGTTTAGGAAACTGTTCTCGCTTTACGTTAATTTTTTCAAGTAAGTTATCATCAAATAACCCTTCTCTTAAACTCAGCATTTGTGTGGTCGATGCATTTGTAACTTCAGTAACTGCCACGCCAGTAAGAACATAAGCAATATAGTCAGGAATCATTAAAATCATATCAGTTTTGGCTAATAGGTTTTCATCTTCTTCAAAAAGTTGATAAAGTGTGTTAAAGTCCAAAAACTGAATACCAGTTTTTTGATATATATATTCTTTTGATACATCAGTAGTTAGTTTTTTTATCGAATCCTTAGTCCGCTCATCACGATATGAGATAGGATCCTTTATACGTTCTCCGTCTTTACCGACTAGAACATAATCAACTGCCCATGTATCGATACCCAAATTAACTTTGTCATAGCCAGCGCTCTTTATTTTTTCTAAACCAATAAATATTTCTTTTAGAATGTGATCAATATCCCAACAATCAAAACCCTGCTTTTTTGAAAAGCCATTCTTAAAGCGATGCATTTCTTCCAATTTCAACTTTCCATTTTCTAAATGGCTTAACATCAATCTCCCACTAGAAGCACCAATATCAACTGCAACATAAGTTTTTGCCATATCTTCACTTCCTAAACATTCTTATTAGAATTAATTCTTTGTCCTAAAGAATCAACTTTGTTAACTTTTTTTGTACCATAACGTTCCTCAGTAATTTGATCCAACGATTTCCCACGAGTTTTAGGTGTCCAAATTGTACCTATTAACAATGATACAACGAGCAATGCAATCATACACAAACCTGCTACCTTAAAGCCTAAACTGGTAAGGATCATTGGGAAAATAATTGACCAAACTCCGGCAGTTCCTCGTACAATGAAAAACATAAAGCCTTGAGAGCCAGCACGATATTTAGTTGGGAATAGCTCTACCGCCCATAATGAGTACCAGGCTTGAGCACCAATACCAGCAGATAATCCCCAAATAATCACGAAGGAAAGCAATGCGGTCCAACCAAACCCCATAAACGTTAAAATAACCCATGAAATCACTGCCATAAGTGCGCCAGTAAAAAAGAATCCACGATGATTGATTTTATCGCCGTATAGAGCAAAGCCAAAATACCCAGAAAGAGCTGTACATCCCCAGAGTAAGGCTTGCAACAAATTGGCTTGTAAATTATTCAAACCACCAACTGTTTCATAAACATATGGCATAAAGAAACCCATTGCTCCAGAGACTAAATTCCAAAATACATAAACACCACAAAGAAATAAGATACTTTTTACCGAAATGCTACTTGAAAAGAGCTCTTTATATGGGTGAGGTTTAATACCAGATGCTTTTTCAATTTTCTTTTGTTTAACCCAACTCTCTGATTCAGGTAATTTTCTTTGAAGCGTCCATGCAATGAAAGCAATAATTGCTAAAACGGCAAACAGAATCCTATTACCCATTAATCCTAGAGGGGCCAATAAACTAGCTAAAATAAAGATAAAAACTGGACCCATCGACCAAGAAAATTGCGATATTCCAATATCATGAGCACGATTTTTATCATCCGAAGTCTCACCAATGTATGTCCAAGAGGCTGGGACCCCAGCACCAACTGCCATTCCTGTAACTAAAAATCCAACTAAAAGCATAGGGAAATTAATAGAAAAAACAATAGTAAGACACCCAACCATATATACTAGCATGTCATAGGTATAGATCATTTTTCTTCCATACCTGTCGGATAAAGTACCACCGATAATCGCTCCTAGAGCTGACCCAAAAGCATTAGCACTTAAAGCCCCTAATAAGCCAACTGCAAAGCTACTCAATGTAAATTCTCTTTGCCACAAAGTTAACCCAGCAGCACCTGCAACGATTGATCCAGAATCCAAAAAGTTTGTAAGGGAAACTGCCCAAGTGGATGCATGCGAATTTTTTGCCATATTTATAAACACCTCTTAATTTATTTTTGTAATCGATTACTTTAATTCACATTTATTCTATCCAAGTTAGCCAGAAAGGGTCAATAACATATTCCAACAACATCGGTATCATTTAACAACATTCATAACAGCGTTTACATTTATTATTTAATTTTTTTTGTTTTTATTTCACAATATACGAATAAATGTTCAAAATAAATCCTACGTTTATTTCCCGCTTAACAAAAGCTTTATAGAGTATAGGGCTTTAAAAATATCCATAAATTCATGAACAATGGTCAACTTCTGACAGGTGAAACCACAATTAAAGTTATTTATTTCACATTGTTTTTGTTGATTTTTTTTATTATTAGTGACATAATCTTTGCTGAAAGAGTTTTTCTAATATTTAAAAGGAGTGAGTTTAAATTGAAAATTAGTGCTGCTGTTGTAAACAAAAAAGGAGATCCATTTACAATAAAAAACGATATAGAACTCCATGATATTGGTCCCACTGACTTACAAATCCATATGGTTGCAAGTGGTATTTGCCATTCAGATGAAGCAATAAGAAAAGGTGATGCTTCCGTAGGATATCCAGCTATCTTAGGTCATGAAGGAGCTGGAATTGTGGAAAATATTGGTGATGAAGTTAGAGGATTTAACATAGGAGATCACGTGGTTTTATCTTTTTATGCTGATGGCATATGTGACAATTGTCTGAAGGGAATTCCAACACAATGCCGTAATTATGCAGACTACAATTTATCTGGAGTAAGAGCTGATGGTGAATATCAATTTCAAGAGGGAAAATCTAATATTTCAAATATGTTCAATCAATCGTCTTTTACTACCACAACTGTTGTTGACCAACGTAATGCTGTAAAGGTTGATAAAAATTTAGACTTACGGAAGTTGGGCCCTTTAGGATGTGGATATGTTACTGGGTCCGGGACTGTATTTAACACTTTACAACCGAAACCAGGAGATACCCTTGCTGTCTTCGGAACCGGTGCTGTTGGTTTAGCGTCAATGATGGCAGGAAAAATATCAGGTTGTACCAAAGTTATTGCAGTAGATATAGTTCCCGAACGTTTAGATTTAGCGAAAGAACTTGGAGCTACTCATGTAGTTAATAGCAATGAAGTGGATCCCGTAGCCAAAATCAAAGATTTAACTAATGGTTATGGAGTAAATTGGACCATTGATACTACAGGTATTCCTACTGTCATAAAAAGCAGCATTTCATCTTTAGCACAAGGTGGAACATGTGCCGCTATTGCTGTAACACCACATTTGATAGAATTATCAACTTGGAATGAGCTTTGTGTAGATGATAAAAAAATTGTGGGAGTTAATATGGGGGACTCCATTCCACAAATTGATATCCCTCGCTTAATCGAATTTTATAAGCAAGGACAATTCGATTTTGACAAAACAGAAAAATTTTATGAGTTTTCAGACATCAATAAAGCAAACCATGATTCAGTTTGCGGGAAAACTATTAAGCCAGTATTAATCATAGATTCCGATTACACTCCAGGCAATTAATAACTATGACAAAGCAAACTCTTCTATGTGAAATTATACTCATAGAAGAGTTGCTTTTTTGTTGTTAATTTAATAATATTCTTGAAAAAGTAAAAAACGCTAGAAATTGAAAGGAAACTGCATATGAATCCTACAGTATTCAAAAAACTGAAATGTTTGAATGATATCGAGAAAAAACAATTTAAAAACAATAAATTTATTAATGACATGCCTTTAGCCGCGCAAGATAAGAAAACTGAAAAACAAACTGGAGTACCTTCTTTAACGAATAATTACTTTTTTAAATACCATAGTGTTTACATTAGTAAACACAATAGATTCGCTCCTTATCCCAAACATTCTCATAAGTTTTTAGAATTAAACTATATGCTTTCAGGTACTTGTAAACAAACTGTAGACAACAAAGAACTTACTTTACGTGAAGGTGACATCTTATTGATGAATATAGGATGCAGTCATTCTATCGAATCACTTGGAGAAGATGATATACTCATAAACCTTTTGTTTAGAGATAAAAATATATCATTCGATCTTCTTAATAAGATCCATAGCAAAAACAGCCTAACATATGATTTCTTATCAAATATATCATTAGGGAAAAAAACCAAAAGTAATTTTATTTTTTTCCCGCAAAATTCTGATATCCAAAAAACAATGAATTCTATCATAGAAGAATATTATCAACAAGAACCCTTCTCTAATTCCATTATTGAAGCTTATTTAGAAATATTAATTTCAAAAATACTACGACATCACCCAATACCAACTGTTAAGCTTCCTAATGAACAGGAACAACTCATCTTTAAATGTCTAAAAGAAATAGATGAAAATTATAAAAACATTACATTAGAAGAATTAGCAAACAAATTTGGATATAATAAAGAATATATCGGTAACTTGATAAGAAAATATACGAAAAGCAATTTCTCAGACTTGAAAACAAAACAAAGATTAATCAATGCAAACAATTTACTACAATCTAGCACTCTCCCTATAAATAAAATAATCGAACATGTAGGTATAAAAAATAAAAACTTTTTTTATGAAAAATTCCATAACTTCTACGGAGTTTCACCAGCTGAAAAACGTGATAACACCAGCTCATCTTATAAAGAAATGTAATAATACCTTTACCTTTTAAAAAAGAATAGCTAACATCCAACAATTGAGATAAAATAACATATAGAAGGTCTTTTAATGGAGGAACTACGTTATGAATTTGACTAAAGAAGAACGACTCAAAAAGATAATTGATTTATTATCGAAAAACAAGAGACTGAGTACCAAAAAATTACAACAACTCATGCAAATTAGTATTTCAACATTACGTAGAGATTTAATTACATTAGAAAATACGAATTCAATTCAACACACGCATGGATATGTTAGTTTACTTGAAAATTCAAATGTCGAGTTCACTTACGCAATTAGAAGAGACAAAAATGAAGCAATAAAAAAGAAACTCTGCAAACAAGCTGCACAAATAATTACAGATGGTGCTGCAATATTTCTAGATGGATCTTCCACTTTAGCTTTCTTACCTAGGTACTTTTCCGGAAAAAGCAACATACATGTCATCACAAATAATATTCATATAGCTTCTGAAGTAAATCAGTTAAAAGGTATTGATTTATCTGTAATCGGGGGTGAAGTTTCTTATCGTTCAAACTCAATTGTTGGGCCTAGAGCACTTGAAGACTTAAAAACTAATTATCGCCCAAACGTTTCATTTTTATCATGTAGTTCACTCGATGAAAATGGTATATATATGTCTGATGAAAATCAGACCCTTTTAAAAAGAACTGCCATTAGAGTTTCAAACCAAACAATACTTTTAGTGGACCATTCTAAATTTACAAAAAACGATTATATTTTATTGTGTGATTATAATGACAAGGATATACATACTATAATAACCGATCAATTACCAAGCAAAAAAATTACAGAAAACATTCAAAGTAATGGTATAAATCTTATTATTACAAAGTAGTGTATCTATCACTTTTTCTTGCAATAATACCCACCAGATATATTAGCAGAAATGACGATTTCATGTAAATCGACACCACACTTTTGCAATAGTTCATTTAAATTATAATTTCAGATGTACGTTATTACATTAATAATAATTGGCAATATATTAGAATCATTATTTCATTCTTTACATTACACACTAATTTAATTTTCATTTCAGAATTAAGTTTAATTCTACTAGTTTCAAAGTTTGCTTTAAGGCCTCTTAAATGAACTCCTTAATTCACTCACACTTTTTCATTAAGATGGAATAAGTAACTAAGGTACAAAAATGAGTACAAAAAAACTCTTACATAGATTCTTCTTCCCAAAATACATCCGTCTGACCAAAAAATACCAGAATATAAACTGTTGGAAGCTGAATAAATGACTGGTGAGCAACAAACAGTAGCTTTCGCATCCAACCCTTGGCTTTACTGTTACGGTTTCGAGTGGTTGAGAATTTCAAATTGTTACGCAATCTCATCCCTCCGTTTTCAGCTCTTTAGCCACTTTTTGTACATCAATTCGGTGCTTTGTCTAGGGCTCTGCCTCACGATAGACACCCTTGCCTTCGCCTCGTGATACTAACCACTACGGCTCACAGCGGACTTTCATAACCTGGTTACTTTCTATGCCGGGTACACGTAAAAGAGGTATCAAGATTGTAACAACAATCTTGATACCTCTTAATTTAGGATATTTGACAAAGGCCCAATAAAACAGATAAGGACATTTTAATTATCTAATTTTGATTTGGTAAATTTCTGGATCAACATACTCCTCACTATACTGAATCGTTTCCCCCTTCTCATTTACCAGAGTATTAGTAACGTCCAAAAGAGCGCACCCAAAGGGTTTTTCAAGTAAATCAGACAATTCCTTGTCTGCTTCAATTGCACCTACGAAAGTTTCTTTAGGAAATAACTGTTTAGCTTCAGACTTTTCTTTTAAGGCTCCGTAAAGGGAATCGCGAACATTTTCTTCTGTTAATCCCTGGCTAAAGGGGGTTGGAATATAACTATCATCGACGATCGCAGGTTGCCCATCTAAAAATAAAATCCGTTTAATATTTAAGTGAGCAGCGCTTTTGATTTCGAAAATCCTTTGAAGTCTCCTAGAGGGAATTATATCTTGAAATTCTATTATTTTATACGATGGAAAAAAGCCATTCTTCTTAGCAGTAGTAGAAAAGCCTTCTAATGTATTAAACTTCAACATTTTTTTAACCTTGGGAGGATTTCTAACATAACTTCCATTACCTTGTATTTTTTCAATAACTCCCTCATCGGACAAATAATTTATCGCTTGACGTAATGTCACTCTGCTAACTCCAAAAAGTTTTTGCAACTCTTTTTCTGTAGGAAGTTTAGAGTTGGCAGGATACTCACCATCATCGATCTTCTTTCTCAACTCAAGCATCACTTGATAATACAACGTATTTTTTACTTTCATCTAAGAAACCTACTTTACCTTAATTTACTGTACATCTTTAGCTTTAGTAGTTAAAGCCTCTTTTGTATCTGGATAGTTTCTAACTTCCAAATCCTTGCCCTGAGATGTATATAACAAATATGCGAATAATTGCAACGGAATACAATATTCAAGCGGATTAAAGTCCTCATCACTTATAAAAGAACCATTTAGTACATGGTCAGCATTTGTTTCTTGTCGGCCACTGACCAAATACGAATGAGCATTCTGAGAATCTAAAGATTCGTATAGTTTTCTTGCTCTTTCATACCCATAGGTTCTAGGAGCTATGATTATAGTATAAGTGTTATCGTGCATGGAGGCAATTGGACCGTGTAAAAATTCTTCCAATTCAAAAGGTTGGAAATATTCTCTAACAGTTTCTAAACTCTTTAAAGCTCCTTCTATGATAGTTCCTTTATTTATTCCATATCCTAAAATATAACCGTGGTCACATTTTTCAAGGTCTTCTTTATTTAGATCAAACCAACTTTTAGTTTCTTCAATGATGTTGTCCAGATTATCAACAACCCTTTCAATTCGTGAAATATAATTAGAATAAGCTTCGGCAGTGATAACTTTTGCAGTTTTAGCTGCTTCCAACGCTATTAAATAAAAAGTTAGAATAGAAGCGCTATATCCCTTTGTTTTAGGACCGATATGTTCTAAACCGCAAGCCAGAACAATTTTATGTTGCGCAACTTTTGAGCATGAATTGTCTCTATCTTCAGTAATTACAAAATTGTCACAATTCAAATTATTCGCTCTATTAAGTGCTGCAATAGTATTTGTACTTTCCCCTTCTTGAGTAATAGCTATTACTAAATCATTAGATGTGACCAACTCTTCATAATGAGCGAAATTATACGAATTAATAATAACTACGTGTTTATTCAAAATTTTTTCTAAGAAAGGTTGAGCAGTGATGCACGAATTAAAAGAAGTGCCAGAGCCAATCAAATAAATATTTTTATATTTTCCTACATTAGCAGTATAGACATCCGCAAATTCATTATATGTCTCATTACGCTTATTCAACATATCCAATAAAATAGCCTTAGTTTCGTTAATATAATCTAACATTGTGGGTTTTGTCATTATAAATTTCCTCCAATTAAAAAATAATACTATTTAAAAATTCCCAAATACTTAAATAAAATTCCGAAAACAAAACAACCAATCATGATCCAAGACGTTTTCACTTTTTTCTTCTGCAATAACCAATACATAAAAAAAGTTACAGCTAAAGGTAAAATATCAGGACAAATTTGATCAACTATCTTTTGCAGATCTAAGGTCGTCCTTCCTGATTTAAAAACAAAATCAAATTTAATATTTACCATTGAGGCAATCATGCCTCCAACCACGGTCAAACCCATAACTGAAGCAGCTTTTGTTGCTCTCTGAAAACCGCCCCCACTGGACAGTGAATCAATTGCCTTGCTTCCAAGATCATAACCTAAAAATAGACCGTAATACCGTGTTAATAAATGTGGAATGTTATATAAAATGAGAAACAAAATCGGGCCCAGAATATTTCCTTTTAAGGCCAAGGTTGTTCCCACACCAGCAGCGATAACCCTGAATGTTCCCCAAAAGAAAGTGTCTCCGATCCCAGCCAATGGGCCCATTAAAGCAACTTTAATATTATTAATTGTCGAAACAAGGAAGTTCGGGTTTGAAGACGCTTCTTCTTCCATTGAAGCAGTTATTCCTAAAATAAATGGTGACATTGCGTAAGTAGTATTATAAACTTCAGATTGCCGGGTTAGCGCTTTTCCTAAATCTTCTTTATTGGGATACAGTTTTTTTAATACAGGAATCATTGAATACGCAAATCCAGGTGCTTGCATTCTATCCATACTATAGCAAGCTGGTAATAAGAATGCTCTCCAAAAAGTAGCCATTAACTCTTTTCGAGATAATTTCTTTCCTTTAAACATTTCGTCCTTAGATTTCATTATCTTCTACCTCCCCTTCATTGTTATCACTCGAATCATTGCCATTCAGTAAAATCAGGGCAGCAATTACGCCACCAACCATAGCTACTCCAATATTTGTTAGTTTAAAAAATGCTACTAAGATAAAGCCCAAAAATAAATATGGTGCAAATTTTTTAGTAAAAGTAAGTTGCATCAGTAAAGCAAAACCAAGTGCTGGCAAAACGCCTGATGCTAACTCGAAACCACCAGTTAACCAATCTGGTATGTAAGCTACTAAGGATTTAAACAGCGGGGCACCTAAAAGCATCCCAACAAGGCCAATCAAAAATGGAAAAATAAAATAGTCAAACAATCCAATCCATTGATTTCTTTCCATTGTCTTAGTGTCTCCCCGGCTAGCTGCTTCCAATGATTTTTGGCTTAAAATCTGATTTAGTGGGACATACGTAATATATTTTGTCGCCATAGAAAAAGCAGCGATAGGCATAACCAAAGCTAAAGCCAACTTGGAGTCAGTCCCAGTTTGCAAAACTAGCGCAGTACTTAACGCGCCCCCTAAAATTACGTCAGGTGGAGCTGCATTAGCACCGATCCCAACAATGCCCATAGATAGCAATTCGATTTGTGCCCCTAAAATCAATCCCGTCTTCAGATCGCCGTAAACCAATCCTACTAACGTACAGATGACCAGCGGTCTTTCGATCATTGTCATACCAAAAATACGTTCGTCAATATGACCAATCCCACCAATTAATGCCACTAAAAATGACTGAACCATAAGTTTCAACCTCTTTTCCGTTCAAATGAAAATCAAAACGTCAAAAATTTTAATACTCAAACAGTTTAATTAGTCAAATTAATATTTATTTAGAATTGCCAGAATTTTTATTAAAAATCCTTGTTAAGCTTTCAAATCGATGGTTCGGTGTCGGTTGCATGCCAACTTCAACACCTGAATTGATAATACGCTTAAAACAATCCACATCTTTTTCAGTTAAATTCAAATTATCATGGATCATTGGTGCATTTTTCCGAATCCCACCAATCGTAATTTTCTCAACTCCTGAAACTGACTGACATATTTTTTCTGCATCCTGAGGATTATTAGTTAGGACCATGATTCTATTAGAAGAATACTTAGGATCATTTAAAAAGGCAACTGCCCCTTCAATTGTGCGAAAAGCTATTTTTATACCGCTTGGAATAGCCAGTTTCATAGTACTTCTTCGTACTTTGTCTTCAAAAACATCATCATTGGCTACCAATACAATTTCTCCTTGTATTTCAGGTAACCATGTCATTACCACTTGACCATGGACAAGACGATCATCCATATGCATTGCAACTATCATAAAAATCTACCTCCTCAATAAAATATAATACGTTTTAAAACATATTATAGACACGTAAAAGCATTTTGCAACCTTTTTTTAATTTAAATTTAATTTAATGTAACCATAAGAACTTCTTTAATTACACTATAAAAAGTTCAAAACATTGCAACAATATTTTTTCGATAAAATAATTCTTCTAGCTCAAAAACTTGGAATCACGCAAAAAAGTCTCCACTTTTAATTTTCAAAAGTGAAGACTAGGCGCTTTCTGCTTATATATTATTTTGTGTTGTATCTCGTCAAAAAAGGTTCATAAAAATACTTGTTCTAGTAATTATATTTTTTACTTCCTAACTCTTGATGGAAATTAGGATCCTTCGGTTGACTTGGATCCACTCCTTTTAATTCAGGTAAAACAGAAGCCATTACTTGAAATACCAAAGGAAAAACAAAGGTTTGAAAATCTTTAGGTACCTGAACATCATAACCAAACTTGTGGCTATCTTCTGCATCTGAAACACCTATAACATACAGGCGATCCGTCCATTGACCTAACACTTCAACTATTTTACCTACTCTTGGTTCTGATCCATCATCCATGAATAGCACTGTCGATTTTTCGTCAATAGCATTATAAATACCATGAATAAACTCATCAAAATCGTAGCCAGTTACTGGTATACGGCATGTTTCGAGAAGTTTTAAGGCACTTTCTAAAACGTCTCCATACAGTTGTCCGGGGCCAACAACTCTAATATTATCCGCCTTAGCTAAATCCTCTTTATTTTGTTCTACCCATTTCAATGCCCTGTTCAATGCTATAGGATATTCTTCAAAAGTCTTTTTCAGGCTTTCTTGATCCGCATCAAAGTCAGATTGTGAAAGATGGCCATTTTCAACACCAATATATTCAGCTAATAACAACAAATTTACCTTGGTAGCGTAGTATCCCTTTGTTTTAGCTCCTGCTTTTTCTTCACCGATATTAACAGTTAAGACGTCATCAGCTAATTGATCGATATAAGCATCTTTTTCCCCAGCCATAGTAGCGATAATACAGCCTTTATTCTTAGCAATTTCCATTGCATCATAGGTGGATAAGCTACTTCCGCCTTGCGAAATTCCAATAAATAATGTTCTAGAACTATCTTCATCAAAAATCTCAGGAGTTACTTGAAATGGATAAGTTGCACTTACGGAAATACCACTCTTCACACGCATAATTTGTTGCATTTGTAGTCCTGAATGATAACTTGTACCTGACCCAGTGATAATAATCTTTTTAATATCCTTTTTTACAACTGAATCAAACAACCTTTGACTTCCTTCGACAATTTTACCCAGTTGCATCGGTGTTTCCTTCAAATAATTTTGAATCAAATTCATAATATATTCCTCCTAGTAAATATTATAATATACCAATTACATGTGCTAATACTCCGAAGATCAAAATAAAGACGGTTAACTTAGTAACACTGACCTTTTTCCTGATCATATAAAAAACCAATAAAGTAAACAGTAGTGGAAGTAAATCAGGCATAATTTGGTTAAAAATACTTTGTAATTTTACACTAGCACCCTCCATATTAAACTTGAGAGGTGTAGATACTTTTAACATTGTTGAAACCATTGCTCCAACAACCATCATTCCAATTATTCCCACAACTGACATTATCTTGTCCATCACCCCATTTTTTTGAATTTCACTTAATGAATTTACTCCAAATTTGTAACCATATTTTAAACCATAAATTCTCAATAGAAAGTGCGGAATATTATAAATCAGTAAGAAAAGAATCGGTCCTAAAATATTTCCCTGCTTTGAAAGAGATAGTCCAATACCTGCGGCAATGACTCTTAGCGTTCCAAAAAATATAGAATCACCAATACCAGCGAGGGGAGCCATTAACGCTGCTTTTACAGCATTTATTGAAGAAGAGTCGAAGCTTTCAGGATTATTAGCGTTTTCCTCCTCCATCGCAGCGCTGATTCCCATAATAATTGGTGTCACAGCCGGAGTTGAATTAAACAAAGCCAAATGCCGTTTTAAAGCTTTAGACTGCTCTTCTTCTTTATTATAAAGTTTCTTAACAACAGGAATCATTGCATATGCATAACCAACATTTTGCATTTTTTCAAAGTTAAACGCAGTTTGAAGAGCAAAGGACCGCCAAAAAACCGATCTTATTTCTTTACCTGATAAACGTTTATTCAAAATCGATCTCTCCTTCCGTTAGATTATCTGTATTACCATCATCTTGCTTTAATTGGTTATCGGAGCCACCATTGCCATTATCATCTTTAATAAAGAAATTAATGATAATACCAATACAAGCAGCCAGTAAAGCAATCGCGGTAACATCTAAGTGCATATATGCCGTTAACAAAAAACCGAAAAAGAAGAAAACAACCATTTTTTTCGAGTACAACATATCCAATAACAGCGCAAAACCAACTGCTGGCAATAAATTACCCGCTACTGTTAGGCCATCAAGCCAAACTTTTGGTATTGCATTAACCAAAGCTTCGATTCGTCCTGCACCGAGTAACATAGCCAAAAAAGCAGGAAGGAAAGTACTGAGGAAAAATAATACAGCTGGTATCCACAACATGAGTGCGATTCCTTTAAAGTTTGCCTGTTTAGCATACTCATCAGCCTTATGAGAAAAATATAAATTAATAACTCTAACCAATATTCCCAACGACTGAGCTAATACGGCAACCGGTACAGCAATAGCAAGCGCAATACCGATACCTTTACCCGATATAATTGCAAGAGCCGTCCCAATAACCCCACCTGTTACATAATCAGGTGGCGTGGAAGCTCCAATCCCTGCAATGCCCATCCATACAAGTTCAAGCTGCGCACCAATTATAATTCCTTGCTTAACGTCACCTAAAACCAAACCAACAAAAACACTCAAAACAATTGGTCTTCCAAAAAGAATTGCCCCAAATGAACGTTCGTCTAAAATACCTAAACCGGCAATTATACCAACTAATAAAGCTTGAACCATATTTTGTTACCCCCTTACTTCAACAATTCATCCAGAGTTTCTTTCTTATCGTGTGGTAACATTCTAAAATCTAACTCAACTCCCTTTGAAGAAATTTTCTTTAATTGCTCGATTTCCTCGTCAGAAACAGAAATAAAATCATTTAATTTGTGCTTTCCCTCTTCAAACTTAAGTCCACCAACATTTAACTCTTTTATTGCTCCATTAGCATTTTCAACTAACACAAGAGCATCTCCGATAGTTCTCACTAATACCATCACTTGTGCTTTTTTCGCACCTGCAAACTTTTCAACTATCGGTCCTGATTCCTCAACACTACGAATATATAACTTTGAACCACTAGGCTTAGCAAGATCTAACGCCATGGCTTTGATCTTATCGTTCTTCGCTTCATCATTTGCAACTAAAATAGTATTTGCTCCAACTGCGGACGTCCAACCAATAGCTACTTGTCCATGGATAAGTCTTTCATCAATTCTTACAAGTTTAATCATTGTCTATTAACTCCTTTCTAATTACGTCACCTATATCAATTATTCCATCAGCCCCCTCAGTCAAAATATTTCCTACTAATTCTTTTGCGGATATTCCATTACTATCCTGTGTCAGCAAAGTCAATAACATTGGCAAATTTAAGCCTGAAAGTAATTCAAAGCGATGCCCTTCCATCAATAATTCAGCACAAATATTAGCTGGGCTTCCTCCCATTAGATCAGTTAAAACAATTAGCTGCTCTTCATCAGAATCACCTATCATTTCCGTCAGTTCTTTTTGAGCAGCGTTATTTGCTTTCTCCTTGGTCATTCCAAAACATCTAATATTATCTTTCTTTCCAACAAACAGTTCTACAGTGTCCTTAAACTCATAGCTTAAATGTCCATGAGTAGCTATAATAATATCTTTCAATTTACAACCTCCTCAAAAGTTCTTTCACTGATACTTAAAGCAAAAAGCATGCCATTAAAAAAATGACATGCTTTTTCTGACCTTATTTTGTTATCAAATCGCGAATATACGCAATTTCTGCATCTGTTACTGAAATCAAGAATTCGTCCTCTATCACACTAAGCTTCTTTTTCAGCACACTATATACATCATCCTTAACAATCAAACTATTATCTCCTTGATACTGTTTGATTCCTTGATTCCTAACTAGTCTTTCAATCATACTGGCAATGTGAACATACAAAGCTATCTGATTTTTATTAGATATAGATTCTCCTAATTCCTGTGCAGTATTATTTAAAAAACCTTCTATAACGGAAAGAACCTTTTCAGGGGAAAGTATCGTTAACGACCCCATCACCCGGCTTAAGGAAAAATTTTTCACCATTTTGTGCTCAGCAACATTTACATTTTCAGCCGTTGCAACGTTTAACAATATTTTCTTCAAATCATCAATTTTTTCACCTGATATAATATCCTCCAAACCCAAATACGGAATTCCTTCAACTTGCGGATCATCAATACCAACAATGCAAATTACATTAGCACCGTCTGTTACAATTTTATTGATGTCTTCATTTACCCTATAAAACTCAAAAGGTAAGACCTCAACATCAATAATACCGGAAAAGCTTTCTCTTAATAAATTTCCTATCTGCTCTGCTGTTCCCATACCTGTCATACACGTAGTCACAATAACATTTCTAGTGTTTTTCAAGGGTTTATGAAAAGTAGACTCGACTCTTGTATTACCTATTAATTGATTTATCCTCCTTAACTCTATATGTTGTTGTAAATAATTACCAACTTCCAACGCAACCGGGGTGCTAACCTTATTAACTACCAACACTGGATAGGAAAAAAATCTTTTTATTTTGTCGATAGTTTGCGTTAGTGATCCCATGTCGATCAAAATAACTAAACCATTGGTAGGGCTTAATTCGCCAATTATATTACGCAAAGAATTAACCATCTCTTCTGAACTTGCTGATGGGAGCATATCAATTGACTGATAGACAGGATATTTAAGTATACCATTACAAGTATCTGCAATACTTGAAGCTGTCGCATACCCATGTGCCATTATAACAGCTGGTATTATATCAACAGGTAAGTCTTCACGAGCAATCATTATTGAAAGCCAAATTATATCTAAATCTGTGATCTTAATTTCAAATTGTTTCTCCATTAAGGGCTTTATTTTCTGTATAAACTTATACTCTTTCGAAAACAGACTTCTAACCTTACTACTTAATTTAAGTGTTTCTGGTATTTCTTTAGAAAATTCAAGGAGATAGTAAATATAAGCAGAAATTTTGTACAGTAAATTATTATTATTATAGAATTTTTCTCCATATTGCATTAACTGCAATATATCTCTTACCTCAGAAATAATATATTTGAATAGAATATCTTCAGACTCAAGAACAGAAAAATATAGATAATTCATCAAATTATTAACAATATATTCATATTTATCACGCTCTAAAACATGATGAATATCCATTTGATGCATATATTTCCATGCATCCATGATTTGCCTACTTGCTGCTCTGTTTTGATTATTCTTAACACTTATTTTATCTCTAAAATCAAAAACTACCTTTTTGTTCGAAGGTATATTATGTGTAGCTTTTTCATTTGAAAGAAATGCTGTTGGTAAATCTTTTATTGTTATTAAAACTTCGCTATTTGAGTTTGCTTTTTTCGAATAGCTTAAGGCCACCATATTTTTGATAATATTTTCAGCTTCACCGACGTTAGCAGCATAACGATGTTGACTTAACTTGGTCAGTACGTGTTCACTAACGACAATATTCTTTTGAATTTTCTTACTTTCTTTTAGAAAGAACATTTCAATTAGACGTCGCTTTTCGGTAGGGCCTCTTTTTTCCAACGTTGGCATATTAATAACAATTGGCACTCGACGAAGAAAGGTTTCTAAAAAGTTTTCCCTTCTTTCAGTAGTAGCAAATATTAACCGTGCGGAGCTATAAATTTTTTCATTATTATCCCCCAGAGGAGAAAAAAAACCATTGTCCATGTAATTAAAAAGTTTTTCTTGACCTTCAGCATTTAGCCGATGGACTTCATCTAAAAACAAAATACCGCCATCAGCGCCCTGTAAAACGCCATTTTTTCTTTTGTCAGCACCTGTAAAGGCTCCTTTTACATAGCCAAATAAAATACTAGATAAAAGTTCCGGATTATCCGCATATTGTGCACAGTTGATCATGATAAATGGCGCTGCTTTTAACAGTATTCCAGCATTAATTGCATATTGGTAACTTTTCTTAACCAAATGTCCCTTTCCTGTTCCAGATTCACCAAAAATAATTGCTGGTAACCCGTTATCAGGATACAATAATGCTGCTTTTATTTGATCCACCTGTTTTTTTAAACCACCATTCGAGCCAATAACCTCATCAAAGGCGGAATTTTTCATGAGTCTTAAATAATGTTTCTGAAATTCAGTAATTGACTTATACTCTTGTCTAATCTCTGAAAAATTAGTTTTTATGAAAATTACTGGGCGAATATTTATCTTACACATTTTTCCTTGTTTAACTTGTTGATTTAGATATCTACTTGCTACAGTTCGATCGATTTGTTCATGTTTCGCTAACTTTACAGTAGTTAAGCCATCAGTACTTTTAAAAGAATTTAAAAATAATTCTGATTGTTTCAAAATATAATCCTGCATTTCTTTTTGAAGCATACCATTCATCCTTTCAAAGTAAACAATTCACTTGCATTATAGCACACTACTTTGTATAAAGTGCACACTATATAGGATCATCACCAAGCCTAACTAAAAAATCAGAAAATAAAAAGGGCATAGAAACACTCTTCGAAAAATTTTATTTATCTCTATAGAACATTGAAAAATACACTAACCTGGATAATTCAAACTTTTAACAAATTCTCTTTCTTTACTGATTATCACACTGTTCGTATGTGACTTACGCTGTCACATTTTGGATGTTTAAATTAAGCATATAATAAAGAACACATACTGTGCTATTGTTAAGTCGACTAAAACCACAAAGAACTGGAGTACTCCGTATATCGGCTTTACAATAACAAACCATTAACTTCAACAAAAATCTGTACTTTCTAATAATAGTGGCAATTCATCTAACGATACCGTTGCTAATACACTGGCTAGATATTCAAGTTTTAAGCTAGTTTTTTATAATTTGGCTGCTCTACAACCAACCCTTCCACGCTTTATTAAGCAAAATTCCGCAGAGAATTTGTCAGGGGGGACCTCAAACTAGCGCAGTTAATGATCACTCAAAAGAGGCAACATTAGCTGATCATTTATCTTGATTTGACTCACACAAATACTTTCGGTTAACAAGAAGTTAGTGATTATCAAACAAACGACCATCATCCCCTGCTAACCTTTGACAGTTTTTCCGGCTGTCTTTTAGGAGATAAATTACGACCAGGTAACGAGTATACTTCCAAAAAAGCCAAAGATTTTTTAAAACTAATCTTACAGCGATATGCTGCACTAGTCTTATTAGTCCGGGCCTACTCGGGTTTTGTCAAACCAGAAATTTACATAGCTTGTGAAGAAGTCAGGGTAAAGTTTACAATCTATCTCAAAGCTCATCCTAAGTTACAATAGATCGCCAATTACTTGATCCACGCTCTGGGCAACCTGGGGCAGACTTCGGCGAAAAGGATAGCCAATGGCATCGTTCAGCTAGACACTTAGAGACGCGCTTGCTCCGCGATTATCAAATCATCTCACCCGCTTGGTGAGCTACTTTTTAACTACGAGTTTATTGTGATTAATTTTGAGCTGCCTTTCACCAGTGACATCTTTGAACTCTACCACAACGTGAAGCCATGAATAATCTGATTAAAAAAGGCTTTTCTTTTGAAAAAACGGATAGTTCCAGTTTTACGGCCAACCAGTTTAGAATGTTACTATCCAGTGTGGCTTATAACTTAGTCTAGGGCATGAAACAACTAGACTTAATCGCTAAGTTAGAGAACGTAACAACCGCCACTTTACGCTTCAAACTCTTTCATCTGGTTGGCAGAGCCACCCAACACACATAAATTATGACTGCATCTTGCCAGTACCAAGCGTTCTTAATAGTTTATACTGGTAAACTTTGTTTAAAATTCAAACACTTCAGCTCATTGGTAATTAAAAAAGACAATTTAAAAAATCTTAGTCCGACCAAGAAGGTAGTTGACCTTTTTAGAGCCGACAAAGCATGAATTTGACCTAAAAGGCTCGGTAAAAACACAAAAGAAATCACGCACGTTAACTTTTAGACAATTAAACGCTGAAAAGGTAATATCACCCTTCTGGAACAAAGTATAAATTATTCAGGACTAAATAACTATACTTAAAATTTTAATTTTTCTTCATTTTTTTCAAGGTAATTACAAACCTAGCCGAAACCATTAAAGACATAGCCTGTTTTACTTTGATTGCTTGAATAGCCAGGATAATTAAGAATCCAAGTTTCCAAACCGGCATTTTTAGCTGCGTTAATACCGATTGAATTATCTTTTAAAGCTACATACTCAATAGGATCCAATACAATTCTATTCACACTTTTAAGATAAATATATAGAGCAGGTTTGTTACTTTGGACAGGCTCACCACTTAATATTAAATCAAAGTAGTTATGAAAATTGCATTGATCCATCACCTGGACAATCGAATCTCTTGGTTCCGCTGAAGCCGCTATAGCAATCATTCCTTCACTCTTTAAATCATTTAGAAAATGTCCCATATATGGATGAACATAACCAACGTAATTAATTCTATGAGTTTTAAAATACTGTTTGTACTTAGGAAGCAAATTCTCCCAACAGCCTTTCATCTAGCACCATCATTTTCCAATTCTCCATAAAAAAAGAGACATCAGCTCAAAAAATACATGCGCTATTTATGATAAAATTTTTTCGCTATCAACTATTAACACCGTCCATATTAAAAATAAAAGTCTTATTCAAAGTTACACATCCAAACACATTTTTTAATGCATTTATACAAAACTATTAGACTATGATCTTATTAAACCTACCACACTATAAGATCACTGAACATTTATTCATTTTACTTAGTAAAGGGCTTTCAGCTTTTCTACCCCTTTCTCTTAAAAAGTATCGTCATCCAAAGGTTTAAAAATCGAATATTCTACTTAAACTTTGATTCGATAATGTCATATATATAACTGATTTCAGTCCTAGGTATCTTAACACTATACTTATCCTCGATTTCTTCTAGGGATATTTGTATGGCTTTAAATTTCTTAGAATTCTCCACATTCTTTTTTTGATTCAAATTCGAAACTTTAATAGGGTCATTTCTTATTAATCTTTCAATTAAGCACCCAATATGCACATATAAGGCCATTTTTTCTTGATTAGTCAAAAACGTTCCAGTACTTCTTTCATACTCATGAAAGAAGTTATCGACCATATACATCACGGTTTGGACATCCAGAATAGTCAATGAGTTCAAAACTCTTTCAATAGAAAAATTCCGCAAAATATTTTCATTAGTTTTTTGAACATCAGGATCACTTACAACAGCCCTTAACATTTTACCCAATTTCCCTATATTTTTACCTGCTATTAAACCTTCCAAAGGAACAAATGGCACTTCTTTTAAAGAAGGATCTTTAGTACCCACAATACCAACGATTTCATATGTTCTCTTGAGAAACCATAATTGCTGTTCATCCTTTATTTGGCCATATTCATATGAACTAATAATCAAATCATCACTCTGGGGAATACTTTCTTCTAACAGATGTTTAATCCTGTTTGCTGTACCGATTCCCGTTAAGCAACACGTGATCAACAATTTCTTTTTTGCTTCTTTAGGATAAACGACTTTACTCTGAATGTTGGACTGTTTTTTGCCTTTCTTGACAATTTCTTGGAAAGTTTTGTGCTTGCGTATCATATCACCCACATTTAATGCCATCGGTGTAGATACATTATTTATTATACCGATTGGGAATTCCACGTTATTGTAAACATATTTAAAAATATCTTCCAACGACCCCATATCAACCAAAAGTAGTAACCCTGTCTCAACCTGATGTGTATCAATATAATCTGTAAGCTGTTTGGCTATTTGAGAAAGTTCTATATCGACAGGCATATCAAAAGCCTCGATAACTTTTTCTCCCAACATTTGATTCACAGCGTCGGCGATACTGCTTGCCGTAGAAAATCCATGTGCCATAACAATACATTTGATAGGATATAAACTACCTATAAAATTAATATTTCTTAAATACAGCCAAATAAAAATTTTATCTTGTAATCCTACGTTTAGATTCAATTTTTGTGAAGCAATCGATACAACAGAATTAAATATAGTTACCAGACTCTTGTTGGTATCTTGCACCATGTCCAAAATCTTGTATAAACTATCATTATAATCAGATAAAAGATCGTCAATTTTTACAGACTGAACTGCAAAGAAATAGTGGGCCAAAACAGCAGCAGCATTTCCCTCAATCTTTATTCCATAAAGATCTTGCAAATTACTGATCTCTAACGAAAAGATCTCTTTCAAAAAAGAGAATGGCAATCCTTCATTTTCTTGTTGCTTGTCATACATTAATTGGTTACTTAGATCCTGGACTCTCGAAATACTGTATTCGATAAACTCTCCTTGGGAGCTCACTGAATTTTGATGTTCCACCAGATCCCTAAAGAACTTAACAACATTACTATCATAAATTAAATCGTCGTCTTTAAAAAAATCACCTAATTTTAATTCAGGATCAATTATCAGAGCATCAGAATCTGTTTTAACAACACGCACTTCTTCTCTATTTGAAATTTCTAAAATCCTATTTGGCAAATCAGACAAATTGATTTTCACATATCCCGCCGCTTTTCCACGAGCTAAAGAATTAGCAACAGAGATCGTAATTACATTTTTTAATTGACCAACATTACTTGAATAACTTTTACTTAATAGGAAATCAAACACATTAGAACCTACAGAAATTTTAGAGCTGACCTTGTTAGCTTCTTGTAAATAAAAAGTTACAGCTAATTTCTTCCTTTCGTCTCTTGTACGCTCAAATAAAGAAGGAACTCTGATTTGTATCGGTATTCTACGCAGAAACGTCTTCAAAAATGAATTTTCAAGATTCTCAGTTGTAGCGCAAATAAAACGAACATTTACTTTATGGCTACGGTGATTTTCACCCAAAGGGCTAATTTCTTGTTCATCTAAATAACTAAAAAGTTTTTCTTGGCCCTTAGAATCCAGTCTGTGCACTTCGTCTAGAAAAAGTACCCCTCCATCAGCTTCATCGAATAACCCTTTTTCATCAGTAGCCGCCCCTGTAAAAGAACCCTTTTTATAGCCAAAAAGTATGCTAGACAGAATTTCTGGATTATCTGCATATTCTGCACAATTCAATTTTACAAACTGTCCGCTCTTTTCCACCGCTCCAATATCAACACAATAATCAAAGTATTTTTGTGCTAAAAAGCTCTTTCCAGTCCCAGTATGTCCTGTCAAAATAACAGGTAGACCTACACCAGGATAGTTTGCAGCCGATTTTAACTGTCTTACTGCAGAGGAAAGCGAGGTCCGGGCTCCAATAATTTCGTCAAAAACAGCGCTTCCACTTCTTTGCTCCTCCAGCTCTTTCAAAGTAGAGTATTCATCCTTCAAAGGTACTTGGTACCTATCTTCTAATAACTGCTTATCTAGAAATAAAACAGGCCGTGCATTGACTTTGATCATAAAACCATCTTTAACAAAGTTATTGAGATAATGACTAGCAGTATTTCTTTTCACTGCAAGTTTCTTCGCTATGATCTCAGCAGTAGTTTTCACATTATCTAAATTTTCTCTCTTTGTTTCACTACGTACAAATTCCTCAATAGATTCCTGCACTTCCAATAGAAATACCTCCTAATTCAAAGAGTAGATTTACAATCGCATATTTAACCACCAGTAACAAATAATTTGTAACCATTATTTTATACGCGAAAAATTCCCGGCATACACATGTCGGAAATTTTTAAAGTTATTTTATTTTTTTCCCATATCCATATGACCCACTGCGCTGAATAGTCCGTAATGCAGCTTTAGCAGCAAAGGACAGACCATCATTAATTTTTTTATCAGAAATTTCTAACAAATCTTTCTCTTTGCTAAGCATAAAAACAACAAGATTGGAAAAGAACGTATCGCCTGCTCCCATTGTATCGATAGGATGAGGATCATAATTTATTTGGCCAACAAATTTTCGGTCATTCCTACAGTCGAAAAGTACTGGAGACTTACCTCCATTAGTGAACAAAACAAACTTTGTTCCTACTTTCGTACACGTCTCCAATATCCTTTCTTTATCTCCCACAGGTGAATCTGAAAGTGAAAACTGAGCAATATCAACATTTTTAGCAACATTTTCTAGATATTCATCCGAATGGTACTTACCCATTTCAGAAAAATCATAAGCAATCGTTGAGCCATTTGTGTGTAACTTGCCAATTGCTTTTTCTGAATTTGAATGGCATGAACTATAAACCACCAATGCTTCCCGGGTCAACTTTAATAACTTAGGATTCTCCAGAGATGGCAAGGTTCTCTGCCCCCTTACACTATCTAAAAATTGTCTATCACCATTAACAATGTTAACAAATGTCTTCTCAGTTTGACCATCGATCCTATTACAGAACTGTGTGTTAACATCTTCTTGTTTTAAGCTATCTAGTATAAGATCTCCATCATCATCTCTTGCAAGACTACCAACATAAAATGAGTTAACAATCTTTTTCGGAGCAAAAACCGAAAAATTAACCGCATTTCCCCCAGGAAATTTTATATTTTGATTCTTATAATAATCTACTACGTTATCTCCTAGTCCAACAACATACTCTTTTACCATTAAAGACATCACCTTTAGTCAATATTAATATTCAACGACCCTGTAATACCGTCTCTTATCAAGTGAATGGTTCCTAACGTCTTCAAGATGGAGACTTATTCGACGTAAGGCTGCCCACATTACAGGAGCTTCTACTACAGCTCTATATTCCTTCGAAATATGTGGAAGTGAGAAATTACTCATATCAAATTCTTCAAATTCGTCTGTATATGTTGAAGCAAATTTTGCTACTCGGTCATCCATTGCGCGAGTTGGACCTTCAGATTTCAATAGAACAACAGGAACACCTTTTTCAACCAACTCGAATGTTCCGTGGAAGAATTCTGGTGAACTAACTGACTTCGTTCTAAGCCACTGAGACTCTTCTAGGACACACATTGAATAACAATATGTCGTTCCCCATAGATCTCCGGAGCCGACCCAAATTTGGTAATCAGCATTTTGATACTTCTCAGCAAAGTTCCTTGCTTGTTCGTCAATTTCTTCTGCTACCAAATTCATATCTTCAGGTAAATATTTTAATTCGTCAGCGAACCTTTCATAATCTGAAAATTCCTGATTCTTTTGCAAAATCTTCCCGATTAAAAAGTAAAATGCCATTTCTTGTGGATGATACCCAAATGTATCGATCGTGTACGTAGAATGCTCTTGAAGCGGAGTATCTTCCTTATTCACAAAGGAAACTGTTCTAACCCCCAACTCTTCCATTTTTTTAGCTATTGCAACTGTTTCTTTGGTATCTCCTGATTTGGAAAGTAAAATAACAAGACTGTCTTTCTTTAACTTTTTACTCCCCGTGGCCAAGAAATCTGCAGCAGTGATCAAGTAACTTGGAATGTCTGACTTAATTTCCATCCAATAATTAAAAGGCTGCATGACTGCATTAGAACCACCAGAAGCTGTGAAGAAAATATTACGGACCCCTTCATCGTACAATTTAGTGGCGGTTTCTTCTATTTTCTCTCTCAGTTGGTAACCTTTTTTTCCTTCATCTATAAACTTTTCTGCATCAAATTTTAACATCATGGACTCCCTTTCTATTTTTTAGGCTTTCAAAATCCCAAAATATGCCATAACAATACCAATAACAAAAATTCCGATTAAAATCGTAATCGTAGATACTTTTTTCTTCAAAAGCCAATATATAATCATTACACATGCTAACGGTAACATATTAGGTAATATCCCGTTGATCATCGAATTCCAAGTCTGAGCTTCATTCCCTTGCCCAAAGGATCCCGCAACAGTTATTGACACCATACTTGCCGACATTCCGCCGATGACCATCAGTCCAATTATTGAGGCGCCATAAGAAAACTTCTCTAAAAATCCCGATGCCTCAGCACCCTGTAGCATTGAAGCGCCTAAATCGTAACCCTTTATTAAACCAAACCAACGTACTAGCAAAGCGGGGATATTATATACTAACAAAAACAATATTGGACCCAAAATGTTGCCTTTCATCGCAAACGATGTTCCCAATCCAGTTGCTAAAATTCTTAGTGTTCCCCAGAAAAAAGAATCACCAATCCCAGAAAGAGGGCCCATCAAAGCAGCTTTCACATTATTAACCGATTCCGGATCAAAGTTATCAGGATTATTGGCATTTTCCTCTTCCATCGCAGTTGTAATGCCCATTACTATTGTTGAAAGAGGCGGTGAACAATTGAAAAATGCCATATGTCTTGTCAATGCTTCTCTTCTCTTTTCCTTTTCCGGATAGAGCTTATCTAAAACTTTATTCATAGAGTAGCTATATGCCATATTCTGCTGCCGTTCAAAGTTCCAAGAAGCTTCTATTGTAAGAGAACGCCAAAACATTCCTCGTAGATCTTTCTTTGATACTTTTTTCTTAATAACCTCAGAACTCATTATCGTCACCCCCGGGTAAGTCGCCCTTTCCATTTGCATCTATTCTTGATTCAAGATGCAAAATTATATACATCAAGCAGGCTGCAAAAATCGAGATCCCTAAAATCGGAATTTTCAGATAACTATAAAGTGCAAAACCAAGGACAAAATATATTGCAACGTTCTTCTTCAAAATCATCTGCAATAATAATGCAAAACCAAGTGCAGGCATTATACCTGCGGCAACATTAATACCGTTCTGTACAAAATCTGGGATCATGTTCAACAACCTAGTCATCACTGGCCCACCTAAGTAAAATGCTAAGCCAACAAAAAGAGCCCTTGGTAAACTCTTGACTGTAATAAATCCATACCAGTTCATTCTATTCAAATGTTTAGAGTCGCCCTCATCTGCATATTTGTCGCCCCTTCTTAAGAAAATAGGCAAAATCAAAATCGTTAATAAGTTGTCGATGATCAGATATAAGGCAGCAACTGGAAAAGCCAAAGTTATTGCAAAACCAGCGCCTTTGCCTGTCGCAATGGCAAAAGCAGTCCCCAGTATCCCTCCAGCAATCACATCAGGTGGACGAGATGCTCCTATAGTTATTGCCCCCATAAATGCCAACTCTATAGTTGCACCCATTATTATCCCAGTTTTTAGATCACCCATTACAAGTCCTGTTAAAGTACCCGTAACAAGAGGCCGAGATATATTACTCGTACCCGTTAACCAATCAGCCGGGACGATCGCAGTCACTATCGCAAGTAACACAGATTGAGCAAGTATACTCATATCCAAAACCTCCTCGTATTTTTAAAACTTCTTCATAAAATCATTCTTCTTATCATTAGGTACCATCTGAGAAAAAATATCTACACCTTTAGAAGACAATTCTTGTAGTTTTTCTTTATCTTGAGAATTTAGAAAAACTGAAGAAGTCACTTGATCCGTACTATCAGTTTTCTTAGTTCCACCGACATTAAGAGCTTCTATTCGAGGACAACCCTTGATTAACTGATATGCATCATGAACACTCTTAACAACTATAAAAAGTTTATATTTATCAGTTACTCCTGAGTTTATTTGATCTATCGAATCTGAAACGCTTTTCACTACAACTTTTACGCCCTGTGGAGCGGCCAATTTTAAAGTTGTCATCTGCATTTCGTCCCCCGCCGCTGAATCATTTGCAACTAAAATACAATTTGCATTAATGGCAGAAGTCCAAGAAAATGCAACCTGTCCGTGCACGAGGCGATGGTCTACTCTGGTCGCTACAATCATGATATTACCCCCTCATCAAAAATCGTCTTTAGCCACTTCAAAATCTATTTCATTACAGAACTTCACACTATTTTTAGCATTTTCAGTAGCACGCTCAATAATAGTGTTAATATTCTCATTCGATTGTTTATCCAAACCCAATACAAGTTCAATAAGTAATGGCAAAGACAAACCAGCGATTAAGTATATATTTTTTTCTTGTTGCATATACCTTAGCCAATTATTATTAACACTACCGCCAAAAATATCTGTACAGACAATAATCGTTTGGCCAGCGTTTTCAGCTAGATAACGTTTAATTTGCCTGTCTACATCAATGTCCTCATCAACATAAGCATTGACATAGTCAAGGTAGTCTACATCACCAACTATCATCTTAGCCGATTGGACAACTCCTTCAGCCATTTCTCCATGGCTCATACACAGTATCTTCATATTATTAATCATCAACCTTTATTGTGTAAGAATATTTGTTGCTTGTATACACTTTTATATAAGCAATTCGTGTGCCAATTAACAAAAATATTGATTTCATACTAATCTTACCTCGACTTTTGACACTGATAACTTAATGAACGAGAGTGTCCACCCACTAAAATTAGATTACTTTATACAATTTTTCGAATAAAAATAAAAAAGGAAACGAGGCCCTTATATCATTTCACTTTTAAACGAAACCTTATGAGATATAGAACAACCTGCATAATTCATACCTTTAATAATTTCTCTTTCTTTGCTTGTTATCACACATTTTTTATGTGACTTAAACTGACATCCTTTGAATGTTTTAATTAAGTAAATAAAAAACAGCTCTGAACAGAAGTGTTACATATGATGGCCTTACAACAAACGGTTAATTTCAATAAAAGGTCTGATATTTTCTAATAACGATGGTAATTTATCTAATTCCATCATACTAGTTCTTATAGCTAAATTTATGCATCAAATTAATTCTACCTAATTCATACGAGATAACTTATCTTTGACCAAGTTTAATAAAAATAAGGAGATAAAAATTAGTTGTTAAAACAACCCCTATTTTAAATGATTACTTTCTAGTGAGATTATTGCCACATTTTAAGATATTGTTTTTAAGCAGACCTAGTATAACCTGAAAGTTTCCTAGATACGACATCGCATTTTATTAATCATGTTACGACTACAAAAAGGTTTCGCTAGTCGAGACTCTTCGATCTGAGCTAATTTCAATTTTATCGGTTCAAAAAACTATACAACTTATGAATAATATCAAGTGTATTTACAATCAGGCTCAAAGCAAATGTTATTCCCTAATGACTGATAAAGCAGTTAATCACACTCGAATAAGTACACTAGATAAAAATTTCACATAAATTAAAATCAACATCTAGACTCTTATGCACTTTATTAATTGGTATTAAACCAACTCATCTAATTAATAAAGTTCTCTTTAACCATTGTTTTATCGTCACCTATTTAGATAACGAATTTTTTAAAATCTATCGCTAATGCTCTGCTTCTAACCTAATGAAGATCTTCAAAAACTTACCTTACGAAAAGCACAAAACTTGGAATATTAAAACAAGATAAGCTCCAAAATACAAAAACTATTTGTTTTGAATAAAGTAGGAACTATTTGAGTAGTAATATTTTTCTTCTCACTAAGACAATCCTGTATAAATTCTATAAAGTTATTACTAAAAAGGCCAACCCCAATATGAAGTTAACCTTTATTAATCTATATCAAATTAATATCCACAAAGAAGATTACCAATAATTCTTTCAATTCTTTAAAAACCAGTTTGTATTTTTGTTTTAATACGGAATTCTTTTGTAGTATCTACGCACTGTCAATGGATGCTTTCTAGCATCTGATAGATATGCACTCACACGCTCTAAAATTGTTGCTAAAATAATAGGAGAAATAATCTTTCTTGTAGCGTCGGAAATATCCATTTCATATTCTTTAGTATCGATAACTGTAATAGTATCTGTCACTTGTGGCAAAAATTTGCGTACTCTATCTACAATAGGACGAGAAAAATCCTCACCTTCAAATACTAAAACACTTACCCCTTTCTCCACTAATTCAAGCGTTCCATGGAAGAAATCTGCTGCATGTACTGGTCGGGTTTTAATCCACTGCATCTCCTCTAAAATACACATACCATAATAATATGCTTCTGTATAAGAATCCCCGGCTCCAGTAATAATATGATATGGAGTATCTTGGAATTTCTCAGCAAAATCTCCTGCCATATTTTCAGCTTGTTTTTTTACTTTTAATAATTCTTTTGGTAATTTTACAAAATCATCAAAATATGAATCATAATTTTCTTGCGTTATTTCGCCCTTCTTTAACATAATACGGAGAACAACCATCAAACCTTGAAGATAGTAGCTTTCGGAACTTGTATCGTCAAGCACATCGTTGTAAACAGTAAATGTTGCTTTATTCTCAAGTAGTGTATCGGGGCTTCCAACTAAAGCCAATGTTTTTATGTTTCTCTGGTTACAAAAATCAACAAGATCCAAACTTTCTTGCGTTGTCCCAGATAAAGAAGGAATAACAACCAAGGATTTATCAGAAAAAGTTTTATTCGGTGAATCCATAAATTCTGCTGCTATAACACGATAAAAAGGAAAAGAACTTCTTGTTCTTGCAAATTCAACGGTTGAATCAAATAAAATACCAACCCCACCAGAACCAATAAAGAATATGTTTTCAATTTCAGGCAATACCTTATCAATAACTTTATTAATATTGTCTTTTTGATTTACAGCACCGGCCTGCGTACTCAAAAATCTTTTTTCATCGAAATTAAACATAAAATCATCCTCCTATAAAATTACCATTGGTATGTTTTTACAAATAAACATTACCATCTTAATTAATGTATGTCAATAACTATTTGACTTTTTGATTTACCAATGGTAATGTGAAAAATGTAGAAAGCGTTTGCAAATAAACTTGTAAGGAGAGATTAACTATGATTACTTTATTCAGAATTGATGATCGTCTTATTCATGGACAAGTCGCCATGGCTTGGTCAAGAGCTGCTAAGGCTGACGTTATCATTGCAGTTGACAATACGGCAGCCAACAACAAGGTACAAAAAATGGCATTGATGATGGCTAAACCTTCCGGGGTTGGTGTTGAAATCGTTGATACAAAAAACTTTCCCGATATTTTTTATAAATACAAACATAAAAACGTTATGCTAGTCGTTGGTAATCCAATTGAAGCTAAAACTATCATTGACGGTTTAGACAAAGATACTAATTTTGCTGTAAATTTAGGAAATCTGAAAAGTGGAGAAAAAAAAGAAAGAATTTCAGAATCTATTTACGTTACTCCTGAGGAAAAAGACTCACTTAATCAAATAAAAGATATGGGAATTAAAATTTTTATACAAGGCACTCCAACCTCTAAAAAAGTTTATTATTAACAAGGTTTATTCACTGAAAGGGTGAACAAAATGATTATATTCAAAAATCTTCTAATTGCTCTTATTGCCTATATTTCACAACTCGACGAACGTTATTTAGGTGCTTCAATGATGAACCGTCCAATCATTATTGGTCCTATTGTAGGGTTAGTTTTGGGAGACCTTCAGAAAGGGATAATTATTGGGGCCGCTTTGGAAGGAATGTTCATAGGTATTGTCACAATTGGAGCGGCTCTTCCACCTGATGTTGGTGTTGCAAGTACAATTGCAACAGCTTTAGCGATATCTAGCGGAGCAAGTACTGATGTAGCTGTCACTTTAGCAATGCCCTTCGCTGTTGCTGCTCAGGGATTAAACATGCTTGCTTTCACTCTTAATTCATACACTATTAAAAAAGGGAGAGATGCTATAAAAAATCATAGATTATCTAGTATGGAACGGTGGCATTTTTTCCCATTAATTTTAAGATTACCTTCAGGGATATTAACATTTTTAGTTTTACAACTTGGTACAAATGCTGCACAATCATTAATCGATTTATTACCAGAAAAAATTATGACGTCATTTTCCGTAGCAGCTGGCCTTTTACCCGCAGTAGGTTTTGCTATGCTAATCCAAATGATGATCAATAAAAAACTAGCTCCCTATTTCTTTATAGGATTTATTTTAACCGCATATCTCAAAATGCCCGTTATCGGAGTATCAGTTCTGGCGTTATTAGTAGCCTTATTAATAATCCAAAGACCAAAACCTGATACACAAAACACAAATTAATATTGGAGGAAAAATTATGGCAAAAGGAAAATTAACAAAAAAAGATTTAAATAAAGTTTTTTGGCGCTCATTTGCTCTCCAAGGTTCGGAATCATACACCGACATGCAAGGTATGGGATATACTTTTTCGATTCTTCCTGCCTTAAAAAAAATATACTCCGATGATGAGGATCAGCTGTATGAATCTGCGTTAAGAAACACTGCGCTTTTTAATACTACTCCCCACATAGCAACATTCATTATGGGAATGTCTCTGGCGTTAGAAGAAGAAAACTCTGAAGACCCTGCGTTTGACACTGAAGCAATTTCATCTTTAAAGGCTGCTTTAATGGGTCCTGTTGCTGGTATAGGTGATACTTTATATTGGGGCACTTTCAGGGTCATCGCAGCAGGAATTGGATTGTCCCTGGCTGTTCAAGGAAATATCTTAGGCCCGGTTCTTTATTTTTTGTTCTATACTACTCTACATGTCTTAGGTCGTTATGGAGGGGTACATCTCGGTTATAGTGCCGGAACAAAAGCTATGGAAAAAGCTTTTGAAGGAAACTATTTGGAGAAGTTTACTGAAGCGGCCTCAATTGTTGGTTTAATGTCCATAGGCGCCATGACATCATCACTTGTTACTTTTAAAATTTCTGCAGTTTTTAAAACAGCTGGAGGAACAATAAATGTCCAAAACATTTTAAACGATATTTTCCCAGGCTTACTTCCACTCGGATTGACCTTTTTGATATATTATCTTCTAAATAGGAAAGTAAAAGTTATCTACTTAATTTTAGGCATTTTTGTACTGGCAATTGCAGGAGTCTACCTGGGGATTCTTAAGTAGCTAATTTGAAATATGCTTATATAACAATTAGATATTTAATACAATGATTTACAAAAAACAATACACCTATACTCTAAAATTACTACTCTAAAAGAAGAAATGATTATATTGAGCCACTTTTAAATTTGAACCAAAACATAGTAAATTGAAAACCTATTCAGGACAATTAATGCACAGTTTTAAAATTAAAAATTTTAAAACTGTGCATTTTTTATTAATATTTATTCAGAGTGAAAATGTTGCAACATTTTTAAATATAAGCTAAACTTAGCTGGTAAACTTTTTTGTGACTAATTGTAAACTTTTATAAAATATAATTATTTAAATCAGGTGAATTATTATGATATATAAACAAATCAAAGATAAAATATACGATAAATATATTTCCAATTCAAACAAATCCGAATTATTACCTTCTGAAAGAAATTTATCAGAAGAAATGTCTGTGAGTCGACCAACAATAAGAAAAGCTCTAGAATCATTGGAAAACGAAAAACTTATCACAAAAAATCAAGGTCGTGGATATACAATAAACAAAACGTTAGTCAATTCTGATAAGTATATAGATCATGAATTAGGAAGTTTTATTGGTTTTTTTGAAGATGCTAATTTACAACAGAAAACAACTTCTTCTAAAGTTTTACAACAATCCGTCGAAAAAGCTAATAGTTATATTGCCAAACAATTAGACATAAGTAAAAATGACTCAATTTTTGTCCTTTCAAGAATAAGATTTATTGATGATATTCCAATATGCATTGCGAAATCTTGTATTCCTCTAAAGTTTAATCAAGGTTTAGTAAATATTGACTTTTCAAAGAAATCATTATTTTCAGTTCTAAAGGAAAATGGTCTTCATCTCCATAAAGCTAAAAGATCTATTGAAGTAATACAGCTAGAATCCCCAGACTACCTTTACCTTAATCTTTCTAAAAAAGATCCCATTTTAAAGTTTACCAGCGTAGGATTTACAGATAAAGAAGTCCCTTTTGAATATGAAGAGTCTAGGTATCCTGCTTTTAAAGTAAGATTTGAATCTACAGTAAAATAAATACTGTACTACAAAACAATAGCCAAAAAATAAGTTCAGAATATTATTTTATAACCCTAGAACTTATTTTTTGACTATTTTTTTACTTATACTTCTAGAATAATCTGTGCATTCCCCTCAAAGACTACACAAATTATCCCTGTTTTTTCTAAATCAACCAAAACGACAGTGACAACTTTTTGAAACAACAAATTAGCTCGCTAACCTAGCCCATCTTCGCAAAATGATCACAAACCTCGCCGAAACCATTAAACACATGGTCAGCTTGACTTTGGTCACTATCATAACCTGGGTATTTCAAAGCCCACGTCTCTAAGCCAGCACTCTTAGCCGCTTTGATGCCGATCGTACTGTCTTCAAGTGCGACACAATCCTCAGGTTGTAAACCGATCTTTTCCACACTTTTCAGATAAATATCTGGTGCTGGTTTATTATTTTTAACAGACTCACCGCTTAAAATCGAGTCAAAATAAGAACGAAAATCACACTGATCCATCATTTGTTCAATAGAATCCAACGGACCGGCTGATGCCACTGTGGCAATCTTTTGCTTTGTCTTTAAATCTGACAAAAACTGCCCAACATATGGATGAACATATTCCCCATAGTTGATCCGATGAGTCGCAAAGAATCTTTTATACTTGGGTAAGAGGTCATCCCATAAATTTTCGTCGGGGATCATCATCTTCCAACCATCGATAAAAGAAGCACCCACATATTCCTGAGGGTCACTTACCCCAGGAGTCAGTCCCATCTTTTTCAAAAAATCAGTCCGTTGAACGTGATAATATTGTTCACTATCAACAATCACACCATCCATGTCAAAAATAAACGCTTTTTTCATTAATTTACACCTCAAAACAAAATATTTGTGGACATATTTATTACATTACTGTAAACGCATACCAAAGTTAGCATATCACACCGGTAAGCTTTTGCATACTTGTTATCTTATTTTACTTGAAACCCAAAAAATCCCCTGATGAAGACACTACTTCACTAAGGGACTCACTAGCACTTATTTGCTTAATTTTGATGCAGAAGCTTCATCTAAAATCACAACCACATCAGGGTGATTTTGCAAGACACTGGCTGGTACGTCTTCGGTCACTGGTCCTTCGATCATCTTAGCCACAATGTCGGCCTTCTTTTCACCATAGGCTTCTAGTAAGATCTTCTTTGATTTCATGATCGAGCCGATCCCCATTGAATATGCCTGTTTTGGTACATCATCAATATTATCAAAGAAACGTGAATTAGCATTGATCGTTGATTCTGTTAGGTCAACCACATGCGTCCCGCCATCAAATGAAGTACCTGGTTCGTTAAAACCAATATGTCCGTTCAAACCTAAACCTAATAACTGCAAATCGATCGGATTCTCAGCAATAACTTGGTCATAACGTTTAATTTCCGCTGCGTCATCTGTGGCTAAACCATTAGGCAAGTACGAATGTTTAAATGCCTTTTTGGAAAATAAGTTTTTATCCATAAAATACTGATAGCTTTGGTCATTATCAGGGCTGATACCCTTGTATTCATCTAGGTTGATCGAAAGACGGTCAGAAAAATCAAGTTGACTATTAGCAATTTGTTCATAAGTTGTTAATGGGGTCGATCCGGTAGCTAAGCCAAAAACCTGAGCACCGTTGTTTAAAGCATCTGCGAAGATCTCATGCCCCTTCATACCTGCTTGTTTTGGATCTTTAGCGACAATAATTTTCATAAACATTTTCCCCCGTATCCGTTTCATTGGTATAGTCCAATTATAGTCGTTATTGTCGCTTATTGCAAGGAAAGTCTATCTAATTATACAAAAATAACTACTAGTTTTTCGCTAGTAGTTATTCTCCAGATCCTTAAGACAAAACCATCTTAATTGCTGCTTATTCAACGGTCACGCTCTTTGCTAAATTCCTTGGTTTATCAACATCATAGCCGCGTTCTTTACTTGTATAATAAGCAAGTAATTGTGCTGGAATAATTGCAGCCAATGGCGTTAATAGCTCGTGCACTTTCGGTAAGATGATCTGATCTTCTTTGGTTGCCAAATTTTCGGAAACAACATTGATCACATTAGCACCACGTGAAATAACTTCTTGTTCATTACTTCTAGTTAAACCAGCTGTCTTTTCATCTGTGATGATCGCAATAACTGGTGTACCTTTTTCGATCAACGAGATCGTCCCATGTTTCAATTCACCAGCAGCAAAGCCTTCTGTTTGTACATAAGAAACCTCTTTTAACTTCAAAGCTGCTTCGATCGCTGTCTGATAATCAAGTCCACGTCCGATATAAAAGGCATTACGACTAGTTGACAAATACTTCTGTGCCATTTTCTCAGCGACATCTTTTTGGTCAACTAAACTTTGAATGGCATTAGCTACCTTAGTTAACTCTGACCCCAATTCAAAATCAGCTGCGGCTTGCGTTCTTTTATGCATGCCCAAACTCTTAGCCAAAATAGCTTCAGCCGTCATTTGTGCAGTATAAGCCTTCGTTGAAGCAACGGCAATTTCTGGCCCAGCATGCAGCAGCATGGTGTAGTTTGCCTCACGTGACAAAGTTGAGTTTGGCACGTTCGTGATCGTCAAGCTTTTATAGCCCCACTGATTAACTTTATCTAACACTTCACGGCTATCAGCTGTTTCGCCACTTTGGGTTAAGAAAATAAAGAATGGTTTTTCTGATAACAAGGGTGGGTTATAACCAAATTCAGAGGCAATATGCACTTCCGTTGGGATCCCAGCTAGTTTTTCAAATAAACTTTTACCAACCAAACCCGCATGATAACTAGTTCCGGCTGCAACAATGTATAAACGGTCAGCGCCATCGATCGCATTTTTTAAATCATCTTCAATTTGAAGTGAGCCGTCTTCATTAATATATTTTTGTTGTAGGGTACGGATCACAGCAGGCTGTTCATCGATTTCTTTGAGCATAAAGAATTCGTAAGCACCTTTTTCTGACGCACTTGCATCATCATCAACGTGGAACTGATTACGTGTAACATGATTGCCATCTTCGTCTTCGATCTCAACCTCATTAGGTGTTACTGTCACTACATCACCATCAGTTAATTCGATAAAATCATGTGTTTCTGACAACATGACCATCGAATCACTGCAGACCACGTTAAATCCGTCACCCACACCGATCAATAATGGGCTCTTCTTTTTAGCCACAAACAAAGTATCCGTCTGTGTTTTATCCATCAATAAAAACGCGTATGACGAAGAATTGTCGATCAAGCTCAATACGTGGGTGAAGGCCTCTTTAGTTTCCATACCTTCATTTACAAAACGTGAGATCAATTGCACGATAACTTCAGTATCTGTGTCACTCACGAATTCTGTATCCGCCAAGTATTCAGCTTTTAATTCACGAAAATTACCGATCACACCATTATGTACTAAGTAAAAACGTCCATCAGCTGAAACTTGTGGATGGGCATTTGCTTGACTTGGCACACCATGTGTTGCCCAACGTGTATGTCCGATCCCTGCCGTCCCCTTCACAGTAGGCCCCACAGCAGCACGTAAGTCTTCGATCCGGCCCTTTTCTTTAACCAAGTAGCCGTTCCCCTTTTGATCATTGACATAAATACCTGCTGAATCGTAACCACGGTACTCTAGTTTTTTGAGTCCGTTCAATAAAATTTCTGTGGCATTTTTCCTACCTGTTACTCCAACAATTCCACACATAATTCAAGCTCCTTTAAAAAAAATGTTAAGTATACCTCTATAGTTTTTTAAAATTGGTATAGATTAATTTTTAAGATTAATTTATTACGCAATCCTAAAAATACACCATCACGCAAAAGATGTCAACATTTTTATAACATTGGTATGGACATATTCCAAATCTTAAAAAAACGCCAATTGACTGACATTTAGGTTGTTTTTTCAGAGTGAGAATCCAAGAGGTATACTTGAAAACGCTTCATCTTTATTTTGGACAACTTGACACAGGTTTGTTAGCTGTACATAAGCAAAACTTTTTAATATCATACGTGAACAATAATTTATCTAGCCACACTGGTCGAACCACCGTAAACAAAAAAGAAACCGAGTTATAACTAGCAGTGTGATTCAAAAGGGCCGTCGATCTATCCCATTAAACGGGGGGAATCGACGGCCCTTCCACAAGATTAAAGCCTCACTATAACAACTAAATTAGCTGCAAATAAATTTATTTTTACTTATCTTCACTAGTTTTGCCGTGATATTTAACAAAGTAGGTCACTGCCATAAATATCATAAAGAACACTCCGATAATGATCGAGATCCGTGTTTCTTTATTTAAAAACATAAAGACTAACACTACTAACAAAAATAGTAACGTAAAGTAATTTGAATACGGTGATAAAGGCATTTTAAACGGATGCCCTCCATACTTGGACTGATGAATTTTACGAAACTTCAGTTGGCTGATCAAGATCACGAACCATGGGACCATTCCGGGTAAAATGCTGGCACTAAAGACTTTGACAAAAATCGAACTTGCATCCGCATAAAACAGCGGTAAAACAACATTCAATATTACTCCAAGCAAGATCCCACACGAAACAGCCAGGACACTATAAACGGGGACACCACTGTTATTCAATAAAGTAAATTTACGTGGTAACTGTTTTTTAAAACCAAGCGTATACAACATCCGGCTGGAACTATATATTCCTGAATTAGCACCAGATAAAGCAGCAGTGATCACTACAAAGTTGATCAAGCCCGCGGCGATCGGGATCCCAAATTTGGCAAAAGTTTGCACGAAAGGAGAACCGACTTGACCTAATTCATCCCAGGGATAGATACACAAGATCACAAAAATTGCCCCAACATAAAAGATCAAGATCCGCCATATCATGGACTTGATCGCATCGACCAACGTTTTTTGTGGATCTTCTGTTTCCCCTGCACTAACTCCGATCAATTCCATTCCTTGATAAGAACCGACCACGATCGCTAGTGAAAACAAAAATCCCTTCCATCCGCCAGTAAAGAATCCATGGGTCCACAAATTACTCAAACCAACTGGATGAAGATCATTACCGATCCCGAAAAATATCAGCAAACACCCGGCAATGATCATAAAGATGATCGTTACTACCTTGACTAAGGCAAACCAAAATTCCATCTCTCCAAAAGCTTTAACAGAGGTCAAGTTAGCCAAACAAATGATTATCAAAGCTACCAAGCCAGGGATCCACTGGGGTAAGTTCGGCCACCAAAAAGCAAAATAGCCGCCTAACGCGATCATCTCACTCATCCCAACTAAGACCCACTGAAAAACATTTGACCAAGCCGTTAAGTATCCAAAAAAAGGATGGATATATTCTGACGCGTATTTGGCGAACGAACCGGTCGATGGATCAATGTATAACATTTCTCCTAAGGCACGCATGATCAAATACAAAAAGGCACCCGCCAAAGCATAGGCCAATAAAACTGATGGACCTGTCCATTTAATAGAGGAATTAGTCCCCATAAATAGGCCTACACCGATCGTCCCACCTAACGCAATCATTTGGACCTGTCGCGATTTTAAATTTCGATTCATAAAAATCTCCCTATCTTGTTGCTAGCAATATTATATGTGCAAATTAAAAGATACTTTACATCCAGCTAAGCTTGTTTCAAAATAAAAAAGTTGTGCAATGCTAACTGAAACATCGTCTCTTAGCTAAAGTTATATTATATGACAACTTTGACTAAATTTAACTTCTATTTTCATACAATTTATAATCATTGCATAAATTAAAACTATAGGCAAATACACTCTTATCTTTTTATAATTATAAAATAGTGTCCCTCATCTTAATATAGTAGAAGGACTAGAAAAGTGATATATTATACTAGATGACTAATTTTTAATTCTAATATTTTAAACATTATTTTCTCATAGTCTTCGTTGTAAAAATGACAATCAATGTATTATGCACTTCCAAGGAGTAGCGCATAGCAGTACAGGTCTAAAATTGGAGGTAAATGTATATTATGTCAATTATTAATTTTAATAAAGTAAATAAATATTATGGAAATTTTCATGCTCTAAAAGATATTGATTTGAATGTCAACCAAGGAGAGGTCGTTGTTGTGATCGGCCCATCTGGTTCTGGTAAAAGTACCTTGATTAGAACAATCAACGGACTGGAAGGTTTCTCTTCAGGACAGTTGGTGGTCAACGGGAAAGATCTTTCTGATAAAAAAACGGACCTCAATTCTTTACGCCGTGACGTTGGTATGGTCTTTCAGCATTTTAACCTGTATGACAACAAAACAGTTTTGGAAAACGTTATGTTAGCACCACGTTTGGTCTTAAAACGTGATGAAAAAGAAAACAAAGAGATCGCAATGAATTACTTAGAGTTAGTTGGTTTAACTTCTAAAATAAACTCTAAGCCACGTGAATTATCCGGTGGACAAAAACAACGGGTCGCTATCGCCCGTTCTTTAGCAATGAAACCCAAAGTGATGTTATTTGACGAGCCAACTAGTGCGCTCGACCCGGAAATGATCGATGACGTTCTTGGAGTCATGAAAAAAATCGTGCAAACCACTGACATGACCATGGTCGTTGTCACACATGAAATGGGCTTTGCCCGTGAAGTAGCTGACCGGGTGGTTTTTGTGGATGATGGAATGATCGTGGAAGATGATCCAGCCGAACAATTTTATAATCATCCGACCGAAAAACGTGCGCAACAATTTTTAAGTAAAATTATTGTGCACAAATAGGGAGGGGATCGACCATGTTGAAATGGTTAAAAAGGGTGCTAACAATATTAGTGCCAGTTTTTTTGATTACGGTACTAGCAGGCTGTGCAAAACAGGAATCTGACAATGTGTATGAAAGTACCAAAGAATCTAAAAAAATCGTTTGGGGCGTTAAAGCCGATACTCGTTTATTTGGTTTGATGAATGTTAAAACAGGAAATATCGACGGTTTTGATATTGACTTGGCTAAAGCCTTGACTAAGCAAATGTACGGCAAAAACGCCAAAGCTGAATTTATCCAAACAACGACTAAGACTCGTGTACCTTTACTAAAAAATGGGAATATCGATGCAGTTGCTGCTTCAATGACGATCACTCCTGAACGTGAAAAGTTATTAGATTTTACCAAGCCCTATTTTGGAGCTGGTCAATCTCTTTTAGCCAAAAAAGGCAGTTCGATCAAATCCATGAAAGACCTGAATAAAAAAGGAACTAAAGTCATGGCAGTCAAAGGAACAACCGCTGTTGATAATGTAGCTAAGTATGCCCCGAAAGCCAGTGTTCTAGAACTAGACGACTATGCTCAGGCTTTTACCGCTTTAAAATCTGGACAGGGCTTCGCCATGACGACCGATAACGGTATTTTGTATGGGATCGCCAAGGAAAACCCCAAATATCAGGTAGTTGGCGGAACATTCACCAATGAGCCTTATGGAATGGCAGTTGATAAAGGACAAGACCAAATGCGCAACCATTTAAATAAAGCACTAGATAAATTGAAGGATAACGGAACTTATTCCAGCCTCGTTAAAAAATGGTTCAGTGGTATTCCAGGCTTTCAAATCAAGGAGGTGGAAGAACCATGATCAGCGTCTTAACTAATAACTGGTCGACTTTGCTGACTGGTTTTGGCAACATGATCTTAGCGAGTGTGATCGCGCTGTTCTTCTCACTTGTTATTGGGTCAGGTTTTGCCATCATGGAAACTGTTCCCAGTAAACTTGCACGGGGGATCGCTCATGTCTATATTGAAATTTTTCGGAATATCCCGCTACTGGTGATCACGATGTTCTTTTACGTGGTGATCCCGCAATACGTAGCCCCCATGTCAGGTTTTACAGCCGGGACGATCGGGTTAACTTTGTATACATCTTCTTTCATTGCTGAAACCGTACGGGCGGGGATCCAGTCAGTCGATGTCGGGCAGATGGAAGGTGCGCGCTCTAACGGGATGACTTACTGGCAAGCCATGCGCTATATCGTGTTGCCACAAGCTTTTAAGCTGGTGATCCCGCCATTGGGGAACCAGTTTATCAACTTGATCAAAAACTCGTCTGTCTTAGCCTTTGTGGCGGGG
>NZ_KB714700.1:0-770 GCF_000349725.1 Ligilactobacillus pobuzihii E100301 = KCTC 13174
TGGTCGCTAAAACTAAATATTGGTCCGCTTTACCGCGTTTAGCGACAAAAACTAATCTCATGGGCATCTCCTGATTGTCCACTTGAAATGAGACAACTGAACTGTATAAATACCGGGACTTAGTTGACCACTTACTACGTCGCAGAATTTCATACAGACTTTTAACGTCCATTTCACGACCACGATAACGAAAGTACATTTTTTTAGTTTTTTTTAACATACCGATCCCGTCACGCTGACGCTTTAGCAATTCAGCGAACATCCGTGGGGAAGCATACCAACTGTCAAAGAGGATATATTTAGCTTTGATCCCCGACGCAATGGCGTCATCTACTAGCTCAAGTGCGACATCATTCATTTTACGCACTGCTTGTGCACGACGGCGACCAGATAAAGACCGCTGATCAGTCATTTTAAAGCTGCCTAATTGGTTTTTAGGTTTTCGTGAAGACATCAAGGCAAAATGTAAGGGCAAAAAGGTATTGCCGTCACTCCAACCTAAGGTCAATGCCCGAAAGCCTTTAAAATAGCGTTGCTTGTCATGATCGAAAACCCGAGCTAATAATTCTGTTTTCTGAGAAAACTCGCGTTTAAATAAGGAATCGTCAATAATTAGTGCTTGGCGCCGACGAGAGTCGGTAAAGTATTGAACATACTCGATCAATTGGCCCCCAACAAGTCGGACCAGTCGTTGCCAGTTAGTATGAGCGTTATTCAGACAGTTGCGGACGGTCCGCTTTGAGAAAGCAGTTGATTTTTCGGCTCTAAAA
>NZ_KB714700.1:872-2998 GCF_000349725.1 Ligilactobacillus pobuzihii E100301 = KCTC 13174
AGTAGTCAGCAGCCATTCAAAAAGTAATTCGGGACGAACGCCTCGTGATTTGGAGATGTTAGCACGACGTAAAATTTTCGGAAGGTGGACCAATTTTGAAAAATGACGAAAAGAATGATGAATATTGGTAGTATTATGTTGTATAGTAGACATGGCATGAAACTCCTTTGTATGTTTTTGTGGGATACATTAATTATACAGATATGGAGCAATTCATGTCTATTTTATACAGAAAAACCCCGAAAAAGTCGGGGCTTTTTTGTATTATTTAACTTTCAACCTTTAGTTTGCTATTTTAGTCCTAATTATCTCCTTTATTCCAAGTGTAGATATTGCTATTTTTTTAGGACTAAATACAGGAGATATAGGATCATCAGTTTTTGGTTTTACGTTCTCCTTTGAGTTTGCCGTGATTGGACTTATATACTATTTTGCATTATTTTTTAATGCAAAAAAAGAGATTAAAGAAGAAAAAACGTCTAAGAATGCTATTTTAAATAAATACTTTAACAATAACGCTATCTTAGGTTATGCTGCCGCTCATTATATGGTTGGTATAATTGCGCTGGTGGTTACTGTCGGGAACACTTTTTTTGATACTTCCATGGATTTTTTACCTAATAACTTTATTGGAGGAATCGCAGCGTTTATGCTGATGATTTTGTATTTTTTTGTGCTGCCAGGATTTATTGTGGTAAAGACACCAAAAGTATTTATCCATTTTTTGAATAAAATTAATTAAAAATAGCGCAGAAATCCCGTGATTTTAGTCAGGGGTTGAATGAGCCGTGGCGTGTCGATAAGTCATGCTTATTTTTTTGCATTGTATCGTTGGTTCTCAAGATACTTCTCAACGATTCCCTGCCTCATATCACCTAGGGTGCTCATATAATAGCTAGTCGACCATAAAAGACCATCCCGATATTGTTTTTTTCTAATTTCGGGGTGGTTTGCTAAGAATAGTTGTGCATTTTGTCCTTTGAGTGCTTTGATTGCTGATGTTGGCGTCTTGCTAGGAGGAAAACTGAGTAATAAATGAACATGGTCAGGCATGACCGCTAATTTTTCGATCATGATATTATTTTTTGGGCCGTTTGAACCGGTAAGTCTTTCATTTCTTGGACTAAATTGGGCGTGTTGAAGGTTTTGTTACGATACTTAGTTGACCAAATCAATTGAAAATGGAAGTTATAAACATAACGTCGTTACAAATCGGCTCTAAGGCATCTTTTGTCTCACTTTCAATTATTATATAACTAAAGTTATTCTGAATTGCGCTTGGAGTTATCAGGACAATCCAATAGCTTCATTTCAGTTATGATCATAACCACCTAATATCAAAAAAAAAGCAAGCATTAAGTTGCTTGCTTTTTTACTATAAAGATCAATCTTCTTGTGTGATCGCAATTGTATTGGCGGCGTTGTGTGCTGTCCATTGTTTTTCAAAATTATCAAGTAGTTCGCGTGCTTCAGTGGTATCTTTACTTTCCATCAAAGCAATTCGTAGGTCGGAAGCATAGTTGAAATGACGCACGTAAATTTTAAAGAATCGACGCAACTTCTTGAAGTTTAACGGTCCATATTGGGCATTGAAGGTGTCATACAAGTCAAGCTGCATTCTTAATAAACTCAAAGTTTCATCAAGTGTATGCTCTCTTGGGTGATCTTCAAAAGCAAATGGATTTTCGAAGATCCCGCGACCAATCATGATCCCATCCACACCAGGGTGTTGACGCACTAATTCTAATCCGTCATTACGGTCTTTAATGTCGCCGTTGATCTGCAGTAATGTATGCGGAGCAATTTCATCACGTAATTGTACTAAACGGTCAATGTATTCGTAATGGGCTGGGACTTTAGACATTTCTTTACGTGAACGAACATGCACTGTCAATAACGGGATATCTTGTTTTAACAAGAATGGGATCCATGTTTCAAACGTATCTAGCTCGTTGAACCCTAAGCGAGTTTTGGCCGAGATCGGCAAGCCGGATGTTTTGGCCCCTTCAATGACTGCGGCAGCGTCATCAAAATGACGGATCATGTCACAACCGCCGCCATTTTTAATAATCGTTCCGGAAGGGCAGCCCATATTGATATCGATGGCTTGGTAGCCGTGTTCTTTT
>NZ_KB714700.1:3085-113143 GCF_000349725.1 Ligilactobacillus pobuzihii E100301 = KCTC 13174
ATCTTGTGTAGCTGTTTCAAAGTCGATCTTGCGGTTACCCCATATTTGGGCAACAGGCATTTTTTCGCCATCTTCGACATGTAAACGTGCCTGTGCACTAAATTTTGCTTTTGGGTGTGTAATGCTGCGGGCATTGGTGAATTCAGTGAAATAAACATCCGGACCACCAGCATGGGCAACTACCCGACGAAAAACTGAGTCAGTGACAGCTTCCATTGGTGCCATTGAAAAAAATGGGAGCTTATCTAAGCCTGCGACTGCCGGGTGATTTTGTGCTTCATCAACTACATTTTGCCAGTAGGCAGAATTTACTTGTACCATTATTGTTTTCCTTTCTGAGTGTAACTTTATTTATCAGTATTGTGCGAAATAAATCTAGACTTTATTATCTTAGCGGTATTTATCATATTTTTCAAGATACTTACATTAAGAAAGAAGGACTTTAAACATACCTTTGAGATACCCAGATTTCCATTTATTTAATAAATATTCACAATAAGTGTATAAAATTAAGGAAAGATGTGATAGAATCTAATTTAAATTTAACAAAGATAAATGGGGGCTGGATATAATGTGGCACAAAAGGAAAAGTAAGTTAATGTTAGTGGGACTAGTTTGTCTGACAATGATCGGTAGTTTGGCAGCCTGTGGTAAGAAAGGTGAAAGTGACGATAGTGTGAAACGAATTCAGGATAAAGGCAAGATCACTATGGGAACTTCAGCTGATGCACCTCCATTTGAATATACAACAGTTAAGAATGGTAAAAAGAAAATTGCGGGCTTTGACGTGATGCTGGCAGAAAAAATCGCAGAAGAATTGGATGTTAAGTTGAAAATAGAAAATGTTGCTTTTCCCTCACTGGTGACAGAATTACAAGATAAAAAGATCGATATGGTTTTATCAAGTATGGTAGCTAGTTCTGACCGGAAGAAAGTCGTTAGTTTTTCCAAACCTTATCATCAGGGTTCTAATGTCTTATTAGTTAGAAAAGCTGATGCAGCTAAATACCAAAAAATCAGTGACCTTGATGGGAAGTCGATCGGTGCACAACAAGGTTCGGCTAAAGAAAAAGTTGCTAAAAAACAGCTGCCTAAAGCTAATTTGGTAACAGAAGGTAACTTAGGCACTTTAACGACTGAACTAAAGGTAGGTAAGGTCGATGGTGTTATTTTAGGAAAAGAAGATTCAAAGCTTTATACACTAAAATATCCAGATATTTATTCGACGACTAACATTAAGCTGAAAACCTCTGGAGATATTGATGCTGTCAGTGTTGGCCTGAATAAAGATGATCAAGCTCTAAAGAAAAAAATCAACCAAGTTATTCAGAAACTAAAAAAGTCTGGCGAATTAGATAAGATGTTAGCTCAAGCACAAAAAGAACAAATTAATGAAAGTAAGTGAGAATAAAAAATGAATAAAAACTCAAAAATTGAAATTTTACAAAAAATGATCCAGATCCAATCAATCAATGATCATGAAACAAATGTAGCTGATTATATTATTTCCTTGTTTGCACCATATCCAGATGTACAGATCAAAAAAGTTGAGTATGAACCTGGTCGCGACAATTTAGTCGTTACGATAGGTGACCACAACGGACCAATTTTTGGTTTGTCAGGACATATGGATGTGGTTGCGGCAGGTAATGAAGCTGACTGGGATGAACCTCCCTTTTCTGGAGCTTTAAAAGACGGCCGGGTCTTTGGCCGGGGAGCTTCGGACATGAAAAGCGGGTTAGCTGCGGTAGTGATCGCAATGCTGGAATTATTAGAAGCAAAAACTAAGTTAACTGGTCAGGTCCGTTTATTGGCAACAGTCGGTGAAGAAACTGGGGAGTATGGTGCAGCCCAGTTAACTAGGGCCGGGTACGCCGATAATTTGACCGGATTGGTGATTGCCGAACCAAGTACTGATATGAAAGACATGGTCTATACTGCACGTGGAGTGATCGACTATGAGGTCACTTCGACAGGTAAAGGAGCACACAGTGCACGGCCTTGGTTAGGCATTAACGCCATCGATAATCTATGGGACTATTACCACTTAGCCAAAGAAAGATTATCTAAGTTTGACCATAAAGACCAGATCTTAGGACACGTAACACATGAGATCACTAAAATTAGCGGGGGTGAACAGGTTAATAGTATCCCTGCGCAAGCTAAGTATATGGGCAATATTAGGACGATCCCCGAATACCCCAATAAGTTGTTTTACGCTGAATTAGAATCGGTGTTAGACGAATTGAATGCCAAAGAAGGTTATGATCTTTCTTTAAGATATAGTTTTCCAGAAGAGGCGATCATCGGATCTAAGGATACATCGTTAGCCAAAACAGCTGCCGGAGTATACCAAGATGTTTTTGGTCATGCACCAAATCTAGCGGGAAGTTTAGGGGCAAATGATGGAGCTGAATTTCTACAAGCTCAGGGCGATTTCAATAGTCTCGTCTGTGGTCCTGGTTCTGATTCGTCACATCAGGCAAACGAGTATGTCGATGTAGATATTTATTTAAAAGCAATTGAATTTTATAAAAAACTAGCCTTGCAGTTTGTGAGTTGAACATAAATTAGGAGAGTGGAATAAAACATCTTTTGGAACATGTTTAAGGGCCATCGATTTAACCAACTAAATAGTTAGACCGATGGCCCTTTTAGTATCGCACAGCTAGTTTTGTCACAGCCTCTTATTTTTAATTACTTCGATGGTTTAAAGATGTAGCCAGTTTATCTCCTATGACTTGAACGACTACAACTAAGATTAAGACGATCAAAGTCGCAACAACAGTTACATCGTTGTTGAAACGATTATAACCGTATGAAATGGCGGTATTACCTAACCCCCCAGCACCGATTGCACCGGCCATTGCAGTTAACCCAATCAAACTGATCAAGGTCACGGTAGTAACGCGAGCGATCTCTGAACGGGCTTCACGCAGATAAACCGTAAATACAATATCAAAAAAAGTTGCCCCGACCGATTGTGCTGCTTCAATGATCCCTTGGTCAACACTGGATAAAGCCACCTGGACCTGGCGTGCATAAAAAGGGAATACACCTAAAGAAAGTGGTACTAAAGCCGCCGTGGTCCCGATTTGAGTATGTACGATCAGCTGGGTCACTGGCGCAATAAAGGCCAATAAGATAATAAATGGAATTGCGCGAAAAAATGAAACTATCTTATCGCAGATGTTAAAGATCACTTTGTTAGGGTAAACACCTTCAGGAGTAGTCAAGACTAGCCCGATTCCAAATAATAGGCCTAAGATCCCGCCAAATAGAAACGACCAAAAAGTCATATAAAAGGTTTGACCGATCGCAGTTAGCCACCCGGCTTCATCAGTCCAACCCTGGGCAAGTACATTTGGGAATACTTTTGCTAAAAATTCACTCATTTAAACGGCCTCCGTTTCAAGTTTTTCTGCCAGCACACCGTGACTCAACAAGTATTGCTTGGCTTGTTGACGAGCTTTGTTTTCACCGTGCAATATTACGTATAAAGTACCGATCGGTTTTTCTTTGAGTAAGTCGACGTTTCCATAAATAATACTAGTTTCTACGTTGAATTTTTCGAATAGGCGTGTTGTTAAGGGTTCCTGAATTGATTTTCCAGAATAAACCAAGTGATAGATCTCTTCGTTTTCTGTGAGTTCATAATTTTGTAAAAGTTTGATCGCGGTTCGCGAAGCATTTTGAGCACCAACTAATTCCTGTGTTAGTGGTTCTTTGGCATTAGTAAAGATGTCTATTAAATTACCGCGTTCAATGATCTTACCTTGCTCCATGACTGCAACCTTGTTGGCGATCCGTTTGACGGCTGCCATTTCATGGGTGATCAAGACGATAGTTAGGCCTAATTTTTGGTTTAATGATTTTAGTAGATCCAATATCTGATTGGTATTTTTGGGATCAAGCGCGGAAGTTGCTTCGTCTGAGATCAAGATCTCAGGGTCATTAGCTAAAGCACGCGCGATGGCGACACGTTGTTGTTGACCACCAGATAGTTGTGCTGGAAAGTGATTTTTTTGTTCAGTCAGATCGACTAATTCTAGTAAATGCTCGGCCTTTTTTTGGCGCTGTTTTTCATTTAACGAACTGTGTTTCAAGGCAAATTCTACGTTTTGAATGGCAGTTTGTTCATTCAGTAAATTGAAATGCTGGAAGATCATGCCGATCTTGCGACGCTTGGTCCGCAAATCTTTTTTATCGATGCGCTGAATAGATTGCTCATTTTTTGAAAAAAATATGTCGTTATTTACGGTGACCTTACCAGCCGTTGGTTCTTGTAACAAATTGATGACTCGAACTAAGGTCGATTTACCCGCACCTGAATAACCTACGACACCATAAATATCACCTTGATCTACAGTTAAAGAAACGTCATCGATGGCTTTGATCAAACTTTGATGTTGTTGAAAATAAACTTTGATATTGCTTAATTCAATGATTGAATTGCTCATGTATCTGACCTCCTTGAAATTTTGAATTTGATTTTTATTTGATTAGGACGAGAAGAAAATTGTTGGTGGACTAGGTTGCTAAAAGACAAGATGTTGTTTTCTATTTTGTATAAAAAAAGTCCCCTAGATCAGTTGATCTAAAGGACGAGAAAACCCGCGGTACCACCTTAATTATTAGTGCGCATGTGCGACTAATATCTTTATCGAAGTGGAAGTTAACGGATCCCCCGCAACAACTGCTTGCACACTTGTTGGCCTAACAGAGCTCATCTTCTCGCAGTGTTTGGTTATGTCGTTTCAGCTACAGACATTCTCTGAGAAACCTTACATAGCGATACTCTTCTCTTTGTTTTTATAAGATTAAAATTTGATGTCACTAAATTTAGCATTTAAATTGTTGGTCGTCAAGAAAAATTATAATAAATAATTAAAGCTAAGAAAATTTTGTTCTGAAAAATGGTTGATTAAGCATTGATAAATAAGCATTTTATAAATAAAAAATGTGGCGATTAAGTACTGAAATAAAAATTGTTCCAAAAAAAACTTGCAATACTTAAAATTAACTAGTAGACTTGCATTAAATTAAAATTAAAATATTATGTGATGAAGAGAAGAGTAGTTTGCAAGTAGTTTTTTCAGAGAGAGTCCGTTATGCTGTGAGGGCTTAAAACGAAAGAAGATGAAGATGAGCTCTGAGCATTAGTGGTTGTGCAAGCAATTATTACAGTAAGACCTGTTATCGTCTAGCTTATTGATTCTAGTAAGTTGTTGAGGTGTTTTCTGTGAGGAAGACACGAATTAAGGTGGTAACGCGTTGCTTTCGTCCTTTACTTGGGGCGGAAGCTTTTTTTATACCCAAAATTAAGTAAGTTAGTCAAAGTAAATATATTTCAGGAGGGATCATTCATGAAAAGAACAGAAAAAATTAAGGTGTTACAAGATCTAGTCCAGTTACATACGGTCAATGGCAATGAAATAGTTGTCGCGCAATATTTGCAAAGTTTACTTGAGAAACACGGAATTCAAGCCAAAATTGATGCTTTCGGTGACAACAGGGCAGACCTTGTGGCAGAGATCGGTGACGCGGATCCAACTAAAAAAGTTTTAGCTTTTACTGGCCACCAAGATACAGTCGCTGTGGGAAACATTGATTCTTGGAAACATGATCCATTTGCTGCTGAGGTCAGCGGCGATAGGTTATATGGGCGTGGAGCTTCTGACATGAAAAGTGGTTTAGCTGCGATCGCGATCGCATTGATAGAATTATCAGAAAATGACGAAGTCAAACTTAAAGGTAAGTTGCGCTTTATTGCGACTGCTGGCGAAGAATACGGGACGCCTGGTGCTTATCGTTTGAATGAACAACATGTGATCGATGATGCTGATGCTTTGGTAGTTGGTGAACCGACAAATGGTAACGTGTCTTATGCTCATTCCGGTAGTTTTAATTACCGTATTAAAAGTACTGGTAAATCGGCGCATAGCTCAACACCAACGGAGGGGATCAATGCTATTCAAGGATTGATAAATTATATCAATGTGGAAAAAGACTTGTTTGCTGATACACCAACTGATCCTTATTTAGGTGAAGTTCAGCATAGCATTACCGTGATCAACGGTGGCGAGCAAGTCAATACGATCCCTGATCAAGCTGAACTATTAGGCAATATTCGTCCCACGCGAGAATTTAATAATCAAAAAGTCATTGAACGGATCACAGGTGCTGTTAATGACCTGAACGCAAAAAATGATGTCCAGCTTGAATTAGAGATCATTCATAATTTTGAACCTGTTGAAACAGATTCAGAGCATGAATTTGTGCAATTAGCCAAAAAAGTAGCGCAAGATAATTTTACAGATCGTGAAGTTAAACTACAGACGATGAATGGTGCGACAGATGCCAGTGTTTTTGTTAAAAATAATCCAGGATTACCAACTGTAGTTTTAGGAGCTGATAACAGTAAAACTGATCACCAGCTTAATGAATATACGACCTTGAGCAGTTATTTGGAATTGATCGAAGTTTATCAGCAGATCGCAGAAAACTTTTTGAAATAAATTAATTGGAAATTAAAAACTAGGAGGGTATTGTAATGAAAAAAGGGTGGAAGTATTTAATTGGTATCGTGGTAGTTGTTGTGATAGTGATCGCGGGTTATTTTAGCTTTGGTGATAAGTCACAAGCAAAAGAAAAGACGATCACGGTTGGGGTAGTTGCGCCGGCAGATAAAGATACACACGTTTGGGATGCCGTTAAAAAAGAGGCTAAAGATAAATATGGTTTAACGGTCAAACTCAAAGAATTTAGTGATTGGAATCAGCCCAATAAGGCAGTAGCAAATGGTGAGCTAGACGTAAATTCCTTTCAAACCAAGGAATTCCTAGATGATTGGAATAAAGCACATGATAATACCTTAACATCTGTAGGTCAGACTATCATTGCTCCATTACGGTTATATTCAAAAAAAGTAGATTCAGTCGCTGATATCAAAAATGGCGCAACGATCACGATCGCAAATGATGCAGTTAACGAATCTCGTGGTTTGAAATTACTGCAAAATGCTGGACTGATCAAATTAAAGTCCGATGATTCACTAGCAACAACTAAAGATATCGCGGAAAATCCAAAGAATTTGAAAATCAAAGAAGTTGATGGTAGTCAAACAGCGCGGGCATTATCTAGTGAAGATGCTTCGGTCGTAAACGGCGGCTTTGCTGTGTCAGGTAACATCCCCTTGAAATATACTCTATATAAGGAAAAGCTAGATAAAAATTCTAAACCTTACATTAATGTTTTAGCCGTTTCCAAAAAGAAAAAGGACTCTCAAGCTTTTAAAAATCTGGTTAAGGCTTATCAAAGTAAATCAGTTAAAAAAGAAATCAAAAAACAATATAACTCATTGATCATTCCAGGCTGGGACTTAGACCTAGATTAGAACGATCGGAGTAATGTGAACAACAATTGCACTTTAATGGGAGGTAAACAATAGTGAAAATGACATTTACGGCTGCTGGTGATGCCATTATCCAACGGCATATACCTCAAGGCGGTTATCCCGGATATGATAAATTTAAAGAATTGTTGAGCCAAGGTGACACATGCTTCTTTAATTTGGAAACGACTTTACATCATTATGAATCGTATGGTTCTCAGTATAGTGGGGGTGGTTATCTGTGTGGTCCGCCCGAAGTTTTAGAAGACGTGAAGAAATTAGGCTTTAATGTTACTTCTTTTGCTAACAACCATACCTTAGATTATTCTTACGGTGGCTTAGAAAAAACTTTGGAAAACGTTAAACAAGCTGGCATTCCTTGTGCGGGCGCCGGAAGTAATTTGCAAGAAGCAGCGCAGCCAGTCTATTATGAGTCGCCTACTGGCAGAGTAGCGGTCATTGCCGCTACTAGTACTTTTAATCCGGCTGCGATCGCGGGAAATGCATCGGCTTATATACAGGGACGGCCCGGGCTAAATCCAGTACGATTTACAACAACCTACTATATTAAACAAGATGATGTATCACGTTTCAAAAAGATCATTAGAGAAACGCAGATCGATGATGAAAACGAATTTTATCGTCAGTCTGGTTTTGCTCCCGCAGTACCAGATGATGAGATCACTTTTGGAGATTATAGTTTTAAAGTCGCAGACAAACGCGGCTTTAGCACTAGCGTTGATACCAGAGATCTGGCTAGATTTCAAAAGATCATTGCTGAGGCAAAAACACAGGCTGATTATGTATTGATTTCTCTGCATTGTCATGAAATGAAGGGAAAAGACCGTGAGTCGTTGCCTGATTTTGAAAAAGAATTTGCCCATAAGTGTATCGACTACGGCGCTGATGCGATCATCGGTCATGGGCCACATACGATCCGGGGACTTGAGATTTATCAGGGGCGACCGATTTTTTATTCACTGGGAGACATTATCTTGAATATTCAAAATTTGACTAAAGCGCCAGCTGATTATTTTGAAAGTTTTTCGTTACCGACCGATTCTACGATTGCTGACTTGTTTAATGCACAGTGGGCTGGTTATACACGTGGGATGCATGTTGATCCTAAATTATACGAAACTGTTGTACCATACTGGCAAGTTGAAGATGGCCAGCTGACTGAGTTAACTTTGACACCGATCGAACTTGGTTTTGACTATCCTTTATCAGATAATCGCAAGGGTTGGCCAGTAGTTGCGCAAGACGATCAAATATTGCAGCGATTAGCTGACTTATCCGAACCATTAGGAACTAAATTTGAAATCAGGGATAATGTGGCACACTTGCGGTTATAAAATGAAATTTATTATTAAGGAAAGTGAGAAAAAGATGTTTTGAAGCCGATTTGTAACGGCGATTGAATTATTTTGGGTCGAAGCGAAGAACCAGAATAATGCAATCGTTGTTGCAGTATGGCTTCAATCTTTCGGAACACCTTTAAGGGCCGGCAATCTACCCCATTTAATGGGATAGATCGACGACCCTTTTAGTATCGCACAGTTAGTTTTACCTCAGTTCCTTTTAATTGGGGGTTGAATATAAGTAGCTTTAAACCTGACTCTAGTGGTAAGCTTGTAATAATTTAATTCAAGGGGGGGGGAAGTTAATTGTACGGAACGATATTTAATGCTTCAATGATCGTTGTTGGTAGTGTTATTGGTAATTTATTTAAAAGTAAGTTTGCTCCCAAATTCCAAACAGTATTGATGGAAGCACTTGGTTTAGCGGCCGTTATAATCGGGATCCATACGGTGATCGAACCGCTGGATAAAAGCACACTGCCGGTTTTGTTCATTATTAGTTTGGCAATCGGCGGGATTTTAGGAACAATGTGGAACATACAAGGACATTTTGATCGAATCGTTCAACGTTTTACCAACAGTGAATTAAGCGCTGGGTTGGCGACTGCTGTTTTACTGTTTTGTTTTGGCTCGTTGTCGATTTTAGGCCCGATCAATGCTGCTTTAGACCATGATTATTCTTTCCTATTGACAAATGGTGTCTTAGATCTGATCACTTCGATCGTGCTCGGAGCGGCGTATGGCCTTGGTATTGCCTGGGGTGCAGTCGTGCTGCTTGGTTGGCAGGGCAGCTTATATGTGTTGGCTTTAGTCTTTAGATCTGCTTTAAGTCCAGCTTTGTTAAATGAGTTGATGATCGTTGGTGGGGTCTTGATTTTCGCTTCAGGGTTGAGTGTTTTGGAGATCAAGAAAATCAATACATTAAATTTCTTGCCTGCTTTATTGGTGCCGCCACTGGTTTTAGGGATTCTTCATTTTTTCTAGTTTGGACTTAAGTTTTGAAGTGGTGTTTTTGTTATCAGGATTCGTGTTATTTTAAGGATAGTGAATAATGGAAGGAAGCAGATGATTTGAAAGTCCTTGGAATTTTAGGATCACATCGGCGTGATGGTGTTACTGCAAAATTATTGGATGCAGTTTTAAAAGGAGTCGATCCGGCACATGAAACAGCAACGATTTACCTAGAGGATTATGAGTTCAAGCCGGATACATATGAAAGTAAAGATAAAGTATTAGACCAGCTAGAAGCCAAGTTGCTTGAAAGTGATGTTTGAGTGATAGCGGCACCGACTTATTGGCGTAATTTGTCTGGAAAGATGAAAGATTTCTTCGATTGTATGCGTCAAAGGCTGGTTCGTTTTGACAGAAAAGGTGAGACTCATCCTGACCGGTTTAAAAACAAGCATTATTTGAGTATCACTGACTGTTATACAGGCGCTTTTGAAAACTGGGTGACCGGTGTGACCGACCAAAGTTTACGGACGATCGATCAAGTGATGTCTGCAGCAGGCGTGATCAAGATAAATGAGATCGTAATGACCAATAGTTGGGGTGTTCAAGAATTGTCAGCTGGCAAAAAGGCTGAATGTTTGAAACGTGGAAAACAGATCAATTCAATTCAAAAAAAGGATGATAGTACATTGAAACGATATATTCAGTTATTTTTTATGGTTGCAGTGATGGCACTTGCGGCGATGGGGATCCAAGTTGGTCTGGGCCTGATGCCGAAAACAAACTTTTGGCTGAGTTATAGTTCGTTTGTTGTGATCTTCTTTGTTCTATTGGCATGTATCCTACATTTTGCAACCTATGTTAAACATAAACGCAAATAGTATGTTGAATCTGCAATTAATGCGGGTTTGTCTAATATAACAACTGCTAAAATAGTTAAAAAGCAAGTGTCATTTTCGCGATGATATGTTTGTATTATCACGACAACGAAAAGGAAAACATGAGGCTGGGATAAAGCAATGTCCCGGTTTCTTTTTTTGCTAAAAATAATCAAATTATCGCTTGTAATTTTTATAGCATAAGCGCGTTTCAAAAGTCTGAATTTTCAATGTAATGCCATTTACGCCATTCCTGTCCTGTGCTTTGCTACGGCCAAAAATGGCGTAAACGACGTTACACACTGACTTCAAAACGATATTTGTCCTGCGCTCGTGTTTTTGTTTAGAGATAATTTTAGAGTGCGTTGTCTTTTGTATTTATTAATTTGCATTTATTATTATAGTCAAACAGGTAAATTAAGTTTGGTTGTTTATCCTAAATAAATGTAAGGAGCCTTGCTTATGAAAACCATGAGCATGTGCTTTCTGGTCAAGATAAGTTATTTGGAAAACAGGGACTATTGATCAGTTTCGAGGAGGCTTTTTAATATGATAGATAAATTTTTGATCACGGGGGCTAATCGTGGAATCGGATTTGAAATGAGTAAGCAGTTAGGTTTGAGCAACTATTTTGTAGTGCTTGGTGCGCGGAGTTTGGACAAAGGAAAAGACGCTTGTGCTCAGTTGGTTCAAGCAGGCGTTCCAGCAGAAAGGTTAGACGTTGTGCGGTTGGATCTAGATGATACTAATTCGATCTCGGCGGCTTTTAAACAAGTTAAACAAAAGCATCCAGATCTAAATTATTTGATAAATAATGCGGGAATCGCAGGACAAATGGATAAACCGGCATTGGAAACAACTGCTGCAGATTATCGCCAAACGCTTGAAACAAATTTCTTTGGGACTTTAGCAGTTATTCAAAATTTCTTGCCGTTGCTGCAACAAAATCACGGCAAAATTGCTGCAATTACAGGTCCATTCTCTGCCACTAAATGGTACAATCCAGCAGCTTATCGGGTCTCTAAAATTACGCTAAATGCTCTGCTGCAAACCTTAGCGGTTGATATCAGTAATCAAAAGTTACCTTTGTCTGTCTTTGGAATTTTTCCTGGCGGAGTTTCGACTGAGATCAACGGTTATCGTCAGGGCAGCTACATGAAAGATGTTGCTACAGCAGCTCATGATATTTTAAAAGTTGTTTTGGACGGACAAGACCATAACGGACAGATCATTGGAGCAGACGGTCAAGTATTATCGGGTATTTCGGATTAAGTAGTTTTCAGAAATAAACTGCGTTATACTGGAGAATAACAATTTTAAGAGTGAGGAAAATGAATGAAAGCAGCACAACGATTACCACAGAAAATAAAAAATGTCTGGCAGCTCAGTGCGTTATTGTCATTGGTCATTGGCTTAGTTGTCTGGGCGATCGTCGTTTGGGCAGTAGGTCATTTTGACTGGCCCAAATGGATCGATCATATTTTTTTAGCACTCGTTCTGCTTGATTTTGTTACAGAATTACTGGTGATACCTTACCGTTATCGCTTCTGGCTGTATCAGATCACACCGACCGACGTTGAGATCGAGTCTGGCTTTTTCTTGCATAAGCAAACGGCGATCCCTATTTCACGGATCCAAAATGTTACTTTACAAGCTGGACCTTTGTTTCAGTTCTTTCATTTGCAAAGTGTAAAAATCGAGACTGCAGCAGCCGCGCACGAAATTGCAGGCGTTTTGCCAGAAACCGCGACGCAGTTAAAGAAACAACTGATGGAATTAGCGCAAGAGGAGGATGTTAATGCAAGTTAGACGACTTCATCCGGTGGCATTACTTTATTTTTGGTATCAGTCGTTTAAAAGTGGTCTGCTGTATCTTTTTATTTCGTTTGCCTTTAATTTTAGCGATAAATTAGATGGTTATTTTGGGGGAGCTGTGACCATAATTCTGTTGCTCACAGTTCTTGGTGGTATCTTGAAGTATCTGCGTTATACTTATGAACTTACGCCCCAAGAAATTATTTTAAATTCGGGGATAATTTTTCAAAAACATTTGTATATTTCATATGCTAAGATCCAGACCTTGCAGACCAAACAGTGGTTTTATTTGCGGCCATTTGGTTTGTTATCTTTACAAGTCGAAACTTCTAGTCAGTCTGAAGATGCACCGGAGGCTATTTTACCAGTTGTTTCACGAAAAGTAGTTGCACAGATCCAGGAAAAACGTGACGCGTTTCAGACAAAAGAACAGCAAACTGAAACTTTTCCAAAACTAATAATAATTTGACAGAAAAAGTTTCGGAAGGATATGAGCCATCTTACCAGATCAAAGGGCGTGACCTGAATTTATATGCTTTGACTTCTTTGGGATTTTTTCCCTTAGTTTTAGGCTTCTTAGCCATATATAATCGACTTTCCAACGCGATTCCGCAAAAATATCTTGACTCAGCCATGGAAACTTTAGTACATGAAAGTGGCTTGATTTTAAGTTTACTTGCGCTCGTGATCGTTTTGTTGGCACTCGGAGTTTCGTATTTGCTGGTGCTCAATCGTTATTTCGGCTTTGAAGTTCATCAAGAAAAAGAACAGTTGGTCACCACTAAAGGTTTACTACAGCAAAACGTCGTGACTGCTCGCCCGGAAAAAATTCAAGCGGTCGTAATTTCACAATCATTTTTACGTCAAGCTTTGAAGTTAGCAACGATCCAGCTAGTTCTGGCCTCGCAAGCGGCAAATGATGAACAAGATGAGGATCTAGTTTTGTTGCCAGTACTTAGTCAAGGTCAGGCGTTGAAAAAAGCCAGCCGTTTTGTTAAATGGCTGCCTCAAAAAACCCCTAACTTGCAAATGGTAGGACGTATCGGGCGCTGGCGGCTCCTACGTAATATGTTGTTACCAACAATTTTGCTGGTCGTGTCAGTTGGGGTGTTCTTTCGGCCATATGGCTGGTTGGCGACGATCTTATTACCTTTTGCATTTTGGGTCGGACATTATGCTGGTGCAAATAGCGGTCTGGCAGTGACAAATTCAGATATTTTGCTAGCACAAAGCGGTCATTTGCTAACGCGTAAAATGTACTTGATCCCTCATAACAAGATCCAAGCACTAAGTATGAAACAGACAGTTTGGATGAAAAAAGCAGGATTAAGCCACCTTGAGATAGTTTTACGGTCAGGTAATTCACAACATGAAGAAGAAATACGCTACTTGCCTCAAGAACAAGTTGAAAAGATCTATCAGTGGTATCGTCAAAAATAAAAGCCAGTGCTTGTTTTGAACAGGCACTGGCTTTTATTTTGTTATTATTTTAAAACTTTGTGGGATCAAACAGTCAACCGTTTCAAATTTCCAGTCAAAGGGAAGATAGTAAGTGATCTGGTAAGCGTGTAGATACATTCGATCGGCGATGATATCACTGTATAAGGGATCGCCAACAATGGCCATTTTCTGACTGGCTAAGTGGACTCGGATCTGATGTGTGCGGCCAGTTTCTAAGGATAATTTGACCAGAGCATACTGGTCGTTATGTTGTAGGACTTCATAGTGAGTCTTTGCTGTTAATCCATCGGCAGTTACTTTCCGCTTGCGTTTGTCAGCTGGATCTAGCCCGATCGGTCCATCGATCACTCCACTAAGTGGTAGCTCAGAATTAAAGGCGGTTACAGCAACATAGTTACGTTGCATAGTTTTGCGTGCTAACTGACGTTCTAAAATTGGGATCACCAGTGGATCTTTACCGATCATGATCAATCCACTGGTCAGCATGTCCAGTCGGTGTAACATCAGCGGCGGGGTATCTAAGTAAGTTGCCAATTCATTATAAAGGGTGCCGTTTTCGTCCGGACGATTAGGATGGGTTTTAATACCCTGGGGTTTATCGACGACGATTAAGTCTGAATTTTCCGTAATGACTTGGAAATTGACGATGGGTGCTGGTAAATAATGTTGAATTTTAATGTCGGTATCTAAAGTTAGGTCGATCTGATCACCGTTTTGTATTAGATTGTTGTAAGAGATGTATTCGCCGTTTACGAGTATCGAACGGTTGATCCGTAATTCGTGTTGCCATTTCTTCGGAACGAGCCACTCTTTGAGAGTATCACGCACTGAAAGTGGTTTTGGCATATGATCGATTTGGAAATGTCGTTCTAAATGCAATTGTGTCAGACTCCTGTTCATAGTAATAAGCTTCATTATAAGCTATCGCGTACTTGATAACAAAGAAAAATTAGTCTAGATGTTTGTTTGGCCGGTCGGATAAAGGTCGAAAGAATTTGTTACTGGTTAAGATTCGTGAAGCAGGTATTAAAGGTAGGAATGTGATGCATAGTTAGTAGAAGTAAGTGTTACAAATAGAAATGCGAAGCCAAGTCAGTGAAAGTGAGTAGCGCAAATAGAAATGTGAAGCCAAGTCAGTGAAAGTAAGTGTCACAAGTAGAAATGCGATACCAAGTCGGTGAAAGTAAGCATCACAAATAGAAATATGATACCAAGTTAGTGAAAGTAAGTATCACAAATAGAAATGTGATGCATAGTTAGTGGAAGTAAGTGTTACAAATAGAAATGTACTCCTAATTTAGTTCATCCGGCCAGGTAGCAGTCGAACATGGTAATCAAACAGTTTGTAACTTAGACAAGCACGAGTTAGCCGAGGCTTAAAATTGTCATTTTATTTAAAAAATCGTTAATATTTAAGTAAGGGGAAAATAAGTTTGGTACTGATCATGACAGACAAGTTATCAGGCATAGTTATGGCAATATTACTTGAACCTAAGGGAGATTTAAGCCATGAATTTTGGAAATGTCATTATTTTTGCAATATTTGCGTTGTTTTGTACTGTTTTTTTCAAACATGATTAACACTAACCAAAGTAACGGTTTGTCTGGACTCTGTATATTATTATGGGAGGATTTATTTATGTATGAAAGAAATCGTTTTGATCCGTTTTCGCTGATCATCGGGATATTGATTGTCATTGTGGGGATTTTGGCTCTGCGGAACCCCTTTGCTTCATTTGGCACGATCGTGGTCTTAATGGCGATCGCTGCAATCATCGAAGGGATCTTCAAGCTTTTTGAAATTCGTAACGTTGCCCGTTCCTTGCAAATGAGCAGTGGTTGGTGGACTTTCAGTGGAATTATCGATATTTTATTTGGTATTTTATTGTTTTTCGTACCGAGTATCGGCGGCGTGGTTGTTTGGATCTCAATCGCTATTTGGTTTATCGTTGACTCACTGTTTGAGCTATGGTTGAGTCGCTTCTTACGCAATAATAATAAAACTTATTACTGGTTTACAGTCATCATCTCAATTTTAGGTGTAGTCTTGGGTGTGATCTTGTTGTTTAAACCAGCTTATGCAATTTCAATAGCAATTTTCTTATTAGCCTTTTACTTGTTATTATTTGGGATCAACCAAATAATTCGTTCATTCTAAAAATGATAAATGGAGCTGGTTAAATGGTAGAAGTTCAAAGTTCAGCCATTAAATCTCTGTGCAAATTAGTGCCCGCATTAGTTGCGGGTTTTTTTAGCTATTCTAAAAGCTGGCGTCATTTTTGGAAGACTTATTCAAGTAAAGTCCCCCGTGAATTTGGACCATTGTTAAGTTTTAACTTCAAACGTGCTTTAAAGAAACAAATTCAGTTATTAAAAAAGAAGGACAAATGGGACCAAGCAGCTTTACAAGAATATATTAAACGAGTGCAAGAACGAACATTTAAGCAAACACGGCCGCAAGAAATCTTTGAAGCTATGGCAAAAGAATTCGAACAGACTCAAGTGGTTGGGTCAGAGGTATATACGCAAATGTATTTGGCTAGTCGCTTGAGATCTAAGAAGAAATTACGCTTAGTTTTGCGACATTTAGGCGCGAGAGTGGACCAGTTTGGCTTTTTACAGTTGACTGGCGGGCATCTTTTGGCTCAAGAGCTGTTATTGAATGAGCTTTTTTATGGAGCTTTTCGTTTTGATGTGTGTCAGGTTTACGCAAATGAAGATGGCTTAAAACGAGATAGTTTAGGCCAGCGGATCCACTTATTTCGCAGTTGGCTCGATCGACAAAACTTGAATTATGTTCGACAAAATTATCGTGGTGATACGGACTTTGCTAAATTACAAAATTATGCTTACCAGACGGGGCAATCATTAGATTTGACTACTAATGCTAGTTTTCATAACCGAACACAAGGAAACTTTACTTATCCTAAGTATATGAAAATACAAGTCCCTGCTAGTAATACTCTAACTTTTGGCAAATTAAATAACGCACGTATGGTTGAATTTATTGTAGATCTAACAACGGAAAAATTTGTCAGTGAGTGGAACGTTTATCATGAAACTACTGGCGGCCAGATCGATTCAGATCCAAACCACTATGATTTGACCGAATTGGCACAAGTCGCAAATACTGAATCTTTGAACTATGGTATTCCGCACGGTCAGCAACATGACATGTCAAATAAAGAACATGCTCATTATGATTTAGACGTTTATCATCCAAATGACCCCGAAGTACGAAAATTTGCTACTAAAATTTTTCATAGTCCAAAAACAATGGCTAAGGGTGGAAACTACGTGGATCTAATTAAGCATTTATCTGACCTAAGGGTATGGCAATCAATCCCGTTAAACCAAAAGCCGATAGTTTACAGTAAATATTTGGAATCGAGTCGTAACAAAGGTATCGTTAAAGGCATTGCTCATTCAGATAATGGGGGAAATCGGTCTAGTTAAACAAGTGTCTTAAAAGTAGCGATTTTAGACAAAATAGGGCAAATATGGTACAATATAAAAGTATTTATAGTGACTTTTAGCGCTAAAACATGCATTAAATAGATATGTTAAATTTACTTGTCAGGCACTGTACGCATTGTATAGTGCTTTTAATTATAGGAGGATTGCATCAATGGCTAGAGTTGTTCAACAAATCAAATTGGTGGTCAATGGGACACCGTCTTATTGTGTATATATGGGAACAAAGGAAGAAAATGACGCCGATATTACCGGTGGTAAGGGCCATTTGGTCGTGATCTGTCCAGGTGGAGAATTTGAACCAGAAATGTTAGCCCACCGCGATGGTTCTGAATTTGACTTAACTGGAGAAAATAAGATATCAAAAATCAAAGTTAGAGAAGCTTTCCGGATCGATGATGTTCCATACAAGACGATCATGCCTGATATTGTTGATCCAGACGAGGAAAAGGCGGCAGAAGAAGGAAAAGAAGAATAAAAATAAGGAAGTAACGGGGCTGGGACAAAACTGGCTGTCCAATCATAAAAGGGCCGTCGATCTATCTCATTAAATGGGATAAATCGACGGCCCTTAAACGTGTTTCAAAAGATTGAATCCTTACTATAACGATGATCCTTATTCTGGCTCTTCGCTTTGCTACGACCCAAAATAACGCAATCATCGTTACAAATCGGATTCAAAGCATTTTTTGCCCCACTTTCGTTTTTTAAGCGGAATGTTTGGGTAAGCAAGATAAAATCGTTAAAATAAGGATGTAGGCAAAAGTGAGTTAGAAAGATAGCAGGTCACTTTTGTTTAGTTTTAGTAGTTGAGTTTTAGCAAGTGAGAAATTCAATATTACTCGCTATTACTTTGTTTTTGAAAGGGTGGATCTTTATGTCTAATATTGCTAAATCAAGTATTAAACACATTGGTCGTCAAGTTAGCGCTGAGTCTGGCGGTCATTCAATTATTTTAGATGAACCGGTTAAGTCAAAAGGTACCGATGCGGGTGCTAATCCGGTGCAATATTTGTTGATGGCTTTAAATGGTTGTTTGTCGATCACGGCAGAATCATTGGCCGCAAGTCGTGGAGTTGACCTGCAAAAATTTGACCTAACAACTACTGGTGAAACACAGCGTTTCCCAGATAAATCATCTAAAGTTGGTAAGATCAAGGTAAGCTTTGACATGGAATCAGACCTTGGTTCTGGGGACCAACATCAATTTATCGATGAAGTGCTTAAACGCTGCACGGTGCATAATTCACTAGATAAAGATATTGAGTATCAATTTGAATATTAAAAAAGCGGCTTATTTAGGCCGTTTTTTTGTTCATCTTTTTGGTTATTTCAACATGTTTAGTTGATGTCCTGCCACGCTGTGAACTTGTTCCAGCACGATCATGGCATTCGGATCGATCTGTTCAATCAAAGGAAAGAGCTTGGCAGACTGCTTTTTACTACAAATGATATAGATCATTGCACGTTCTTCACCACTGTAATAACCATGAGTATGTACCATTGTGATACCTTGCTTTAACTGATTAGATAAAGATGCAGACATTTGCTCGACCTTAGGTGTAATGATCTTGATCGAGTATTTCGCACCAAACATGTCATTGAAAATATTTAGTACAACAGCAGAAATATAGAGTTCGATCATAGTTAAAAACATGCGTTCAGTCCCGATGATAAAACCAGAAGGAATGGCGACTAATAGGTCACAAAATAACATGGCTGAACCGGTTTGGACACCCAAATATTTATTTAGGATCGAAGCAATTATCGTACTGCCAGCGATGGTTCCGTCTGCACGGTAGATCAAACCTAACGCAATGCCCATGAAAACTCCAGCAATAATAGCGGGGATCAAAGTTTGTTTCGTATGGTACTGAAAAATTGGCGGTAATTTGAGAAAAATCGAGATCCAAACAACACACCATAATGAATAGAAGATAGTTTTTTTATCCAGAAGTTTGAAACCGATCAGTAAGATGATCGAGTTTAAAACGATGTTGGTCAATGCAGGTTGGATATGTAAGGCGTAATACCCGATCGCCGTCAAACCAGTGACGCCACCTTCACCAATTTGGTGAGGTAATAATAGACTGTTGATCGCGACTGAGTAAATGAAAGAACCTAACATGATCAGTAAACACTTGCGAATGACTATCATAGTTGTTTTTTGCATAGTCGTGTCCTCCTTTGAGACAGCTTCATGTTTCAGCATGTCATATTCATTGCCTAAAATCAACCGGATCCTCCAGTAAAAAATTGCTAGAAATTTGGATAAAATTTACTAAATATAGAGCTATATTTCTCCGTGCTGGCGCTTACATCGTTGATGCTACGGCCTTTAAAATTGGTACGTCCCAATTTTAAAAAAGGTTGACTTTTTGCCAAAATGATTTATCATAGAAAATGAAGATCGGTAGGACCGGTCAGTGATAATAACAATCAAAGGTTTAGCAACTTAATAAGGAGTGTGCTTAAAATATGCCTGTAAATTATGATTCAAAAGAATATTTAGAACTTTTAGACAAATATTGGCGCGCAGCTAACTATATTTCAGTTGGTCAGCTTTTCTTACGTGACAATCCTTTATTGAAGCGTGATTTGACTGCAGACGATGTTAAAGTTAAGCCGATTGGCCACTGGGGTACGATCGTTTCCCAAAACTTCATCTATGCTCAATTAAATCGTGTTATTAATAAGTACGACTTGAACATGTTTTATATTGAAGGTTCCGGTCATGGTGGCCAAGTTATGGTTTCTAACTCATACTTGGATGGCAGTTATTCCGACATTTACCCTGAAATTTCTCAGGATGAAGAGGGTATGAAGAAGTTGTTTAAACAATTCTCATTCCCTGGCGGAGTTGCTTCTCATGCTGCACCTGAAACACCCGGTTCGATCCATGAAGGTGGGGAACTAGGTTATTCATTATCACACGGTACAGGTGCTATTTTAGATAATCCTGACGTGATCGCTGCCGTTGAAATTGGTGACGGTGAATCAGAAACTGGTCCATTGGCTGCTTCATGGTTCTCTGACAAATTCATCAACCCAGTTAAAGATGGTGCTGTATTGCCTATCATTAACATGAACGGTTTCAAGATCTCTAACCCAACCGTACTTTCACGGATGAGTGACGAAGACTTGACAAGTTACTTCAAGGGTATGGGCTGGGAGCCTTACTTCGTTGAAGCAGATGCAAATACAGATCACTTAGAAGTATCTGAAAAATTTGCTAAGACATTGGATACTGTGGTTGAAGAAATCAAAGACATCCAAAAGAAAGCTCGTTCAGCCGCTAAAGCAGCTGACGGACAAGCAGATTTGCCTAACTGGCCAATGATCATCTTCCGTTCACCTAAGGGCTGGACTGGTCCTAAGTCTAACCTTGACGGTGATCCGATCGAAGGTTCGTTCCGTGCCCACCAGGTTCCGATCCCTGTTGATTCAGAGCATATGGAACACAAGGACATGTTGATCGATTGGTTGAAGTCATACAAACCTGAAGAATTATTCGATGAAAATGGTAAATTGAAAGACGAGATCCGAGAAATTGCTCCTAAGGGTGCTCAGCGGATGTCAGTTAACCCAATTACTAATGGTGGTCTTGACCCACAATCATTGAAGTTCCCAGATGTTCGTGACTACGCTGTTAAATTTGACAAACGCGGTGTTGAACAACATTCAGATATGATCGAATGGGCTAAATGGTTGAACAAGGTTTCTGAATTGAACCCAACGAACTTCCGTGGTTTTGGTCCTGACGAAAGTGAATCAAACCGTTTGTACGCTATGCTTGATGGTCAGAAACGTCAATGGATGGAAGACATCAAGGACGGAAACGACCATAATCTAGCTAACTCTGGTCGTATCATTGATTCACAATTGTCAGAACATCAAGCTGAAGGTTGGCTTGAAGGTTACGTTTTGACAGGTCGCCATGGTTTCTTCGCAACTTATGAATCATTTGGTCGTGTCGTTGACTCAATGTTGACACAACACTTCAAGTGGTTACGTAAAGCTAAAGAACAATCATGGAGAAAACAATATCCTTCATTGAATATTGTTGATACTTCAACTGTCTTCCAGCAAGACCATAATGGGTATACTCACCAAGATCCAGGTATGCTAACACATTTAGCTGAAAAGAAACCTGAATTTATTCGTGAATATATTCCAGCTGACGCTAACGAATTGCTGGCAGTTGGTGACAAGGCCTTCCGTGACTACGAAAAGATCAACGTGATCGTTTCATCCAAGCATCCACGTCGTCAGTGGTACAGTATTGAAGAAGCTAAGAAGATCGTTGACCAAGGCTTAGGTTATATTGACTGGGCTTCAACTGATCAAGGTGCAGAACCTGACTTAGTGATTGCTGCTGCTGGTAGCGAACCAAACTTGGAAGCTTTGGCTGCAATTTCATTGTTGAACAAAGAATTCCCTGAAATGAAGATCCGCTTTATCAATGTGGTTGATATCTTGAAGTTACGTTCACCTAAGAACGACCCTCGTGGTTTGACGGATGAAGAATTCGACAAGTACTTCACGAAGGATAAACCAGTGATCTTTGCATTCCACGGTTACGAAGACTTGATCAAAGACATTTTCTTTGACCGTCATAACCGTAATGTTCACATTCATGGTTATCGTGAAAACGGTGATATCACAACACCATTTGACATGCGTGTTTTGAATGAATTGGATCGTTTCCACTTAGCTAAGGATGCTGTTGAATCAGTCCCTGCTTATGCACAAAAGGGTATGTACTTCGCAAAACGTATGGATGACATGGTTGCAAAACACAACCAGTACATTCGTGACGAAGGTACTGATTTGCCAGAAGTGGAAAATTGGAATTGGGAACCATTACAAAAATAATAAAAATCTGTAAATAAGGTAAGAAGCATCTTGTCTATCATGACAGGATGCTTTCTTTTTCTAAGATTTTCTAAGTAGGCTTTAAATTATAGTGCAAGTATGATAACTTCTTAGAGTGGATTTATAAAAGGAGAGAATTATTTTATGGCGCAATTTCAACAGATCGGTTTGAAGATAAATGATGAGGACGCCCACGCAGTATATGTCGGTGGACAAACAAGTAAAGGACATATCGTCATGATTTCTTCAGAGGGCAAACCTTCGACACAAATGTTGAAGCACAGTGATGCTCGCCAATTTGAACTGGCTGATGAAAATACGATCGAAAAAATTAAGGTCCAAGATGCATACAGGATCAATAACATTAAGTACGAAGACATTGAAAAAGATGTTGTGCAACAAGATTAAGTAAGGACAGAGCTTTTGGTGGGTCATCCCACTGATGGCTCTTTTTTTGTCAAATTTTAACGTGAATTGGCGTTTTTTGCGTATTTATTAGTAAATGAGTGGGGAGGTTAGGCAAATGCGCGAAAAGTGTTTTGAATATCAGTATTTACAAACACTGAATGAAAGAACGGATTTGTTGCCAGCAGAAAAACTACAGCTGCAACGCTTAATACGGGGTTATAGTGGCGAAAGTAATTTGGACAAATTAGCACAGAACTATTTCAGACGTTCGGGGTTAGTGATGGATGATTTAAATTTGGCATATCAAAACGAGCGTATTCAAGTTGATAAGATAATCGTGGTGGGAAATATAGTTTATTTGATCGACGTTAAAAATTACCAGGGCAGTTACACTTATCAAAATAACAGCTGGTATTGTGGAAATAAATTGTTAACGAATAACATCTTTCGGCAAATCGATCGTGCCCATGATGTTTTAATGCAGATTTTTTTGCAAATGAGATTTCGTTAGAAATTCGACGTGTTTTGATATTTATGGATCCGACAGTCAAGATTGAAATCAATCAGCCAATCATCCAAAAAGTCTTGCGGGTGGAAGAAGCTGCTGCTTGGCTGATGAAACTAAATAATGAAACAAAAATTTATTCTCAAGAAAACGTGAAACGCTGGTATGGTACATTGACGAAGTATTCTGTCCCACCGTATCGACCACAAGCAGATTTTGGCAGTCAAACTAAGCGAGTTTTGCGGCCAGGAATTTGTTGTCCTAAGTGTCATAAATTTGATTGGACAACTTATCGGTATTACTTATGTTGTTGTCATTGAGGTTTTTGTCAGAGCAAGGAGCAAGCGTATGTCAGCACGATTTGTGATCATGGCGTGTTATTTTTTAGGGGAAACTTGAAGCGTAAGGAGTTAAAGCAATTTTTTGGAAAGGATTGGAGTGAGAAATATATCCGGACCCAATTGAAAAAACATTTTTCTTGTTAAGTAACCATGGAAGGAGTAGTTGTTACCAAAATAAAGGATTAAAATTTGAATATTGGTTTAAAAATCAGCAGGATTATTTTAAGTCTCTTGAAAAAAGACAAAAGTGGAAGAAGAATTAGGGAATGCCGATCCGTTATATTAAATTTTACAGATGAATTTCATTGTAGCAGTAGTTACTCAGAGTCATAGGTCCGAAAAAAGTTAATTGGCTCCAAGTTAAAGCGATGTAGGTCCAAATGGAAGCTAAACGGCCCTAAGTTAGAGCGATGTGGGTCCAAATAGAAGTTAATTGGCCCCAAGTCGAAGCGATGTAGGTCCAAATAGAGATCCTAGCAAGTTCTATCTTAATAAATTATCCCCAGCTGCCTTTTGAAATGACAACTGGGGATAATTTTTATTCAAAAACATCGTTTGCAAGTACCTCTTGGACCCGTTTGATTTCAACCTGATTTAACTCGTATTTGTCAAAAACAAATTTATTGATCTCGTTTCTTAAATCTTTACCAGATAGTTGTTCTGTCACTAACTTTTCCAAACGTGTGCGCTCACTGACCGATAGTTTTGCAAAAGGTAGTTCTTCCAAATTGCCGCGCAAGACTTTCGGACTGGCAAATAAAACCTGGTTCAAGTATTGAAAGAGTGCTGAGTTCAAGAATGCTAGGACGGTTTTAACACTATGCGTGTCAACTTTTGGAACTAAGATATTTGCACTATTTAGTGTTAGTCGTTGTTGATCATCATAAGCGAAGATTAGTTGGTCGTTAATAAATTTGTACACTAACTTTTCTGGACTACGGTAGACTTCTTCTGTTGCTGTTTGTTGAAAATTCTCACGTTGAAACTTGAGGAAACGTTGTGGTGACCGCAACAAGTATGGCTGCACATCCTTACCAGTTAATAGTGGTTCTGCTCCTGTTGCTGCTTGCTTTAAGACATATTTCTGGTTATTCCCAGTCACGATCCCTAACCCCCAGGTACTGTTTCTTAGATCCGCATGTGGTTTTTGCCAAATGTCGTGTAAAATTTGGCAGTCACTTTTTTGTAATGGTAAGAAATTGTGTTGTGGCATTTTGTTTAAAGTTACTTGCGGAACTGTGATTTGCTGGCCACTTTTTCTGAAAATAACCTTATTATTAGTAGTTTTTCCTTTAGTCAGTACCAACAACACAACGTCTGAAACTACTCCCTGAAAGAGGTGCGGTAAATAAGTGATCGATTTAATTACACTATTTGCTAAAATCAACTGCCGCACTGGCTCATGCGTCCCGATATTTAACAGAGAAACTGGCAAGACAAAAGCTAAAGTGCCTCCATCACTTAGTTCCTGTACACTTTTCTCGATGAAGTAGGCAAATGAATCGGCCCTTTGAAATTGGCTATCAGGAACAGCTGTTAGTTTTTTTGCACCCCAGGGTGGATTTCCCACAATATAAGAGTACTTTTGTAAAGTGGGGGTTGGATCTCGCAAAAAATCTCTGACCACAATGTCCGGATAGGAGTTATCCGTTAGTGGAGCTTGCAGTAATAAATTGGCCGTTGCTAGTAAAACAGCGATTGGATCAGTGTCTGTGCCGTGTAAAGCTGCAACTGGGATATTAAATTCCCGTACTAACTCAACTAGGAAGATCCCAGTCCCTACCGCTGGATCCAAAAAGTCGGCATTATTGTCAACGAAAACTTGCTGTAATAATTCGTCGGCTGCAAAAAAAGGAGTATAGTACAAGCCATTTTTATTGCGTGCACCCTCAGCTTGCAAGGTTTGATAAAGCGCGCCTAAAAAGTCTGGCTCTTCAAAATCGACATGGAAGCGTTTAATACCTGGGATTTCTCTTACATGAGTAAGTTGTTTAGTCACTGCCTGTTGAAAGCGTGCTTTGTTGTCGTCACTGATAGTGCTTGCTTGTTTGACTGCCGATAAAGCGAGCTGGCAAATAAACTGTTGCAAGTCGAGCTTATTAACTGTAATGAAATCAGCCAGCGACAGGATCACTTGTTTATTTTCACTATTTTTAATGTATTTATCTGGGAAAATTTTACGTAGAGATTCTGTCTTATTGGCGCGATGCAGTAATTTTTTTTCGTTGCTGCCTAGTCGTTGCCAGTTTGCCAGAGTTGCTTTACTGACGGTTCGTTTCATCGGGCACTCTCCTAATGTTGTAATTATAATTATTTTAGCATGAAAGTTACCATAATATAAAAGAGGCTGGGACAAAACCATATCCCAGTCTCTTCTTTTGCTACGGCCAAAAATGGCGTAAACGACGTTACATACCGGCTTCAAAACGACTTTTGTCCCGCTCTCTATACGATCATTTAATTTGATTTAAGGCATCTTTGACTGCTGCTTGTAAAGCATAGCTTGATGTTGAGGCACCAGCGACGGCATCGACATTGACCTTATTTTGTTCAACCATTTTTTGTGGCAATTCTTTTAAGGCATTGACACCAACGTCGCTACTTTCACTTTGTTGTAAAATTTCAATGTTTTTAAGATTTTTATCATGATCGGCTGTCAAACGAACCACAATGTCCCCGCCGATTCCCTCTTGGCTGCGTCCAATGTATTGATTTGGGCCTGTCTCATAATGTTGATCGTTTAGGCGATCATCACTAGTGATCATGAAGGTGGAATTTTCTGAGTTTGTTACGACTTGTTCGGGCATGTCTTCTTTTGAGACAGCGGCGTTTTGCCCCGCAATTTTACCGAAAATCAGACATTCGGCTAAGTTTCCGCCTCCTTGATATTGGTTGGCACAGATCCCGCCAAGTTCACCAGCAGAATACAAATGTGGGATCGGTTCGCCCTTAGTATCAAGTACTTCTGCTCGTGAGTTGCGCCGCGGACCACCTTGGGTATTGAGCATGGTTTGTTTCATGCGTACGGCATAAATTGGACCAGTTTCAAATACTTTTAACGTTTCAGCTGGCCGGTGGAATTCTGGGTCGTTTTGATCTAACGCTGCCTGGTTGAACCGGGCTAATGTTATTTGTAAATTATCAGAATCAAGCTCAATTCTTTGGCCTAATTCTTCGATCGAATCTGCAACCACGATATTTTCTCGGTATGGGGCGTATTGTCCGATGATCTCATCAGCGTCCAACTCTTTTTTCTTAACTGAATCAAAAATCAAGTAAGGATGATCTTGATTAAGCGGAACTTTCCACTGTCCGTGATTTTTAATGTGTCCGTGGCGATTTTCTTCTGCTTCATTAAAATAACGTGTACCATCGTCACCAACCACAAAGATGCTCCCATGGGCCACAGCATTATTTTGCTCGCCGATCATCAAACGCCCACGGTGATTTTTTGGAACTGAAAAAGCCATACCATGTAATAAGCCGAGTGATTCAAAGTTATTCATGTGCCAAAGATCAGCGCCCACTTCTTGTGCCATCCGGACACCTGCACCTTGATTGTACAGAGTGCCAAGAGGGGTTAGGTTGGAGGCTCCTAAGTTATCTTCGACCATGGTCTGATTGTTTTCAAAACCACCTGTTGCTAAAACAACACCGTTTCTAGCCTGAATATTACGTAAAACGTGATCGCGTTCGATCACCACACCCATGATAGTTTTAGAAGTTGGATCTTGGATCAGTTCAATAGCTGGTGTACTATAGAGAACATCGATCTGTTGACTGCGATGTGAGATCTGTTGTTTCAAATTTTGCCATAAAGCAGCGTCAAACATTCCCGGGTGAACAGTCGTAAAATCATAGGATCCGACCCCGCCGTATTCAGGAAATTCCTCGTATGCATTACGGGCAAAACCGCCTTTTTCAGGAAAATGTTCCCGCCAGCTAAAGGGTTTTACTCCCAAATAGTTTTTAACGTATTTTGGTATATTGACCATTCCTTCAACAAAAGTATCGATTATTTTTTCATCTAAGTTCATAGGAGCAGTCAGATTTTGATAATATTTCTTAGTTTGGTCAAAATCACTACCAGTCCCGATCAATTGGGCGGAATAACGAGTATTACCACCTTCATGACCTTCTGGTGCGGAGTCAACTAGCAAGACTTTCGCACCATCATCCGCTGCAAAACGGGCCGCGGTTGCTCCGGCACCACCAAATCCTAAGACAACGACATCATATGTTGCATCAAAACGAACTTCATTTGTGATAGCCATTAGTTATCCTCCTTAATATCGCTTAGGTGTCTATTACAAGTTAATAGTATCACAAATATGAAAGCGCTTAAATCAAGAAGCTGCCATCTTCCATAGCAAATTTTATTTATCTGAATATGTCGAGTAAAAAATGCAATAGATCATGGAAACCGCTTAAAGATTATTCTTTGATGAGATGCAGCTAACAGATCAACTCAGATATATTAATAATGACTTTTTTTATTACACAAGTGCGAATTTTTTTGATATGTTAAAATAACAACAAGTATAGTGGACATAAAAACTTAGTTAGTAACGGTTCTGCAAAGGATAGCAGCACCCGTTTCCTGACTGAGTATATTTCACACTCTTATAAAAAAGAAGGACTTCTTATGCAACATAAAAATAAAAAAAGACATTTTTCGATGCCCACGGCCTTTACGATCTTATTCTTATTGATCGTTGTGATCGCCATTTTGACCTGGATCATTCCTGCCGGTAAATATGATGTTGATCAAGCAGGTGAGGTTATCCGTAATAGTTATCACGGTGTTTCAAGCAAGCCGCAAGGTTTATGGGATATCTTGATGGCGCCCGTTATTGGGATGGTCGGCAATGCTCAGACTGACGGTGCGATCTCGATTTCTTTATTCATCTTAGTGATCGGCGGTTTTTTGGGTGTTGTTAACCAAACTAATGCTTTAAACGATGGTATCAAAGTTTTAGTTAATAAATATTCCAAGCAAAAGAAAATGCTGATCCCTTTATTGACCTTATTATTTGCAATTGGTGGTTCAACTTTTGGGATGTCAGAGGAAACGATGGCTTTTTACCCATTATTGATCCCGATAATGCAAGCGATGGGATTAGATGCGCTAGTAGCGGTGGCAATTCCACTAGTGGGTACACAGATCGGTAATCTAGCTTCAACTGTTAATCCGTTTGCGACGGGTGTTGCCTCACAAACGTTACATATTTCGATGGGGGACGGCTTGATCTCACGGTTGATCCTGCTAGTTTTAACTTTGGCTTTGTCCGTGTGGTACATCTATCATTACGCTTCTAAAATCGAAAAAGATCCCACGAGATCATTGTTGTATACAAATAAAAATTCTGCTCAAATCACGGACGAAAAGACTTCATCAAAAGAAGTTCCGACTTTAACTAAGGGACAAAAGCACGTTTTGTGGATCTTTGGTTTGACATTTATGATCATGATCGTTGGGTTAGTACCATGGCAGACGATCGATCCTAACTGGACTTTTTTTGAGACATTTTTAAAGTGGCTCAGAAACGTTCCCTTCTTGGGTACATTATTTGGTAAAAACATGGTGGCTTTTGGCAGTTGGTATTTTAATGAGATCACAATGTTGTTTTTCGGAATGTCAATTTTGATCAAATTCGTTTATCATATGCCAGAAGAAAAATTTGTTGCTTACTTTATGGATGGAGTTAAAGACTTTGCCAGTGTTGCGATCGTGGTTGCTTTGGCACGCGGACTTCAAGTTGTAATGGACGCGGGTATGATCACTGACACTGTTTTGCACTGGGGTGAGCTAGTCTTGCAGGGTTCCAGCAAGATAATGTTCACACTTGTGACCTATGTCTTTTATTTGCCAATGACTTTTTTGATCCCATCTACTTCTGGTTTAGCTGCCGCGACGATGGGAATCATTGGACCGATGGGGCACTTTGCGGGCGTTGATCCTAACATCGTTGTCAGCATCTATCAGGCAGCTTCAGGTTTGATCAACATGTTGACACCAACTTCAGCTGTCGTAGTCGGTGCGATGCAGATCGCTCATATCAATATTTCAACTTGGTGGAAGTGGGTCTGGAAGTTAGCTTTAGGTTTGTTAGTACTTTCATGTGCATATTTTGTATTGTTAGCTGTGCTGTAAGTCAAATTAAAAGGAGGACTTTTCAAGATGGATAGACAAAGGCAAATTAAACTATTACAAGACCTGATTCAAATCGAGACGATCGATGATCACGAAAAACAAGTTGTTGATTATTTGGAAAAACTATTTGCGCCCTATGGTAACCGCGTTTCTTTAACACGTGTACCGTATCAAGGTGACCGTGAGAGTGTTGTTATTTCGATTGGCCCGACTAATGGTGATTTTACGCTAGGATTTTCTGGGCATATGGATGTTGTTAACTTAGGTGATCGTTCTGTCTGGAAAGATGATCCCTTTTCTGGCAAATTATACGACAATGATACTAAGATATATGGTCGAGGCACGACTGACATGAAGAGTGGTTTGGCTGGTATGATCGGAACATTTTTAACTTTACTAGATGAAAAGGTCGAATTAACTGGCGAGTTACGTCTTTTGGCCACGGTTGGTGAAGAAACTGGTATGTGGGGTTCAGAAGAGCTGACCAAGCAAGGTTATGTCGATGACTTAGATGTCTTGGTGATCGGTGAAGATACGACTGATTTGAATGTGGTCTATGCCAGCAATGGTGATATTGATTACACGGTCACATCGTATGGAAAAGTCGCCATTAGTTCTAAGGCTGGTGCAGGGATCAATGCCTTAGATAATATGCTTGATTTTATTGACTTGGCTAATGATAAATTACGTAATTTACCACGAATCCATGAAACTTTAGGACCAGTAGTGCATAACGTTACGATGATCTCGGGCGGAGACCAGGTCAATAGTATTCCAGGGAAAATCACAGCACGTGGTAATATTCGGATCAACCCGTTGTATACTGTGGCAGAGATCCAGGCGATCTTAGAAGATGTTGTAGGACAAATTAATCAAATGCCCCAACATAAGTTTGATTTACAATATGACTACTTGGGCGAAGCAGTTGATGGTGACCTTAAAGGTGAGTATGTCACCACGGCTAAGTCGATGTTGACTGATATTTTAGACAAACCTGTCAAGATCGTGGGTGAGCCAGGAGCAACCGATGCTTCTAATTTTGTCAAAAGCAAAAATGCTCCAACTATGATCGTGGTCGGTCCAGGCAATGATTCCGTGCATCAGATCGACGAATACGTGGATGTGGCGGAGTATTTAGCCGCGGCTGAGTTTTACGAAAGATTTGCGAAAAAATATTTAAGTTAATAATATAAGTCAGGGAGAGTGGACCAAAAGATGTTTTGAAGCCTTACTATAACCACGACTTCAAAACATTTTTTGGAACACGATTAAGGGCTGTTGATCTATCTCAATTAATGGGATAGACCAACGGCCTTTTTAGCATTGGAAGGCTAGTTTTGTCTCATCCCACTTTTTTTCCGTTTTTTAAGTTTCAAAAAAATATACAGAGTTAAATTTGTCCTCCGACAAACTCTGCTTGAGCAATTAACACTGGTTGATAATAATACAGAAAAGCTACCATTAAAATGGACTTTGTCTGAGATATTATATATAGTATACATAAATTTTTTTAGATAGCATTTTAGGTAAATTGTTGTTAGAATTGTCATCGATATTACTTATAAAATGTTAGCCAAAACAGAGGTGGAAATTTAAAGCTGGCAATTTTTAATGAAAGAGAGAGTTTAAGTAGTGGAAAAGAAAAAAATTATTGATGGTAAGACGCTAGTTGGCCTAGCTATTATTACTGTTTTCTGGTTTTCAGGCAGTTGGGGTGGAATGTCTGGCGACGCAGTTAAGGTTGCCGGTATTTTTATTGGTACACTGTTCTTGTGGTTGACGGTCGATATTTCCTGGCCAAGTATGTTAAGTATTGCCTTATTGTCTCTGGTACCTTCATTAGGCCCGGAGTCTGTTTTTGCAAGTTCGTTTGGGAATAGTACATTTTTGTTCTTAATGTTTACGTTTATTGTTACATATACTTTATCTCAGACTAGCATGATCAAACGTATCGCCGTTTTATTTGTGACAAATCGCTTTGCCCAGCGGGGGCCGTGGAGTTTCACGCTTTCTTTTTTTGCGGTGATCTTATTACTAGGGTTGTTCATGTCTCCTACGATTTTATTTTTCCTGTTATTACCGATCTTGGAAGAAATTTTTTCGCTATTGGATCTGCAAAAAGGAGAAAGTTTTGCGGAATTATTAATGGTTGGTTTAGTTGCTTTTACTTGTTTAGCTGCTGGAATGACACCGATCGCCCATGTTTATCCAGTTATCGCACTAGGGATCTTAGAATCGCTTACTAATATTTCTGTAGGTAACTTTGCGTACATTGAGTTTGCTTTGCCTGCTGGTTTGTTGATCTTTGCTGCGGTTATTTTGTTGTGGAAATTATTATTTAAACCAGATATGACTAAATTCAAACAATTGACGCGAGATGATTTTGCTGCAACTTTTGCCCATAAGTTGACCCGCCGTGAAAAATGGATCATTACAATTTTTGCTATTATCGTAGCGGCCTGGATCTTACCAGAACCGCTTAAGTCGCTCTGGCCGAATATCCCATTTGATTTGAGCAAGTATGGTAATGCTTTTCCACCACTAGTCGGCACGGTCGTACTGGCTATTTTAAATATCGATGGCAAACCGTTGCTTAATTTGAAAGATGCTTTATCTAATGGAGTTTCTTGGCCGACTTTACTGATGTCGACCGGCACTTTGGCGTTGGGCGCGGCTTTGACCAGCAAAAAAGTGGGGCTCTTAGACGTGATCCGTTCCGGGATGGGTTCTTTGATCAAGGGTCAGTCACTTGCTTTAGTCGTGGTATTGTTCATTGTTTGGACTGCCCTCGAAAGCAGCTTTTCTTCGCATATCATGACAGTGCAAGTTGTCGTATCCTTAGCCGTTCCAACTGCCATGGCAACGGGTCAGTTAAATGTAGCCGCTTTGGCTTGTGTGATCGGCATGGCTTCTTCGACGGGTATCGCTGCACCTTCAGCGATGCCTGCTACTGCGGCTGCGAGCGGCTCAGGCTGGGCTAATACATCGTCTTTGATGAAATATGGATTGGTTTTGTTAGTCGTTGTGATCGTTGTAATGGCGGTCGTGGCCTATCCATTAGCTGCCAGCATTTTATAGCAGACAAAATTTATCAAATGCGTGCGCGATTCAGCCACTGATTAGATTTAAAGGAGACAAGATGAAATTATGGGAAATATTCAAACAATACTGACTAACAGAGTCAGTGGATTATTAGCAAGTTTACGACATAGTGGGATCAAACAAGTTGTTTTATCACCGGGCTCACGTTCCACTCCTGTTGCGATCTTATTAGGAAAGATGCAAGATGAAGGTCAAATTAAATTATATATCGATGTTGACGAACGTTCGGCGGCCTTTTTTGGTCTGGGGATCGCTAAGGCTAGTGGTCAACCGGTACTGTTGGTATGCACGTCTGGGACCGCTGCTGCTAATTATTATCCAGCGATCTGGGAAGCTGATTCAACTAACGTGCCACTGGTCGTCTTGACCACAGATCGTCCGCCAGAATTACAAGAGATAGGTACACCACAGACTTTGGACCAGCCAAAAATGTATAGCACGGCTGTTAAAGGTTTTTATCAATTACCGTCTCCTAGCGCTGGTGATGGCAACGCAGAACTAGCCTATACTGATTATATTGTTCAAAAAGCAGTTGATCAGGCCTGCCAGCATCCATGCGGTCCGGTGCATTTGAATCTGCCGTTACGCAAACCATTGATGCCAGATGTTGATCAAGTTGTGAGCTTACCAGAACAAAACATTTTCCAAACAAAGCTGACACCAGTTTTAACATCAGCTGCGAAACAACACTTGACGCGACTATTTGCTGGTAAAAAAGGCTTGATCATCGCAGGTCCAGTCCAAGATGGGCACCAAAATGCCGCAGAGATCGCAGAATTTGCCGAACAGATGAACTGGCCGATCTTAGCTGATCCGTTATCTGGTTTACGGGGATACTCACACGCGTTAAGCACGGGGGACCAGCTTTTTAAAGCGTGGGACAAGCTACCCACTGATTTTCAACCGGAAGTGATCGTACGAACTGGGGCCACGTTAGTTTCAGCTTCCATGATCAACTGGTTGGCTAACAAAAGTGCACCAGTCATATATTTGGACGAAGATTGCTCGTGGAAAGACCATTCCTTAAGTACAACAGAAAGGATCGCAGCTGCTCCTGCACAGATCTTACCGCAGTTAAGCGACCTAAAGCCAGCTGTTAGCCAATGGTTTGAACGGTGGAGAAAATTAAGCCGAACTATTAGGAAAATACTTGAAACAGCTACCAGTTTTCATCCTTTGAATGAGCCAGGTGTTGCTAGTGTGATCAGTAAAAATTTACCAGCTGACGCAACTTTATTTGTCAGCAACTCCATGCCGATCAGGGATATTGACGTGCAATTTGATCCACAAATAACTAGCACTCAAGTATTATGTAACCGTGGGGCTGACGGGATCGATGGTGTTAATTCGACGGCATTAGGTGTGGCTTCACAATTACAAAATAATTATTTATATATCGGTGACTTAGCCTTTTTCCATGACCTGACAGGTTTGATGATGGCTCGAAAGTATGATTTAGATTTGACTGTCATCGTGCAAAATAATGATGGTGGCGGCATCTTTTCGATCTTGCCGCAGTACCAGGAAAAAACGCAGTTTGAAAAAGTTTTTGGAACGCCGTTGGATTTAAAAATTTCAGCAATTGCGGATATGTATGATGCCAAATATTGCAAGATAACAACGGCGGGTGAATTAGCGGACATTATTAGACAACAGCCGCATGGATTAACGATAGTTGAAGTTGTTGTACCACGCCAGGCTGTACCTGAACAACAAGATCACTTAAAAGCAGCAGTCGCTGACCGATTACAGGAGTTTTTAGATGAAAATCACGGTTAACTCACAAAAATATTACATTGAACAAAAAGGAAAAGGGACGCCGACCTGGTTACTGTTACACGGCTTTATGGGTTCGCATCATGACTTTGACCAGATCAGCGAACAATTACCTGGCCAAGTTTTAGTTCCAGACCTATTAGGGCACGGACAAAGCAGCTGTAGTCACCACCAACACGACTATCAGATGGAACGACAGGCCGCTGATTTGGCTAGTTTGTTAGAGCAATTACAGGTCAAACAAGTCATTTTAGTCGGGTATTCGATGGGAGGACGTTTAGCGTTAGATTTTGCTTTACGTTATCCAGATCTAGTACAAGCCTTAGTTTTGGAAAGCTCAACTGCCGGGATCGCCGACAAAATGGCACGACAAAAACGCATAGAACATGATGAACAACAGGCACAGCAATTAGAAAATGAGTCATTTAGTCGGTTTGTCGACTACTGGGAAAGCCTGCCTTTGTTTGATTCGCAAAAGCATTTGCCGACCAACATTCAACAAAAGATCCGCGAGCAGCGCCTAAGGCAAGACCCACAAGCATTAGCAGCTAGCTTGCGTGGGATGGGGACCGGCTCAATGCCTAATTTGTGGAAACAATTGCCGCAGCTTACTTGCCCCACGACTTTGCTAACTGGAAAATTGGATGCCAAATTCAACAAATTGACCAGTCAAATGAAAGAACTGATCCCCAAAGCACAAAGATATGTACTGAGTGGTGCAGGGCACAACCTACATTTGGAAAAGCCAGAGTTGTATGTATTACAATTACTACAAGTTTTCGCGCGCACGATGCAAGCAAAATAGGGGAGTTGTTGGATATGAAAATTGTGGATCTAAGGCTATTACCCATGACTTTACCGTTAAAGCAACCATTTGTTTCCAGTCACGAAACTTTGACACAGCGAGAATTAACTGTCATAGAACTGACAGATGTAAGTGGTCTTAGGGGCTATGGTGAACTAGAAGCATTTTCACAGCCATTTTATACCAGAGAAACACAGGTAACAGCACGATGGATAATAAAAAATGTTTTAGAAAGTTTGCTGGTAAATGTTGAGTTTGACCAGCCTGAAGACCTGTACACTAAATTAGCACCTGTTAAAGGAAATCATTTGGCTAAAGCCGCAGTCGACTCAGCGGTCTGGGACTTGTTTGCCAAACAACAACAGCGTTCCTTAGCGGATGTGTTAGCAAAAAAAGCGGACACTACTAGAAAAAATGTCGTTAAAGTCGGAATCAGCATCGGTATTTTGCCCCTTGAACAAACTATTAGAAGAGTTGAGCGCGCGATCAAGCAAGAGTATGGACGGATCAAGTTGAAGGTTCAGGGAAACGATGATTTGCAACGGATCGCTGCCGTACGGGAATATTTCCCGGCAATACAATTATGTGTAGATGCTAATGGCTCGCTAAAACCTGCATTAGGTTTGGCAGAAAAAATCGATGCTTTACAACTGACCATGTTAGAAGATCCTTTTTCTATGGAGCAGCACGAACAAACTGCTGAATTGCAAGCAAAGTTAAAAACGGACCTGTGCTATGATGAGCCGATCGAGAGTGTGGCAGACGCGATCCAGGCAATCGAGGCACATGAATGTCGCGTTATTTCGATGAAAACCAGTGTCTTGGGGGGGTTAACACCAGCCTTAGAAATGGTCGCGGCTCATAAAAGGTACGGCTTTCCCATTTGGTGTGGTGGCATGGTTGAAGGCGGCCTGGGCCGCGCAACTAATCTAGCTTTAGCGAGTTTGGATGAGTTTGCGTTTCCAGGCGACATCTCTGAAACAGCACAGTATTATGAAAAAGATTATGCTAGACCAGGGTTTGTGATTCAGCATGGGGCATTACAAGTGCCAACTGGAAGTGGAACTGGAGTTGAATTATGTCCAGGTCTTGAACGAATATAGTTTGAATGTCTGTACATTTGCTCAGTAGTCTCAGCAATAAAACATGCTATTACTTAAAAAAGCTTAACTAAAGGTCACCTTGATAGCTTTTAATTGATAAACTTTGGTACAATCTAAGAGGATATATAATTTTGGATTATTTGAAAGGATGATTATCAATGGTTTGGATCATTGTCATTGTGATCGTTGCAATTTTAGCAATTTATTTATGGACAAGTTATAATAAATTGCAACGCGCTACTAATAGTATCAATACAGCGGAAAAGCAGATCGATATTCAATTGAAGTATCGGGCTGATCTGATTCCGAATGTCGTTGAGACGGTGAAAGGTTATGCAACGCACGAACAAGAAACATTTACGAAGTTAACAGAAATGCGTAGTAAAGTAGCTGACTCTAGTTTGGATGTTAATGAACGTTCCAAAGCCGATCAGCAAATGTCACATACGCTAGGTAACTTATTTGCTGTGGCAGAAAACTACCCAGACTTAAAAGCTAGCACTAACTTCTTGAATCTTCAAGAACAGCTGACAACGATCGAAAATAAGGTCGCCGCTGCTCGTCAAATGTATAACAAGCATATCTTGTCATACAACAACTTGGTCACAACTTTTCCAGCCAACATTGTGGCTAAAATGTTTAGCTTCGCGGTTAAACCTAACTTGGAAGTTATTACAGATGAGTCACAACGGGAAGCTCCACAAGTTAAATTTTAAGGTGGCGATTAAAGTATGACCATTGAGGAACAGATTGCGAAAAATAAACGCAATTCAACGATCGTAATGATCGGCTTTAGTGCTTTGGTCACCATAATCGGCCTTTTCATTGGACTCTTAGTGGGTTGGATGATGGACTCGGCTCCAGAAGAACTGTGGAAAATCACTTTTATTACAGCTGGAGGATTCTTAATTGCGGCAGCTGCTTATTCTTTGTACGTATATTACAATACGACCAGTGTTTTTATGAGTTCGGTTCGTGGTAGGAAGCTCGAAGCACAAAATGCTTCCTTAGCTGAAACTCAGCTTTTGAATGTGATCGATGAATTACAGATTACAGCGGAGATCCCAGTCCCTGAAGTTTATTTAGTAAAAGATCAAGAAGCTAATGCTTTTGCGACTGGACGTGACCCAAATCACGCTGCAATAGGTGTGAATACTGGTTTGTTGAAAATGATGAACCGAGAAGAATTAAAAAGCGTCTTGGCTCATGAAATGTCGCACATCAAAAACTATGATATCCGTTCAGGTTCGATCACAGTAGCTTTGACGAGCTTTATTGCTGGTGTTGGTTATTGGTTAGTCGAACTTGGTGAGAGTACTTTGTGGTTTGGAGATAGTGGTCGTAGCCGACGGAAAAATGATAATGATAAAAGTAGCGCAATGATTGGTCTAGTCATGTTGTTAGGTGGTTGGCTGATCCAGTTGATCGGTGTGCCGATCGCATTATTGATGCAACTTGCGCTTTCACGGCAACGTGAGAGTTTAGCGGATATTTCCGGTGTGGATATGACACAAGATCCAAAAGGTTTGATCGATGCTTTGACCAAATTAAAGAAAGATCAGACCCCGAGTTCATACGCTAATAGTAAAGCAGCGACTTTATGTTTCCAGACTCCTTTATCAAAAAAAGACGTTAAAGAAATGAAAAAGGAAAACTTGGCCGAACCAAAGCAGCATAAATTTAGTTTAACGAGTTTACTCGACACTCATCCCCCATTGGATGAACGGATCGAGCGACTAAGAAAACTGATCGAATAAAAGAAAAATAAAAACATTTATACTTCTCCTTATAGTAGGCACAAAAGAAAAGCACGTATTCTGCTAATAAGGAGAGTTTTTTGTCTAGAAAACCAAACATGACAGTGAGCCAAAAGATGCTTTGAAGCCGATTTGTAACGATGATTGCGTTATTTTGGGTCGTAGCGAAACGAAGAACCAGGATAACACAATCGTTGTTACAGTAAGGCTTCAATCTTTTGGAACACGTTTAAGAGCCATCGATTTAACCCATTTTAATGGGATAGATGGATGGCCCTTTTATAACCGCACAGCTAGTTTTGTCCCAGCCCCTTCAGGCTGTTATTATGACTTTAACAATAAATGTGGTGCTTTTACCGTAGAAAAGTTGAGCTTAGGTTTAAAACTTTATAAGAGTAAAAAACAGTAATTCTCAACTAATGGCTGAATAGCTGAGAAATTACTGTTAAATATATAAAGGAAAAGCATAATTCAAGTAGTAATAGATTTAAGTGAAATCAACTACCATCCGTCCGATGATCTTGTTATTTTTCATTTCATCGATAATATCGTTGACTTCAGACAATTTACGTGTTTGCACGATTGGTTTAACTTTTTGCTCAGCACCGAATTGGAAAGCTTCTGCCAAATCTTGGCGTGTGCCGACTAAGGAACCAGCAACTTTGATTCCATCTAAAACAGTCTTAGAAATGTTGAGCTGCATGTCACCTTGAGGCAAGGCAATTGCAACCAAGGTCCCGTCTGCGCGTAAGGCGTTGACGGCGGAGGTGAAAGAATCCTTGCTAACAGCAGTGATCACAGCACTATGCACACCACCAACTTTATCTTGCAAGACCTGTGCAGCATCTTCTTTATTGGAGTTGATCGTCAAGTCAGCGCCTAATTTTTTAACTGCTGCTAGTTTGTCATCGTTAATGTCAACAGCTGCTACATGGGCACCGAAGACATTATGAGCGTATTGCACTGCTAAGTTTCCTAAGCCTCCGGTCCCAACTACTTCAACCCATTGGCCAGGTTTAAGGTCGCCAGTTTTTAAACCTTTGTAGACTGTGACGCCAGCACAAGTTAATGAAGTAGCCTCAACCGGGTCTAATTCGTCTGGGACTTTGACAGCGTAGTTAGCGGGTACGATACATTCTTCGGCCATGGCACCATCAACGTTAAAACCGGAGTTTAAAACATTACGACATAAGGTTTCACGGCCAGTTGTGCAGTATTCACAGTGACCACAACCAGAATAGAACCATGCGATCGAAACACGGTCACCAACTTTAAGGTTAGTAACATCACCAGCTGTTTTGATCACTTTCCCGACACCTTCATGACCGATGATCCGACCAGGGACCTTGCCAAAATCCCCGGCAGCGACATGCAGATCAGTATGGCACAGGCCACAATATTCCATTTTGACTAAGGCCTCACCTTCGTGTAAAGCACGCAAAGTAACGTCCTTAATATCAACATAACCATCACAATTATCACGAACTACGGCAGCTTTCATTATAGATATCCTTCTTTCTAAAAAACGTTTTCAACACTATAAAGAGTAATCAATAATTCAGTATTAGTCAAGTGAAATAATTAACAAAAACAGGATTCAAGTTTTGACATATAGCTATACACCCACAAATTAATGGGGGGTAATAAAAAATAATAAAATCACAAAAAATAACATTTAAATAATAACAGTTAAAAAATTAAATTTGTCTAGTCGTCAAACACCTTGATAAAAAAGCTAGTCGATGATTTTTTCATAAGAATGACTTTTTAGTTCATTATGATTGACATCTTCCAGCAAAATTTTGTATCCTTAAATTCGTTTGTTTTTATCAATACATATGGATAGAAAAATGTTTAGTTTGCCCCCAAACTGGACGCAAGTTTTAAAGTGGAGCGTTTGGATGAAGCTTAACTGAACGTAAGTCTTAAAAAGGAACGTCCAGTTAAAGTCAAACTGAACGCAAGTGTTAAAAAGAAAGGTTTAGTTGAACCCAAACTGAACCCAAATCTTTAGGAGAATCGTTATGAGAAAATTTAGGATCCAGAGTTTTGTTTTAATATTATTAGCCTTTGTTTTAGGCTTTAGTGAATTTATTATTGTCGGTATTTTGGATGATATCGCTCAGCAGTTTTCAGTTGATATTTCTGTGGTTGGGTATTTAGTTACTATCTTTGCTCTTGTTTACGCAGTAAGTACTCCGATCGTTACCAGTCTCATTAAGAGCAATCTCTATCGTGCTTTACTATTATTACTGGGGATCTTTACATTTGGTAACTTACTGACAGCTGTGTCTCCAACATATTCAGTGCTAGTTATTTCACGGGTCGTGACTGCGATCGTTTCCGGTGCTGCAATTTCATTAGCAATGACATTTGCGACAGTCATTGCTCCGTTAGAAAGACGGGCTTGGTTAGTAAGTTGGATCTTTTCCGGTTTCAGTATTGCATCGGTTTTTGGTGTACCTTTGGGAACTTGGATCAGTACGACTTTTGGCTGGCGTGAAACTTTCTATACGATCACAGCTTTTAGTGTGCTGACATTTATCTTAGTTATCAGGTTTTTGCCACGTGACCTAGAACAGGCTAAAAGCAGCGGGATCCGTGACCAGTTCGTGATTTTCAAAGACCCACGTATCTTATTGAGTGTGGCAGTTGCAATGTTTAGTTTGGCAGGCGTATATGTATTTTACACATACCTACGTCCGATTTTATCCCAAACACTAAATTATGCGCCATCTATGATCACTCTCATGTTGACGATCTACGGTATTATGTCATTGTTTAGTAATCAGTACAGTGGAAAAATTGCGGACAATCGTGGTCTTAAAGCAATGCCGACTGTTTATGTGATCGAACTTTTAGCCTTAGGAGCGATGCCGTTATTGCTTAATAGCAAGATCATAGGTACGATCGATGTAATGTTAGTAGGGGCTTTGATGTATCTGATCAACTCCCCAGTCCAGCTGCATATTTTGAGTGTGGCTGAACATGATTATCCCCAAGCGATGGTTCTAGCATCGTCACTAAATTCTATTTTTGCTAACTTTGGGATCTCTTTAGGTTCTGCTGTCGGCGGCATCGTTGTCAGCAATTTTGGGATTCAAAATGTTGGTTTTGGTGGTTCAATTTTTACGCTGATTACTTTAATCGCTGTGATCATGTTGAACAAGACTAATGATAAACACATTAGTGAATAGATACTAATAACACCATTTGCTTAGTAGAAACAATTTCTATTAGGCAAATGGTGTTTATTAGATAAAATAATTATATTTTACCAAAAATTTTACGATATCTAAGTGTAATTAAAACAGCTAATACGAATCCAAGTAAAGCGATAATTACATCGAACAGCCATATATTAGCTAAGTTTGAAGACATCATTCCTGTAAATAAGGGGATTGTAAATGAAGCAATTGATCCGGCGGTATAGAATGCTCCAGTAATAGTTCCCTTTGCTTTTGGAAAGAAGGATGACATCACCGTCAGACCTAGCTGCATGACACCGCCAGCTGCTGAAAAGCCGACAACAAAAGACATAATTGAGCAGATTAGTGCTGTTGGGAACAAATACATTGTTAAGAGTGCAATAAATGAAATTAGAGTATAGGTAATTAAGAATTGAATTTCTTTTACGGCTTTTTTAGCAAGTGCCGCTGTTACAAAAACGCAGACGATAGAACCTATACTGTAATAACTGATCAACGCGTGAGAACTAGTATTCCCCATTTGTGCAACTTCTGACCCAAACTGGCTTAACCATTGGCTAACTAGATAAAATGTTGCTTGAGAAACATAGCCATACAGAATAAATAATGTTCCGTCTATCCAGAGGCTCCCCAAATTTTTATTTTTTTGTACTAAGGAATCCTGCTTATCTGAGCTTTCATTCTGTTCGTTAACAATTTTGGGAAATTTACCAACTGTTACCATAAATAACAAATTAAGGATAAGTATAGCAATACATAAAATAAAGGACCAACCATACCATAAATTAAGACTAACGATCATGCTTATTAAAAGAGGTAAGATAAATTGACCTCCGGAAACAAAAGCTTTGATAATTACATTAGCAGTACCTTTGGAATCTGGAAACATCTCCATTAATGCTGGATAAGTACCAGAATCTAAAAATGAATTAGCCATTCCGGCCAGGATACCAAAGATATACGCTATGGTAATGGAAGGACTTAACAAAACTCCTGCAAAAAACAGAAGATATGTGCTAGCTCCTAAGATAACAAATGGCTTTCTACCAAACTTATCCGATAATATTCCTGAAATTAACAAAGGAATTAGTCGACCAATCCCTAATGAAGAAATTACAATTGCAACTCCTCCTGTATTTGTGTTCCACTGTTTTGATAAAGCAACCATATTTTGGGCTAAAATTATAACGCCCATACCATGAACAAAGTAATTTAAATATAAACTAATGGCTGTTGGCATGTATTTATTTTTCATAATTTTCCCCTCAGTAATTCATCCTAAAAAGTCTAATCATTGTCATCAAACAAAATATTATGGATATAATCAACAGGCATGTCTTCACCAGTCCAGAGTTTAAACGCTGCAGCGCCTTGTTCAAGCATCATTCCCAAGCCATCAAAGACTTGTTTTACTCCGGCTTTTTGAGCTACTTCCATTAATTTGGTCGTCCGTGGTGCATAAACCGTATCAAAGACAACTAAATCTTTACGCAACCATGAAGGATCATTAACTAAACTTTGGTCTTCCAAAGGTTTCATCCCTACACTAGTGGCATCCGCATAAATATAAGCGCTATTAATTTCATTTTTGAAATCTTCTTTATCTTCTAAACGATGTAAGGTTGCTTTACAATCCGTTTTTTCATTAATTAGTTCAACGTTACGTTTTGCCTGTTGGAAAAATTCATCATCACGGTTAAAGATAGAGATCTCTTTAACGCCATCTAAAGCACACTGAATGGCAATGGCTGTCCCAGCACCGCCAGCACCAGCTAATGTCATCTTTTTACCACGAATGTCAATTCCTTCATCATCTAATGATTTGATCATACCGGTACCGTCAGTGGTGTAGCCTGTTAAAACGCCATCATCATTTACGATAGTATTAACAGCACCTATCATTTCAGTTGCTGGGTCAAGTTTGTCTAAATATGGTATCACCTTTTGATTATTAGGCATTGAAACATTAGAACCACGCATATCTAAAGTTTTGATTGCTTCTATGGCTTTAGGAAGTTTATCATTTGTGATTTCAAATGCAAGGTAAGCAAAGTTTAACCCTAGTTTTTCAAATGCATGATTGTGCATTGTAGGTGACATTGAATGGCGAATTGGGTAGGCCATTAAGCCAATTAATATCGTATGACCATCTAACTGTTTTAAAGACATAAAAAAGCACTCCTTTTTTTTGCTAACATTGTTACTTAATTCACTAACGATGTTAGCACAGTCTTATTATAGAATAAATAAGGTAAATCCTTTGAAAGAATAGGCATAGCCTATAAAACGTGATGAATTAGTAAAAGGAATACCAAAACTGAAGAAAATAAAATCATTTTTTTGATGAAAAATAAATATTTATCTTTTAGCACACAAATAATAAATAATAAATTAACAAAATATTTTTTGAATTGTAAAACGCATTAGAAAAAATTGGATAATAAGTTTTTAGATTGTGTGAAATGGTTACACATCTTATTGCTTTTAAATCAGTTTAGCAAAATCTGTTGCATTATTTTTGACATAATTAGTAAAATTTTGAATTAATTCTGGTTTGTAAGAGTCAGTGTTTTGTGCCATATAAAGGACTTGTGAAAAGGACTCTTCTTTCATCGAAAGTGTTTTTACGTTGTATCTTGTTAAAATGTCAGATTCAGGAATTATGCCAATTCCTAAGTTTTGTTCTACTAAACTACATAATGTTGAGTCATCTAAGACATTAAATGTAACGTGCGGTATTAAGTCTTTTTCATTAAAATAATTATCAACAAGTGGACGGAAACAGCTTTTTTTACTGAATGTAATAATGCCGCTTTTTTGAATATCTTTTAATTCAACTTTATTTTTATTGGATAAAGGATGATTCATACCAACTATAAATTTGACCTTTTGTTTATAAATCGGAAAAAGCTCATTATTTTTCCATCGAGGATCACCTGTAGAAAATATAATGTCGAATTTTCCTTCCTGTAAATCTTTCATAAGAGTTGAAGTGTCTTTTTGTGAGCATTTAAAAGATACTTGGCTTTTTTGAAGATAACTTGAAATTATTGCAGGAATGAATTTACTTCCTAAAGAGTAAATAAAACCGATATTGATTTCACCTGTATCTAAATCTGACATGGATCGAACAATCTTTTTAGCCTGGTCAATGTTGTTAACCGCGGGGTTTATATAATCATAAAAGGCTTGTCCGTATCGGTTAAGTTTTATACGGCGTCCAATACGATCAAAAAGCTGGACGCCGATCTCGTTTTCTAAATTGTGAATTCCTTGACTTAAGGAGGGCTGAGAAACAAACAAGTCTTCTGCAGTTTTTTTCATTTGTTCTGTTTTTGCAAGGCTAACAAAATAATATAATTGCGATAAATTCATCTTTGAGCTTCCTTTGCTTACTGAATTTTGGTGTTACATAGTCAACATCTAATATATAATTATAAACACCTATTGGAAAAAAGAAAATTATCGCCGTACCATGAAATTATAAATGTGAAAAAATTATCATAGTTAATTAAGTCGAAAGGGGCACTTTTAGTTATGAAGAAAATAAATGTAAGAGCTTTGGGACATAATGGTCCGATTGATTTTGTATTAAAACTAAATAATAATTCCCTAGAGGATATTGAAGTTACCAAACATACAGAAACACCAGGGATCTTTAAGCAGGTTTTTGATAATCTGCGAGATAGTATATTAGATAACCAAAGTTTCCAAGTGGATGCGATAAGTGGCGCTACTGTTATGAGTCAAGCTATTTTAGATTCTGGGGAAAATGCAGTAGAAAATGCCGGTATTAAATTAGATAGTAAATCAAAAATATCTAGTAAAGAAAATCAAAAGATAAATTCAGATGTAGTTGTTATTGGCAGCGGAGGTGCTGGTTTAGTTGCGGCTTGCCGTATGCTTGATTTAGGTAAAAGAGTTGTTTTGTTGGAGAAAAATGGATATTTAGGTGGCGCGACTATATTAAATGGATCGAACGTCACAGCAACAAATTCTAAAAAAGCTCAGGCCATTTTTGGAAACGATTCTAACAAAGATTCACCTGAACTTTTAGCTTCAGATGTTGCTGATGAATGCTTAAATACAAATGATAGTAGACTTACTAAATTGATGACAGAAAACATTGGTTCGGCTATTGACTTCATTAGTGGTTTTGCGGATCTACCTTATCAGAAAGCACAAACGCAAACTCCTGAGCACTCAGTACAACGTCAAGTAGAATTACCATCTTCTAGTAGTTTTGAGTTTATTCAAAAAGTGTCTAATGCTTTCAAGAAAAAAGGTGGAAAAATCTACCTGGATGCACGTGTTGAAGAGATATTAATGGATGAAGATCAACAAGTTACAGGTGTAAAAGCAGAGAGTCGTAGTGGTAGTTTGACTGTTAATGCACCTGCAGTAATTATTGCTACAGGTGGGTACGGTGCTAATCAGAAAATGAGGGGCGAAGAAAGCCAAGGGATAGATTATTATGGACCTCAGACTTCGACAGGTGATGCGTATGAATTTCTCAAGCCTCTCGATCCAAAATCAACTAACATAGGCTGGTATAAAATTTACCCGCACGGTGTAGAAGTTGAACCTGGAATTGCTAAACTAACAACCTACGCTTCTAAAAAAGCTACGGATATGGGAGCAATATATGTTAATAGTGATGGAAAAAGAATCGTTAATGAATCTGATGTTTATGCAAAATTTCGGAATGCCGTTTTAAAACAACCAGACAAAATTGCCTTTTTGATCATGGATAAACGAACCTGGGAAAGCTTTTATAATTTGTTGATCTTACATGACTTTTCTCCCGATGAAATAGAAGGATATTTTAAAAATGAGGGTGAGAAAGCACCAGTTTTTGTGAAGGGAAGCTTGGCTCACGTTTGCCAAAAAGCAGGGATTAACTTTGATAATTTGCAGGAAACCATGCACTCATATGAAAAGGCGGTTAAGCGTGGAAAGGATACTGAATTTGATCGTAGTGCACATTGGCTGCATAGTTATGAAGGTGAAGAATATTATGTGGTTGAACAACGTGATCGTTTCGCAACAACTTTAGGTGGATTAGTAACGACTTCAGAGTTACAACTTCAAAGAAAAAATAATAAAACGATCCCAAATATTTGGTGCGTTGGAGAAGTTGTTGGTGGAGCAAATGGTCATGATTCAATGCCAAGTATGATGAATACGTGGAGTTTTTCTTCTGGTTATTTTGCAGCTAATAAGATTTTTTCATATTTGCAAAAGAGTAAAAAAGATGTTGTTAAAGTTAAAAATGTTGAATTTGGAAGTGGGCGTCCGAAAGTTGCTGTTCCCTTGACCGCAAAAACTGAAGACGATTTAATCGACCAAGCAAAACAGATTAACGGGGAAAATGCCGATTTAGTTGAATGGAGATTAGACAGTTTTCAAAATGTTGAAGATGAGCAGTCATTAAAACAGGCAAGTGTAAAGTTAAGACAGAATCTGCCCGATTTACCCGTTTTAGCAACCTTTAGAACGGTTAACGAGGGTGGTAACTATACCTTAAATAGTGATAAAGACTATTTTCAAATTTGTAGGAATGTTGTTATAAATCACCTGGCTGATCTAATGGATCTAGAACTAAAACATGATCAAGATACATTAAAAAATCTTATAAGCCTTGCCAAAAAAGAAAATATAAAGATAATAATGAGTAATCATAATTTTGAAAAAACAGATTCAAAAGAAGAAATCGTCCATAGATTATCCCTAATGGAGAAATTGGGCGCAGATATTGCTAAAATAGCGACTATGCCTAATAATTCAACCGACGTCTTAAAGCTTTTAGAAGCTACTGATGAAGCTAAAAGTGCTTTGAGCATACCTTTGATAACAATGTCAATGGGTGACATTGGTAAAATCTCTCGAGTTTCTGGAGAAATTTTTGGTTCGTGTTTAACCTTTGGTACTGTAGGACAATCTTCTGCCCCAGGGCAAATTGAGTCAAAACAGTTATTTGATCTGTTGGATGTATTTAAGCTGACTCATGACTAATTTAGTGTAGTATTTTGGATATTAAATCACCTATGTAAATGAATTTAGTTATAGTTCATTGACGTGGGTGATTATTTTTGATTATCATATTGTATGTTGTGAAACGTTGAACTATAATTTATTTATCGTTTTAATTTTATCATTTGTACTTTGTTACTTAATTCAAATAATGCACAGGTGGTGATTTAAAAAATGTTAAAAAAAGAAAGAGTTAAAACAACTTGTAGTTTATATTTCAACTATTTTATTCATGGTATAGGCATAGTTATTTTAGCTCAAAATATGACATTTTTAGGAAAACAATGGGGAGTAGGCAATGATGGTGTTTCATATATTATTTCTTCTTTAGGTATTGGACGATTACTTGTTTTGTATGTATCTGGTGATTTGTCTGACAAATTAGGGCGCAAACTGTTTATTAATATTGGCATAATAACCTATCTTCTTTTCTTTACCGGGATCATTGTTTCAAGATCAATTTATACGGCTTATTTTTTCGGTGTTTTGGCTGGAATGGCTAATTCGTTTCTAGACTCAGGAACCTATCCAGCATTAATGGAATTATATCCAGAAAATAAGGCTAGCTTTAGCATACTAATAAAAGCATTTGCCTCGATTGGAGAGTTAGTTTTACCTATTTTTGTGGCTTTGTTGGAAAAATTTTCTTTCTGGTATGGTTGGTCATTTATTTTTTGTGCACTTACACTGCTTATTAACTTGATCTTTATGAAAAATAGGCAGTTTCCTAATATTGAAAAAGAGGAACAAGTTGAAAAAAGTAAAATAAAATATGTAGATCCTAAAAAGGATAAGCATAAAATTAACAGTCCAACTAAGATAATATTAGGCGTTATTTTAACGGTTTTTGGCTATATTTCGATGGCAACTTTTTATATAATTAGCCAGTGGTTAACTCAGTATGGTATTAGTGTAGTTGATCTTAATATTGTTCATGCTCGAATGCTTGTTAGTATATATAGTATTGGTTCAATTTTAGGTGTCATTTTAACTGCAGTATTAGTTAATCGCTGGGTCAAACCCATTTGGTTTATGTTCTTCGATACGGTTATTTCTTTTTTGACGTTGTTGATAATGTCCATGTTTCCTAACCATATAGTAATGATTTGTGGTTCTTTTATTATAGGCTGTTCAGCTGCGAGCGGGGTTATGCAGATCGGTTTAACAATTATGAGTGATATTTTTCCGAACTTTCGTGGCAGAGTTACTGGTATCTATTATACTGCCAGTGCGTTAGCTTCTTTTTCGATCCCAGTTATTACTGGGATGTTGGCCAAAACCAGTATTCACTATATCATGTGGTTTGATACATTATTGTCTCTTGGTGGGATCGTTTGTAGTGTATTGGTTATATTGATTTCAAATTCCCACAACGTGGATGTAAAGAGTGACGTTATTAATAAAACGTCGGTTTAGATGTCACACTTTTAAGCCGCAATCATGTTGAACAAGACTAATGATAAACACATTAGTGAATAGATACTAATAACACCATTTGCTTAGTAGAAACAATTTCTATTAGGCAAATGGTGTTTTAAAATACAATAGATATTCAAAGCTTCAAGATGTTAAATATACAAATTTGATTGTTTATCATAAATTTGGAAGATAATAGCACAATTTTCTACATTTTTTCGATTACAGATCAAATCCGCTAATAATTGATCGGCCCCACGAACATGCTTTCTATTGCGGTGTTTTTATCGTTAAAAAGTGATAGGCATTTAGCTTATTGTTTTACTTTGTTGTGGTTCGACGTAAATGAAATTAGCGATTTCTTTGCTGACCATGATATGTTTACCTTTGGGCGTAAGCAACATGAAAACATTAAAATCGTGATCATAGTTTTCCACTGTTAATTTTGTATTTAAGGCTAAATTAAGCTCAGAAAAATAATGGATCATATTTTCACTCCCGTAATATTCTCTTAGGGTAACTACTTTTCCTGCTTTGGTATTGCTTAACAGATCCAAATTAGAGTTAAAAATTTCTGGGTTTTGAACTTCCGAACCGGAAAAAGTTTTCTCTGGTTTTCCTAACTTATAATTTATTTCTTGCAGTAGCATTTCACTAGAAAAATCAGCTAGTAACCATGCTTGTTGGACTACTTCTGATAAGGATAAATCAAAATGTCTTTCCAATAAAACTTCACATAAACGAAACTTTTGCATAATTTGCTGCGCTTTTTGTTGTCCCTTTTCACTTAAAAAAACTTTGCCATACTTTTTCCCTTTAACTAATCCCCGTTCACGCAGCTTTTGGGTAAACTCGGTGGTGGAAGCAGGAGTAACTTTTAACAGTTCCGATAATTGTTTGTTAGCGATACCTCCCTTTAAATAACTCCCTTCAAAAATAGCACGTAAATAAGTATCTTCTATTGTTCGCATTTCAAAATATTCTCCTTCCATTCTTCAGTTACCCAAAATATATGTTTCAATATGTACAAAACTATTGTACAATAGACGTGGTTTAAAAAGAAAGGTGGTTTTTTCATTGAGCCAAAATGAATCCAAGACTCATAAACAACATTTGATCCATTATGCTAATGGACCTTCCTTAGAGGAAATAAATGGTACGGTCGAAGTACCTAAAGGCAAAGGATTCTGGAAAACATTATTTATGTATTCTGGACCAGGTGCTTTAGTGGCTGTCGGGTATATGGATCCCGGTAATTGGTCAACTTCTATTACTGGTGGGCAAAACTTCTCTTACCTGCTAATGTCAGTGATTTTGATGTCGAGTTTGATTGCCATGTTGTTACAATATATGGCTGCTAAACTGGGCATTGTAAGTCAAATGGATCTAGCGCAGGCAACTAGAGCGCGGACTGGTAAAACTTTAGGTATTATTTTGTGGATCATGACAGAATTAGCTATTATGGCGACAGATATTGCTGAAGTTATTGGGGGTGCGATCGCACTTTACCTGCTGTTTAATATTCCGTTAGTGATTGCCGTTTTCTTGACTGTATTGGATGTTTTATTATTGCTCTTATTAACTAAAATCGGCTTTCGGAAAATCGAAGCGATCGTTGTTTGTTTAATTTTAGTTATTTTAGCTGTTTTTATTTATCAAGTAGCTTTGTCTGATCCTGCATGGGGTGAGATGTTTAAAGGTTTAGTGCCAACGGGTAAAACATTTGCTTCATCACCTGACATTCAAGGTATGACACCTATTTCAGGTGCTTTGGGTATTATCGGTGCTACTGTTATGCCGCATAATTTGTACTTGCATTCTGCTATTTCGCAAACTCGTAAAATTGATCATAACGATCAAGAAGACGTTGCTCGGACAGTTAAATTCTCGACTTGGGATTCTAATATTCAATTATCGTTAGCCTTTGTTGTTAATGCTTTGCTTTTGGTCATGGGTGTTGCAGTTTTCAAATCCGGGACAGTAGAAGATCCTTCATTCTTTGGTTTGTATACAGCTCTTTCCGATACTTCAAAACTAAGTAACGGTGTTTTGATCGCTGTGGCTAAATCTGGGGTCTTATCAACACTTTTTGCGGTTGCTTTACTAGCTTCAGGTCAAAATTCAACTATTACGGGTACTCTAACAGGACAAGTTATCATGGAAGGTTTTATCCACATGAAAATGCCTTTGTGGGCACGTCGTTTAGTTACACGTTTGATTTCGGTCATTCCAGTTTTAATTGCCGTTCTCTCGACTAGTGGTCAAAGTGAAGTTAGACAACACGTTGCTATCAACAACTTAATGAACAACTCACAGGTTTTCTTAGCCTTTGCCTTGCCATTTTCAATGTTGCCTTTGTTAATGTTAACTAATAGTAAAACAGAAATGGGTTCACGTTTTAAGAATTCACTTTGGGTCAATATCTTAGGTTGGGGCTCTGTCATTGGCTTAACTTACTTGAATATGATTGGTTTGCCGGGATCAATTGAAGCTTTCTATGGTGATAACCCGACTGCTGCTCAAATTTCTACTGCTGATAATATTGCTTATGTCATTATTGTTTTAATTATCGCTTTGTTGATTTGGACAATCACTGATTTATATCGTGGAGATAAACGTTTAGCGCAAAAAGAAGCTCTAGAACAGGAACGGAATCAAGGAGGACAATGATCATGGCTGAAAAACAAACAAAATTTACGCGTGTTTTAGTCGGAACTGATGATTCACATGACGCACAGCTTGCTTTCCATTATGCAATTGATTATGCCAAGGAAAATGACGCAGAATTGTTTATTGTTTCTGTGTTAGAAAGTAATGAAATGAATGTTTACCAAGCGCTTGATGACGATTATATTCATGGTGAAAGAGAAGCGCTAGAAAAGCACGTGCTTGAATATGAAAAGGAAGCAAAAGAAGCGGGCGTGACAAAAGTTCAGACGGTGGTTGCTGAAGGAAAACCGGGTAGAACGATCGTTAACGATGTTATTCCGCATATTAAACCAGATCTGTTGATCATTGGTTCCTTTGATAAGCCAGGTGTTGCGCGTCGGTTCGGGAGCGAAGCAGCTTACATGGCCAAATATGCGCCAATTTCTGTGTTAGTTATGCGTTAATTCACTGATTTTTTTACCAAACTCGTTTAAGTAGTCGAACTGTGTGAATCAAAAGTCTGCAAAACTTCTAAACGATTCACCCTGCTCGGTTTTAAGTGGAGGTTATTTTTATGATGTACAAACTAATAGCTTCTTTTAACATCACAACACAATTAGAGTTTAAGTTATTATTTGCTTCGTTCAAAAGATTTTTTTGCTAAATTTTATACAAAAAAGAGTGAGACAAAAGATGTTTTGAAGCCGATTTGTAACGATGATTGCGTTATTTTGGGGCGTAGCAAAGCGAAGAACTAGAATAAATGCAATCGTTGTTACAGTGAGGCTTCAGTCTTTTGGAACGCGTTTAAGGGCCATCGATCTATCCATATTTAATGGGTTAAATCGATGGCCCTTTTAGAATCACACAGCTAGTTATGTCCCAGCTCCTTTTTTACCACTAAATTATTTTTTACAAGAACAAAAGAATCTCAAGTGAAAGGTGTTTTTACATGAATGAATATGATAACTTATTACAACATTGCCGTGAAATTGGTGATACAGTCCTAGAAAATAATTTTAGACCGATAGCCGAGGTGACACATTCCATGGGGATCTCAGCTAATATGTTTGCAATCAAGTTTAGTGATCTACCTGGTTTTAATCATGTTGATCTTCAAGATCCCCAAAGTTGGGGTAACGCTGCTTTATGTAAGAGCCAGGGGATTGGTTTTATTAGAATGAACGATTATACCAGAGAAAGACTGAACCAATATTTAAATAGCCAAATTTTCTAAAAACTCATACTTAAAGAGCAAAAGAACTATCGCAAAAAGGTTGATAATTGTGATAGTTCTTTTGCTCTCATGGTTACACAGTAAAGGTACATCCGTGCAACTTCACCATACATTCAATCACGACTTAATGCAAGCATTTTTCAATGGTGCACAATTTTTTACTTAGCAAATTATTATGAATGTTGGCATTCGCCATGTTAATAAATCCAAAATATTTGCTTACTGTTGATCTAGGTAAGCCTTATTTAAAAAATTTAAATACACTTGTGCATGATGATAAGACTCAGTCAGAAACAGCTGAGTTTTATAAAGAAAGCACAGTATTCATACCATCCCAAAGCCGGAAAAGATGGCAAACAAATTATGGTGCATGGAACTTTACTCCCACTGCTAAAATTCCCAGGGGTAATTATACTGGGTATATTGATGTTGAGGTGGATTACGTTAATTTATTTACCAAGTCAGCAGGAACATTTTAGATTTAGTAGATAGTAGGGACGAATGTAATGAAAGCAGGTATTGGCTAATAAAATGCATCCGGGTTGTCATGTAAATCACGAATAATTCTAAGGTTTAGAGCTTAAATATCTAAAAATAAAGGGAGACATATATATAAGAAAATGGTTGACTCATCAAAATTAATCGGTGAGTCAACCATTTTTAATACTGTATGATCAGCTAGCTTAACTTCTTATGATTTGTAAAGTTATGCCAGCTCTTTTTATAAAGTAGTAGCCGTTAGTCACTTACGATATAGATTTTTTCTAAAACAAATTGCAAAACAAAAGCTATACAAACGGCATACAATATGTAATTAGTGTTGAGCAGCCATGCATCAATTGTGACCAAGACACAAATTGTATTGATAATTATCTTTTTGAGGTTATTATTGAGCATAAAGGTATCTCCTCGTATTCTTTTTATTTGCGTTTATTCACTGGATCAAATTTCCGGTAATGATACCAATTATCAGACCGATCAAGAGGACTATGATCTTGGTATTGTTGTTGTCGATCTCTTTTTGTTGTTCTAAAGCTAATGCTAGTTCAACTTTTCCTTTTTGAGTTAAACAAAGATTTTTTATCTGATATCGACCAGTTAGCAGGTCAGAATATAAAGAATAACTGATATAATTTTTTTGAAAGATCATATCAGATAAAAGGTTGTTAGAATAAGCTTCAGAAGGGTCGATTTTCCCCATCTCGATTTTCTGTAGTATATTGACTTGGTGTGCATCTAAATTCATTTTTACTCCTTAAGTTTTAAAATTTATTATCATTGATCAGCAGATTCAAAAGATATCTTTTGATAGAGATAATATATTGGGGATACTTAATTTTTCCATTATTATATTTAGCCTAATAAGAAAAAACTGAATATGACCCCTAAAAGTATCCCTTCCGTAAAGATTATTAACTTTAACGGACGCTTTTCATTTTTTCGGTTAGTACGCAGAGCGAGCATTAACTCAGATTTTCCTTTTTCAGTTAATTGAAGGTTCGAAATGTAGTATTGACCGGTACGTTGACTAAAACGTTGGGAATACATAACAAGCTCTTGCTTAGAAATAATTTTTTTAAGTAAGTGATCTTCTTCAATTTCCTTCATACCGATTTGTCTGGAAGCCACTTTTTTCAAAAGAGCTATTTTCTTTTTATTCAATTTCATTAGTGTTCTCTGTCATCTTTCCTTTTATAATATGTGGTTACTATGTAAATAGTCTTTTATTTAATAAGTTTCACTATTACGGGTTTTATTAAAATAAGTCTCCTAGATAACCATTGGCATCGTTAACTTTGTATATTACTTGTAGTTCATTTTTAAATTCAACGTTTGTTTTATTAACAGAATTTAAATATTCTTTAATTTAGTTATTGGTTATTTTTTGTACCTTTTTCAGTTAGTTCAATATATTTTCGTTTATCGTTTGGAAAACATTTTCGCCTAAATCAACCATTTTTTCCATCCTTTTAAAGAGAGGAGAAATTGTAACATAATCTAGTTGCAAATATTGAGTGACCTTATTCATTTGCATGGAATTTTTTCTTTCTATAAGATCAATAGAGTCACATATTGTATAAAAGTTAATTTAAGTTTCTTCAAGACTTTAGAAAAAAGTCTAGATATGTTTCTTATTGCAAAACAAAATTCATTTTTGTACTTATTATTTTCTACGCTAATCGCTCTGAAGGCTGAAAAGTTAGCACTTTTTAGTTTTTATACCTCCTTTAGATAATTTATGTGTCAATTTTGCCAAACGTATTTAAATTTATTTTTTAATTCGAACTATAAAATTCAAATACAACCGTTGATTACTTTATCACAAAAATTATAGCAAAAAAAATTGTACAAAATAAAAGGTATAGTCCATTAATCAGCACTTTTTTAAAATTTACCCGTAGTTTCTCTACAAAAATATAGATAAAATACGTGTGTGCTAGTTCCTGACAATTTAATATTTAGTACAAAATTTTAAGTCTTTTAAGTGATAGTATTCTTCTATATTTTGTAAATCAATCGGTAAATGAGAAACAAAACTTGTATTTTTAATGGGTGATGAAAGTTATCCTGTTATCGGCATAATACAAATTATGACATCAATTCCGGTTGAGTTTAATAATAAGAAAATCTTGGGTATGAGTTTAGTATTAGCCACATTTCTGCCATTTTTTTAAATCCTTGTTTAAAAACGTCATAAATATGGTATCTGAATATATTAAAAATACCGTTAGATTGCTAGAACTTAGTTTCTGCAATTTAACGGTATTTTTGGCTAGTTGCTGAGCGAACGGTAAATTGTTGGAGGAAAAATAGACTGAAATTATGCATAAAATGTATTTGTCTGCTATATTGGAACTAAAAGTCATCCCAGGTGAAGGTAAGTGCAAGAGCAATGATCAAGATCAACCACCACATTAACTTGCTTTTCTCGTGAACACGACGATGGAGCATAATAAACTTTTGATTGGACATATTTTTCAATTTCCTGTCGCGATGATTTTCTTCGTCTTGTAAAACACTAGCCTCACCGCGAAATGAAATTGCAACGATGACCCAGCTGAAAAATGCGATCACTAAAATAATTTTTGCTAATAAAATGATAATCTCCTCCCTTTAATATGGATCATCATGCCAGTCATCTTGGTGATCGTCATGGTAATCGTCGTGGTAATGATCATACATGTAATCGTAATAACCACGTTCTACCCAGCCATCATACCAGCCCATATCATTGCTAGAAGTACCGGTTGATCTAGAACCAAATCGTAGGTAAGCCCAAATTAACATCAAAGGAATAGTAAATAGCAAAGCAGTAGCAAATTTTTCCAGAAATTCAACCCATGGACGTCCATTTCTAGCAGGTTTACCTCGTTGGCTTAATTTTAACTGTTGCTTATTGATCCTAGTCGCGATTTTAAAGACACCCTTAGCCTGACTGGAAGTTGAATTATTTAGTTGATGTTTATGACCAAAAGTTAATTTTTTCCAGTTTAACTTATCATACCTTCCAAATGTAAAGCTGCTGGGCGCAAAAGTTAGTGAATTTTTTTCTGGGACAAAGACTAAAATGTTCTCATATTTTCTAATGGATTGTTCTGTTCCTAAACCTTTATAACCTCCTGAACTGTCAGTACTTTTTTTCTTAACGATTTTTTCTTGCATATTTCCAGCAGGATTTTCAATATCGCCAAAATCGTTTTTATACATATAGTCTTCTGCAAGCTCAAAATCATCTCCCAGCTTTTTAGGACTTAAGATAAATATTTTTGTAATTTGACGCTGTTTGCTGTCGGCCAACTTATCATTTTGCTTTTCTAAATTATCAATTTGAGCTTGGCTAAAGAAATCACGATCCTGATAGATATGAGTTGAAACGTTACCGTGTGTGGGTGGATCTTGAGCCTGCACCATTTGTGGCAGAATGAGCCAGCTGGTCAACAACAATAAAAATGACAACCCCAGTTTTAAATTATGTTTCACTGTTTTTCCCCCTAAATCTTAGATTCGATATGTAACCCGCTAGAAGAGTCATAACGGGCTCAAAACTATAATATCTGTTACCGGGCTTATATATTAGTTTCCTTGTGTATTAGCTTGATACTTTTGCAAGTATTTTTGGTAATCGACTTTTTCAAAATATTTGTAAAAATCACGTCCTTCAGCATAGTAGGGGGCAGTCATCAAAATGGAAAAATCCATTTCTTCTGGATGAATCGCAGGTCCACCAATATAGTACTGCTGATTTAACTCTTGTGCTAAATATGTTGTCTGTGAAGCTGGGTCATTTTGTCCTTTGAGATAATAAAAGGAACCATATAAGACAAAAGCATCAGTTTGTAAGCCATCTATTTCTTCTTCCAGATAAGCACTTTTGTTTGAATTAGTATCAATATCATCGTCGAGCCCTACGTATTTTTCTAAGTTTTTCGACAGTTCCGTTTCAACTGCGTAAATTTGGTTATTGTTTTTCAAACGGTAGACAGGTGCAGGTAAGGGACAGTTCCCATAGCCAGTTAGTAAATTATTCATCATAAAACTTCTTTCTATAAATTATTTGGAACGGTCAAGTAGGCAGATTTCTGCTAGTCATCTGCAACTAAACAGTATTTATCAAACATCCAGCTTACATTTTCAAGACTTCTTTAATCAACATCTGCTGGTCCTTGTTAACATTTGGATACTTTTCAAGCGCTTATTTAAGCTTATCGATTTGACGTCTAGCTTGGATGTTTGTGATGCGTTCTTTTAGTTGAGGATCATTAGTGGCTGATTTTATCAGTGATTCCTGTTCTAACAATGGCTTTTTAAATCTATAATCTTGCAATAAAACTGTCCGTAATTCATCTTCAATGTTTTTTCATAAATTCCTCGAGTTTAACGTCACTTGGCTTTATTTATTAATAAAGAAAAACCGTGCTCGGAAATACGAACACGGTTAAGCGACGTATATCCGTTTACAGTGAAACACCTTATCATAAAGTAGGTTGGTCAAAGTGTGTAACCACTCGCTAGTTCTTAATATAGCACAGAATCTAAGTATTAATTCTAAGATTCTATCAACGAAGTGATTTGTAAAGGAGAACGCATTTATTAAATAACTAAAGGCCTGAATAATTCATGCTTTTAAAAATATTTCTTTCTTTGCTTGTTAGCACACTGTTTTTATATGATTTAAATCGCACTTTTTGGGGGGTAAATTAGGGTATACAAAAAGAGCACATTCTGTGCTATGGTTAAGTCGACAAAAATCATCATAGAAGAGGAGTGCTCCATACTTCGGCTTTACAACAACAAACCGTTAACTTCAACAAAAATCTGGTAATTTCTAATAATGGTGGTAATTTATCTAACGATGCTGGTCTAATTTTAGTCCCCAATTGTCAAATCAACTCGTCCAGCTGGCGAGCTACTCTTTAAGCACGGGTTTATCGTGACTAATTTGGAACTGGCTTTCGCCAGCGACATCTTTGAACTCTATCGCCAACGTGGAGCCATGGAGGATCTGATTAAAGAAGCAAAAAGCGTCTTTGTTTTTGATAAAACAGACAGTTCCAGTTTTACGGCTAACCGGTTTAGAATGTTACCAGCCGGTGTAGCTTATAATTTAGTTCAAGCCATGAAAAAACTGGTTTTCTCAGCTGAATTAGGGAACGCAACGAGTGCCACTTTACGTTTTAAGCCCTTTCATTTGGCCGGCAGAGTCAACCAACATGCATGTAAATTATGGCTGCATCTTTCTAGTACCAATGTTTTTGATGATTTATATTGGCAAACATTGTTTAGGACCCAAGAATTTCAACTTAGTAGTAATTAAAAAGTCCATTTTAAAAAATTTGAGTACGACCAAGGGGGTAGTTTACTCTTTTAGCTGCAACAAACTAGTGATGTTTCCTTAAAAACAGCTCAAAAAGCAAAAACAAGTATAGCCAAGTAATTTTAAATTAATTAAATACTAAAAGAGAAGAAGAACTCTTTTAAAACAAAGTATGAATTATTCAGAGAATAGTTTATAACCGTAGCTGTTGTGTTGATAGTTACGGTTTTTTATTATGGGTAACTATTTAAAGCGGTATAATCAAATAAAGGATGACCAAAAATATTTATAGTGATATGGTAAAATAAAAGTATATATTTTCTTTTTAAGGGGAATAATGTATGGAAGTCAAGAAAACATATTATAAAAAAAAGAATATAAATAAGAAAAAGCGAGATTTAAAATGGCTTAATGTTGAAAGTATACCAAGTAACCTAATGGATTTTTTGGAATTAAATTTTAAACATAAGTATATCTTATTAAATCGTATGTCTGGGATGACTTTGCAAGAAGTTGGAGAAATTGAAGGCATTACAAGAGAACGAGTGCGTCAAATTGAATCTAAAATAATAAGCATTTTACCAACTTTTAATGACGTTGAGAAGGTAAAACGAATCGTGTTGGATTACGACATTACTGAAAAAGAATTCACCGAGTATATTCGGCAACCAATTTCTCTTTTTAGATTTATTAGATTGGCAGATAAAAGTAAGGTGGACAGGAAACCGTTTGAGCAATATCTATTATATATGAATAAGGTAGCACCGCAAACAATTACAAAAAAATTAGGTGAACGAAACAAATTTATTAATCACAATAATGACGTTGTGTCCTTAGATGTTAACAGTGTAATTGATGAAATATTGTTTTGTAATAGAAAAGAATATACAGTAGATAAGTTGCAACAAGATATGGAAAGATTTTTTTCTAAGTATGATTACTCAGCTGAAAAAAAGATTTCAAATCGGGCCTTATCAGGTCGTTTATCAAAAAGAGAAAATGTCATCCATAGCGTAAAGGGAAAATTTAGATATTATAAATATGATGTTGAAGAACTTATGGAATATGTTACGAATCTGAATGACCTTTTCAATGTTTCTGACGGTATCTACGGGATTAGATATTTTTTCGAGCTTGACCCTGATTTAATGCGATTATTAGACATAAAGAATGAAGCAGAATTAGCAAATGTTTTAAAAAAAATAGGATATAAATATTTTGGCCGTTTAAATGACATTGTTAGGCAATCTCAAGTTTATATAGGGAATATACAAAACGATAAAAAAAGTAAAGATAAATTTTATAAAGATATTTTGTTGCAATTTGATGGTGAGCCTTTGAAAGTTGTAGTTAACTATTTATATAATAATTTCTATTTACATAAGGGTTCTACACTAGCATATCTTAGTAAGAAATTTGCCTCTTTCATTTATGAGAAAAATATTGTGTTAAATGTTCCTTTACCTCAAAATGCTGATTTTTATATAAAAGCAATGAAAGTGGTTTGTGAACCAATCTATAATTTCGAGCAAGTAAAGAAAAAATTGAATAAAATTAATCAAAATGTCATTCTATCACCTCAGTTGATTGATAGATTAGGGTATTATGATAGAGGTAATACCATTATAAAGAAAAAGTATAGTAATCAAGATGAAGCGTTTAGGGCTCTTTGGTTAGTTAATGATTATATTTTTACAGACTCAATTAAAGATTTCCATAGCAGATCGGCGGATTTTAAAGCATACCAATTTGAGTTATCACATGATTTAATTAGAATTGATTATAATCGCTATATGACAATAAAAAAATTCGAAAAGAGTGGTTTTGTTAAGAATGATATATTAGCTTTTATAGATGAAGTTGTTTCATTTAGCAAATCGGATATGTTTTATACCTGGCAGTATTTGTTGAACCAAGGCTTTACTAGTGGATTTGTGGAAGAAACTTGTTTTGATTCTTTGTTTTATGAGCGACTAATTTTCACTAGCCCTTTAGTAAGGACTATTCAAGCAAATAGTTATATTTTTATAAATACAGATAATTGTGATGTTGAAAATCCAACATTAATCAAGTTTATAGAATATGAATTAGGAACGAACCCTAAAGATATTGATGATTTTATAGACGAGCTTAATTTGAAATATGGACTTGTAATTACTAAATCAAAAGTGATTGAAAAGTTAAAGCAAAGTAGTTATGTTTATTCGTCAGAAATGAGAAAAGTTTATCCTAATAAACAAATGATGTATCAAGAAATATATAAAATATAAGGAGTGCTAATTATGATTAAAGAAAGTGATTTTGAGTTAACTGAAGAAACTAAGAATCTTACTATAAAGGGTGCTTTAAAGCTCTTTGCTGTTGTAAAGATTCCTTTGGAAAAGTTAAAATATAATCGTCAAAATGGACGTATTGCAACTTGGATATCTGAGTATGAAAATGAAATTTTGCCAGAAGAAACGGAAAAATTCAATGAAGTTGTAGAGGGGTTTATAAAAAACTCCAATCCTGAATCTTTAAAAAAAACAAAGGCAAATATCGAAAGATTTGGACAAATGGAGCCAGCTGTGGTTTTAGAAAATGGAATATTAGTCGACGGAAATAGACGCTTTACGGCTTTAAGACAATTAAAACGTGAAGGAAAAGGTGCAGAATTTAATTATATTAAAGCTGTTATTTTGAGTGATTCTTATTCAACTAAAGAAATAAAGACATTAGAATTAAATTTACAGCATGCAAAAGAAGAGAGAGTAGATTATAACCCTATTGATAGGTTAGTGGATATATACCGTGATTTACTTTCTCCAGGTGCCGAATTTTCGCCAGCTGAATATGCTCGCGAAGTCGATGAAAAAGAATCGAAAGTTAGAGATAATATGTCTGTGGCTCAGCTGATGATAGATTACCTAGATTATATTCAGCATCCTAATATGTTTTATATAGCACGTCAACAGAAACTTGATGGTCCTTTACGTGAAATAAGTAAGATTTTGAAGAGTAAGAAAATTGATCCTTATGATTATAATGATGCAAAAGATATTCTTTTTGCTAGCTTGGCTACAGTAAAAGGGGATGCTACACGTAAGATTCGTGATATGCGTAGTGTGATTGAAAACCCAAGACAGTTACATTCGGTTTCTAATAAATTAGACCAAACAATGGATGATTTAGAAGAGTATTTCTCTGATGATTCTGCACGGTCTAAAGAACAATTTGAAATAAGCGAAAAAGACAGCGAAAAAACCCAAAATAACACTGATCGATATACTGTTCAAGTACCACAAGATATAGTCGATAGAGTCAATGAAACGGTTGAAACTGAAATTGACAATAGTAAGCTAAAGAAAGCAGAAAAAGCACCGTTGAAAGCATTATCAAAATGTGTTAACTATTTACATGAAGCTGATCCACAAGCCTTGGGTTATATTTCGGAAAAATCAGAGAAAGATAAAGATGATATTTTTAGTTTATTAAATGAATTAAAGAAAGGCATAAAAGAAATTGAGGATGAGCTTTAATGTTACAAAATATCCACATATGTCCTGGCTATGAAACTCCTACTAATGATATTGCGGATGAATTTTATAATCCAGTTTTATCACAATCGATTTCGTATGATCGAATCGCTGGGTATTTTTCGTCTAAATCCTTAGTATATTTTTCAAAAGGGTTAGAGTCTTTATTCTTAAATAAAGGACATTATCGTTTAATTATTTCAAATCAAATTTCTCAGGAAGACTATGATTCTATGATAGATGGTTATGAGCGTAGAGGAATACAGGAAAAATTAATTAGTCGTATTAACGAAAAATTGCCTTTTCAAAAAGATAACAAAAGTTTTTCTAATTTAGCCTATTTAATTGCTATTGGACTAGTTGATATAAAAATAGGATTTACTACGGATGGTCTTTTTCATGCTAAATATGGAATTATGACAGATAAAAATAATGATTCGGTTTATTTCTCTGGATCACTTAATGAAACTGAGAATGCTTTTGCACATAATTACGAAAATATTGATGTGAAAAAAAGTTGGACAGACAATGATACAGCAAATTATATAAAAAATTATAAACAGTCTTTCGAAGATTTGTGGAACGGAAATAATAAAGATGGAATGTTATTTGTTAAAGAAATAAATGATATTGTGAAAAAAGAAATTGTTAAGTACGATAAGGGGAAACTCATAGTGGAAGAAGATTTATTAACACCTGATAGTCTTATTCTATATTTGGTGAAAAACCAGTTATACATTCAAGACAATTTAGAGATTAGTTTGAAAAAAACGAGGAAATTAAGAAAAATCAAAGAGGACTATCTAATCAATGGTGAATTATGGAATTTTAGAAAAGATATTGGATATAAAGAAATTCAAAAACGTATAATTCCTTTTTTTGAATCTTTAGCTAAAAGAGAAGGATTCAATTTTGTTGTAGCCGATTCAGTATGGGACTTTATTGATGACTCAAAATTTGAAATCAATAAATTATCTTTGCAGGGAATTAATATTAAAAATAAGTCCGATTTATATACTCCTTATATTCATGATTTCGAGTCTATTGTTAATCAAGAAATATCACGTCATTTAAGGCCTGCACAATTATGGGTAAGCTTTTATATGGCTACAATGCAACGTGTTGGAAACTTTTCGGTTCCTGGAGCAGGAAAAACAGCTATGGTTTACGGAACTTTCGCTTATTTATCTGCTCCACAACAGAAGAAGGTAGATAAATTAGTTGTTATTGGCCCTAAAAGTTCTTTTTTGGCTTGGAAGGATGAGTTTCGTGCTGTTTTTGGAAACAAGAGGAAGTTGCGTGTTTTAGATGTACAAAGTACTAGTTTTAGTGAAGAAGACATATATAAGAATACCGACCAATATAATTTGATATTAGTTAATTATGAATCACTTCAAAAATATGAAACTCCCTTATCTCATATAATAAATCGAAAAACATTACTCGTATTTGATGAAATCCATAAATTGAAAGGAGTTTCAGCTGAGAGGCCCAAATATGCGCAGCCTTTAGCCGATTTGGCTCATTATAAACTTGCTTTAACAGGGACTCCAATTCCAAACGGATATGTCGATGTTTATAATATGCTTCATTTTCTTTATAAAGAAGAGTATCGTGACTATTTTGGGTTTACTATCTCAGAATTGCAAAATGCTGATTTTACAATAGCTAAAGAAATCAATAGTAAGTTAAATCCTTTTTTTTGGAGAGTTACAAAGAAGGATTTAGATGTACCACCTGCTGAGCCAGACCATATTAAAGAAGTTACCGCCACGCAAAATGAGCAAAGAGTTATTAACATTTTGTGGAGAAAATACGGTCACCAACCATTTAAATTATATATTAGGCTAATTCAGATGGCCTCAAATCCTTATCTTTTAAAAAGAGCTGTTAATAAGGCTTTGTTTACGAATATCGGTGGTGACGAAGACGAAAATGGTAAAGCATTAGATTTTGAATATGATGAAGTTATGTATGATGAGCCTGATTATTCTGCAGATGAATTGGAAGCAATAGATTCTCTAAAAGAGTCATCCAAGTTTGATGCTGCTCTTAATAAGACCATTAGGTTGATTAGTGAGGGACATAAGCCTGTTGTGTGGGCAATTTTTGTGGATACGATTGACAAGTTTACTACTCGTGTTGAAAATGCAGGTTATAAAGTTGCTAAAATATATGGAAGCGTACCTCCTGTCGAAAGAGAAAAAATAATTCAGGGTTTTCAAAGTGGAAAATACGATATGTTGATATCTAATCCCCACACATTAGCTGAATCTGTTTCGCTGCATAATGTTAGTCATGATGCAATTTATTTAGAATATTCTTTTAATTTAACACATATGTTGCAGTCACGTGATCGTATTCATCGTTTGGGGTTAAAGCCAAGTACAAAAACTAATTATTATTATTTTGAATTGGTTGGTGTCAAAGGTGAAAGACAGCCAATTGATAAAATAATTTATAATCGTTTAGCTGAAAAACGTGATTTGATGCTGCAGGCAATTGAAGGTACTCAGTTGAGGCCAGCATTTACTGAAAACCAGAAGAATGAAGTAAAAAATCTCATGCGTGAATTTATGAAAGATGGGCAGAAAAATGACTATAACTGAGCAAAAACAGTTTGAGAATGAGACTTTAAATAAGATTGCCCCTTATTTGGGGAAAAAAAATGAAGATTTATTTGAATACTTCTATGTGAAAAGAAATCCAAAGACAGGAAATTATCCAAAGAATGCAAATGGAATCGTTATAAATCGGATTTTAAAAACAGATATCGATGAAGAAATGAAACGAAAAATTAAAGAATACAATATATCAATAAGGTCTATAAGAATAACTGCTAATAAAAAAGTAAAAGAGAGTATGTCCTTGCCTAATATCGATTTTGAAGAAATAGTCGGTGAAAGTTGGGAGAGTTCATCTTTACGACAATATTTAACTGATATTAGATATTTGTTTGTAGTTTTTCAAGAGTTAGAAGGTTCTGTTTATCAACTTAAGGGAGCAAAGTTCTGGTCGATGCCTACAGTTTATTTAGAAAAGACTGTTAAGAGTGTCTGGGTTGATACTATAGAAACTATTAAAAATGGTGTAGAACTTAAGTATAATAGTAAACAGAAAAGAGTTTCTAACAATTTTGTAAAATCTGGTGATCAAAGAATCGTTCATGTCAGGCCAAGGGCGGCTAAAAGTAGTTACAGCGCGTATAATCCTAATGCTGAAAGGCTCCCAGTTCCAGCAAATTGGATTAATAAGCCAAAAAATTATTCAGATAACTGGATGACTAGACAATGTTTTTGGCTAAATAATCGCTTCATTTTGCAGCAGATTGCTGATTTTGTTGATTAATTGAAAAATGTAAATTTTATAATATTTGGTATTGATAGAAAAAATATTCTATCGATGCCAATTTTTTTGTGACTTGAAAAACGGAGATGAAATCATTACTTTCATCTCCGAAAATTCATATATTGTCGTACATCTTTTAATTTGATATTTTACTTCGAATGTAAAAAAGAATCAATTCGACACAATACTCAGTGTTTTTTAAAACCTGTTTTTCCCAGAAATGTAGTACTATCCAACCGTAATCTTGCAACATTTTGTCATTTCTTCTATCTCGTGCCATGTTTTCTTCTATTTTTGAAATCCAATATTTTCTGTTTCTTTTTAGGTGTTTCCTTTTATTTTCCCAGTCATAACCATGCCAAAATTCTCCATCAACAAAAATAGCAATTTTATATTTTGTAATTGCAATATCAGGGGAGCCAGGTAGTTTTTTATAATTCTTCCGATAACGTATCCCTTTATCCCATAAAGAGTGAGCAAGAAGCATTTCAGCTTTTCCACCTTTCAGGTGAACGTTAGACATTCTTTTTCTTGTCTTTTTATCTGAATTGTAACTTTTAGGATGTTTCACTTAAAACACGACCTTTGAAACAAAACACTAAAATGAGTTTTCGATTTTGGTGATTTCTTTACCGATACGTTCAATAATAGTAGTTACCAAGGCGTTACCCATGAAGAACATTCTCATTCTATCTGTAACTTCTTTTACTTCGCCATCAACAATTTTATATTTTGTCCAATCATCAGGAAAGTCCTGTAGACGCTCAGCTTCGATTGGTGTGATCAAGCGATATCTATCATTGATTTTTAGCCAATGGGTTGATCTATTCACAGAGCCTTCAGAAGTTAGCATAGTCCGACTTGGTAATGAAAGGTCTTCATAGGGTGACATACCACCTTCTGCATAATTATATTTATGTCCATCTGAGCTAGTTCTTTCTAGTTTTTTTGGACCACGCAAATAAGCAAATTTGGCAATCTTTTCTGGATCATTTACATAGAAACTGTCATCTACTTTATTTTCATCCTGAAGTGTATCTTTCAATGGAATTGGTTTCTCGTCTCCGGTTGGCTTTGTATCTATTGTAAAATATCTACCGTGTCTCATAACACCTGTATTGAACACTTTTCCGACAAAATTATTTGACGTTTCAACAATATCCTCAGGAAAAATATAATAGGCAGTGCGTCCTTTGTAAGGAGTTTGTTGTATAGGGAATTGTCGTGCAAATAGTCCTTTTTTAAAGATGTATTCGTCATAACGATTTTCTTCTTCTAAGGATGAATTATTTTCGAAATTCTTATCTATTTGCTCAGCTAAAGGTAAATCATTCCGATAAACAAAGAAATAAACTCTGCGTCGACGTTGACGTCTGCCATATTCAGCTGCGTTGATAACACGCCATTCAACCGAATAGCCTAATTGATTGAAAGAGGCGAGCATAACCGAAAAGTCTCGCCCTCTTTGCTTTGAAGGAGCTTTTAAAAGACGATCAACATTTTCTAGAATGAGATACTTAGGCTTGATAATTCTTGTAGCTCTAATGATTTCCCAAAATAAGACACCTTTTTTCCCTTGAATCCCCATTTCATTCTTTTTAGAACGAGCAACAGAATAATCCTGACATGGAAATCCTCCAACAATCAAATCTGCATCCATTTTTTCAAAAGTTTCATCTTTGATTTTTGTGATGTCAGTATTGATATTATCCGTTTCTGGGTAGTGATAATCATAAACTTGAAATGCATCTTGCGACTTTCTTGCTGGTTCAAATTGATTTGACCAATAGGTCTTAAAGAAATCACTATCGGCATGTTCTAGGCCAACACGAAATCCACCTACACCAGCAAAAAGTTCTAAAATTTTTAAACTCTTAGTCACTTTTATATCCTCTCTTAGTACCTGTAAAATTTAGACATATATTAATCCATTGTTCAATAATACTTCATTATACGCTATTTTAATAAATTGATCAATACATATGTTTGTCTTTTTGAAAATCAAGCTAGTAGAAAGCATAGATATGAGTATAATTGTAATAGAAAAGTGTTATAAAATGTCATTTTAATTTAACGGAGGAATAGTCATGTTTGGCTTTTCAATATATTTAAGTGCACCAATTACTTCAAAAATCAAAAAGAAAATAAATCGACTGGCAAAGGCTGGATTTAGTGGTGTTTTCACATCTCTTAACCTCCCGGAAGATGATCCAGCTGTCTTGTTAGATCGTCTAAGTGAGTTAGGTGCTGAGTGTCGTCGCTTACGAATTGAACTAACAGTCGATATCTCAACAGCAGCTTTAGAACGGCTGTCCATTAGTTTGGACAAAGTTCATGAGTTGACTGATCTGGGTGTGACACAATTGCGGATCGATGACGGTATCCCGATGCCCTCGGTCGCCGAATTATCGCAAAAGATGGGTATTGTCCTAAATGCAAGCACAATTAGTGAAGAAGATATTTCCTTATTACAGGAAAATCATGCTAACTTTGAGAATTTAGAAGCCTGGCATAATTACTATCCACGCAAAAATACTGGCCTAGAAGAAACTTGGTTTGATCAGCGTAATGCTTGGTTAAAAGAAAATGGTTTTACTGTAACTGCTTTTGCTCCTGGGGATAGTGACCTGCGTGGTCCAGTTTATGCCACTTTACCGACTTTGGAAAGTGGGCGTTATCAACACCCACTGTCTGCTGCTTTGAATCTGTTACAAAATAACGTTGATAATGTTTATATTGGTGATGAAGGACTACAAGTAGAAACAGCGGCTCAATTTGATTCTTACTTTAGATTTAATACATTATTATTACACGCTAATGCTGAAGTCAATATCCCTGAATATTTGTCGGATGGTGAATTTATTTTTCATCAACGACCAGATGTCGCACGTGACTCGGTGCGTTTACGTGAAGGACGAAGCTTAAAAGAAGGCACGATAGAGCCAGCTAATGTCAAAGAACGTTCACGAGGAGCAATCACTTTAGATAATAAGTTAGCTCAACGTTACGAGGGCGAACTACAATTGATCAAATGTGACCTACCAGCCGACCCAACTGTGAATGTATTAGGTTACATTAGCCCAAGTGATTTTGGCTTGTTAGAAAACTGTGAAGCAGGACAAGCGATTCAGTTAGTATTTTAAGCAGTCAAGTTGCGTGAACCAAAAGTCTGTGCCTATCCCGCTTGTCCAACAAGTCGCTAAGTACACGACTTATTGTTCAAGCCCGATAGTACTCACTTTCTACCGTTTCTCTCCACCTTGTGTTATAGTCGAGCTCCGAAATCCAGAAGGTTGTGCCTAGCCAACTTTTCCACCACATTGCCTAAAACGCAATATGGTGAAAACGTCCGCTAGTGCTCACCTTCTACCCGGATTTCTGCGCTCTGTTTTGTTAGGAGGCCCATCCGTGAAAAAAGAGGAAATGGAACAAACATATCAAACAGCCGTAAAAATGCTGAAAGATCATCGCGCTGATGATGCACGTCCGCTTTTGACACGAATCTATCACCAAAAAGATGATTTTAAATCGGTCAGCTATTACTTAGGTAAAACTTGTTACCGACTGAAACAGTATGAAGATGCGGACCGTTATCTGCATCTTTTTTTAGATTTAAAAAAGAAAACTAATCGCGCTCAAGCTTATCGCCTATTAGCACGGAATTCTCTGAACTTAAAAGATTCTGACTCTGCTAAAAAATACGTGACCTTAGCGCAAAAGGCTGGTCTGTCGGAGGAAAAGCTGGCTAAAACTAAACAGGCGATCACTACTGCTGAGGAAAAATTAGCCGCGGCTGAAAAGAAACGAAAGGAATTGCTTGAACGCGGTTATGCTCAGATGCAGTTTCGGTTTATCAAACTTGCACGCAATGGGACACCAATCGCTGAAACTGACAGTGACAAATACCGTCACTCTTATTTTTTTATCAATGGAATGACCATTAGAAAATTGCGTAATTTTAAAGATGGTGAATGGCACGAATTAGATGTTACAGTGCCTAAGTCAGCCGATTTCCCTGGCTATTACGTAGTGTCGGTCACTGACCTGCGGACTTATTATAAAGATATTATTCCTGAGTTAAAGGAGTTGCGTTACCGTTCAGCTATTAACGACTGGATGGAAGATGACCCATTTTTTAAACAACGCTGGGAAAAATCACGAGTCTTTTCTTTATTGTTGTTACCATCTTTTGATAAAGATTCAATTGAGCAGCTGCTAGTCGAATACCATCTGTTAGATGACAGGGTAAAAGAGCACTTACAAAGTTGCGATGATTTGATTAAGTTAAAAACACAGGGTGAGACTTTACCGTTATTCCAAAGTAATTTGATCTCGAACTTAAATCTCTTACGTGAATTCGGCTATGTTTGTCAGGATGATTGTAATAATACTTTACATTTGCGTGAAAAGTGCGAAGGGGAACGTTATTTAGTTGAGATGTTAGGAGAAGACCGTTGCCATAAGCATCAGTTAAAGTCGACATTTGGCAGATTCAAACCGACTCGCGAGCAAAAACAGTTTATCAATTGGTTGAAAAAATCTGACCGACGGGTCGATGCCTTATTAGGTGTAGGCGGCAGTGGTAAGACCTACACCTTAGGTAAAATCTTTAACACTAATAAAGTGCTGGCTTTAGCACCAACACATAAAGCGCGGATCAATCTGATCATGAATGGCTTTACTAATGCGCAAACGATCCAGAAACTAGGCTTTGATATTGATAATGGCTTAGATGACAGTGATTTTAACAAGGAATATGGAGATTTTGACACGATTATTATCGACGAGATCTCCATGGTGACCCAAGATATTCTGGTTAAACTCATGAAAACGTTCGGGCATGGTGTACGTTACTTATTCTTGGGGGATGATCGGCAATTACCACCCGTGACAAATGACAGCGAAGCTCTAGCTGTTTCAGGTAATGTAATGGAATTATTGAAAAAAAGGGGACATGCTTTTTACTTTAAAGATAATATCCGGTGCCAAGATGTACGAACTAGTGCTTTTATCGCACAGTGTCGGGCAAAAAGCTGGGATGGGCACAGTGATGCCTTACGCTATTTCCATGAATCTTTAAGGGAAATGCTGCGTTATAAAAAAGAGCACATCGATATTTCTGAGTGTATGATCTTGGCTTTTCGCAACTATAATGTGGCGCAGATCAACCAGGCATTTTTCAAAGTTTTAACGCAAGATAAACAAAATGTAGTCCCCTTTGAGATCGATAATAATAAGGGACGCGGCGGTTTTTTTGTCGGTGCGCAAGTCGTCTTTTATGAAAATGGCTGGGCTGGTAAAAACTATACTAATAGTGAATTTGGTGTGGTGACCGCTGTTTCTTTACCAAGTAATCATAGTAAAGGGCAGGTCAAAGTTCGCACAGATCTGAACGAATACGAGTTACCGTTGTGGAAGGCTAAAAAAGATCTTCTGCTAGCTTATGCGATCACGATACATAAAGCGCAGGGCAGTGGTGCGGACAAAGTGTATGTGGTAGAGACTGGTAATTACGGTTTGGCTTATACGGCAGTCTCGCGCTCAAAAGGAAAGCTGAGTTTTGTAAACATGTCGGAGCAGCAATTATTGGATAGCTTGGATAAGCCGGCAGAAGTGAAGGATAATGTTTACCAATATTAAAAAAGATGGTGTTTAGCTAGTGTTGAAAAAGCTGAGTGCTATCCTTTTTTATGGCCTAAATTACTACCGATTTGTCAGTTTGAATTGTTTTAAAATTAATATTTTAGCTGTTATTATTTACCTAAATTAAATCAAGCACCAAGATAGTACTTTGTTTAATTTGAACTTTTTAAGTAACATGTTGCAGGGAGGAAGAGCTATATGGCAGTTGATGGAAAAGTAGTTGTGATAACAGGAGCTTCAAGCGGGATCGGTGCAACTACTGCAAAGTTATTGGCAAAAAATGGTGCGAAAGTTGTTTTAGGTGCCAGACGTGAAGACAGGTTAGAGACACTCGTTTCTGAAATAGAAATAGCGGGTGGTACAGCTGTTTATCAAGCGACAGATGTGACTAAACCTGCTGATAGTCAAAGATTAGTCCAGCTGGCTAAAGATGAGTTTGGTAAAGTTGATGTGATTTTTTTGAACGCGGGGATCATGCCCGTTTCAATGTTAAGTTCTTTACGAACAGATGAATGGAATCAGGCGATCGATGTTAACATCAAGGGTGTTTTGAATGGGATCGCTGCTATTTTACCGACCTTTAACGAACAAAAGTCAGGACAAGTGATCGCTACATCGTCAGTTGCTGGTCTAAAAACTGCGCCTGGTTCAGCTGTTTATTCTGCTACAAAGTTTGCAGTCAAAGCGATCATGGAATCATTACGGATGGAATCAGCCACAGCGGGGACTAACATTCGGACAACTACCTTGTATCCTGGTTTGATCAATACTGAATTGATCGATTCTGTGAAGGACCCTACGCTCAAACAAGCCAGCCAAGCACAATATGACAAATTGGGGATCTCACCTGAAAGTATCGCCGAGACGGTCAAGTTTGCGGTCGATCAGCCAGAAGATACGAACGTCAGTGAGCTGACAATTTATCCAACAAAGCAGGCTTAAATTATTGATAACAAAAGGAAAGTGAGACAAAAGATACTTTGAAGCTGATTTGTAACGATGATCGTATCATTTTGGGTTGTAGCAAAGCGAAGAACCAGAATAGCATAATCATTGTTACAGTAAGGCTTCAGTCTTTTGGAACACGTTTAGGGGCCGTCGATCTATCCCATTAAATGGGTTAAATCGACGGCCCCTTTAGAATCGCACAGTTAGTTATGTCCCAAATCATTTTTGACTATTTTGGATTATTTTGGTCAAGCAATTCAAGTGCTTTTTCAATCGTTTCGGCCTGTGAAAGGTCTAGACGACGGGAGAGATTCAGCAATAGTTTTCGTGTTTCCTGTGAGGTGTTGACGTGGATCGATTGCTCACGTTCTTTTTCGTCAGCCATATGTGCTTCCTCCTTCAGTTTTTAAAATTAATATATTTAATTAAGCTAAATATATTTAAAATATACCTTCTTAATTCGTGTTTTACACCTTTTTAGACTGTAACTCAAGGGTTATCTCTTTTAAAATCAGTAATTATTGTGCTATCATTCGAAATGGAATCTATTATAAATAACTAATAGCTATTGTGATTTAGGCAGTTTCACTTTAAGGGAGGAAGTTAGAATATGATCAATATTGCATCAACAACTGACAGTGACTTTGCCGACAATTTATTAACATTTTATGTTTCAATTTTGGAACACAACTTAGACGAAGCTTTTCATTTTTACATTATCGATGATAAATTAAGCCAAGCTGATAAGTCTTATTTAAGTCAGTTGAAGGACATTTACGGTAATTGTAAAGAGATCACCTTTTTAGAAGGGAATTTTGACTACTATAAAGAAGCCAATACGGATTCACCAGATTCGGCGATCAAAGAAAATACTTATTATCGTTTGGAACTTCCAGAATTGGTTGATTGTGACCGGATCTTGTATTTAGATAGTGACATGATCTGTACAGGTAATTTGGATGAACTATGGAACGAAGATTTAGACGGCAACGTGATCGGTGCGGTCGAAGATCAAGGTTACGTGGATCGCTTGGATGAAATGGGAGTTTTACATGATAAAAATATTTATTTCAACGGTGGTTTGATATTATTTGATACCAAGAAGTGGCGGGAAGAAAATGTCACTAAAAAGGTACGTCAGTATATCGTTGAGCATCCTGATAATTTGATCTATCAAGATCAGGATGCTTTGAATGCGGTTTTAGTCGGGAAGTGGAAAGTCTTAGATCCACGCTATAACGTTCAGTCAAAATTAGCGCGGCATGACTTAGAAAACCCTGACCCAGAAGCGGAAAAACTAGCAGTAAAAGCTAGACGGCATCCACTATTGATCCATTTTTCCGGTTGGAGTAAACCATGGGTCCATATTGGTAAGTGGGTCCATCCATGGCGTGATGAGTTTTACCGCTATAAATTTATTTCGACCCAACGTTTGCGTGAATACGCAGAAACCTTGCAAGAAGAAAATAAATGATTAACGTTACGCTGCTTTTTAAGCTGATCATTTTAGGCTTAAAGAGCAGATTTTTTTGGCTTGAATTGCTGTGATATATATTTAAATGGGGTATCATTAATAATGAAAACAGTACCATGTAAAAGGAGGTAACTTACCATGAAATATACTCTAAACGACCTTAGTCAAATGATCGATCATACTAATTTGCATGCGGATGCTTCATTTGGCGAAATGGTCAAATTATGTAATGAAGCAAAGCAGTATCATTTTAAGATGGTCGCTATCAATCAAGCGCAAACGGCAACTTGTGCGAAACTTCTAGCTGACAGTGAGGTACACACAGGGGCTGCGGTCAGTTTTCCACTTGGACAAACGACCTTGCGGGTCAAATCATTTGAGGTCCATGACGCTATTGAAAAAGGAGCCGATGAAATTGATTACGTTGTTAATTTGACGGCTATCAAAAATGGCGATTTCGATTACGTCAAAAGTGAAATGCAGACTTTAGTACAACTCTGTCATGATAAAGGTGCTTTGTGCAAAGTTATTTTTGAAAACTGTTACCTTACCAAAGACGAGATCCGTAAATTAGCTCTGATCGCTAAAGAAATCGGGCCAGATTTCATTAAAACTTCGACCGGTTTTGGTTTAGGTGGGGCAACTCTAGAAGATGTTAAGCTGATGAAGGAAAATTGTGGTGATAATGTTCAAGTTAAGGCCGCTGGCGGGATCAGGAATACAGATGATTTTTTGGCGATGATCGAAGCTGGTGCGGATCGGATCGGGACCAGTTCGGGTGTGAAGATCATGGATGCTTTGAATCAGCGCTTTGAACAAGATCGGGTCACGTCTTTGGAATTACGTGTTAATGAAAAGGAAGCTCAAAAAGTGGATGTTGGTAATCCAGATGACCATGAAACACCGGGTGAATATGACTTGTGGTCAGATCTGTATGAATAAATAATGGAGAAATTAGCTTAGGTACTGGGACAAAACTAGCTGTGCGATACTAAAAGGGCCGTCGATCTATCCCATTAAATGGGTTAAATCGAGGGCCCTTAAATGTGTTTCAAAACATCTTTTATCTCACCCTCGTTTTTTACGCCCAATTTTATTGTTGATGGTTTTTGTTTGAAACCGTTTGCTTGTAATGGTATTCTCAAGGAGTAGAAGTTATTTAAGAAAGGAGAGTTTTTTTCATGAAGAAAGGTAGTTGGGTCAAAGCTGCTCTGACTAGTGCGGCGGTTTGTTTAGGGGCATTTGGGATAGGTCAGCTCAATAATGAGCAGACTGTTGATGCTGCAAGTACTGATAATGGTCAGGTGCAAAAGTTTGATAAGTATAAAGGTCATCAAGTATACGAGTATACGGTCGAAAATAAGAACGGCTTAAAGGTTTCCGTTTTAAGTCAAGGTGGGACTTTACATGGGATCTACGTTCCAAAAGGACCTAAAGATAAACGCAATATTATTATGTCATTCAAACATACCAAGCAATATTATGATAAAAACGGTAAATCGCTATATGTTGGTCAACAAGTAGGCCCTGTCGGTAACCGGATCAAGGACGGTAAGTTCAAGATAGACGACAAGAAATATTCAGTTCCAACTAACGAAAAAGGTAACACTTTACATGGCGGCCCTAATGGTTACAATTCTGTCCGTTGGAAGGGTGAAACTGGGACTTATAAGGGTAACCCTGCTATTACTTTGCGTCATACTTTCAAATCTAAATACACAGGTTTCCCTGGTAACGTTAAGGCCACGACTAGGTACGTTGTCACTGATGATGATAAAGTCCAAGTTTTAATGAATGCTAAAACGGATAAAGATACTATTTTTGATCCAACGATCCATGCTTACTTTAATTTAGGGCAAGAAAAGACGATCAATAACCAAGTCTTAACACTCAATGCTCCACAACGTTTGGACCTTAACAAAGAGAAGATACCAACTGGTAAATTTATCAACAATATCGGTAAATATGATTTCTCCAAAGAAAAACCACTGAAAAAACACTTAGATCCAATGAAGAAGACTAAAGAAGGCGGCTTTGACACGATGTTTAGTGTTGAACCAGATAAGAACGGTCAAATCGCTAAATTGTCTGATCCTAAGACTGATCGGGCAGTTACCTTCCATTCAAAACGGAATGGTTTAGTTGTCTTTAGTGGTCAGTCCTTCAATAAGAAGATCCCGTTTGAATCAGGTAAGGGACACAAATACGGTGCAATCGCACTAGAACCGCAGATGTTGCCCGATACCGCAAATCATCCAAGTTTCGGGGATGTTTCCTTGAAAGCAGGACAATCTAAGACTAAGACGATCACTTATCAGATCGATTACTAAGAAAAGTTATCTGTAAAAGAGTGAGACAAAAGATGTTTTGAAGCCGATTTGTAACGCAATCGTTGTTACAGTAAGGGTTCAATCTTTTGGAACACGTTTAAGGGCCCTCGATTTAACTCATTTAATTGAGATAGATCGACGGCCCTTTTAGTATCGCACAGCTAGTTATGCCCAGTTCCTTTTATATATCTTTGGGAATTATTTTACATTAGGAACATTTGTTCGTATAATATTAATGAGGTGAAAAGTATGGTATATAAAAAGCGTTTGAAATTTAATCCAGATGATTTTAATGAGGCAGAATTACAACATTTTTTCGATTATGAATATCAAGATCGTGGAATGTTGAAATGGCAGGGATTCTTTTTATCTGATCATACTAGTGCTTTGAATCAGAAGAAACAAGAAGAAATACCAGTGCTCCAGCCACAACAAAGCTCAGCTGAAGTCTCTGAGTTGTTAATGAGTGCCTGGCAAAATAAACACCAAGTGATCTTGCAGTTAGAAGAAGTCAATGATGACCAGATCCCTAAAGAAGTGACAGGAACTATTGCCGGTTATCGCGAAAATGAAGTGGCTGTCCAAGTTGTTGAGGGAAAAAGCCCAGTGATGATCTTAATAGAAGAGATCCGTAATATTCGTAATGGCAAACCTAAAAGACGGCTAAGCAATGGTTGAAAAGGAGTACTTAGGCTAATTTAAAAAAATTGCCAGATAAAAAACAAAACTTGCTCTTTTCTGCGTATATATCTATATAGGGCATCTAAGGTCCCAAATTGAAGATAAGTGGGGTAAAGTAATTATGAAAAAATTGGCAACATTAAGCGCAGTTTTGTTGTTAAGTTGTGGTTTATTGGCGGCATGCGGTTCTGATCAAGGAGATAGTTCTACTGATAATGGTCCGAAGACGAACAAGGTCTCTGGTCATAAAACAACGGCTAAGGAAAAAGGTTCTGACCAAAAAGGCAAGGCAAAACCGCGCAAAATGGCCAAGAAGAACAAACAAAAATTAGAGATCAATTATGAAGATTATCAGTTAAAAAAGCAAAAAAAGTACACTTCAGATTTTACTGATGATAGCTGGGCTAAGACGAAAGTTGTTATTGACCAAGTAGAAGTTGATCAGGTCGAAAAACAAGAATATGATTCTGCTAACGATGGAAAGTATAATGTGAATGGATTTGTACGTTTACATATGTCAGTTACACCAGAACGTGACATTAATTTTTATCCCACCCAAGGCACAGCGATCTACAACGATGGTCAACAACATGAAGCAACTGGCAATGAAAGTTGGGATGGTGAAATTGCCAAAGGTGCAACTAAAGACGGTTGGATCTCATTTCCAGTTAAACAATTAGACCAAATAACTGACCTGAGCAGTATACGGTTAAAATTTACAGCGGACTATGATACTGATGATTATGAAGATGACAATGCGTATCAAGATTATGATCTGACGTTGGATCTGAAGTAAGAATTGAGAGTGAGACAAAAGATGCCTTGAAGCCGATTTGTAACGAAGATTGCGCTATTTTGGGGCGCAGTGAAGAACCAGGATAACGCAATCGTTGTTACAGTAAGTCTTTAATCTTTTGGAACACGATTAAAGGCCGTCGATTTCCCCCATTTAATGGGATAGATCGACGGCCCTTTTAGGATTGAACAGCTAGTTTTGTCCCAGTCTAGTTTTTTTACTATTTAAATTACTTGTTGAATTCCTCCATGGAATCTTTATAGATCCGGATCGCATCTTTTTCAGTGACTGGTACGTAAGCATCAGTAGATAATTTGCCATCAACTACTGCCGCCTTGGCCATTTCTTCAAATTTACTGTCATCGGTAATGCCGACATCCGGCAAGGTCATCTCATGATTGAGTGACTTGAGCCAGTCATGTGTCCGACGAATTGAATTTTCAGCCAATTCCATATCATCATAACCATATTGATCCCAAACAGCACGAGCAAAGCGTGCAAAGAGTGGTTTAGTGTTAGTATTTAACGCAAATTCCATCCAACGTGGTGTTAAGATCGCTAGTCCGATCCCATGAGTGATGTCATAGTGGGCAGATAATTCATGTTCAAGCGGGTGAACTGTCCAACTATTGATCGTGCCTAAACCGACGATCCCATTTAAAGCCATGGTAGCGACCCACATTAAGTTCGCTCGTGCGTCATAATTTTCAGGCTCTTTAACGGCGATCGGTGCCCAGTATATAACAGTGCGCATCAATCCTTCGATCATATTTCTTGAAATGTCATTGCTGGCGTTGTTGTCGAAGTATTGTTCACATAAGTGACTGAAAATGTCGCTGGCACCGGCAGCAGTTTGTCGAGCAGGGACGGTATAAGTCAAAGTTGGATCTAAGAAAGAAACTGCGGGAGAATTAGGACCGCCAGTTCCTTTTTTCAGCGGGATATCGGGGTTAGAGATGACTGCACCAAAGTTCATTTCTGAACCAGTAGCTGATAATGTTAAGATATCAACGACTGGCAGTTGGTCGATCTCATAACGTTTAGCTGAGTCAACGACCAGCTCCCACGGGTCACCATCATAAAAGGCAGCTGAACCGATCACTTTAGCCGCATCGATCACTGAGCCGCCCCCGACAGCCAAGATCACATCGACCTGACTGTCTTTAGCTAGTTTTTGACCTTGACGGATCGAGTCAATTTTAGGATTAGGTTCGATCCCGGCTAGTTCAGTGACATTGAGGTCTGAGATCAAATTTAAAACGCGTTCGTATAAGCCGCTTTTTTTGATCGAATGTCCTCCATAAACCAATAGTACATTTTGACCATAATGACTTAAGACATCGTGAAGTTCAGCATCGATATGGTCATTACCAAAGCGAACATCGGTGGTATTTTTAAAAGTAAAATCTAACACGTAAATTTCCTCCTTAATTGAATTGAGGTGCTATTTAACGGTTACTCAAGTACATAGTAATTATAGGCGGTTTTGTTGTGATATTTCAAGAAAATTTATAAATCTATCCTAATTTTAAACGTTTTCAATTGTTTAGTAAAAACTGCTAGTGTAAGCTTGTAGCGGAAGAAGAAATGTGAGGAGAATTTTTATATGAAGGCTTTTATTTTTGATATGGACGGTGTGTTAGTTGATAGTGAAAGATATTATTATCGTTTAAAAATTGATTTTCTAAGACAAATGGGTGAAACGCCGGGAGTTTCTAATATTACCGAGATCGTGGGCTTGTCAGCGGATAATGGTTGGAAAAAGTTAGTTCCTGCCGCCAAAAAACGAGCATGGCTACAACCGTTATTTGAAAAATACCGTAGCCAGCATATGATCGACTACGCACAGTATTTGAACGCAGATGTGCCTGAGTTTTTACAGGATATCAAAAATGATGGGCAAGTCATTGCTTTGGCTTCAGCTGGTTATATTTCCGGGATCCAAAAGATGTTGTGGGAATGCAACTTTGCACAATACTTTTCTTCAGTGATCAGTGGTGAAGATGTTGAACATAATAAGCCAGCACCAGATATTTATTTGTCAAGCGTTGAAAAATTAGCACTAAACCCTAATGAATGTGTGGCAATTGAGGATAGCCCGGTCGGGATAAAGGCAGCTAAAGGCGCAGGTTTAGAAACATGGGCGATCAAATATCCATACTATCAATTGGACCAGCGTCAGGCTGACCGTATTTTTTCTGGATTTGGTCAAATGCGAAAATACTACCAACAAGAATATGCACAGAAGTCATAGGAAACATGATCCACTTTAAAAAATAACAAGGTGGTGTTCTTTGTTCGTATTCAAATAAATTAATTGCTTGACTTATGGACTGAATTAGTTAAAATGTTGACTTAGTAAGTGAATAGTAACGAAAACGTTGAACGAATGAGTAAGTCGTGATGGAGTTCAGAAAGACGGTGGTCGCTGTGAACCGTTCCCTTAACTACTGAAGATGGTTCGGGAGTTGTTTTATAGTCGAGCGTATTGTAAGACTATGCTGGTCGGTTCATTATTCCAACAGTTTAGACTGAGTAAGAAAGTAGGTGTGAACCTGCTTTGAAACAGGGTGGTACCACGAGAACACGTCCCTGTCCGACTGTATATTTAGATCCAATTTGTTAAAAGACAGGTTGGATCTTTTTTTATAATCAGTTTTAGTAGCGACTTTGATTAAACTTTGTTTTTTATCAGCTATTTTCTTATACTAAATTAAAGTAAGATAAGGCATAGTGTCTTACTTAACTGTGAGCCGGTAATAAATGGTACTATTAAATTATAGAGGCAGTACTGGTGATCAAAAGGAAAGAAGGAATTATCTATGGCAAACAAAAAAGGACAGCATGGTCTGTCTGTCCAAGCAGTTGTGGCAACGGGGATCGGGATTGCAATCGTATTTGTGTTAAAGAGATTTTTACCGATTCCAACAGGTGTACCCAATACAACTATTGATCTAGGAGAGGCATTCCTTGCATTTTTAGGTGCAATTTTTGGTCCAGCAGTCGGGGGCTTAACGGCGCTTTTTGCTCATGTGTTTACTGATTTAACCTGGGGTGATCCATGGTGGTCATGGATCATTGCCGATGCACTATTTGGTTTCGTTATTGGTTATTCACGTAACTTCTTAAAAATCAGACAAGAACTCCTAACGACCGGTAAGTTAGTTAAATTTAATATTTTACAAGTCGTAGCTAATATTGTTTGTTGGGGAGTAGTTGCGCCATTGGGTGACATTTGGATTTATTCACAGCCGGCAGGTAAGGTTTTCTTGCAAGGAATAGTAGCTACTTTGACGAATGCAATTGCGATCGGTATCGTGTCAACTTTACTATTGATTGCTTACAACAAGACTCAATCACAGAATAAAAAGTTAACGAAGGAATAATTTTATGCCGACAACACCAATAATTTCATTAAAAAATGTTACTTTCCAATATCAAAATCAAAGTGAACCAACCCTGAAAAATATTGACCTACAAATTAAACCAGGAGAAAAAGTTTTGTTGACCGGTCCGTCTGGTTCGGGAAAATCAACGCTAGGTAACTTGTTAAACGGGGTGATCCCTGAAGAGTTTCCTGGTGAGCTGTCAGGTCAACTCATGATCAATGGTAAAAATTTAGCAGAGCTTGATCTGACTGCTTTATCATTCGAAGTAGGGACCGTTTTGCAAGATCCTGATGCACAGTTTGTAGCTTTAACAGTGGCAGAAGATATTGCCTTTGCGCTGGAAAATGATAATCGTTTCGTGGACGAATTACACCAGCGAGTACAGCAGTGGGCAGAGATTTTACAGATGCCAGATTTATTACAACAAAAGCCGCAAGAACTTTCTGGTGGACAAAAGCAACGAGTTGCTTTAGCGGGGGTTTTGATCGATGATGAGCCGATCTTATTGTTAGATGAGCCTTTAGCGAACTTAGATCCAGCTGCGGGTCAAGGCTCGATGGAATTACTTGATCGTCTGGCGCAAGAACGTGGCCTAACGGTAATCGTGATCGACCATCGGATCGAAGAGGCCTTACATGTTCCGTTCGATCGAATTGTTGTTTTAAAAGATGGACAGTTCATTGCTAACGATTCACCAACGCATGTCTTACAAAGTGATGTTCTATTGTCAAATGGTTTACGCGAACCACTTTACGTGACAGCCCTGAAAGATGCTGGGGTCGATGTAAGTGGTTTAGATCATTTGGATAAGCTAGCAGATATTATATTGACACCAGATGACAAAAGTAAATTGATCAACTGGCAACAACGATTACCACGCGTTCAGGTTAAGGAAGACCCTGTACCATTATTGAATGGCAACGGATTGACTTTTGGTTACCCAGGCCAAAGGATGATTTTTGAAAACTTTAATTTTTCGATCAATGCTGGCGAAATGGTGGCTTTAGTTGGTCAAAATGGAACAGGTAAAACAACTTTGATCAATTTGATCACTGGCTTTTTACAGCCACAGTCTGGACATTTAACGCTTGGCGATCGTTCTTTAGACTCGTTGTCAGTTAAAGAACGTGCTGAAAAAATTGGCTACGTGCTTCAAGATCCCAATCAAATGATTTCGAAAACGATGGTTTTTGACGAAGTTGTTTTAGGCTTGCAATTGCGTGGAATTAGTCAAGAGGAACAAGAACAGCGAGCTAAAAGAATTTTGCAAGTAACTGGTTTATACCCATTTCGTAACTGGCCGATCTCGGCTTTAAGTTTTGGTCAAAAAAAGCGTGTCACGATCGCAGCCGTTTTAGTGTTACAGCCCCAGGTTTTAATTTTGGATGAACCGACTGCAGGGCAAGACTTGGCGCATTATGCTAAAATGATGGATTTTTTGCGTAAAATGAATCGACAACTGGATGTGACAGTTTTAATGGTCACTCATGATATGAATTTAATGATGAGCTATGCTGACCGGACTCTAGTTTTGGATGGAGGTCGATTATTGGCAAATTCGAAGCCAGCCGAGGTTTTGACTGATCCAGCTTTAGTGCAACAAGCTCATTTATCCCAGTTAAGTTTACAAAAGTTAGCTGATAAAGTGGGGATTGCTGACGCGATTACTTTTGCGGAAAAATTTAGTGCATATGAAAGGGGTAAACACGATGCCAGAAGAGTCTGAGATCACTGGAAACTCGTCAGTGGAACGATTATGGATCAAGCGTTTATCGGGCACTACTAAGATCGTGATCTTATTAGGCCTTTCAGCTATTGGAATGGTTAGCTATGATACATTTTACTTAATTTTATTGACGGTCTTTGCTTTTGTTTTCTATCATGCTGCACATCTGCAATGGCAGAAAATAAGAGCTTTAGTCTATGCGGTAATTGGATTCACGTTGTTAAACTTGGTTTTAGTTTATGTCTTTAGTCCGCAGTATGGTACAGAAATTTATGGTACCAGCCATGTTATTTTAGGGCGCGGCTTTTTTGCACTCACAACGGAAGAACTTTTTTATCTATTAAATATGACTTTAAAATATGTCTTTATTGTGCCATTGATTTTGGCCTTCTTATTTACGACGGACCCGTCGGAACTAGCGGCAGGGATGAACAGGTTAAAGATACCCTATAAAATATGTTATGCAGTGGAATTATCTCTTCGCTACATCCCAGATTTTACCCGGGAATTTAAGCAGATCAGTTTGGCACAGCAAGCACGAGGATTGGAAATCTCTAAAAAAGCAAATCTGTGGCAAAGAATCAAAGGTAGTTCACAGATTTTGGTACCATTAGTCTTTTCATCATTAGACCGGATAGAAGTAACGACACGAGCTATGCGATTACGTCGCTTTGGGACACAGAAGAAACGTTCTTGGTATATGACACATCCGTTGTCTAAATTAGACCATTTCTTTATCATAATAACAATCGCGTTGATTTTTTTAGGGATTTGGTTATTTAAAGTAAACGGTGGAAGATTTTATAATCCATTTGTTTGAGTCAATTTGAACAAAAATGTGTAGTTTGGAATGGAAAAGCTAGGAGGATCTGCCTAGCTTTTTTAGTCTCTTGAAAAAATAAAAAATCTTTTTTTGCAAAACTTTGTGTAAAAATCATCTTTTTTTAAAATATTTTGTAATAATTGCCTTCAACTTATCGAGATTTTGTTATAAACGAAACAAAGGCTTAACAGTTGGTATTAAAAGAATTTCTTTGCTGATCCTAGAGATTTGGTTGTGAAATATTACTAAATGTTTCAAAAATAGTGTAATTTTTCAAAATCCATGGAATTAGTAAATATTTTGGTATTTTAATGTTACATTCATTGGCTATACTAGGTGACGTTGATTAAAAAGAGGTCGACAAGTCATCTAGAAACTTGTCACTAGAATAAAAAGTAATTTATAGGAGTGTACAACAAACCATGAATAAGAACATCAAAAATGCTTTACTTTCAGTTACAGCTGCTGCAGGTTTATTCGCAGCAGGATCAGTTGCCGTTAACGCCGATACAGTTACCGTAAAATCAGGTGACACAGTTTCAGATATCGCTGCTGCTAATCATACAACAGTCGCAGCGATCGAAAAGGCTAACGAATTAGCTGACGTTAACTTTATCTTGCCTGGTCAAAAACTTGACATCGATGGAGAAGGTAATGTTAAAGTTGTCGAACAACCAAAACAGGTCCAAGCACCTGCTAAACAACAAACACCAGCTCAACCAAAGGCTGCAACACCTGCTCCAAAACAGGCAACAGCTAAACAGGTTCCGGCTTCACGCTCACAACAACCAGCTGTTCAAAAGAGCAATAACTCTGGCTCATCACTTTCTGGCTCAGAAGCAGATGCACGTAACTTTATCATGGGTAAAGAATCCGGCGGCAACTATGGTGCCAGAAATGGTATCTATATCGGTGCGTTCCAGCTTTCTGCCGACAAATTGGGTGGCGACTATTCAAAAGCTAACCAAAACCGTGTAGCCAATGAATATGTTAAAGGCCGTTATGGTTCATGGAACAATGCCAAGGCATATTGGAACCAGCATCAATCATACTAAAATAGATCATAATTTATGACATGGCTTCTAAATGTAGAGGTCATGTTTTTTTGTGATTAGACAGCGAGTGAGACAAATACTGGCATATGCACCGAATTATGCTTATGCTTGTGATCCAGCTTACCAAGTTAAGGTCATGAAAGGTCAACAAGACACTTTGTTTTACGCAGATGTTTAGGTTGGCGGCAGGTATCCAGAATATCGTCTGAAAAAATATGAACGCCAAGGTTTCAAGCTGGACGATCGTCCCCCAAGATTATGAGTTGTGAGCGGAATATTCGGCTGATTTTCTAAGCGTTTCTTGTTATAGTTCAATTGTGATAACAACACATCCAAGTGATGATGAAGTGGGGGGTAATTTAGGCGCAGCTGGAGTAGCTAATTCTTATTTGGAAACTAATCATGATATTTTGATTTACTGCTGAAAGTTAGACTGGTCTATTTGATAAGTTGCCTTAATTTTAAGGAAGTAACATAGTATAATTAAAGTATAAGCTAGTGTATCGATGCTCTTGTAAAATTACATAGTTATAGTCAAAATCAAAAGGGATGTAAGCAATGGTAAATGCATATCTGAAAAAACAAATAATCGCTGCGAGCCAAGAGCTTGGGATCGATAAGATTGGTTTTACGACCGCAGAAGACTTTGAACACTTGCGTCCAAGTTTGATGGCACAAAAAGCAGCTGGTCATACATCTGGGTTTGAACATCAAAATTTAGATGAACGCTTGGATCCAGATTTGATTTTTGATCAGCCCCGTTCGATCATTGCAATTGCCTTGGCTTATCCGAGCAAAATGACACAACGTCCGCCGCGGACTAAGTATAAACGGGGACACTTTGCACGGGCCTCTTGGGGTGATGATTATCATACTGTTTTGAATAAAAAAATGTCTGCTTTGATTGAAAAAATTAAAGATTTGGCGACTAATGAATCTGAGTTTAAGCCTATGGTCGATACAGGCGAGTTGATCGACGTTGCAGTTGCTCAGCGAGCTGGGATCGGTTTTATCGGCAAGAATGGTTTGCTGATCACTAAAGAATTTGGTTCTTTTGTTTATTTAGGTGAGATCATTACGGACCTGGAGTTTGAGCCGGATGAGCCGATGGATTCGCAGTGTGGTGATTGCACCCGGTGTGTTGATTATTGTCCGCCACATGCTTTATTAGGCGATGGGCGTTTGAACGCGCAAAAGTGTTTGTCATATCAAACACAGACTAAAGGAATGATGCCTGAAAAGTACAGACCGATGATCCATAATGTGATCTATGGTTGCGATATTTGTCAGTCGGTCTGCCCATTTAACCGCGGTTCAGATCATCATTTTCATCCGGATATGGAACCTGATCCAAAAAAAGTTTCTCCCGAATTATTACCGTTGCTGACGATCTCTAACCGGGAATTTAAGAATACTTATGGTCCGATGGCTGGTTCTTGGCGGGGTAAGAAACCTTTGCAGCGAAATGCCTTGATCGCGCTAGCTAATCTGGGCGATAAAAGCGCACTGCCACAGATTTTAGAGGTCATTGACCATGATTCAAGACCAGTGATACGGGCAACTGCAGCTTATGCAGTGGGGCGCTTAGTACGGAAATTTAATCCAGAGATCTGTGATTTTTTGACTGAAAAGTATCAGCAAGAACAACAACAAGGACAAGAAGAACAATATTTACGTGAGTATCGTATGGCAATACAAAAAATCAGCAGCCTAGAATAGAGAGTGAGTTTGTTGAAAAACAGATTACTTTGTTTGTGATGATTTTTGCCGCAATGATTTTAACGAATTACGCTGGCTTACAAATAATGGTAATGATCCCTATAAGCAGATCAAAGCTTTTTATCAGATTGAAAAAGAAAATAAGCCATTAGATAAAAAAGCAGTCACGGCTAAAAAAGTGCTAATGTTTTGACTGGTCCGAAGAAAGCTTGGACTACTAAGGCAGAAAAGAAAATAGTCACGAAAATTGATGGTTATGGACAAGTTCCGGATCTGGATCATTATGGGGTCTAGGTCTATTTAAAAGATATTTCTAAATAGTTTTTGATATTTTACGGGACTGGGACAAAACTAGCTGTGCAATTTAAAAAGACTAAAGCTAAATTCGTTTTGATTGAAAAAAACTCAAGTTTCCCTTTTAATAAAGATAAGTGTTAACGGAAGGGATGTGAGTCAATGTGATCACGATCGAAGGACCGATCGCCGCCGGTAAAACTAGTTTGACAGAATTATTGAGCGATCGGTTACAAGGTACGCCTTTTTACGAGCCAGTTTCAGATAATCCCGTTTTGCCTTTGTTTTATCAGGGGAACAAAGAAGTCGCAGCTGGTAAATGGAAGACTAATCCCTATGCTTTTTTATTGCAAGTCTTCTTCTTGAACCGGCGTTTTAAAATGATGAAGCAGGCCTCTGCTGATAAAAGTAGTGTTTTAGATCGCTCCATTTATACTGACCAGCTTTTTTGTAAAATGAATTATGAACGCGGTAACATGACTAAAGTTGAGTGGGAAACCTACCGAGAATTACTGGAAAATATGTTAGAAGAATTACCTTATGCTAGTCATCAAAAAGCACCTGATCTAATGGTCATGTTAGATATTTCGTATCCGACACTTATAAAACGGATCAAGATCCGAGGCAGGGATTATGAACTACCTGAACAAGATCCTAGTTTGAATGATTATTATCATGACCTATTGAAACGGTATGCAAGGTTCAAACGAGACTATGAAAAATCTGATTTGTTAGTCATTGATGGTGATCGCTATGATTTTGTTAATTCGACAGCTGACCGGTGGGAGGTCTTGGATCAGATCTATACCAAGATGGTACAGTTAGGTCAATTGACTGGAGAAAAACAGCAATGTTTATTAAACAAAGAAAGATAGTTTTCTTTGTTTGTGTTTTAGCTTACTATTTGTTAGAATTACTTAGTTAGTAAGCGAAAAAAGTTTTTAAATTCAGGTAATCAGCAATTATTAAAGGAGGAAGTTTAATGGCAGTAAATGTTAAAAAGGCTCTTGGCGCGGGGATCGTGGCCGGCTTGATCTCAGGTTTGGTTAAAATGGGGTGGGAAAATGTTTTCCCTCCGCGAACTGAAGAACGTGATGCCAAAAATCCACCGTACAAAACGATGAAGTTCTTGGGTGTTCCTGATAAAGTGATCCACCAAAACTATACGTTTTCCGGTCACAAGATCGAGTGGCCCGGTTTCATTATTCATTATGGTTTTTCCGTTTCTTGGGCAGTGATCTATGAACTATTACGGCATAGATACCCTGCGATCACTAAAGACCATGGTAGTTGGTATGGCATCGGTGTTTGGGCTATCTTCCACTTAGGTGTAATGCCGGCATTGAATGTTGTCCCGTCTGCTAAAGAACAACCAAAAGACGAACATTTATCAGAATTGGTTGGTCATATGGTTTGGATGTGGACAAATGACCTCGTAGGCGGTAAAGTATACGATGAATTAAGTAAAAAAGATTAGTTTACTTTAACAAGTAAGTATCAGTAAGATCCGGGTAAGTTTATCGCGCCCGGGTCTTTTTCGATAAAAAAGTCGTTTTTAGTAAGCCTGGCTTGTAAAAAACGTTGAAAAAAGGAAGGTGTTTTACTGTGAAAAATAAGAATTATGAAACTGGCTGGGTCGAACGGATCAGTTATGGTTTGAGTGATGCGGCCGATAACCTGATTTTTCAAATGATGAGTTCGTATTTGCTATTTTTCTATACAGATGTTTATGGTTTACGTGCACGTGATGTAGGGATCTTATTTGCTATTGCTCGTTTTTTGGATGTGGTCGAAAGTGTGATCTTAGGCTTGATGATCGATCGGACACATTCCAAATGGGGTAAAAGTCGGCCATTTTTCTTATGGTATGCATTGCCATATGTCCTGGTCGCGATCTTGACTTTCGTAACGCCAGACTTTTCTGGCGGCGGAAAACTCGCTTGGGCATATGTTACATATCTTGGTTTAGGTTTCTTGTATACAGCGGTCAATCTCCCAGTTACTTCGATCTTACCGACTATGACTGAAAATGACCGTGAAATCACGATCTTGGGTGTGATCCGTCAGTTCTTTGGCAGTTTAGTCCAAGTTGTTGTTGCAACATTTACTATCCCATTGGTTAAATTGATCGGCCAAGGTGACCAACAAAAAGGGTTCTTGGGAACGGTGATCATTTTTGGGATCATTTCGTTGGTTTTGATCTTGAATACATTCGTGCAAGTTCGTGAACGGCATACAAATCAAGAAATGAGTCATCAGCCTCTCAGTAAAGTATGGAACATGTTACGGCATAATAAACCATGGATCATATTGTCGATCGTAGTCTTCTTATATTGGTTGTCTACTGCTATCAAAAACCAAACAACAATTTACTATTTTAAGTATGTTTATGAAAACGACAACTTAGTTTCAGTGGCTAATAGTTTTACTTTAGCTTCGATCATTGGTGTGTTGTTGATTTTGCGTTTCACCCAGGTCAGAAGTAAAAAGGCTACCATGTCTCACGGGATCTTGATCGAATTATTGGGTCAGATCATTATTGGTGTGGGTGCATATACAAAGACCTTATGGATCACCTTTGCTGGGATCTTTGTCAATTCGGTCGGTAATGGGATCGTGATCGGTTTAGTTTCGATCATGATCGCCGATACGATCTCATATGGGACTACCATGGGGATCCAAGCTGAAGGCTTACTGGCTTCGACTAGTGATTGGGGTGTTAACCTAGGCTTGGGGGTCGGTGGCTTGATCACTGCTTCGATGTTTGACGCTTCAGGTTACGTGGCTAATCAGGCACAAAATGCTGCAACATTACACATGATCGATTTGAACTTCGTGTGGATCCCAATGGCAATTTACGTGATCATGTATCTGGTTTTACGTAAATATGATGAAAGTGTTATGCAGCCACAAGAATAAATTGTGATCAAAAGAGTGAGACAAAAGATACTTTAATCTTTTGAAACAAGTTTAAGGGGCGTCGATTTAACTCATTTGATGGGATAAATCGACGGCCCTTTTAGAATCGTACAGCTAGTTATATTCCAACTCCTTCTTAACGGGTCTCTTTGTTACAAAGACAAATAATTTTGCCACACGTGTTGTTTAGTGAGTGAGAACAGCCAGCTTACCCTTATTTACCACGGTAAATTCTGTTAGGATAAACAGACCGCTTTTCATTTGTGAAAACATCAGGCATAATGAAAATGATGATCAAGAAATAAAGATAAGATAAAATTAGTGAAAAGGAGTATTAACATGTGTACTAGTATCTTGCAAGTTGCCAAAAATGGGACGCACATGTTTTCACGGACGATGGACTGGCATGAGCTAGAATCAGGCCCAGTGTTTTCGCCACGTGATTATGAATGGATCGCGGATTTTGACCAGCGGACTGAGCAAAATAAGTACGCTATTATTGGCGTGGGAAGAAAGAAAGAAAGTGCGATCGATATGAGCGATGGCGTGAATGAATGGGGTTTAAGCGTTCAAAAATTGACCTTTAGAAATGGAACTAACTTGTATGATGAACCACAAGCTGATAAAGAACAACTAGCTCCATATGAGGTACCATTTTATATGATGGGCAATTACAAGTCAGTGGCAGATATTATCGAGCATCTGGATGAGATCCGTTTAATGAGCGGTAAAAACTCTGCCATCCCTTATGGCTATCCGGAATTACATTATGCTGCCACAGATCCGACGGGGCGCATCGTGATCATTGAACCGACTGTTCAGCCGATGAATGTCATTGAAAACCCGATTGGCGTCGTGACCAATGCCTTTAATTTTGCACATCAAGTTGAACAATTAGAAGATTATATGAATCTCAAACCAGACTTGCAAAAAGAAGGTAAGACCTCTGTAGTGCAGCCCCATATTAGTACAGGAAGTTTTGCTGGTAAAAAGGTCCCTTCTTCGGCCTATACGCCGACTGGACGTTTTATTCGGGCAGCTTATTATAAAGAAAAAACCGACCAGCCGACCAATGAAAAAGAAGCACTGATCAGTAGCTGGCATTTGTTGAACAGTGTGACTGTTCCTAAGTTGAATAACTATCAACATACCCATTCCGTTTACCGTTCAGCGACTTGTTTGGAATCGCGCAGTTACTATTTTGAACCATATAATCGTTTGGGAATCACTAAGTATCAGTTAACTGATGAGATGTTGAATTGGAAACACCCGCATTTTTACAATATTGATGATCATTTGAGGCTGACAGAAGCAATGGGAGAATAAAAATAAAAGTGAGACAAAAGATGCTTTGAAGCCGATTTGTAACGATGATCGCGTTATTTTGAAACGAAGCGAAGAGCCAGAATAACACAATCGTTGTGACAGTAAGGCTTCAATCTTTTGGAACACGTTTAAGGGGCTGGAACAAAACAAGCGTTAAGTAAAAATAACTTTGGAGTAAAATAAGAACTGCATCATAGTGGGATTTTTTCATCCCATTATGATGCAGTTCCTGTATTTATGGCCAGGATTATTAGTTATGTCCCAGCTTCATTATTATTAACGTAAAAGATAGCCACCATCCACTGGGATCATTACGCCGTTCAGATAATCAGCTGCGTGACTAGCAAGAAAAACCACCGTGCCCATTAGTTGTTCGGGTTGCGCCCATTTACCGGCAGGAATGTGTTCAATGATTTCCTGATTGCGATTTGGGTCCTCTTGTAAGGCCTTGGTCATGGGAGTATCAACGTAACCAGGTGCGATCCCATTGACCTGAATATTGTCTGGTGCCAAGGCATCGGCGTAAGCTTTAGTCAAGCCTAATACCGCGTGCTTACTGGCAGTATATGGAAAGATCCGTTTGCCGGCTCGGTAGGACTGCATAGAGCCAATGTTGATTATTTTGCCGCTAGATCGTTTTTGCATTACTTGCGCAACTTCATGTGAGAGATAGTAAAGCGCGTTGAGGTTGATCTCGATCACCGCTCGCCAATCTTCATCCTTAAAGTCGGCTAAGTCATTACGTAATTGCAAACCAGCGTTGTTAACTAAAATATCGATCTTGCCAAATTCGTCTAAGCAGCCATCCACGATATTTTTAGCGGCATTTTTAGCGGTGAGGTCTTGTTGTAAAAATCTGACTTTTCCGCCAGCTTGTTCGATTTTTTCACTGAGCTGTGTCCAACCTTTAGTAGTCCGTGAAACCACATAAACTTGTGCGCCTGCTTGAGCTAATGCCAATGAGTAGTATTGTCCTAAGCCGCTCGCACCACCAGTTATGATCGCGGTTTGCTCTGTTAAGGAAAATTGTTCTAAGAAAAAAGATTTCATAATTGAGTTATCCTTTCTGCTTATTGATGCCTTTAGAATACCACTAAAAGACAGCTTTTAAAAAATATTAGCTAAAATAATGACTGCTAAAAGCATTATCTTTGCGTTGTTCCGTTAAGTTGTTGTATCCTGATTTTAAGTAAGAAATTATTTGTTAGAAGGGGAGTCAGATTTAATGCCAGAAAATGGTTATCAATATGATGTTTTATATATCGGAGCAGGTCACGGAACTTTTGACGGTGCCGCTCCATTAGCCGCTAAGGGGTATAAAGTTGGTGTAGTTGAGGCTGATAAGATCGGAGGAACATGTCCTAACCGTGGTTGTAACGCTAAAATCACCTTGGATGCTCCTGTTGAATTAGTACGTTTTCAAGAACGCATGAAAGATATTGTCAGTGGTGATTTAACTTTTAACTGGGCAGAAAATGTTAAGCATGAACATGAAGTGATCGACGGTTTACCTGATTTTATCAGTGGATTATTAAATGATTCAGGTGTTGATATTATTAAGGGCCACGGTAAGTTGACTGGCGCTCATAGTGTTGATGTTGATGGCACAGAAAAAACTGCTGCAAATATCGTAGTTGCTACAGGTCAGCGTCCACATCGTGTCGATGTACCTGGTTCAAAATTAGCACATGACAGTACAGAATTCATGGCTATGACTGAACTTCCACAAAACATCACGATCATTGGTAGTGGATATATTAGCTTGGAATTTGCTACGATCGCTAATGCTGCTGGTTCAGATGTTACTGTTTTGATGCACCATGACAAGGCATTGCGTGCTTTCCATCAACCATATGTTGAACATGTTTTGGCTGATTTAGAAAATCGCGGCGTTAATTTTGTCAAAAATGTTGAAGTTTCAGAATTTACACAAAATGGCGACAAATACACAGTTAGTTACAACGATGGTCAAAGCGTAGAAACAGATTGGATCTTAGACGCTTCAGGCCGGATCCCAAATGTTGAAGAACTTGGACTAGACGAAGTTGGTGTAAAATATAACGAACACGGTATCGAAGTTAACGATCACCTACAAACAAGCGTTGATAGTATCTATGCTTCCGGTGACGTTCTTGATAAGAAACAACCAAAACTGACACCAACGGCTATTTATGAAACAACTTACTTGATGCAACTCTTTAGTAAAGAAACAACTGATGCGATCAACTATCCAGCAATTCCTTCAGTTGTCTTTACATCACCACGGATCGCTCAGGTAGGTGTAAATCCAGTATCCGTTGCAGATAACAAGGATTATACAGTTAATGAGAACAACTTATTAGATGGCTGGTATCGTTTGGTCGACAATGAATCATATGCTAAAAATACGATCGTTTATGATGCAGATCACAAGATCGTGGGTGCTTCTGAAGTCAGCGAAAAAGCTGATAATGCAATCAACTCGATCTTACCAGCGATCGAATTTGGCTTTGGACCGGAAGAATTGGGCCGATTAGTTTATCTCTTCCCATCACTTGAATCTGACACAAAAGATTTACTATAGAAATTAATTTTTAAATTTCAGAACAGTTAAGTTCTTCTCTCCAGTTACGCAGGATATTTTCTGTTAGCTGGAGAGTTTTTATTGTGAAATAATGGAATCGCTTTAAAATGTTGGAAAAATTTGCTATTAATAAGGTTAGACCTGTAAAAAAATTAATATTAATTCGGTAGTTACAATAAGGTAGAGTACCACTGCATCTGGTTACATCTTATACAATATTAAATTACTTAGGTAATTGGTTTTTTGAATTTTTCGGTGTATAGTAAGAATGGTTATTTTATAAAATTTTAATAAGGAGGGGTTGTGAATGGATATTCTGAGTTTGGCACGTTTTCAATTTGGAATGACAACGATCTTCCACTTTTTCTTCGTTCCGTTTTCAATTGGGACAGGACTTGTAGTAGCTATTATGGAAACCATGTGGGTTCGTACCAAAGATAAAACGTACTTACGTATGACCAAATTCTGGGGTAATATTTTTCTACTTAGTTTTGCCGTCGGTGTCGTAACAGGTATCATTCAAGAGTTCCAGTTCGGAATGAACTGGTCAGATTATTCCCGTTTCATGGGAGATATTTTCGGGGCTCCACTAGCTATTGAAGCTTTATTAGCATTCTTTATGGAGTCAACATTTCTTGGCTTGTGGATGTTTACATGGAAGATGGTCAAGCCATGGCTGCATGCTACCTTTATGTGGTTAGTAACGATCGCGTCAATGTTGTCGGCTTTCTGGATCATTACAGCCAACGCATTTATGCAACATCCAACAGGTTATGCGCTCAAGGGCGGCCGTGCTGTGATGACAAGTTTCCCTAAATTGATCGCTAACACACAGGCGTGGTATGAGTTCGGCCATACGATCGCGGGTGCGATTTGTATGGGTGGTTTCTTGATCGCTGGCATGTCTGCGTTCAAGTTATTAAATAAGAAGTTAAAGGAGAAAAACTTTTTCAAACGTTCTTTAAAACTTGGTTTGGTTGTCGGTTTAGTTGGTTCGATCGGTGTTTTTGTCGCTGGTGACTTGCAGATGCAGGCTTTGATCGAAGACCAGCCAATGAAGTTTGCCGCAACTGAAGGTGAAAAGAAAGACACAGCAGATCCTGCACCTTGGAAAGTAATCTCTTTCATGGATCCTAAGACGCACGAGGATAAGTTTGATATTCAGATCCCATACATGTTGAGTTTGCTTTCTTATCATAAGCCATCAGGCTCGATTCAAGGAATGGATTCGGCAAATAAAAATCTGCAAGCTAAATATGGTGATGAAAATAATTACTATCCGCCAGTAAATACATTGTTCTGGTCATTCCATATCATGGCTATCTTTGGTATGGCAATGCTAGGTATTTCTGTTTTAGGCTTGTTTTTCGCACGTAAGAAAAGTCAACTGCTATTTAGGCAAAAATGGATGCTTTGGATCGTAGGGCTTTTCACTTTCGTTCCATTTATTACTAATACTTGTGGTTGGTTAGTCACAGAACTTGGTCGTTATCCATGGACTGTTTATGGCCTATTTACGATCAAAGATAGCGTGTCACCCAACGTTTCGGTTGGTTCATTACTGACGTCAAATATTGTTTATTTCTGCTTATTCTCCTTCTTGGCCATTGTTATGGTCGCCTTGGTCGTCAAGGAATTAAAGAAGGGGCCTGAGTCTGACGATGATGAAATGATCAATGCGCCATTAAGTTCTGAGGTCGAAGTTGACCCATTCAACAAGGAGGCGTTTGAATAATGACAACATTACAATTAGTTTGGTTTATCATTATTGGTGTCTTGTTTGCCGGCTTCTTCTTTTTGGAAGGTTTTGACTATGGTGTTGGGATGTCAATTTTAACACTTGCAAAAGATGAAGATGAACGCGACCAGGTCGTTGCAAGTATCGGACCTGTGTGGGATGGTAATGAAGTGTGGCTGATCACTGCTGGTGGTGCCATGTTTGCTTCTTTCCCATACTGGTATTCGGCTTTATTTTCAGGTTACTATCTAGTATTATTCCTCATTTTATTTGGTTTGATCATCCGCGGTGTTTCTTTTGAATTCCGTGGCCGGACAGATCCTAGCAAAAAATGGATCTGGGACTGGACATTGGGGATCGGTAGTTTCATAGTACCGTTTACGTTTGGTATTATGTTTATTAGCATGATCCAAGGAATGCCAATGGATTCACATGGTAATGTCTGGGCTGGTTTTACTGACTACATCAACTTATTCTCAGTTGTTGGGGGCGTGGCACTTACGTTGTTAGCCTACCTGCATGGATTAAATTATATTGGTCTAAAAACTGAATGGCCATTGCGTGATCGGGTCAAAAAATATGCTGAGGTCTTGTATCCTGTTTTGTATGTCGGCTTAGTTGCTTTTGCAGTTTTGATGTATTTCAAGACGGATTTCTTCCAAAACCATTTTGTGGGAACTCTAAGCTTATTAGCAGTAATTGTTTTATTGACAGTGATCGCTCATATAGCGGTTATCAAAAATAACGAAGGAATTGCATTTACAACTAGTGGTCTAACATTAGTTTCATTAGTTGCTTTGTTATTCCAAGGACTTTTCCCACGTTTGATGATCAGCTCAAACAACTCTAAATTTGACTTGTTGATCACTAATGCCTCTTCATCACCATATACATTAAAAGTGATGACGATCGTGGTCTGCACATTCTTGCCAATTGTTTTGCTTTACATCGGTTGGACTTATTACATCTTTAGAAAACGTGTAACTGGTAAGAAAAGTAAGGTAAAAACGTCGAATAATTAGTGAATATGTAAGCTCAAAAAGAAACGGTGAAAAACAAATAATGTTAGATAAAAAGATAATGGAACTCCCAGGTGCAAAGGGAATTATGTCCTTGCTGACGCTGTTGACATTGATCCAGTCTGTCGCGATAATCGGTCAGACGAGCACGATCTCACGTGCGATCGTGGGGTTGTGGAATGGACATCCATTGTCTGCACAGATAACGTGGCTCGTATGGTTCGTAGTACTATACGTGCTGCGTCATTTGTGTATATACATAAAACAGCAGCGCTTGGATAAATTCGCTAGTAAACAGTCCCAAGAAATCAGAAATCAGCTCTTGGACAAGATCTTTCGGGTCGGACCTGAGATCACTCAAAAAGAAGGAACAGGTAACGTGACGACTATGGCCTTAGAAGGCGTCGACCAGGTCGAAGATTATTTAAGCTTGAGTTTGTCAAAAATCGTCAATATGATGATCATTCCTTTTGTGATCTTAATTGGGATCGCGGTTTATGACTGGAAATCAGCTGCCTTTTTGTTACTGATCTTACCAGTCGATGTGATCTTTATGATCATCTTAGGGTACGCTGCGCAAGCGAAAGCTGATAAGCAGTATGCTTCTTATCAAATCTTGTCGAATCACTTTGTTGATTCTTTGCGCGGTATTGATACCTTGAAGTTTTTTGGTCTCAGTAAAAAATACGGACAGAGTATCTTTAAAACTAGTGAAAAGTTTCGGATAGCTACGATCGACACTTTGAAAATTGCAATTTTATCGACTTTTGCACTTGATTTTTTCACGACGCTTTCAATTGCGGTCGTTGCTGTGTTTCTAGGCTTACACCTGATATCAGGTAAGATCTTATTGTATCCGGCGTTGGTTATTTTGACCTTGAGTCCCGAATATTTCTTGCCGATCCGTGATTTTTCAAATGACTATCATGCGACTTTAAATGGGAAAAATGCTTTCAGTGCGATCAATGAGATCTTAGATTTTGATGAAGATCCTCCAGTTGAACAAACATTACCGCAGTGGGATGAAAATAGTCATTTAAAGGTCGAGCAGATGTCTTATGCGTACAATCAAGCGGGGCAAAAGAACCAATTTTCATTTGAAATTGATGGCTTTCAAAAAGTGGGGGTCATTGGCCTGAGCGGCTCGGGTAAATCCACTTTGATCAATTTGCTAAGTGGTTTTACTCAACCAAAACATGCGCAAATAGATTTTAATGGTGTAAAATTTGATTCATTTAAACAAGCTGATTGGCAAAAACAGATAATCTATATCCCACAAGATCCGTATATTTTTCATGCTAGTTTGCATGATAATATTGTTTTTTATCATCAAGAAGCAAGTGATGAACAAGTCACAAAAGCCGTTAAAGTAGTTGGCTTAGAGCAACTAGTAAAAGACTTGCCAGATGGATTAGATACTTTGATTGGCGAAGGTGCTCGTAGTTTGAGTGGAGGGCAGGCCCAAAGGATCGCCTTAGCGCGTGCCTTTCTAGATCAAAGTCGAAAGATCATCTTGTTTGACGAACCAACAGCACATCTGGATATTGAAACTGAAGTTGAGTTAAAGGAAAGAATGTTGCCGTTAATGGAAAACCATTTGGTGATTTTTGCGACCCATCGTTTGCATTGGATGAATGAAATGGACCAGATCTTAGTGCTTGATAATGGTCAAGTAGTTGAGGCAGGCAGTTTGGATGAATTGCAAGAAAAGAATGGTGCGTTGGTGCAATTAAGACATGCGATGGGGAGAATCTAAATGAAAATTTTTAAGTTATTAAAAAAAGATACTTGGATCAAGCCATTTTTGTCTAAATATGCAAAATCAATGATCCTGGCATTATTTTTAGGGTTTATGACATTCTTTTGTGCCGGAGCTTTGATGTTTAATTCTGGTTATTTGATCAGCAAGTCGGCCTCTTTACCAGAAAACATTTTGTTAGTGTATGTACCGATCGTTTTGACACGTGCATTTGGGATCGGGCGCCCGGTTTTTCGGTATTTAGAAAGATTGACCAGTCATAACTGGGTCTTAAAGTTAACCAGTGAATTGCGGTTAAAATTATATAATGTTTTGGAAAAAGACGCAGTTTTTTTCAAGGATAAACATCAAACTGGGGATATTTTGGGTGTGTTATCAGATGACATCGATCATATTCAAAACTTGTACTTGCGTACGATTTTTCCAACTATCGTGGGCTGGTTATTATATGTTGTGATCGTCTTAGCTTTAGGTTATTTTTCCTGTTTATTTTCTTTGGTGATGTTATTGTTGCTCGGGGTCTTAACGATTTTAATGCCACTAACAGCCATGATCGTGAACGGTGCTAAACAAGAAAAACAAAAGACGATAAAAAATACACTTTATAGTGGTTTGACTGATAATGTCTTAGGTGTTTCAGACTGGATCTTTAGTCAGCGTGGTCGTGATTATGTAAAACAACATGATCAAGAAGAAGGCAAGTTGCGAGATGTTAACCATCACTTAGCTAACAATGAAAATCTCCGCAACTTCCTTGTTCAGCTAGTTGTGGCTGCAATTACAGTAGCGATTTTATTTTGGACAGCTTTTCAATTTCCAGGTGATCACGGTGGAGCAGCTAACTGGATCGCAGCGTTTGTCTTAGTGATTTTTCCACTAGGGGATGCCTTTACTGATATACCAGGTGCGGCACAAGAAACCAATATCTATGAAGATTCACTCGTACGTTTGAATAATTTATCAGATAATGAGAGTCAAAGTATTTCAAACGATCAAGCGGCTGATGAGAATAGTCAAAAACTTGCGGCTAGTATTACTGCACCAGTCAAATTTGAAGTCAAAAACCTGAGTTTCAGATACGATGAACAAGGTCTCAATGTTTTAGAAAAATTAGACCTTTCGATCTCACAGGGTGAAAAGCTAGCAATTTTAGGACGTAGTGGCTCGGGCAAGACAACTTTGATCCACTTATTACGTGGCGATCTTAAACCAGTCAGTGGTCAAATATTGTTAAATGGAGTGCCTGTTAGTGGTTTAGGTGAAAACATCAGCCAATTTATCGGTGTTATCCACCAGGCTCCATATTTGTTTAGAACAAGCGTGCGCAACAACTTGAAAATTGGGAATGAAAATGCCAGCGATGAAGAGTTATGGGACGTCTTAGACCGTGTCGGTTTGACCGAGATGGTCATGCGTTTACCTGATAGATTGGATACGCAGGTTGATGAGGCAGGACATCGCTTTTCTGGCGGTGAACGACACCGGATGGCTTTAGCTCGAATCTTGTTACAAAACGTGCCAGTCGTTATTTTGGACGAACCAACAGTTAGTTTAGATCCTGTGACCGAGCAAGATTTGATCGAAACATTTGTCAAAGAGTTGTCTGGTAAAACTTTGATCTGGGTCACACATCATCTGCAAGGTTTATCGTTGATGGATCAGGTGATCTTTATTGAAGATGGAAAATTGAAATTAAATGGTAGCCCAGAACAATTAGCGAATGAAAATTCATATTATCAGAAATTACTACGGATCGACCGTGGAAGTTTCTAAAAAGATGTTTTGAGCCGATCTGTAACGATGATCCTTATCTTGGATCGTAGCAAGGTAAAAGACCAGGATAAAGCAACCGTTGTTCCAGTGAAGATTCACTTTTTTGGAATACGTTTAAGGCCGTCGATCTAATCCATTTAATTGGTTAGATCGACGGCCCTTTTAAAATCACACAACTGGTTATGTTCCAGCCTGTATTTACGAGTATGTTAAGCTCAAATTATGAAGCACGATTTAAAAGTCTGATTGCGACTGTTTTGATTTGGTGGGCAACTCTTCGGTCACCTAGCAAATCGATTTCTTCTAAGGCTAGATCGGTATAATGTTGAGCAAGTTCTTGAGCGTCTTTTACGCCATTGTATTTTTTTACTAGACGGGCAACTTCTTTTATTTCAGCTGGCTTGATATCTTGTTTCTTATCAAGCAATGGTTTGAATTCAGCCGGTGCCTTGGCAAATGCAAATAGAAGTGGTGATGAATAAACGCCTTCAGCCACATCTTCTAAAACTGGTTTTTTCAAATCTTTTGTGGTGCTAGTATAATCCAAAATATCATCATAGATTTGGAACGCGATACCGATATTTAGGCCAATGTCTCCAGCTAATCGTTCACGTTTTTCATTAGGCTCACTGAAATGGATACCTTCCATACAAGCTAGCTTAAAGAGTGCTGCAGTTTTACCTTGGATGTTCTTTAGATAATCATCGATCGTTTGTGTTTGCGAATAACGAAGATGCATTTGGCTGAGTTCACCAACTAATAAGTTGTACATGGCTTGTGAGTTATAACTCATATATTTTGAACCGTTCATGGCTTCAGTTAACAAGCTGAAAAAGACAGTAAATAATAAATCACCAGCGTAGACTGCAACGTCTTTGCCGTACTTAGATTGGATCGTGATTTTTCCACGCCTGAGTGGTGAATCATCAATAATATCATCATGGATCAAAGTTGCCTTGTGCAAAATTTCGACAGATGCCGCAATTTTGATGAGTTCTTCATCAGTATGTAGTTTTTGATCACCTAGTTGGCTGAATAGCAGAAATAACCCTGGACGTAATTGTTTGCCTTGATCATCTGCTAAGGCTCTTAAAAGTTCTTCAACATTGGGATTATTTGTATGAAGCCTGTCGTCGATCAGTTTTTCGACGCGATTTATTTGTTTGTAAATTTGCGGAAATTTATTCCATAATGTAAACATGTGCGTATTTCCTTCCTGCCCCTAATTAGTAAACAAGTATATACACTATATTAAACCATATTTTGGGTCGATGTGAAAAACATTTAATTGATATTCTTACCTGTTTGCTAGTAGAATGTAAAGAAGATAGGTTGTTGGCAATGTTTTAGGGAAATTGCAACTTTTAATAATAATTGCTACCGTTTTTTGTGTGCTTGTTTATTTAAGCTGATTGCTCCTAAATTTTGTTATTAGTATACTTCAACATTATAAAAATAAAAAGAACTTGCTATAATTCTAGTATAATTTAGTATGTTTTACCTTTTTGAAAGGAGGTGATATTTTGCCCATTCCTGTTTTTTTGGAATTAGTTGAAATGAAAGCTAAAACTGCAAGTGTTTTACCTTTTATCTTAGGTGCTTGCTATAGCTGGTACAATTTTCATTCTCTTCATCCAGGTTTGTTGGTGGCATTTTTTATCTCAATGTTCCTATTTAACATGTCAGTTGATATTTTGGATAACTTTAATGACTATCATCACGCAGTTGATGAAAAAAACTACAAGCAAAATACTAACATTATTGGGCGAGAACATTTATCATTAAAGTTAGTATTTGGACTTATGATATCGATGATACTTGTTTCGGCTGCGATCGGGATTGCTTTGGCTTATGTTACTGGGTGGCCAGTGTTAATAATGGGTATTTTTTGTTATTTAGTTGGGGTCTTTTATTCATCAGGTCCTAGACCTTTATCAAGTTTACCTTTAGGGGAATTATTTTCAGGACCGACAATGGGATTTATGATCACCTTATTGTGTGTATATATTAATACATACCAAGATTTTACGTGGAATTGGTCCACTGTTTTAGGTGTTGTCCTGGTCTCTTTGCCTGATACATTATGGATCTCTAACCTAATGTTAGCTAACAATACGTGTGATTTGGAGGAAGACGAAAAAAATCAGCGTTTTACCTTATCTCATTACCTGGGAAAAAAGAATTCTGTCCGATTATTTGTTATAATGAACGTTGTGGCAGTGCTTGCATTGGTATTGGCTGTGTTTGTTGGGATTGCTCCTTGGACAGTCCTGTTGACTTTGCTGGTATTACCCGTAATTATTAAAAATGTGCGTATGTTTAAGGAAAAACAAGTTAAAAAAGAAACCTTTCCGTGCGCTGTTAAGATCCTTGCAGTTGGTTCAGCTGCACAAGCTTTATCTTATTTAGTCTACATTATTTTTACACTATAAGGAGAGATTTACATGAGGGAAATCGTTATTTTAGGCGGCGGCTACGCAGGTTTGCGTGCCTTGAGATTTTTGCAAAAGAGTAAGGGGGGCTTTCACATTACTTTGGTAGATCGCAATGACTATCATTACGAGTCAACAGATCTACACGAAGTTGCTGCAGGGACACAACCTGCTGAAAAGATACTTTATCCGATCGAAGACGTAGTTGATCCAGATGTAACAACATTTGTCCAAGCTAGTGTTGAAAAAATTGATCGGGATAACCGGGAAGTTAGTTTAGATAACGGCGAAACACTTTCATATGATTACTTGATCGTGGCCTTAGGCTTTCGTTCAGAATCATTTGGTATCGAAGGTGTAGATGACAACTCATTACCAATGGTCGATGTTAAAACGGCAATCGCGGTTCATGACCACATCATTGCTCAGATGGAAGACTATAAGGAAACACACAACCCTGATGATCTAAAAATCGTTGTTTGTGGTGCCGGCTTTACTGGTATCGAATTATTGGGTGCTTTAAATGATAACCGCAACGAGTATGCTGAAATTGCTGGTGTTGCTCCAGAACGTATCGAACTTTACGTAGTTGAAGCTGTTACTCGCTTGTTGCCAATGATGCCAGAAGAATTGGCTGATTATGGTGTTGCTAAGCTTGAAAGCTGGGGTGTCAAGTTCTTGACCGGTAAACCTATCAAGGCTATCAAACCTCAAACTGTTGTTTACCAAACAAACGCTGAAACAGGCGAAACTGATGAATTAACTGCTAATACGATCATTTGGACTACTGGTGTTTCTGGCAGCAAGGTTATCGATGATTCAGGCTTCTCCGCAAAACGTGGTCGTATGATGGTTGATAGTGACTTGCGTGACCCAGACTATCGTAATGTATATCTGATCGGTGATTGTTCTGCAGTGATGGACCCTGAATCAAACCGTCCATTCCCTACAACTGCCCAAATTTCTCTTGTAATGGGTGAATTAGCTGCTAAGAATATCTTGGCACAATTAGCTGGCCGGCAAACAGGTGACTTTACTTACGAACCCCTTGGCACGGTTGCTTCAATTGGTAACACACATGCCTTTGGTGTACTTGGTAACGGTGATAAGACCGTTAAAGGTTATGCAGCTTCAGCTTTGAAGAAACTTATTATGGATAAAGCTTTGACTGAAACTGGCGGTTCTAAAGAACTGTTTGCTAAAGGTCGTTTTGACTTATATCATTAGGATAATTCAAATATTATTTAGGGTGTTACTTCCGATTTGGAGGCAGCGCCTTTTTCTTTAGTTCGAAATAAAGGTGAATTTGACTGATTTGTATTATACTTTGAATTAATGTTTATTAACATTTTGAAACAAAAGGTCAAAAAGGAGCTAGCTAATGAAAATATTAAGTTTGCAAGAATTAAAACAAGCTGACATAGAGTTGCTTAATAACGCTGGATCAGTTAAATACACATATCTGCCAGCAAAAAATGTAACTCAGGCTGATTTAGACGACGTGGATGTTATTTTAGGCTATGATGATAAATTAACCCCGCTATTGCAGAAAAATAATTCTGTTAAGTGGATCCAAGCATGGTCAGCTGGAGTTGACCAGCTACCACAAAATGTGTTTAAAGAAAAAGGAATTCAACTGACGAATGCCTCTGGGGCGATGGTTCCTGGTTTAGCTGAGCAGATAATTGGTCAAATGATCGGTTGGGATCGTAATTTAGGATATTCCTTTGCTGCAAAACAAAAGCACAAGTGGGATGAATTAGCTGCTGCTTCTTATCAAGAATTGGCCGGTAAAAAGCTTCTTTTATTAGGAGTTGGTCATATCGGACAACAGGTGGCGAAGTTAGCGACGGCCTTTGGCATGCATGTTATTGGAGTACGACACAGTGACAAACCAGCAAATAATGTAGAAGAAATTTATACATTTGAACAAATATTTCAGGTCGCAGGTAAAGCTGACTTTGTTTTGAATACTTTGCCTGTCACTGTACAAACTGAAGATGTGATCGACCAGAAATTCTTTTTGCAAATGAAAAAATCAGCTGTTTATATCAATTACGGAAGAGGCAAGACGAATAATGAAAGTGATCTGCTTCAGGCTTTACAAACAGGAGAGATAGCAGGCGCAATTATGGACGTCTTTAAAGAAGAACCATTGTCCAAAGACTCTGCCTTTTGGAAACTACCTAACGTTTTAATTACGCCACATACCGGTGGAGATACTGCCTTGTATGATCATCGTGTAGTAAAAATTGCCGCAGATAATATTTCTATGATGAACGATGATTCGATAAAACCGCAAAAAAATGTTGTCGACCTAAGACAGGGATACTAAAAAGTGATTCGAGTGAGTTAAATACTTGCTCTATTGCCGACTATGTAGTTAAAATAACAACAAAATAAATAAGATAAACTTTGTGATTTAAATTGATTTGCGTATTTAGTACTAAACATGTGATTTTAAGCTAACTGAACGCAAGTCTGGCAAAGTAAGGTTCAGATGGAGTCTAACTGAACGTAAGTTTCGGAAAGTAGCGTTTGGTTGAAGGTTAACCGGACGTAAGTTTTCAAAAGAAACGTTCAGTTGAGGTCTAACTGAACGCAAGTCTGGCAAAGAAACGTTCAGTTGAAGTCTAACTGAACACAAGTCTTTAGAAGACGAGGAGGAATTACACATGAAGTTAATTTGGCATGGACATTCTTTTATTGAGATCCAAACAGCTGGAAAGCAGATCTTGATCGATCCATTTATTGATGGGAATCCCTTTACTAAGTTTAAAGCGGCCGATTATTCCCCAGACTATATTTTGTTAACACACGCTCATGGTGATCATGTAGGAAGTACGGAAGAAATTGCCAAACGTTCAGGCGCTAGTATTGTTGCTATGACTGATCTGGCAGGATACTTTGAAGAAAAAGGATTTCACACGTACGGACCTAATATCGGAGGAACTGAAAAACTTGATTTTGGTGAAGTTAAAATTACACCTGCTTGGCATACAACTGCCACTGAAGTCAACGGTGTGAACTTGCCGTTAGGTGTAGCTACAGGTTTAGCATTGAAAATCGAGGGTAAATTAGTTTATGTGGCAGGTGATACTGGGTTATTTTCAGATATGCAGTTAGTTGGTCGTAAACAACCAGTTGATTTAGCCTTTTTACCGATCGGTGATCATTTCACCATGGGTAGTGATGATGCTGCTTATGCGGCTAAACTATTGCACGCTAAGACCGTTGTTCCAGTCCACTATAATACTTTCCCAGCGATCAAAGCTGATCCGCAAGAATTTATCCAGCTTTTAGATGATGGACAAGGTTACCTGCCAGAAGTGGATCAGGAATGGACTTTGTAATTTATTGAGAGAACGGTACTTTTTGGTGCTGTTCTTTTATTTTTTGCAATATCCTCATAAAAACCAACTTTAGTTCACCATTCCTTAAAAATAAAGCACAAGAGCATTGAGTCTGAACTTTATAAGAAGTGTTAGCTAGAAAATTTCAGTAAAATGCAAAACGGTCTGTTAGATAGGCAACTTTAATGGTTTAAGAAACTTTAAAATTCATAGGATAGTTTTCCTAAGCTAGTTCGATTATTTTCGTAAAGGTATTTTTTGAGCTACAATAATAGGGATTCAAAATTTGAAAAGGTCTTTAAAAAATTTTAACAGACCTTCATTCTCATTTGGCTCGAAAATGAAGGGAGGCCAGTATGCCAGAAAAATATACAAAGCAAGATCTACTTGATCTTCAAAATGATACAATGCGTGAATATGCTGCGCAATTTGAAAAACACTATGCGGCTGGCTTGGCTAAAGTTTTGCAAATTTCAGAGATCCATGCTGTCTTAGCACAAGACTTTGAAGATGAGTTGTTAGAGGAATTACAACAATCACATGGAAAAAGAGGAGTTATGCTGCAGACAAACGGCAACATTGCACCATATTCTTTGATCATTTATTTAGGTGATGATCCGTTAACTGCTTTTTCTGAGGGAAATTATGCTTTCGCTGAAGAATCAGGCTTAGAAAGTATAGTAACCCGTTTAGTTGATCGAGAAACGGACCGAGACGCACAAGAAAAGGGCGTTTTGGAAGAAAATCTATTGATGGGGTTGTCAACGACCTTTTTGCTAACGAGTGTTTATATGACCGAAGATCCAGTCATCAGTAAATTCTTGGAAAAGCCGGAACCTCCTAAAGTTGAACAGAATGTGTTGGAATATTCAGCTAACGGGCGTAATATCGTAAATATCCCAACACGCCATGTTTTAAATGATTCTGAGCAAAAAAGTTTACAGGTCATCTTAAAGTTACGTCCAGAAATTGATGAAACTACGATCGATGTACAGTCAGATCGTGCACGTTACAGTGTGTTTGATTTCTAAATGTCCCCCCCTTTAGTTATTAATTAGGCTAAAAGGGGGATTTTTTTGTTAATTATTTATTTTAGAAAAATAATAAAAAACTTTAACAAATGTTTTTTTAAAGGGAATAACATTGATATTTCTTAAAGGAAAATATACAATAAAAAAGTAAACAAAAGAAAGAGTCGTACTCAATAGGGAAAGTAATTATCTTACATACTTTTAAGAAACGACTCCAAAAATTTAGGGGGTTTAAATATGAAAGTTGATGCTAGTCAGGCGCAAGATGTCTGGAAAGATATCGGTGAACATGTTCAATTCACAGTATTAAAATTAAAGCGAGAAGATCAGGCACGTGACCGAGAGGTTATTCAAGAATTTGCCGACCGTTATCAGGCGATCTTACGTTCTTTGAAAATCAGAGATGCCGACCCTAAAACTGGTGAATCATCTTTAAAAGCTAGTTTTGGCTTTAGTAGTGATGCTTTTGAGTATTTGTTTCCGAATGCACCTAAGCCAAAAGAATTAGAAAATTTTACTGGTTTAAAAGGACCTAAATATGAGATGCCTGGTACTGGTGGAGATTTATTTTTTCATCTGCGAGCTAGTAATGAAGCTGTTGTTTATGAAGCTCAAACACAGTTTATGCGCTTTTTAGGTGATATTGTTGAAGTCTTGGATGAAACGAAGGGATTTCGTTACTTTGAAGGGCGTGCGATCATTGGTTTCGTAGATGGAACTGAAGCACCACAAGTCGAAGATGCTGCAGAGTATGCAATTATTGGCGATGAAGATCCTAATTACATCAATGGTTCATATGCATTTGCACAAAAATGGTTGCATGACATGGATTTTTGGGATCACATGAAGACTGAACAGCAAGAAAGAGCAGTTGGACGAGAAAAGTTTACAGATCTCGAGCTAGAAGACGAAGACAAGATGCCAAATGCACATAATGTTAGTTCAAATTTTGAGATCGATGGCGAAGAGCAAAAAATAGTTCGCATGAATGTTCCATTTTCTGATCCTGCTTCTGGCAAAACTGGTACTTATTTCATTGGTTATGCACGTCATTTCGAAGTTACTAAGCAAATGTGCCAGCAAATGGTGGATACTTCAGATTTTTTATTGACATTTTCGACGATCTTAAGCGGTCAACTTTTTTTCATTCCTTCCAGACCAACACTTGACGCAATTGCTGACGGTGAACTCTAAGAAATGTTGTGCAATAAGCATTTAATTTGCATACTTACAAATAATTAGTAGAATTAGGAATGTATAGACGAAAGGAGAGTTGTTTATGTATTTGACTGTTGAACCACAAGCACAAGAAAAATTACAACAATATATTGATGAAGACAAAGACCTATTATTAGATTTTGACGATGGCGTTGGTTCATTGTCTAACGTGGGTACATGTACTTTAGCTTCTGTTTTTCGGATCATTGCAGTTGCTAAAGATGCAGAACAAAAAGATTATAATAAGTCATTAGACTCTAATCTTGGTACTTTTAGATATAAAGGTTACAGTGAAATGTTTATGGATCCGCAAATGCGCTTAGTAGAAAACCCAACTAATAAGATGCTAAGTCTGCGGGGAAGTAATAGTGGTGAATTGACTGGTATGGTAACAGTTGAGGACCTTTCGGCTGAGGCTTAATGCTTAAAAACTTCTAGTTTATCTTTACTTTTAGTGAAAGGTAAGCTAGAAGTTTTTTGTTTGCGTAATTATATAACTAAAAAATTTTTCCCGATTTTGATTGTAAGTCTCTATATGAGCTGTTGTTAGGCTATTTTTATCGATAAGTGAATTTTATTCAGCTTAACCTGAAAAGGTTGAATTTTACTAAACTAAGAGGCAATAGTATCCTTAGTGTAACTTATTGATCAAAGAAACAAGCTGAGGAGGAATTAATATGTTGCCAAAAGTATCACAACGTATCTCGCAAGATCCATCAGCAATGGATGAGCTATTAGAACTCAGTAATAATGAGCAAGTGATCTCATTTGCTGCGGGCTATCCAGCGCAAGAATTATTTCCAAAAGAACAGCTAGAACACGCGTTTGTACATAGATCACAAAATAGTGCACCAGATCTATATCAGTATGCATCCGTTGATGGCTATGCACCTTTACGGCAAAAAATTGCTCATTCAATATTGCAAACGGGTATTAGCGATGTTGATGAAAGTAATTTGTTTTTGACTCAAGGAGCGCAGCAGGGAATCAGCTTGTTAGCAGACCTGTTCTTGGATGTTGGCGATGGTGTGGTGGTTGAAGGCCCAAGTTATATCGGAGCTTTGCAAGCCTTCGAAAGTCGTAAGCCAACTTTTTATGAAATGCAAATGAAAAATGATGGTCCAGATTTAGCTCAACTAGAAGAGATCGTCAGTCAACATCCAGTTAAGTTAGTTTATACGATCCCGACATTCCAGAATCCGACAGGTGTTTGTATGTCAGCAAAAAAACGACAACGGATCGTTGAATTAGCTCAAAAGTATAATTTTTTGATCATTGAAGATGATCCATACCGTGAATTACGTTATCGCGGTAAGAGTTTACCCAGTATCAAATCATTTGACCAGACCGGCAATGTTGTCATGTTGGGTAGTTTTTCTAAAATCTTATCGCCAGCTTTACGTGTGGGCTGGATGGTAGCTGATCAAAGTCTATTAAGTTTAGTAAATGGATTACGTTCTGCGACGGACTTTCAACCCTCGAATGTCGTCTTACAAATGATCGACCAATATTTACAAGAAAATGATCTACAAGAACATATTGAAAAAATCTGTGACGTCTATAGTAAACGTAATGAGGCGATGCAGACAGCTCTGGGCAAATATTTACCTCAAAGTTGTAGTTTTTCCAAACCTGACGGCGGTTTCTTTATTTGGGTCACATTACCGCAAAATTTGTCAGCTAAAAAGCTTTTGCAAAATAACAGCCCCGTTACTTTTATTGAGAGTTCTCAGCTATATGAAACTAGCCATCAAATAAACCAAATGAGGTTGAATTTCACAGGTGTGACAGAAGGACAGATCAATGAGGGCTGTCGACTTTTGGCAGATAGTATAAAAAAGGCTAGTCTAGCATTAACAGCTTAAAAAATTAAAATAAAACACTTAAGAGGCTGGGACAAAACAATATTCCAGTCTCTTCTTTTGCTAAAAATAATCAAATTATCGCTTGTAATTTTTATAGCATAAACGCGTTTCAAAAGTCTGAATCCTCAATGTAATGCCATTTACGCCATTCCTATCCTGCGCTTTGCTACGGCCAAAAATGGCGTAAACGACGTTACATACCGGCTTCAAAACGACTTTTGTCCCGCTCTCTTTTATGAAAAAATGTGAAATAAATCACGAAAATTAAAATGATAAAATATAAACCTATCATTAGCTATGACGTATCCTTAAACAGTTGTGATATCGTTTACCAAACTGGTATTTAGATATTCTGTATATATAATTAAATTCATATAATTTAAAAACCATCAAAATTTATGCTATTCTTTTAGTGAGCGCTATTACAAAGTTAGGAGGAGAAATAATGGAAGAACCGATTTTATCCTTTAAGGATGTTAAAAAGGTTTACCGTGGTGGGAGCGTAGGTGTTGAAAATGTCAACCTTACGATCGATAAAGGGGAGTTTGTTTGTATGATCGGGACATCAGGTTCCGGGAAAACAACTCTGATGCGGATGATCAATCGGATGCATGATGCCACGTCGGGCGAAATATTGTTTAATGGTCAAGACATTAAGAAGATCGATCCTGTTACTTTAAGACGACAGATCGGTTATGTGATTCAAAATATCGGCTTGATGCCACATATGTCGATTTACGATAATATCACCTTGGTTCCTCGCTTATTGAAATGGCCAGAAGAAAAGAAACGCAAGCAAGCCG
>NZ_KB714700.1:113225-114513 GCF_000349725.1 Ligilactobacillus pobuzihii E100301 = KCTC 13174
AGGTTATGCAAGGAAGTTGAATTACCAGAAGAATTTTTGGACCGTTATCCGGGACAACTTTCCGGGGGACAGCAACAACGGGTCGGTGTGATCAGGGCTTTAGCAGCAGATCAAGATCTGATCTTGATGGACGAACCGTTTGGTGCCTTAGATCCGATCACTCGTGAATCACTGCAAGATTTGATCAGCGACTTGCAGAAACAATTAAAAAAGACGATCGTTTTTGTGACCCATGATATTGACGAAGCGTTGCGGTTAGCGACGACTGTTGTGATCTTGGATAAGGGGCATATTGTGCAAAGTGCTTCTCCAGAAGAAATACTGCAACATCCGGCCAATGATTTCGTTAAAGATCTTTTAGGTGAAGAACGTTTGAGTCAAGCTCGTGCCGAACTTTCTAGTGTTGACCAGATCATGATAAAAGACCCAGTTAAGATCACTTTGGAACGTTCTGTTTCAGATGCGGTTAAATTGATGCGTGAACGTCGTGTCGACACATTGCTAGTTGTTGATGAAGAAGAATATTTTAAGGGGTATGTTGATATTGATACGATCACTAGTCACTATAAGAGTGCAACTAGTGTTTCTGATTTATTGAGTACTGATATGCCGACCTTGCAAAGTGACACTTTAGTTCGAAAAACCGTACGCAAAATGTTGAATCGTGATTTCAAGTATTTGCCAGTGGTAGATAAAAATAACAAGTTGTTGGGTATCGTGACACGGACCACTATGGTCGACGTAGTTTACGATACGATCTGGGGTAATGGTGCCAATGATGAGCTTGTTAGCGAGGATAGCGAAAACGTAGAAAATAGTGATCACGACAATGATGATCAGCCTGTTAAAGGAGCGTGATCACAATGACAGCCTTTTTAAGTCAATATGGTAGCGAATTAGTTATGAAGACTTGGGAACAGCTTTATATCTCGGCGATCGCTTTGGGGCTGGGTGTTTTAGTTGCTGTTCCGATCGGTGTTACTTTGACCCGTTTTCCTAAGACTGCTAGTGTGATTGTTGGTTTAGCTAGTATGTTACAAACGGTACCTTCTTTAGCCCTGCTGGCATTGATGATCCCGCTTTTTGGGATCGGGAAAGTACCAGCGATCGTCGCCTTGTTCATTTACTCTTTATTACCGATCTTACGTAATACTTATATCGGAATGAATGACGTTGACCCGACGTTAAAAGATAGTGCACGGGGAATGGGAATGACGACCATGCAGTCGATCTGGCAGGTTGAGTTACCGATGGCCATGCAAGTTATAATGGCAGGGATCCGTTTGTC
>NZ_KB714700.1:114599-125349 GCF_000349725.1 Ligilactobacillus pobuzihii E100301 = KCTC 13174
CTGTTTATGTAATTGCCTGGGCTACTTTAGCTTCATATATCGGTGCTGGCGGTTTGGGAGACTTTATCTTTAATGGATTGAATCTTTATCAACCCGACCTGATCATTGGTGGGACGATTCCAGTGACTATTTTAGCCTTGGTCGTCGACTTCCTGTTAGGCAAATTGGAGACTCGTTTAACTCCAATTTCACAGCGATAGGAGGGTCAAATATGTTAGGTAATTTAACACAAAGTTTTAAAAAGATAATCGTTTTTAGTTTATGTGGTTTACTTGTATTAGTAGGCGGTTGCTCCTTTCCTGGTTTAAGTGGGACGGGGACATCAGATAAAAACGTTCGGATCGCGTCGGTGACTTCGACTGAATCACAAATTATTGCAAATATCATTTCTGAATTGATCACACATGAAACTGACTATAGTACATCTTTAGTTAATAACTTAGGATCCTCTTCTGTTTCACAAGCAGCACTACAACGTAATGATGCCGATGTCATGGCTACTAGTTATACGGGTACTGATTTAACTGGTACTTTGGGATTACCACCTGAAAAAGATCCTAAAAAAGCAACTAAAATTGTTAATCGCGAATTAAAGAAACGTTATGATCAAGTTCGTTACCCATCGATGGGATTTGCTGATACGTACGCATTCATGGTGACCCAAGAAACTGCTAAAAAATATAATTTAAATAAGGTTTCTGATATGGGAGACCATGCCAAAGAAATGAAGGCTGGGGTCGATAGTTCTTGGATGAACCGTAAAGGGGACGGTTACAAAGAATTTGCCGCTGAATATGGCTTTGATTTTCAGCGGGTGTATCCAATGCAGCTTGGTTTAGTTTATAGCGCGGTTGAGCAAGGAAAAATGAATGCCGTCTTAGGTTATTCGACTGATGGTCGGATCAAAAGTTACAATTTGAAAGTTTTAGATGATGATAAGCGCTTTTTCCCTCCATATGACAGTTCGTTGGTAGTTAATGGCAAGTTCTTACGTGACCATCCAGATTTGGAAAAATTGTTGCACCGGCTCGATGACAAGATCGATCTGAAACAAATGCAAACATTAAATTATCAGGTTGATAATAATCTAATGGAACCATCCGTTGCTGCCCGACAATTTTTACAAAAGAATAATTACTTCAGAGGAGCTGATCAATAATGAGTGACATGGGATTATGGCAACAATTTTGGTACTATATGGTCAACAATGGCTCATATGTACTTGAACAGTTTAATCGACATTTTTTGATCGCGATTTATGGTGTTTTGATTGCGGCGGTAGTTGGTATCCCGCTCGGAATTTATATTTCTTCGCACCATAAGCTGGGGTCATTTACGATCGGTGCGGCTAATGTTATCCAGACAGTTCCTTCATTAGCGATGCTGTCGATTTTGATGTTGGCATTAGGACTGGGAGTTAATACAGTTATCGTAACCGTATTCTTGTATTCTTTACTGCCAATCATTAAAAACACTTATACTGGTATGCTTAATGTCAGTAATGATGTACTTGACACTGCCCGAGGTATGGGAATGACGAAAATGCAACAATTATTCCTGGTTGAGTTGCCCTTGTCGGTTTCCGTGATCATGGCTGGTTTAAGAAATGCTTTGGTCGTGGCGATCGGTAACGTAGCAATTGGTGCCTTTGTTGGTGCAGGTGGCCTGGGTGATATTATTATCCGAGGAACCAATGCGACTGACGGCGGTGCGATCATCCTGGCAGGGGCATTGCCAACAGCTTTGATGGCGATCATTGCCGATTTAATTATGGGATGGATCGAAAAGAAACTTCAACCGCACGGAGCACAGTAGATATGATATAATGTTGGCGATGTTTAGTATCAACAAAATACTGCTAAATGAATGAGGTTTTAAGTGATGAATTTATTATTTGCTGTTAATGATGGTTTTGTCGACCAAATGTTGACCGTAGTTTATTCCATCTTACAAAATTCGTGGGTCTCACATTTAAAAGTGTTTGTGATCCAAGAAAAAGAATTGAAAGAAACAGCGAAAATTACTCAGTTTTGCCAACAAAATAAAATTGAATATTGTCCGGTAGTTGTGACTGATAAGGAATTTTCGGATGCCAAAATAACTGACAGATACCCACATACGATTTATTATCGTTTACTGGCACACAAATATCTACCAAAAGATATCGATAAGGTACTGTACCTTGATGCAGATCTATTATGTATCAATGATATTACGCCTTTGTATGAGACTGATGTTAGTGATTATCTGTATGCAGCGTGCAGTCATAGCCGCTTGACTAATATGACTGATGTGGTAAATAAAGTTCGATTAAAAAATGAAGAGGCAGACGCTTACTATAATTCTGGAGTGTTGTTGATGAATTTAAAGACAATTCGACAACAAGTGGATCCTCAAGATATTTTTAATTTTATTAAAAATAATAAGTTTAATTTATTATTACCAGATCAAGATATCTTAAATGGATTATATGGGCACCAGATCAAGCATTTGCCAGATGAGATCTGGAATTTCGATGCACGAAAAAATCGGACCTACGAAATGTTAAGTATGGGTGAGTGGGATTTGACTTGGGTCATGCAACATACCGGTATTTTACACTTCTGTGGACGTGAAAAGCCATGGAAACCGGGCTATTTTGGCCGCTATTCCGCTTTATATAAGCATTATTCCCACCAAGCATTACGTTTTTGGCCTGAAAAAGATCCGCGATCAGTGACGCCCGTAATTGATAGTGCACCATCAGTAGAAAACAGGCGCTCATAATGACAGGATCAACTGCTAGTAATTATTTGGCAACTGCACAGCTCTATTTAGGAGAATATGCACGAGTATCTGCTGTACGTGAAAAACTTGAGGCGGTTACTCAAACGGTGCATGCTTACCAGAAGCAGAAAATCCCAGCACATTCATTACCACAGCTTGAATTATCCGCAGACCTGGTCTTTGAATTATTAGACTCGCACCCGGATGTTTTGACAGTGGATAGTTTTCTCAGTGATTTACGTCAGTGTGTGATCGAGAACTTTGGGATTTGGCATATTTTTTCTTGTGAGTGGGTAACTGAGCTAAAAAAATATCTGGGTCACAAAAGTGTCTTGGAGATCATGGCTGGCAATGGCGCTTTAGCTAGCCAATTGACCAAGGTGATCGCAACAGATGACTTAAATTGGCAAGGACAAGATATTACCCAACCAAAACCGTGGACGCAAATTGAAAATTTGGATGCAATGTCTGCAGTCGAAAAATATGTGGCAGATGTAGATGTGATCATTATGGAATGGTCACCAGACAAAGACACGATCGACTTAGAAATTTTGCATTTTTTGCGGACTCTCAACTGGCACGGAGAATTTTTAGTTATCGGAGAAAAAAATGGCGCAACAAATTCAAAAGAATTTTGGCAAGAGGCTGATTTGACCTTAATTTCTTCTTTGAATGTTTTTCATCAGCCGTTTGATTTTATTAACGACCAGGTTTTCAGTGTTAAATAGAGCAGAGCTATTGCTGGGTCATAACTGACTGTGAGATTCTAAAAGGGCCGTCGATCTATCCCATTTAAAATGGTTTAGATCGACGGCCCTTAAACATGCTCCAAAGTATTTTTTGTCTTATTTTCTTTTTATTTGCCCCAAATTTTGTTGAGATGTTAAGGTGAAAATTCGTTAAATAGCTAGCATTGGAGATAGAAAGTGTCTTTTTGTCGAAGCTTAAGGTCTTTTGATTGAATTTAAAAAATTCTTTAGGTACGATTGAGGTAGAATTTGGTACAATAATGTATAAATAATAGCTTCGGTATAACATGGTGAGTGAATTAAAAATCGGCTTTTCTTAGAAGTTATTGTATTTTATAAAATAAAGGTCCCAAGGACCGGTGAGCGGCTGAAAGTGATCATGCTTTCTTAAATAGGCGGCTCATGGAGAAAAAGTTATTATTTGGTTACTACAATTAAATAATTTCTTGTGTAGAAAAGCCAGCTAACAAACAAGGAGAAAAAAATATGAAGATTTTAGTTGTTGATGATGATAAAGATATCGTTGAATTGTTAAGTATATATATTCAAAATGAAGGTTATGAAGTTGAAAAAGCCTTTAGCGGCAAGGAGGCTTTGACAAAATTAAACACCAATTCTGATATTGGGTTGATGATCTTAGATATCATGATGCCACAAGTTGACGGTTTGGAAGTTGTTAAAGAGGTGCGTCGCGACTCGCAGATCCCGATTTTGATGTTATCGGCCAAGACGGATGACATCGATAAGATCCATGGTCTGATTCAAGGAGCCGATGATTATGTTACTAAACCATTCAACCCCTTAGAAGTCATGGCACGTGTTAAATCATTGTTGCGTCGTTCCCAACATCAAGTTCAAAATGAAGAACCTGACCAGCTTGAAGTGGGACCGTTGATCATCAAAAAAGATTCGCATGAAGTGACAACAGTTGATGGTACTGCTGTGCAGTTAACTGCGCTTGAATTTGGGATCTTATATTTGCTTGCAAGCCATCCAAATCGGGTTTTCTCTGCAGATGAGATTTTTGAGCGTGTGTGGAAACAAGAATCAGTGGTATCCGCTAAGACTGTGATGGTCCATGTCAGTCATTTACGTGACAAAATTGAAGAAGCTACCGGTGGAGAAAAGGTCGTTCAGACTGTTTGGGGTGTTGGTTATAAAGTTGAAACACGCTAAATTGTACGAGGAGAGTGACGGTTGTTGAAATTTCACCTAACTGGTAGGGAAAAAAGTGAACTTTTTGGTGAAGGTATCGTCACCATTATCTTGTTGCTTTTATTGAACATGTCGGTTTTTTTGATTATAGATCAATTGATCGACATGAACCCTGGTGTGGAAAATGGTATCTTTCAAATTAAAATGTCGCTTTCATTTGGACCGCAGCACATACAGTTTTGGAGCTGGGGTTGGGCTTTTACGGCACTAATGTTGATAGCAGATGCATTTATTTTGTATTGGCGATTGATCAGACGATATCGTCAGATGCAGCTGCGTCACGTGATCGTTGAGTTGCATTATATTGCGTCAGGTCATTTTGATCACCGTATTCCATTTACATTACCAGGCGAGATGCAACGTGTGGTTGAAAGTGTCAACGCCTTAGTAGATAGTACGATCAGATCTTTAGAAGAGGAACGGGCAATCGAGAGATCTAAGGATGAATTGATCACTAACGTCAGCCACGATATTCGGACACCGTTAACGTCGATCATCGGATACTTGGGCTTGATCGAAGATAAACAGTATCAAAGTGAAGAAGACCTGTTGAAGTATACGCACACGGCTTTTTTAAAGTCAAAACAGATGAAATCTTTGGTAGATGATCTATTTGAATATACTAAGGTCCGCCAAGCTGGCGTCGAGCTTGAAACGATCCAGATCGACCTGAATGCGATGTTAGAGCAGTTAGGTGCTAGTTTTGAGTTAGAAGCCTCGAAAAAAGGGATGGAAGTCCAAGTTGATGTTGCCGAGGGAGCGTTGATGTTCGATGCTGACCCAGAAAAATTAGCACGTGTTTTTAATAATTTAGTTTCGAATGCCTTAAAATATGGCCATGGTGGTACACACATATATTTGTCCGCTAAAAAAGTATCGAACCGAGAAGTAGAGGCCATAGTTGCTAATGATGGCGAACCGATCCCCAAAAGTGATTTAACGCAAATCTTTGAGCGATTTTATCGTGTTGAAGGTTCACGGTCCAAAGAAACGGGCGGGACTGGTTTAGGTTTAGCGATCGCCTTAGGGATCGTTGAGTTGCATCATGGTTATATTTATGCGACATCAGATGAAAAACTGACAAAATTTGTCATGCATTTTCCAGTTCATCATCAAGATACTTTAAGAGCACCAGAAAGCATCATGAAAAAAATGTCAAATACAAAATAACGGGGTTGAATTAGTCATGGGTTTGCCTAAACTATAATAATTTTGTGAATCAGAGGGCATGAAGGTCATGTTTTCTGGTTCGTTTATTGTAGGGAGGATAATGACGGCGATGAAGAGATATAAATTTTATTCGGGTCAGTTGTATCGAGTATTGCAATCTAGTTTTCTTTGTGTCAAAGTTAATAAGTATATTTAATTAAAATAATCAAATAAGTGAGAGGACCATTTGAAATCATGAAAACTTTTAGTCAATTAAAAAAAGGCCTAGCTGGAGTAGCCTGTGGCCTAGCACTTTTTACCGGCGGAGTATTTACAGCTAATACAATTAACCCAACAGCTCATGTTTCTGCTGCAACAATCTCAAATCTGAAAGAAAATGAGATCGATCTAAAAGTTAAATCTGCTGTGGCGATCGATGCTAAAACGGGTCAGATCCTGTATGCAAAAAATGCTGATCAAAAAAGAGAAACAGCTTCCATGAGTAAATTGATGACAATTTATTTGGTGTTGGATGCGATCGATAACAAAAAATTAAGCTGGGATCAAAAAATCTCGCCTTCTAAGGGTGCGGTCAAAGTTAGTCAAAATACTAATTATTCAAATGTTCCTTTGAAAGAAGATCATGAATACACAGTTCGAGATCTGTATCGTGCAACCGTCATTTATTCAGCAAACGGTGCTGCCATGGCTTTGGGAGATCAAATTGGTGGAACGCAACAGAAGTTCATTGATATGATGAGTTCCGAGGCTAAAAAAATGGGCATTAAAGATGCTGAGTTTTACACTGCTAATGGGTTAGACAATGGTGATGTAGGGCAAGATAAATATAAAGGTGCACCAGACTCTGCTGCTAACAAGATGTCTGCCACTGGTATGGCGATCTTATCACAAAAGCTGCTTGCGGATCATCCTGAAGTTTTGAAAACAACAAGTATCAAAGAGGCTAAGTTCGATAATGGTGATACTAAGACAGATATGCCAAATTGGAATTGGATGTTAAAAGGGTTGACTAAGTCATATTCTGCTTTGCCAGTTGATGGTTTGAAAACTGGGACTTCAGATGCAGCTGGTGCTAATTTTGCCGGAACTGTCCATAAGGATGGTCACCGTGTGATCACGATCGTTATGGGTGCTCGTCATAAAAATGATGAGGATACGAGTCGTTTTGAAGAAACACAGAAACTAATGTCTTATGTTTATAACAACTATACTTATACGAACGTTAAATCAGGTTTGAATTTCAAAAAAGGCTCTAAATTACCCGTTTATCATGGTAAAGAACTGACTGTTCCGACAAAAACTCGGGGAACTTCTCATCTTTGGTTAGAAAACGATATTGATTCTAATTCTATTGCAGGTCAGGTCACAGGAAATAAAAAGCTTTATAAAAAAGACGGTTTAGAAGCGCCAATCAAGAAAGGACAAAAAGTTGGTACTTATGAACTGACAGTTAAAGGGCAAAAAACTCCATTTATCGATGGCAGTGATGGAATCAAAACAACTGCTGTTGCAAGCAAAGCAGATAAGAAAGCCAATATTTTTGTCACAGGCTGGCGTGCAATAAAAGGCTTATTTTAAAGGAAACGAAGCTGGGACATAACTAGCTGTGCGATTCTAAAAGGGCCTTCGATCTATTCCATTTAACGGGATAGGTCGAAGGCCCTTAAACTTGTTCCAAAAGATTGAAGCCATACTGTAATAACGAGCACGTTACAAATCGACTTCAAAACATCTTTAATCTCACTCTCTTTTCCTAAATGACTACGAGCAAACTTGTCAAGAAGGTATTCTTAGAAAAAAGATGTAAATAGTGATTGTTCGTGTGTTATAATTTGTTTTGAAACTTTATATTTGGAATTTCTGGAGGCATACCTGTGAAAAAATCCGATACACGTCGTAAGGAAGTTTTCCAGATCGCTTTACCGTTATGCATGAGCTACATACCGATCGGTCTAGCGTGCGGTGTATTATTACATGCGGCTGGTTTTAACTTCCTGATGACCGCTTTGGTCTCTTTACTAGTTTTTTCTGGTGGAGCCCAATTTATGATCGCTTCTATGTTGACGATCCATGCTCCGATGCAGACAATTTTATTGATGTTGTTGTTTTTGGAGATGCGATATGCATTATTGGGGTCGAGTTTATCTCAATATGTACGTGGAACGAGTAAAAAATTTTTGTTGATTTTCGCTGCATCAATGAATGATGAAAACTACGCGGTGAATTATTTGAAATTTGCCACTGATAAGACTTGGACGCCCCAAAATGCTCTTTCAGTAGAGCATCTATCTTTATTGTTTTGGACTGTGTCTAATTTAATAGGTAGTTTGGCAGGTGGTTTTATTTCCGTCAACTTAACGATAGTTGACTATGCGCTAACAGCTTTATTTATCTACATGATCGTAATGCAGATCAAGAATCGTTTGACAATTTTGATCAGTATCGTTTCTGGTGTATTTGCAGTTTTATCTATGGCATGGCTGAAGAGTACAATGGGGCTCGTGGTTGCAACTTTGATCGCTTCATTGATTGGTTTTGCTTTAGAAGATTATTTAGTTAAAAAAGGTAAGAATAAGGCCTTCTTGCTAAAGAAGATAAAACCTAATGCAGGACGTAAGGAAATCAGCAAATCGGGAGAATAGTTTATGAGTGTAACTACTAATATGGATCATTTTATCTTGATCCTACTATCAATGTTGGTTGCTTTTGTACCACGTTATTTTCCAATGAAGATCTTTGCAAGTAGGGAGATCCCCAAGTGGTTTAACGAGTGGATGAAGTATGTACCAGTTTCTTTATTTACCGCGTTGGTGGTTAAAGATGTATTTATGAATACTGAGACTTACGAGTTTATCGGTTTTGATAGTGTTGCGAAAATTATCGCATCGGTGATCGTAATGGCTGTGTCATATTATTCACGGTCGATGGGCTTGGCAGTGGTTGTTGGTTTGATCGCTGTGGCTTGCCTTTCATTGGTTGTACCTATTTGATCTGAATATATATAAAGGCTATCTGAAATAGATGGTCTATTTTTTTGTAAAAAAAGGTTTTCATGCTTACTTTAAAATATATCTAGGGCTTGCTATACTGGTGGTAGTTTTAAGTCTAAAATAATGATAGGAGTTAAATGATTGATTTAATAGCCGTGTATATATGAGGAGGCTAAAAGTTGCAATACTTTACTGAAAAATTAACGACTTCTTTATCACAAGATGCTACTTTAACAGGTTACGTCATGGATAATAGTCTGGAAATTGATTCGCAAAGACTTCGTCCTGCAGTCATAGTGTGTCCAGGTGGTGGTTATCGTTTTACCTCTGACAAAGAAGCGGAGCCAATCGCACTTAAAATGAATTCTTTTGGGTGCCAGTCCTTTGTTTTACGTTATTCGTGTGCACCAGCCCAATATCCGACAGCTTTATTTGAACTAGCTACAGCAGTTAAATTTGTCAGACAAAGAGCAGCAAAGTTTCACGTTGACACACAAAAGATCGTTGTTTTGGGTTTTTCTGCGGGGGGACATTTAGCAGCTAATTTGGCCACTAAATGGGATCATCCTGAGCTGACAGAAGCCGGTTTTGTACCGGCTGAGATCAAACCGAACGCGTTAGCTTTGGGTTATCCTGTGATTACAAGTGGTGCATTTGCACATGAAGATTCCTTTAAAGCGTTGTTAGGTGAAAAAATGACAGAAGAAAGTTTGAATCAGGTCTCTTTAGAAAAGCAAGTGACTGAACAAACCCCACCAGCTTTTATTTGGACGATCGATGATGATGCCACAGTTCCTGTTGAAAATAGCCTGCTGTATGTTAGAGCACTAAAAAAAGTTGGGATCAGTTGCGAATTACACATTTTTGCTCATGGGGTACACGGAATGAGTTTAGCTACGAAAGAAACTGCTCCACTAGATAGACCAGAACAAATTTCCGGATTAGTTGCGGTTTGGCCGGAATTATTTGCGCATTGGTTAGAAGAGATCTTTAAAAGAAATTAAACGATAAAATGCCCGAAATATTTATAGCAGAGACGTAAATATTTCGGACATTTTATATTTATCGTATATTTTCATTGTAGTGTGTTGCTCTTAATTCAATTATTGAAAGTATTATTTGCCAACTTGCTGTTGCAAGAAATAAACTGCCGATCGTGTCACTTAAAAAGTGAGCATGAAGAAAAACACGACTAAAAGCAATTAAAAGGATCAACCCCCAGCCGCACGCTGTTGCAGTTAAGTATACTTTTTGTGAACAATTAGATTGCTTTAAAAGTGTTAGAATACAAAAAACGAGAACGATGGTAGCAAATGTATGTCCGCTCGGGAAACTGAAACCTCCGATCGTAATTAAACGGTGTGTGGGGCGGGGACGTTCGATCCATCCTTTTACGATATGGTTTAATAAGTTAAACGAACTGAAAAAAATTAAAAAGTTAAGACCGACCCGAAACTGATTTTTTCTGGCTAAGAATAATGCGATGATGATCGAATAAACCGTCATCATAGTCGGACTGGCTAAATTCGAAATAATAGTAATGAACTTAGTACGGGCAGGGGTGATCAAAGGATGTAACAAATTGATTGCTTCATGGTCAGCTGATGTAATAAAAGTTGCATGTTGACCCACCAAAATTGCGAGTAAGATAAACAGTAATAAGCTGCTGCTACCTATGATCAGCCTAGAGTATATGTGAGGATATTTTGACATAAATAAATTCTATAATTCCTTTCTAAACCACTAGTATCTATTATAACTTATGGACCCCAATTGTCAAATCAAGTGCGACAAGTGTAAAGCTTAAACTATAAGTGAAGATAGATGTTAGTTCAGTGGGAGGCCGGCCAGGAAGCGTAG
>NZ_APCP01000081.1 GCF_000349725.1 Ligilactobacillus pobuzihii E100301 = KCTC 13174
GTCTCATTTCAAGTGGACAATCAGGAGATGCCCATGAGATTAGTTTTTGTCGCTAAACGCGGTAAAGCGGACCAATATTTAGTTTTAGCGACCACTAAATTATCCCTGAAACCAACTGAGATCATTCAAATGTACAGTCGTCGCTGGCAGATCGAATGTTATTTTAAAGTTGCGAAGCAATATCTCCAATTTGATCAGACACAAATCCAAAGCTACGACGGTTTGTGTGGCCATTTAGCTATGGTCATGTTAAGTTATGATATTTTGGCCTTAGCGCAACGAGAGAATATAGATGAACGAACTTTGGGTGATCTCTTTTATGATTACGGTCGTCCTTTACCCGATATTGAGATCGCTCAAGCACTGACTTGGCTTTTGAAAACGATCAGTGGTCTAGCTGAAAAATTTACTCTCAT
>NZ_APCP01000082.1 GCF_000349725.1 Ligilactobacillus pobuzihii E100301 = KCTC 13174
CTAAAGGTTGAAAGTTAAATAATACAAAAAAGCCCCGAATTTTCGGGGTTTTTTCTGTATAAAATAGACATGAATTGCTCCATATCTGTATAATTAATGTATCCCACAAAAACATACAAAGGAGTTTCATGCCATGTCTACTATACAACATAATACTACCAATATTCATCATTCTTTTCGTCATTTTTCAAAATTGGTCCACCTGCCGACAATTTTACGTCGTGCCAACATCTCCAAATCACGAGGCGTTCGTCCCGAATTACTTTTTGAATGGTTGCTGACTACCATTTTTAACCGATATTCTATTTTTAGAGCCGAAAAATCAACTGCTTTCTCAAAGCGGACCGTCCGCAACTGTCTGAATAACGCTCATACTAACTGGCAACGACTGGTCCGACTTATTGGGGGCCAATTGATCGAGTATGTTCAATACTTTACCGACTCCCGTCGGCGCCAAGCACTAATTATTGACGATTCCTTATTTAAACGCGAGTTTTCTCAGAAAACAGAATTATTAGCTCGGGTCTTCGATCATGACAAGCAACGCTATTTTAAAGGCTTTCGGGCATTGACCTTAGGTTGGAGTGACGGCAATACCTTTTTGCCCTTACACTTTGCCTTGATGTCTTCACGAAAACCTAAAAACCAATTAGGCAGCTTTAAAATGACTGATCAGCGGTCTTTATCTGGTCGTCGTCGTTCACAAGCAGTGCGTAAAATGAATGATGTCGCACTTGAGCTAGTAGATGACGCCATTGCGTCGGGGATCAAAGCTAAATATATCCTCTTTGACAGTTGGTATGCTTCCCCACGGATGTTCGCTGAATTGCTAAAGCGTCAGCGTGACGGGATCGGTATGTTAAAAAAGACTAAAAAAATGTACTTTCGTTATCGTGGTCGTGAAATGGACGTTAAAAGTCTGTATGAAATTCTACGACGTAGTAAGTGGTCAACTAAGTCCCGCTATTTATACAGTTCAGTCGTCTCATTTCAAGTGGACAATCAGGAGATGCCCATGAGATTAGTTTTTGTCGCTAAACGCGGTAAAGCGGACCAATATTTAGTTTTAGCGACCA
>NZ_KB714701.1:0-51051 GCF_000349725.1 Ligilactobacillus pobuzihii E100301 = KCTC 13174
CCAAAAGCACCAAAATTCTGAGATCATTTTGCAGTTCATACTGGACGTGGGTTCAAAAACTCGGAAAAATAGTTAAAATTTGTAAAGTGCTGTATGCTTAAATTATTCCAATTTTGCCTAAAATTTTGCCAAAATTGTTTTTCAGACATTTTATCTTTACTATAATCACTCGGTACAAATTGAAATAAACAAAACAGCGAGATCAAAAATAATGTCACTATCGCTTCAATTAATGTAAAAGCTGATGTGACTTTCTGCTGATGACTAATCATTGCCTTTACCTATCTTCAAGCCCTCTTTTTGAATCTGTTTGATCTGAGCATTATTTAAATACCCGTCCTTTTTTAATTCGCTAAGCGTGATCGAACTTGAATCTTTTAAATTATGTTCATCCCTATATAATTCAACTTGTGAGTTCAATTCAGTTTGCAAAGCACGATCATTGATACTGACGGCTCTGCCTCTTTGTTTACCTACATTGGGTACCACGATCAAAATCAACAAACTGATTATAAAGAGCACAATTGCCATTTCTACTAGAGTAAATCCGCCTTTTTTTCTCTTTTTCATTTATATATTCCTCCAATACTTGAATAAATCGGAAGTAAAATTGCTAAATAAGTCCCAATTATTACTGCAGCTATTATCAAAAATAAGATAGGCTGGATCCAGGTCAATATATGCTCAGATTCTCGTAATAGGTTATGATATGAACTTTTAGAAAAAAACGCTAACTCTTCGCTCATCTCAACTTGGCTATCTCCACTATTCAAAAATAATAGTAGTTCATGGGGGATAAACGAATACCGCCGAATAAACATGTTTAGTTCTTGCCCTTCGTTCAAAAAACACTCCAGTTCGTAACCTAGTTGATAATATAATGAACTTTCTTCAAATTCTTGCAAATAACTACAGATCTCTTGAATATCCAGTCCACATCGAAATAATAAAGACAATTCGAACGAAGTTAAATAAGCACTATACAAACGATATATTTTTCCGAAGATCGGTAATTGTGCGTACCAAACATGACGCGTTAAACTTCCTTGTTTTAGCCACCAAGAAAAAACTCTTAATAAATAAACCACCAAAACCACTATGACTATCATTCCCAACAGTTTAAAAAACTGCCCTGGATCGAACGTCATTTTTTGAGACGAGACTGGATCAACAGACGTAGAAAAAGCTTTAAGTTGTGGCATTAACCAAATTTTGATAGAAATACACATACCGGTCAATAAAAACAACAAAATAAAAGGATAGAGCAACAATCCGCGTAATTTTTGAACTTGTTCACTAGCACCATATAAAAAATTACCTAGTTCTTGAATACTCAAATCTAAGTTACCATGTTGCTCTGAGATTTTTATTTGAAAGTAGACAGTTTGAGAGACCCAAGGTCTAATTGTTTGGCTAAAAGTTTTCCCACTATTCAAACCTTGTTGTATTTTTTGGATTTTCTTGGTATTTTTTTGACCTAATATACTAATATTGTTCAAACTTTTCTGTAAGGAAAAACCCGCTTGCAACATACTAGACAAGAAAGCGAAAAATTTTGCTTGTTCCTTTAAGCTCAGCTTTCTATTAGCCACATGAATATTTTTCTTGCGTTTGTACAGTAATTTTTCTTTCCTTAACACACTGAACCAATTTCTTGTTCCATTCATCTGTCATTTCACCTCGCTTTTTTTGCCTTATTTCATTCCAAGACAAACCATCTAAAGGTAAAATATCAAACAAAACTTTTGGACCTTGACTCGTAGTTTCGATCAATCGTTGGTATGAAACCAGTTGAACGGTTTGCTCTAAGTCATATTGTGAAACTCCCAAATTTAGCAAACGTAAAAAAACACCATAGACATTTTGCGCATGAACCGTACTTAAAACTAAATGTCCACTTAAAGCTGCTTTTATTGCAATTGCTGCAGTTTGCTCGTTCCTGATCTCTCCGATCAAAAAAACATCAGGATGTAGTCTTAAAGCTGCTACCAATAATTTTTCATATGACATATCAGCTTTATCGTTAACTTGCAGCTGTAAAAATCGTGGTTCATAAATTTCGACAGGGTCTTCGATCGTCATCACTAACTTATCTGTTAACTGCTGGGCAAATGTGTACATAGACGTTGTTTTACCAGACCCCATGGGGCCAGAAAATAAAACCAACCCCCTTTTTTTACATGCAGCTGATATTTGCTGAAATTGTTTTTGAAAAAAATAACCATCAGATGCAGAAATATTATGATAAATCAACCTGATCACTAAAGATTCTTGATCTAAAAAAGTGCCAACTGAAGAAAAACGGCAAAAAATTTTAGTATTTTGATAGGAGTAGCTCCAAGATCCTAATTGTGGTCGACGACGTTCACTAATACTCATATCGGACTTAAATTTTAAAAAATTAATGATCTGTCGTGCTTGATCAGTAGTTACTTTTTTATATAGTTTGAATTTAGTTGCCTGATAAAAACTGATCACATAGTCTTTTTGTCGTGGTAGCAAATATATATCGCTAACATGACGCCTAATTGCTTCTTCAAATAGTTCTATTATTGATTGATTCATTTCTAACCTCCTCATAAATATATACGCAAAAAAATTTGTTTTACGTCTATTAAAATATATTTATGCAAATGTCTTAAGGAAAATAAAAATAAACAAAGAAAAAGCCATGATTTTACAAAATGCAAAATCATGGCTTAATAGAACTACGTGTAAACTACGTAACAATTCTTATTTTAATTAAAATTCAGCAGATGTGTAGACTTCAGAAACGTCTTCTTCATCTTCCAAATGATCGATCAAACGCTGAACTTTTTCCATCTTTTCATCAGGAACTTCAACTCTTGTCTTTGGAACCATTGTAAGTTCAGCTGTATCCAATTCGTATTTTTGTTGTAATGCATCGCGAACTTCAGGGAACGCCTTTGGATCAGTATAAATTTCGAAAACGTCATCATCTGTTTGCAAATCATCTGCACCAGCATCGATCACATCTTCAAACATTTGATCTTCATCAGCGTCCAGATCTTCACGTGCAATAGCAATATAACCCTTACGATCAAACATAAAGCTAACTGAACCAGATTCACCCAAACTTCCACCATTATGGCTAAAGTCAGCACGAACTGCAGAAGCAGTACGATTACGATTATCAGTTAATGTGTGTACTAAAAAAGCAACACCAGCTGGTCCATAGCCTTCATACGTTATTTCTTCATAGTTAGCACCATCAGCGCCACTTGCCTTGTCGATCGCACGCTTAACGTTATCTTTAGGCATGTTAGCACTACGAGCTTTATCCATCATTAGGCGCAATTGTGGGTTTGAGTCTGGGTCAGGACCGCCACTCTTTGCAGCCATATAAAGTTCTCGTGATATTTTTTGGAAAATTTTCCCACGCTTTGCATCTTGGGCGTTTTTACGGCCCTGGATGTTATGCCATTTTGAATGTCCTGACATTTCATATACCTCTTTCCGAAATTTGATTTCTTTGTGACAATAGCCATAGTAAATATTACCAAATCATTAGTGGTAACGCAAACCTTTTTGCATAAAACATAAAGACGTTCGCCCCCATGAAACAGCTTGCTATTTCAATTCAGGTCAAACGCCCCTAAGCTTATTTACTTGAACCACGCTTGATAAAGCCGTATGGCAGTTCAATTGTTTTTTGAGTAGATTCTTCTTTATTCATCATTTTAGTTAAGAAACGCATCGAAACAGCACCAATATCATAAAGTGGCTGAGTAATGGAAGAAAGCTGTGGACGTACGATTTCAGTTAATTTCGAATTATTACTTGTGATCACTTCAAATTCTTCTGGAATCTTAGCTCCAGCGTCACGGGCGCCGTTCAAGACACCGGCGGCTAATTCATCATCCGCCACAAAAGCTGCTGTTGCATGGGCTGATGCAAGTGCTGGCCATAAAACCTCACCTGAACGATAACGGTAGTCAGTTTCAAAAACTAAGTTTGGATCATAATCGATACCATTTTTAGCAAGTACATTCTTATAACCCTTCAAGCGGTATTCGCCGTTGATCGGGTCAGATAATGGGCCAGAAATAAAAGCAATCCGTTTATTGCCATGGTTGATCAAATTAGTGACCGCACTTTCAACTGCTTCAACGTAGTTAATATGAACACTTTCTACTTCATCTTTTTGATCGACTGACCCAGCCAAAACAATCGGCGTTTTAGCACGTTTAAATTGTGCACGTAATTCATCTGTCAAATTATGACCCATGAAAATAATGCCATCAACTTGTTTAGCCAGTAAAGTGTTCAAAACTTGGATCTCTTTTTGATGATTACCATCAGAGTTGGCTAAAATAATATTATATTTGTACATCGTAGCAACATCATCGATACCACGTGCAAGGGATGAAAAATAAACATTAGTTACATCGGGGATAATAACTCCGACTGTCGTAGTTTTCTTACTTGCCAACCCCTGAGCAACCGCATTTGGACGATAATCCAAACGGTCGATCACTTCTAAAACCTTTTTCCGTGTAGCTGGTTTAACATTTGGATTGCCATTCACTACACGAGAAACTGTTGCCATTGAAACGCCTGCTTCTTTAGCAACAGTAGAAATAGTAACTGTCTTCTCTTCTCTTGAATCCATAAAATATTACCCTTTCTTACTCTTTATTTCTTTGAATTTTCATTTAACTTTCAATTAACAGTATTTAATTTAGCAGACTTTCACCTATAATGCAAGCGTTTCAAGAAAAAAACGTTAAATGTTTTCATTGTTTTTTCAATAAATTTTTTCACAAAGTAAAAAAACGTTTGTGTTATAATAACACTGTTAATTTTAATTAAAGGAGCGATTTTATGTCTCATATTACTTCCGTTCAAAAATGGTTAGCAGACAATAATTATGATATTGCCTACATTAGCGATTTTATGGACATCCAGTATTTTACCGGATTTTCAAGTGACCCGGTCGAACGCGTCCTTGCACTTTTCATTTTTCCAGACAAGGATCCCTTCATTTTTGCGCCAGCTTTAGAAGTTGAAGCGGTTAAAGAAACAGGCTGGAAATACCCGGTCTTTGGTTATTTGGACCATGAAGATGCTTTCGCGAAGATCCGCGATCACATTGTTGATATTGCAGGTACTCCGCAAAAATGGGCAATTGAAAAAAACAATTTAACTGTCGAAAAATTTGCTTCTTTAAAGAAACAATTTCCAAATGCTGAATTTACCGGGAATGTGACTCCTTTTGTAGAACAGCTAAAACTTTTTAAAACACCAGAAGAGATCAAAGATTTGGAAATTGCTGGTCAATGGGCAGATAAAGCATTTGAAATCGGCTTTAATGCCTTATCTAAAGGCCAAACGGAACAAGATATCGTGGCTGAAATTGAATATCAATTGAAGTTACAAGGAATCATGCACATGAGTTTTGATACATTGATCCAGAGCGGTGCTAATGCTGCTGAAGCTCATGGAGCTCCACGCAAAACTAATATTCAACCAAACCAACTTTGTTTATTTGATTTAGGTGTTATTTATAACGGCTATATCTCAGATGCTACCAGAACAGTTGCCTTTGGTGAAGTTAGTCAACATGCCGAAGATGTTTATCAAGTATGTTTAGAGGCTCAACTGACAGCTCAAGCAGCTGCAAAACCGGGTATTACGGCAGCACAGCTTGATAAGATCGCACGCGATATCATTGAAAAGGCTGGTTATGGTGAATACTTCAACCATCGTCTTGGACATGGTATGGGACAAAGTGAACACGAATTCCCATCGATCATGGCCGGTAATGACCTTGAGTTACAACCTGGCATGTGCTTCTCTATTGAACCAGGTATTTATATTCCTGGTGATGTCGGTGTACGTATTGAAGACTGTGTACACATCACTGAAAATGGCGCTGAACCATTCACACATACTTCTAAAAAATTGCAAGTATTACCAATTAAATAGGACCTTTTAATGGTGCTAGGACATAACTAGCGATTCTAAAAGGGCCGTTGATCTATCCCCCATTTTTGGGGTTAGATCAGCGGCCCTTAAACGTGCTTCAAAACATCTCATTTTCTTGAACAAAAAGAGGCCCTCCTACTTAGGGAGCCTCTTTTACTATCAGATAAACCACTAATTATTGTGTGGATAAAATTTTTCTGTGGGACGGAAACCTTCCTGCTCAGCATTTTGCTTAACTTTGCTAAAAGCAGAACGGTGGTCGATCACAATATCATCTTGCATGACTTCAGATTCATCATCAAAATTTTGCCGAGCTGAATTTAAATGGCCCTTTAGTTTGGACGTTGAATCTTTTAAAGAAGACAAAGCTGCTTGTACATTTGTACCCGCAAAATCAACTGCCTTTGCTTCAATATCTGCTGCTTTATCACGACCAGTTGCAAACTTATCATCTAATTTCACGGCCAATTGATCTTGTTTTGAAGCAGTCAACTGATGCCAGTATATGTAAGCACAAGCCAACGCAGACATCCCAACGCCAAATCCAATCAGAAAATTTTTTTTCATAATTAGATTTCCTCCTTAGAAGTTTTACCCTTTCTGTTTTTTACTTTATCAAAAATTTTCTTACCAAAAGTAGCTATAGAAGAAAACTTAGAAACATTACCTATCGTACGTGTTGAAGTTGCTACTTTTCTAACTGCGCCTTGACCTGCTGTGTTCAAATCAGAAACACTTTCACTCAGATCAGCTATAGCAGTAAATAATGGATCGATCGTTTTAACCTTGCCATTAACATCTTCAACTAAATCATTAGTCTTATCCAAAAGATCATTGACTTGATCTAACATCGAATCCGCATCCTTAGTCAAAGTTTCGACCGTCTGATTGACTTCATTTAGTGTTTGCACTAAACGAATCAATACACGGCAAAGATAGATCACCAAAATCAAAAAAGCAATTGCTGCGATAAATCCCGCAATTTGTCCAAAAGTTATACTCATACTCATTTCCTCCTAAAATAAAAATAAGTCATCAAATAATCAGTTTTTGCCAAACAAACTACACCAAACACTCAGCCTGTCAAAACTAAAATCAATTTCAGACTATTTTTTAAATGATTCTTATTGTTTAAAGAATATCATTACAGCAATAAAACTTCAAACAAAATCTTTTGCTCAGGCCCAGCAAAAGTCAATTTAAACTCGCTAATTACTATTTTATATTCACTACTTGCTAAAGACATCATTTATAAAATGGTGTTGTTTTCAAACTCTTTTTCTAGTTAAAGACAGTTTCAAATATATCCGAAAAGCGTTAAGAAATAGCGAAAAGTGATCTCATTAAACATCTTAATTTCAAATTAATGTAATCACCTTAATTTTTTTGATATCATAAAAGTATAAGTTATAAAAGGAAGTGAATTAATTGTACTTTGCTCAAAGAAATTTTTTATTAGCGGCAAAGGGGACAAAATTTTTTAAACTTAACGTTTTTGAACGTTATATTGAAAATTTTGATTGGGACAAAGCAATCAGTTCGATCCTGCAAACGTTAGGGTCTTTAATTTTAGTTTCATTACTTTTCCTAATTTTAAATTTTGTTGGTAAAAAATTGATCAGACGCGGTTTTGAATCCCATAAAAAACCTGATAATAGCCACTTTGCAGAAAACCGGAAGGCCACGATCTTTACTTTATCGCAGAATATTTTCCATTATGCTGTATTATTCTTTTATATTTATGCGATACTTTCTATTCTTGGTGTTCCTGTAGGTACACTGATCACCGGAGCTGGAATAATGAGTGTCGCCCTCGGACTTGGTGCACAGGGCTTTGTTACTGATATTGTTACAGGTTTTTTCATTTTGCTCGAAGAACAATTTTCAGTTGGTGAGTACGTAAAACTCGGCGAAGTTTCAGGGACCATCCATTCTATTGGGCTTAGAACTACACAGATCTTAGGAGATGACGGCACCTTACATTTTATCCCTAATCGTAGTATTACGATCGTCAGCAACTTTTCCAGGAATGATATGCGTGCGCTGATAGACATCCGGATCGACCCGAATAAAGATATCAAACAAATGGAAAAAATCATTGAGCAGATCAATGATAAATTGACCCCGCAATATGATGAAATAACTATTCCTCCGCAGATCCTTGGAACAGTTGATCCTGGAAACGGCACGTTGGTTTTACGAGTAACTATTTACACTAAAAATGGTGCACAAGGGACGATCCAGCGTGATTTCTTATCTGCTTACCTTGAAGCACTAAGTGATGCTGGTTTCGAGATCCCGGCACCAACCTTAAATTTAGAATAATAAAAAAGAAGCTGGAACATAACTAGCCGTGTGATTCGAAAAGGGTCGTCGATCTACCCCAATAATGGGTTAAATCGACGGCCTTAATGTATTCCAAACGTTTTTTGTCTCACCCTTAATTGGCTAATTGTGCAGCACGCCGATCTAAAAAACCGCTAAAACCACGTACACCAGCTCCAATGGCTGCAGTATCAGGTGCCATTTGGTCAGAATGTAGGGAATAAGGAGAATCGACTCCTAACCAACACATTGTGCCAGGTATCTTAGATAGCCAAAAGCCAAAATCTTCGCCAGTCATTGCAGGTGCTGTCTCGATGTATGGCAACGAGCTTGATTTAAAATACTTTATTATTTCGGCTGTTGTATTTTCATTATTTTCCACTGGGAAATATCCACCCTGATGGAGATCAATATCCACTTGACAGGCAAATGACTGAGCGATGCCTTCAGCAATCCGGCGAACTTCTTGTTGGATCGCAACGTTAACCTCTTGAGTCAATGCGCGAATAGTCCCATCCACCTGGCACTGCCCAGCAATGACATTCCCAGTTGTTCCAGCTTCTAGGTGACCGATCGTTACAACTCCAGCCTTGACTGGATCGATCCGACGGCTAACAATTGTTTGGAGCTGTGAAACAAACTCTGCCCCACATACGACCATATCATTAGCTTGGTGTGGAAAAGCCGCATGCCCGCTTTTACCGCTAAATTTAATATGTATCTCACACGTCCCAGCAAACAGAGTACCTTGTCGACAACCGATTGCTCCGGCTGACAAGTCAGGATTATCATGCAAAGCATAGATCTCATCAGGTAACCAACTTCCTAAAACACCACTTTCGTAAAGTTGCTTGCCGCCACTTGCATTTTCCTCAGCTGGCTGAAAAATAAAAGTGAGTGAAACAGCTGGCTTTTTTGCGGCAAACTTTGCTAAAATCCCTAAAGCAACCGTCATATGTAAATCGTGACCACAGGCGTGCATTTTGCCAGGATGTTTAGAAGCAAAAGAAAGTCCTGTTTTTTCCGTCACAGGCAAAGCATCAATATCTGTCCGATAGCCAATAGTATGACTAGTATCTTGGCCAACAACATGGACTAAGATCGCTGTTTTCCACGTTCTAACTTCCAAAAAATCTTGAGGCATTTGTGAAATAATCGATAATAATTTTTGTTGAGTTTCATATTCTTCCATGCCAATTTCTGGAATTTGATGTAAATCCTGATAAATTTGGAGTAAGTTCAAATTTTGCATCTTGACCATCCTTTTTATTATAAATAATTATCATTAATACTAACAAAAATTCACAAAAATAGCCGAATTTTAAGCTTTAAAATTCGACTATTAACTATTATTATTTTAGAGCTGTCTTAGGTCATCGACCAACTCAACTTTGGACCCATTGACATCAGCTACATCTTTAACTTTCTTTGCTGGTGTCCCTGTAACGACACTTCCTGCAGCCACATCCTTAGTAACCACTGATCCAGCACCAACTACAGCACCTTTGCCTACAGTCACACCCTCAAGTACAACTACATTGGCACCGATCAAAACATTATCTTCGATAGTTACTGGTTTAGCTGAGGCCGGCTCAACTACCCCTGCCAAAACAGTTCCTGCACCAATATGACAATTTTGTCCAACTAATGCTCGTCCGCCTAAAACAGCACCCATATCGATCATAGTATCAGCACCGATCTCTGCACCAATATTAATTATTGCACCCATCATGATAACAGCATTATCACCGATCCGGACTTGATCACGAATGATCGCACCTGGTTCAATACGTGCATTGTATTTTTTAGGGTCAGCTAGTGGAACTCCAGTGTTTCTACCCACTGTTTCAACGTGATTTTGAGTAATTTTTGCAGTTGATTTAATAAATGCTGCAACATCTTCCCAATCTCCAAAAATGACACCAGATTCGTCTCCTAAATATGCATCAATTTGTTCCGGAACTTTTAGCCCCTGCAAATCACCTTTTATAAAAACTTTCACTGGTGTCTTTTTTTCAGAATTCGCAATTGTTGCAATAATTTCTTGCGCGTCTAATTTAGCCATTCTCATTCCTCCAACTGTAAAAATACTTTTTCATACTTGAAATTAAAAAGATCTTGCCATATTTACTTAGTTTTTTCAACTATCGGGGTGATCTCATATTCATTACCGATCTCATGAGCCATATGATTAACACTCTTTAATAATTCACGCCGTGTAATAATTCCCATAAATATACCATTTTCATCGACAACAACAACAAAGTTTTCGTCAACTAGTATATGCAAGGTATCTTCTAGTTTAAAGGGAGCTTGGATGGTAAAAACGTCTTTTTCCATCACATCAGCCACCGTCAAATTAGAGAGTTTACTAGGGTCGATCCCATTTAAACCAAGCATTGTTTCAGTGATCATTGAAAGTGACAACAGCCCCTTAAAATGCTGCTTGCTGTCTAAAACGGGGATTTTAGCGTATCGAACTTTAGTCAAAACTAGAAATGCATGTTCTAAATTATTATTTTCTAGCACATTAGCAACTAACTCTGCGGGTATCATAAGTTTATCTTTACGCTGCTCCATTAGTTGTTCAACAGCTTTCGCTATCATTCAAATTACCTCCTTGAATTACGACCGCTATATATATTCTATTAAACTCAGCTCAAATTACAACAAATAACCAACTAACTTGAGTAAAACTTCAAAAAAGATCATAAAAAAAGCTCCAATTTGCTATTTCGCAAAATTGGAGCTAGACTTAACTGTTTATTTCAAACGGTCATTTAATTTCTTTGTTAATTCTTCATAGCCAGGACGACCTAATAAAGCAAACATATTCTGCTTGTACGCTTCGACACCAGGCTGATTAAACGGATTGATACCATTCAAATAACCAGAAACAGCAACTGCAGCTTCAAAGAAGTAAATCATATAACCCAAGGTATATTCTGTTTGATCAGGAATATCAACGATCATGTTTGGCACGTTACCATCAGTATGGGCTAATACCACACCTTGCATAGCCTTGCCGTTCACATAATTCATTGTTTTACCGCTAAGATATTCCAAACCATCCAGATTTTCTTCATCTGCCGGAATCTTAGTGTCTGTTTGTGGTTGATCGACTCTGATAACTGTTTCCATCAAATTACGCCGACCTTCTTGGATATATTGTCCAAGGGAATGCAAATCAGTTGAAAAGTTGGCTGAAGAAGGATAGATACCCTTTTCGTCTTTGCCTTCAGATTCACCCATTAACTGTTTCCACCATTCTGAGAAATACTGCAATGATGGCTCATAGTTTTCAAGGATCTCAGTTGTGTAGCCTTTACGGTATAAAATATTACGCAAAGCCGCATACTGATATGCTTCATTTTTAGTTAAATCAGCATCGGAATACTCCTTACGAGCATCAGCTGCACCTTGCATTAATTTATCAATATCTGCACCAGATGCTGCAATTGGTAATAGGCCAACTGGTGTTAGAACAGAAAAACGTCCACCAACATCATCAGGAATGACAAATGATTCGTAACCGGCTGCATCAGCTTCTGTCTTCAAAGCACCACGTTCACGATCTGTAGTAGCATAGATTCGTTCTGTTGCACCCTGCACACCGTATTTCTTGATCAATTTTTCCTTAAAGACGCGGAACGCAATTGAAGGTTCAGTGGTTGTTCCCGACTTGGAAATTACATTGACAGAAAAGTCTCGGTCACCGATCAGAGCAACTAATTGTTTTAAATAAGAGCCTGAGATAGAATTACCAGCGAAAAAGATCTGTGGAGCATTTCTAGTTTCAACAGGAAGTAAATTAAAGAACGAGTCGTGTAAAAATTCGATTGCTGCACGTGCACCTAAATACGAGCCACCGATCCCGATCACAACTAAAACCTCTGAATCAGATTGAATCTTTTGAGCGGCTTTTTTGATACGTTCAAATTCATCTTTATCAAAATCCTGAGGTAGGTCTAGGAAACCTCTAAAATCATTACCCGCACCTGTTCCATCACGTAATTCTTTGTCAGCAGCAGACACTAAAGCCTGCATTTCCCCCAATTCATTTTCATGAACAAATTTTTCTAAATTAGAGCTGTCAAATGAAATATGAGCCATTTTGAAATCTCCTTACTTTTGATATTGTTTACTTTTTCATTATACATCACTTACACATATTTTAAAGTAAAAAACCGATAAACCGTGATTTTTCCTTGCAAGCACTTAAATTAAATTACCTCATCATTCAGAAGACTTAATTTTGCTAACAGCTGAAGAACTATTACTTGAATTCTTGTTTTCTTGAGCTGACTTCTCACGATTTTTTTGAATCCTTTTCTTAGCACTCGAAACATTAGCATCATTGTCATCCGTCTTTTCTAATTCTGGCGCATCAGAATCATAATCGTTAATAGTAGTTTTATCATCGTTTTTCGACCACAGACTATTGGAACGATCACGCATTTTCTTTTCAGTTTGGATCAATTTGTCAAAATCGTTCTGATAATCGTATTGCTTTGGGTCAACTGGTTTAAAGCCATTTGGTACATAAAAACGCAACAAATTTTTATTATTAAGTGAATCAGATAAACCTAATTGACGTGTAACTCGTGCTGACTCTTCTTTTACTTTCTTTTTTTCATCTGCAGAAGGATGTGTTACAACAGCCCCCGTACCATTTTCATAAATAGTATTTCCGACCACAGTATGTTTTGGCGTAACAAAATTGTCGTTCCTAAAAGCAACCGTTTGATCATGTTCAGGCGAAAATAGATCTGTTCCAAATTGTACATACTTGCTGGTATCTATACCTGCTAGATGTAAAAGTGTCGGTAAGACATCGATCTCACCACCAAATTGCTTTTGAACCCCACCATCGTGTTTACCAGGAACATGGATCATAAATGGTACACGCTGTAATTGTGCATTATCATAATCGCTCCAGGTTGAAGAAGATTTGCCTAATAATTGAGCCAACTTAACATTGCGAGTATCAGAGATCCCGTAATGATCACCATACAAAACGATCATAGAATTATCATATAAGCCTGATTTTTTCAAATAATCAAAGAATTCTTTAACCGCTTGATCCAAATAATGTGCAGTGACGAAATAATTATTGATTGAATTATCTGACGTATCAGCAGCTGGGAAATCTGTATTTTCTTTATCTAAATTATACGGAAAATGGTTAGAAACCGTAATAAATTTAGCATAAAATGGCTGTTGCATTCGTTCTAAATACTTAACTGAATCATGAAATAACAACTTATCCTTTAAGCCATATTCGCTCAAATTGTTAGAATCCTGGTTAAAGTAGCTAGCATCAAAGAAGTTTTGGTAACCCATATTCGGATAAACACTGTTGCGATTCCAAAATGAACCATTATTTCCATGGAACACTGCTGAAGAATAACCACCCTCTTGATTTAAAATAGATGGAGCTGCTTGGAAAGTATTATCTGTACCCAAAGCAGAAAAAAGCGATCCTTGAGGCAGACCGTATGTACTAGTTTCTAACATATTTTCTGCATCTGAAGTTTTTCCCTGACCAACCTGGTGAAAAAAGTTTTCAAAGCTATACATATCTTTGCTGTTATATAAATCATTTAAGAACGGTGTTACTTCTTTTCCGTCTAATTTATAATTGATCAAAAATTGTTGAAAACTTTCTAAATGGATCACGATAATATTCTTATTTTTAGCTGCACCAAACATTTTCGGATCTGGTTTAGCATGATGTTTTGAAGTATACTGCAGGATTTTATTGAGGTCAGCCCCATCAGCTCGGCTTCTAGCTTGGTTATTCTTGGCAGTTTTTAAACCATCATAGACTGTAAAAGTATCGATACCCAAATATTTGACCAAATAATTACGGTCAAAAGTTCGCGTCAATAATTGCGGCCGGTCGATCTCACCTAACACAATATTAAACATCAGTGAAAAAATGGCAAATGAAGTAACCGCAACGGCAGATCTTTTTTTGAGTGGTCGCTTGTCAAGTTTGATAAACTTAGTCAGCAATCCTATCAAAACCAAAATCACATCGCCCACAATAATAATGTCTTGCGGTTTGACAAGTGCAAATGAACTTCCGCTCAAGCCCTGTGAAACAGCCGAATAGCCAAAAATAACGTTCATTGTCATAAAATCAGTAAATTCACGATAATAGATAACGCTAAAAAGAAGTAAAGCAGTATTGGCAATATATATCAACATCATCGTGATATATGCGGGCAAAGTTCGCTTGATATATAAACCGATACTAAATAATAAAAGTGTAGTAGCAAAAGGATTGATCAACATAACTAAGTATTGATAAACACCTTTGACCCCTAAATGAAAGTCAATCAAATAAACCAGGATAGTTTTGATCCAAAACAATGCGATCAGTAAACACAAAAAACCGATCCTCGTATTGATAAACTCACGAATTCTTTTTAAATTCAAATCAGATCGAAATCCTTTCAAAATCTCAAGATATATACCCTAATAGTCTATACTATTTTTCAACTTACCGTCAATTTTACCTACTGAAATTAGCAAAGATTTAAGGCTTAAAAAAAAGAGGCTGGGACAAAACAATATTCCAGTCTCTTCTTTTGCTAAAAATAATCAAATTGTCGCTTGTAATTTTTATAGCATAAACGCGTTTCAAAAGTCTGAATCCTCAATGTAATGCCATTTACGCCATTACATACCGGCTTCAAAACGACTTTTATCTCGCTCTCTAAAAAAAAGAAGCTTCGAATTTTTCGAAACTTCTCTGAAGTGGAGATGGCGGGGGTCGAACCCGCGTCCAAGCATATCGCCGCTTAAACATCTACGTTCATATTCATGCTATTTAAATCTCGCTCTTAGTCACGCCGCATGTCAGGGCAAAGCACTAACAGCCAACCTGATCATCTCTTTCTTACATTACAGGTGGAAACATAAGACGTAGCCTACTTATTATAGGACCCGGAGATCGGTACATAGGCGATACCGGCCGGATCTACGTTAAAGCTGACTAGGCAGCTAAAGCGTAAGAGTTATTGTTATTTTTTGCAGTTATATTTTAACTGAGCGTTTTATGGTAGTCGCAACCTACCAAACGCAATTTAAGCTCGACCTATACCTGTCGAATCCAAAACATCCCCATAACTTACATACTAAGTATAGCATAGCATTGTCAGCAGGTAAAATTTAAAGTCTGGCTAAATTTTACCATTTACCTGGATTCCAGATCCGCCCGTCTAATTCTCCTTCTGTCTGTGACAAACGCTGGTCTTGCTTTAGCACTAATTGTTTCACTTGCTGCAAAAAAGCTCGTTCTTCATATTGAGTAAAAGAAGCAAGTAACTCATCACAACGTGAAAGTATCCATTCACTATCACTACTCATACGTCACCTTCCTCAACACTTTTGATCATTGAAATTTCATCTTTGATCTCATCCAAACGCTCGCTACGATCACTAATTTGCTGACTGATCAGATTTAACAATTGACGCTCGTTATCATTTTTAGTAGAAGCTAATCGTCCCAAACGTTCCATAAACCATTTTTCTTGATCACTAAAAGAGTAATCTTTCGGTAATTCTAAGTACTTCAAATAGTCGATCAATAGCTTTTGATGTTCTTTGTCCGTTTGATATTCAAATTGCGAAATCAAAAAATATGGCATCATTTGCATATCCAAATTATCGGCTAAAGCTACAAATGGACGCAATAGTTCACTAAGTGAATATTTTTGCTTTTTACCTAAAGCAAATTCTCGTTCAGGACGCCCAGTTGACACTACTAACCCTAATTCTTTATTATGCAATTTTTCTTTATAAGGCGTGATCAAACAATCAGCAAACCACTGATGCAATACAGCAGGAGCGCTATACCAATATAAGGGGAACTGAAAAATTATTCTCTCAGCGGCCAAAACATCTTTCATCTCTGATCGTGGAACAAAACCTGGGGTTATATCATTAGACAAAACACGCCGTTTTATATTATCTTCTGTTCCTGCTACTGCCTGTTTTAAAAAAGCCTGTGTCCCAGAATCAGCCTCTTTCGGATGTGCAACTAAAATCAATGTTTTCACGACCTCGATCCTCCTCTTTTACATTTTATCCATCGTATCATTTAATAACTGATCAACCAATATATTGCCTGCATTTTTAGCATGTCCTTTAGTCCACTGAAACTCTAAGTGTGTGAAATATGGCAATAATTTACTGATTTCTTGCCATAGTTCTTTATTAGCAACTGGTGTTTGACTAGCAGTTTTCCAACCTCTTTTTTTCCAACCAGTGATCCAATGTTTGGTAATGGCATCCAGCACATACTTAGAATCTAATGTCGCAACTATTTGTTCATTTTGCCAGCCCTGACGTCCGATAAACTTCAATGCTTTTAGTAAAGCCATAATTTCCATTTTGTTATTGGTACTGCCATACTCTCCATTTGTAGCTGTATATTTTTTGCCATCTTTAACCGCACAAAAAGCCCACGCGGCACGATCATCTTGTTTAACATGTTGCCCTTTTTTATTTCCATGATTACGCGAACCACCATCAGTCCATAATTTGATTACGTGTGGATTTATTTTAGTAACTTCTTTTTTAGGAACCTGTGTTTTCTTTGATGACGTTTTACCACCATCTTGCAACCACCGCAGTGCTTCTGCCTGTGTTTTAAAGCTCTTGTATTTTGCCCCCGCATAACCACTGACCTGACGTTGACATTCTGGCCAACTCGTAAATATTCCGATTTTTTTACCTTTGGCGACCGCATAAAACTTAGTAGAGATAACCTTCAACTCCAATCATATGTGAACTTGATCAATTAATTCTAAACTATCTAGAAATGAAAATAAAGAAAAAACCGTTCAATTAACTGTTTAATACAGAAATGAACGGCTTTAAATAATTGTAGTCACTTACTGTCCCCCACTTCGATCCGCAAGTCATGGATCACATCTTCTAACTGAGTTAACGGTTCAGAAAGGGTCAAGTAATATAAGCTTTGTAAACCATTTTTACGAAAGGCAACCAGACCTGCTTCGCGTAAAATTTTCAAATGATGAGAAACTGCCGGTTGCGTAATTGACATTTCTTCTGTTATATCTGTCACGGTTAAACCTTCAGATAAATGGTTGCACAACAAAACAATGATTTTTTGCCTATTACGATCTGCAAGTGCATTAACGACTTCAAAATCATCAATAAAATTTTCAATAGCTCTGCTTTGTGATGCTGTTAATTGAGCTGTTGGCATTAACTTTACACTCCTTTCATGGACAAACTGTAACTTCGTATATAGAATATCATGAATGAGCATTTTAAGCAAACGTTTACATTGCCGCTACGTAACCTAAATATAGAAATAAATCGACAAAAACATTAAAAATGTGCCTAACATTACTGTCAGATGCCAAAAAACATGGGTGTATTTTAACCCTTTAATACTATAAAGTAAGGCACCAAAAGTAAAAGCCAAACCACCACAAAATAATAAGGTCACTCCAATGCCTCCTAGACCAACTAAAAGTTGCTTAGCGCCTAGAACACATGTCCAACCCATTAATACATAAACCAATGTTTCAATATTTTGTTTGCGTTTTTTTGACAAAATATGATAAGTTGTCCCAAATATAGAAGATAACCAAATAACAGTCAGCATACTCAAACCAAATTTACCGCCGATCACTAATAGGCAATACGGAGTATATGTACCTGCGATCAGCAGATAGATCCCACAATGATCAAATATTTGGAAGACTCGATTAGCCTTCGTAAAATAGAAACAGTGAAACAAAGTTGAAAATAAGTACAAACTTATTAAGGTAACACCATAAACCACGTAGGCAAAAAGAGCTAGATGATTTCCAGAAGTTACTCCTTTAATAATTAAAGATACCATGGCAAATCCACTTAATAAAATACCGACTCCATGTGTAATTGCACTCCAAACTTCGTTAATAATTTGGCTCTTCTTATCCATAGCTTTCAGCTCCCTTTATACTTAATAGTATAGCATAAGTGTATTTGTTTTCAACTGTATCTAGACTTTAAATCTAGATAATAAATGTTAAAATAAAGTTATGATAATTTAGAAGACTATCTAAAACTGAGGTGCTAAAAATGGAATCGACTAAAAAACTAGAATTACCGTACTGGCAAGAATTCCCCGACATCGATCTGTACATGGACCAACTTGTTAGTCTAGGAAATCGCTATTTATCTGAGATATCAACTAACGTGATCACCGCATCAATGGTCAATAGTTACGTTAAAAAAGGCCTGATCTCACGTCCAGTCAAAAAGAAATACCAACGCAGACATTTGGCAGAGCTGATCATAGTTTCACTGTTTAAATCCGTGTATTCTTTGGAAATAGTCAAACAAATTATTCTACAAATATTTGAAACGAGAGATACACAAGCTGCTTATGACCATTTCGCGAGCTTATTTAATTATGACTTGCGTTTGATCGATGGACAAAGCATCCCTGACGTTAAAGAAGTAGCACAGACTGAACCAGTTTTGAATAAAGTCGAAGAATATACGATCCGTGCCTCGATTTATCAAATGCTGGGGCAAAAGGAAATCGCTAAACATACTTCTCTATCCACCAAAGACTCAAAAAAATGATAGTGAGACAAAAGATGATTTGAAACCGATTTGTAACGATGATTGCGTTATTTTGGGCCGTAGCGAAGCGAAGAACCAGGATAACGCAATCGTTTTTACAGTAAGGCTTCAATCTTTTGGAACACGTTTAAGAGCCATCGATTTAACCCATTTAATGGGATAGATCGATGGCTCTTTTACAACCGCACAGCTAGTTTTGTCCCAGCCCCAAATAATATAGACAAAAAAACACCTTCTAAAAATAGAAAGTGTTTTTTCTTACTTTATTATTTAATTGATGGTGTACCCATCCAGCCGATCATTTCTTCAACTGTATCAGTAATTGCATCTGTACCAGGTGCAAGAAGTTTACGTGGGTCAAAGCCCTTACCTTCTTGGTCTTTACCTGCTTGGATGTATTTACGTGTTGCCGCAGCAAATGCCAATTGACATTCAGTGTTGATGTTAAGTTTAGCAACACCCATGCTAATAGCTTTCTTAACTTGATCTTGAGGGATACCGGAACCACCATGCAATACCAATGGTGTTTTGATAACGTCAGCTAATTCTTGCAAACGATCAAAGTTCAAGCCTTTCCAGTTTTCTGGATATTGACCATGAATATTACCGATACCACAAGCAAGGTAATCAACGCCTAAATCAGCAATTTTCTTTGCTTCTTCAACGTCAGCCAATTCGCCTTCACCGATAATTCCATCTTCTTCGCCACCGATCGAACCAACTTCAGCTTCAACCGAAATGTTCTTAGAATGTGCTAATTCAACAATTTCCTTAGTTTTAGCATAGTTTTCATCAAATGGTAAGTCATGTCCATCAAACATAACTGAAGTATAACCAGCAGCAATAGCTTCTTTAGCAGCTTCGTAGTTACCATGATCCAAGTGCATAATAACAGGAACTGTGATGCCCATTACACGCATTTCTTGTTCAACTAAATTTCTAACCAATTCGTAGTCGCCCATGTATTTAGCAGCGCCCATTGATGATTGGATCAAAACTGGCACATTTTTCTCCTGAGCACCTTTTAAAATAGCACGCGTCCATTCAAGGTTGTTAGTGTTGAAAGCACCTACAGCATAATGTCCCTTACGAGCGTCTGCAAAGATTTTATTACCATTAACGAATGACATAAAATAGCCTCCTATAAAGTTTACCTTTAAAATTACTCATCTTGAGTACAAAATAATTTTACCACATTTTTAGTAAAAAGCGAACTCCTTTTGTACTTTTTTTCACGTTATTTACATAACTTTATGGAAACTATCCAATTCTTTGCAATTTCACAAGGTCAATAGTCGTTTCTTCCCAATTCAGTAATACGTCCACGCTCTGTATACACGATCCACTCTGCAATGTTTGTCACATAGTCTCCGATTCGCTCAAAATGATTCCCTAATTTCATATAATCCATCGCTTCGATCGCAAATCTGGGGTCGTCATTGATCCTTTTAATAATAATTTTATTGACTTGCTGCAAATATTCATCAGTCTGGTGATCTTTTTCAGAAATTTCCACCGCAGATTCGTTGTCCAAATCAGAATAAGCTTGAATAATACTGTCCAACATTTGCTGGTCGTTTTTTGCCATCTTTAACAATAGATCATTTAACTCAGGATCACTTGGACCTTCTTTTTCCCGAGTGGCTTTCCTTGCAATATGGACCGCATGATCCGCCAATCTCTCTAAATCAGAACTAGCCTTTAAAATCGCCACTATTTTACGTAGATCTCCTGCCACCGGCTGTTGTAAGGCAATTATTTGAGCCGATTTACCTTCCAAATGTACCTCTTGTTCATTAATGTTTTCATCACCATCGATCACAGTTTGTCCTAACTGTGCGTCACTGTTTTGCCAAGCATCGACCGCATCACCCAATGCAGTTGAAACATTAAGACCCATGGTCACAAAACTAAGTTTTAGTTTTTTGATTTGCTGATCAAGTAGTCTACTCATAAATTTCGCTCCTTTTATCCAAATCTACCACTTAAATAATCATCAGTTTCTTTTTGTTGTGGCTCAACAAAAATATCTTTCGTACGGCCGGTCTCAATTAACTGCCCAGTTAAGAAAAACGAAGTCGTATCTGAGATCCGCGAAGCCTGTTGCAAGTTATGTGTAACCATCACACATGCATACTTTTCCCTTAAAGTTAACAACATTTCTTCAATTAGATTACTTGAAACCGGGTCAAGTGCACTCGTGGGTTCATCTAATAATATCACAGATGGCTTCACTGCTAAAACCCGTGCAATACAAATCCGCTGTTGCTGTCCACCAGACAAGGATAACGCACTTTTACTTAAATCATCTTTTACTTCATCCCAGACTGCAGCTTGTTTCAAACTTGTTTCCACTCGTTCATCGATGAATTCTTTATCTTTTTTTCCACTTAACTTAAGCCCATATGAAACATTATCGTAAATTGAAAAAGGAAAGGGATTAGGCTGTTGAAAAACCATACCAACTTGCCGTCTAAGTTCAACTGTGTCTGTTTTAGGACTATAAATATTGGAACCGCCAATTTCAATATTACCAGTGATCTTAACATCCGGGATCAAATCATTCATTCTGTTTAGACAACGTAAATATGTGGATTTACCACAACCAGAAGGCCCGATCAAAGCATGGATCCCATTATCGGGGAAACCAAGATCAATACCCTTCAATGCTTCATTTTCACCATAGTACAAGTGAACATTTCGTGTAGAAATATAATCGCCCACTTTATGACCCCCTCTTAACCAAAATTACCAGACACATAGTCCTCAGTTGCTTTCTTTTGTGGAAACGTAAAAATATTCTTAGTTTTATCATATTCAATAACATGACCCAGATGAAAGAAAGCCGTATAATCACTGACCCGGGAAGCCTGTTGCATGTTATGAGTCACGATAATGATCGTATAATGTTTTTTTAGTTCCATCATCGTTTCTTCAATTTTTAAAGTTGAGATCGGGTCAAGGGCACTTGCTGGTTCATCCATCAATAAAATATCCGGCTGCATAGCGATTGCACGCGCAATACAAAGCCGTTGTTGTTGTCCACCTGATAAGGCTACAGCACTCGAGTTTAAGTGATCTTTAACTTCGTCCCATAAAGCTGCACTTTTTAGACTAGTTTCAACTATTTCTGCCAGCTTATGCTTGTCTTTAACACCATTTTCTTTCACCGCAAAGGTAATATTTTCCCAAATCGATTTTGAAAATGGATTCGGTCTTTGGAAAACCATCCCAATATGTTTTCTCATCTCGTAAACATTAATTTTTGATGAATTGATGTCTAAGCCGCGATACCAAACATTTCCTGACACCCGCGCGATACCATCATTCATTCGGTTCAATGAACGTAAAAACGTCGATTTTCCCGATCCTGAAGCGCCGATCAAAGCAGTGATCTTATATCTTTCAAATTGCAACGAACCATCGTAAAACGCATGGTTATCGCCATAATAAACTTGCAAGTCATTAGTGGTTAAAGCCATCTCACGTTCTTGTGGATCAAACTGCATGATCGCAGTATCATTTAAATCATATTTTCCTACATCCAAGTATACCCCTCCATCTACTAGAACAAATTTCAAAATCACTAAGTGAAAAATAAAGGATAATTTAGTAATTTATTTGTTCATCTATTTTCCTGCTGCAGTATACTTACGATACAATTTATTTCCTAAGTAACGTGCTGACAAGTTAAAAATCAAAACAACTATGATTAAAACTGCTGAAGTACCTGCAGAAACTGCTGCGGCATCCGGCATAATACCTTCTGAATTAATTTTCCAGATATGCACAGCTAAAGTTTCAGCTGGACGTGACCAATTTAATGGACTAGCTGCGTTAAATGGATTCCAATTTGTGAAATCAATGGTTGAGGCACTTTGACCTGCTGTATAAATCAAAGCGGCGGCTTCACCAAAGACACGGCCCGCACCTAAGACGATACCCGTCACGATGCCAGGTAAAGCTTCTGGAATAATAACTTTAATAACGGTCTTCCATTTAGAAAGTCCTAAAGCTAATCCAGCTTCACGTTGTAAATCAGAAACACTCTCCAAAGCTTGTTCAACGTTTCTCGTTAATAAAGGGAGGTTAAAAAAAGTCAACGCGATCGCACCAGCGATAATAGAAAATCCCATCTTGAATTGGACCACAAATAGTAAAAATCCGAATAAACCAACAACTACTGACGGCAAAGAGCTTAAAATCTCAATTGCCATTCGAATTATTTCAGTAAACCAATTTTTAGGAGCATACTCAGATAAAAAGATTCCCGCGCCTAAAGAAATTGGAAATGAGATCAAAAGCGTTAAAATCAATAAATAAAACGAATTAAAAAGTTGGTAAGAAATACCACCACCTGCGATAAATTCTTGCGACGGTGATGTTAAGAAATGCCAAGAAATATGTGGCAATCCTTGAATTAAAATACGTCCGATCAAAAAGGCTAAAATTACAACAACTAAACCTGCAATAATTTTAATAGTAGTTAGAGCTACCTTATTAACTGTTTTCATATTCATTAAAAGCGCCCCTTTCTACCGATCCATTTGACTAGCAAGTTGAAAACCAGCGACATAACCAGCAAGACTAAAGCCAAAGACCACAAAGCGTTATTTCCAACTGTGCCCATTACTGTATTTCCGATCCCCATCGTAAGTACACTGGTCAATGTTGATGAAGCCGATAGTAATCCTTTTGGCATCAACGTTGCATTACCGATCACCATTTGAACAGCCAATGCTTCCCCAAATGCACGGGCCATACCAAAAATTACTGCAGTTAGTATCCCCGGTAAAGCTGCCCGTAAAGTCACTTTATAAATCGTTTGCCATTCTGTTGCTCCTAAAGCAAGCGAGGCTGACTTATAGTGTGACGGTACAGCACGGAGACTATCAACTGTCAAAGAAGTCACTGTTGGTAAAACCATTACGAATAAAACGAAGGCACCGGATAATATCCCATAGCCTGACCCGCCGAAATGCTCTCTAACAAATGGAACGACTACATTCAGACCAATAAAGCCATAAACAACTGACGGGATACCTACTAGTAATTCGGTAACGATCTGTAAAAAATTCCGACCTTTTTTACTAGCGATCTCTGTCATATATAGTGCAGTACCGATAGCAAAAGGTGTTGCAAATAAAACAGCCAATAAAGTAACCCCAAAAGAGCCTGTGATCATTGGTAAAGCCCCCACTAAAGGACGCCCATCTTTTCCAACAGCAGTTGGTGACCAATCAGTTGAGAAAAAGAAATCTTTTAAACTCGCATTGTTTTGTGTAAAGGTTGCGATCCCTTTAGAAGCGACGAAGATAAAAATTGATAAAACCACCAACACGATCAACAAAATCGAAGAATAACTCAAGATTTTACCAATCAATTCTTGTCTAGTTTCTTTTGATTTATTTTGTATTTTTTTCTTGATCGGATCCATATCTGACACTCCTTATATTACTTCGGTGAAACCAAACCGTCTTTATCCTTTGTCACCTCCATGTCTCTGATTGAAATATAATCCAAACGAGACAGCAGTTTTTCTTGGACCTGGTCTGATTTAAGTAAATATTTTATAAAAGCATTTGTTTCTTTAGATGCGTTCTTGCTTGTATACATGTGCTCATATCCCCAAAGTTTCCATTTATTTGTTGTAACGTTCTTTGGAGTTGGTGTTACACCATCGATTTTCAATGCAACAAAGGTGTCTTTTAAATATGGGAATGAAACATAGCTCAATGCCCCTGGCGTCTCAGATACCATATGTTGAACAGACCCATTAGAATCTTGCTCTTGAGCTTTCATTTTCTTAGTATCTGCCATAACTTCATCATCAAAAATGGCACGTGTTCCACTTCCATGAGCCCGATCGATCACAACGATCTCCATATCCTTACCACCGACTTCACGCCAGTTAGTATATTCACCAGCGTATATTTTTTGTAATTGTTCCATCGTCACGTTTTTCACACCAGCATCCTTATTGACGATCGGTGCCACACCAATTACTGCTAGTTGATGATCTACTATTTTATTAGCATCGATCCCCTTTTGTTGTGAAGCAAAAATATCAGAATTACCTACATCAACTGCCCCACTTTGAACCTGACTTAAGCCAGTCCCTGAACCTCCCCCTTGTACAGTGATTTTTTGTTCAGGATGTTTCTTTTGATATTGATGTGCCCCCATTTCAACAATTGGTTGCATTGCACTAGAACCAACGATTTGAATTGATTTTGGAGCATCCTTTGTATTACTGGAACACCCCATTAGAATGAAGAACATGGCTACAAACGCCCAAAGTAAATTATATTTTTTCATAGCTATTCTTTCCTTTCACGATTATTCTACGAGTCCTGTGTAAAGGACATTCCTTCTTTATGTAAAGAACGTGTAAAGATTTAATTTTTGTATAAAAAAAAGCCTTCAATTAAACTTGAAAGCTGATAAACGCAAATAATAAAGTGGAAAAGTTTAGGCAACATGATTTTCATGTAAAATCGACCGGATAACCTCTTCCATTTCTGGAGTTTTAGTCCACTCTTCAAAATGATCCATATCTTCCGTAGGCATGGTAAAGTTATCGTTGATATATTTTTCATACTTTATGACACTCGAAGAACGAGGGATATTTAACTGAACGATCCTAACTCCTTTAATGAAACCTCGCGTTGCCGCCAATTCAGCACGTCCATTTTGCACCATATTTGAGATTTCATAATACTTTGAACCATCGTTTCTGGTAATTTCTTCGATCAATGTTAAGACTTCCTCACTCAATCTATAAACATCCTTTCTCTCAAGTTAAATTATATACAGTAGTAGTCTGGAATGTCAAAAAACCACCGGCAGATTATCTGTCGGTGGCGGCATAAGAGAGAAAGAGAATTGATTAGAAGGTAAATTACTAAATACCTTACCTATAAAGTATATCCTATGATGAAAACGTTGTCAACAGAGATAAAAAATATTTTTATGTACTTTAAAATGATCCTCTCTTTTTTATGGATCGGTAACCTTTTCTTTGAAATTTTAAGACGAATCATAATATAATAAAATTATATTATTGTCAGTGACATCATCACTAAAGATAACCAAAACTTTCTTTAAATAAAATCACAAAGAGGGAAATTAAATGATCAACAAAAAACAGTTTCAAGTTAGCCAAAAAATTGCACTGCTCTTCATTCTTGGTTATTTTATAATCAAACTATTTCACTTTTCCTCGTTAATGGCTGGTTTTTCAACTATTTTTGCCATTTTTCACGCTTGGACATTCCTTTTAATTATATTCGGCCTACTTCTCTATCATATGCTACTTACCAGCATTTTTTATCTTGCTTGTCGGGTTTTAAATTATACCTTTAATTTGATTTACCGCTAAGTCAACCACAAAAAGAAGCTGGGACATAACTAGCCTGCGATTCTAAAAGGGCCGTCGATCTATCTTAAATCGACGGCCCTTTTACTACATATTCCAAAAGAGTTAAATCTTTACTTTAACAACGCTGCTTATTCTGGTTCTTTGTTTTGCTACTACCCAAAATAACGTGATCGTCGTTCCAAATCAGCTTCAAAACATTTTTTGTTGCACTTTTTCTTATTTTTTGAGTACTTATTTAACGCCGACTTCGGCTTTGACTACTTCAACGATTTCCATTACATAATCATGAACTAATTCTGGTGTAGCTGCTTCAGCCATCACACGTAACAAGTTTTCTGTTCCACTGGGACGTACAAGAACACGTCCTTCCCCAGCCATCTTACCTTCAACTTCTTCAATTTTTTCTTTGATCTTCTGGTTGTTTAAAGCTTCTTGCTTGTCTTGAACACGCACGTTCACTAATTCTTGTGGATATGTTTGTACTTCAGCAGCTAATTCAGACAATTTCTTGCCAGTTTGTTTCATTACATTCAACAATTGTAAAGCAGTTAGCATACCATCACCAGTAGTATTAAAGTCCAGGAATACAACATGTCCTGATTGTTCACCACCAACGTTATAACCGTTTTTGAGCATTTCTTCAACCACATAACGGTCACCAACTTTAGTTTTCACAGAAACTAAACCATTCTTTTCCATTGCTTTATACAAGCCAAGGTTACTCATAACAGTTGTAACGATCGTATCTTTCTTCAATCGACCACGTTCATCCATATATTTACCACAAATATACATGATCTTATCTCCGTCTACGATCTCTCCATTTTCGTCAACCGCAATACAACGATCTCCATCACCATCAAAAGCCACACCAACCTGTGCTCCTTGTTCAACTACAAATTTACTAAGGGCTGCAGGATGAGTCGAACCAACATTATCATTGATATTCAAACCATCTGGGTTAGTGGCCATTGTTTCAAAATCAGCACCTAAATCAGCGAATAAGTTTGAAACGATCGCACTCGTAGCCCCATTTGCGCCATCAATTGCTATGTGCATACCATCTAGATCATCTGGGATAGTTTGTTCTAAGAACTGAATATATTTCAAAGCGCCCTCGTGATATTCGCTTATCATTCCTAAACCTTCAGCTGAAGGACGTGGTAGTGCATCACTGTCTTTGACTAATAGCTCTTCAATTTCTTCTTCTTTGGCATCTGATAGCTTATAGCCATCTCCCCCAAAAAATTTGATTCCATTATCTTCAACCGGGTTATGTGATGCAGAGATCATGACCCCTGCATCAGCATCCTGTAATCTCACTAAATAAGCCACTCCTGGTGTAGTGATAACGCCTAAAGGAAAGACTTCGATCCCCACAGAAAGCAAACCAGCGATCAAAGCTTCTTGGAGCATTTCCCCTGAAATGCGGGTATCTCTAGCGACCAATACACGTGCCGGTTTACTAGGATCCTTTTTGTGTTTAGTTAAAATGTAACCTCCACAACGACCCAGCTTGAATGCAAGTTCGGGACTTAAACTCTCATTTGCTATTCCTCTAACACCATCTGTACCAAAATATTTCATTGTTATTCTCCTTACACTTCATCATAATATCGATTCATTATTTTATGCTGCGTTATTTGTTTTCTGTGATTCAGAACTACTCTGTGTACTAAAGCTAGCAGAATCGCTTTCCTCGCTTGAGTCCTCACTGAAACTACTACTTCCATCAGAACTTTCTGTTTGCTGACTTGCAGTATTATCCGATTCATTTTGATCAGTTGAAGAATCTCCTGCTGGTTGTTCAGTGCCGGTATTGCCACCACTTGTTGTAACATTAGCTGATGACGAAACTGAATTGTCCTTGCCACTATCGCTATTGCCATCATTGTTTTTAACACTAATATGAACCTGTAGTGATTCAGGAGAAACTGAAGTGATCCCTGAACGATCTGAAACTAGTGAGATGGTTCGGTCCTCATCAGAATTGATCCCCGACAGATCTACAGGAACGTCAAGCTTATCGATCTTCTTCAGTGCCTCCTTAGTACCAGTCAACGTTACTGTTTTAGTATCGGTCGAAAAAGAATACTTCTTTCCATCAACTCCAGAGCCTCTAGAAACTAAATTAACCGACACTTTTTTATGTGATGACGCTAAATAAATAGGCACCTTTACCTTGGTAGTTGAAGGAGAAATAGTCACATCCAGCTGTTTCCCATCCGAATCAATCGCACGTAATAAGACATTTTTAGAAACTGATTTCTTAGAATCATCACTTAAACTTACGTCCGCTACAATACTTTCGACTTTCTTTATATCAGATTGTGCTCCGGTAACTTTTACCGTCTGCCGACTTGCATTTGCAACACCAGCTGCATAGCCTTTCGCAATCTTGCTTGAATCATAACGGACCTGAACCGGGAAAGAAGCTTGTCCTTTTTTACTAATTTTGATCTTAATTTTTTCAGGTTCAGTTCGTGCACTGATCTCCGAGCTCAAACCTGACGTTTTTAATTTAACCGTATGTGTTCCTGGTTTTAAACCATTGAGATCAGCGGTCACCTCAAAATTCTCCGTATTTTCAGCAGCCTTGACCAACGCACTCGGACCGTTCAAAGAAACCTTTACATTCTGAGGAATACCTGAAACATAGTACTTGTCAGTATCATAATTTAGCTTAGGTACTTTTTTGACACTAGCTCTGGTATTTTTCATCAACGAAGTACTGATCTGTGATTGATCATCATTACCACTTAAATGTTCAGAATTTACGTATACAAACAAAAAGACGGTTAATAATAAAGCAATCAAACTATACGCAATTTTAGAGTTAAAAATTTGAGCTATTTTCAATGTTTAGCTCCCCCCTTGAACAAGCCTTCAAAGAACTGGGCAATGGGGTTGCCCTTTTTGTCATCTTCTTTAGGTATCAGTTCATTTTTCAGGAACTTCAAATAATCTTCCCGTGATAGATCTCGTATCAATTCACTGTTCTTAGTGATCGTAACCCCACCAGTTTCTTCTGAAACTACAATCGTTAAAGCATCAGTAACTTCACTGATGCCGACCGCTGCTCGGTGGCGTGTTCCTAATTCCTTCGGGATCAAGTTACTTTCAGACAATGGCAAGTAAGCAGCCGCAACTGCAACTTTATTATTACGAATTATTACAGCACCATCATGTAACGGGGTATTTGGAATAAAGATGTTGATCAATAACTCGCCAGTCACTTCAGCATCCAAATTGATCCCTGTTTCAATATAATCCTCTAAGCCTGTGTTCATTTGAATCGAGATCAAAGCACCGATCCGACGTTTAGACATGTACTGAATTGCCTTATCTAAAGCAGCAACTAGTTTCTTTTCGTCTTCATTTTGTGAGCGATTAGACCCAAAAATAGATCCTCGTCCAAGATGCTCCAGACCACGACGGATCTCTGGCTGAAAGACAACTATGATCCCAATAACTCCCCAATTAATAATTTGGTCCATGATCCACGAAACAGTGTGCAAACCAAGCCAAGCACTGAGGACTTTGATCAAAACAATGATCACAACTCCCTTAAATAACTGAACGGCCTTAGTACCACGAACCAACATCATTAGTTTATAAAAAACATACCAGACAACTAAAATGTCCAATAAATCAGTTAAGTTACGCCATGTAATTAAATTACTCCAGTCAAAGGACACTCAGAACTCCCTCCTTTGAAAAAAATTTACCTACTTATTATAGCACAGCCCACCTCCACTATCGAATAAAAGCAAAATCTTGCCACATTTCACTTTGTGCAATACTAAATATTTCTTAACTTTTTATTTTTTATTTTCATATTTTTTCACTTTCTTACCCAATAGCTGGTAGAATAACTTCTATTAGGAAGCTTTTAGAAATAAGGTGAAAATATGACACAAAAAAGTAAATGGTTGATCAGGCTTTCTTTTTTAGCCTATTTGATTTATATCTACTTGACTGTTTTTCGTCAAGGTGGATATTTTAGTTTTTTATTGCTGAACACATTTTTAGGCTATCTTCCAATTGAAGCCGCAATGCATATCGATCACAAAAAGCCGACATTTATCTTTGTTTTATTGATTATATTGTGGTTATTGTTTTATCCAAATGCTCCTTATTTACTCACTGACTTATTCCATTTGTCACATATCGACCCATATAATGAAACGACCGGATTAATGTCGTTTAACTTGCACATGTGGCTGACATTTACTAATTTAGTAGTGAGTGCTTTATCATGCACTATCTTAGGTACATGGAGCTTGGAATATGTTTCCAACCAAATCATGGACAAGCTTAAGCTAAATTCGCTTTGGATCAGAAACATAATCGTCTTCATCTTCATCCTTGCATCTTCTGTCGGTGTTTATATTGGTCGTTTTTTGCGTTTACACACAGCTTACCTCTTCTTTAACCCTGATGGAGTCATTAATGATCTGGTCGAAATGTGGAATCCGCGCATGTTGATTTTTGTCATTTTCATGACCATCATCCAAATGGTCGTCTGGATCACTTTACGCTGTTATTTAAAAGCAAACTCAAGCTTTGAACACCAAAAAGTACAAGGTACTGGTAAAACCAACGAGCAATAACTTCAAAGAAAAGCTGGGACATAACTAACTGTGTGCTTCTAAAAGGGCCGTCGATCTATCCCAATGGGTTAGATCAGCGGCCCTTAAACGTATCCCAAAAGACTGAAGCATAACTTGTAACAACGATTGCTCTATTTTGGGTCGCAGCAAAACGAAGAACCGGAATAAAGCAATCACCGTTACAAATCAGCTTCAAAAATTCTTTTGTATCACTCCCTTTTTTATTTCCAAATTCAATTATTCTCAAAAAATAAAAGTCTCCGGTCTCTATTGACCTTCGCCTAAAATTCGAACTTCTGTTTCCAAATTTACTCCAAATTGTTTTTTGATCACGGCTTGAACATGGTGGATCAGATCTAAATAATTGGTTGCTGTGGCATTCCCCTTATTTACAATAAAGCCAGCGTGCTTGGTAGAAATCTGAGCACCACCTATACTATAGCCTTGTAAACCAGCATCATGTATCAATTTGCCAGTGTAATACCCTTGGGGCCGTTTAAAAACACTACCGCAAGAAGGATACTCCAGCGGTTGTTTAGAGGCACGTAAAAAGTTTAACTGATCCATCTGCTCTCTGATCAGATGTTTTTCTAATGGTTTCAATTCAAATGTTGCCGCAACTACGATCGAATTTTCTTCCTGAATCCGACTGTGTCGATAACTAAACGCTAATTCTTCATTATTGTAACGTTTTTCATTTCCTTCATAATCGACCACAGTTACCTCACTAACTTGGTCTTTAATTTCGCCGCCATAAGCGCCTGCATTCATGAAAACTGCTCCGCCAACACTACCTGGGACTCCTGCAGCAAACTCAAGCCCACTTAACCCTGCTTGACATGCAACCTGTGTAGTTTTGATCATCGCTGCTCCAGCTTGTGCAACAACTTGATTATTTTCCACCACAACTTGATCCATTTTTGTTAAAATAACGACTAATCCACGGATCCCGCCGTCTTTAACGATCAAGTTACTTGCATTTCCTAAAATCGTTAATGGTAAGTTTTCTTGTTGTGCCCATAAACACAAAGTTTTTAACTCGGATATCTCTTTAGGAAAAGCTAAAAAGTCAGCTGGACCACCTGTACAGGTGTTACTATAATGAGATAATGGTTCATTTTTTAGAAGTTTTATTTCTTGAAGATCCTTTTGACTTATTTTATTTATTACAGACATTTATTTTTCCTCACTTACTGAATATGCTACCGTTAATTTTAACATTTTTCTGCTATAATAGGGGCATTGCCGCATATTTTTCTAACTATTCACAAAAGTTAGGCACTTACATGCAATTGTCGCGGTCGGCCAACTAATTCTGATAATGATCGGCATATTAAGTAATTTTATTTAAAGGAGAACCTTTTATGGATTTTATTGCCTTAGATTTTGAAACAGCTAATCCGAAACGTCATAGTGCTTGCTCACTAGCTCTGACTGTTGTCCGCAATAACCAAGTTGTTGACGAAATGTATTCTTTGATCAATCCGCAAACTGATTTTTCGCCTAATAACATTCGTGTGCACGGTATCACGGCACGCAATGTTGCCAATTCGCCAACTTTTGCCCAACTATGGCCCCATATTTCACCATTTTTTGGACCACAAAAATTAGTAGTGGCACACAATGCATCATTTGACGTTAGTGTATTACGAAAAACTTTAGCTTCTTATCAACTGGCTGTGCCTAATTTCTTGGTACTTGATACTTTAAAAACAAGTCGTAAACTTTTGGCTGGTCTACCAAATTACAAGTTGAATACGGTCTGTGATTTTCTTTCTATCTCACTAAGACATCACCATAATGCCTTAGCTGACAGCCAAGCTTGTGCACAGATTCTCTTATCCGAAGCACAGCAATTCGGGACCGATGTCTTAAAACCTCTGGTTAAAGCATACTAAGATCTTAAAATTAAAAAACAGTAGTTAAGTTCATTTACTTAAAGCATCTGTTATCTTCATATGAAAACAACGATGTCGAAGTATTTGAATTCAATTACTGTTTTTTTATTATTGTTTTTTGGATAAACTATCTAACAAATCAGAATATCTAGAACCATGGGCTTCAAAAGACAAGGTGCGTTCATCATATCGATCGGCATTCTTAGAAAACGTAACGACAAGATATTCTTTTGGCAAGTCTTCTGCGGCAAACTGTGGCCATTCAACTACACAAACACCGTCACCATCAAAATATTCCTCTAATCCCAAGTCAGAAGCGCCGCCATCTTCTAGACGATAAACATCCATATGATAAAGCGGTAAACGACCATTTGTATATTCTCTGATCAGCGTAAAAGTCGGGCTCTTGACATTACTTTTGATTCCCAAACCTAATGCTAAACCCTTGGTAAATGTCGTCTTGCCCGCACCAAGCTCTCCTTGCAATAAAATCACATCACCTGCTTGCAAGTATTTTGATACTTGCAAAGCAATCTCTTGAGTTTCTTGTGCATCATGAGAAATAAAGTCCATTTTTATTCATCTTCCTATGTTAGATTCTTAGCCCATCACAGCTTGCGCCGCGGTCATGATCGCAACGTTATATACATCTTGTTCATTACAGCCACGTGACAAATCTGAAACAGGTTCATTCAAGCCTTGTAAAACAGGTCCGATTGCTTCAAAACCACCAAAGCGTTGAGCAATTTTATAACCAATATTACCAGCTTGTAATTCTGGGAATACAAAGACCGTTGCGTGCCCAGCTACATTAGAACCAGGTGCCTTTTGTTTAGCAACCGTTGGTACAAACGATGCATCAAACTGTAATTCGCCATCGATCGGCAAAGATGGTGCCATCTTGTGCGCAATTTCCGTAGCTTTAACCACTTTATCAACTTGTTCGCCCTTTGCAGACCCTTTAGTTGAAAAGCTTAACATAGCTACTTTCGGGTCAATATCAAATAAGCGTGCTGTGTCTGCACTTGTCACAGCGATTTCAGCTAAATCATCTGCAGTTGGATCGATGTTGATCGCACAATCTGAAAAGACATATGTTTCAGCACCATCATCACGTGTCATAATAAATGCGCCACTAGTCTTAGACAAACCAGGCTTAGTCTTGATGATCTGTAAAGCTGGGCGAACAGTGTCACTAGTTGCATGAACTGCACCAGAAACTAAACCATCCGCCTTATTCATGTAGACTAACATAGTACCAAAGTAGTTAACATCTTTCAACCATTCACGTGCTTGTTCTGGAGTATTTTTACCCTTACGACGTTCAACGAACTTATTGACCATATTATCAAAATCTGCTTGTGGATATTTTTCAGGATCGATCAACGTCACATTAGCTAGGACGTCCTTACCTAGTTCATGTGCTAAGTCTTTAATTTTATCCTCATTTCCTAAAACGACCGGACGTAAAAGTCCTTCTTGTGCTAAGCGTAAAGCTGCACCCAAAACACGTCCATCTTCGCCTTCTGGAAAAACTATCGCTTTATCTTTTCCCTTAATTTTTCCTTTTAAATTTGTAAATAGATCCATTTCAGATCTCCTCCCTATTTTGTCAGGTAAGCTTTAATGTCAAAAATTTTTATTTTTTACATTAAGGCTTGACCTGTTATTGATTATAAAACATAGTACTACCTATGATCGACTTTTTCCGGAAGCTGCCAATCAATTGGTTGTTCCCCCATAGCCTCAAGTGCTGCATTGGTCTTGGAAAATGGCCGTGAGCCAAAAAAACCACGATGTGCTGACAAAGGGCTTGGATGCGGTGATTGAATGATCACATTGCGACTCTGATCGATCAATTTTATTTTATTTTGCGCAGCCTTACCCCACAAGATAAAAATCACTGGTTTTTCTCTAGCGGAAAGTTTTTCAATCGCAACATCAGTCAGTCTTTCCCAGCCTTGGCCCTGGTGAGAATATGCTTTACCGTCCCGAACAGTTAGTACAGAATTCAAAAGTAAAACACCCTGCTTAGCCCATTTTTCTAAATAGCCGTGACTAACCGGTTTTACCCCTAAATCACTTTGCAATTCTTGATAAATATTCCTCAATGAGGGGGGGATCGCAACGCCAGGCAATACTGAAAAACTACACCCGTGGGCTTGTTTTGGCCCATGATATGGGTCTTGACCTAAGATCACAACTTTCACGTCAGAAAAAGATGTCCATTCAAACGCCTGAAAAATATGATACATATCAGGATGAATCGTATAATGTGAGTACTCCTCTTTGAGGAAATTATGTAATTCATGATAATACGTTTTTTCAAACTCTGGACCTAAAATATCTTGCCAATCATTATTGATCAACGTTTTCATAAAAACACCTCCTAATTATCTTATCATAATAAAACGCTTTAATCTAAGAGACAGCAAAAATATGAACCTAATTATTTTAAAATCCTATTTGACTTACTGCCACAGTGGACATTATAACGTAAATAAAAGCATCTGACGAACCGTATCATTCATGCTAGAATGAAAGAAGAATAAAAAAGTGAGGTTATAATGATATGTTACAATTAATTGCTTCTGACATGGACGGAACGATGCTCAACGAACAAATGGTGATCTCAGACTACAATGTGTCCGCTATCAAACATGCTCAAGAAAAAGGTATCAATTTTATTGTCTCAACCGGACGTGCTTTTAAAGAAGTCAAACCCCTACTTGATCAAGCTGGGGTTTCATGCCCATTGATCACGATGAATGGTGCTTTGGTCATGGACCAAGACGGCAAAACTATCAGTTCTACCCCACTTTCAGATCAACTCGCTCAAAAAATTATTTTTCTATTAAAAAAAGCAGGCCTCTATTTTGAAGTTATTACCACTGAAGGTGTTTGCTCTGATGATAAGGCTGCACGGATCGAAAATTTCGCTAATCTCCTTGAGAGCATTGATGCTACAACACCATACAAATTAGCAGTAAGTTTAGCATCAGCACGTATGGAATTAATGAATATAAACTACGTGGATGATTATTATGGCCTAATTTCTGATCCACACATTCAAATTTTTAAAATCGTGGTATTCAGTTCCAGCGGTCCAGAAGAGTTAAAAGAAGTACGAGAAGAACTTGCAAAAAACAAATCCCTAGTTATTACTTCGTCAGGATCAAATAATATAGAGATCAATCACATTAAAGCACAAAAGGGCTTAGCACTACAATCATACGCAGATAGTCTAAATATCCCGATGGACAATGTCATGACAATGGGAGATAACAACAATGACCTATCAATGATTAAAATCGCTGGGATCAGCTATGCAATGGGAAATGCTACTAAAGAAATCAAACTGGCCGCAAACCATTTAACCAGCAGAAATACGGATAATGGCGCAGGCAAAGCAATTGAAGAACAGCTTCAAGAGCTTAGCAAGATATAATATAACTCTTTCGTAGGAACAACACAGAGTAGGAAGTGAACTAAAAATGCGAACGTTATTTGCACAACGTATCGGCTTTACAAAAAAAGGCGTGACAACGATAAAAGACGACAATGATAATATTGTCTATTTTATTACTGGTCGCTTTGGGCTAGTACACGATGCATTATCTGTCTATGCAGTCTCAGGTACACTATTAGCAGAGATCAAACAAAGTTCACTAGGCCTATTTCCAAAATTTGAACTGTATTCACGACAACAAAAAGTTGGTACATTGCGGAGATATTATGGTGTCAGTACAGAAATGCTTTTTGTAAAGGGCTTGAACTGGTTTTTAATTGGCAACCTAAATAATTTCCGCTATAAAATTTATTCCGGTCATGCATGGATCATGCGAACTGGTAATGTAAAAAAGCATGCTCAAGACTACATTAAATTTGATTTTCGTCATGAACAAGACGAGGCTCTCTGTTTGTGTATAGCAGCGATCCTAGATTACTGGGCTTCGAATAGCAAAAAAGTTCGCCATAAAGAAAGTGAATTAAACTTTCAAAAGAGAACGCGACCGACTTTAGACTAACGTAAATAAACAAAAGAGTGAGACAAAAGATTTTTTGAAATCAAGTTGTAACTGCGATTTCATTACTTGGGGCGTAACAAAATGGAGAACCAGAATAATGCAATCGTTGTTACAGTAAGGCTTCAATCTTTTTGAACACGTTTAAGGGCCATCGATCTACCCCCATTGGGATAGATCGACGGCCCTTTTAGAAGCGCACAGCTAGTTATGTCCCAGCTCCATTTTGTATTTAAGTTGATCGACTTTAATAATTTTTAAGTGTTCGACGAATTTCACGTTCCTGATCACGTCGCTTAATCGATTCTCGCTTATCATAATCACGTTTTCCTTGTGCGATCCCTAAAAGGACCTTTGCAAAACCATGTTTTAAATAAACCTTCAATGGCACAAGAGTAACACCTTTTTTAGAAGTCTCTTGCTCTAAACGTTTGATTTCTTTTTTATGCAATAAGAGTTTACGATTACGCAGTGGGTCATGGTTAAATTGATTTCCCTGATCATAAGGCGAAATATGCACATTCATCAACCATGCCTCATTATTTCTAATTTGCGCAAATCCATCTTTTAAATTGATCCGTGCGGCACGAACAGATTTGATTTCAGTCCCTGTCAATGACAGACCAGCCTCAACCGTATCTAAAATATAATAATCATGGCTGGCTTTACGATTCTGAGCTAAGGGACGTGAATGTTGTTTTTGTTTTACCATTCAAATCAACCTCCGTATTATACAAACCACAATAATATACCTAGAAATTTGTAGCCTGCACAAAATAATTATCTATTTTTGTTCCGTTGCTTATTTCCCCTGAAATTCTGACGCGAAGCACCTTGGCGTGACTTATGATTATAATTGGCTGTCCGTGATCCATTATAACTGTGACGGTTCTTGTTATTAGGACGATGGTTATTATTTCCCTTACGTTGGGATCTCTTATGGTCGAAACGATGATCATTATTTCGCTTAGGACGACGATCAGGCAATTCTACGCCATCAAGTAAGTCTGTTTTAGGGGCATGACCAGGATCAGCTAACGTAAAGTCAATTTCTTTTTGCTCCACATTAACGTTGATCAATTTGACCTTAACAGGTTGACCGATCCGATACGTTTGCTTGGTCCGTCGCCCAACTAAAGCCATTTGTTTTTCCAAATATTCATAATAATCATCACGGATCTGGCTAATATGAATTAATCCTTCGACCGTATTTGGTAATGAGATAAACATACCAAACTTGGTTACAGAACTAACAACAGCATCGAACTCTTCACCTACTCTATCGGACATAAATTCTGCTTTTTTCATAGAGTCAGTATCACGTTCAGCAGAGATCCCTCGTCTTTCTGCATCAGAGCTGTGTGTTGTAATTTCGTCTAATTGATCAACATACTTTTCTTGAGCATCTTCACCAGTGCCATTTTCTAAATAGAAATGGATCAATCGATGTACCATTAAGTCAGGGTAGCGACGGATCGGTGAAGTAAAGTGAGTATAATCAGTTGCTGCGATACCAAAATGTCCCAACGGTTGTGGAGAATACTTAGCCTGTTGCATTGAACGTAACAACATTGTTGAAACCATTGATTCTTCGGGCTTACCTGCAACTTTTTTCAAAATAGTTTGCATCATTTTAGGCTTAATATCTGTCTTTTTCCCAGGAACTTCAATTCCAAGTATGCCTAAAGTTTCAAAAAATGATTCAACCTTTTCTGGCTTAGGACTTTCATGGATCCGGTAAACAAATGGCACTTTCAATTTATGAAAATGTGCTGCAACTGTTTCATTAGCAGCTAACATAAAGGATTCGACCATTCTTTCACTAGTACCGCGTTCCCTTAATTGAATATCAGTTGGATGGCCTTGCTCATCAACAATGATTTTTGCCTCAGTGTCATCAAATTCAATCGCTCCCCGACGTTTACGCATCTTAAGCAAGATCTTGTGTAGTTCAGCCATATCTTCAAACATTGGAACTAATTCCGCATAACGTTCCTTCGTTTTTTGATCATCAGACTCAACTATTTTGTTGATCGCAATGTAAGTCATACGCTCTGTTGACTTTATCAAACTTGGGAAGATGCGATGGTTAACTACATTTCCTTCTGGGTCGATCTCCATTTCACATGACATTGCACATCTTTCAACGTGTGGATTAAGCGAACAGATGCCATTGGATAATTTAGGCGGCAACATTGGGATCACACGATCTGTCAAATATACAGAAGTTCCGCGTTCAAATGCTTCGCGGTCTAATGGTGTGCCCGGAACAACGTAATGCGAAACATCAGCAATATGAACCCCTAAGTGATAATTACCGTTATCAAGTTTCCAAACATTGACTGCATCGTCCAAATCTTTTGACTCAATACTATCAATTGTGACTAAAGGTTGGTCAGTAAGATCTACACGGCCTTCTTTCTCCGTCTCAGTGACATGGTCAGGAATACTTTCAGCCTGTGCCATCACATCGTCTGGGAATTCATGTGGAATATCATGCTCATAAACCACCTGTAATATATCCATACCAGGATCATTAACATTCCCCAAAATTTTGACTGCAACACCTTTTAATAAGTTAGGTAAAGCTGGACCAGGATAAGCAGAAATATCGGCCAAGATCACTTCACCAGGAACTGGATGAAGTCCTTTATCTTCAACTAAGAAACGAAAATTAGATAATTTCTTGTCCTTTAAGTGAACTGTACCAATAATCCCTGCTGGTAAATTTTCATCTTCCGCACTCTTAAACTCTCCCACAACTTGTGTTAAGGAATGATTTAAGATCCCGACGATTTTTCCCTCTGGTCGTTTATTAATTGAAGGATCACCATCACCAATTTTTTCGATCCTAACTTCATCACCATTTAAAGCAGACAAAGTAGCAGTTGGGTTAATAAAATAATCAGGCTCTTCGGGATCAACTGTTACAAAACCGTAACCACGATCATTCGCATGAAAAATCCCAGCTAATTTTTCTGTTTCTGTATCTTGAACTAACGAAAAGTTGCCCTCATTATCAAGAACTACCTTTTTGTCATGTTCCATCTGTGTCAATGCCTGAACCACAAATTTAAACTGCCCCGCACTTTCCATGCCCAATTTTTGAACCATATCTTCTACCGAAAATTTTCTCGTTGGTTCTGCTTTAAAAAACTCCGTTAATTTTTCTATAATTTTTTCTTTATTCATCTAAATCCCCGTATCATAACAATTTTGACTTTTTAACAAACAAAAAACCCTCCTGTTTTAAACTGTGCAGGAGGTTTTACTTCAAAGTTAATGTGAAGAAATATATACCAAAGCCAGTGCTAAAACGAAAAACAGCACCCCTAAAACAGCTGTAACTCTCTGCATAAAAGCTTCAAAACCACGTGGCTTTTGTTTACTAAATAGGTCTGACGCCCCACCAGACAATGCTGAGGCAGCATTATCATTTTTTGCTGGTTGCATCAGTACCGCAATGACAATTAATACTGAAACGATCAGCAATAGGGTCAATAATGTATTGTACAAATAAATTTCCTCCTTACCTATCTAGGTAACCTACATCTATTATAATTTAGCACAAAATGATTGATAAAACAACCAGCAGACCTGCTTGTTCAATACTAAAAATAAGCGGAGCATCTACCAAAAATATGTATAAAAAGAGCGTGCTCAAAATGAAGATCAACGATCACATCACCGTTATCCATGTCATCTTAAGCACGAGTCTTTCTAAGAGAGCTTAATCATTATTTGTTAAAGTTTACTAATTGCAAGTATGATTCTGGAACTAATGAAGCACCACCAACTAAACCACCATCGATGTTGTCTTTAGACATTAATTCTTTAACATTTGCAGGCTTTACAGAACCACCATATTGGATACGAACTTTGTCTGCAACCGTTTGGTCATACAATTTAGCAACTGTTGCACGTACAATTGCACAAACTTCTTCAGCTTGATCGGAACTAGCTGTTTTACCAGTACCAATAGCCCAAATTGGTTCATAAGCAATAACAAGTGAAGAAACTTGATCGGCTGTTAAACCTTTCAAAGCAGCTGTTACTTGTCCTTCGACCCATTCTTGATACTTACCAGCTTCACGAGTTTCAAGTGTTTCACCACAGCAAATGATAGGTGTGATACCATTTCTGAAGATCGCATGAGCTTTTTTGTTGATGTCTTCATCTGTTTCATGGAAGTATTCACGGCGTTCTGAGTGACCGATGATCACATAATCAACACCCATTTCAGCCAAGACCTTAGGTGATGTTTCACCAGTAAAGGCACCTTCATCTTCAAAGTAACTGTTTTCAGCAGCAACTTTAAGGCTTGAACCCTTTGCATTTTCAAGCAAAGCAGGCAAGTCAACGGCAGGCGCACCTATAACAGCTTCAACACTACCATCAGTTGGTAATTGATCTTTCACATCCTTAACAAATTCAGCAGTTTGTTCTGGGTTCATGTTTAATTTCCAGTTACCTGCAATAATTGGTGTACGCATAAAATTATACCTCTCCTTCAAAAAAATAATTGCGGGCAAATCAAGTACTCGCAATTATAATAAATTTTTTATTTCACTAACTTATTTATTGGAAACAGCAGCAATTCCAGGTAATTCTTTACCCTCAAGATACTCAAGAGATGCACCGCCACCTGTAGAAATATGTGAAAGCTTGTCGCCAACACCAAGTTCCTTGACAGCAGCAGTTGAATCACCACCACCAACGATCGTTGATGCGTCTGTCAAAGTACCTAAGAATTTACCAACTTCAAGAGTCCCTTTAGCAAAGTTACTCATTTCGAACACACCCATTGGTCCGTTCCAAACAACTGTCTGAGCATCTTTTAAGGTGTCCTTGAACAATTCAATTGACTTAGGTCCAATATCCAAGGCCATCTGACCCTCAGGGATGTCCCCTTCAGCAACTTCACTAGGAGCATCATTCTTGAATTCTGGTGCAACAACATTATCAATTGGCAAGACTAATTTGTCGCCTGCTTTGTCAATAATTTGTTTAGCAAGGTCAATTTTGTCTTCTTCAACAAGAGAATTACCGATCTTAATACCTTTAGCAGCATAGAACGTATAAGTCATACCACCACCGATAATAACTTTGTCGGCTTTAGATAATAAGTGGTCGATAACACCGATCTTGTCAGAAACCTTAGCACCACCAAGAATAGCAACAAATGGGTGTTTTGGATCGTCTACAGCATTACCCAAGAATTTGATTTCTTTTTCTAGCAAGAAACCTGCAGCGGCTTGGTCCATGTTACTTGCAATACCAACGTTTGAAGCATGTGAACGGTGAGCTGTACCAAAAGCATCATTGATATAAACGTCACCAAGTGAGGCCCAATATTTGCCAAGTTCAGGATCGTTACCTGATTCTTTTTTACCATCTAAGTCTTCAAAACGAGTATTTTCAACTAACAATACATCACCGTCAGATAATTTATCGATTGCTTCTTCTAATTGAGGTCCACGTGTTACAGGAACGAATGTAACAGGTTTGTCGAGTAATTCAGCTAAATGCTGAGCAACTGGACGCAATGTCAATTCTTTCTTGTCTTCTTCCTTTTTAACACGGCCAAGATGTGAGAACAAGATCGCCTTACCACCATGTTCCGTAACATATTTAATAGTTGGAAGTGCAGCTACCATCCGGTTGTCATCACCGATTTTACCGTCTTTCAAAGGAACATTAAAGTCAACACGGATCAAGACTTTTTTCCCTTTAAGATCATTAAGATCTGAAACTGTTAATTTAGCCATTGAAAACCCTCCATTGATTTATTTCCAGAGCTCAGAAAAGCAAATATCAAAATTGCACAATATAAGGCTTCTGAAACTCTTTGCTTATTTCAAAGAAAAAGCGGAGAGAGTTTTGCCTCCCCCCGCCTTAATTAGCGCCACACAGGCGTAATATTCGAATTAAATTCGAATATTAAAGCATGCTAGCAAATTTCTCAAGTGTACGGATCATTTGAGCTGTAAAGCCTGATTCGTTATCATACCAAGCAACAGTCTTAACAACTTGGCCATCACCACTACCAACAACCTGTGTTTGTGTTGGGTCAAATACTGAACCAAATGTTGTACCGATAATATCAGATGAAACAATGCCATCGCCATTGTAACCAAATGATTCGTTGTTTTCTGTAACTTTAGCCAAAGCTTCGTTAACTTCATCAGCTGTAACTTCTTTATTCAAAGTTGTAACCAATTCTGTCAATGAACCTGTGATAACTGGAACACGTTGTGCATGGCCATCCAATTTACCGTTCAATTCAGGAACAACTAAGCCAAGAGCTTTAGCAGCACCAGTTGAATGAGGAATTGTGTTTTGTGCAGCAGCACGAGCATTACGAACGTTACCCTTCTTGTCAGGGCCATCTTGTACCATCTGTGTAGCTGTGTAAGCATGAACAGTTGTCATTGTACCTGCTTTGATACCAAATGCATCGTTAACAGCTTTTGCAAGAGGTGCCAAGCAGTTTGTTGTACATGAAGCAGCTGAAACCATCTTGTCATCAGCTGACATAATGTCATCGTTAACACCGTAAACAATTGTCTTCATGTCGCCAGCTGGAGCTGAAACAAGAACACGTTTTGCGCCTGCATCCAAGTGAGCAGATGCTTTTTCTGTAGAAGTATAGAAACCTGTTGATTCAAGTACTAATTCTACGCCGTCATTCTTAACCCAAGGAATGTTGTGTGCGTCTGCTTCTGCGTATACAGGAATCTTCTTGCCATCAATTACAAGTGCGTCATCTGTTGCAGAAACTTCAGCGTCAAATTGACCATGAGCTGTATCGTACTTCAACAAATGAGCGAGCATTGCTGGTGAAGTTAAATCATTAATTGCAACAACTTCCAAGTCCTTTGATGTTGCAGCAATACGACGAAATGCCAAACGGCCGATACGGCCAAAGCCATTAATACCTACTTTAGTAGTCATACTAAAATTTTCCTCCTTTAGGAAATAAAAAATTTATTTTAAAAAGTAATGCGGCTAAACACTACCCTTTTAAAATCACGTTAGCAGCTCCCTGATCAGTGATCAAATATGTCTGACTAGGAGCAAGTTTCATGTATGCTGCGATCGCGTGGCCTTTAGAAGTTCCGCCAGCCACGGCAACAACACACTTCATCGACACGAGATCCTCTAGTTGCAATCCAATTCGTGAAAGCTTTTGAATTATCTCTCCATTTTCATTGAAGAAATATCCAAATGCTTCCCCGACAGCACCTTTTTTCTTAAGCAAATCAATTGCACTTTGACGCATTGAACGTCTTTGTGCCATCGGTATTGCTTGTCCGATGCTATGGATCACCGCATTACTTTGCTTGATCATACTGATCACTTCTTGAACAGCAGGTTCGCGAAGTAGCGGATCATAAGTTTTCTCGCTGACATGCTCAGGAACATAAAGTGCTCGATGTTCACCTTTAGTACGATTTGCCATCTGGGCACAAATATTATTAGCCTGAACATCTACCCGTTCTCCAATACCACCACGGGCCGGAACAAACATTAAATCTCTACTAGTAGACAGTTCTGAACTTAATGACTGGGCAACCGCGGCCATAGTCGTGCCACCCATTACAGCGATAATGTTATGTCCTTCAGGTAACAAAGCCTGTAAAATTTCATTTACAGTCTGTCCCATCGCATAATTCGCTGTTTCATCTTCATCACTATCACCAGATACAACTAAGCAACGTTTACCTCCAAATAAAGAGGTTAATTTTTCTTCCGTTGCTTGTCGAGTAAGCATCTGATCCATAAAACCACTTAAGCCTCGAACGACCAACACTCCTCTTTCCGTCAAAGTCATGCCTGACTTACTCGAATCGATCAGACCTTGCTTTTTCAGAAAATCAGTTTCAGTACGTAAAACTCGCTCACTCAATTGTAGTTGAGTAGCTAAGCTCCTACGCCCAACTGGACGATCGGTCTTGATGTTTTTCAAGATCAGATAGCGACGACTTAAGACATTGATCATATCGGGAACGACAGTTTGAATCCACTCTAGTTCACGGTGCATCGATCGTCTCTCCCTTGGGACTGATAATGTCCAACAATCTATTTAAATAAGCATGACAGTCAAAGGTGAAATTCACTTTGCTGCTTTCTTATTTACAAGTGAATTATAACAACAATACAGGACCATTGCAAGTTTTACTCACTAACTTTTTCAACACTTGTGACGGCTTTTCATTAATTTTTTGCTTTTAAAGTCAATTAAAGTCTACATTCTTTATATATTTGTGAAAATGCGAATTATTATTGTGAAAAGATGTTACAGCCTGTGAAATTTATGAACTTTTGTTTTTCAAGAATATTTTTTTCTTTGCGATGAACTTGGAATATTTAATTGATCACGATACTTTGCAACCGTTCTACGGGACAATTCAAGTCCCTCACTTGCTAGTAATTTACTTATTTTTTGGTCAGAAAGTGGCTTTAGCTTGTTTTCTGCCATTATTTCAGCTTTAATGCGTGCTTTAACATCATTCGCAGTCAGGATCGTGCCTTCCGTACTATAGTTAACTGCCTGCGAAAAGAAGAATTTTAATTCATAAACCCCATGTGGTGTTTGTAAATATTTTCCATTCACTGTCCGACTGATCGTTGACTCATGCAGTTTCAAGACATTAGCAACGTCACGTAAAAGTAAGGGAACCAATGGTTTACTTGAATCTAATAAAAATTTCTTCTGACGTTTAACTATTTCACGCCCTACGCGTAATAAAGTTGAACCTCTTTGTTCTATATCGCGATAAATCGCAGCAAATTCCTTTTTCTTATCTTCTGCGTATTCTTTGACCTGCGGATCTTTATTATTTAACATTTCCTGAAAATATTTATCCCGAAAAACAACTTTAGGCATTGTTTGTTTAGTCGTTTTAACATCAAGTTCTTTTTCCTGATCATTTTGTAAAATTAAGTCAGGCTGGATATAGCCCACTTCTTCTTGACTATATTCTGAACCCGGAGCTGGTGATAAAGTCTGGACGTAATCTAAAATTTTCTGCACTTGTCCTAAACTAATTTCATATTCATGCGAGATCGGTTTCCACTTACGCTCAATAAAATTTTCAAAATCATCTTGCAATACATCTGTAGTATATAACGGAGCATCTTTATCATCACGTGCTTGTAAGATCAAACATTCTTGTAAATTTCTAGCACCCACACCTGGTGGATCTAAATTTTGTAAAAGTGTTAGTGCGTCGATCAAAGTTGTTTTATCAATCAAATCACTTTCCAATAATTGATCTAAATCCAAATCTAAATAGCCATTTGAATCTAAATGGTCTACTAAAAAAATCACCCAGCCTCGTAATGCTGTTTTCCGCATCGTTAGGTGGACCTGGTCCAATAAATAATCGAAAAGAGACTGGCCTTGACGTGAAGAAGTAAATTCAGTCCAATCAGTATTACTATTAGCTACCTGACTAGCGCTGACAACATTTGCACTCTCATTTTTGTCTTGCCGCGGATTTACAATAATAAACGGATTTTCTAATTCTTGTTGTTTTAAATAATTTTGCAATTCATCTGTATTAAACTTCAACATTCTAATTGATTGCTGCATTCTTTGTGTCATTGCTAATTTTTGAACCTGTGTTTGCTGTTGACCTAAATTTTGTCGCAAAGACATAATTTTTCCTCCCTATCATTACTTCAGTCATTTTATAAATTTATCTTGTAATTTAAGAACATTTAAGTTAATATAGTTAAGTACGCGCCGGTAGTGTAATGGATCGCACACAAGATTCCGGTTCTTGTAATCAGGGTTCGACTCCCTGCTGGCGCATATATACTATACATAATATAACATTGAGTGTTAAAAGCCTTGATTTCAAAGGCTTTTTTCTTTTACCCTTTTCACTGAAATACACTGGTTTTTAATAAAAGTGAGTCACGAGCGAGTCAAATACGTCACAACATGGCAGTGAGATTTTGCATACATTACAACTCTTATTATACCTTAGTTGTCGATTTGGTTTCTACTGTTTGTTAAGGACTTACTAAAGTATTTTACTAAGATCATTTCATACCAAAATTATATGCTTAAAGTTTGACCTTTTTTGACCTATAGAGTAAACTATAAATCAAAGTCATGGAAGAGAATTCTATGAAATTATTTAAGAAACAGGAGGTATTTATTACTATGAATTTAGTACCTACAGTTATTGAACAGTCTCCACAAGGAGAACGCGCTTATGATATTTATTCTCGTCTTTTAAAAGACCGGATCATTATGGTTTCAGGTGAAGTTACAGATGACATGGCAAACGCCGTGATCGCACAATTACTATTCTTAGATGCACAGGATTCTGAAAAAGATATCTACATGTACATCAACTCTCCCGGTGGTTCCGTTTCAGCCGGTTTAGCGATTTATGACACAATGAACTTTGTGAACTCTGATGTTCAAACGATTGTCTTGGGTATGGCTGCTTCAATGGCATCCATCCTGTCAACCGCTGGTGCAGATGGCAAACGTTTTGCATTGCCAAACTCTGAAATTTTAATTCATCAACCTCTTGGCGGTGCTCAGGGACAATCAACTGAGATTCAGATCGCTGCTGAACACATTTTGAAGACACGTAATTTGATCAATAAGATTTTGTCAGAACGTACAGGTCAAGATCTTGAAAAGATCAATAAAGATACTGAACGTGATAATTTTATGACTGCACAAGAAGCAGTCGATTATGGTTTGATCGATGGTATTATGAAGAACAAAAAGAAAGCTGAATAAATTTAGCTTTCAATAATAAAAAAGCGAGATCCCAATTTTTAGGATCTCGCTTTTTTTATACATTTTGTGCATCAAATGTTCCATTTTTAACTTTATCAGCATATTCATTTATTTTTCTTAAACGATGGTTAACACCCGATTTCGAGATCGGCCCACCCTCAACTAGATCACCTAACTCTTTAAGACTAACTTCCGGGTGAGTAACTCTAGTGATTGCGACTTGCTGAAGCTTAACTGGTAATTTGTTTAAACCAACAATGTCATCGATCAGCTTAATATTTTCAATTTGCTTCGTAGCCGCATCGGCTACTTTATTTAAATTAGCATTTTCGCAGTTAACGATCCGATTGACTGAATTACGCATATCACGCATGATACGAATATCCTCAAATTTCAACATTGAACTTGTTGCTCCGATCAAGGACAAAAAATCTGCAATCTTTTCGCCCTCTTTCAAATAAGTAATGTAACCACTACGTCGTTCAGTTTTACGTGCATTTAAATGATAATGATTCATCATTTCGCAAATACTATTATTGTGTTCTTCGTATAGCGAATAAATTTCCAGATGATACCGACTCGTTTCTGGATTATTAACGGAACCTGTTGCTAAGAATGCTCCTCGTAAGTAAGAACGTACAGGACCATCTGTTGAAAGAAAGTTATTATTAACTGTTTGCTTGATTTGTAAACCATCGATAATGTCCAAATCTTGCAACACATGACTACTTCCTGAGCGTAAACGTACAATATAGAGATTATTTTTCTTTAACTTCATTTTACGCCTAACCATCAATTCACTTTTAATTCCGTAAAATTTTTCTAACAACCAATAGATACGCCGAGCTGTGGCTGGATTCTCAGTTTGTATACTTAACACAAATTGATGATCGAGCAGGTTTAGTGCACCATTCATTCGGATCAAAGCCATTAATTCAGCTTTTCCGTTGGCCAGATGATCAACTTCTAACGTAGTTAATTCCTTTTTGACATCACTAGCGTAAGACATTATACCGCCCTCCTTTTGTATGAGGTGACAATCGTCACACAAGCTAAGTGAAAATCAAGCAGTTAAGACCACCACGTCGCTTTTCCCTCATCTATTTTATTTAATTATATCCATTTATTTCCCATGAATTTGGTCGTCCAGTTAAACGAATCAGCTCATCGACAACTTTTCTTTCATTATGAAATACTCCATGATCTCTGAGTTCTAAGAAATCATCTGAGATCACACGACATCCTTGTTCACGTAATCCGTTAAAATCATATTTTACCTGATCCAAAATTTCGTTATACTTTTGATGGTCCATATAGTTTTGTGGGACTGCTTCGGTATTAACTAAGACTGTATCGACAAAATCTTTACCCAAATGATGATTCAAAACACGCACGTGATCAGCATCGGTGAATTTTTCAGTTTCACCTTTTTGCGTCATAATATTACAAATATAAACGACTTCTGCTTGTGTTTGACAAACCGCTTGCCCCACATTTTCGATTATCAAGTTAGGCAAAATACTGGTAAATAAACTACCAGGACCTAAGACGATCTGATCAGCTTCCATGATGGCATTGATCACTTCAGGACGTGCTTTAGGCTTTGTTCCATCGTTACTTGTGACCCAAACTTTTTTAATATTTTTTTCGGCAGCTGTGATCTCAGATTCTCCTGTCAAGTGTGTTTCATCACTAAACTCTGCATTTAAAACCAAGGGCACACTTGCGGCCGGATAAACCTTACCATCAATTTGCATTAACTTAGACAACTTCTGTACCGCATAAAAAATATCATCATCATTCATCTCAGATAAAGCCGCAATAATTAAATTTCCAATTGAATGACCAGAGAAAAACTGGTCTTTCGTATCAAAACGATACTGAAAAATATCTTTGTAAATTTTCGGCATGTCCGACAAAGCAACTAAAACATTCCGAATGTCACCAGGTGGAACGACATTAATAAAATCTCTGATCACTCCAGATGAACCACCATCATCAGCTACCGTCACAACGGCTGTGATATCAGCATTTCTTTTACGTAAACCGCGTAAGATGACTGGTAAGCCAGTCCCCCCACCGATCACGACTATCTTAGGACGTTGTCCAATTCTATTATAATTACTCATGATCGGTTAACTGTCTCCTTCTGCTTTTTTATGTCGCGGTGTGAGATACGCACTGGATATTGTTTTTTTAACCTTTGGCCGATCAAGTTAGTTAATGCAACTGAACGATGTTGACCACCAGTACAGCCAATTGCGATCACAACGCTTGATTTACCTTCATTAACATAACCTGGCAAGATCGATTCTAACAAACTAGCAAACTGCTCGTAGAAATTTTGTGCTCCACTTGATTTCATAACATAATCTTCGACTGGTTGATCTAAGCCAGTTTTATCTTTTAATTCTGGAACATAATAAGGATTTGGCAAGAAACGAACATCCATTACAATATCAGCATCGATCGGCAAACCGTATTTAAAACCAAATGACATCACCTCAATATGAAATGGGGTTTCTTTACCACTTTCGAAGGTATGAAAGATTTCTTCGCGTAATTGCCGCGGTGATAACTTAGTCGTATCGATCACTAATTGTGCTTGGTTTTTTATTTCAGCTAGCAGTTCTCTTTCTTTAGCGATCCCATCTAATAGTCTTCCAGCACGAGCTAATGGATGTGCCCGTCTAGTTTCTTTATAACGTGAGACTAATTCTTCATCTGAAGCATCCAGAAAAACAATTTTAACATTAACGGCTTGCTGATCTTCTACATTATTCAATATCTGAATAATTTGATCATAAAAAGATCGCGAACGTAAATCGATGCCCAAAGCAACCTTCTGGATCTTCCCTGTATCTTGTAATAATTCATAAAACTTCGGGATCAAAGTCGGGGGCATATTATCAATACAAAAATACCCTAAATCTTCAAAGCTTTGCATTGCAACAGTCTTACCCGCACCGCTCATTCCTGTTAAAATTACCAGTTCAAATTGTTCACTCATAATTGATCCTCCAATTTCAAACATTCCTATTAAGGATATCACAACAAGCCGGGCGTTTCATTAAAAATAACTACTTCTTAAACTATTGTATATCTTTACCAAAGATCTTAACCTTTATATTATTACCTGTTGTTGTAGCAGCTAAGCCACCTAGACCGGTTTCACGTAACTCACGCGGCATTCTTTGACCAATATCTTTCATGGCCAAGATCACTTCATCTGCGGGGATCTTACTTACTAAACCCGCTAAAGCCATGTCGGCAGCTGACAACGCATTGGCCGCCCCGACAACATTTCGTGAAACGCACGGGATCTCGACTAAACCAGCAACTGGGTCGCACACTAATCCCAATAAATTACTCAGCGCAAACGCAAATGCTTGGGCAGACTGTTGTGGACTACCACCGCTAACAGCAACTGCACCGGCAGCTGCCATTGCCGATGCACTACCGACTTCCG
>NZ_KB714701.1:51179-107698 GCF_000349725.1 Ligilactobacillus pobuzihii E100301 = KCTC 13174
TGCAACGATCAAACCAAACCCACTAGCACACAATAAAAAATCAATTTCAGCCTTAACATCTAGATTTAACTTTTTTTCTAAAGCAAACAAAACTCCTGGCAATGTACCAGAAGAACCGGCAGTCGGCGCTGCACAAATAACACCCATGGCCGCGTTAACTTCATTGGTCGCCACGGCATTTTCCATTGCCGTTAAGATCGTATCTCCTGATAGACTTTTACCTTGACGGCGGTATGCGGCAAGCTGAGCCGCTTGATGCCCCGTTAAACCGGTTCTTGAAGAAACTCCATTGCCCGATGAACCTTTATTCGCAGCCTTATGCATGACCTCCAACTGCTGTTTTATTCGTGAAAGTACAGTTTCCTTGGTTTCTTTAGAATAGGTACATTCTTGTTCCAACATCAACTGTGCGATCGTCATCTGACGCGTTTTAGCCGCCTTTATTAGTTCCGCAATTTTATGATACAATTTTTTCACCTCGGATCATAAACAAACTAAATTATCACAATACTTTAAAATATTATTTACCAGGTTGCCAGCAAGAGTTTTCTGTAAACTAAGTGCATATAAATTTTTATTTTCATTTAATTTACAAAAATTCTGAGCAGTAACTACCACATCATTTTCTGTTAATTCTTTTAAAACTAACAGCAAAGACTCAGATGAACAAGAAAATAACAAAATCGGTAATGAACCAAGTAACTCAAGCTGATGGCTTCCAAACATCAACCGCTTTATTTCGATCTTTCCTCCGCCGATCGAACAACCACAAAGAGCAGCTTTTTTTCTTCCATCTGTTAGCGTGATAGTTGCTGTATTAGGATGATCGATCGGGCTCGGTGATTTAAGTTCATTGATCTCAAGTTCGACTCCCAATTGTTCAACCAGTTCAAGTGATTCAGGTAAATGCGGATCATACATAGCCATTTTAAGTACACCAGCCACTATTGCAAAATCAGTCCCATGACCAGCGTGTGTTTTAGCAAATGATTCATAATAATCGATCGTAATTTTTTGAGGTCTGGTTTCTAAGAGCTTACTAGCCTCTTGTCCTAGTAAAACTGCCCCAGCTGTATGAGAACTCGATGGACCGATCATTACTGGGCCAACTATATCAAAGATACTCGAATACTTTTCATTCATAACTAATACCTCTAATTGTCCATTGTTATATTTAAAAACATAAATAAATTAGCTTATTCACTAACTTTTCTTATTATATATTTTTTATATACATCAGAAAACCTTTTAGCAAATAAAAATGCCCCTTAATTGTTAGATCTCTAGGTCTAACAATTATGGAGCACCTCATATCTTTAGAGTTTTTATTATATTATTTAACAACTTTACGTTCATAGGGCTCTGAAGAAATACCTTCACTTAAAATCTTCTTAGACCATTCTTGGGCTGAAAAGAGTGAGTGATCACGGTAATTACCGCAACTCTTGATATCTGTCCCTTGAACATCATCCCATGAAGCTGCTGTAATATCTTCTAAGGACTGTTTCAAAGCTTTTGCAACTTCAACTGTATCGTGTTCGCCCCATGTGATCAAATGAAAACCAGTCCGACAACCAAATGGAGAACAGTCGATCACTCCATCCATATGGTCACGCAAATAACCAGCAAGCATATGTTCGATCGTATGCAAACCTGCTGTTGGGATCGCATTTTCATTAGGTTGAACTAAACGCAAATCGTAATTTGAGATTTTGTCACCCTTCGTTCCTTCTTCAGAAGCAATTAAACGAACATACGGTGCCTTAACAGCAGTATGATCCAATGTAAAACTTTCAACTTTTGCCAAAATGATCTCTCCTATCTTTAAAAATTAGTATAAATAAACTTTAGCAGTTTCACTGTAAAATGCAAGTCATCCACTTTTTTAAATAGCTAATTCTTATTTATAATGCCCATTTGCTAAAATATTTTTTAAATATTGACCAGTATAACTTTCTTTGCAGGCAGCAACATCTTCTGGCGTACCGGTAACAACGACCTGACCGCCACCTTCCCCACCTTCTGGTCCTAAATCGATCAGATGGTCTGATGTCTTGATCACATCCAAGTTATGTTCGATCACTAGCACAGTATTTCCTTTATCAACTAACTGTTGCAAGACTGAAAGCAAATTTTTGACATCCTCACTATGCAACCCTGTAGTTGGCTCATCTAAGATATAGAAGGTCTTGCCATTTGATTTACGGTGCAATTCAGACGCTAACTTCATCCGCTGAGCTTCACCTCCGGATAAAGTCGTAGCAGGTTGGCCCAATTTAACATAACCTAAGCCAACATCCATGATAGTTTGCAATTTACGTTTGATCTTAGGAATAGGAGCAAAAAAGTTCAGTGCTTCTTCAACCGTCATATCTAAGATCTGTGAAATATTTTTACCCTTATATTCGATCTCAAGTGTTTCAGAATTAAAACGAGTCCCATGACATACTTCACACGGCACATAAACATCAGGCAAAAAGTTCATAGCGATCTTAATGATCCCATCACCCTTACATGCTTCACAACGACCACCCTTAACATTAAAGCTAAAACGTCCTTTAGTGTAACCACGTAGTTTTGCTTCGTTAGTCTGGGCAAATAAAGCCCGCACATCATCAAATACGCCAGTGTAAGTAGCGGGATTACTCCGCGGTGTGCGTCCGATCGGTGACTGGTCGATATCGATCACCTTTTCTAACGGTTTATAACCTGAAATCTTTTCATACTTTCCTGGCTTTTCAGAATTACGCGTTAGCTTTTGGGCTAGAGCACGCTTTAAAATCGAGTTAACTAATGTCGATTTACCCGAGCCGGATACACCCGTTACAGTAATGAATTTACCTAAGGGAAAATCAACTGTAATATTCTTTAAGTTGTTTTCACTCGCACCACTTAGCGTTACAAATTCACCATTGCCTGCTCGTCTTTTTTTAGGGATCGGAATATACCTTTTACCAGATAAATATTGACCGGTGATCGACTTGGTAGAACGGGCAACTTGTTTAGGTGTCCCGCTTGCCATTACCTGACCACCATTGATTCCAGCTCCCGGGCCGATGTCAATAATATAATCGGCTGCACGCATCGTGTCTTCATCATGTTCGACCACTATCAAGGTGTTACCCAGATCACGCATTTTTTTCAATGAAGCGATCAAACGATCATTATCTCGTTGATGTAAACCGATCGATGGTTCATCTAAGATATACATAACGCCCGACAGATTAGAACCAATTTGCGTGGCTAACCTGATTCTTTGTGCTTCCCCACCAGAAAGCGTTCGAGCTGAGCGACTTAGAGTTAAATAGTTCAAACCGACATTTTGTAAGAAGGTCAGACGGTTCTTGATCTCTTTTAAAATTGGTTGGGCGATTTGTTCGTTCTGTTCAGAAAACTCTAAACCTGCAAAAAAAGTCAAAGAATCACCGATCGAATAATCTGAAACTTCACCAATATGCTTACCACCGATTTTAACTGCCAGAGCTTTACGATTTAAACGGTAACCATGACAAGTTTGACAAGTTAAACTTGTCATATATTTACGCATCACATCACGGGTAAAATCACTATTTGTTTCACGATAACGGCGTGAAATATTATTGATAACACCTTCAAATCGCATATCTAAATCACGCTTACCGCCAAAGTCATTTTCAAATACAAAATGGAAAGTCTTTTCTCCAGCACCATACAAAACAGTATTTTGCTGTTTTTTAGTCAATTTCTTAAATGGTTTATCCATATCAATACCGAACTTATCACAGGCTTCAGCCAATAACGTTGGGTAGTATTGAGAACTTATGGGATTCCAAGGAACTAATGCCCCTTCATTTAAGGTTTTATCAGGATCTGGGACGACCAAGTCTTTATCAACTTCTAACTTAACCCCCAAGCCATCACAGTCAGGACAAGCACCAAAGGGCGCATTAAATGAAAATAAACGTGGTTCCAATTCACCAATCGTAAAACCGCAGTATGGACAGGCAAAATTTTCTGAAAATTGGATAGTTTCACCATCGATCACATCTGCATACGCATATCCACCAGATAAACGTAAGGCTGATTCAAAGGAATCAAACAGACGAGATCTAGCACCTTTTTTGACTACGATTCGATCAACAACTACAGAGATCGAGTGTTTAACATTCTTGTCTAATTCCAACTCTTCTTCGACATCATGCATTTCATCATCAACGATCAACCGCACAAAGCCTTCACGTTTGATCCGTTCTAAAATTTTTTTATGCTGTCCCTTTTGTGCACGCACGATCGGAGCCAGTATCTGTAATTTAGTTCTCTCTGGTAAATTCAAGACACGGTCTACCATCTGTTCTGGTGCCTGGCTAGTAATTTTATGTCCATCATTGGGACAGATTGGTGTCCCTACTCTCCCCCACAATAAACGTAAATAATCATTGATCTCTGTCACCGTACCAACAGTTGAACGTGGGTTTTTAGATGTTGTCTTTTGATCGATTGAAATTGCCGGTGACAAACCATCGATCGAATCAACATCTGGTTTATCCATTTGACCTAAAAATTGCCTAGCATAAGCTGACAAACTTTCAACATAACGACGTTGGCCTTCAGCATATAAGGTGTCAAAAGCCAAAGAACTTTTCCCAGACCCTGATAAACCAGTCATTACAACAAATTTATTTTTAGGAATAGCCACATCAATTTTTTTCAAATTATGCGCACGTGCGCCGTGGATCACAATTTTATCTTGTGCCAACCTTTTTCCCTCTTTCTCATATTATCTCACGATTTTCTGACTGGAGCTTACTTAACTGATCTGCGCTCTCAATTCCAAAATAGTATCACGTAGGGTGGCAGCATCTTCGAAGTCTAAGCGTTTCGAAGCCTGCTTCATTTGGTCTTCCAAGCTTGAGATCATTTCTTTTTGTTCTGACTTCTTCATGCTGGAAAAGTCAACACCTTCTGAATCTTTATTCTCGTCAGAAACAGGCAAAACTCCAGAAATTGAAGCACGTATTTCTTTTTTGATCGTTTGTGGTACGATACCGTGCTCTGCGTTATATTCTTGTTGGATATTCCTCCGCCGTTGAGTTTCATCCATCGCCCTTTGCATGGAATCTGTTATTGAATCAGCATATAAAATGACATGTCCGTGTTCATTTCTAGATGCACGTCCGATCGTTTGGATCAATGAACGCTCATTGCGTAAAAAACCTTCTTTGTCAGCATCCAAGATAGCAATCAAAGAGACTTCCGGAACATCGATACCTTCACGCAATAAATTGATCCCCACTAAAACATCAAATTTACCTAAGCGCAAGTCTCGAATAATCTCAGTCCGTTCCAAAGTCTTAATATCTGAATGCAAATATTTAACTTTAATACCTAATTCTTTAAAATAATCAGACAGATCTTCTGCCATCTTTTTTGTTAAAGTTGTGACAAAGACCCGTTCATGTCTTTCGACTCGTTTATTGATCTCACTGACCAGATCATCCATTTGCCCGTCAGTTTTTCGGACTTCAACTTCAGGGTCTAATAATCCAGTCGGTCGAATGATCTGTTCAACCACATCATCAGTTTGTTCACGTTCATATGGTCCAGGCGTGGCCGACATATATACGATTTGATTAACGTGTTTTTCAAATTCTTCTAGCTTCAAGGGACGATTGTCTAAGGCGCTCGGTAAACGAAAGCCATAATCAACTAACATTTGTTTTCTTGAGCGGTCCCCATTATACATACCTCGAACTTGCGGCATCGTTACGTGTGATTCATCCACGACGATCAAAAAGTCCTTTGGAAAGAAATCAAGTAACGTAAATGGCGGCTCACCAGGTTTTCTACCATCCATATGCCGTGAATAGTTTTCAATACCAGAACAATAACCCATTTCTTTTAACATTTCTACATCATAAGTTGTCCGCTGCTCTAAGCGTTGTGCTTCTAGTAATTTATTTTCTGACTTTAATTTGTCTGTTTGTTCTTTTAACTCAGTAGAGATCGCATTAACGGCTTCTTCCATTCGTTCTTCATTAGTCATAAAGTGAGTTGCCGGAAAAATTGCAACGTGATCACGATCACCCAAGATCTCACCCGTCAAAGGGTCGACTTCGCGGATCCGGTCGATCTCATCGCCAAAAAACTCAACCCTTAAAGCACGTTCATCATGCGAAGCTGGAAAAATCTCGACCACGTCACCACGAACACGGAAACGCCCCCGTTGAAAATCAATATCATTACGTTCAAATTGAATATCTACAAGTTGACCTAATAAACGGTCACGCTCAATTTCTTGACCCACACGTAATGAGATCGTGTGAGCTTTATATTCTGATGGATCACCTAAACCAAAAATCGAAGAAACTGAAGCAACCACGATCACGTCATTTCGTTCCAAGAGTGAACTTGTAGCTGAATGACGTAACTTATCAATTTCATCATTGATGCTTGAATCTTTTTCAATATAGGTATCACTGGAAGGAACATAAGCTTCAGGTTGATAATAGTCATAGTAACTAACAAAGTATTCCACAGCATTGTTGGGAAAAAACTCCTTAAATTCGCCGTATAACTGACCGGCCAAAGTTTTATTATGTGCTAACACAAGTGTTGGTTTATTAACATTTTTGATCACATTTGAAATCGTAAAAGTTTTACCAGTCCCAGTAGCACCTAATAAAATTTGCGCTTTTTCACCATTTTTAATACCTGAAGTTAACTCATCGATCGCATCAGGCTGATCACCAGTTGGCTTGTAATTTGATACCAACTCAAATTCATGGTCATCTTGTCTATCGATCATTATAATTCCCCCAATCTTTCTGTGTTTAGGTCCATAGCCAGCAACATACATTGTAGCATACCGAACATGTTTTCGCGATATTTTTGACCCGCTAGAAGTTCTAGTAAATTGTGTAAACAAAAACTACAGAACCCCTGATATGAGCCCTAAAAACACTATTTCGAACATAACAAAAAAGCAGCGTCAACTACTAATGGCTCCTTTTAAAAGATCCACATGCTCCGCTACTTTTTACGTTTTTATTCATTAATAAACTGATTAATAGCACTTTCAAAATCTGCTCGTTTTTGCTGGGCTTTTTCATAAGTAGCTGCTTGCGTACCAATGTAAAACTTAATTTTAGGTTCAGTCCCTGAAGGTCGAATAGCGATCCAAGTTCCATCTTCCAACAAATACTTCAAAACATTTGCTTGCGGCAGATCGATCGTTTCGACTGTTCCATCCACAAACGTTTTTAATGATTTTTCAAAATCTTCTATTGCTGTGACAGTATAACCGGCAAATTTAGTTGGGGCTTCATCCCGGAATTTAGCCATCAAACTGTCAATTTGCGACGCTCCTTTGATACCATCAAAAGTTTGTGAAATTGTTTTTTCTGCAAAGTATCCATATTCCTTGAATAGATCTTGCAGGCCATCATACAAATTCTTGCCTTGTTCGCGATAGAAAGCAGCTACTTCAGCCAGCATGACTAAAGATTGAATCGCATCTTTGTCACGCACAAAAGGTTTGGTCAAATAGCCATAGCTTTCTTCAAAACCGAACATAAATGTTTGGCTATCGTTAGCCTGAAATTCCTTGATCTTTTCAGCAATAAATTTAAAACCTGTTAAAACATTGACCATCTTAGTATTATGTTTTTCAGCAATTTTAGTTGCAAATTCACTGGAAACGATCGATTTAACAACAGCTGCGTTTTCAGGCAATGTGCCAGCATTTTCTCGTGCAACTAAAATATAATTTAGCATTAAAGCGGCGATTTGATTACCAGTCAATAATTGATACTGCCCGTCGGGTTGACGAACAGCTGCCCCTAAGCGATCTGCGTCAGGGTCCACAGCAATCAACAAGTCAGCATTTTGCTTTTTCCCTAACTTGATCGATAAATCAAAGGCAGCTTCATCTTCTGGATTTGGCTTCTTAACAGTAGGAAAATCACCGTCTGTTACAGCTTGTTCAGGTACCATCGTGAAGTTCTTAAATCCAGCTTGCTTCAAAGCTTTTTCCCCAAGCATTGCGCCAGTTCCGTGTAAGGGACTAAAGATCAACTTCATCGTTTGTCCTTCTTTTTCAACCAACTCATGGTCGATGGTAACATTGTTGACCTCTGACAAGTAAGCACGGTCAACTTCATCACCAATCACTGTCAACGTCTGATCCTCAATTAATTGCTCCTTATCAGCAACTTTAATTGCGAATAGATCATCTGCTTGACGAATATATTTAGTGATCAGATCTGATTCTTTAGGTGGCATTTGTGCCCCATCTTCACCATAGATCTTATAACCATTATATTCTTTAGGATTGTGACTTGCCGTGATCATGATCCCAGCATATGTGTGTAAATGACGCACTGTAAAGGATAATTCTGGAGTAGGACGAAGGCTTTCAAACACAAAAGATTTAATACCATGTACACCCAAAACACGGGCTGATTCATATGCAAATTCTTGTGAATGATGTCTGGAGTCATAACTGATTGCAACACCACGCTGCTTAACCTCATCATCTAAAATTTCCATAAAGGAAGCCAAACCTTCAGTTGCCTGACGAACAGTGTAAATATTCATTCGATTAATGCCGGCTCCTAAAACACCGCGCATCCCAGCTGTCCCAAATTCAAGCGGAGCATAAAATGCGTCCTCTAATGCTTCCTGATCTCCAGCTAAATCATCTAGTTCTTGCTTCAAGCTTGATTCTAAATCATTATTATTTTTCCATACTGTATAAGTATCTTTCCAGCTCATGTATTCCACTCCTCGTATAATTTTGTCTCACCTTTTAGTATAACTATTCATGTCAAGTATTGCCAACATAACTAACCTAATTGTATTTTCGTAACACTATTGAAACTAATAATGGCAGTGCTTAACAAACATTGTATTACACATACCAATTTTCCCAAACATTTAGATAACTTGGCTAATGGAAACAAAATTTTTACATAAATTAAACAAGGCTGGGGCAAAACTAGCTGTCCAATACTAGAAGGGCCGTCGATCTATCCCATTAAATGGGTTAAATCGACGGCCCTTAAATGTGTTCCAAAAGATTGAAGCCTCACTTGTAACAACGTTACTTATTCCGTTCCTTCGCTTTGCTGCGACCCAGAACAATATAATTGTCGTTACAAATCGGATTCAAAATATCTTTTGTCTCACTCTCTTCTTCCTATTTAACTTGCACTTTATCTTGAACGGCTTGGAGATAGTTAAAGGCTTCTTGGCCTGCAATGCCACCATCGCCGACAGATGTTGTAATTTGACGTAGATCTTTTTGTCGAACATCACCAACTGCAAAAATACCAGGCACACTGGTTTTCATTTTTTCATCAGTTACGATCCAGCCTTTATCATCAGTAATACCAAGGTCTATAAATGGTTCAGTCATTGGCTGGTTACCTACATAAATGAAAACACCATCAACATCAACTGTCCCATCTTCATCAGTCTTTTTGTTATGAGTTTTTACACCAGTAACCTTTTGCCCGTCACCTAAAATCTCAGTCACAATGGTATCCCAAGTAAAACCGATCTTGTCATTTGAAAAGGCACGATCTTGTAAGATCTTTTGGGCACGCAACTGATCACGACGATGAATAATATTAACACCCGATGTCATTTGAGAAAGATAACCGCCTTCTTCGACAGCTGAATCCCCGCCGCCAATCACTGCAACTGGCTTATTCTTAAAGAACGCACCATCACAAACGGCACAGTAAGAAACACCACGGCCACTATAATCATCTTCACCAGGTACGCCTAATTTACGGTACTCAGAACCTGTTGCGATGATCAAAGCCTGTGTTTCATACACATCACTATCAGTAGTGATAGTTTTTACGCCATCATCAGCAACAGACACGCTTTCTACACTACCATAAGCATATTGTGCATCAAATTGTGTTGAACTTTGATACATCTTTTCAGCTAGATCTGGTCCTAAAATTGAATTAAAACCAGGGTAATTTTCGACAGCTGCAGTATTATTCATCTGCCCACCGTAGATCCCCCGATCTAACATTAAAACAGATAAATTAGCACGTGAGGCATACAAAGCTGCTGTCATACCACCTGGGCCAGCACCTATTACGATCACATCATAACTCTTTGCCATTAGTTTATTCCTTCCTTCTCTTTCGATCATGTTTTTATCTTAGCTTACTTTTTGTAAGTTGTCTACTAAAAAGCTTGTCTTTATTTTTCTTTCGCTAGTGTTTTTTGTCCATCAAGATACCATGGAGCATATGGATGCCAATATCTACGATGAAATAACCACAAAAAGGCACCTATAAACAATACGACCGATAACCATTGTGAAACACGTAACGGCCCGATCATTAGACTATCAGTCCGCATGCCTTCAATGAAAAAGCGGCCAAATGAATACCAGATAACATAACTAAAGAAAACCTCGCCTTGTTTAAAAAGATGCTTTTTATTGCGTAAAAGAAGCAAAACTACAAAGCCTAAAACATCCCACAGCGATTCATATAAGAAGGTCGGTTGATAGTAAACACCACCGATATTCATTTGATCAATGATAAATTGAGGTAAATGTAATTTTTGTAAAAAGTCTAGCGTTATAGCTTGGCCATGCGCCTCTTGGTTCATAAAGTTGCCCCAGCGCCCAATTCCTTGCGCTAAAATAACATTTGGCGCGATCACATCTAAAAAGAGCCAACTAGAAATTTCCTGACTGTGACAATAGACTAATAACACGATCACCGCAGCGATCAGGCCACCATAAATCGCGATACCGCCATCCCATATCCGATAAATTTCACTCGGATTGCTAGCATAATATGGCCATTCAAATATTACGTAATATAGACGAGCTCCAATCAAAGAAAACGGAAGAGCCCACAATAAAAAATCATAAAAATAATCATCCTTTAAGCCACGCTTTTGACCTTCTTTGACTGAAAGTGCAGCGGCTAGGATAACACTGCAAGCGATGATCACACCATACCATCGAACCTCAAAAGGTCCAAATTTAAGTGCAATTGGATTTAAAGCACCCAATACAAGATTCATAAAATAACTTTCTCTCCTTATTCTTATAAGAGATTAAGACTAAATTACCTTAAAATTCAATAATTTAGTCTTAGAGTCCATATTAGATTGTTTTTGGTCTGATAAATAATTACTTATTAATTGAATTTTTCTTAATCAATCGGTTTAAATTATCTTCAAATTTCTGTGTTGCATCATACCCCATTGATTTAGCACGAAAGTTCATTGCAGCCGATTCAATAATAATTGCCATATTTCGACCAACCTTAACCGGAATATTGATTTTTGGCAAGGAAACACCAAACAACTCATAGTCTTGTTCCCCACTTCCTAAACGATCATATTGCTTATCGGCAGACCAATTTTCCAAATTAACGATCACAGAAATATTAGTATTTTGTCGCACTGAACCAGCACCAAACAAATTCATAACGTCAATAATACCGACCCCGCGAATTTCAAGCAAGTGATTCAAAATCTCTGGGGCTTCTCCAACCAATGTACGTTCATCTTGTTGATAGATCTCAACTCGATCATCCGCGATCAAGCGATGACCACGTTTGATCAATTCCAAGGCCGTTTCAGATTTACCGACACCAGAATCACCAGTGATTAAAACACCTAATCCGTAAATATCCATTAGTACACCGTGCACCGAACGACGCTCAGATAATTTAGCCTGCAAAAAATCAGTTAATCGTGATGATAAACGAGTGGTTGATAATTTAGACCTTAAAATCGGAATATTATGCCTTTTACCGGCTTCTTCCAATTCGATCGGAACAGGTAAGAAACGGGAAACTAAAAAACAAGGGGTATTTTTACCACACATTTTATCCATGATCCGAGCCCGCTCGTTTTTTTTCATTTTATGTGAATAAGAGATCTCAGTCATCCCCAGCAATTGGATTCGTTCTGCTGGATAATAATCAAAATATCCCGTCATTTCTAACCCTGGCCGCGAAATATCACTAGTCATAATATAGCGAGAATCTAAGTTAACGCCTCCACTATATACTACTAAGTCACATTCATCGACTAACTCTTGCACGCTGACTTTATTCAAGTTGAAACCTCCCGTATACGTCCAAATATATTTATGTAGAATTAGAAAAAGATAGTTGCATCCTTTTCCAAATAAATTCTAGACCAATTACTTTTCTACAACCATTATACATTGTTTAAACAGAAAAGCGATCAGTAATAACTAGGTTAACTAAACTGATGATCAATGAAATGAGCAATGCGCTACCGAAGCTAGAAAAATAAAAGACTTCACTACCAACAAAAAATGATGTCATTTCTAAAATAAACGCATTAATTATTAGATAGAAAAAACCTAAAGTTAGCATCGTGATCGGTAATGACAAAATAACCAAGACTGGTTTAACAAAAGCGTTTAATAAACTTAACACCACAGCCGCTAATAATGCGATCCATAAATTAGCAACGTGAAAATAATTAGGCAATAGTCCCGCTATAGCGACAAATATCAGTGCATTGATCAAAACACGTCTAATGAAATTCAATTGCTTTTCCTTTCGTGTGCGTCATGTAATATTTTACGATCTTTTGGCTTAGTCTGTGATCGTGTCCTTGTATTCTGTGCCCTATTTGAATTAACATTTTGGAAAAATGAAGACCAATTTCCACCCGCTGTTTCTTGCGGGATAGCCAGGTATAAAATCAAATAGATCCCAACTGACAAGATAGCCAAGCGTGGAATGGTAGAGCAAATTAGTGAAAATACCAGGTAGCCGATACGAACATATTTAGCCTGAATACCAAAATATTCAGCAAATCCACCACAAACCCCCGCCAAGAAACGATTAGTTGACGAGCGGCGTAATTTCTTCTTCAAAAAACATACCTCCAGAAATTTATATATACTTTACCTATATTCAAAAGTTTTCATTTTAAATCACATCTTGTTTAGATGTTCCAAGTATAATTTTACATGGTAATAATTACCACCGCAATCTTTGTGTTTTTTTAAACAGACATTTAAGAAATACTTAGTCATTTTCCTGGGAAGACGGCAAAATCACAGTAAAAGTCGTTCCAACATCCAATTGGCTATCGACTTTTATCTGCCCCGATAAAAACTCAACATATTCTTGAACAATTGCCAATCCTAGACCGGTACCTTCAACTTCTTTACTTCTAGAAGTATCTGCCCGATAGAACCTTTCAAAAATCCGGCTCTGCTGTTCCATTGTCATACCGATCCCAGTATCTTTGACCTGAAATTGCCAAGTAGATTCATTAGCTTTTGCCAAAACAGTAACTTTCCCGCCAACATTATTATATCTGATCGCATTTTGAATCAGATTACTCATTATATATTTAAGCTTGTTTGCATCCGCTTGAACTTTTAAATTGGGTGAAACCTGATTAACAAAAGTCAATTGACGTTCATTTAACATCGTTTCATAAGGTTGAACGCATTCTTGTACCAACTGAAGAACCTGAATTTGTTTAAAGTCAAGGCTCATATTAGGCCCGATCCGTGACAAAGATAAAATATCATTGATCAGATCAGTTAAACGCAGACTTTGCTGATGTATTATATCAACAAACTGGCTCGCAGCTTGAGGGTCTTTTAATGCGCCGTTTTTCAAAGTTTCACTAAATCCTGCAATCGACGTGACTGGTGTTTTCAATTCATGACTAACGTTGCTGACAAAATCATTTTGCATTCGTTCGATTTGTTTGCGTTCAGTAATATCGTTGACTAGTAACATCACAAAAAAATGATGTGAACTGACTGGGATATAGACTACATTGACAGCTAATATCTTAGTGGCATCGGCCAAATTAATTTTTATTTCTGCCTGTTGATCTTCTTTAGTACGATAGGTTTCCTCAACGATTTTAACAATATCAAATTCTGCCAGTGCCGTGTAATATAATTCATGCCGTAGTTCTAGTTCTTGGCCCATGATGTCATTTAAATGGTGATTACTTAAATAAATTTCTCTATCCTGATCGATCACCATGACACCGATCGGTACATACTCCAACAAACCAAAGTAACCTCTTTTTTGGCGATTATAGTCTTTAGAGAGCCTTTGCATCACGCTTTGAACTTGATTAACAGATTGGCCCAATTCATACAATTCATCTTTTTTAGAAACAAGCACATGACCGCTTTTCTGACCTTCTGTGATTTCACTTAATTTTTTTATAAAAAGTCGCAATAAATTCTTCTCATGCCTTTTTTCCATATATTCAAGCATTAAGATCAAGATAAAGAATAATGACACAGCTAGTGCTAACCAAAAAAGATGTAACTGGGTAACAGCAACCCCGAAAGTAACCCCTGAATATCTTACATAAAGCAAAACTGTCAAAAAGAGGGCTACTACTGCTAATAATAAGCGTCGCAGGATCTGTCTAACTTTCATCTAGTTTTCCTTCAAACTTGTAACCGAAACCACGAACGGTTTGTATATTAGTCGGATGACTTGGATCTTTCTCAATTTTTTCACGTAAATGACTAACATGCATATCAACCATCCTCGTTTGCCCCACATAATCATAACCCCAAACACCGTTTAAGAGATTTTCTCGACTTAAAACACGACCCGGACGTTTTACAAAATAGGCCAATAGTTCGAACTCTTTAGGTGTTAGTGAAATTTTCTGGTCACCCACAGTAACTGTATAGTTCGTTAAATCAATAGAAAAATCTTGAAAGGTATACAATTCCTCGTTTTTTTGTGAATCACCGCTTTGCATCCGGTCATTAGCTGGAGTTACACGTCTACCAATTGCTTTAAGTCGTGCGATAACTTCCCGTGGTGAAAATGGCTTAGTAATATAATCATCAGCACCCAATTCAAGTCCAATGATTTTATCAGTTTCTTCGTCACGCGCTGTCAGCATAATAATTGGGGTTGTAACTTTTTCCTGTCGTAATTTCTTAGTAACTTCGATCCCATCTAACTTCGGTAACATAATATCTAATAAAATAAAATCAAAAGAAATAAACAATGCCGTATCTAAAGCCTCTTGCCCATCAATTGCAGTTTTAACCTCATATCCTTCTTTGGTTAAGTTATATTCTAATAAAGTTAAAATAGCTTGATCATCATCAACAACTAAGACTTTTTTCAATTCAGCTCTCCTTCTTTCATTGAAATAATATTAAGCCAATTTCATGTGGAGCATCCGCATAAATCGCACTTTCCGTAATTTTAAGGTCTCCTTCAAACGTTCTAATCTTCAAATGACAATAAGCAGAGTTTTTTTGCAAAGCAGCATATAACTCAGGTTCATTTCTAACAACTTCCTTATTACAGTCTAAGATCGTATCTCCTTTTTGGATCCCCATTTTTGCAGCAGGCGTGTTGGGTATGACAGCAATCACACGCACACCATCATTAGTTTCTACGTACCATCTTTGTCCTTTTTCATCGACGTGTTTCCGTTGAAAATAATAGTAAACAGCCAAAATTCCGACAATAACAATTCCCAGTACGGCAACCAGAGGATAAAAGAGTCCGCAAACTGCCAAGACTACACTTAGGATACTTAATATTAGGGACTGTTTATAAAATCTACTCAAAATTACTTGCGGCTCTTCTTTAAAGACACATAAAGCTGCAGCGATCAATAAAGGCAAGAGCATTATACCAAATGAACGGCCATTAAATGAAAAGACTGGCCAATAACTCCATGAGCTTTGAAACGTATCAACTGGAAACAAAATAATCAACGGGATCACACTAAATTCCTTCCAATTGTAATATGCAACTCGTCTTCCTCTTTTACCACCCTTTATTCGCGGTGTAAACCATGTATTCTTCTTATAATGTAACAAAAATGATCTGACTAAAAAAAAGATTCCTAATAACAATAAAACGCTGGCTGGTAACATTTTTCCGTCAAATGAAAAAGACATCTTACCAATCGAAAAATCAGCAATATCCGCAAGATTTAAAACACTGATCCCCGCAGCTGAAAGCCATAAGCCAATTAAACTTAAGTCAAAAAATGGCAATAAAATTACTACAATGATCCCAACTATTTCAATTAGCGCTATCGAACCAGTAGTTAACATTAATCCAGCTGCTAAAGAAATTATCCCGCCTATCAACAAACCAAAAAAAGCAGTTTTTAAAAAGTGCCGGCCTTCATAAAAATCCCGGTCGATAGCTATCCTAAAAAAACGTCTTTCTTTAGAAATACGTTGTCGATATATAACAACTGTCATTATGAGCCCCAGCCAAATTAAAGGCTGCATTAAATAAGATAAAATAATCTGCCAGAATTCCACGATCAAGCCCCCTGCATCAAGTATTATGTTCTCAGTATATCAATATCAGCTAATGAAAACAAAAAAGTATCTCTATAATCGGTCAACTTTTTAAAACAATAACAAAAAAACTTAGCTTGTTATTATAACAAAACCAAGTTTTTAGAATTATATTTAATTTTTTAGTTTTAAGAAGCGTCCCATTGATAACGCAGCACCTAAAGCCCCAATACCGATACCGATCAAAGCTAATAAAAGATCAATTTCCACTAAGAAAGTATGTGGTGTTAATAGTGACATATTGGTGCTTTGTAATGACTGAGAAACAACGTTATACATCCATCCATAACTAAAATCAACGACCAAGATTGGAATAATTGAACCGAACAAACCAGTCCATGCTCCTTCCAAAATGAATGGCCATCTGATATAACCGTTTGTTGCACCAACTAATCTCATGATCGAAATTTCATTACTCCTTGATAAGATAGTTAGCCTGATCGTATTTGAAATTAAAAAGACAGCCACAAACAAAAGCAAGATACTAATGATCATTCCCCAACGCCTGATTCCCGAAACAACGTTAAAGAGTTTCTTCGCTGATGCCCCTCCATATTGAGCTTGATAAACATGGCGGTATTTTTCAGCTGTCTTGGCAACATTGATCGTATCTTTAGGGTCATTCGTTTTAACAACATACACGTCATAAAGTGGGTTATCATCACCTGAGAATAAACGAAATTCCTTACCATATTCTCCAACAACATTATTTAACTCTTTTTTACGACTAGAAAAACTAATACTATCAACGCCATCAATATTAGAAAGTTTCTTTTTTAAATCCTGTTGTTGTTTGTCAGTTGTTTTACGGTCAATGAAAACACGGACTTCAACATCATTTTGTACATCATTAGCAACTTTATTAACATTTAGTAAGATCGAAAGCAAAACCCCAACTAACAGTAAAGTCACAGTCACAGCGGCAATCGCAGCTGTTGTCATCCAACCATTCCTTTTTAAGTTTCGCAAACTTTCGGTTAAATGACGCTTCAAAGTTAACTTACTCATTTTCGTAACCTCCTCCTTCTTGATCACGGATAATCTTTCCGGCAGAGATTTCTAATACACGATGTTTATGTTCATTAACCATATTACTATTATGAGTTGCCATCACGATAGTTGTGCCATCTTGATTGATTTTTTCCAAAATTTCCATAATTTCCTCAGACGTATCAGGGTCCAAGTTACCGGTAGGCTCATCAGCAATTAAAATTCCCGGACGATTAGCCATCGCGCGTGCAATAGCCACACGTTGTTGCTCACCACCAGAAATTTCATTGGGGAAGTTTTGGGCCTTATCTTTTAAACCAACTTGTTTTAAAACCTCATTCACTCGTTTTTCAACTTCTTCTGGTTTCTTTTCGATCACCTGTAAGGCGTACGCAATATTTTCAAAAATTGTGAGTCGTGGCAATAATTTAAAGTCCTGAAAAACGACCCCTAATTCGCGACGCAAAAAGGGGACCTCTTTATTTGTAATAGAACTTACATCATAATCATTAACACGTATTTCGCCAGAAGTAGCGCCTACTTCATGATACATTAACTTAATAAAAGTTGTTTTACCTGCCCCACTAGGACCTACAATATAGACAAATTCGCCCTGGTCGATCCGCACAGATAAGCGGTCGGCGCCAAGTACTTCATTGCCGTAATCTTTCACTACATTTTTAAATTCGATCAAGAGAACTTTTCCTCCAAAATATTTTTCATACTTCATTAGTATAACATTACCTAATATTCAATTAACAGTACATTATTGTTACAAAAAGATTGCGAAAGGGAGTAAGGCAAAAAGTGTTTTGAAGTCGATTTGTAACGACCATTGCTTTATTTTGGGGCGTAGCAAAATGAAAAATCAGAATAAAGTAATCGTTGTTACTGTAAGGCCTCAATTTTTTTGAAACAGGTTTAAGGGCCGCCAATCTAACCCATTTAATGGGATAGATCGACGACCCTTTTAGAATCGCACAGCTAGTTTTGTCCCAGTCCCTTCCGGATACTATTATTTACTGTGGATTATCTTGCTGTAATTTCCATTGTAAATACGAATTAATAAAGGGATCCAACTCTCCATCCATAACTGCCTGAATATTTCCCGTTTCTTGGTTTGTACGATGATCTTTGACCATCGAATATGGATGGAACACATATGAGCGAATCTGTGACCCCCAGCCAATTTCCAGCTGTTCGCCTTGGATCTTAGCTCGTTCCTGTTCTTTTTTTTCCATTTCCATTTGGTATAATTTAGACTTCATCATCTTTTCAGCAGTTGCCTTATTTTGAAACTGCGAACGTTGAGCCTGGCTAGAAGTAACAAGCCCAGTTGGTATATGGATCAAACGTACCGCAGAAGATGTTTTATTAATATGCTGACCACCGGCACCAGAGGAACGAAAAACTTCCATTTTAATATCTTCTGGACGTAAATCAACTTCTACATCATCCGATAACTCAGGCATCACATTGACCGAAGCAAATGAAGTATGACGCCGACCTGCAGAATCAAACGGTGAGATCCGAACTAAACGATGGACACCTTTTTCACTACGTAAATAGCCATATGCATTAGTCCCAGAGACCATTAATGTTACACTCTTGATCCCAGCTTCCTCGCCTTCTTGATAATCAACTGTTTCAACTTTAAAGTCATGTTGTTCTGCCCAACGATCGTACATCCGTAACAGCATCGAACCCCAGTCTTGCGACTCAGTTCCACCAGCACCTGGATGTATTTCCAAAATGGCATTATTTTTATCATATCGACCATTAAAAAGTAAAGTCAACTGGTATTGTTCCATTTGTTTTTGAACAGCTTCATATTTATTAGATAAATCATTGGCAATTTCCTGGTCACTAGGATCAGCCTCCGCCAATTCAAGCAAGACTTGCAGGTCTTCAATACTTTCTTCCAATGAATTAAAATTATCATACTTTGTTTTTAAAACATTGTTTTCATCGATCACGACCTGTGCTTGCTGGCTGTCGTTCCAAAACGCAGGGTCAGACATTTTCATTTCATTTTCTGCAATTGATTCTTTCAAACCTTCGAGGTCAAAGAGACCCCCTAAAGTCTGTGAGTTGTTTTTTCAAATGTTCAATTTCACGACTATAATCGCTAAATTCCATTTTTCTTCCTCCTCGTATTATAAAAAGTTACCTGAATTTTTGAATTCTATGTTCAAAATCAATTTTTCAAATAACTACTCCATAAAAAACGGACGATAAACTACCATTTTCGTAGTAGTCCGCCCGTTTTAGACTTATTATCGCTTAATATTTTGACGGATCTCGGCTTTCAAGAAGAGACGAGTAACATCATATTCGATATTACCAACCATTTCTTCAAACATCCGATAACCATCAGATTGATATTCAACCAATGGATTCAACTGGCCGTAACCACGCAAACCAATCGATTGACGTAATTGATCCATTTCATCGATATGATCGGTCCAACGTGAATCAACCACTCGTAAGATAACAACTTTTTCAAATTCCAAGATTTGGCTTGGATCATAGAGTTGTTTTTCTTTCATATGATAGTTAGCCTCAGCACGTGACATCAAATAATCAATAATTTCTTCGGGTTTCTTACCTGCTAGATCATTGACCGAAATACTATCTTCATTGACCATCACCGCAATTGCAAAGTCAACGATTGCTTGCAAGTCCCAATCTTTTTTCTCACCTTGCGTATGCATCTGGACTGTATGCTTCACAGTTCGCTGGATCATTGGCATGATCACATGCTTCAAAGAGCTCTCTTCCATGATCACTTGCTGACGTTGAGCGTAGATAACTTCGCGTTGCGCCCGCATTACATCATCGTATTGCAAAACTTGCTTACGTGTATCATAGTTATTACCTTCAACACGTTTTTGTGCAGATTCAACCTGTCTAGAGATCATTCGTGATTGAATGATTGCATCATCATCTTCAACTTTCATCCGATGTAAGAGATCCTTGATCCGATCAGAACCAAAACGTAACATCAAATCATCTTCCAATGAAAGATAAAATTGTGTTACACCAGGATCACCTTGTCGACCAGAACGACCACGTAACTGGTTATCGATACGCCGCGACTCATGACGTTCAGTACCGATCACCGCTAAGCCACCCACATCAGTCACACCAGGCCCTAATTTAATATCAGTACCACGACCAGCCATATTAGTGGCGATCGTAACAGCACCGCGTTGACCGGCACTTGTGATGATATCAGCTTCCTTAGCATTGTTTTTAGCGTTCAAAACAGCATGAGGAACGCCTGCTTTATCCAAAAGTGAGGATAAATATTCAGAAGTTTCAACAGCTACTGTACCGACCAGGATTGGTTGTCCAGACTCATGTCGCGCTTTGATGTCTTCTACGACCGCATTAAATTTGCTGACTAGTGTTGGATACAACAAATCAGGACGATCATCACGAATAACCGGCTTATTAGTCGGGATCCCAATGACTTCCATATTATAGATCTCACGGAATTCTTCTTGTTCAGTTTTAGCTGTACCTGTCATACCAGCTAACTTCTTGTACATTCTAAAGAAGTTCTGGTAAGTGATATTAGCCATTGTTTTTGTTTCTTCTTCGATCTTGACACGTTCTTTAGCTTCGATAGCCTGATGCAAGCCATCAGAATAACGACGCCCATCCATGATCCGACCTGTAAACTGATCGACGATCAAAACTTCACCATCACGAACCACATAATCTTTATCCTTGATCATAATGTAGTTCGCCCGCAATGCATTATCCAAATGATGATTCAAAGCCGTATTATCTGGATCAAACAAGTTGGTCAATCCAAAATATTTTTCACCTTTCTGAATACCTTGTTCAGTTAATGAAACTGTCTTGGATTCCAAATCAACTTTGAAATCATCTTCCTTAGTCAAGGTTTTAGCAAAGCGATCGGCGCGGATATAAAGTTTAGTTGACCCTTGTGCTTGTCCAGAAATGATCAACGGTGTCCGAGCCTCATCGATCAAGATCGAATCGACCTCATCGACGATCACAAAGTTTAAGGGGCGTTGTACCATATCTTCTTTGTAGACGACCATATTATCACGTAGATAATCAAAACCTAATTCACTGTTTGTTGAATAAGTAATATCAGCATTGTATGCTTCACGCTTTTCTTCAGCTGAAATACCATTAACATTCAACCCAACTGACAAACCTAACCAATGGTATAACTCTCCCATTTCAGTTGCGTCACGTGAGGCTAAATATTCATTAACTGTAACAACATGTACTCCTTTTTGGCCCAAGGCATTCAAATAAACCGGCATTGTTGCCGTTAAAGTCTTACCTTCACCAGTTTTCATTTCAGCAATATTACCTTCATGGAGTACGATACCACCAATAATTTGCACGTGGAAAGGATACAATCCTAATACGCGTCGTGCACCTTCACGCACAACCGCAAAGGCCTCTGGTAAAATATCATCCAAAGTTGCGCCGTCTTGGATCCGTGACTTAAATTCTGGAGTTTTAGCCTGAAGTTCTTCGTCAGACATAGCTTCCATATCAGAAGCAAAAGCCTCGACCTTATCGGCGATCTTATCTAATCTTTTTATTTCTCGCTTATCGCTTTCAACCCATTTTTTCAGGACGTTTGCCATGAAATAATTCCCTTCTTTAACAAAACACTTTTAATTAAAATTCATTTCATCTTTTAAGATATAATACACTAATTTATATTCTAGCATTCTTATTTGCAAATTAAAACAAAAACCGCCCCAACTACACAAAGACAGTAAGTAAAAAACATCCCTTTGGCAGGACCAATACGTAGTTTAAACCCAAAAATAGGAGCAAAACAAACGTTTTGCTCCTACCTTCACTTAATTTTAACTAAATTTTATTGACCTGCTTCGATCAAACCATAGCGACCATCACGGCGACGGTATACAATGTTAACGCCTTGTGATTCAGCATCTTCATAGATAAAGAAGTTATGTCCTAACATTTCCATTTGCAAAACCGCTTCTTCACTATCCATTGGCTTCAAAGCGATATTTTTTGTCCGAACGATTTCGATGTTATCTTCGTCTTTAGAATTATCACTTTCTGGAACTTGTGAAACAAACTCTAAGCCCTTATAGCCCTTTTCACGTGACTTACGGTTGATCTTAGTCTTATGTTTTCTAATTTGACGTTCAAGTTTGTCGGTCACCAAATCAATACTTGCGTACATGTCAGGCGATGTTTCCTCCGCCCTTAATACCAAGTATGGCAACGGAATAGTTACCTCGACCTTAGCATTTTTATCTGAGTAAACCTTCAAGTTAACATGAGCAGTTGAATTGGAGGTATCCTCAAAATACTTTTCAAGTTTTGTCAATTTTTTCTCGACATAATCTCTTAAAGCTGATGTAACCTCAATATTCTCACCACGTACGTTGATTTTTAACATGGTTACCTCTCCTTTCACAACCAGAATTTTTGATCCTGGCGGGTGGATATCAATTAAAATAGATATCTCATCTACAAATTAATTATAATAGAAAGCTGGTAAATAAACAAATTTTTCTATTCAAATTTTCATCAAGAAGAGCCTAAAAGGCAATGTAAATAGCGCTTTCATAGTGTTTTAAGCAATTCATAATTTTTTTATTTTATTTAAATGAATGAGCTAATATATTTTATCTCGCCAATGTAAATGAGTAAATCGAACCTGCACCCTGGGCTTCTAAAATATGTTTGGCATGATAAAGTGTCCGACCTGTCGTATAAATATCGTCTAGTAAAATGATATTCTCTCCATCTAATTTTCTTGCTCCTTTATATTTGAATGGCTGGCCCGTTTCCATCCTGGCCTTACGTGTCTTGGTTGATTGTTTAACATGTCCCTGCTTTGTTTGAAATTCTAAAAGCTCACTGAGTTCGATATTTTGTAGCAATCCTTCTACTTGGTTAAAACCTCTAGTATTAAACGTCTGCTGATCGACTGGGATAGCAACATACAAATAATTTTGCTGAGAGTTTTGCTTAATAAAATTAGTAAACTGTTCTTGAAAGATCAACCTCCACTGATAGTCCCCGCTAAATTTATAACGTTGCATATATTCTTTCATCACTACGTCATACACAAACATAGCACGATTTTTTAGTAAATTTTCCTCACCCATTTTCAACCATCGCTGACAGTCCTGACATAATCGTCGTTCTTTTTGTCGACGACCACATCCTGGACAAATACTTCTGAGCTCAATTTTAGAAAAGCTTTCCATACAATTTTGACAGATGACCGGGTCTTTTAAGTGCTGCATAGAAAGCAACCATTTTAAAGTTAATTTTATTTTGATCTCACGCCCACACATTAAACACTTATTCATTTAGCAACTTGTCCCCTTTTTTATTGAGATCTTTGATCTGTTGAACAGCGTCTTTGACATTTTTCACATAATCTTGACAAATAAAGATCACATCTCCATACGGACGTTTCTGACTACGTCCTACCCGTCCTGCGATCTGAACTAACGCTGACACAGAAAAAGTGCGTTCGTCGGCTCCTAGAATCATCACATTCAAACTTGGAAATGTTACTCCTCTTTCTAAAATAGTAGTCGTCACTAAATAATTAAGTTGGTGATCACGCATCGCCTGAACTTTAGTGATCCGTTGTGGGTCAGCCGAATAAACCGAATCTCCTAAAACGTTTTTAGGTAAGACAGACCGTAAAACCTGCAAAACTGGTTTGAGCAACTCAATATTGGGCACGAAAACTAAGAAAGGCAAAGCATCTTTACTCCATTTACGCAAACAATTGGTTAATTTGACGGGGAATTTTTTCCTGGCTAATTTATTTTGCCAGTGATTGAGCAGCCACACTTGCGGGACAGGTAACAGCTTTCTATGAAATCGAATCGGTAAATAACTAACTGGTAATTTATTTTGCTTAATACGAACTAACATGTTTTTAGTTGGAGTTGCCGTTAGATAGACCAGAGTCCCACTTATTTTCATTGCTCGCTTTGCAGCTTTTTTTAACATCTGACTATTAACAAAAGGAAAAGCATCGACTTCATCAATGATCAATAAGTCAAATGCATGTTGAAAACGAAGAAGTTGATGAGTCGTGCAAATAGTCAATTGACTATATTGATAGGATTGTTTACTATGACCGTGCAATAAAACCGGGGTAATTTTGCGAAATGCAGCAACGATCCGTGGATAAAGTTCATTACACACATCAACTCTGGGCGATGCTAAGCAGATTCTTTTTTTCTGTAATAATGCTTTAGTCAACATTGGAAATAACATTTCTGTTTTTCCGGCACCAGTAACAGCCCACATCAAATATTTTCCAGGTCGATCCAGTGCTTTAATAAGTTTTTTTGAACAATTTTGTTGGAAAGGGGATAGTTGTCCTTGCCAGCTTAATGGTGTTTGAGTTAATTTCGAAAATAAATTTGGTTCATTTAAATGATATAATTGATTAGTGGAAGAAACTCGGCCTAATAAAATACATTGAGGACAATAATAGGTCCCATTGGGGAGCATTGCTTGTTCTTTTCTAGTTTTTGACAAGCAACGTTGACATTCGATATAGTTCCCTTGTTGAACCACTGCTGGTTGTGCCCGATCAATTAAAGATCTTCTTAATTCCATTGTGAGCTCAGTGTCTAAAAGTAGTCGCCCATATAATTCAGTTTTATCCATTTAATGATCACCTCACATAATATATACGCAAAAAATCAAAATTTTAAGGAGGGAATTTTCAATGAGATCCTATTTGACCATCAAACAGGCCGGAAACTTTGAAATAGATATAAAGAAATCTCAGTTTATTTGCAACATCGCACGTACTGAAACTAAAGAACAAGCAGAAGAATTTATTACGCAAATTAAAAAGGAGCATTCTTCGGCAACACATAATTGTTATGCTTACGTTTTAGGGATGGATAATGAAGTAATGAAACAAAATGATAACGGTGAACCTTCTGGTACAGCAGGAGCACCAATTTTGAATGTCTTAGAACAATTGGAACTTCGTAATGTAACTGCAGTCGTAACACGTTATTTCGGCGGGACCAAGTTAGGTGCTGGGGGACTTATTCGCGCTTATAGTAATGCAACCTCAAAAACAATTGAACATATTGGTGTCAATCAACGTCAGCCGCAAACAGAAAGCACTTTGACCATTACCTACCCTTTACAAGGCAAATTGGAACATTTTTTAGCAAAACAACAGATCCAGACTATAGATACCCAATATACAGACAAAGTTTCTTTGACTATCGCTTTAAATACAACCGAATACGATGAAAAAATCTCTCTGATCAATGATTTTTTAAATGCTCAGGTTACGATCACGAAAGGACCAGAAGTTTATCATGAGGTCCCTTACGATCTTACCGATAAAAACGCTCGTTATTAAATAAGAAAGAATGTGACAAAAAATGTTTTGAAGTCGATTTAAAATAACGAACGGTTCATTTTGGATCGTAGCAAAGCGAAGAACCAGAATAACGCAATCGTTGCAACAGTAAAAGATTTCAATCTTTCGGAGCACGTTTAAGGGCCGTTGGTCTATCCCATTAATAACGAGATAGACCAACGGCCCTTTTAGGATCGCACATCTAATTATATCCCAGCTCTGCCTTTTATCCGCTTTTTTACATTTTTAAATGATAATTATAAGTGGCAACAATAATATTTTCACGCGTATTCAAAGAATTGCGTAACCGTAGCGCTGTCTGGTTATGCAAGATGTTCTGCCATGGTTTACGTGGAACAAATTGCGGTACAATGACCGTTACGGAATCATTTCTATCTGCAGAATTTTTCGCGATCACATCACAAAAACGAATAACTGGATCGACTACCGAACGATACGAAGAATGCAGATCAACAAACCTGACCTCTGGAAAAGCCTGTTTGAACTCCTTGGCAGTTTCATGTTCTTTTTTAGGATCTGTATCAAATGAAACATGCATCGCAATCACGTTATCGCCGATCGAGCGCGCATAATTGATGGCACCAGTAGTTACATGCGTCACTGAACTTATCAAAACAATGACAGTGGCGCCACTAAAGTCATGTAATTGTTGTACTTGGGAATTAACTCTTAGTTGATCCGCAACTCGTAGATAATGCTTTTTGATCCGATAAAAAGCAAATAGTAATACAGGCATAATGATCAAATAGGGCCAGACATTGGGAAAATGCAGCCAGAATAAAAAGACCACTAATGCCAGTGAGATCACTGCTCCTAACAAGTTAAAACTTGAATTTAACCACCAGTGTTTTCCCCGCTCACGGAACCAATGAATGATCATGCCAGATTGCGATAGAGTAAATGGCACAAATACGCCCACTGCATACAATGGGATCAATAAATTAGTTTGACCATGAAAAATAAAGATCAACACGATAGCACCCACTGCCAAAGAAACAATACCATTAGAGTAACCCAATCGGTCACCTTTATCCATAAACATATGCGGCATATATTTATCTTTCGCTAAATTATACGCTAGTATCGGAAAAGCCGAAAAACCAGTATTAGCAGCTACAGCCAAAATCATCGCAGTAGCTAGTTGTAACAAATAATACATAATGCCATGACCAAAAATAGTTTCTGAAATTTGCGAGAGTACGGTCTCATGGTCATTTGGCAAGATCCCTAAATAATAACTAAGGAAAGTAATACTTGCAAAAAATACTGCCAAGATCAAAGCCATAATTGCTAAAGTATTAGCAGCATTTTTTCTCTTTGGTCGGTTAAAATTAGGAACGGCATTACTGATTGCTTCCACCCCAGTCAGCGAAGAAGAGCCGGCCGAAAAAGCCCGCAAGAATAAAACAACTGACATTCCTTGAACTGGCGCACCTAAACTTGCCGTGGCTTGATAGTCGATATTTCCCGTCGCTATATTAATAAATCCCCAAACGATCATAACTGCGATCATAACAACGAACAAATAAACCGGAACTGTCAGAAAAGAAGCTGATTCTCTCATACCTCTTAGGTTTAAAGTCATAATAAATAAGACGATCAGCACTGAGATCAAAATGGCATGTGGTCGTAAAACAGGGACAGCTGAAGTGATGGCTTCTGTACCAGAAGTCACAGAAACAGCCACAGTTAACATGTAATCAACCAGTAATGAGCCACCCGCAACCAAACCGGCACCTGATCCCCAGTTTTTAGTCGCAACGACATATGCACCGCCTCCAGAAGGATAAGCATGAATGATCTGTCGATAAGACATAGTAATAGCAAATAATAAAATTAAAACGATTGCTGCTGCAGGTACTGAATACCAAGTCGCAGCGGCAGATAAAACAATCAAAGTTGCTGTGATCTGCTCGGTCCCGTATGCAACTGATGATAAAGCATCGGACGAAAGCAAAGCCAAAGCTTTAAACTTGGTCAATGATTGGCCACCTTCATCGACTGTTTTGAGCGGTTTACCGATCAACAGCCGTTTTAAGTAACGCCACATAATTTTTGCTCCTTTAAACGTTATAAGATTTTATTGCTAAAATTAAACGCCCTAATTCTACAACAAACCCCTGTGGGAGTGTATCCACACACATTTTTGTTTTCGAACAGTTATTTTAGCGAACCTAATATTACTCCTTTTACTGATCTTCTTGCAAGCATTTCCTTAAATAAATCTCAAATAATTTAGCGACAATATTTTAACAGGTTCATTGTTAAATAATGAATTGTTTTTACACTAAAAAAACCAAGGAACTAGTCCTTGGTCCAAATACTAATATTTGATCGATCTTACATCATACCGCCCATACCGGCACCTGGTTGAGGTGCTGCAGCATTATCATCTTTTGGTTCTGGTTTGTCAGCAACAACAGCTTCAGTTGTCAATAACAAAGCAGCAACGGATGCAGCATTTTGCAAGGCTGAACGTGTTACCTTAGTTGGGTCAACGATACCTGCATCGATCATATCTTCCCATTCACCAGTAGCAGCATTGAAACCAATGCCAGCCTTTTCATCCTTTAATTTTTCGACGATGACAGAGCCTTCCAAACCGGCATTAAAAACGATTTGGCGAACTGGTTCTTCTAAGGCACGTTTAACAATGTTAATACCTGTTTGAACATCGCCTTTTTCTTCCAAGGCAGCAACTTTATCGATCACGTTGACTAACGCTGTACCACCACCAGCAACGAATCCTTCTTGAACAGCGGCACGCGTTGAGTTCAAGGCATCTTCGATCCGATATTTACGTTCTTTTAATTCAGTTTCAGTAGCAGCACCAACTTTAACTACAGCGACACCACCAGATAGCTTAGCCAAACGTTCTTGTAATTTTTCGCGGTCAAAGTCAGATGTTGTTTCACCGATTTGTTTCTTGATCTGAGCAACACGTTCTGCGATCTGATCTTTATCACCGGAACCTTCAACGATCGTTGTATTTTCTTTGTCGACAGTAACTTTGCCTGCTGTACCTAATTGATCGACCGTTGTGTCTTTAAGTTGTAGGCCTAAGTCTTCAGTAATAACTGTACCACCAGTTAAAACAGCAATATCTTGTAACATTTCTTTACGACGATCACCAAAGCCAGGAGCCTTAACGGCAACAACATTGAATGTCCCGCGGATCTTGTTAAGAACCAACGTTGGCAATGCTTCGCCTTCAATATCATCAGCAATGATCAACAATGGACGACCTTGTTGTACGATATTTTGTAACAATGGCAATATATCCTGAATATTTGAGATCTTCTTGTCAGTGATCAAAATGTATGGATTATCCAAATCGGCTTCCATCTTATCTTCATCAGTTACCATGTACTGTGAAAGATAACCACGGTCAAATTGCATACCTTCAACAACATCTAAGGATGTTTCGATACCTTTGGATTCTTCGATCGTGATAACACCATCGTTACCAACTTTTTCCATTGCTTCGGCGATCAAATCACCAGTTTGTTCACTAGCAGAGGAAACAGCAGCGATTTGGCTGATATCACTTCTAGAAGAAACATCATGTGACATTTCATGTAAGGCGTCAACAGCTGCTTTAGTAGCCTTCTCAATGCCAGTTCTAATACCAACTGGGTTAGCGCCAGCTGTGACATTCTTCATACCTTCTGAAACAATTGATTGTGCTAAAACAGTAGCTGTTGTTGTACCGTCACCAGCAATGTCATTTGTTTTAGATGCAACCTCAGAAACTAATTTTGCACCCATGTTTTCAAAATGATCTTCTAATTCGATATCTTTAGCGATCGTTACACCATCGTTAGTGATAGTAGGAGAACCGTAAGATTGTTCCAAAACTACATTACGACCCTTAGGACCGATCGTTGATTTTACTGTATTTGCTAATTTGTCTACACCAGCAAGCATTTTTGCTCGTGCATCTTCGGAAAATTTAATTTCTTTAGCCATTAATTTTTCACCTCATCAAAAATTAGAGTTCTATACTTTTACTAAAAAGTTTATTCAACAACTGCGACAATATCATTAGCTCGAACAACTAAGTATTTTTCGCCATCATATGTGACTTCTGTGCCAGCATATTTATCATAGATCACTGAGTCGCCAGTTTGTACTTCTGGGGCACTCTTTTCACCGTTATCAAGTACACGACCAGCACCCACGGCCACAACCTTACCAGTTTGTGGTTTTTCTTTAGCATTACTTGCCAAGACGATTCCGCCTACTGTTTGTTCTTCTTCTTCTTGAACTTCAAGGATTACTCTGTCTCCTAATGGTTTCAGCACTCTAGATCCCTCCAATAGTTTTTAGCACTCAGTATACCTAAGTGCTAATTTGATTACAGTTATTATCATAAACATTTTATTTTTAAATTGCAAGTACTTTTTATCACTCTCCGTCTTCGAGTGCTAATTTTTTTATAAAATATATGCTATAATAACGCAAGCAAGTAAAGGAGCTTTTGTAATTGAAATTAAAATCAAACTCGCTAAGTCTATTTTTAGGTTACTTTATCCTAGTTTTTCTTCAGCAGATCAGTTTTCATTTAGTATCTAATAATGACCTACTATATCCACTACAAGCATGCTTGAATCTTACTGGAGCACTGTTATTGTTATGGGTCGCACACCACTTTAAGTATCAGAACCAATTAGAAAATAAGTCTACTAATATCTGGCAAGGGCTCTTATGGGCTGTGGTTGGAACTGCCGTAATATTATTAGCTCAAAAAATTTTACTTTGGTTCGAAGCCGTAATTTTGCAACAACCAACGGTATCCGAAAACACGAGTCAATTAATGGCAGTTACTGCAAAATATCCTTACTATCTATTAGTGATCATAGTCACTGAACCTATAATAGAGGAGCTGATCTATCGTAAGGTCTTATTTGGAAACTTCACACACTGGTTTAAGCCTTGGCAAACTGCACTACTTTCCAGTTTGTTATTTGCATTGGGGCATGGTGATGGTCACTTTCTAACATACACGGTGATCGGTCTGCTTTTATGTTTGATCTACGCAAAAACTGGCAAGGTCCAATATTCTATGACTACTCACATCTTAATGAACTGCGCAGTTTTATTGCTCAACTAAAAAATCGTAGAAATTTACTTTAAAGTAAGTTTCTACGATTTTTTTATTTGTTTATCCATAAACAATTTCACTTATTCACCTGATTGGTCAACATGGTTGAGAAAGTAAATCAATGTCTGTAATTCATTGGTCAAGTCAACATTTTGAATGCGTACACCATCTTGGACAGTAACACGTAAAGGTGTAAAGTTCAAAATTCCCTTGACCCCTGCTGCTACTAATTCATCAGTAACACGTTGTGCAACTGGAGAAGGCACAGTTAGGATCACAACTTCAATTTGTTGTTGAACTAACTGTTCTTTCATTTCACTCATTGGATAAATTGGCACACCACTTTGGATCGTGCCAGTGATTCGATCGTCAATATCAAATGCAGCGCTGATCCTAACATTATTGCTTCCATGAAAATTATAATTTAATAATGCATGACCTAAATTACCTACACCGATCAGTCCAACATTTGTTAATTTGTCTTGGTTCAAAGTCTTCTTAAAGAAATCCAGCAGGCTTTTAACATCATAGCCATAGCCTCGTTTTCCTAATGCACCAAAATATGAAAAATCACGTCTGATCGTAGCAGAATCAACTTTAACTGCTTCTGCCAATTCAGTTGAAGAAATTCTCTTCTTTCCTGAATTATATAATATACCTAAGTAACGATAATAAATCGGTAATCTTTTAGCCGTTGCTCTAGGTATTTTTGCGTTTACCATTTTAAAGCCCCTTTCACAAATGCTCACTGACATAATTCTACCATATAAAATTTCACAATCAAATAAAAAGTTCATTGATTCACAACTTAATTGAAAAAATTTAAATTTAGGACGATGTATTGCACAGTATGCTAGAATAGTCTATGTAGAAAAAAATTAGGCAGGTGAAACATTTATGCTTTTATTACAAGTCCAACAAGTCGCGCGTATTTTTGCTGGAGATCCACTATTTGAAAACGTCGATTTGAATATCCAAGACAATTCTCGGATCGCACTTGTCGGACCAAATGGTGCAGGTAAATCTACTTTGATCAAGATGATCATTGGCGAAAATGAACCCGATGAAGGCCAAATAGTTGGTCGTAAAGGCTTAACGATCGGATATTTAGCGCAAGACACTGGTTTAGAGTCAGAAGACACGATCTATGATGAAATGTTAAAAGTCTTTTCAGGTTTGATCGCAATGGAAAAACAGATCCATCATTTGGAAAATCAAATTGCTGTCAGTCAAGACCACACTTCTTCTTCATACCAAGCATTACTCAAACAATATGATCAATTAATGCATGACTTTTCTGCCAAAAATGGCTATGGATATCAAGCAGAGATCCGTTCAGTTTTGCACGGTTTTCATTTTTATGAAGAAGATCTTGATAAAAAAGTTTCTTCTTTATCGGGGGGACAAAAAACACGGTTGGCTTTGGCTCGTTTACTGCTCGAAAAAAGAGACTTACTAATTTTAGACGAACCTACCAACCATTTAGATATCGAGACCTTACAGTGGTTAGAAAATTACCTGCAGGGATATCCTGGGGCTTTGTTACTTGTTTCTCATGATCGTTATTTTTTGGATAAAATAGTCACAAAAGTCTGCAATATAAGTCACAAGAAAGCCACCACATACCCAGGGAATTACTCTGAATTTGTGAAACAAAAAGATGCAGCACAAAAACAGGCCTGGAAAGAATATGACAAACAACAAGCAGAAATTAGCAAGTTACAAGACTTTGTTAATAAAAACCTAGTGCGAGCAACAACTAGTAAGCGCGCACAGAGTCGGCAAAAGCAACTGGATAAAATGGAACGTATACAGCGTCCTGAAGGGGACGAAAAGGGGCCACATTTTTCATTTACCCCTGCTTTTAAAAGTGGATCAGTTGTATTAACTGTTGCAGATGGTTATATTGGGCATGATCAACAAACAATTTCTGGCCCAGTCAACTTTGAACTACGTAAGAACAAGGTTTTAGCAGTTGTTGGACAAAATGGGATCGGCAAATCAACTCTACTCGAAAGCATTATCGGTCAGATCCCGTTCATCTCTGGTTCGGCTACATTTGGTACAAACGTCCAGTACGGTTATTATGACCAGGAACAAGAAGGTTTACATCCTAAAAAAAATGTCTTGAATGAGATCTGGGATGAACACCCTACTACTCCAGAAAAAGATATTCGTTCACTTTTAGGTGGTTTTTTATTTAAGGGTGAAGACGTTAAAAAAATCGTGCATAGTTTATCTGGTGGTGAAAAGGCACGTCTTTTACTGACTAAGTTAGCCATGCAACATGATAATTTGTTGATTTTAGACGAACCTACCAACCATTTAGACATAAATAGCAAAGAGGTTTTAGAAAAAGCAATTCAAAACTTCACTGGCACAGTTTTATTCGTTTCACATGATCGTTATTTTATAAATCAAACAGCCGATGAGATCATCGAAATTTCTCCTTCTGGTAGTACACTATACCTTGGCGATTATGATTACTATATTGAGAAAAAAGAAGAGCAACGATTGATCGCTGAACAAAAAAATGCTGAACAAACAGAAAGTGGGCAGCCTAAAAAAACCACTTCAACTGCGAAAAATAATTACGCTTTGAGTAAAAGTAAACAAAAACAACAGCGTAAATTAGAAAGACAAGTCGCACAACTAGAAGAAAAAGTTGATACTTTAGATCAACAAAAAACTGATCTAGAGCAGCAAATGTCTCAACCAGAAATATTCAATGACCCTTCAAAAATGCAAGAATTACAACAAAAATTGGAAAATATCAGTCAAGAATTAACTGACACTGAAGATCATTGGGAACAAAGTTCAGTTGAACTAGAAGAATTTATGTCATAAAAAATGAGCGGGAACATAACTAACTATGCGATTTTAAAAGGGCCGTCGATCTAACCCATTTAAATGGGTTAGATCAGCGGCCCTTAAACGTGTTCCAAAAGATGTTTTCCACTTTTTTTATGCGATTATTCTGACAACCATGAAAATTCTAAACCCGGTTCTGCGTTCAAGGACATATCGCCCCTAACCCCATGTTTATAAGCCACATATCCTGCCGCTCCGATCATAGCTGCATTATCACCACAATATTTTAATGGTGCCTCGATCAATGCAAGACCTGATAATTTGCTACACTCTTCTTTTAAACGAGCACGCAATTCACTGTTAGCTGCCACTCCTCCTGCTAAGATCAGTTGTTTGACTGGATATTTTTGAAGTGCACGTAACGTTTTCTCAGATAAAACATCAACGACACTTTGTTGAAAACTAGCCGCTAAATCAGCCTGAGACAACTTTTCCCCTATCTGATCAGCATGGTGGACCGTATTGATAAATGCACTTTTCAAACCACTAAAGCTAAAATCAAAGTTATCTTCTTTTTCCATCGCACGCGGAAAATTAAAAGTATCTTTACCTTGATGTGCTAATTCATCGATTTCTTTACCAGCAGGATAATTTAATCCTAGTACACGACCAATTTTGTCAAATGCCTCCCCGCAAGCATCGTCACGTGTTTCCCCGATAATTTGGTACTCATTTTCTTTCGGCATATAAACTAATTCTGTATGACCACCAGAAACCAATAAAGCCAAAGTGGGGAATTCTATCGGAGCGCTATAACGTGCTGCATAAATGTGTCCGGCCATATGATTTACTGGCACTAAAGGTAAACCATGTGCAAAAGCAACTGCCTTAGCTGCCGATACGCCTACCAAAAGTGCACCAACTAAGCCAGGACCATATGTCACTGCAATTGCGGAAAGATCGTCATATGCTAAACCTGTTTCTTGAAAAACATCATCTAAACAACCAATGATCTGTTCAATATGGTGACGACTAGCCACTTCTGGTACGACTCCACCAAAGCGCTGATGACTTTTGATTTGTGTTGCAGTCGACTGAGCCAAAACTTCAGATCCATTTTTAACTAAGGCCACACTCGTTTCATCACAACTCGATTCAAAAGCCAAAATAATTGTATCTTTTTCTTCATTCATTTATTATCTTGTCCTTATTCTCATTAACTAAAAATTGAAACTCTTTCATTTCACTTTCAGATTGACTAGATTTTTGCGTCTCGACTTTTTTAAAACCAATTTCACGATAAAATTCACCTAGCTTTATTTGATCATTTCTGACCTGAACAAAAACTGAACGGATCCCCGCTTGTTGTGCTTTATTCAATAAACTCATCACCAAGTACGTTCCGACATCCTGGTTACCATAGCGTGGCAAAACAGACAAACGCATCACACGCATTCTCGTCATCGAAGCATTTACGCGACAACCAATAAATGCGATCAGCCGATCATTTTTACGCAAACCAAAATATAAAGACTTTTTCTGATCGCGCATTCGTAAATGAAAAGTTTTATTATTCCATACGTCTTCTTCTGGCTGTGACCTTTCCTCAACGGCTACCATTTCTGGGATCGTCGAAACTACATTACGACACAAGAAATAGTCTTGGCCATTTATCGAAACATCTTTATTTTTAAAGTCTAAATTTTTATCCTGAAATGTCATTTTAATCTTGTTAGTTAATTCGTCTTTAATATTTTTTAACGTAAGGTCCATGTTTTTCCTTTCCTTGCGGATTTTTCTCTAACCACTGTGATTCTGCTTGTGTTAAACGTAAGTATTTTGGCACAAAATCACTTACACTTTGTGGTTTCTCACTAGCACCTAGCAATCCTAAATTAAAAGCTCGTGGGATCGCAGAATCAGCAGGAGCGAAACTGTAGTCTTGTCCTGCCATTAACTCTAGAAGTTCGTCTTTAAATTTAACAAGATCGGCTCCAATAAAACAGACTTTTTTCCCTACGAGCTGAGCACAAAGATCTTTAAAAGAAATATGTTGGTCAGGTAAAGCATTTATGAGCTGATCATTATCCCAAACGTATCCCCCAGCAAAGACATTATCTCGTCTGGCATCAAAAACTGGAACCAATAAAGTTTCATGGTCTACATGAACTGCTGCTGCTAAAACTGCCAGACTTGAAACACCTACTAATTCTTTATCCAAACTGTAGGCTAAAGCTTTTGCTGTTGTGACACCGATCCGTAAACCAGTATATGAGCCTGGCCCTTTTGCAACTACAACTCGGTCAATTTCTGTTGGCTTTAAATGACTTTGCTCAAATATTTCACTAATAGCTGGCATTAATGCCACGCTATGGTTTTTGCTAACAGTTGTCGTATTTTCTGCTAACAAACTTTGATCCTCCAATAAAGCCACACTTAATGGTCGATTAGAGGTATCAATTGCAAGAATTTTCATGTTATGTTCAGTCCTCTTTTTTACGCTTGATCCTTCTTTAATTAGTTTAACATAAACCCACGCATACATTTCACAAAATAGAAAAATGTCTCTTGTTTTCATAAAAATATCTCCTCAGATATTTTACTATGATGTCAAAAATCATTATAATTGTTAAGTATTTCAATTTAAAATCAAATGCAATTTGGAGTGAAAAAATGAAAACAATTTTAGTTTTACATACAGGTGGAACGATTGCCATGTCTGAAGGAGAAAATGGTGCAATTATTCCTGGAGAACAAAATCCACTTAATAGTTTCAATAACCCTTTTACGGGAAAAATAAAGTTAGATATTCGTAATCCGTTCAACTTACCTTCACCTCATATGCGCCCACAAGAAATGCTCACTTTAAGAAATAAAATAATCGAGGCAGAAAGTGAAGGCATAGATGGTGTCGTGATCACACATGGAACTGATACGTTAGAAGAAACTGCCTATTTCTTAGATCTTACTTTACCATCAGAAATACCAGTAGTGGTTACTGGAGCAATGCGTTCTGCTAACGAGATCGGTTCGGATGGTTTACACAATTTTCAAACAGCTATTCAAACTGCTGCTAGTGATGAGGCTCATGGTAAGGGTGTTCTGGTCGTAATGAATGATGAAATTCATACTGCAAGGTTCGTTACAAAAACACATACTACAAATGTTGCTACCTTCCGGACCCCAACTTTCGGACCAGTTGGCTCGATTTCAAAGGAAAGGGTCACATTTTTTTCCAAACTAATTCGGCAAACTTATGTACCGATCGATCACATTGTCGATAATGTATATTTATTAAAAGCTTTCGCAGGTATGGGCCCTGAACTTTTTAAAGCACTTGTTAAACAAAATATTAGCGGTGTCGTGATCGAGGCTTTAGGTGCAGGTAACCTTCCCCCTGCTACTTTACCTGGACTTCAAGCATTATTAGATCAAAATGTCCCTGTCGTTATCGTCTCCCGTTGCTTTAATGGTACAGCTGAAAGTGTCTATGATTATGCAGGCGGTGGAGTTCGCTTAGAACAAATGGGTGCTATTTTCTGTCACGGTTTAAATGGTCAAAAAGCACGAATTAAATTACTAGTGGGACTCAGTGCTGACATGTCATCAAATGACCTAGCATCATTTGTTAGTGACGCAGTTTCTTGATCACCAATCACCATTTTTAATGATTTAAAGGTGCTGTTAAGATTCTAAAAGGGGCCATCGATCTAACCCATTAAATACGGTTAAATCGACGGCCCCTTAATCATGTTCCAAAAGAAAGATTGAAGCATCTTTTGTCTCGCTCTCTTACAAAAGAGGTGATAGTAAAAAATTCCTAACGCCCTTATAATTATTTAATTTTTTCCCACTGACATTCGGCCAAACAATTTTGCTGGTCGCCTGTTGTGATCAAATGCTTAGTAGTCAAGTTTTTTTCGTCTAATTCAACCTCACTAGTGATCTGGTCACCATAATACACTTCTTGACGATACGAAATATTCATCTTAGTTAAGCGATGGTTCAACAAAAAATCAGATGATAAAGCATCTAACATCCAGTCAAAATAGTGCACGTTATTGACATGATGATTAGCATCAATATCCATGAAACGAACCCGGTAGTTTTTTTGACCACTAATATTTTCAACGGACTGTGGCGTTTTTAACCGTTCAATTCTTTTAGTATATTCAGCTTCATATGGTGTAATAATATCTACGGGCAACCGCACGATTTTGCGCTTTTGACGATCCATCAGAACAAAAACACTGTGCATTTTAACTAATTCATTTCCATGTTGATCTTCTACCTTAAAATCACGATAACAAAAGAAACGATTATAACTTTTTGCGATCGTAGAAAGTGTAATCACATCATCAGCTTGTGGCAAACGAGTTATATCAATGATATGTTGTGTCACTACCCAACCTAATCCACGTTTTGCGATCTTTTCGTTAGTCACGCCTAATTGTTTACTTTGATCTTCTGAAGCTAACATCATTAAGTCAACTAAACGACCAATTCCCACAGTACCAGTTACGTTCGTTTCATAATAGACAACACGATGATCTTCACTATATTGTTTTGCACTCATTTTAAATAACCTCTGCTTTACTTCGTAATTTAATTTGAACTTAAATTTTTAACTAAGCATTGATACAAAAAAACGAGCTTGATGTAAAAACACCTAAGCAACGTTTTTATGAATAATGGCTTACAAACATTTTACTAAAAACTAGTCAAGATGATGATATTTATTATAAACAACTTGTTTTTTTAGCTTGTTTTGTTTTGCAACTTGTTTGATTGCATCATTCGGTTTTAAATTTTCATTTTTAAGTAAGAGCTCAACCTGTTCTTCAAGAGGTAAAATAGCCTGTGATTGTGCTTGTTGTGGTTCAGGATTTCCCTCAACTATTAATACAAACTCACCCTTGATTTCTGAACTATTAGCCCATTCATACGCTTCTGCGATCGTTCCACGTAAGAATTCTTCGTATCGTTTAGTTAGTTCACGACACAAAACTATACGTCGTTTTGCCCCCAGTATCTCACTTAAACTTTTTAAAGTCTTCACCAGGCGATGTGGTGCTTCATAAAAAATCAAAGAAACTCTCTGAGCAGATAACTCTTCTAATTCCTGCCGCCTTTCAGTATTTTTGCGTGATAAAAAACCGTAGAACAAAAAAGGCTGGGGGCACAGACTAGAAGCAATCAATGCTGTCAAGGCTGCATTTGGACCAGGAATCGGGACGACCCTGATCTGAGCATTAACACAAGCTTCAACTAATTCAGAACCCGGATCACTAATAGACGGCATACCTGCATCACTGACCTGTGCGATATCTACTCCCATTTGTAATTTTTTAATTAACTGTGGGATCCGCTCATTTGTATTATATTCATGAAAACTGATCTGTTTTGTTGTAATTTCAAAATGATTTAATAGTTTTTGGGTATTTCGAGTATCCTCAGCTGCGATCAAATCCACATCTTGCAAAGTTGAAATAGCACGTGAACTCATATCGCCTAAATTTCCGATCGGTGTCGGCACTAAATATAACGTCCCCTTAATGTTTTCACCACGAAAACTACTAGTGATTTGAATACTCATTAACTTCTCTCCCCGTAAATGACATCCTGACAAAAAACGCACGGCTCGTCATTGATCCTTCTCGAGCCATACATGTTATCCACGTTACAGACATGAAAACCTTCTTCATACAGTTTTTCCAAATTTTGGCGGGATTTTGACAAACCTGTTGCATTATTTTTAGAGGTTGTCTTATCTTCAAGCTCACGCAATCGTTCGCGCAAATGTTGATTTTCGATCTCAAGTTCAGCGTTTTTCTCAATCAAATATCTTATTGAATCTTGTGTATCACCTATTGTTAGGCGCAGTTCGTCTGCTTTTTTACCTAACTGATCAAAATTGTCATATAACTCACGTTTATCCAACACAATTCACCTTCACTTATTGATGATAACAATCACATAATTCCAACGTTAACGACTCTAAAATATTCTGAATCGAGACATTGACCGACAGCAATCTCCACTTTTTTAAAACAGTTTCACAAGCATTGGTGGCTGCCGCTGCGGAAATATTTTTCATTTTTGAACTAAAATCTTTTTCAAACATTGTAAAAACAAACTGTTGGTTAGGATTATTTGCAAAAAGCATTAAATCACGAGCCAACAAAGCTATTAAAAATAATAAATTATCTTGTTTTTCGCGCGAATCAACTAACGGAACTAAAGTGGTTTGTACTTTAACAAAAGCAATTAAATCATTCTTTAAAACCGCACTATACCAACTCCACAGATTTTTGATCAATTTCTGAAAATCTTCATCTTCATTGATCTGTTCTGCTCGATCAACATTTTTTGTCAAATTGACCAGTAAGTTAGCCTGATTTTTTTCGATTCCATCTGACTCTAACTTCTCAATTAGTAAAGGAAGTTGAGGCGCATTCAACTCTAACAACTGACACCTTGAAATAATCGTGGGTAGGATCTTATTTTGCTCACTAGTCAGCAAAAAAGCTGTCACAGTCCCACTCGGTTCTTCCAAAAATTTTAATAAACCGTTCGCAGCACTGATTGACATCTTTTCTGCGTCCTCAATAATAAAAACTTTTTGGACTCCTTCCACACCACTTTTGGCAAATTCAGATTTCAAATAACGAATTTGGTCGATTTTGATCGACAAACCAGCAGGTGCGATCTCAACAACATCTGGATGCTCATTTTGGCTGATCCGCAAACATTCAGAACAATGATCACATGGACCAGACAAACTAGGATCCTCACAAAATAGTAACTTTGCAACCCACAATGCTAATTCTTTTTTTCCAGATCCAGACTCCCCCGTTAACAAGTATGCATGAGCTAAACGCTTATGTGAAATAAGGTCAGCAAAATGATTTGTTAATCGTGGCTGAGCTTTTTTAATATCCATTAGCCGTCACGCTTAGAATTGATGAAACGCGTCTATTGGCAACACGAAAACTGTCGCTCCACCAACTTGAACTTCTACTGGATATGCCCCAGCAGCTTCCATTGGTGAATCTAAGTTTACTGGCGGTGCCATAAATTGTTTTCTTGTCTTTGAAGTCGTTTTGATCAATTCTAAGACACTTTCAACCTTTTCATCTTCCACACCCACTAAAAATGTCGAATTACCAGACCGGAGGAACCCACCGGTCGATGAAAGTTTAGTTGCCCGAATGTCTTGTTCTATAAAAGCATTGCTTAATCGGTTACTGTCTTTATCTTGAATGATTGCAATAATCAATTTCATGGTTTCTACCTCCAAAATTTCTATACTAAATAGTTAACTTTATCATAAATACTTTTTCAATTGAGAAAAAACCTCTGCTTCGACCATAGATTCAGTTTGCGAAGCATCAATAGTTTTAATTCTGTTTGGTTCCTGACGTGCCAACTCCAAGTATTCAGCCCGGACTTGTTGATAAAAACTTAATTGTTCTTCATCAAGCCGATTAACTTCATCTTGACGATTAGTTTTGATACGCTTTAAACCGATTGTTGGATCTAAATCAAAGTAAAAAGTTAAATCGGGACTCAATCCCCCCGTTGCAAACCGATTGATCGCAGCAACTTCATTAACACCAACTTCACGTCCAGCTCCCTGATAAGCTAAGGAACTATCAACAAAACGATCACATAGAACAATTTTATCATCCGCTAACGCCGGAAGTATCTTTTCAACTAAATGTTGCCGTCTGGATGCTGCATATAACAGAGCCTCCGTTTTCTGATCCATTTCAGTATTTTTTTTATCTAAAATAACTTCGCGTATCGCTTCAGATATACAACTGCCACCAGGTTCTCTAGTGACGAGATAATCATCGTGCAAGCCTATCTCGTCTAAACGAGCAAGCAAACCTTTGATGACACTAGTTTTACCTGAGCCATCTGTTCCTTCAAATGTTACAAACATTCCAGCCACTTAAAAAACCTCAATTATATTTAATTAATTATATTGTACTTAAAAAATAGTTCACTGTCCATTTTTACGCTAAACAGACATTAGCTATACTTATCGACTAATAACAGAAGACTGTAGATGACCCTTAACTTGTCGAATCCGTGCTTCTCGATATAACAGCTCATACTGTGCTCGAGTTGCTTTGGTCTGTGCAGCCATCTCTTCATCAGCCTCAAAGACTGTTTCCTGGTTCTTCCTAGCATTGATCCAAGTAGTAAAGGCTTGATCAATATCTTCCAAAAGAATATCATCGAACTCTTTTTTTAAATTTTTTCTTCTTTTGCCAAACATTTTCTACCCCGCCTAGATTTCTTGACGTCCTTCAATTGCCTTAAAGAGTGTCATCTCATCAGCATATTCAATATCACTACCTACAGCTAAACCAGAAGCCAAGCGAGTTACCTTGATCCCAGCTGGCTTGATCAAACGTGAAAGATACATTGCCGTAGCTTCTCCTTCAGGAGTTGCATTAGTCGCAATGATCACTTCTTTGATACTATCGTTTTTCTGTAACCTTTGAACCAGGCTTTTAATATTGATGTCTTCTGGACCTTTGCCTTCAATTGGCGATAAAACACCATGTAAAACGTGATACAAGCCATGATATTCCCGCATTTTTTCCAGCGACATTACATCTTTAGGCTGTTCGACCACGATCAACTGGGAGCGATCACGGGCTTTATCAGCGCAGATGGTACAAGGATCTGTTTCAGTGATATTCCCGCAAATGCTACAATAATGCAGATCACGTTTTGCGGCTAATAAAGACGCAGAAAAGTTAGCCACATCTTTTTCATCCATGTCTATCGTATAAAATGCCAAACGGATCGCAGTTTTGTTCCCAATACCGGGCAATTTCATATAACTATCGATCAATTTAGCGATTGGTTCTGGATATTGCATGACAAAAACTCCTCTGACTTAAAATTACATTCTAGGCATTCCCTGAGAATACTTGCCTAAAGTCGACTGTGTCTTTTGGTCAATTTGATCCATTGCATCATTAACAGCCATAATGATCAAGTCTTGTAACATGTCCGGATCGTCTGGATCAATTGCTTCTTCTTTGATCGAAAGATCCGTCATTTTTTTATCACCAGTGAATTTGGCAACAACTTCATCATTTGATGCTTTACCTGTAAATTCTGTCTGATTCAGCTCTTCTTGATCTTTTTGCATTTGTTTTTGCATTTTTTGGACCTTTTTCATCATACCTTGCATATTTCCTGGCATCATAAGTATTTACCCCTTTTTTCTAGTCATTTTTAATATCTACTATTTCGTTACCAAATAATTTTAGAGCCTCATCCACAACTGGATCTGCCTTTGATTTTTTTGGTGTGGAACCTTTTTTTGCTTGACCATTTTCCTTTCCAACTGGATCTGGTATACCTTTTTTACCAACCTTTTGACCATTTAAATAATCCTGTCTGATCTGCGGCCATTGTTCTTGTGGCATAAAAATCAATCGCGGCACCCGACCAATCAACCGATCAAGCCCGTTTTCCAAAGTGTCTTCTAACTGTTGGTCATTCTGCGCTCGTTGACACAGAAAATCAAATTGAAAGGTAACGATCACTCCGTCATAACTTGCTGCAACTGGTGAACTAACATGCATCACAGCCCGTTGAGCAACTGTCAACATATTTAACAAATCATTCCAAACATCTTTTATTTCATTAAGACTATCCCTAGTAGCTTCTCCTAGTACCCCATAGACCTGTTGTAGATCTATTTTAGTTGAAGAAGAACCCCTTCTATTTTGTGAGTGTTTAGCTTGTGCCTGCTGAGGTGGTTGCTGGTCAGCATTTGTTGTCTGACCTAAACTTTGTGCTTGTTGTAACTGTTCAACTTGTTGTTGTAACTGTTTAATTTGTCGTGTTAAATCTTCAAACTTAACAGTATATTTTGGTTCTAGGTTTTCCGGCGCAGGTACTGCTGTAGCATTTGGTGCAGTTGTAGCTGGTTGGCTTGAAGACAATTTAACCGTCAGAACTTCTAAATAAATCGAAGCATGTGCGGTAAAACGCATATTTTCTTGTTGTTCATTTAAAAGATCGATCATTTGATAAATCTTTTCTGGTTTAATTTCTTGAGCAAAATTACGAAAATCATCATTAACGACGTCAAGTTCATCCTTTTCGATCTGTTCAGGCATCTGTTGATACAATAATAGATCACGACAGAAACTGATCAGATCTTCAACGAAACGTGCAGCATCTTTACCATCATCTAAAATCTGATGCAAGGTTTCTAATGCTTGTGCAGTATCTTTTTTAGTAACTTGTTGTAAATATTTTAGCAATTCATCATTTTGAACACTGCCCGTGACCATCAATGCATTTTCTAACGTGATCTCATCGTTTCCAAACGACATTACCTGATCTAAAATGCTTAAAGCATCACGCATTCCGCCTTCCGCAGCCTGTGCGATCAGTTTTAAAGCAGCCGGATCATATTTTAACTGTTTTTCTTTAACAATATATTCCATTCTGCGTAAGATGACCGCTGGTTGGATCCTTCTGAAATCAAAACGTTGAGTCCGTGAAATAATGGTAGCTGGTATCTTATGCGGTTCGGTCGTAGCTAAAATAAAAACTACATTACCAGGTGGTTCCTCCAATGTTTTTAATAAAGCATTGAATGCCCCAGTTGAAAGCATATGAACTTCGTCAATTATATATATTTTATAATCACACTCAGTTGGAGCATATTTGACTTTGTCACGAATGTCGCGAATCTCTTCGACACCATTATTTGAGGCAGCATCGATCTCAATTACATCGTTTTGTCTGCCAGCAGTGATCGAAGTACAAGTCTCACACTCATTACAAGGTTCGCCATTATCTTGAAAATGGCAATTGATCGCCTTGGCAAAAATTTTAGCCGCCGAGGTTTTCCCGGTTCCACGTGGTCCAGTAAATAAATACGCATGAGACGTTTGCTTAGTTATTAAAGCATTCTTCAGAGTTTTAGTAACTAATTCTTGTCCAACAAGATCATCAAACTTTTGCGGACGCCAAGCACGATATAAGGCTTGGTAACTCATTTCCGTCTCCTCCTTAATAAAACACTTAGGTTATCTGTCTGACCAAAAAGTGGCTATATTCTTATCAACCACATCTCACTTTTCTAATAAAGACACTTGTTTAATAAATCCAAATCAGTGTTGCTCAATAAAACAAAACCAACGACTTAAAATCATTAACAATTTGCAAATATTAACGATCAGACTCAACTACTAGCGCAAGTATCATTCTTAAAAAAAATCCCTGATCTTTAAAAGACCAGGGTTTAAATATCATAATAACTTAAGGCACATGCCGAACCAAACTTAGTGCTGCTTCCTTCCGGACCTGACACGCTTTGTAAGGACAACATTGCCCCAAGGCCTTACGGCAACTACTATATTACATGAAATCACCCTAAAATGCTAGTCTTTTTCTGTTTTTTCTCTAATTTTTGCAAAAAAGTCGCTCAGTAATTTGACACATTCTAAACGACAAAGTCCCTTATCAACTTCGACTTGATGGTTAAAGCGCGTTTCGGTCAATAAATTCATCAATGTGCCCGCACTTCCAGCTTTCTTATCAGCACAACCATAATAAACTGACTTAAGCCGCGCATTCACGATTGCTCCCGCACACATTGGACAAGGCTCCAACGTGACAAACAAGCTGCAATTTTCTAAACGCCAGTCTTTTTTTTGTTGATTAGCTTGCTGGATGGCACAGATCTCAGCATGAGCGGTGACATCATGACTAGACTCTCGTAAATTATGTCCACGACCGATGATCACACCATCATCTACGACTACACAACCGATTGGAACTTCACCCATTGTCGCTGCCTTATGAGCTTCTCCAATAGCTGCTTGCATGAACAGCTTCAACTGTTCTTGTGAATATTGCATCATCTAATCTCTCACACTCTTCAAGATAAAATATCCCTTACGTTTCAAAACAACTTCACAGTTGCCATAAACTTCTGCCATTTTTTTCTGTGCTGATGGTGCGCCCTGCTTTTTTTGGATCACCGCTAATAAAATACCACCAGATGCCAGATGTTGTTTTGCCCCCGACAAAATTTCATGAACAACTTTTTTCCCGGCACGGATCGGTGGGTTAGTGAGTACTGCAGCATATTGGGTCCCCGTGACACCAGCATAAATATCAGAACTAAAAATATTTACATTACTGATCTGATTAGCAGCAGCATTTTTTTTAGCCAATCCAAGTGCTCGTTCGTTAATATCTACCATATCGACCTGGCGCTTGGGTCGGTCAAAGGCAACTGCTAGCCCGATCGGTCCATAACCACAACCGACATCTAAAAATTCGCCTTGCACGAATTCAAGCTCTTTGATCGCATCTAAGAGTGTCCTTGAACCAAAGTCGACCGTATTTTTTGAAAAAACACCACTATCTGTAGTAAAAACAAAGTCGTGTTCATAAAGAGAAAACGTCCATGATTTTTCAGCGTGTTTTGCAGTCGGATCTTTTGTATAATAATGATCTGCCAATGATTTTCCTCTTTTTCTTCTAAGATTTACTGTTAAGTACTTTAAAAATATTTTTTATTTTTCTTCCACTCTTTATCTTAAATTAAGACAAGTTGACTATCAATTACTTTCTTTGGTTTAACATATTTTTTACTAATATATTTTTTAGCCCCCCACCGTTACACCATATATCGATGAATTTTGCAAAACTTTACACTATATCTGGTGTTTTATACTTGAAATCATCAAATATTGTTGTATACTAAATCAAGTAAATCAATCTAGGAGGTCCTCGAAATGAGCTTAGAACTTTATACAAAAAACAACTGCATCCAATGTAAAATGACGAAAAAGTTTCTGACAGAACATAACATTGATTTTTCCGAAAAAAATATTAATGACACACCAGAATATATTGATTATTTAAAAGGTAAAGGTTTCCGCAGTGTTCCTGTCTTGGAAAACAATGCTCAGCCGATCGTAAACGGCTTCCGCCCTGACCTTTTGAAAAAGTTGATCGCACAATGAAAATAGTTTATTTTAGCGTAACTGGACAAACTAAAAGATTTGTCAAAAAGCTGACAATGAACGACACATATGAGATCGATCCGATCGATCCAGAAATTGAAGTTGGTGAACCCTTTGTTTTGATCGTACCTACGTATGAAAAAGACATTACCGAACCGGTCACCGACTTTTTATATTATGGCAATAATCAAGAACTACTTCAAGGAGTGGCCGGCACGGGAAACCGGAATTTTGCTGAACTATTTGTCTTTACAGCTAAAGATATCGCGATGGAATTTAACGTTCCACTTCTATATACGTTTGAATTCAACGGGACTACTAAAGATGTCACAAATTTTGAGAAAGCGGTGAAAGAAATTGAGTCTTAAACAATTAGATGGTAACAATGTCAGTTACTACGACTTAAATAACCAGGTCAATATTCCGATGAACGATAAGATCCAATTAAACAAAGACAAAGATGCTCTAGCAGCATTTCTAAAGGAAAATGTTGAACCAAATATGGTCAAATTTGATTCTTTACCAGAAAAATTTGACTACTTGATCAAAAATGATTATTTGGAAAAAGAATTTTTGTCTAAATATGAGATGTCTTTTATCGAGAAACTTTACCAACAATTAAAAAGTGCTGATTTTGAATTTAAAACATTCATGGCAGCATATAAGTTTTACGCACAGTACGCTTTAAGAACAAATGATAATGATTCATATTTAGAAAGTTACATAGACCGGGTTGCGATCAATGCATTGTATTTTGCTAATGGTGATGAAAATCTTGCTCTTAGCTTAGCAGATGAAATGATCCATCAACGTTACCAACCTGCTACCCCTAGCTTTCTAAACGCCGGTCGCAAACGTCGTGGTGAACTCGTTTCTTGTTTCCTGCTTCAACTGACTGATGATATGAACTCTATTGGACGTGGTGTTAACTCTGCTTTGCAACTCTCGCGTATTGGTGGTGGTGTTGGGATCACCTTAAGTAACTTACGTGGTGCGGGTGCACCAATCAAAGGAATCGAAGGCGCTGCTTCAGGTGTTGTACCAGTTATGAAACTGTTGGAAGATAGTTTTTCATACTCTAATCAGCTAGGTCAACGACAAGGTGCCGGCGTTGTTTACTTAAACGTCTTTCACCCTGACATCGTACAGTTTTTGTCAGCCAAAAAGGAAAATGCTGATGAAAAGATCCGTGTCAAAACTCTGTCCTTGGGTGTGGTTGTCCCGGATAAATTCTATGAATTGGCGAAAAATAACGCAGACATGTATCTCTTTGATCCTTGGGGCGTTGAACGAGTTTATCATACTCCTTTCTCTTACGTAGACATTACCAAAGAATACGACAATATGGTAGCTAACCCCGATATTCCTAAACAAAAGATCAAAGCACGTGAACTTGAAGAAGAAATCTCGAAGTTACAACAAGAATCTGGTTATCCTTACATTATTAACGTAGATACTGCAAATAAGGCTAATCCGATCGATGGCAAAATCATTATGAGTAACCTTTGTTCAGAGATCATGCAGGTACAAAAGCCATCAATTGTTAATAACCGTCAAGAATATGATCAATTAGGTACAGATATCAGTTGCAACCTTGGCTCAACTAATATCGCTAATCTTATGGAATCTCCAAATTTCGGTAAATCGGTCGAAACTATGACACGTGCCCTTACATTTGTGACAGATCATTCTAAGATCGACGTGGTACCATCGATCGAACATGGTAACCATCAGGCTCATACGATCGGATTAGGTGCAATGGGCTTACATGGCTACCTGGCTAAGAATCATATTGAATATGGTTCAAAAGAAGCAATTGACTTCACCAATGTCTACTTTATGCTTTTGAACTACTGGACATTAGCTGCATCAAATAAGATTGCCAAAGAACGTCAAGAAACTTTTGTAGGTTTCTCCAAGAGTAAATACGCAAACGGTTCGTATTTTGATCAATATTTGCAAAAAAATTTTGGTCCCCAAACAAAAAAAGTACAAGACCTTTTCAAAGATATCTTTGTCCCTGGACCAACAGAATGGGAACAATTAAAAGAAGCTATCAAAAAAGATGGTCTTTACCACCAAAATCGTATGGCAGTTGCTCCAACCGGTTCGATCTCATATATCAATGACACAACAGCTTCATTACAACCGATCATTAATCGGATCGAAGAACGACAGGAGCGTAAGATCGGTAAAATCTACTACCCTGCTCCATACTTGTCTAACGATACGATCCAGTATTATACTTCTGCTTACGATATGGATATGCGTAAAGTGATCGATACCTATGCAGCTGCACAAACCCACGTTGATCAGGGACTAAGTATGACTTTATTTGTACGCTCGACGCTTCCGAAAGGAATGTACGAATGGAAAGATCCTCAATCAGACAAATTAACTACACGTGACCTTTCTATCTTAAGAAATTATGCTCACGCTAAAGGAATCAAATCGATCTATTACATTCGGACTTTTACCGACGACAATGGTGTGATCGGGGCAAATGAATGTGAAAGCTGCTCGATTTAAAGACCTTTTTATTCTAAGGAGTTAACTTTAATGAACAATGAAAATTATACTGCGATAAATTGGAACGTTTTGGAAGATCAAATCGATAAAGCAACCTGGGAAAAATTAACTGAACAGTTTTGGTTAGATACTCGGATCCCGCTTTCAAATGATTTGAGTGATTGGCGTTCGTTATCTGACAATGACAAAGATGTAGTAGATAAAGTGTTCGGTGGTTTAACGTTACTAGATACTTTACAATCTCAAGATGGGATGGCATCTTTAAAAAAAGATATCCGAACTCAACAAGAAGAAGCTGTGTTAAATAACATTGAATTCATGGAATCTGTACATGCTAAAAGTTATTCATCAATTTTTTCAACTTTAAACACACCAAAAGAAATCGATGATATCTTCGAATGGACGAACAACAATGAATTTCTACAGTACAAGGCCCAAAAAATCAATGATATCTACCACAATGGACACCCCTTGCAAAAGAAAGTCGCCTCTGTCTTTTTAGAGACTTTCTTGTTTTATTCAGGGTTCTACACTCCGCTTTACTGGTTAGGCCATAACAAGCTAGCAAACGTTGCCGAGATCATTAAGTTGATCTTACGTGACGAATCAGTCCACGGAACATATATTGGTTACAAGTTTCAACTTGGCTTTAACGAATTGACAGAGGAAGAACGCTCATCGATGACAGAATGGATGTATGACCTACTGTATGACCTTTATGAAAATGAGGAAAAATATACCCATTTATTATATGATCAAGTTGGTTGGGCAGAAGACGTGTTAACATTCTTACGTTATAACGCTAATAAAGCGCTCATGAACTTAGGAATGGACCCGCTTTTTCCTGATACCGCTGAAGATGTGAACCCAGTCGTTATGAACGGTATCTCAACTTCTACTTCTAACCACGATTTCTTTTCACAGGTCGGTAATGGTTACTTGTTAGGTGACGTTGAGGCTATGAAAGATAGCGATTATGATTTCAAATTTTAATTACAAAGTATGTATAAAGAGAGCGGGACAAAAGCCGTTTTGAAGCCGGTGTGTAATGTCGTTTACGTCATTTTTGGCCGTAGCAAGGCGCAGGACAGGAATGGCGTAAATGGCATTACACTGAGGATTCAGACTTTTGAAACGCGTTTATGCTATAAAAAATTACAAGCGATAATTTGATTATTTTTAGCAAAAGAAGAGACTGGGACATTGTTTTGCCCAGCCTCTTTTTATATTTGCTTTAAAATAGAAAGCTCAGTGAAGTCATGTCAGTGTATATCACACCAATATAACCAAGTTGAACTTTTATTCATGTTATTTTGCCAAATAAAACTCGAAACGTTCACCAACATATTGAGTTCTGACATATTCAAACGGGCGACCGTCACTCAGACTAGTTGTTTGCCGTAAACGTAAAATTGCAGCCCCACGCTTAACATCAAGATAGTCTGCGATTCGCTCGGGCGCTGATGTCGCCGAAACAGTTTGTTCAGCATGGCCAATCGACAAACCGTGTTCCTCTAAAGTTTTATATAATGAAGCAGAAATTTGCGCGCGTTCATAATCTTTGATCAAATTATAAGGCAAAGTTGCTACCTCAAAACAAATTGGCAAATCATCTGCATACCTGATCCGCTCCATGCGTAAAACTTTCTCACCATTTATCAGATGCAATTTTTCACTTTCAGAAATCGATGGCATAGTGACCAAATAAGAAATTGTCTTACTCGAAGCCTGCTTGCCTTGCGATTCAATAATTTCTGTAAAACTAGTCACACCAGAAGACATTCTTTCCTGCACTTTTTGTCGAGCAACGAATGTTCCAGAACCAACATGACGTTCCAAGATACCTTCGTCGACTAAAGTTTGCACAGCTTGCCGCAAGGTCATCCGACTAACACCAAATTGAACTGCTAAGTCTCGTTCAGCTGGGATCCGATCTCCAATTTTCCATTGGCCCGACTCGATAGTCTGCTTAATTTTATTATGGATCTGTATATATATTGGCGAACTCACTCGGCACCCCTACTTCCTCTACAATTCATATCTTTCTATAAATCTACCACCATTATTTTTCAAAAAGGCGGCCGTAACTATAAGTTCTTTGTAAATGAAGATCTGTATCAAAAACATTTAGATCTGCATCCTTACCGACCTGTAAACCACCTTTAGACTCTAGTCCAAATTCTTTAGCTTGGTTAACAGAAGACATTTTAACTGCTTCTTTTATCCCACAACCTGTGAATTTCATAATATTAACAAAGGCATCTTGATATTGCAAAACAGAACCAGCTAAGTTTCCAGCTTCCAATCGAGCTTGCTTATCTTTAACGATCACCTTTTGTCCGCCAAGTTCTGAAATTCCCTCAGGCATTCCCTTTGCACGCATCGAATCAGTGACTAACTCTAATTTGTCAGGTCCTTTAAGTTCATAGGCTAATTTGACCATATCCGGAATCACATGGAAACCATCGGCGATCATTTCACAGTATATGTTATCTTCTAACAAAGCATGGCCTGTCACACCTGGTTCACGATGCTTAAATTCACGCTGGGCATTATATAAATGGGTGACATGGCTCGCTTTAGAAGCCTTCATTTGAGCTCTAGTAGCATTACTATGGCCAGCAGATGGTACGATCCCGTGTGCTAAACAATAGTCTTCAAATTCTGCAGTTCCTTTATGCTCAGGTGCGTACGTGATCATTTTAATATTTCCACCAGCTAACTCATTCCAATGAGCCAGTAATTTGGCATCTGGATCTTTGATATATTCTGGTGGTTGAGCGCCTTTAAAATCCATTGCAACAAACGGTCCTTCAAGGTGCGCACCTAAAATTACAGGATTTTCTTTCATTGCTTCATCAACAGCAATCATAGCTTTATCAATATTTTCATTTGATTGAGTCATTGTTGTTGCGAAATAACCGGTCACACCTTCATATACCATGTCTGTGACCATTTCATCTAACTCAGCCGCATTTCCGTCCATTGCATCGAAACTATAACCGCCATGGCTATGTACATCGATGAAACCTGGAACTACTATTTTTCCTTCCAGATCAACGACCTCATTATCACCCGCCTGGGGAGAAAAATCTGTCATTGGTCCAACGTTTTCGATTTCTTTAGAAAAACGCAAATAACCATCGTTTATTTTTTCTTCACCTGTATAAATTACTGCATGTTTTAGTACTTTGCTCATTTTTACACCTCATTTAGATTCAATATATCTATCATAATCGGTATATACCAAAAAAACAAGTTGACTCACGCTTTTAGCTTAAATTAATTACCTATTCTTGATCCTTTGCAATAGTCGCATCGATCCCCTTAACTACAGCACGCATAAAGCCAGTCTCTTCCATTGCAAGTAATCCAGCGATAGTCGTTCCACCTGGAGAACAAACATCATCTACAAGATCCTGTGGGCTTTTAGAGCTTTGCAAAACATTAGCGGCACTACCTAAAACTGCCTGAGCCGCGATTTTGACTGCGTCATCTTTTTTCAGACCATACTTAACTCCTGCTTTAGCCATTGAATCAATATAGAAATAAACAAAAGCCGGGGAGCTGCCTGCCAAAGCAACAAAAGTACTAAAGTCGGATTCTTTTAAATCGATAGTTTGACCAATGTCTCTCAAGATAGACTGAGCTTGTTGATAATGTTCATCAGTTAAAGACCGGTTTGAAACAAGCGCCGTGATCCCTTGGTTGATTGCTACATTGACATTTGGCATGATACGCAAAAATTCTACTTGATCAGAGCCAATAAAATTCTCTAGATCTTCTATGCTTACCCCACTTAACATTGAAACTAAAATAACCTTTTTCTTTAATACGCTGTCCTTGATCTCTTCTAGGACCTTACCCGCTGCTAAAGGCTTAACAGCTAAGAACACCATGTCGGACTTTTGCACAACCTCATTATTATCTACACAAGCTACAAGCTTCTTTTCTTCAGCATAATTTTCATAATTATTAGTGTGAGCACTATGAATATAAATATCTTGTGACGGTATCTTACCTGCTACTAATATACCTTCAATGATTGCTTTTGCCATATTACCAACACCAATGAAACCTATTCTCATATTTTAGTCTCCTATCTTTTTCTACTGTATGTTCTTTTCATTCTAGATTATAACAAATTATTGAATCTTGAGGATAAAAAAACTCCCAAATCAACATTCAACGAAGATTTAGGAGAATCAGTTATTTTAATTGGGATAGCTGGATTCGAACCAGCGAATCACGGGATCAAAACCCGATGCCTTACCGCTTGGCTATACCCCAATAATGGTGGAAGGGAGTGGATTCGAACCACCGAACCCGAAGGAGCGGATTTACAGTCCGCCGCGTTTAGCCAGACTTCGCTACCCTTCCAAAAATGTTTGTCTAATTTATCCGACCTATTTATAATAACCTGTTTCCAACTAAAATGCAACATTTATTTTAAATAATATATAAAAAAATCCAAATCCAGTTAAAAAAAAGCTTCATACCCCTATAAAGGAAAGGCATAAAGCTTTTCATGGCTACTTAACCCCAGCCATAAGTTTTTCAATTTTAGGAACGAAGAATAATAAAATAACACCAAAAATAACTGTAATACCACCGATCAAGCCAAAGTACATGATTTCGTTGGATGGAGTAAAAAATCTAACGATCTGTGCATTAATAGCTTGCGCAGCCGCATCACCTAAGAACCACATACTCATCATCTGTGATTGATAAACTTTTGGAGCCAGCTTAGTAGTAACTGATAAACCAATTGGAGAAATTAGCATTTCACCAATAATTACCAAGGCCCAACTAGCAATCAACCACCATGGACTGACTCTTGTATCAGTCCCATGCATTAACAATGGAATCATCATCCATAAGAAAGATGCGCCGGAAAAGAAGAGTCCGTATGAGAACTTTTTACCAGAAGATGGCTGTCTCTTACCCAACTTGCTCCACAACATTGCAAAGAATGGTGTATATAACATAATGAATAATGGGTTCGCGCTTTGGAACCAACTTGCTGGGAAGTTGAACCCGGCAATCGATAATTTTGTTTGTTCTTCAGCAAACAATGCTAAAACAACTGAACCTTGTTCTTCAATTGACCAAAATAGGATCGAAGCAACAAATAGAGGAACATAAGCCCATACACGCGAACGTTCAGTTTTGCTTACCTTCTTGCTGGTCAACATACTAATAAAGTAAAATACAGGTATTAAAACAGCACAGATACTTAAAATATTGATTACATTATTAATATTAAACATTTTGAATAATGCCATGATGACAAAAATCAAGATGATCGCTACAACACCAATAGAAACTTTCTTGATCAACGATTTTGTTTCTTCTGGCTGAATTGGATCAGAAGCATACAAGCTGTCTTTTGGTAAATACTTTCTACCGTCTAGCGTATACTGAACTAATCCGAAAAACATTCCGATAGCTGCCAAGGAAAAACCAAGGTGGAAGTTCACATTTTGGCCTAACCAGCCAACAACATAAGGAGCAATGAATGCACCCATATTAATACCAAAAACAAAAATACTAAACCCAGAATCTCGGCGTGTATCTTCTTCAGAATAAAGGCCACCGACCATTTCAGACACGTTTGGTTTCAATAAACCAGTACCGATAACGATCAAGCCAATTGAAATAAACAATGCAGCACTACCAAATGGCGTTGACAAGACGATATGTCCAAACATGATCAAGATACCACCGACAAAGACAGTCCGACGTGGCCCCCACAATCTATCACTAACAAATCCGCCAAGCACACTCGAAAGATAAACTAGTGAACCATAAATCGACATGATCGATGCTGCAGTCGGTTTATCAAAGCCTAATCCACCCTTGCTAACAGCAAAATACATATAATACAGTAAAATGGCACGCATACCATAATAACTGAATCTTTCCCACATTTCAGTAAAGAACAGCGTAGATAGACCACGTGGGTGTCCAAGAAATGATGGCTCCTTACTACCACTCATTAGATATGATTCCTCCATACTTTACCCCTAAGGGTTTTATTCATTTAAATAAAATTAAATAACATTACTAATTATAAAATTCAATAATATATGCGTCAATGAAATTCATCAATTATTAATTGTTAGCTAAACATTTTATCATTTCAAGCTAAGGGCAGCCTTAGCTTTTTATAGTAAATTTTCGTAGATAATCATATAAACTAAGTTAGCGTAAGCATTTTTTAATGGTTCGTTAGGCATATTTGATTTGTCAGCGATATTCACCTAGTTTTACTTATTTTGATTTTACTCTTTGATTTTACTCAATGAGAATTTATTATTCAGAATAAATTAAAAAATATACTGCTAGGATTTTCGATTTTACAGGCAAAAATTTCATATGAACAATAAATGATTTACCTTCAAGGGTTAAATTTTAATGTATGGGCTTGAAAATATGATCATAAAAAATCTTCTGAACATATGCATAAAATGGCACTACCCATTTTTTACGACTTATGATCCTGTGTCTTCAAATGAAATTTCATCTTTAAAAAATCGTAACCTTCCATAATTAAGTATAGTATTTTAAACCTGGTAAACATAAACCAAAAACATTTGATCTCGCAGTCACACACTTCAAATCATGACTACAATCACGTAATTTTTGCTTTTTTTAATTAAAAAGGATCATAAAAGAAAAATCATCATTATTTGACGATCGAATATGCTGCCAGCAAACACTCGGACCATTCCAATATGGTAGATTGCATCTAAAAATATGTTTATCTTATTGAAAAATACAAAGCTAAATCAGAAGAACATACCGGAAGTTTGCTTGTTTTACTAAAGACAAAAAATTACCCACAATTCTCAAAATGAAAATTGTGGATAATAAATGGGTGATTTGTTTTACAAAACATTACTAGATCAGTACTTTAAGCCACTATTTTATGCCGGCTGCAGGAGTCGAACCTGTGACCCTCGGTTTACGATACCGATGCTCTACCAACTGAGCTAAGCCGGCAAAACTAATTCAGTTAAGTGACCCGTACGGGATTTGAACCCATGTTACCGCCGTGAAAGGGCGGTGTCTTAACCACTTGACCAACGGGTCAAAATAGTGCTTTGAACTACTAAAAAACTCCGGCAGGCGGACTCGAACCGTCGACACCCTGATTAACAGTCAGATGCTCTACCGACTGAGCTATGCCGGAATAAAACAAAGCGCGGTAACTACCTACCCTCGCAGGGGGCGATCCCCCAACTACTCTCGGCGTGACGAAGCTTAACTTCTGTGTTCGGCATGGGAACAGGTGTA
>NZ_KB714702.1:0-9431 GCF_000349725.1 Ligilactobacillus pobuzihii E100301 = KCTC 13174
CGGCGATGATAGCACGAAGGCTACACCTGTTCCCATGCCGAACACAGAAGTTAAGCTTCGTCACGCCGAGAGTAGTTGGGGGATCGCCCCCTGCAAGGGTAGGTAGTTACCGCGCTTTGTTTGGAGGATTAGCTCAGTTGGGAGAGCGTCTGCCTTACAAGCAGAGGGTCACAGGTTCGAGCCCTGTATCCTCCATTTTCTTGAGTCGTTAGCTCAGTTGGTAGAGCATCTGACTTTTAATCAGAGGGTCGACAGTTCGAGCCTGTCACGACTCATTTTATCCTTGATAACCTTGACAAGCGGTTATCAGTTTGGTAAACTAATAAAGTTGTCTTTACAAGTTTGCCGACTTAGCTCAGTTGGTAGAGCATCTGATTTGTAATCAGAGGGTCGGGCGTTCGAATCGTCTAGTCGGCATATGCGGAAGTAGTTCAGTGGTAGAACATCACCTTGCCATGGTGGGGGTCGCGGGTTCGAATCCCGTCTTCCGCTTGTCAAAATACTGCCGGGGTGGCGGAACAGGCAGACGCACAGGACTTAAAATCCTGCGGTGAGTGATCACCGTACCGGTTCGATTCCGGTCCTCGGCATTTTGATTTTTATTTTATGCACCCATAGCGCAACTGGATAGAGTGTCTGACTACGAATCAGAAGGTTGTAGGTTCGACTCCTACTGGGTGCATTTAATCGGGAAGTAGCTCAGCTTGGTAGAGCACCTGGTTTGGGACCAGGGGGTCGCAGGTTCGAATCCTGTCTTCCCGATTCATATGTTTTTTTATCGCGGTGTAGCTCAGCTGGCTAGAGCGTCCGGTTCATACCCGGGAGGTCGAGGGTTCGATTCCCCCTGCCGCGATTTTCATACCAGAGCTTGGACCTTTAGCTCAGTTGGTTAGAGCAGACGGCTCATAACCGTCCTGTCGTAGGTTCGAGTCCTACAAGGTCCATAGTTTCAATGGATTATATCGTATGAAACTTTTTGGAGGATTACCCAAGTCTGGCTGAAGGGAACGGTCTTGAAAACCGTCAGGTGGGTCAAACCACGCAAGAGTTCGAATCTCTTATCCTCCTTTTTTAATATTATCGCGGGATAGAGCAGTCTGGTAGCTCGTCGGGCTCATAACCCGGAGGTCGTAGGTTCAAATCCTTCTCCCGCAATTTTTGGTCCTATGGTGTAGGGGTTTATCACGCCTGCCTGTCACGCAGGAGATCGCCGGTTCAAATCCGGCTAGGACCGTCCTAGTTTGAGCATCAGCTCAAGTTTAGCATTGATGGCTCGGTAGCTCAGTCGGTAGAGCAACGGATTGAAGCTCCGTGTGTCGGCGGTTCGATTCCGTCCCGCGCCATTTTATAATGCGGGTGTAGTTTAGTGGTAAAACCACAGCCTTCCAAGCTGTTGTCGCGAGTTCGATTCTCGTCACCCGCTTACGACATTATAAAGTCGTTATGGATATGGGCCTATAGCTCAGCTGGTTTAGAGCGCACGCCTGATAAGCGTGAGGTCGATGGTTCGAGTCCATTTAGGCCCATTGGAGAAGTACTCAAGTGGCTGAAGAGGCGCCCCTGCTAAGGGTGTAGGTCGGTAAAACGGCGCGAGAGTTCGAATCTCTCCTTCTCCGTTTTTTGACCCGTTGGTCAAGTGGTTAAGACACCGCCCTTTCACGGCGGTAACATGGGTTCAAATCCCGTACGGGTCACTTTTATTTTAATATTATCGCGGGATGGAGCAGTCTGGTAGCTCGTCGGGCTCATAACCCGGAGGTCGTAGGTTCAAATCCTTCTCCCGCAATTTTTTTGGTCCTATGGTGTAGGGGTTTATCACGCCTGCCTGTCACGCAGGAGATCGCCGGTTCAAATCCGGCTAGGACCGTTGTGACGATAAATTTAGCCGTTCCTTTTGGGGACGGTTTTTTAGTACAATAATATTTTTAGCAAGCAATGATGAAAGATCTTCTTATCTATCTGTGCCGAATATGCTAGAACTTTTATTTTAACTGAATCGACTATTAATCAGAATAGCTGACCGAAGCAAAGAACTATTGGTACTAAATTGTTGAACTATGTTCCAGGAAGTTATCTTAGTTATGGACCGTTATAATAGTATACGTTACATTTTTTTTATGTTAAAATTATAGCGTTACAACTCATTCCCGAAAGGATTCATATTTGATGAAGATGCCTTGTAACCAATTATTAAATAGATAGTGGGGGAATTACATTGTCAGAAAGACATTTATTTACTTCAGAATCCGTTTCTGAAGGGCATCCGGATAAGATAGCCGATCAAATCAGTGATGGTATTTTAGATGCGATGCTAGAGCAAGATCCAAATGCACGTGTAGCTGTTGAAACGACAGTAACAACGGGATTGGTAGTGGTAGTTGGTGAAGTATCGACTTCTGCTTACGTTGACATTCAGAAAGTTGCACGTCAAACGATCAAAGATATCGGCTATACTGATAATAAATTTGGTTTTGATGGCGACAATTGTGCGGTCATGACTGCGATCGATGAACAGTCACCTGATATTGCTCAAGGGGTAGACGAATCACTTGAAACTAAAGCAGGTAATTTGGATGACCTTGATAAGATCGGTGCGGGTGACCAAGGTATGATGTTTGGTTATGCCAGTAATGAAACAACCGAACTGATGCCTTTGCCGATAACTTTAAGTCATAAGTTGATGCGTAAGATCGCAGAAGTGCGTAAGTCTGGTGAGTTGCAATATTTAGGCCCAGATGCAAAAGCACAAGTGACAGTTGAATACGATGATCGCAATCAACCATATCGTGTTGATACGGTAGTTGTTTCAACTCAACATAAAGAATCAGCTACTTTAGATCAGATCCGGCAAGATATAATAGACCATGTCATTACAAAAGTTATCCCAGCCGATCTGTTGGATGACAATACTAAATATTTTGTGAACCCAACTGGTCGTTTTGTGATCGGTGGTCCACAAGGTGATGCCGGTTTGACAGGGCGGAAGATCATCGTAGATACATACGGTGGTTATGCACATCACGGTGGTGGTGCTTTTTCTGGTAAGGACGCTACGAAAGTTGATCGTTCAGCAAGTTATGCCGCAAGATACATTGCCAAAAATGTAGTAGCTGCTAGTTTGGCAAATGAAATTGAAGTTCAGTTAGCCTATGCTATCGGTGTAGCCCAACCTGTATCAGTTTCAGTAAATACATTTGACACTGGTAAAGTTGATAACCAAGCTTTGATCGATGCGATCCGTAAAGTTTTTGATTTGCGTCCAGAAGGTATTATTCGCATGTTAGACTTACGTCGGCCAATTTATAAGCAAACAGCTGCTTATGGTCATTTTGGACGGACTGATATCGACTTGCCGTGGGAACACACAGATAAAGTCGATGCACTAAAAGCTGAATTAAAATAAAAAATTGTAATAATAATAGCGAACAACTCATTAAAGTGAGTTGTTTTTTTGATTGCGAAAAACATTTTTAGTGCATTTCTATCTGGGTCAATGATATAATTACGTTAAGCAAATTTTTTATAGGGTTTTTAATGCGCGGGTATAGTGTATTTGACAAATAAGCCAAAGGTTTATTGTTGAAAAGATCGTACTGTTTTAGGGGGGTATATCTTTGAAAAAGAGAAAAGAGAGAATCGAGCAAGAGAAAGCTTTACAACTAACTGAAAATTTTAAATCGGTTAAAAAAGCTACTACATATATTGGAACAACCGTTCTGATGGGAACGGCTGGTATCGGCTTAAGTAAAACTAAGGCAATGGCTGATACTACTGTTCAAGTAGCTAATGGCCAAAAAAATGGACAAAATGATCAGTCCCAAGAGACTGTTAATAACCAGATAATTGCACAGTCTGATGCAGGTCAAGATAATGCTCAAAATACAATCACGACTGAAAATAATGAGACGAGTGTGGAAAATAATAATGAGCAGGCCAAAACAACTCAGGACGCACAACAAAAAAATGTTACAGATCAACAAGATCAAAATGAAGAGCCACAAGAAGCTGTTCCTTCAAAGGAAGCGCCAGTTATTTCGGGCAATACCAATAGTTTGTTACGTGGCTCTGTAACGACTTATCAAGCCCCACAGTCTTTTATCGCTCAAATTGCTCCATCGGCTGTGCAGATCGCCAAACAACGAGGTCTGTATGCGTCAATGATGATCGCGCAAGCTAGCTTGGAAAGTGGCTGGGGCAGTAGTCAATTGAGCAGCCAAGCTTTTAATTTATTTGGAGTAAAGTGGAATGGATCGGGTGCCTTTGTACAAATGCCAACTAACGAGCATTATCAAGGGTCAAATCATCGGGTCACCGCCAAATTCCAGAAATATGGCAGTTATGGCGAAAGTATGAATAACTACGCTACTATGATCCTTAACCGTTTTCCAAATTCTACTCCGGGCAAGGTAGGTAGTGTTGAACAAGCGACTAAGAATCTCTCCCATGGTGTTTATGGGACCTACGCGACAGATCCCAATTATGCTGCAACGTTGATGCGTATCATTAACATGTATGGCTTAAAGCAATATGATAGCCAAGTTGGTAATAATGGCGGTAATACTTCGACAAATCTGCCAAATGCGAACTCTGGTCAGAATTCACGCCCAGATCATACTAGCACGGGATCGAATACTTCGACTTCTAATCATGCAACATATACGGTCAAAGCGGGCGATAATCTTTATCAGATCTCTTTGAAACATAATATGAGCGTGGCAAAGTTAAAAAACTTGAATAACTTAAGCAGTAATAATATTTATGTGGGGCAAAAGTTAAAAGTATCTGGTTCTACCACGAATAATAATGCGAAACCACAGCCATCCAAACCGTCGAAGCCATCAGATCCATCTAAACCGTCCCAGACTTATACAGTCAAGGCGAAGGATAGTTTATGGTCGATCGCACAGAAAAATAAGACTTCAGTAGCTAACTTGCGCAAGTTGAATAATTTGAAAGCTGATATTATTTATGTGGGACAAAAACTGAAGGTGACTGCTGGCTCAACTGCAAAGCAGCCTAGCAGCAATACTTCACGTCCAAGCAAGTCTCAGCAAAGGCCAGCTAATAACCCTAAGCAAACGAGCTATACCGTTAAAGCGCATGATTCTTTATGGTCGATCGCGCATTCGCACGGTTTGAGTGTGGCTCAGGTCAAATCGTTGAATAATTTATCTTCAGATTTGATCCGTGTCGGTCAAAAATTGAACTTGTCTAAAAAACAGTCTGGTCAAACAAATTCAAACCAGTCTCGTCCAAATAACAACAAAAACAACAACCGTTCGAACCAGACGACTAAACAGGCTAAATACACAGTGCAGTCGGGGGATTCACTTTGGTCGATCGCACAAAGAAATAACATGTCAGTTTCATCCTTAAAATCACTGAATAAACTAAGCAGTGATATGATCGTCGTTGGCCAAAAGTTACAGGTCAAGGGTAATGGTCAAAAGGGACAGACAAACAACAGTAACAAGGACAAAACAACACACAAGAAAGCCAACGGGACTTATGTTGTGAAGAAAAACGATAGTTTATGGTCGATCGCTAACGCTCATAACATTACGATCGCTAAGCTGCGTTCGATAAACCATTTGACTGGTAGTGTAATTTACATTGGTCAGACCTTAAAAGTGGAGGGCCGCGCTTCAGTGAATGCTGACCACAAAAATACCAGTTCTGCTCCTAAAAAGAGTACGTATACGGTTCAGGCTCATGATTCCTTATGGCGGATCGCTACTAGAAATAAGATGACGGTCAACCAGTTGAAGTCAATGAACCACTTAGTTTCTGATGCGATCTATGTGGGACAAACATTAAAATTAAAATAGTATGAAGTTAGAAAGCTATTGCATTTAAAAATTCAATTTGCTATAGTAATAGTTAATATTAACGTTGAGAAGGATCAGTAGAGTTAGTAAACGATTCAGAGAGTACGTGGCTGGTGTGAACGTAACGTTGTTGACTTGAACTCACCTTTGAGTTTCTTGTTGAATTTAGTAAGCAAGAACGGTATTTCCCGTTATGAAATCGAGTGTCGACACTTTGTCGAAATTTAGGTGGTACCGCGAGTAATTCGTCCTATACATTTCTTCTGCAAAAGGAGTATGTATAGGATTTTTTTATTTTGTTAATCAGGAAAGGAAGTATTTGATCAATGGCTTACGATCATAAACAAATTGAACAAAAATGGCAAAAATATTGGGATGAACAAAAGACTTTCAAAACAACTGAAGATCCTGATAAGAAAAAATATTATGCAATGGATATGTTTCCTTATCCATCAGGCCAAGGCCTACATGTCGGACATCCTGAAGGTTATACGGCAACCGATATTATTGCTCGTATGAAGCGGATGCAAGGCTATAATGTATTACATCCGATGGGCTGGGATGCTTTTGGTCTACCTGCCGAGCAATATGCGATCAATACAGGCCATTCACCACGTGAATTTACGAAAACTAACGTTGATAATTTTAGACGTCAGATCAAGTCTTTAGGTCTTTCTTATGATTGGGACCGTGAGATCAATACTACTGATCCTAGCTATTACAAATGGACTCAGTGGATCTTCGAACAACTTTATAAAAAAGGTTTAGCTTATGAAGCCGAAGTGCCAGTTAACTGGAGTCCAGATCTAGGGACAGTTGTCGCTAATGAAGAAGTGATTGATGGAAAAACTGAACGTGGCGGTTTTCCAGTAATTCACAAACCAATGCGTCAGTGGGTTTTAAAGATCACGGCTTACGCTGACCGTTTGATCGATGACTTAGATGACCTAGATTGGCCAGAAGCAATCAAGGAACAACAACGTAACTGGATCGGTCGTTCAGTTGGGGCTTCGATCCGTTTTAAAGTTTTGGACCAAGATGAGCAGATCGAAGTTTTTACAACTCGTCCAGACACGCTTTTTGGCGCAGCTTGCATGGTTCTAGCACCTGAACATGAATTAGTTGAGAAATTAACAACGCCACAACAAAAGCAAGCCGTTGAAAAATATGTCGACGAGGTTTCACACAAGTCTGACTTGGAGCGGACGGACCTGGCTAAAAACAAGACTGGGGTCTTTATTGGTAGCTATGTGATCAATCCAGCTAATGGACAAAAAGTTCAGATCTGGATCGCTGATTATGTACTTGCTTCATACGGGACAGGAGCAATTATGGTCGTGCCAGCACATGATCAACGTGATTATGAATTTGCACAGAAGTTTGATTTGCCGATCGTACCTGTGATCGAAGGCGGCGATGTAACTAAAGAAGCTTATGTCGGCGATGGCAAACACATTAACTCAGATTTCTTGGATGGTTTGGGCAAACAAGAAGCAATCGATAAGATGATCGATTGGCTCAATGAAAAGAAAATTGGAGAAAAGAAAGTCAATTACCGTTTGCGTGATTGGTTGTTCTCCCGACAAAGATATTGGGGTGAACCAATTCCTGTGATTCACTGGGAAGATGGTGAGACCACACTTGTTCCTGAAGATGAGCTTCCGTTACGTTTGCCAAAAGCTACCGATATCAAGCCTTCAGGCACTGGTGAAAGTCCTCTAGCTAACCTGACAGACTGGGTCGATGTAGTTGATAAAAATGGTCGTAAAGGTAAGCGTGAAACTAATACGATGCCACAATGGGCTGGTAGTTCATGGTACTTCTTACGTTACGTAGATCCTACCAATCAAGAAGCATTGGCTGATTATGATAAATTAAAACAGTGGATGCCAGTTGATTTGTATGTTGGCGGTGCTGAACACGCTGTCTTACACCTCTTGTATGCACGTTTCTGGCACAAGTTCTTATATGACCTAGGCATTGTTCCAACTAAGGAACCGTTCCAGAAATTAGTTAACCAGGGTATGATCTTAGGTAACAATCACGAAAAGATGTCTAAATCTAAGGGTAACGTAGTCAATCCAGATGATATCGTCCAACAATATGGTGCAGATACCTTACGTTTGTATGAAATGTTCATGGGTCCATTGGATGCTTCGATCGCTTGGAGTGAAGATGGTTTAAATGGGGCACATAAGTTTATCAAGCGTGTCTGGAATTTGATCGTGGATGAAGAAAATGAATTACGTGATCGTATCACAACCATTAATGACCATCAGTTAGACAAGAGCTATCACCAAACAGTTAAGCAAGTTACAGAAGACTTTGAAAAGTTGCACTTTAATACCGCAATTTCGTCTTTGATGGTCTTTATTAACGATGCTTACAAACAAGATTCATTACCGTTGGAATACATGGAAGGCTTTGTCAAAATGATGGCTCCGATCACGCCCCACATTGCTGAAGAACTATGGTCTAAGTTAGGACATGTGGGTACGATCACTTATGCTTCGTGGCCAACTTATGAAGAAAGCAAGCTAGTCGATGATTCAGTCCAAATCGTAGTGCAAGTTAACGGTAAAGTGCGTCAACGTCTAGACATTGCACGTGACACACCACGTGATCAGATGCAGGAAATGGCCTTGGCTGATGAAAAAATTAAAGAAGAGTTAGCCGATAAAGAGGTCAAAAAAGTGATCGCTGTACCTAATAAATTAGTTAACATTGTAGTTAGCAAATAAGTCAGACAAGTAGTTAAGTATAGCTTGGAAAGAAGCACTCAAATGTGCTTCTTTTTTTGGGCTCTTATTACATGGACAGAAACAAATTGAAGTGGAGGAGTCTGATTTATGTTTAAACCTAAAACATGCTATATAAATTTTCTTGATTATTTCTAATGTTTGTCACAAACAATTGCCAAGTGCAAGCAACTTCTATAAAATAGTCGTGTATGTAAATTTTAGTTTTTGGAGTAGTTAAACTACTATCCAAAAATAAGATAAATAACAAATGGAAAGCAGGTTTATTTTGATGAGCGAAAAAAAGGTCCAGTCAAGTGAAGAACAGCTCAAGCAAGCTGGATCTGAACCTACTGCTAAAGAAAAAATGTTGAAAGGATCTGCTTGGATGACTGCAGGCAGTATTTTTTCACGAATTTTAGGCGCAATTTATATTATCCCGTGGTATGGCTGGTTCGGTGCAGATAAGTTGCAAGCTAATGCTTTGTATACCAAGGGTTACACTGTCTATAGTTTGTTTATCATGATCGCGACGGCGGGTATTCCATCCGCGGTGGCAAAGCAAGTTTCGCATTACAATTCACTTAATGAATATCAAGTTGGTCGACGATTATTTAAAAAGACGATGTATCTCATGTTGGGATTGGGGATCTTTTCAGCCGCACTGTTATGGTTCATTTCACCTTGGATCTCTCAAGGTGACCCACGCATGATCCCAATCTATCGTTCATTGTCCTTAGCTTTGATCTTGATCCCAGTCATGAGTTTGGCTCGCGGCTTCTTCCAAGGGTACCAAGATATGGCACCATCGGCGATCTCACAGCTGATCGAGCAGGTAGTACGGATCGTTTATATGTTAGCCGCC
>NZ_KB714702.1:9509-53190 GCF_000349725.1 Ligilactobacillus pobuzihii E100301 = KCTC 13174
CATACCTGATCATGAAAATTATGAATGGGCACTATGAGTTAGGTGTAGTTCATTCGACGCTTGGGGCATTTTTTGGTGCGATCGGTGGGATCGTGTTGTTAGCTTTTTACTATCTGAAGCAAAGAAAAAAATATGACAGTTTAGCAGAGAATAGTGCAAACATACTTGAGGTTTCCGATGGACAGTTGATCAAGGAGATCATTTATCAGTCGATCCCGTTTATTTTCGTCAGCATTTCGATGACCCTATATAATTTGTTTGACCAGTATACTTTCCAACCGATCATGCAAAAGGTCACTGATTTCACCTTAGATAGTATCAACGCCCAGTATGCGTTATTTGCAGGTAATGCTAACAAATTAGTGATGATCATTGTTTCGCTAGCGATCGCGATGGCAACTACGGCGATCCCTTTGCTATCTGAGTCAGTAACTAAAGGCGACCAGAAAGGTACACGTGATCAGATCACTGATACCTTAGAGTTGTTCTTCTTTATCATGTTGCCTGCCGCACTGGGGATGGCTGCTGTGGCACGTCCGTTATATGTTTTGTTTTATTCCTACGAACATATGGGAATTTACGTCATGAGTGTTTCGGCTTATACTGCTTTGGCACTCGGGCTATTTTCGTTGATGTCTTCTGTCCTACAGGGGGTATATAGAAATAAGATCGCAATCAAATATACGGTCATCGGTTTAGTCATCAAACTGATCTTACAGTTCCCGATGACAGTTTGGCTGCATGGTTATGGTCCTGTCTTAGCAACGGGCATTGGAACAGGGATCTCAGGTGTTTTGATGATCCGTTATGCCTATTATGAATTTGGGTTAGACCTTGAGCGGCTACTTAAGAGTTTTAACCAAATGATGGTCTTTTCTTTAATCATGTTTGTCGTTGTCTTAGCAATTGTCTTTGGACTAGGGCTCTTCTTAAGTTCGTATAGTCGTTTAATGTCAGTCGTTGTTTTGGCCCTTGCCGTCTTAGGCGGTGCTTATGTGTATGCTTGGTTAGCATTGAAAACCAGAGTAGCAGATAAGGTACTCGGAGACAAAGCGGGTTCTTTAAGAAGAGTGTTACGCATTAATTAAATATAAATGAAGCGAGTTCTCTTTTAAATGGGACTTGCTTTTTTGATACAATGAATTTGAATTCTTTAATGTTTTTAGAAGTTAGCTATGGATTAAATTTATAAGGAGGAGCCAAATGGAACTTTATACGTATCAGGACTTCGAGAAAAAGAAAAGTGGTTTAAAGTTTGAAGAGGCAGACCAAATTTATAACGAATTAGTTGGTTTGATTGAAATTGCTGGTCCCAAGGTAGAAAATTATTGGTCAGATTTTTTGCAGGCGTCTGTGACATACGCAGCAATGCGTGGAAAATGGTTGTTATTGTCAAATGAACAACGAGCTGAGATCGATGATCAACGAACAAGTCAGCATGATAACGTCATTCATACGCTAAACTTAGTCAAACGTTATTTGGATGGGCATGACTTAGAAAGTAGCTGGTATGAAGAATTGACGTTTAACTCTGTGCAAGCGCGTAAAAGGATCGGTGACTTCGCTTGTTATGTGTCGTATGTATATGGGGTTAATGCTAGATGAGCATATCTGTATTCAGATTAAGTATTTAAATGAGCAATAGCAATTGTTGTTCTTGATTTAAGAAGCATCTCTGGCAAGATAAATACCAGAAGGTGCCTTTTTTGAACGAAATTCACTATTTTAGCTGATATCAAAATGCTAAAATAAAAAATAGGTGTATATTTTTATTTACATGAGAAATAATAGCTTGATACATGGAGGAAATACATAATGATTACTACTTCAGAAGAAATTAAACGTCGTTTATGGGACGGTGCTAATGATCTACGTGGTTCGATGGATGCTAGTCGCTATAAAGATTACATGTTAGGTCTGATGTTTTACAAATTTTTGAGTGATCAGACATTGGCAACATTTCGATCGACAGCAGGAGTTTCCAAAAGCGCAAATAATGTTCAGAAATACGAAGAGGCCTATCAACAACTAGGAGATACCTTGACTGGTATGATTCAAAAAGTTTTAGGTTATTATGTTTTACCAGAACATTTATATCAAACATGGGTCAAAGATATCAGAAACGGTGACTTTGAATTACAAAAGGTCATGGATAGCTTGAACTCTTTTGAGCGTAATATCGAGATCAAAGGCGATGCCGACGATTTTAAGGGTCTCTTTTCAACTTCCATCATTGATTTGACAGATTCAGCGTTAGGAAATGATTTAAATAAACGTAGTAAAAACATCAAAGACTTGATTTTGCTTTTTGCAGATCTGGATATGGTTGATTTGCAAAATGGCGATGTTTTGGGCGATGCTTACGAGTATTTGATCGGCCAATTCGCATCTAGTGCTGGCAAAAAGGCAGGAGAATTTTATACTCCTCGTCAAGTCAGTGAAGTTTTAGCACAGATCGTGGTTAAATCGTCAGACATTTCCTCAGTTTATGATCCCACAGTTGGTTCGGGTTCATTACTATTAACAGTGGGTAAGCATTTAAATAAGAATGCGCAACGTGACTTGCATTATTATGGCCAAGAATTCATTACGGAAACATATAATTTAACGCGGATGAATCTTCTGTTGCATGGTGTTCGACCAGAAAATATGGATATTAAAAATGGAAATACATTAGCTGAGGATTGGCCTGAAGATCCAGAAAGGCCAGAAGAAGGCGTACAATTCGATGCAGTCGTAATGAATCCACCTTACTCTGATTCTAAGTGGAATAAGCATGAAGATAAGCCGCTTAAAGTTAGTGATCCGCGTTTTGCTGATTTTGGGATTTTACCTCCAGATTCTAAAGGTGACTTTGCTTATTTGATGCATGGCTTATACCATTTAGGACAAAAAGGGACAATGGCGATCGTCTTACCTCATGGTGTCTTATTCCGTGGTGGTACAGAAGGACAGATCCGTAAGCGTTTGTTAGAGAAAAACTATATTGACGCGGTTATTGGCTTGCCTAGTAACATGTTTACAAATACCGGCATCCCAGTTTGTGTTATGATTTTAAAGAAAAATCGAGAATTGTCTGATCCAGTATTGTTGCTTGACTCATCGGAACATTTTGTAAAGATTGGTAAACAAAATGTTTTACGAGAAAAAGATATCGCACAAATCGTTGATACTTATGTTGATAAAACAGAAGTAACTGGTTACAGTCATTTAGCAAATCGAAAAGAAATCATTGAAAATGAATATAACTTAAATATCCCGCGTTATGTAGAAGCTATTGATAGTGAAATTCCTCAAGATGTTGATGGGCACCTGTTAGGTGGGATACCAATGAAAAATATTGCTGACTTGAAAGTTTTGAACTCGATCGTTAAAGATGTATTAGATAATGCTCTAACTCCATTACGTGAAGGCTATGTTGAATTGAATGAGTCAGTAGATGATTTGACAAAAGAAGTTTTAGCTGATGAGAGAGTTAAAAACAAGTCTGCTGAAGTTGAGGGTAAAGTTACCGAATATCTACAGAAATATTGGGGTAAACTAATTAGTGTCGACAGTGAAACAGAGCTAGAAGACTTACGTGACGAAATGTTGACAGAGATAAAACAAATATTGTCAAAGTTTGATTACCTAGATGCTTATGCTGGTTATCAAATTATTGCCGAAATTTGGAAAAATACCTTGTTCAATGATACAGAACTAATTGTGGGGATGGGCTTTTATACTGCTGGACGCACACGTGAGCCCAATATGGTCACCAAAGGTACAGGGCAAAAGAAACATGAAGAGCAAGACGGTTGGATTGGTGCGATCGTGCCAAATGATTTGATCGCTAAGAATTTATATTCTGAACTGGTTCAAAAAATCGCTGATAGTAAAGAGCAGTTAACTACAACAGAAAGTGAACTTAGCGAGTTAGTTGAGGCAGCTAAAGTTGAAGATAGTGACGAAAATAGTATTCTATATGATTCTATAAAGAAAAACAAAGATGATGAACCACAAGATTCTTTCGACAATAAAAAAATCAAAGCTGAACTTAAAGCGGCAGAAAAAGAGTCAGACGAATATCAACTGTTACACAAAGTTTCGACCTTAATGAAGCAAAAATCAAAGCTAAATACGGGGATAAAAAATCAAGAAAAAGAGCTCCAAAGTACTGTTTATGACCGAATCGAAAACTTGACTAATGAAGAAATAGATAATCTGGTTTATGAAAAGTGGTTCGGTGGTATTGAAACTAAAATACTTAATTTAGTCGAGGCTCCTTTGAAAGATGAATTGCAAATTCTAGAAACGTTAAATGCTCGTTATTCAACTACTTTATCTGATCTTGAAAAAGAAACTGAGCAAGTTGAAAGTGAATTTGAAAGTCTTTTAAGTGAATTGGTGGTGAAATAATGACCGAGAAGCGGAAAAATGTGCCTTATAGACGTTTTAAGGAGTTCGAAAATGCAGACGCTTGGGAACAGCGAAAGCTTGGAGATATCGTTTCATTTTTTTCTGGATTAACCTATACACCTAAAGATGTGGTTTCAAAACCAGGAACTTTCGTTTTACGATCTTCTAATGTTAAAGATAATACAATAATAAATGCTGATGACGTATACGTTAAATCTGAAGTTGTAAATTCGGACAATGTTCAAAAGGGCGATATTATCGTTGTTGTCCGTAATGGCTCACGTAATTTAATTGGTAAACATGCTGAAGTTAAAAAGGAAATGGCAAAGACTGTTATAGGAGCCTTTATGACAGGCGTTAGGTACGATACACCTAATTTTGTCAATGCACTATTTGATACAAAAATGTTTAATAGAGAAATTAGTAAAAATTTAGGAGCTACTATTAATCAAATAACTACTGGTAATTTTAAAAATATGCTTTTTAAATTTCCTACTGATAAAAATGAACAAGTTAAAATTGGAGAATTTTTTTCTCAATTGGATCACCTTATCACCCTTCATCAACGTAAGTATGATAAGTTAAAAAAATTAAAATCTGCTTATTTAACTGAAATGTTTACTGCGGAAGGAGAGCGTAAGCCGAAACGAAGATTTTCTGGATTTACTGATGATTGGGAACAGCGAAAGGTAAAGGACTTTGCAACATTTGCAAAAGGGAAAGGCTATTCTAAAAATGATTTGAGAAAAAAAGGTACTCCGATTATATTGTATGGAAGTTTATACACTAATTATCAAACTTCTATTTTTGGAGTAAGTACCTTTGTCAAAGAAAAAAGTAATTCTGTGTTTAGTAATGGAAATGAAGTTATAGTTCCAGGATCAGGCGAAACTGCCGAAGATATTGCACGCGCTTCTGTTATAAAAAAACCAGGAATTATAATAGGTGGGGATTTAAATATAATATATTCTTCTTCAAAAATTGATCCTGAGTTTTTAGCAATTTTGTTGTCAAATGGAGCCCCTCAAAAGGAATTGGCTAGAAAAGCACAAGGAAAATCAATTGTCCATATTCACAATTTAGATATTGAAAAAGTGAAAATTTTATTTCCTAAAATAGAGGAACAAAGAAAAATTTGTTACCTTCTACAAAGAATAGATCACCTTATCACCCTTCATCAGCAACAGTTAGAAAAGCTGAAAAATTTGAAACAAGCATACTTAAATGAGATGTTCGTTTAAATTTAGCGTAAGTATATTCGAAAGTTTTAAAAAAGGGGGACAATGAAGTGAGTGAAGTTGCTAAAGATGCTTCTGAAAGGACATTTCAACAAAACTTTGTTGAGGCCTTAGCTGAATATAAGTGGGATGCCACGGAAGAATTAAATGGTAATACGCATGAAGTTACAGTCGCTGATTTAATAAAAAATTGGCGAGTGCAATTGAACCGTATCAATGCTGATCAGTTGGAAGGTGTACCGCTAACGGACGAAGAATTCGATCAAGTGTTGGCTAAAGTTAGTCAGATCAGTAATAGCTACGAAGCTGCTAAGCTTCTGTCGATCGAAGAATCAACTGGGAAGATTGATGGGATATATAGAGACGACAATTTAAATGTTACTCGAAGGCAAATTACACTGACAATTTTTAAAAAGGCAGAAGTACGTGGGGGCGATTCTTCTTACCAAATTGCACGTGAAGTTAAAACACCTAATAATAATCGTTTTGACATTGTTTTGTTGATCAATGGTTTACCTTTGATCAACATTGAGCAAAAACGAACCGATAAAAATTTAGATGAAGCCTTTGGTCAGTTTAAACGATACTATCGAGATGGCGAATATAGCAATAATTTTATGGCTTTTTCTCAAATGATGGTGATCACTTCCGAAATTGAAACACGTTATTTTGCGACTCCGAAATCAGTTGATGATTTTAATCCCAGCTTTGTTTTTCACTGGGCAGATGAAGATAATCAACCAATTAATAATTGGAAAACAATTACTAAAACATTATTAAAAATTCCAATGGCACACCAAATGGTTGGTGATTATTTGGTGATCGATGAAGCTAATGATCAAGAAAATCAAAAGCATATGTTAATGCGACCTTATCAGGTTTATGCTTTACAAGCAATCGAGGCAGCTGCATTCGGACGAGATGATAAAGGTGTTGGACCTCACGGAGGTTTTATCTGGCATACTACTGGCTCAGGTAAAACCATCACTAGTTTTAAAACTGCTTTATTTCTCTCAACTCGTGGAGGTTTTGATAAGGTAGTTTTCTTAGTTGATCGGCGAGAACTTGATAGTAATACTTCTGATAGCTTTAAGGCATATTCTGCTTATGAATCAGTTGACGTTGATGATACTAATTCGACATATCAACTAAAAAAACAGTTACGGTCGTTAAGGACTGGAATTATTGTTACGACGACTTTTAAATTAAATTCATTAGTGAAAGAGCTTAATGAAAATCATGATCAGAGTTTGGCTGAAAAAAAGATGGTTTTTATTATTGACGAAGCTCATCGAACAACTATGGGCCAAATGATGGGTGACATCAAGTATTATTTCAGAAAATACGGTTTATTCTACGGGTTCACAGGCACGCCATTGTTTGAAGAAAATGATGTGAAGGGCAAAGTTAATAAAAAAAGCGAAGTTATTAATACGACAACAAAGCTTTTTGGTCCTGAATTACATCGTTATACGATCGAAGAGGCTATTAAAGATGGCAATGTTTTAGGCTTTCATGTGGATTATATTAATACTGGTGAATTTACAAGCTATGAAGATTTACGTGAACAAATAATCGAGCAACAGAAATTAGAACATCCAGACCTATCTGATCGCGAATTAGAACGTTCAGTTCAGGTTTTATCTGATTTACAGGTTGAACAACAAGCGGCTGAAGATGGTGTTTTGATCTATCAAGATGAGACGCATATTCCACGGGTAGTTACAGAAATTTTAGATAATTGGGAAAATCAATCGCAGTTAAAACAGTTCAACGGTATCTTAACAGTTGCTTATAAAAACAGAGTTATTGCATATTATCGCGAGTTTAAAAAACAACTGGAAAGTCGGGATAAGCAAATTAACGTCGCAATGACTTTTAGTTTTGGAAACGAAAATGATCCGGATAATGTTGCTCCTGAAGTAATCAATGAAATGTTTGCAGATTACGAGGCATTTACAGGATTACATTTTGAAGCTGGTAATCAAAAGCAGGGCGGAGATGGCTATTTTGAAGATTTAACAGAACGCGCAAAACGCGGAGGTAGTGGCAGAAATCTGAAAAATATTGATTTAGTTATTGTAGCTGATCAGTTATTGACCGGATATGATTCAAAAAGACTGAACACCTTGTATGTTGATCGTTCATTGGAACTTCAAGGATTGATCCAAGCTTATTCTAGGACTAACCGTGTTTTTGGCGCAGATAAAGAGTTTGGGACTATTATTAATTTTCAATACCCTAAAATCACGGAAAACACAGTGGATACTGCTTTGAAACTATATGGTAGTGGAGGAACAAGTAATAAAGCAATCGTTGATGTTTATAAAAATGCAGTTAAGAAGCTTGAACTCGCTGTAAAACAAATGAAACCAACCTTACCAGATCCGACAGATTGGCAGAAATTAAAAGATGACGAAACGGGAAAAGTAAATTTTCAAGAAAATTTCAAGGCTACTGCTGACAAAGTTAATACTGTTGAGCAATATTATGAGTTTAAGTGGGATGACGATGCTTTTGGTATCACAGAACATGAGTGGTTACAGTATGTTGGTGCATATAAGAACCTTTTTACAGGTGCTGGTCCAGATGATGCCCCACCAATTGAAATTAAACAACTTACTGGAAGAACCAAGTTATCTGGTACTCAGGTTATTGACGCAGCTCACATCTTGAATTTAATTGGTGATAGAGTTGAAACGAAAAATGGTATACAAACTGTCGACAATGAAACATTGAGGATCGTTTCGGAACAAATCCGAGAATTGAGTAATATGGGGCAAGATGACCAAGCTCAATTATTAAGAGAGTTTGTTGACGAAGAACTTGTTCCAGGGCATTTGTCAGGTGATATTAATTTTGATGATGCTTATGATGAATGGAAAAAGGGCTTAGAAGAAAAACAAGTTGATGAATTTGCACAGGAAAGAGGAATCGATTCAGAATTATTAAACCGTTCTGTTTCTGCCTTTTCTATTTCTGAACCAGATGTTGTACCTTATATCGATGAAATTACTAGCCGAGTTGATTTTAACAAAGCAACTGATAAGTCTGCTGGAAATATGTTAATGCATAATATAAAGTTGACTAAAGATCTTCCTAAGTGGATGGTGCAAATTAAACAAAAATATGATTGATTTAGAAAGAAGGCTGAGATATATTATCTCGGTCTTCTTTAATATAGAATCTTTTAATAAATATTGTTTGAACGTTGTGTGCTTGATAAAATCAGGTTAACAACTTGTCCTCCTTCACGAGCGTCAGCCACTTTAATAGGAGGAAAATACCATGGCAGATCCGACAGGAAAAAATGAGCTTTTTCATGTTTATTACGAACGATGGATTACTGTGTATAAGGAAGGGGCTATTCGTAAAGTTACGATGGCCAAATATTTAATGACCCATCAATGGTTAATAAAAATCGTACCTGATTTAAAAATTTGTGACTTGACTCGTATTGTTTACCAAAAATTATTAAATAAATATGCTGAGAAACATGAACGACAAACAACGATGGATTTTCACCATCAATTAAAGGGCGCTATTTTGGACGCAGTTGATGAAGGACTGATTGAACGTGATCCAACAAGGAAAGCAATTATTAAAGGAAAAACACCTCGGCATAAGAAGCCTAAGTATTTAAATCAGTATGAACTTCATACAGTCTTGGTAAATTTAAAACTTGGTCAAGAAATAAATTGGAACTGGTTCATTTTGCTAGTTGCTAAAACAGGAATGAGGTTTTCTGAGGCTTTAGCCTTAACTCCGCAAGATTTTGATTTTTCTCATCAGGTAGTTGTGGTCAATAAAACTTGGGATTATAAAGGGCAGGGCGGTTTCTTACCGACAAAAAATAAATCTTCTGCGCGTAAAGTGGAACTAGATTGGCAAACTGTGATCCAATTCTCACAATTAATTAAAGATATGCCAGAAGATGAACCTATCTTTGTACCACAAAATGTTAAAGTTTACAATTCAACTGTTAACGGTGTACTAAAAAGAGCGTGTAAAAGGGCAAACGTTCCGGTAATAACTATTCATGGTTTACGCCATACACATGCATCGTTATTACTCTTTGCAGGGGTTTCAATTGCGAGTGTTGCTAGAAGATTAGGGCATGCAAGTATGACAACTACGCAGAAAACATATCTTCATATTATTCAGGAATTAGAAAATCAGGACGTTGATTTAGTAATGAGGTCACTTTCAGGATTAAGTTAATTATTTGGTGAAAAAGGCTGACGCTGATGAAGGGTGATAAGGTGATCTAACTTTTCCATAATCTGTCCAATTTTAAACTGTTCCTTATATATTGGAACATAGTTTGTAAAATTCTCAACAGTAGTTTTGGAAATATTTAATTGAGACATACCTGCTCCCTGAGATTTAAAATATTTTTGATGAGCATTAATAAAATAGAAAAGAAACTCTGGAACAACAGTTTTATTTGACCTTAACAAAGCAACGCGCTGATTTAAAACAAATTTATTATCCTCTGGTATTAAAGCAACTCGGCCTAATAAATCACCATGTCCTACATCACTCAATACCATTACCAAATCATTTTTTTTAAGTGTCTCTTCAGTATCATGAACAAACTTTCCAGAATGTTTCAATCCCCCATTAATAGAAATTGAGTTTAAGTTAACAAGTTCAAACTTTCCGTAATTAAATTGACTACCTTCATGCGCTCTACCATTTTGATACACAGCCATTTCACTTAGGTCTCGCTGTTCCCAAGCGTTTGTTTTTTGAAGTTAATTATACGTGAAGATAATTGTTGCGCGTTATAATTATCTGTTACGTAAAGCAGTTACTGGAAGTAAGTCTGTCACATTGATAGATGGACGTCGTATTACAGATCTTGTAGAAAAATATAAAATACACATTACGCCTATATCAAGCTTTACACTAGATGATTATTATTTTGAGAAAAAATAGCCAATACAAAAAATGCCGACCTAAATCGTAGCCTAGGCCGACATTTTTAAATTCATATAACCTTACTTACTGTTTTCTTTCATAAATCTCTGCAACTGATCAATAATATCGGTTGGTAAGACAACATAAGCATTTTTGGCAAGTTGGTCAGCGATGGCACTATGCGTGTATAAAGCTGCGTCTAAAGCTGCTTTAGGATCTTCGCTAGCAAACTGTCCCATGAAAGCCGCAATGATACCAGTTAATGTGTCCCCCATCCCGCCTGTTGACATGTAAGGACCGCCGATAGGAAGGCGAGTGGTTTCTTGTTTTGGTGAATAGATCTCTGTGTGGTGTTTCTTTAATACCACGGTTGCACCAAGCTTCTCTTGTTTTTGTCGATTGTTTTCTTCAGATTGATCCGCGATTTTAATACCTGAAAGTCTTTGCCATTCCATTTCATGGGGTGTGAAAATAATATGAGTATCTGGCAAATTATCCTGCAGCTCTTTTTCTTGTGCTAATAGAGTGATCGCTGAACCATCGATGATCAAATATTGCTCTGGTTTGACATTTGCAAAAACACTTCTGATGATCGATAGAGAAGTCTGGTCAGTCCCCAATCCGGGTCCGATCACGATCGCATCGGCACCGGCTAAGACTGAATTGACTGTTCTTTCATCAGTGAAGTCGACAAACATTGCTTCTGGGACAACCGCGTGCAAAGCCGTTAGATTTTCTGGTGCAGTGGCACAGGTAACTAATCCTGCACCGGCGTGGACAGCAGCTGAGGTCGACATTAAAATTGCACCACCATATTGTTTGGTACCGCCGACTGTTACGATATGCCCATAATTACCTTTAAAGCTGTCGACTGGACGTTTGTTAATGACTGTGAGTATTTCTGAAGTTAAGTTTTTCAAAATATTACCTCCAATAATTAACTTAACAAAAAGTTTTTGATTGTTTCTATCGTTTGCTGGTGGATCTGCTTACGGTCAACACCAGGTGCATCTGAATACCAGAATGAATCGACCTTAGCGGGTTGTTTTTTTGCTGGTAAGAAGATAAAATGACCGACATTTGCGGGTAGCTCTTGATAAATAGCATCTGGTAAGAACTTATGATAAACACGCCCATTTTGATCGATCGGTGCGATCTTGTCACCACCAGGAGCAATGATCAAAGTTGGAATATCAACTTTTTTAGTTTGCTGTCTTGAGTTGACACCCGTTCCTAAAGCAGGGGATAAGGCAACGACTTTTTTAAAACGGTCATCTTTCAAATCTGTAGGGACTTCGGCTGGCTTTGCTTCAACCACTTTCTTGGTCAGCTTACCAAATTCTGGCATCTTTACCACTACATTTGCAGGTAAAGTTTCGTCTTCTTGCTTTTGAATCAAATTTTGGTCAACGTTTAATCCAGCAAGTGCCATTACCGAGTATGCTCCTAATGAAAAACCAATTGCGTAGATTCGTTCTTGATCTATTAAGGGGCCATATTGGCGAATTAGTTCTGATAATACGAAGGATAGATCTCGTGGTCGCTCCCAGTAACGTTTGAATTGTGCGGGGATAGGATCACTAAAAGTGTTTCCATAGTGGTCAGGTGACGCCACAATATACCCTTGTGCGGCCAATGGCATTGCTAACCAAGCTAAGCTGATCCGGTTACTGCCTGAGCCATGAGACATTAAAATTAGTGGATGTTTTTCACCTGAGTAATTTGCTGCATAATCCAAATTGAGTTCTTCTGGGTACCAAAGTGTAGTTTTTAATGGTCGATCTTCTCGAGAATGGTCCGTGAAATTGAGCGTTTGTGCGGTAACTTGCGACATTTTTTTCTCCCTTTCTGACAAAACTTCACTTTTAGTATAGCAAAAATAGCGATTGCAGACACGTTTAAACGGCTGATAAAAGGCAGTAAAAACAAAATTGTGGATTAGGTTTGACTCCTGTCAGCGGCATAGGAAGAAAAAACGTATAAATTAGCGCAACTAAAATATCTTTGGAGAATAATTACAAAAATAATAAAACCTCTTTTAATTTAGTGCAAATTATTGTATTATAGTTAGGTACTGATTTAAATCGACGCCACTGTGGCGGAATTGGCAGACGCGCAGCGTTCAGGTCGCTGTTTGGGTTATCCAAGTACAGGTTCGACTCCTGCCAGTGGCATAATAATTAGTCTGACCATCGTTTCAGTTGAAACGGTGGTTTTTTCTATCTGAAAATATGAGGTAATTTAAAGGATACCTAGAATAAATAAAAGTTAACTTTTTTAACCTTTTTTAAATTTATTCGAACAAATAAATGGTACTTTTATTTACTTTAGAAGCAATAATTGCTATACTTATAAGCAATTAGTATGTATTTATTCTGATATTTAATTTTTAAATAGTTAAAACAATGAACTTTGCTTTATTATGATTAAAAGTAAAAAGAGTTGATAATGAATTAGACTCGAAGTCTTCTTTTAAGCATAATATAAAACTTATCGTTGAAGGTTAAAATCATAAAGTTTGATTAATTTACCTAAATGGAGTATGATTCTGTGAAAACGCAATCATTAATGAGAGAGAAAGGACGTAAATCAGATGGCAAAAATAAATGCAATGTATTTGGTGGGAAGAGCTAAGATCTATCGGGACGAGGCTCAACGAGGGATTGAATTAGAATCACAGGGTGACGAAGAACGTGCTTTATTAGTTTGGAAGAGTTTAAAACGAGCATGTGAAGCAGAACTTGCTAGTTATGATGGAACAGATAATGATTATGCGCACTTCTTACATACAATTTCCGAGTATGTGCAAAATAATTCTGAGGTGATGTCTGGTTTAGAATTGATCAGGATCAGCAGCCGTGATTACCTGAAAGCTATGAGTGGGAAATAATAGGACATCTAATAAAATTAATGTTATACTTTCTTTAGTGGAATAGGTATTATCATAGTAATTTTTATATATAAAAGGGAGTGGCAACTGTGACAGAACAAGCATATAAAACCATCCTTGTACCAGTTGATGGTTCCGAGGCGGCAGAAAAAGCCTTGAAAAAGGCCGTAGAAGTTGCCAAGAGAAACCACGCACACTTAGATATTTTGAATGTGATCGATCTCAAGCAATTTTCAGTCAGTTTTGCTGGTATGTTAAATGCTAGTGGCGACGTAGTTTATAAGACATTTGAAGATGTTGATAAATATCTAGCTGAATTACAAAAGAGAGTTAAAGAGCAAGGCTTTGACGACGTTGATGTCCACGCTCGTTTTGGTTCTCCACGTACGGTAATTTCAAAAGATTTCCCGGAAGATCATCAAACTGATTTGATCATTATGGGACCTACTGGGTTAAATGCAGTTGAGCGTGTCTTTGTGGGCGCGGTCACTGATTATGTGATCAGAGCAGCTAGTTGTGATGTAATTATTGCGCGTTAATAGTTTAGCTATGTGAGTTAACAACTCAAGTAATGTTGGAGTCGAAAGGAGACAATTAATAAATTGAATTTCGGAGCAGCGTTGGTATATATTGCGTTGTTTATTCTCACGATCTACAACGTGCGGCGTAATTATCATTTGATGAAGTTGCGTTCCAATGCGAATATTCGTGAACCAGAAAAACTATCGCAAGATGAACAAAGTCAGTTAAAGGGCTTTAATTCTGATAAGCGAAAATGGTCTATTTTAAGCCAGGTATTTTTCTTTACTGCTTTATTCTTGGCTTTTAAAGGCACATTAGCCCAGTTGGCTTTTTTCATGGATCTTTATACTGTTTCAGTGATCTGTGTCAATAATATTGACATCGACATTGTTAAGCTATTGGGTCAATCTTCTGGTTCTCAATCAGAACAATAGAAAATAAAAATGCTTTCCCACTTGTCTTGTGGGAAGGCATTTTTCATATACAGGACAAAACAATCAGTTAAGATGCTTTGGCATTATACCGTGTTTTTGCGATAGATATCTTAAATAAACGGAAAGACTTGGGTTGTGCGACCCAACTAATAGGTGTTTTGGGGAAGGTGATTTACTTGAAATTTGTTATTGCGCCAGATTCATTTAAAGGAAGTTTAACCGCTAAAGAAGTTAGTATCGCGATAAAAAAAGGGATCACGAAAATTTATCCGAAAGCAGATGTGGAATTAGTCCCAATGGCGGACGGTGGAGAGGGGACTGTTCAAGCGTTAACTGACGCAACAAAAGGCAAATTTATCACTGAAATGGTGACAGATCCGCTAGGTAAGCCAGTCGAGGCTAGTTACGGTATTTTAGGAGATGGCCACACAGCTGTGATCGAAATGTCTGCCGCGAGTGGTCTTCAATTAGTTGATGAAAATTCACGTGATCCAATGAAAGCAACCACGTTCGGCACTGGCGAATTGATTTTAAGTGCATTAGACCAAGGTGTAACAAAGATAATTTTAGGAATTGGCGGCTCGGCTACTAATGATGGTGGAGCTGGAATGGCGCAGGCGTTAGGAGCTAAATTATTAGATCCCAAGGGTAATGAGCTTCCTTTAGGTGGTGGTTTTTTAGATCGATTAGATAGAATAGATGTTAGAGGTGTTGATCCACGAGTTAAGAAAACTAAAATTTTAATTGCTTCTGATGTGACTAATCCTTTAACTGGAAAAAATGGAGCAAGTGTTATATTTGGACCACAAAAAGGCGCAACAGTAGAGATGGTAGAGCAATTAGATCAAAACTTAAAACATTATACCGATATTATAGAAAAAGATTTAAATCTAGCAGTAAAAGAAATTCCAGGCGCAGGGGCTGCTGGTGGTTTAGGTGCGGGTCTAATAGCTTTTACTAATTCTCAAATGAAACATGGGATCGATATCGTTGTTGAATATAGTTTGCTCAAAAAAAGGGCACAGGGCGCTGATTTCGTATTTACAGGAGAAGGCGGGATCGATCATCAAACTAAATTTGGTAAAACTCCCTATGGTGTCGCGCAAGCAACTAAGCTTGTTGCACCAACAGCGCCGGTTATTGCCTTAGCGGGTAATATTGGGAAAAACATAGAGTCTTTGTATCAGTCTGATGCAATTGATGTTATCTTTTCTACACCGAGTGGTGCTAAGCCTTTAGACAAAGCAATCAAAGATAGTCCGCAAGATATTGAACTAGTAGCTGAAAATGTGGCGCGTTTGGTCAAGACAACTTTAGCTGCAAAAGAATAGCTTTAAGGAATTCATTTATAAACTAAAAAACCGGCGATTTATCCCATAAATGGTTTAAATCGCCGGTTCCTATAGGTGTTCCAAAAGATTGAAGCTTTACTGTAATGATGATCGCGTTATTCTGGTTCTTCTTTTTGCTATAACCAAGATAATGCGATCGTCGTTACAAATCAGCTTCAAAGCATCTTTTGTTGCACTTTTTTTAGAATTCAATTTTTAATTCAGGCCATTGATCTGCCCAGTTTTTATTATTGATCCGTTGGACATAACGCTGGTGCCCCGGTTGACCGTCACGGTAATCTGGCGTTGGCTTTAGATCCAAATTAAACAGATCTGTGAGGCCATAAGGAGCAATTATTTGATAGTTTTTGAGGTGATCTCTTTGAACCCCGATACTTGTGCAAGTTTCTGGAAAACCGGCAAGTGTTTTTTCAATTGAATCATAAAAATGAATATGACTGGCGTGACGTGCGGTTAGAGCAATGTTTTGCAGATTCCACAGATAAAGTGAATGATTCTGGTTGAGGATCTCTTGGGTAAATAAGTAATCTTCATATGATTGGCTGGGGTCATGGTAATAAACATCAATATCGCCAATTTTTAAAGAGAAATGACGTTCAGTCAATGTATTCCAGATCAAGTTGCGGATCGTACCGCCACAAATAGTTGCTTGACGAAGATGCATTTTTTCAAGGATCGTAAAAATTTCATTGATCTCGGCATTTTGGGAGATAATATTTAAAAATTTTTCTTCGTACACAATAAATTTCCTCCTGCGTAAAACTGATATATTGTACATTGTATTCGATTTTTTTAATCAATGCTATGTGTAATTTTTAGAATTTACCCTTGTAGAATTTCACAAGCGTTGTATAATTCATAGGTAAGCGCTTTATTCGAAAGAAATTTAGGGGAGTTAATTAATTATGGAAATATTAGCTGTTAATTCAGGAAGTTCAAGCTTCAAATTTAAACTATTTGTCATGCCAGAAGAAAAAGTGATCGCTTCTGGACAGATCGAACGGATCGGACAGGCTGGTTCTGTTACAACGATCAAACATAACCAGGGAGAAAAATTTCAACGTAAAGATAATATTAAAAATCATAAGCAGGCTGTCCAAATACTAATGGATTTATTGTTGGAATTAAAGATCATTCATAATTACTCTGAGATCGATGGAGTCGGTCATCGAGTGGTTGCTGGCGGTGAGTACTTCGATCATTCAGTTGTTGTAGATGATGATGTGATCGCTAAGATCCACAAAATAGCTGATATGGCACCGTTACATAACCCGGCTAATTTAGTCGGTATCGAAGCTTTTAAAAAGATTTTGCCACACGCAACTTCTGTTGTTGTATTTGATACGGCCTTTCACCAAACGATCCCAGAAGAAAACTTTATTTACAGTGTGCCTTATGAATGGTATGAAAAGTATGGGGTCAGAAGATATGGTGCCCATGGTACAAGTCATCGTTATGTCGCAGGCGAAGCAGCTAAATTGATGGGACGACCTTTAGAAGACTTGAAATTAGTCAGTTGTCATTTGGGTGCAGGTGGTTCGCTATGTGCTATCAAAAACGGAAAATCATTTGATACTTCAATGGGCTTTACACCTCTGACAGGGATCACAATGGCCACACGTTCTGGTGATGTTGACGTTTCGATGATTTCATATATGATGGATAAATTAGGCATTAATTCGATCACCGAAATGGTGTATATGCTAAATAAAGAATCAGGCCTCTTAGGCATTTCAGGTGTTTCACCTGATAGTCGTGATATTATGCAAGTTGCTCACGCAAATCATCGTGCACAGCTGTCGCTTGATATCATGATCAAAGATGTTGTGAAATACATTGGCCAATATGCATTTGAGATGGGCGGATTAGATGGTATTATCTTTACTGCTGGAGTCGGTGAAAATTCTGACGAGATCAGGGCTGCTATCATGGACCGTTTAGCATTCTTAGGTATCACGATCAATGAAGAAGAAAATCAAAAACGTGGTGAAACTGGTATTATTTCTGGTGATGATTCGAGTGTCACTGTAATGCGCATCCCAACGGATGAAGAAGTTATGATCGCCCGGGATGTTGTTAGCCTGACTCATAAAGAAGGCTAAAAATACTCTGGCCGAAAGTGTGATTAATAAGTGTTCAACATAGCTTGATAATTTCTTTGAAAATGTAATGTTATTGTAAACAAAAACTATTAACAAGTCTCCTAAAAAGTGGTAGATTATTCTGGTCTTAAGATAATAATTTATTTTTAGGAGGCTTTGTCATGGGCAATAAGCTTGATATTTTGCGCGATTATCAAGTAGCTGAGGCGGAAGCTGCAGAGTTGGATAATTTTTGTGCGAAAATTAAAAATTCTGATTTAGCTGCCGATTTTTTGAAGGTTTATGATGAGAAACGTCGAAGCGTAATTAATGAATGCCGTAATTTGCAGAATATTTTAGAAGCAATTGAAGCGGCGGAAGATTAACGAGATAGTTATTTGAAAAATAATAAAAACAATGGAGCTGGGACATAACTAGCTGTACGATTTTAAAATGGCCACCGATCTAATACCCATTTAATGGGATAGATTGGCGGCCTTTAAACGTGTTTCAAAACATCTTTTATCTCACGCACATTGTTTTTATTTTAATATTTTAACTTACGCTTTGCTTTAAGCTGTTCAAAATCAGCGGCTGAAATTTTATTTAATTCAACGAGTTTGCTTTCAATTTGATTCAAGACATGCCCACGGTCCGCTAAATTTTCCACGAAGTCGTACTTGTCGCCATCGATCATTAAAAAAGGTGAGATATCATATGATCTTGCCCAATCGCTATAGTAATCTAAGAGGTTATGATAATAATTCACTAAAGATGGATCGGTTTCGACTTGTTCAAACTCACGTCCTCTTTTTTTGATCCGTTTGATCATGGTTTCATACGAGACATTGATCATGACCATTAGATCTTCGGTCGGATCGTCACTGACATATTGTAATTCTGACAACATGTTAGATAAGAGTTCTTTGTAGATCGCGTATTCGATCTCAGTGGCATTTCCCATTGCGGTGTTCATTTTCATGAACATGGCATCTTCGTAGATGGAACGGTCTAAAATATTATTACTTTCTTTTTTAGCTTGTTTGATCATCTTGAAACGACGATTCAAAAAGAAAGTTTGCAGTAAATATGCGTAAGGATTTGAGACATTTTTTTCTCCGTTCGCTCTGCGTTTTGCGGCGATCTCATTTCCTCGGTAAAACAATGGCAAGACAGGGTTGTCTTCTACAGGTTCGTAGAAAGGCTTTGTGCCAAGTTCTTGCGCTAAGATTTCGGTCAAGCTAGATTTACCAGACCCGATAATTCCCGCTAAAGTGATCAAGCTGGGACAACTCCTTTGATATAAGTTCGGAAAAACATGGACCAGTTGATCTGTTGCTAATGGAAATTTTCTCGACAAAAGAAGATCCCTAATTGTTGTTCTTCCGTTTACGTTTTAATTAATATGCTTTTACTATTTTACATTGACCAGGAGGGCTTTTCAATCTTAAGATGAAAGTAGATGCGGAAACATAGTTTAGATCGATCAAATTAGATTGAGAAAAATTCAATAAAAACTGGTACGATTTATGTTTGAAATGTATAATTAGTCCAGTAAAGCTTAACGAAAATATCAAACATGCATAAATAAAGGAGAAAAAACGAATGATTTCAAGATATACACGTCCAGAAATGTCAGCTATTTGGAATGACCAAACTAAATATAATTGCTGGCTTGCTGTAGAAGTCGCCGCAGATGAGGGCTGGTCTAAGCTAGGTATGATCCCTGAAGATGATGTTAAGAAAATTCGCAACAATGCTTCTTTTAACGTGGAACGGATCGCTGAGATAGAAGCAAAAACACATCATGATGTGATTGCTTTTACACGTTGTGTTTCTGAATCATTGGGTGATGAAAAAAAGTGGGTCCATTATGGTTTAACTAGTACAGATGTAGTTGATACAGCTTATGGCTACCAGCTAAAACAAGTCAACGACCTCTTACGTGCCGACTTGAAGAAGTTCAAACAAATTATTGCTGATAAAGCTAATGAATATAAATATACTGTTATGATGGGACGTACACATGGGGTGCACGCTGAACCTACGACTTTTGGTTTAAAACTAGCACGTTGGTATTCAGAGATCAACCGTGATATTGAGCGTTTTGAACATGCTGCCAAAGGTGTTGAAGCTGGCAAAATTAGTGGCGCCGTTGGAAGTTTCGCAAATATCGATCCATCCATTGAAAAATATGTCTGTGATAAATTAGGTATCCGGGCTCAAGAAATTTCGAGTCAAGTCTTGCCCCGTGACTTGCATGCTGAATACGTTTCTGTGATGGGCTTGATCGCAACTAGCTTAGAAGAATTCGCTACGGAGATCCGTGGTTTGCAAAAAACGGAAACTCGTGAAGTAGAAGAGCATTTCAGTAAGGGACAAAAGGGCTCTTCGGCTATGCCGCATAAGCGTAACCCGATTGGTTCTGAAAACATTTGTGGTTTAGCACGTGTTGTCCGTGGTCATGTGATGACAGCCTATGAAGACGTTTCTTTATGGCATGAACGTGATATCTCACATTCATCAGCTGAGCGGATCATTTTGCCAGACACCACCATCCTGATAGATTATATGTTGAATAGGTTTGGTAATATCCTTAAAAACCTAACAGTTTTTCCTGAGACAATGAAGAAAAATATGGATAAAACATTTGGCTTGATCTATAGTGGCCGTGTGTTATTGAAATTGATAGATGCCGGGATGAGCCGTGAGGATGCTTACGATTTGATCCAGCCTAAGACTGCACGGTCTTGGGACGAGCAGATTTCATTTAGGACTTTGTTAGAAGAAGATCCAGAAATTACTGATAAATTAGACCAAGCTACTTTAGACGAAGCATTCGATTATCATTGGCATTTAAGACGAGTGGATGAGATCTTTGAGCGAGTAGGGTTAAAATAATTATTCAAAGTACACCCAGTGGGAATATTTAGTCGTTTCTTACAAATTATTTTTGTTGAAGTTATATCGTTTGACTAGCCCACAAAAGGGGTGTACTTTAACATTTAATGTGGGAAGGAGCAAGGGTCGATGACAGAGTTTGCCTATCAAGCATTTAGTGAAGTTGCCCGGCAAAAAACTTTTGTGGCTGCAGCAAAAACGTTGAACGTGACCCCATCGGCGATCAGTCATTCGATTGCTGGTTTTGAAAATGAGTTGGATTTTCCTTTGTTTATTCGTAATCGGACCGGTGTGACTTTGACACCAGATGGCGCCAAAATTTTACCGATCGTGCAGGAAATACTAAATACTGAAACCAAATTACATGAAGAGGCTGATCGAATCAAGGGGCTTAATTCTGGTAAGATCCGATTGGGTGCTTTTAGTAGCGTTTGTATCAATTGGTTACCTGATATCATTCGAACTTTTAGACAAGAGCATCCGCAGATCGATATCAGTATTGAGCAGGGTAACTTTAACAGGGTAACTGAACAAGTTCGCCTAGGCCGTATCGATATTGGCTTTTCTGCTTTGCCGATCGCTGAAAATTTGAATGTAGTACCACTACATGAAGATCAAATCTATTGTATTGCTCCAAGTGATTTCGTTCCACACAATGGACAAACGATCACTAAAGAAGACGTTAAAAATGAACGATTTATTTTGCAACAAATCGATTATGACCGTGAAACTAAAAGGGCGCTAGATGCTTATAATGTTTCGGTGAATTCGATCCAATATAGTATCGATGACGCTTCGATCATTGCGATGGTCGAAAGTGGGCTAGGTTTGGGGATCTTGCCTGAATTAGCTTTACAGAATTTATCGGGTAACGTGAGAGTCTATCCTTTTTCAAAATCGTTTAAACGTACGATCGCTGTTGTATCTCAAAGTGAGGAAAAACAGACTCCATCGACTCACGCTTTTTTGCAATTAGTACAAAGGTGGGTCAACGATCATTATTAAAAATAACGGTTATTATTTTGAATTTAAATAATTTGGTTTGGTTCAGTTGTGAGAAGAATTTTTTAGTCGAGCTGCAGCAAGCCGAACCCTGTGCCTAACTACTTTTGACATCAATTCGCAAAAAAACACGGTTTGATGCCCAAGGCGGTTAGTGCTCGAGTTCTCTTAGCTTGCCTGTGCTTTGTTTTTATAGGGGGGACCTTACAGTGAAAGAATTAACCAAAGGCAGTCCAATTAAATTGATCCTAACATTTGCGATACCACTGTTGATCGGTAATTTATTTCAACAGTTATATAGCTTGTCTGATACGATCATCGTTGGACAAACTTTAGGTGTGAATGCTTTGGCCGCCGTTGGTTCAACAGGTAGTATTCAATTTTTGATCATCGGATTTGCTCAGGGGATGACTGCAGGTTTGTCGATCATGACTGCGCAGTTTTTTGGTGCACATGATTACCGCAAAGTGCGCGAAAGTTTCGCAACTAGTATTGTGATCAGTTTGATAGTTACAGCTATCTTGACATTTTTAAGTGTTTATTTTATTCATGACATTTTGATGTTAATGAATACGCCTGCTGAAATTGAGGAAAATGCGCAGACTTTTAGTACCATTATTTTTGGTGGTATTGGGATCCAGATGGCTTATAACTTGTTGGCCAATATTATTAGAAGTCTTGGTGATAGTCGGACACCACTTTATTTCTTGATCATCGCAGCCGTGTTAAATGTTTTGTTGGAGTTGCTATTTATTATAGTCTTTCATTGGGGGGTTGCTGGTGCTGGTTTCGCTACATTAGTAGCGCAGTTGTTCTCAGTGTTGTTATGTGTGCTCTATATTATTAAGAAGATTCCATTATTACAGATTCACTGGTATGATTTTAAAAAGATCAACCTCAAAATGATCACAAGTCACTTAAATGTTGGCTTTCCAATGGCTTTCCAGTCGTCCATTATTGCGATCGGTTCGATCATGATCCAATCAGCCTTGAACTCCTTAGGTACGACAGCTGTTGCAGCTACGACAGCTTCTAGTAAGATCGACCAGATCGCTACTTTACCGATGAGTTCGTTCGGTGTTGCAATGGCAACTTATACCGCCCAGAACTATGGTGCTGCTGAGTATGGCCGTATTTTAAAAGGGGTTAAATCTGCAGTGACTATGTCAGTTGGCTTTAGTATTGCTGCTGGCTTATTAATGATTATTTTCGGACAGAATATGGTGACGATTTTCGTTGGTAACGCAAATCCCGGCGTTTTATCTTTGTCACAGATCTACTTTAATGTGAATGCTTCATTTTATCCATTACTAGCGGTCTTGTTTATTTTCCGGAATACTCTGCAAGGCTTAGGAAAAAGTATTGTGCCAACTTTGGCTGGGATCGCCGAACTTGCGATGCGGATCGGTGCAGCTTTATTCTTGGCAACAAGGTTCGGCTATGCTGGGGCATGTTTCGCTAGTCCATTAGCTTGGATCGGTTCATGTTTAGTTCTGATCACATCGTATGTTCAGTCAGTTAAAATGTTAAAGAGACGGCAAAAGGAAAAAGATGAGCAGTCTGATCTACTGACAGATAATTAAAACCACTTGCTTTTTTGAGTAAGTTTTGTTAATATGCAATTCGTGTTTATCGGAGCAAAGCAGTTTAGGTTATTTGACTACCGCTGTTTATTTTGCTTGAGATAAGTTGGTAAGGGGTGAAACAATGGAAACGACATTAAAAATCGGGGATCAAGTAAATTGCAAAAAATTTGGTTCATTAAAACATGATTTTGTTGGTACCATCGAAAAGATTTATGATAATTCAGCGATGGTTTCGATCGATAAGTTTGACAAAAGTGATAATGTGACAGTAACTGATTTTCATAATCGGGCGATCGTTCGTCTAGGTAACATGAAGAAAGTTTCTGCATAAAGATAGTGACAAGTTAGGGATGCTATGCTATACTAGTTCTTGTTGTTGCGGGTATAGTTTAGTGGTAAAATTCCAGCTTCCCAAGCTGATGTCGCGAGTTCGATTCTCGTTACCCGCTTGACGATGACATCTTCAACAATGAAGGTGTTTTTTTATCGTTTTATTTTTCTAATAAATACTAAATTTTTAATTGCTTCAATAATGAAGACTAGTAGGTAGGGGCAGCACAAAGCGAGTCTGGGTCGGTGGAAGCCAGATAGTGTAAGCTATTGAATCGTACCTTTTAGAAGTCGATCAAAAATATTTATGAGTGGATCATTAATCAATTAGAGTGGTACCGCGGGTTATCTCGTCTCTTGCAGTGTATTTGCAGGGGACTTTTTTTGTACCCTAAGTTAAAAGACGGCTAGGCAGTAACTGATTATTAGGGCCGTTTTGGCTAAGAAAACGCCAATTGGTACTTATTAACAACCCAAGTGAACTTTAAGTGACAGTGTGTTTGAACAAAGTGATTTTTAACAACTAAATAGCAGGAGGAAATTGTTATGGAACAAAAAAAATTAGTAGCACAAGCGATCGTTGATGCAACAGATGGGCAGCTATCATTGGACGAAGTTATGTCTAAGATCGAAGTGCCAAAATCTTATGACTTAGGGGACTATGCTTTTCCAGCATTTATTTTGTCCAAAGTTTATCGGAAAGCACCACAACAGATCGCCCCAGAATTAGTTGAAAAAATCGACCAAGATGGTTTTGATAAGGTAGAAGCAGTTGGACCTTACGTTAATTTTTTCTTAGACAAGAAATCTTTCAGCAAAAATGTTTTAGCCGCTATATTACAGAAAAAAGAAGGGTATGGTCAACAAGATCTAGGTCATGCTGGTAATGTGCCGATCGATATGTCTTCGCCTAATATTGCTAAACCAATGTCGATGGGCCACTTACGTTCAACTGTGATCGGCAATTCGTTAGCAGAACTCTTGAAAAAAGCAAACTATAATCCGATCAAAATCAATCATTTAGGTGATTGGGGCACGCAGTTCGGTAAATTGATCGAAGCATACAAGTTGTGGGGAAGTGAAGAAGAGGTTCGTAAAGACCCGATCAATACTTTATTGAAATACTATGTCCATTTTCATGAAGTAGACGAGAAACAACCGGAACTTGATGATGAGGCTCGTGCTTGGTTCAAAAAGCTAGAAAATGGTGATGAAGAAGCAACTAATTTATGGCAATGGTTCAGAGACGAATCACTTAAGTTCTTTAAGTCCATCTACCAAAAATTAGGTATTGATTTTGATTCATACAATGGTGAATCTTTTTATAATGATAAAATGGATGAGATCGTTGACTTATTGGAACAAAAAAACTTGCTTCAAGAAAGTCGCGGTGCTGAGATCGTTGACTTAGAAAAATATGGGTTAAACCCCGCTTTGATCAAAAAGACTGATGGGACTACTTTGTACATTACCCGTGACTTGGCTGCTGCTTTGTATAGATATCGGACTTACAATTTCGCACAATCCTTGTACGTTGTTGGTAATGAGCAGACGAACCATTTCAAGCAGTTAAAAGCTGTTTTAAAGGAAATGGGCTATGAGTGGGCTGACAATATTCATCATATCCCATTTGGTTTGATCACTTCAGGTGGTAAGAAGCTTTCAACACGGAAAGGCAACATCATTTTACTAGAAGACGTTTTGAATGATGCGGTTGACTTAGCTAAAAAACAAATTGCTGAAAAAAATCCTGATTTGCCAAATAAAGACCAGGTCGCTGAAGACGTGGGTGTGGGTGCAGTTATTTTTCATGATCTGAAAAACGAACGTTTGAATAACTTTGATTTTAACTTGGAAGAAGTTGTTCGTTTCGAAGGAGAAACTGGTCCATACGTACAATACTCTCACGCTCGTGCAATGAGTATTTTACGTAAAGCAGGTAATATTGACCTTGAAAATGCTCAGCTTGCCGGCTTGAATGATGAAGAGTCATGGGAAGTTGTTCGTCAATTATCCAATTTCCCTGCTATGGTCGGACGTGCAGTTGAAGAGTATGAGCCATCTGTGATTGCTAAATACTCGATTCGTCTGTCTAAGTCCTTCAATAAATATTATGCGCACACAAAGGTCTTAACTGATGATGACCAAAAAGATTCTCGTTTGGCAATGGTAGCTAGTGTCGCAATTGTCCTTAAGGAATCATTACGCTTATTAGGTGTTAATGCTCCAAACGAAATGTAATTTATCGGGTATTTGAACTAAAACTCATTTTCTACAATAAGGTTTTCACACTTACTGGAACTATTTCAGGAATGTGAAAACCTTTTTGTTTATGAATATATATTTATCAGGTTTTTATCTTTTTTTGATATCAAATTAAAATTTGCACAAAATAATATCACGGTGATATAATAATAGTATTTAATAAATCATAAAATAAAAATAAAAAAGATGCTTACTTTTATGCATTTTAGAAATAGTAGGGAGGCTTATAATCTGATGTAAACATGCCGCATATAACATCCGATTATAAAAATTAACATGAAAACAGCGACGAATTCATTATTAGAAAACGAAGTTAGTGATATTTTAGAAAATGTTTCTGAATTTGATTTAAGTGAGAAAAGGATACTGGGAGTAGATGGCGCTGTCTTAAGGTATAGGGCTGGTACCAAATTTGAAGTAAAATATGATGCTTTTGAAAGAAATCATATTTTATGGTTGATAGATGGTTCTTTGTTACTAGAAGATTTTTGTGCTAATGGTCAAGGTGCTTTTACATATTTGAAACATGGAATGTATTTTCCTTCAGATTTAGAATTACCCGAACAGCAAAGCTCATTTATAGTGGCTCACGCTTGCCAAAATTTGACTATTTTATCACTCCCTTTAAAAAGATTTGATTATTTAGAAAATACACATAGACATTTTATTAAAATTATTCATCAAAGCTTATTGAAAAAATATTTTTTGCAAAAAGTAATGCAACAACTTTGTTTGGAGGGTAAAATTTCGGAACGGATCAAAAACATTTTGATTTATTTTGCGAATGATTGTGGTAGCCAACTTGTCAACGGTGATGTTTTGTTACCAACCGTTTTAACTTATCGTATAATTGCATCTTTTGCTAATACGAGTACAGCGACTGTTTGTCAAACTATTAAAAAGTTCCGTGAAAATGGGATTTTGAATGCTAGATCACGTAAATTGATCATGAAAAAGACGTCTTTAGATCAACTGCTAGTACTAAATTAACCTTTTTAATTAGCATGATTCTGTTATAATAGTTGGTTGAGAAAGCCGGCGGTCGTTTAAGTTTGACTGTTGGCCTTTTAGACACTATTAATTTGCTATTAGAGTGAATGTGACATAAGGAAGGTCAGTATGAAAAAAGAAGACAGGCAACAAAAAATTGAACACTTGATCAAAAAAAATAAAATCACTAACCAAGAGGGTCTACTGCAAGCCTTAGAAGATGCGGGAATCCATGCGACTCAGGCCACAGTTTCTCGGGATATTCGCGAGATGAAAATTATTAAGCAAACAAAACCAGATGGATCCTCTTACTATGTTTTGTTAAAACAAGATTATTCAGATCCTAAACAACGAATCAAAGAAACAATCAGCGATATTGTCACAGATGTCACTAATGTCCAGTTTGTAAATATAGTTAAGACTACGCCACGTAATGCGAATGTTTTGGCAGCTTTGATCGATGATGATGAATTGTCAGGAATAGTTGGTACGCTAGCTGGCTATGATACAGTTGTTTTATTTAGTCCAGATAATGAAAGTGCGCAGAAAGTTACACGTTATTTCGTTGAAAACATTAGTAAATAAAAAGTACTATCTTTTACTGGTGATCAGAAATTCTACAATATTTTGACTGGTTTGTGGATGTTTATAGTTTGCAGAGCGGTCTTTTTAGTGTTTACAAGTGCTAAATCTTTTTTAAGAAGACGGATAACTGCTAATATCGGGTACAAATATGATAGGATATAAAAGACTAATAATATTGTATAAGAGGAAAAATAAATATGAATGATTCATCATTTTGGAATAATTTAAAGCAATGGCTTAAAAAATATTGGAGTATTTTTTGGCAGTGGCTGTGTGCAAAATGGAGTAGATTTCAGATTTGGCGATGGTTAATAATTGCCTTTTTAAGTATCTTTTTAGTTACGAGTATCTATCTGGTATATGTGGCTAAAACGACCGATGTTTCTGGCTTAAGGTCAGCATTACAGCAATCGACTGAGGTCTACGATGAAAAAAATCAAAAAGCTGGTTTTTTGTACTCGCAAAAGGGAACATGGGTGTCTAAAGATGATATATCAAAAAATGTTTCGAACGCCGTTTTGTCTAGCGAAGATCGTAATTTTTACCATGAATATGGTTTTTCGATCAAGGGTTTAGGACGGGCAGCATGGCTATTGGTCAAAAATAAAATTACTGGCGCTAATTATATTAGCGGTGGTGGTAGTACACTGACTCAGCAGTTGGTCAAAAATGCTTTCTTATCACAGGAACAGACTTTTACACGAAAAGCAAAAGAAATTTTTATTGCGATGCAAGTTGAAAATGATTATAGCAAAGACGACATTTTAACGATGTATTTAAATAATGCGTATTTTGGTAATGGTGTGTGGGGGGTTGAAGATGCTTCACAAAAATACTTTGGAGTGCATGCTAGTCAGTTAACAGTACCGCAAGGAGCTACTTTAGCTGCTATGTTGTCGAACCCGGGACAGTATAATCCAATCGATAATCCGCAAAAGGCGCGCCAAAAACGTAATGTAGTTTTGGAAACGATGGTTGAAAATGATAAAGTTTCGAGTACTGACGCTAAACAATACCAGGCAACAGGCATCGTTTTAAACGATACTTATGAATACAAGTCTGGCTACAAGTATCCATATTATTTTGATGCTGTGATCAATGAAGCTATTAATGATTATGGCTTGTCAGAATCAGAAATTATGAATAAAGGGTATAAGATCTATACGTCTTTAAATCAAAATCAACAAGAAAAAATGCAGTCTTCATTTGCCGACTCTTCATTGTTTCCAAGCGCAGCTAGCGATGGCACAAAAGCCCAAGCTGGTTCGATCGCAATGGATCCGCAAACTGGCGGAGTCAGTGCCGTAGTTGGAGGTCGTGATGGTAGTCATGTTTTCAGAGGATATAATCGTGGAACTGGTTTGATTCGTTCACCTGGTTCAACTATTAAGCCCTTAGCTGTGTATACACCGGCTATCGAAAATGGTTATCATTATGATTCGAAAGTCAAAGACAAATTACAGCCTTATGGTAAAAACGACTACACCCCACATAACTGGGATGATCAGTATGCCGGTGATATTCGGATGTACCAAGCATTAGCATTAAGTAAGAATACTTCGGCAGTCTGGTTACTTAATAAAATTGGCGTGAAAAAGGGATATAATTCTGTTAAAAAATTTGGGATACCGTTAGATAAGTCTGACGAAAACTTGAGTTTGGCCTTAGGTGGTTTGAAAAAAGGAGTCTCACCATATCAAATGGCAAGTGCCTACACAGCTTTCGCAAATTCAGGTGTCCGTAAAGATCCGCATTTTATTACGAAAATTGTGGATTCAGAAGGTAAAACAGTTGTTGATAAATCACACGTTAAATCAAAACGGGTCATGTCTAAAAAGACCGCTGAACAAATGACCAGTATGATGATGGATGTTTACGATAACGGGACTGGTCAATCTGCTAAACCATACGGCTATACTATCGCTGGTAAGACAGGATCGACTGAGAGTACCACTGCAGAAAATGGTAACGATGATGATAATGATAAGTGGTTTATCGGCTATACACCTGATGTTGTTATGGCAACTTGGATCGGCTTTGATTCTTCCAAATATTCGATCGCAAATGTGGGAGCCAACGCTGGCGCATCTTTGTTTAAGACTGAAATGGAAGGTGTTTTACCTTATACTGCACAGAATAAATTTGATATTAAATCATCCTCATCAAGGTATAATGATAGTGTGTCTGGTCAAGACGGTGATGGTTCTAAATCGTGGGATTCAGTCCAAAAAGCTGGAGAAAACATTCGGGATAAAATCAGTCAAGGTACTTCTGACTTGAAAGATAAAGCAAGTAGTGCGGCGCAAAAGGGTAAAGAATACATGGAAAGTATTTTGGGTCGTTGATAATTTTTGAAATCATCTAAGAAAAGCCTTTGGTCATCGATGATATAATGTTACAATATTTACTAGTACAAGCAAGGAGGACACTTACGTGATCAATATTTACGATTCAGCAAACAAGCTTGAACAAGATTTACGTCAGACTCAAGAATATCTTGATCTTTCGGCCGCAATGGCTAAACTTAAAGCAGAACCTGAGGCTTATGATTGCTTTAAGCGTGTGCAAGACGCACAAAAGAAGTTGCAAACGAAACAAATGCAAGGTGATCTTTCGGATGACGATGTCAACGAGATCAAGGCACTTGCTGAAGAAGCTCAAGGCTATGACAGCTTATCTAGTTTGATGGAAAAAGAACAAGCTATGAATGGTGTTTTTGAAGAAATCAACAAGATTATCTTTAAACCAGTTAGTGAATTGTATACTTTCTAAAAATTATTTTGAAGGAACTGGGACATAATTAGCTGTCCGATCCTAAAGGGGCCGTCGATCTAAACCATTTTAATGGGATAGATCGACGGCCCCTTAAACATGTTCCAAAAGATTAAAGCTATACTGTAACAATGATTGCGTTATTTTGATTCTTCGTTTCGCTACGATTCAAAATAACGCGATCATCGTTATCATCGTTTCAAATCGGCTTCAAAATATCTTTTGTCTCACTTTCTTTTTTCAATTAATTGCTGAGACTGGTAAAATAGACAAGGGACACTAAATATATATTAAATTTAGTTTTAAAAATTAACAAGTACTGCAAAACAGGAGGCAAATTTTGGAAACAAAAAAGATCTTTGACTATCAAGTTGATGACAACATGGCACTGTTTGTTTTGATCAAAGGTGCTGATGTAAGGATCGCAAAGAATGGCAAGAAATTTATTGCATTTAACTTCGCAGATCGTTCCGGTGAGATCAGTGCTAAATTCTGGGATGCTTCAGAAGAAGACGTAGCGCAATTTCAAGCTGGTAGGGTCGTGGCTTTACAAGGTAAGCGTGAAGTTTACCAACAAAACCCACAAATCAAAATTTTTAAAATGCGTTTAGCAAATGAAGATGAGCCTTCTGACCCACGACTTTATTTACAAAGTGCACCAGAATCTACACAAGATATGGAAAAAGAAATTGATGAAATTATTTTCGAGATCACGAACCCGACGTGGAACCGGATCGTGCGATATCTTTTGAAAAAATATCATGATCAATTTTTCAGTTTTCCAGCTGCTAAGAAAAACCACCATGATTTTGCGGGTGGATTAGCATTTCATACTTTATCGATCCTGCGCTTAGCTCATGCGGTCGTCAAGGAATATCCGGATATTAACGAATCTTTGTTATATGCAGGAGCAATCTTGCATGACTTAGGTAAGTCGTTGGAATTATCCGGTCCGGTTGCCACTGTGTATACTGTTCCTGGAAACTTGCTTGGTCATATCGTTTTGGTTGATGAAGAAATTGCCAATGCGTGTGAACAATTAGGAATCGATAAGATGTCTGAAGATGCTGTTTTATTACGCCATATGATCGTTTCTCATCATGGTTTGTTGGAATATGGTTCTCCAGTCCAACCACATCTAATGGAAGCTGAGATCTTGCATCATCTTGATGATTTAGATGCCTCGATCCAAATGATGCGAAAGGCACTTGACCATACTGAACCAGGAGACTACACTGAGCGCATTTTTGGTATGGATCGTCGGAATTTCTACCAACCGCAAGATAAAAGTAATAATAAAATCAATTAGCGATGAATAAAAAATACCGTAGCACTGGATTTTTCAGTACTACGGTATTTTTCATTAGTTAAATGATCACTGAGCGTTCTGAGTATTCTTAGACTTAGAATTATCAGGATTGATATAGTCAGCTAGGATGTCTTTTAAGTCATCGTCTTTAATGTTAACTTTACCATTTTTCAACTCTTTAGAGATGATCTTTTGCATATATGATTGGTCTTGCATCTTCTCGTTTAAGATCTGCTTTTTAAGTTCTGCTTTATGATCAGATATCTTGCCCTTACCAGGGTTCTTGATCGAGTAGATCACATGGTAACCATAACTTGTTTTGACTGGTTTTGTAGTGAATTTACCCTGCTTTAAGCCGAAAGCTGCTTTTTTGAAGTCACCAACTAAACTTGTGTCAGTGTTGTCAAATGCTGGTAGTTTACCACCATTGTTTTTAGTTTGATCATCAGTAGAATTCTTCTTAGCTAAGGCCTTAAAGTTCTTATAACTGCCATCTTTATTCAGGTTGTCGATAATATCTTCGGCTTTTTTCTTACCGTTGTCATCGCCCTTAAGTAAGATATGACCAACTGTAACCTTTGGTTGATAAGACTTCCATTGTTTCTTTAGATCCTTATTAGTGATTTTAGTATGATCTTTGACTGCTTCTTGCAACAAGAGAGAAGAACGTAATTGATCTTTATATGAAGCTTTGTCAAAACCGCTTTGTTGTAAAACAGAATCGAAGGATTTACCGTATTGTTTCTTGGCTGCGTTGTATTGCTTATCAACTTTTTTGTCAGAAACTTTCTTACCATAATCTCCTTCAAGCACTTTATTTAAGATCATTTGTTGTAGCTGTTGCTTCCCTTGAGAAGTCTTTTTCATGCTGTCATAATACTCACTTTCAGTGACTTTACCACCTGAAGTAGTAGCTACAGTTTTCGAGCATGCTGCCAAGCTAAAGGTCATCATGATTGCGGCTAAACCAGTTAACCATTTTTTCATTCCGTGAACACATCCGTTTCTGTAAGATTTAGGCCTCATTATTCACAAGACTAACGGTATTACTATAACACAGTTTGTTTTTCGTTAATATGTGCCTAGTTAAATTTAAATTAATTTAATTATCTTAAAAATTATTTCTGAAACTTTTCAACATCTTTAGTTAATTTTTTGAGTTGAGGTTCAATATCAGCTGTAAATTGGTTGATCTCAGTTTTGATCTCCTCGATAGTTCCCATGGTATTTTTTAATTCTGGACCCAAGTTTTTAGCTGAAACTACTGTGTTTTTTACGGCAGCTTTTAAGGAATTATCCTTAGCTAAGGTTTGAGCAGGTTTTTGCTGGCGTTTTTGTTTACGATACATAAGTAGTCCTAATAAGACGCTGCCACCTAAAATGGTAAAGACTTGTTCTTTTTTCATGTAATTCACTCCTCGATGTTTTTAGCAATGTTTTCAGCAATCTCTTGTAGCTGTTCGTTGCTATATTTATCTGAATTATCGGTAAAATGCATACTGAAGCCATCTTGGTCACTGTAACGAGGCACTAAGTGAATATGTGAGTGGAAGACCGACTGGTATGCCACCTTACCATTGTTGTTTAAGATATTCAGTCCGGCAATGTCTTTATTTGAATCACGTATTGCGCGCGCGATCTTAGGGATCCGTGAAAAAACAGCAGTTGCTAAGTCAGGATCGTATGCAAAAATATCTTTTACATGCTTGTTAGGCACGACCAAAGTATGTCCCGGGGTAACCTGCGATAAGTCTAGGAATGCAGTTACAATGTCGTCTTGGTACACTTTAGTACTAGGGATATCTCCATTAATAATTTTACAAAAAACACAATCTTCCATGTAATTGAGACCTTCTTTCAATGTATAGTATTAGTATTAAGTCCAGTATACACTACATCAGATTATTTTTAAGCCGTTGGAGGTCTAAAAATCTAATGTTATAATTCAACTATGATAACATGATGAATTACAACTTAAAGATAAGAAGTCAATTTGAGCCCATCTGCTATGACTTCTAAGTTAAGTGTGGTACTTTGTTAAATTAGTTAGTAAACATAAAGTACTAAAAGTGATCAGGAAATGTCAATTAAAATAACGACCATCGTTAAAATGCTGTTGGTATTTTAAGGTGGTGTCATGAGAGGAAGAAAAGAATGGCTTTAGAAGTGAATAATTTGGTAGGGGGATATTCGTCGATTTCTGTGTTAAAAGATATTTCATTTAAAGTCCCTAGCAATTCATTAGTGGGTCTGATCGGTCTAAACGGCGCTGGTAAATCGACGACGATCAATCATATTATTGGTTTATTAAAGCCGATGAAGGGGTCAATTGTTTTAAATGGGGTTTCTTTACAAGAAGATGCTGGTAGCTACAAGGAAAAAATTGCTTATATACCTGAAATACCGGTCTTATATGAAGAATTAACTTTAAAAGAACATATTGAGCTGACTATGATGGCTTATCAGTTAGATAAAAAAGTTGCCTGGGAAAAAGCCGATCGTTATCTTAAGATATTCAGGTTGGATAATAAATTAGATTGGTTTCCGATCAATTTTTCCAAAGGGATGAAACAAAAAGTAATGATCGTATGTGCGCTTTTGCCAGATGTTGACTTATTATTAGTGGATGAGCCGTTTTTAGGTTTAGATCCGCTGGCTACCAGAGACCTACTAAATCTGTTAGATGAAGAAAAAAGGGCAGGGACTGCGATTTTAATGTCAACACATGTTTTAACTACAGCCCAAGAAGTATGTGATAGTTTTGTGATGATCGATGAAGGCCAGATGTTAGCGTCAGGTACGTTGAGCGATCTGCAAGCACAAAGTAATCAGCCAAAATCTTCATTGTCCGATATTTATTTGAACATGACGGATAAGTGAGGCGGTAATTATGAATGAGATTTGGAAAAACAGACGTAGTTCATACCAGAAGATGTTACTAAAATATTTGCGCTATGTATTTAATGATCATTTTGTAATAGCACTATTGTTTTTATTCGGTGCTTTTGGATTGTCGTACTCTAATTTTTTAAAGTCTTTATCTGGTAGTGAAAATATGTGGTGGGCGCAGCCAGCTGTAATTTTGTTCTTGTTATTTATTTTACACACCAATCAAATTGCAACTTTTTTGCAAGAGCCAGATAAAGTCTTCTTGTTACCTCAAGAACACCAGATCAGAGGTTATCTAAAAAGTTCATGGTCATATAGTACTTTAGTCGCATTGACTGTCCAAGTGGCGTGCTATTTATTGCTGACACCGTTTTTATTATTTGCTGCAAAGATGAGTGGTTTAAACATAATTTTACTGGCTTTAACTCAGTTAGTTTTGACTGTGAACCGGACAGAGTCACAGATCACAGCTCTATTTTTGCCACAGAAACGTAGTGCTAAATTCGAAGCAGTATATTCTTGGTTGTTACCAGCGGTAGTTTTGATAGTTAGTGTATATTTGCCAACTTATATTGGCGCGATCATCGCTATTTTGATGTTAGTAATTATTAGTGAACATGATCGAAAACAACTGCCTGGTGCAATTTTTGACTGGCGGTATGCGATCGATCAAGAAGCAGCGCGTTTGGCGCGTTTATATCGCTTCTTTAACATGTTTACAGATGTGCGGACTGTTACGCCTAAACCGAAGAGAAGGCTCTATTTGGACCGCTTTTTACCCCAATACAGCACTGACTCTGAAGGATTTTTCAAGTATTTATTTTGGCGTGCTTTTGTCCGCAGCGGTGAATATAGCAATCTGTATTTACGCCTGACTCTTTTGTGTTTTATTATCTTGTTTTTTATTCACAATTTCTGGGGTGCTTTGTTGATCGCAGCTGTTTTTATTTATTTACTAGGCTTTCAGTTGATGCCTATTTTTGTCGTGTACGATGAAATTGTATTTATGCACACTTATCCTATAAATATACAAAAAAAGTTTATTGCATTTTCTAAAGTACTGTTTTCTCTACTTTTTGTTAGTGCGATGTTATTTTTTGTACCGATCGCTATTCAAGGTCCAGGATTGGTAAAAGTCTTATCTGCCTTGACTTTGTTAGTCGCTGAAAGCATCTTGATTGCAAGAATATACAGTAAAACGCGCCTTAGTAAAATGTCTTGACAGCGACGAAGTGAATTTGTAGACTTTATATAGTGATTGATTCTTAGAACAAGGATCGATAATTTCGAACTGAAAAAGGAGCGTTGCCAAGATGGATCTCGATTTAGAGAATGGCTGGCAGGTGCTCCCAATCGGTGGCGATACTGGGACAGCGTATATGGGAATCAAGCAAAAAGAGAAAGTCTTTTTGAAACGAAATCCATCACCATTTCTAGCGGCACTTTCACTAGAAGAGATCACACCTAAGTTGATCTGGTCAAAACGGATGCACACAGGCGATACTTTGACAGCACAGCAATGGATGAATGGTCGGTGTTTGGAACGCAACGAAATGCGTTCCAAGCAGGTGGTTTCTTTGATCCATCGCATTCATCATTCAGATCTTTTAAAGAAAATGCTGCAAAAAGTTGGTGGTGTACATTACACCCCTGAAAATTTTTTGACACTGTATTATCGGGGGAATTCTTCGGATCTTCTAGCACATCCGTTATTGCATAAATGTGCTAAGTTCCTTGAAAGTCATTTACCCGCATATGATACAAAAGATTATGAAGTCTCTCATGGCAACTTGAAATGTGAGAACTTTTTGTTGTCAGATTCGGGCCAGCTTTATCTTGTTGACTGGGAATCAGTGATGTTTGCTGACCCAGCAAAGGATCTTAGCATGATAATGTGCCGCTATGTCCCACGCGCAGATTGGAAGCAATGGTTAGAAAGCTATTTTGGAAAACAATTACCAGAGGCAATGGAGTTTCGTATTCAATGGTATACATTGATGAATCTCCTTTTGGATACAAAGTCAAACTATCGGCGTGGTCGTTTCCATGAAATGAACCAAGACATATTAAAAATAGAAAAGACATTTGAAATTTTTGAAAAGTTTTAAGTTTAAGTAAGATGCATTTATTATTGATGATGTTTTATCCTTTCGCTTGGTTGCGATAAGGCATAAGCATGATTTGTTTATTGATTGAAATTAAGGTCCCTTAGGGAGATATACCCCGAGGGATTTTTTTGCGGTATGACCAACTGTTGTTGGAGTAAAATTTTTAATTAAACTAAAAACAATTTAAAAAGATGCTTGCAAGTTTAACAATCAGACGGAGGATAAGATGAGATTAAAAAATAAACCTTGGGCTTTACCATTGATCGAAGCTAACCCACAATATGTTGTAACAGAGCCAGCAAAACTGCGTGGCAAATGGGATGAACGCTTCACGACAAAGCAGCCACTACTAATTGAGATCGGAATGGGGAAAGGTCGATTTATTACTGAAATGGCACGTCGTGATCCAAAACATAATTATGTTGGAATCGAAGTACAAACAACTGCGACTGGGATCGCATTAAAAAAACAACTAGAGCTAAAATTGCCTAATTTGCAATTAGTGAGTGGTGATGGCAATGATTTAACAGAAATGTTTGCACCTGCTGAAGTGGCTGGGATCTTTTTAAACTTTTCGGATCCGTGGCCAAAAAAACGCCATGCAAAACGACGCTTGACATATCAAACTTTTTTGAAACAATATCAGCAGGTTATGCAAAAAGATGGTACTTTGGAATTTAAGACCGATAATCGCGGATTATTTGAATATTCTTTGACATCAATGAATAACTATGGAATGGTCTTTGACCAAGTATGGTTAGATTTGCACGATTCGCCAGAAGCAGTTGATAACGTAATGACTGAGTATGAAGAAAAATTCAGCCAAAAAGGGCAACCGATCTTTAAATTAGCTGCCCATTTTACGTCCTAATTATTTTGAAGATAGAATGAAAAATTAAAGAAAAATCAAATATAGAAGAAGATAAACATTATAATATGAAATTGTGACCAAATATATTATAATTATATTGTTATGCGCTATTTAGTGATATAAGTTGAATTAGTAAATAGAAGGGGGACCTTGATCATGGAAATGTTACCTAAAATGAATTTACAAGAATTAGAAGAAAAATTGACAAATGGCAAATATGTGCTGTTCTTTACAGCAGATTGGTGTCCTGATTGTCGGTTTATTAAACCAGCTATGCCAGAAATTGAAAAAGATTTCTCTGATTATACGTTTATCCAAGTTGATCGTGATGAAAATATCGACCTCTGCCAAGAAATGACAGTAATGGGTATTCCAAGTTTTATCGTCTACGAAAAAGGTGAGGAAACAGCTCGTTTTGTCAATAAAGATCGCAAAACTAAAGAAGAAGTTGAAGACTTTTTAACTGCTGCTAAGTAATTTGTTGAGATAAGGGAGATAGAATTTCGATTATGCTGATTGCAAGCTATAATTTTTCACAAACTGGGGATGTCTTAATGGTTGTTTTAAATCAGGACACTACCTCAGAAATGCACGAAAAAAAAAAGTGATATTGTACGAATTTATGATGAAAAAACTGATCAAACACTAGGCTTTAATTTCTTTCAGGTTTCGACTTATGTCTCGGACTTGAATGCTAATGGCCAAGTTAAGTTAACTACAAAACAAGTAGCGCAGTTAAATCAAGCACTTTCTGCAGCAGGCTTTAAACCTGAACTTGTTGTAGACGATAAGCCTGGCTTTGTTGTGGGCTACGTGGAAGAAATGGCTGAGCATCCTGATTCAGATCATTTGCATATTTTAAAGGTATTGGTGGACAATGACGAACATTTGCAGATCGTATGTGGTGCACCTAATATTGCTGCTGGGCAAACAGTTGTGATCGCTAAGGTGGGTGCAATGATGCCAAATGGTGCGATTATCTGGCCAGGTAAGTTACGTGGAAAAGATAGTTTTGGGATGGTTTGCTCTGCGCGTGAGTTAGGCTTGCCAAATGCGCCTCAAAAACGCGGTATTCTTGAATTACCTGTTTCTGAATATCAAGTAGGGCAACCGTTTGATTTTAAGCAAGCTGCCAGCTTGTTTGCAAAGTAGTAAAAGTTTGTAATAGCCGGGTAGGGAGCGTTAAGTTTAGGAGCAAACTACTCGATTTTTTTATTGATTGGAAGATAGTCTTATGAATCATTATGATGGTCCAGCTTTTTACCGGCTTAAAAGCTTGCAAAAAAACAAAGCGACCTTATCTAAAAAAGTAAATAGAAAAAAAGATATCAGTGTTCATAAGTCTGATCAGGTCACCAGACAAAAAGAACGGACAAAAAAAGACTTTGATGCAAGACAAGGCATTAGTTCACGCCCATTTCGTCCGTCTTATGTTCCGCCGTCCCTCTTGAATTTGGTTCGTTTTGATCCATCTGCTAAAGTGGTGGTTTCATATGAACGGTTATGTCAGGAATTACACAAAGAAGTGGATGACTATTACTGGTTAGATTTTGAAACAGAAACCGACCTTGATGAGGTTGATCTGACTATACCAGCTGTTGATCATGCTAATGATCAAGTTGACCAAGTTGAAGAAATACCCGAAACTGATCAACCGGATCAAGAAGAAGTTGCTGATGATACATTAAATACAGAAACCTTCCTACCTTCAAGTCAACTAGAAATAGCTGAAAACGCTACGGATTCAGCGCAGTCGGAATTAGAAAAACAGAAACAAACATTAGTTCAAGGTACTGCACTAAAAGCTATGACCACAGACCAGTCAGGCACTCAAATGACTGATCAAACTGAAATTGAACACGAAAAAGCGCCAGTTCATCTTACTCAAAGTTTTTCAGATAGCACTTTAGATGATGACGAGCGGATTAGTGGAGCAAATATTTCAAACGATGATCCGAGCGAAAAAACTGCAACGCAAAATGCAACTCAAAAACAAAAAAATTTGGCATCTGTTTTTGATGAATCAACTAATAACGATAGCATTATAGAAACAGATGATTCGGTAGATGAACCTGAGGAAGTTGCAAAAAAGGACGAAGAGCATTTTGAAAGTAAAGAATTTAAGGTTGAAAAAAATAGTGTAGATCAATCTTCACAGAATACAGAAAATTTGCCACAAAATTCACGTGCTTTGAATCGCTCTTTAGCTGATATTATCGATTTTGAACAAAACGACCAACGTGATCTTTCTTTATTTAAAGAAAAAAATCAGACTCAAGATGGGACAGACGGCGAAGCTTTAACAGAGAAAAATACTTATCAATTTCCAGACATATCTTTGTTGCCTGAACCAGTGGTCGAAGACGATCCGCAAATGGATGAATGGGTTTTGTCAGAAGCTGATGTTTTAAATGAAACTTTACAAGCTTTTCATGTTGATGGAACGGTCAAAGATTGGACGGTCGGTCCGACAGTGACACAATTTGAGATCACTTTAGGCCGCGGAGTAAAAGTCAATAAAGTTACTAATTTGACGGATGACTTGAAACTAGCCTTAGCAGCCAAAGATATTCGAATCGAAGCGCCGATCCCGGGTAAAAGTAGTATAGGAATCGAGATACCAAATAAGAAATCTCGTCCGGTAATGCTGCGGGAAGTTTTGCAGTCTAGCGCGTTTCAATCGGCACGTTCACCATTGACAGTCGCTTTAGGTGTCGATCTTTTTGGTAAGCCACAGGTTACTAATTTGAAAAAAATGCCACACGGCCTGATCGCTGGTGCGACTGGTTCTGGTAAATCAGTCTTTATCAATAGCTTGTTAGTTTCGATCCTTTATAAGGCTAAGCCATCTGAAGTTAAACTGTTGTTGATCGATCCCAAAGCAGTTGAAATGGCACCATATCAAAATATTCCGCATCTCTTAGCGCCAGTTGTTTCTGATCCTAAGTCAGCTGCGGCAGCTCTAAAATGGGTCGTAAAAGAAATGGATGAACGATATGAACGTTTAGCCGCAAGTGGAGCGCGTAACATTGATAGTTTTAATGAAAAAGCGGTGGCTGCTGGAGACTTTGGATTAAAAATGCCATATATCGTGATCGTGATCGATGAGTTAGCTGACTTGATGATGGTTGCTGCTTCTGAGGTTCAAGATTATATCGCACGTATCACGGCCAAGGCACGCGCTGCAGGGATTCACTTGTTGATTGCTACACAGCGCCCAAGTGTCGATGTTGTGACCGGAACTATCAAGAATAATATTCCGACACGTGTGGCCTTTATGGTCGCCAGTCAGGTCGATTCACGTACGATCTTGGATTCCTCCGGAGCTGAACGCCTATTAGGTAAGGGTGATATGCTTTATCTTGGTAATGGTGCTGGTCAACCAATTCGTTTGCAAGGAACATTTATTGACGAAGAGGTCGATCGTATCACTGATTTCGTACGTACTCAGGGTCAGCCAGAATTTGCTTTTGACCCGGATGGCCTTAAAGAAAAAGCAATCGAATCAGAGAATGAAGACGAGTTGATGCCACAAGTCTTAGATTACATTGTTAATGAAGAGGCGATCTCGACTTCTAAATTACAACGAGTCTTTTCTGTAGGCTATAATCGTGCTGCAAGTATTGTTGAAGACCTTGAAGCTAAAAGATATATTTCTGAAGCAAAAGGCTCAAAACCGCGGGACGTCTTTTTGACTCCAGAAGGATTGGCTAAATTAAGAGAAAGTTAAGTTGTTTGAAATATCAAAGTTAGATACAATTCTTAGTGAATATGGTAGACTAATAAAAGTGGAGAATAGAAAAGAGGATATTTGTAATGAATATGGATACTACCTATTTTTTCGTTGGTATTAAAGGTACTGGTATGAGTGCTTTAGCCTTGATCTTACATGATAAGGGTTGCAAAGTCCTTGGGTCAGACATTGATAAATACACCTTTACTCAACGGGGATTAGAACAAGAGGGAATTGAGATCCTATCTTTTGATAGTGAAAATATTCAACCTGGTATGACGGTCGTTGCTGGCAATGCTTTTGATGACCAACAAGTTGAAATAGCACAAGCAAAAAAAATTGGATTAGAAGTCTTGACTTATCCAGAAGTCGTAGAAATGTTGGTCACTGAAACTACGGGGGTCGCAGTGGCAGGTGCTCACGGTAAAACGAGCACAACTGGGCTATTATCGCATGTTTTAAGTAGTGTTGCACCAACTAGTTTCTTAGTTGGTGATGGTACAGGTAAAGGCACTCCAGACGCACGTTTTTTTGTGTTTGAGGCCGACGAATACCGGCGCCATTTTGTCGCTTACCATCCAGACTATACGATCATGACCAATATTGATTTTGATCATCCGGACTATTTTACAGGCATTGATGATGTTTGTCAGGCTTTTCAGACATTAGCCGATCAAACAAATAAAGCAATTTTTGCCTGGGGTGGAGATGAAAATTTACGTAAGATCCACTCAGATCTACCGGTTTATTTTTATGGGACTGAAGATGATAATGATTTTCAGGCTAAAAATATTAAGCGTTCGACTAGTGGTTCTACTTTTGATGTTTATTTCAAGGGCCAATCATTAGGAACCTATGAAACTCATATGTTTGGCGAACACAATATTTTAAATAGTTTAGCAGTGATCGCTGTTTCATATATCGAATCGATCGATCAGCACGAGGTTCAAAAGCATTTGTTGACCTTTAAGGGTGTTAAGCGCCGCTTTACTGAAAAAAAGGTAGAGGATATGATCATCATTGATGATTATGCGCACCATCCACACGAAATTAAGGCTACGATCGATGCAGCACGACAACAGTATCCTGATAAGGAGATCATTGCAGTTTTTCAGCCGCATACATTTAGTCGTACGATCGCATTAATGGATGAATTTGCTGAAACACTAAATTTAGCTGATAAAGTTTATTTAACTGAGATATTTAGTTCTATTCGTGAAAAGGCGGGAAATGTGACTGCTGCAGATCTTGGACAAAAAATCACTAAGGGTGGAGAGATCTTAAGTGTCGAAAATATGTCACCACTGTTAGATTTTCACGACGGCGTGGTTGTTTTCATGGGCGCAGGCGATATTCAAAAATATGAAATGTCTTATGAACGCTTATTAAGTGAAGTTAAATTACGCAAAAATTGATTTTATAAGAGTGAAACATAAAGATGCTTCGGTTTTTTGGGGCATGTCTAAGAGCCGTCGACCTATCCCATAAGTGGTTAGATCGCCGGTTTTTTTAGAATAACACAGTTATTTATGGTCTAGCTTTTTGGGTACCTCGATAAAATTGCTTACGATCTTTTGGTATGTTATGATAACTTCATTAGAGAGCATCAAACGATTTCAATTATCTAATTAATTAGGAGAGGACGATCAAATGAATAATTCGAATCAAGGTTATGTGACTAGCCAGAATGGTTTAAATAGTTTCTTAACTAAAATGTATGGGTTTATGGCAGGCGCTGTTGCATTTTCTGCAGTGATCGCATATTTATGTGCGACAACATTCCAAATGCAGGTTCTCAGCTTTTTTGGCCAACATCGTTTTGCCTTTTTCGCCTTATTTGCAGTCCAATTAGCCATGGTTTTTGGAGTATCTTTTAAACCGGGACGTTCGGCGGCATCCAGTATCACATTACTTTTTGCTTTTGCCGGGATCGAAGGACTATTTTTAAGTACGATATTAATGGTCTATGATATTTCACATGTCACGATGGCATTTGTCGCAGCTGCCGCTGACTTTGTCGTTTTAGCAATTTTTGGGGCTACGACTAAAAAAGACCTTTCGGGGATCGGTAGTCAAGCACTCGCAGCGCTGATCGCTTTACTAATTGTAACTGTTATTAATATCTTTTTGCAAAGCCCAATGATCAGTTATGTCTTTTCATTCATCGGTGTTATTATCTTTACGATTTTAACTGCCTGGGACTCACAGAATTTTAAAAATATGTATTTGCAATTTGGTGATCAAGTCAATTCAACTTCTTTAGCAGTTTCTGGTGCTTTGCAGTTGTACCTTGACTTTATCAACATCTTTATTCAATTAGTTACGATCTTTTCCGGTGGTAACAGAAACTAGAAAAAATATTTTTGAAGGTGCTTCGCTAGTGTGCGGGCATCTTTTTTTGAGCTATTTCTAAAGGTTGAAAGTTAAATAATACAAAAAAGCCCCGAATTTTCGGGGTTTTTTCTGTATAAAATAGACATGAATTGCTCCATATCTGTATAA
>NZ_APCP01000087.1 GCF_000349725.1 Ligilactobacillus pobuzihii E100301 = KCTC 13174
GCCTACAAATGACGACCAACATGCAATCACAACGTAAATTTTTCGCATGGGCTAAGCTGTTTATCCCGAATCAGGTTACCTTTGACCGCACTCGCTTTAATCGACGGGCACATCAACTTTTGCCTGTCATTATGGCGCTGCGTCACGGTTTAACCCAGGAATACGCACAAACTGGGCAAATCGCAATCATTGACAGCCTGCCCAATCCCTTGTGTCAAAAAGTTAGAAATAAGCGTGTCAAAATTTTTTCTGAAATAGCTGATATCGGGTACAATGCCACCAAAACCATGTATTTTTACGGGTTCAAAACCCATGTAGCTGTGACAACCACTGGTTACATTTTAAACTACGATATAACACCAGCTTCAGTTCATGATACTAAAGCTGCGTCAACTTTAATTGACGGTTGTCCTTGTCCCTTTGTTTTAGGTGATGTAGGTTATGTTGGTCAAAGTCTAAAAGAAGAATTCGCTCAGTTAGGGTATGAT
>NZ_APCP01000088.1 GCF_000349725.1 Ligilactobacillus pobuzihii E100301 = KCTC 13174
TGACTAACTGCGATATGCTTCGGGAAGCTGTAAGTAAGCAATGACCCGGAGATCTCCGAATGGGGCAACCCCATAACTGTGACTAGTTATGATCGCTGGCTGAATACATAGGTCAGTCGAGGATAGACGCGGGGAACTGAAACATCTCAGTACCCGCAGGAAAGTAAAGAAATTTCGATTCCCCCAGTAGCGGCGAGCGAACGGGGAACAGCCCAAACCAAGAAGCTTGCTTCTTGGGGTTGTAGGACTGGACATTTGAGTTAACAAGAAAGACTGTAGCTAAACGACTTGGGAAGGTCGGCCACAGCGGGTGACAGCCCCGTAAGCGAAACAGTTTTTCCTCAGTCTAGGATCCTGAGTACGGCGGAACACGTGTAACTCCGTCGGAAATCGGGAGGACCATCTCCCAAGGCTAAATACTCCCTAGTGACCGATAGTGAACCAGTACCGTGAGGGAAAGGTGAAAAGCACCCCGGGAGGGGAGTGAAATAGTTCCTGAAACCATGTGCCTACAAGTAGTCAGAGCCCGTTAAGGGGTAATGGCGTGCCTTTTGTAGAATGAACCGGCGAGTTACGTTCACGTGCCAGGTTAAGGTGGAAAGACCGGAGCCGCAGCGAAAGCGAGTCTGAACA
>NZ_KB714703.1:0-19173 GCF_000349725.1 Ligilactobacillus pobuzihii E100301 = KCTC 13174
ATTACGGTCGTCCTTTACCCGATATTGAGATCGCTCAAGCACTGACTTGGCTTTTGAAAACGATCAGTGGTCTAGCTGAAAAATTTACTCTCATGACAGAAACGTTGGATAAGATTTTTGCTGAATTCAAAAAGGCGCTACCAAGTAGTCTTGTCAGCCTACTTGGTAGCGCGTAAAAAAGAAAAACACTAATATTTGTTACTACAACTAAGTAATATCAAGGGTTGCGGTCTGTTTTTATGCTTTCAACCTTTAGTAGCAAATATTTTATTCCCGCCATTGATAACTTTTTGATTGACGTTTCGTACATAAAAAAAATTTACTACAATTACGATAATTAGAGACACTATAGCGAGTACTCCGTTATTCCAAAGAAACTCCATTTTAATTACCTCCACTGTTTTACTATGTACTTATTTAATTGGTGAGGCCACACTCCCTCGGTTAGTAAAGAGATCTTCAAGTTTACCATATCCAGCATTAAAGGCCTCACACTCGGATTCAACCAGACCACGCTTTACAAAAAGAGAAGATATTGGTTTTTTTCTTACTCATATAAATCCCGTCTATATATCGATGCTCAAAAGTTCTAAACATCGACCTCTGTAAAACTATTAGTTACTCTTCTTCGGAATATCTAAATTTTTCTCCCAGTTTTGATAGACTTCCAGGTAGCGCTCCTCTTCGTCATCTTCATATCCTCTGAAAACGATCTTATCGATATCATCATTATTAAAGAACAGGGCATTCTCCGGATCGATTCCACTGGGATATTCAACACCCACATAGTCCGAATACTTATCATCGCCATCATCATTAAAGACAGCACCGCGACCAACAACCATCAACTTAACAGTACCTTCCTCTAGATATACGATGCTACCTAAGGGTAATAATGTATTTTTCTTTTCTGTCATTTTTTATTTTCCTTTCTTTTTTGCCAGGCGTTTTGCCTTACGCGGACCGTACCATTGTTCATCAGTTATCTTAAATTTTTTCTTATATTGTTCTCCATACTTAGCAAAATAATAACTTACACAGAACATATGTAACATTATTTTCGCTAATAAAGCAATCCCGGCAAACGCTATTAACAAACCAAACGCAATAACATAAAGCAGTAAATTAAACTCCTCTGCGGGAAAAATCAATGAAACTATTACAGTTAAAACTAATGCAATACATGTTATCAGTAAATAATATCGAGAGGAAAAGTGCCTTTTTGTCTCACCATAGAGTGATGATTTCATATCATTTACAACATTATAGATTGCCATGAAAATATATAGCAAGCCTGCCACAATCATAACTATACTCCCGACTATACCTACCCCAGCAACTGCAACGCCAAACATAAAATCAAACATAATAAAACAAAACGAAAGTATCATTGGAAAAAATGCAAAATACGCAAATATAACATAATTACCGTAATTTTTTCGTTGTATTAGAAATAATACTGATATTCCAACCCAAACAAGCAATATTAACTTAATTGTATCGCTAAATATAGTTCCATATTTAGCCATTACCTCTGAAAAATAATTTTCTTTATCACTAATCCCTAAAGGCATTTGTGTTCCTATCATATAAAAAAATGGTGCCATAAAAAAGCTCACTAAAAATGGCAAAAATATTCTGTGCCTAAGTTTCATAAACTTAAAACCCTCTTTATTTAACTTAATTTGCTTCCTAGTAACTAACTTTGCAGAATCTTCATAATTTGCATTGAATAATTTCTTACGCATATTTCAGTACCTTCTTCATAAATGGCCACTTAGTTTTTTGGCTAACTTTCCAATCACCTTATCATGAACTTTATCTCCGAATTTTTCGACAGAATTGAAAAATTTAGTTTTGGTTTTTGGACTAGCAGCTCCCCAAATTTTGCTAGCACCACCAATTAAAAATCCAACACCTGCACCAATAGCTGTAGCACCAGGCAAAGGAAAAATCGTTCCTACTTTTGCACCCGTCATTGCGCCTTCCACCGGTCCAGCACTTTTTACTGACTCCACCCCGGCATGGATTACTGACTTGCCTACACTATGATATCCCTTGCTCTTCTTATCAAGAAAACTTTCTCCACCGTTAATGGCGGCACTACCGGCCATTGCTGTCCAACCGGTAGCTTTAGCTAACTTGCCCAAACCTTTGACCTTCGGAAGGGACTTCGCGAACTTCTCCGCTACCTTACCCCCAGTATCTGAAACCCAGCCTTCCACTCGATCATAGTTTTTCCAGGCTTTAGTATAATTCTTTAACTTATGTGCATTTTTAGCCAAAAATTCATTAAAGCTGCCTTTACCCATTACCTTTAGTGCTCTTTGAGCAGCTTTTGAATCCTTCTTAGTCCGCAAAAATCTTTTGACATCACGGTAATCTTTCATTAACAACTCATTAGTCTTTTTGCCAAAGGAGCCGTACTTTTTGAAAGACTTCGCCGTCACGGGTCTTCCAATCATCGCAGCCATATCTCTGAGCTGTTTATAAGCATCTTTAGCATTTTTATTAGCAGACTTACCCAATTGGTCAATATCTTTCGCGGTTAAATCCCCATTGATCAATGCTTGCTGATAGCCTTCTTGCTTGATCTTCTTTTGGTGTGCCGCAAGTGAGCTTTTCTCCAGCTTGGCCGTCGCTGCGTGACTTTTTTTGACCTGCTTTTGAAAAGCAGTCGCCGTATAAATCTCTTTAGCAGCCGCTGAGCTAAAGCTATGTCCCTCTGTTTCACCTAACTGTTTTAATTCTTTGCCTTGTTTTGACAGCAGTTCACTAGTTTTGGCGCCCAGTTTATCGCCATTGATCTCCGCCAACCATTTTTCAGTGTTGGTCAGCACTTTTTTGGCCGCATTTAGTTCTTTCACATAGTTAGCGCTACTTGGGCTGCTGACTGCCACGATATCGTTGATATTCGTATAAACCTTACTGAACTTTTTCTCTAAAGCAGCAAAGTCAGTTTCAGCAGTTGAAAATTTTCCTTCTAGTTCTCCAAAAGAAGCGGTATCGATAACAGCCGCATTATCATTCTCATGCACCGTTGTTTTAAACTTTTCGATTTCTTTGGTGAAAGAGTCATGTAAATGAAACAATGCATCACTGCTAACGATTCCCTTCACGCCAGTCTGGGCGGTCTTTAAACCTTCTTGAATATAATCTTCCTGACTTAGTCAGTTCATATATTTGTATGTATAAGTTGATACCCCTTAAGCATCAACTTTGTTAACCTGCTTTTTATTCATCTTGTTTTTTATTTCTTATTATTCATTATTATTCATCATCACCCTCATCATCTTTCTCGTATTCAATTGGTAAGCCTTTTTTCACTTTATAGAAGCGAATAAGACCTTTCTCAATGAAATAAATGACTAGATAAAAGATACCACAGCCCCATTTCGCCAAACTTCTGTTACCAATCCGAGTGATTACTACGTAGTAAAAAAATCCAGCTCCAATTAAACCAATCACATTAACGATGAAACTCTGCCATCTTTTTAGCTTTAAATCAAATAACTCAATTAGCGTATCCAAGGCTGCTCCTCCTGATTTTGATCACTTTCTGTCTAGATGAAGTCGTTACGCCTTCATTTTTGGCAGATCCAAATTACTTTCCCACTAACGATAGACCTCACCATATCTTTTTTCTTCTTCATCTTCATAACCACGAAAAACTACTTTTTCGATGTTTTCATGATTAAAAAAAATCGCATTCTCAGGATCAATCCCTTCTGGATAACTAACACCGATGTAATCGGTGTAAACATCTTGACCATGATCTTCAAAAACCGTGCCGCGCCCAACAACCATTAACTTAGCCGTACCTTCTTCTAAATATACAATACTGCCTAAAGGTAATAATTCTTTACTCATTTGTTTTTCTCCTTTTCTTTTTTCCGTTGAAGTTTCTTTGCCTTGCGTTTTCCATACCATTCTTTATCTGTGAAATCTAAATCTCTATAAAATTGGTTAGCATACTTTAAAAAATAAGAAGCATAAACTGTATATTTGGTCATCATAGATATAAATATTACACAAATAACAGACCATATAAGAACACCCAGACCTGTGATTAATTCAATTTTATTTGGTACAAAATTAGAATATCCAATACGGAAAACAAAATGATTACTCATAATAGCTAGCAAGGTAATAATAACTGTGGCTAATATATGTGCGTTAAAGCCTTTAAATTTATCTCCATATTTTATCATTGATGTAATCTTTACCAAGTTTATTCCTATCATATATACAGCAAACAACGATTGAAAAATCAAACCCAACCATCCATAAGCACCCAATGTCAAGCCAAAGAGCAACGGAACTATTGATACACAAAAACAAATTAATAAAAAGTCCATATTAAAAAGACCAAAAAAAGTTTGTCTAGGTAAATTTCCTTTTGGAAAAACATTTGTTATTGTTACAACTATTAATAAAGCAATTAAAAATTTGTTGAAAGGACTTATGTTTCTAGCTACCATATCAACCGCTTGCGCTGTAGAGAAGGAAATAACATTTACGTCCTCAGAAAAAGACGCAAAATTACCAGCTAAACTTACACCAGCTAAATAAAGAATGGGGGTTCCAAAGAAAATAATTAATAGACTTCCAATAATGCGATCCCACACTTTTAATGATGAAGCCACACCAACAACAGATGCAGTTTCTTTTATCGTTTTCTTATCCAATATTTTTCTATAATTTTCATATTTAGAAGTTTTCATAAATTACCATCCTAAATTTAGAGTATGTTTTATATTTTTAAAGGATTTCTTTATACCTCGACCTATTTTCTTTGCCTTCTTTACTGTCTGATCATATCCTTTGTCTAATCCCTTTTCCATCCCATTATAAAATTTGTCTTTTAGCTTAGAGTTAAGAATCCCAACAACCGAGTTTGTTAAACCGTCTCCAAAGCCAAAAGCAACACCAGCTGGTCCGAGCTTTGAAAACGCCATTGCTACTTCAAGCGGACCTGCCTGTTTGATTTGGTCTACACCGGCATGAATCACTGCTTTTCCTTTACTCTTATAGGCTAAGCTCTTTTTATCATGATAAGATCCTACGGCCGATTTACCCACGTCAAACGCCATAGAAACGTAGCCAGCTCTTGTCGCAATTTTGCCAAACTTGCCATATTTAGTGAACCCATTAGCTTTTGAAAACTTTTTGGTCCCCCACTTGTAGCCCTTGGTCTTCATAAGCTTCTGGACTTTAGCACTCTTCTTGAGCTGGCTCATTGTTCCGGCAACTTTTTGCGCAGATTTACTTGCTTTCATCTTACTTAGTGACTTTTCCCAGGCAGTCCCCACAGGATGCTTCAAAAATCCTTTTAGATTCGGGTGTTTAGATAGATAGTTGGAAAGATTTCTAACACTTTTAAGGTTATAAGCTTTTCCTTTTCCCCATTTTTTTGCTTGAGTTAAGTAATAATTAACTTTTTTCATCTTTTGTGAAGCACTTTTTCCAAAACTATTCGCTTTACGCGCATACTTTCCCAGTTGATCCTCCCTACTGAGTAATAATCGTTTTGCCTCATCCAACCTAACACCCGCACGGTAACCACGCTTTCCATACTTACCAAGTTTTCCTACTCTTCCACCTGTTTTATCATACAAGCTCTGCAAGCCCTCTATTAAGTTCTTGATATTTTTTCCGCGTACTAACCAAGCATCTAAATGATATTTAGCCAACCAACCACTTATACCGTTTTTCTTCACATTAATTAATTGATTTAAAGCTTTTCCGATTTCAGAATTAGAATATTTTTCCCACGCATATTGAGCTTTATCATACTTGGCATTGAATTTTTCCAAATCTTTTTTTGCCTGAGCATGTTCGGTTTTGACGTACTTTTTAAAATCAGTCTGGTGATAAAACTTGGCTGCTTCTCCTGAAGTATAGCTGACTTCACCCGCCGTATTTAGTTGGGCAATTTCGGCATTGATTTTGTTTAAAAGCTCCGTTACATGCGATTTTTCTTTTAAACCATTGAAATCCCCCAGCCATTTTTTAGTATTAGTCAAAACTTTTTTGGTTTTACCAAGTTGCTCCTCAAAACCATCCGTTGCTACATTTGTGAGTACTACCAAGTCATCAATTGTTTTATAAATTTTCTTAATACTTTCATCAATTTCCGTAAAGTCAGTTGAAACATCGCTAAATTTTTCTTCCATTGTGGTTAAAACATCAGAATCTATTTTAGCTTCATCACTACTTTCGCGAACAGTCTCCTTAAATTTCGTAATTGCTTGGCCGTATTTAATATTCATATAGGCAGTCACGTCGTTAATTGCCGTCAACAATGGTATCTGGTGGTTAGTAATTTTATCGTCAATAGCTGTTTTTACTTTGCCGGACAGGGCTTCTGAGTCTACTAGGTGATTCAAAAATTTCTTGGTTTCTGAAAGGTCTTCTTCGACTACAGCCCAACTTGTCCTGCTTTGTATCCTTATTATCTTCGTTTAACTTTGTTTATTATTCTTATGTTCAATACCCTTAAAATGCATTCAAATACGAAATCTAATTCTTGTTTTTTAACTTGAATTAAAAACTAACAAGGCTATATTTATGTATGTAATAGCCGACATTCATCAATAACAACATCAGCTACGTAAATTTATTAGTTACTCTTCTTTGGGATATCTAAGTTTTTCTCCCAGTCTTGATAAACCTCAAGATAACGTTCCTCTTCTTCATCTTCATAACCTCTGAAAACGATCTTATCGATGTCTTCGTTATTAAAAAACAAAGCATTCTCTGGATCAATTCCACTGGGATACTCTACGCCAACATAGTCCGAGTACTTATCACTGCCATCATCATTAAACACAGCACCTCGTCCCACAACCATCAACTTGACTGTTCCTTCTTCTAAATAAACGATACTACCTAAGGGTAATAAGATATTCTTCTTTTCTGTCATTTTTATTTTCCTTTCTTTTTAGAGATTTCTACATTTCCTTCTCATTCGTGTAAACTCCATAGTGTTTTTTCTTGAAACTCTTTTCACGTCCAATAATCATTGTCCTAACTACACCTTCTTCAGGTACACTACAGCGACTAATGTCAATACATTTTTTTCATTTATTTTTGTTCTTAAGTTCCCTTTGCTTGATCTTCTGAGCTTTCTTCTCACCATACCATTGAATATTGCTAAAACCTAAATCTACTCGAAAACGTTCGGCATATTTTGCAAAGTAGTAAGTTAAAACAACTTGTTTAAATATCATATTAATGAAGCCAATCGTAATTAACCCCCATAGTAATAGCCCCCAGCCAGTTAATAATTCAATTAGTTTGGGTGAAAGATTCGCATAGCCTATCTTAAACAAAAAATGATTCATATATGTGACTACAACAACCCCTAAGGTTAGAAACAAGGTGTAGGATTTGCGTTCGCTGGTTTCTTTTTCCGGAAAAATTTGCGCTTTAATGTCAGTGATTTTATTTCTTAAACTCATAAATATTAAGTAAATTACCAGCGCTAATTGTAAAAAGAAACCCACAGTACCAAAACCCCCCAAGGTCGCACCCCAAAGCATTGTTAAAGCCATAATACAAACACTAAACATAAAGCAAACCATATACATTGTTCCAAAAAAAAAGTTGATAAGCCAGGTTTTTCTTAGGAACAACATTCAAAATTGCAAATCCAGCAAACATAATCAAAGAAAATTTTGTAACGAGAGGCACAATTTTATCAAATGCCCCCATCGCAAAAGCTGTACTTACAGAAATTACATGTATATCATCAGGAGTCGTTCCCATTTTACCGGAAGCCGTCCCTATAACATATATCATCGGACAAAAAAATATTATTGCCAAAACACAACTAAGCAATCTATTTGATAACTCTAAAGAAGCGGCATTTCCTATTGCATGTTTAGACTTATTAATAGTGTCTTTTGTAACAAAGTTTTCTAACTTAGCATAAGTTACTTTCTTATTCATTTCTTACCACCCAAAACTTATTGATTTTTTTAAATTTTTTAGCCCGCGAGAAAACGGTTTCTTAACAAACTTATCGTAACCTTTATCCAACCCTTTTTCTAAACCTCCATAAAACTTTTTCTTCAGCTTGGGTGCTGCAATCCCTGCTAAAGAATTTATAGCCCCTGCTGTAAATCCTACTGTTGCTCCTATTGGGCCACCTATGGCTGAACCAGCCATAGCACCTTCAAGTGGACCAGCCTGTTTAATTTGATCCACACCAGCATGTATCACCGATTTTCCAACGTCTTTATACCCTAAACTATCTTTGTCATGATAAGCTCTTTCGTAACTGAACGTTGCATCAACACCCATACTAACCCACGCTAGTGCTGAAACACCCTTTCCATGTTTACCTAATTTACTAATTACTTTTGTATTACTTATCTTCCTATAGCTTTTAGATTTGCTTATCCTCTGGATTCCTTTTTTTGTAAATGACTTGACCGGATCAGATATAGTTGAAAACTTTTTACCGGCACTTTTTATGGCACTGCCAATTTTATAGTCGTCAGTTAAATGACCTTTTCGAATAAATCCTTCTAAATTGTATCTAAAACTCCCCGGAATTTTTTTTGCTACCTTTCCCATATGATTATTCCGCATAAACTCTTTTGACTTTCGCCAACTGTACATTAAATCATCCAGAGTTTTTTGACCAAGTTTACCATACATCCCTTTCTTGCCTGGTTTACCACCTAGTTTTTCATCTAAAGTTGTCAATTGTCCAACTAAACTAATGCCATTTACTGCTCTATCCTTAACATCACCAATAAAACTGTTATCCAAATAATCATTAACAGCCTTTTTTCCATTAACTAGACTACTTGTTGCTTTTCCAACTTTGGTATTACTATACTCCTGCCAGAGATATTTCATACCGTGATAATGGTTGTCATAGCTTTTCTCAAGCTTAGCTACTTTGGCATGACCTGTTTTAACGCTTTTCTTGAAATCCTTCATCTGATACATTTTCTGCGCACCAATTGAGATGATGCCGGAAACCTGGCCGCTCTTATTTGTGGTGACTGCATTATTCAAGCTGGCTAGATCTGCCTTTTGCTTACTTAAGATTTCATTGAACCCAGCTTGAGTTTTACCTTGCTTACTGTTAAATTCCATCATCCATTTGGTGGTATTAGAAAGGACCTTTTTGGTTTTCGCCATTTGTTGCTCAAACTTTGTTCCACTAACTTTAGTAACTGAGACTAAATCAGTGATCGAAGAATAGGTACTATTAGCTTTAGTTTCAATGTCAGTGTAGTCTTGCAGTAAATTAGTGAACTTACCTGCTAATCTTGTTACTTCAGTGGTATCGATCACGGCCGAACTGCTATTCTCATGAACTGTCTCTGCAAAATCCTGAATCTCTTGATCAAACTGTTGTAAAAGATAGGCTGCTCCATCATGGTAGGTCGTCAGTAAAGGTTCATATAATATGTAAAAATCGAAGTTCATCAACAATAAACCTCGACTCTGTAAAACTTTTAGTTACTCTTCTTTGGAATATCTAAATTTTTCTCCCAGTCTTGATAGACTTCAAGATAGCGTTCCTCTTCTTCATCTTCATAACCTCTGAAAACGACCTTATCGATATCATCGTTATTAAAAAATAAAGCATTTTCTGGATCGATTCCACTAGGATATTCTACGCCCACATAGTCCGAGTATTTATCACTGCCATCATCATCAAACACGGCACCCCGGCCCACTACCATTAACTTGACGGTTCCTTCTTCTAAATAAACAATACTGCCTAAGGGTAATAAGATATTTTTCTTTTCTGTCATTTTTTACTTTCCTTTCCTTTTTGCAGTTACTTTACTATGCCCATACCATTGCTCGTCCGTTATCTTAAACTTTTCCTGATACTGATCCGCATATTTTACAAAATAATGATTTACGACCGAAGAATGAACGAATACTTTTATCATCAATGCCGCAAAAACAAATACAACTAGTATGCTAAATGAGGCGGAATATATTAAAAAACCATTCTTAATTGTCTGAAATAAAAGGGCAATCACAGTCGCCCCAACCAAACCAATAATGGTCACATAAACATTCCATTTAAAACTGATTTTCTTTAAATTAAGATCATACAAAGTATTTTTAATTTTTATCAACACATTATACGTTGCAACCAGAATATAAAAAATCCCTACGACAATTAAAATACAAGTAGCTTCTAAGCCAATTCCCGCAACTGATAAAGCAAACGACAAATCAAAAAAAATCAAAATAGATGCAACAAACATTGGCATCATCACCACTAAAGCATCTCGTATATTAACAGCATAATTTTTACGAGGAAAAAGAAATGCTATAAATACAACCAGCCAAATTACTAATGTAATCTTTATAACCGGAATGAAAAACGTCCCATATGAACTTAAATAAAAGGCTACTTTGCTTTTCTCGTCCCCAATCTCCTGAGGTAGCCCGACTCCAATAAAATACATTAAGGGTCCAAATAAAAGTAAAGCAACGAGGAATGATGAAAATTTACTTCTAAACTTAATGTTTTTAAATGTATCTTCTGTTAAATTTAAATTCTTTTCGGTTACTAACTTAGACGTTTCCTCATAATTTGCCTCTAAAATTCTTCTATCCATAAGTATATCTTCCTCCGGAACTAACTTTTAAACTTCCTTTTAGTTTATTTTTAAAAGCACGACCAACGCTTCTTATCTTATCTAACCCTTTATCCGCGATTTTTTCAGCTCCCTTATAAAATTTCTTTTTCGCCTTTGGAGCGACTATATCAGCAATTTTATTTATACTTCCAAATGCAAAACCAACCCCAATTGTACCAGCCACAATATAAGGATTACCTGAAAATTTGGAGATTTTTGCACCAGCCACAGCTCCTTGAATAGGCCCAACATTTTTTAACTGATCAAGACCACCATGAATTGCAGCTTTTTCTCGATCCTTGTAAGCTAGACTATCCTTATCATAGTATGCATCTTTAGCGCTAAAACCAGTTTTAATTGCTAAATCCGTCCAAGCAACAACTGAGATGGTTTTGCCTAGTTTACTGAACACTTTTGCTTTGACCATCTTTTTTCCTGCCTTAAGTGCTATATCTTTCACTGGATGAGAAAGCGTTGACCAAACAGAATTAACCTTTTCAGCACCTCTCCCAACTTTTTTAACAAACTCACCTACATTTTTTACTTTTCTAACTGCTCCATCTTTAACAGAAGTTGGGATTCTTTCAATACTTTGCTTGATACCTTTGCCAATTTTTCCATTTTTAATATAATCCTTCGAAGCACTTAAAGCTGTCTTTAGATCTGCATATGTTTTTATGCCAACTTTACCGTATTTTCCCTCCTTACCAGCTTTACCGAGTAGAATTTCTTTAGCATTTTTTAACTCTTTAGATAACGATACCGCGTTAACTGCTCTATCCTTAACATCACCCATAAAACTGTTATCCAAATAATCATCAACAGCCTTTTTCCCATTAACTAAAGTACTTGTTGCTTTTCCAGCTTTGGTATTACTATATTCCTGCCAGAGATATTTCATGCCGTGATAATGGTTGTCATAGCTTTTCTCAAGCTTAGCTACTTTGGCATGATCTGTTTTAACGCTTTTCTTGAAATCCTTCATCTGATACATTTTCTGCGCACCAATTGATATGATGCCGGAAACTTGACCACTCTCATTTGTGGCGACTGCATTATTCAAGCTGGCTAGCTCTGCCTTTTGCTTACTTAAGATTTCATTGAACCCTACTTGAGTTTTACCTTGTTTACTGTTAAATTCTGTCATCCATTTGTTAGTATTAGAAAGGACCTTTTTGGTTTTCGCCATTTGTTGCTCAAACTTTACTCCACTAACTTTAGTAACTGAAACTAAATCAGTGATCGAAGCGTAAGTACTATTAGCTTTAGTTTCAATGTCAGTGTAGTCTTGCAGTAAATTAGTGAACTTACCTGCTAATCTTGTTACTTCAGTGGTATCGATCACGGCCGAACTACTATACTCATGAACTGTCTCTGCAAAATCCTGAATCTCTTGATCAAACTGTTGTAAAAGATAAGCTGCTCCATCATGGTAATCTAATCAATCACAGTTCATATAATATGTAAAAATCGACGTTCATCAGCAATAAACCTCGACTCTGTAAAACTTTTAGTTACTTTTATGTTCCTCAAGAGAAAGCCGTTCTTTAATTTCAAAAATTTTTTTCTAAAACTTATCAATACTAAACAAGTAACTAGAAATAACTGCAAGCAAAATCCACCTAAAATCGCACCCCCAAATATTCCGATAGCAGTTATAACAGCACTGCAAATATAAGCAACTTTATTTTTACGACTAATACAACTGATTAACTAATTTTTGGAAAGTGATTCTTGATATAAAATTGACTTTCCTACTTCTTCATTACCTGCCAATCCAACACCTATAACAAACATCATCTTTCCAAAAGCCACCAAGAATCCTGTAATAAAATAATAAGAGATGATGCAACATCTATATTTTTTGGATTTTTTTCAAAATCTTTCGTTATTACTTTGTTCAAATTCTTATAAGGTCTCTTTTATTCATACTTTTCAACGCAAACAGAAGCTAAACTTTTCATCCTCTTCTATTCACAATTGTTAACTTCTGTTGACCAACTCTATAATCCATATAAAAGGCAAAAGCAATATAAGCAGCAACAAAAGCAAAGGTTATCAGGGCCCTGCCAAAAATAATTGCCATCAGCAATACCAGCACGACCCCACCTAAAAAGTACCAATAATAGTGGCTAGGAACAGTGATTTTAATGAAATCGCCATCCTTAACATCAATGCCCATCTCCTTACTTCCTTTTTCCTTAATTGAAAGTTTTGCTTCAGGATTCGCCATTTCTAATTCAATTTCTTTTCTGTTCGCAATTTTAGCAACTTCTTCCCCATCAAGTTTAACCTTGATATCAATTGCTGCCCCACGTTCCCTGTTTTGCGTAAAATTTTGATTGCCATTTTAGTACCCTCTTTAAAAACAATAAATGGGATAACTTTCCAATAATTTCAAATAATTATTAGTCTCAACTTCATGTTTCAACGCTAAATAAAGCTTTATTAACTGCTTTTTTATGATTTTGTCCCATATCCTAATAAAGTTATAAGCCATCCTTGTGTTTTTGCCAGTAAAATACCGGGAATTATAAAAGTATAAATTGCTCCCAACGCTAGGTAAACAACTCCTCCAATAGGATTATTGGGAATAACCTTATCCAAGTAATTAAAAATAGGCTCCATCCCACCAATCATTAAAAATAATATACCTGGAACATAGTGTCCCAAAGCGAAACCTAAAATTGCATTTTTATCAAAATACTTAGGAACTGCTTTTTCAAAAGTAATCATTCTAGATTTTATTTCTCTTTTTGCCGTGAAAAATAGAAGTATATAAGCCACCAAGGTTATTAGTATTAATTCTGCAGACCACACAAGCATGAAAGTTGATGCCCCTTGCTCAGGTAAAACTATCGAACCAAAGACTATGGCAATATAAGCCGTCAACAAAAAAGAAAGCACACCTATAATTACTGAGTAGTTACCATATTCTCCCTTTTCTATTTCGCTAATAGCTCCTTTCAAGAACAAATAATCCACTATGACTGCCACAACACCTGCAATTATAGCTAAAGATATTGAATTAAAAATATACTCGAAAATCATTTTGATCATTCTTCCCTTTTTATTTATTGAGTAATAAAGGAGGCCACTAAAACCTCTCTAATATTCCTTTTAACCATCTGAGTGTTTTTCCAACTATATACCATAAGCACCAATAAATACTATTAGGGTAGCAGTGCCATCTATAGCCTCATGTGGAACTATGTCAAAGATCAGCATAATAATTAAAGTCAAACTTTATTCAAAGCATTTTTAAATAGTTTTGGCGTTTTTAGTATAATATACGGCGGTAATACAAAGGTATATAAAATCACTACCGCTAATTCGGTTATCCCACCAATTGGATTATGCGGTAAAAAATCTAAAGAGGATCTAAAAATTGTATTTCCGCAACTGACAAACAACATAATTACCCCTAGCATATAATGTGCTGTAGTATAGCCTAAAAATGCGTTGTCTTCAAAATACTTTTTTAAAATCATATTTTTAGAAGATTTGTCTCTCAAAATTTCTTTTTTTGCATTATTAAATAATACAAAATAGTAAATAAGCCCAATCAAGAGTAACTCAAAAGCAAAAGTAAAACCAAAAATAGGAGTTCCATTTTTACCCGTATTTAAGCCTAAAAATATAGCAATACATACACAGGAAAGAAAGGAAATTAAGAAAACCATAAAAGCATTTTTTTTATTTCCTCCATTTACAATCCTAGTAGGAACATTTTTTGAATATAAAAAGTTTACCGTGATTACAGTAATCAAGGCAATTATAGTAAGTATCGGATTACCCCAAAGAATTTCCATTTTGATTACCCCCTTAAGTTAGTGGTTAGTATTTTTACTTTTGTATTGGCATCGTTACAGTCCCTTGGTCGGCAAAAAAGTTTTCAAGTTTCCCGTATCCTGCATTGAATGCCTTTCCTTCTGATTTAACCAAACCACGTTCTATGAATAACGATGATACTGGCTTTTTTTGCCCCATATAAATTCCATCTATATATTGAGCCTGACCATTTTGTTGATAGTGATTTAAAATTGGCTTATTTACTTTTTCATCCACGACTACTTGGGTCTCCTTTTTACTACCACTTTTGATAAACTCTTTTCCATAAGCTGACCCAACAGCCCTAAAAGTTGCAGCATTATCACTCATAAAACTATTTTGTATCGCCTTTGTACCCACTTGCGGCATTATTCCATTTTGTAAACCACCTGTCTCTTTAAGAATCTTTAGATTATTATGCATAGCTTGTTTAGGCGACGTTGGGCTTTCTTTAAAAAAACTCTTCAAAATGGATTGTGACTTAGTACCAGATTCTACAAAGTATCCCTCTTTTGCTAAATCTCCATACGCTTTTCCAGAACCAGCCATTCCCGCAACTAACTCTACCGAAGAGTATAAACCGTCTGACTGTTCTTTGGACATACCTACTGTACTTCCAAAGCTTCTAGCGGTATCTTTTAAGTAGTTATCACCCTCGTTTTTCCCAGTTCTTGCTTTGTCAAAATCTTCATATAAGTCCACTCCTGAAAATGTTAAACTTGGTAATAAAAGTAAGAAAGGAGTAGCTGTCCCTCCCGAAGCAAATGTAATAGCCGTTCCTACAGCCAAAAAGAATAAATCCATACCCAGCTGCGCCCGACCTTCACGTTTATTCTGTTCGACTTGTGCCTTCTTAACTTGCTTTTCAAATGCATGCTGTTGCTTATTCACCTGATTAATTGTCTTATTATTTTGAGCAGTCACTTTAGCCATTTTAGCATCATAGTTCTGAATGCCATTCAAACGCCGAGCATAATTTGCACCCATTTGTTGTTTAAAGCCACCAGAAACATAGTTTCCCATGGTAGGTACCTTCCCACCAGAATATAAGCTGATCAGCTTAGTAACATTGTTAATGATTGTTTGAACGTCATTAAAGGTATTGGCATTTTTACTTTCATAAGAATGCCAGGCATTTTGTTGTTTACTGGCGATACTAGACATCTTACTTAATCTGTCTTGTAAGCTTTTACCCGCATTTTTCAAGCTAGCGGCACCAGAAGTTTCCTTGATATCATCTACAGAACTTATAGTTTTTTGAGCAGACTTTACCACTTCAGCATAGTTCGTCTTTGCTGTCTTGAGTTCCTGTTTGTGCTTATCAAAATCCTCATCAATGATTTTAAAAATTACGCCACCATCATCTACATCCACATACTTTATGACATAATCATCCATTTTTGTTTCGAGGTTCGTTAGGGCTTCTAGCAATTGTGGGATTATTCCATCAGTATGAACCTCTTGAATATAACTTGTGATATTATCAGCAGTTTGCCCGCTGAAATTTAAAGATCCTGCTATACTATCCAGTGACGTTTTTACAGCTTTTAATTTTTCATTTCGTCTCTTAATACCCTTATGAAGGCTTTGTTGATAATCGGTTAACGATTCATAATATAGCTTACTCACCTATTTACCTCCTTTTTTACTATATGATCCATCGAGCTCAACCTGGTTTTTGCCAGCTTGTTTAAAACGTCCAACATCATAAGTTACCAATGTTGCATATTGGTTTATCGCGTTTGTTAGCTTATCATATTCCTCCCACATTTCTTTTATTACCTTGGTATTTAAATCTGAACCTGGTTTGGCAACACCGTTTTTTGTAGCCAAGTTATCTGCGTCTGTTTTAGCATTATTAACTTCACCACTATAATTATTAGCATCAACTTTAATTTGCGGCATAAAAATCCATCTTCTTTCTTTTCAAATTCATTACGTCATATACGGATTGCCAGTTATCGCAGCATCCGAAGCTTCTAGAGAACGAATTTTCGCATTATAGTCATCTATTGCAGTATCGATTGCTGATTTGACTGACTTGACATCTTTATAAAAAGCCTTATATTGATCAATAAATTTGGTTTGTTCATTTCCTCGCCATTTTTTAGTCCCAGCCGCTGTGAGACCCTCAGTTTTTAAACCATTAAGCGTTTCCTTATCTTTTTGAAGTTTCGTGACAGCTCGCGAAAGCCGATCAATTTTTTCCCGATTACTCTTGAGTTTCTTCTTATCACTCGCCTTTAATCCCATCTTCTTCATCCTCTCTAACTTCAGCAAATGGGTCAGGATTGCCACTATCATCTAATTTAACTAATACATCGTTAATTTGTTCCTGCATTAAATTATCGTCATCATCCTTATATCCTACATCTATAACTTTAGCGATATCTGGTTGGTTAAAATAAGCAACACGATTTTCAACTAAGCCCTCTGGATACAAGGCTGCTCCGTAATCAAAATACTTCTTCTCTTGATTTTGTTCAACTTGGACTGCCCGTTGAATAATCATCAACTTCTTGACCGTACCATGCAAAATAACAATTGAACCTAATGGTAAAAATTCCATCTTTTTCATAATTTGGTTTACTCCTATCTATCTTGCAATTTGTTTTCCACTTTAACTATTTGTGCATCATTTAAATTATCAGTAACTGTGATATAAAGTCGCACGGTATCAAATTTTTCCTCATGGTATCTATTTGACCAAATTGCCACTTTTAAATCATCTGAGCCTGTATCTAAACTACCATTAACCATCGTCGGTTTGCCCATCTTCTCGATAACCTCACCTAATTTGGTTCCGCCAATATACTGATCACCTTGTTTTTTAGCTGTCTGGATCTGTTTAATATACTTTGGATTTTTACGCCATTTTGTTGTCTTGTCGTCTTTATAGGGAGGCTCAATTTTTTGTTTGGCTATTAACTTCTGTTCCCTATCTCGTTGTTCCATTCGTAACTCTTCTTGATGTTGTGGTGAATTGTACCATATTCTATAACCAAAACGACCAGCTGTTGCTATCACAAACAGAGCTATCAAGCTGCCAAGCCATATTTTCCTTTTATCCATCTAACTATCCTCCTAGATTCTTCTACCAGGGATTCGAACTTTGTTAAACTTCTTACCTCTAGCTGTAAAGAAGTATGCTTCATTACTATGCAAAGCAGGTTCATAAACACTGCCTAAGCTATCGATCAGGTTAGTATCAGTTATTCTTGCGCCTACTATACCGATTTGAGCATTTTCTCTCACAACCTTAGCAACAGGATCATAACTATTCCCAACGTAACTTTCCATACTTTGAATAATCAAATGTAATCCGCTCTTTGAAGCTTTATTTAATACCAACTTAAAGTCAGTCGCTAAGAAGTTGGTTGCACCGATAAAACTTTCTAAATCGGCAATATACATGAATGTCGGAACTAGTTCCTTATCCTCTTGTGCCGCCCGAACATAGTTAGCCATCAACTGTTTAACTGCATTAATTTGGTCTGTTTCATTTTCAACCACTTGATCAAAGCAAATTCGATCGGTAACTTCATTTTCAAAATCAACCAAGATCTTTCTGGTGGTCTTGTCAGATAATTTATTGAACTGTTCAAATAACATCTCTCGTTGTAAGACTAACTGCTCATCCAATGTATGAGCAATAAGCAAGTACTTTTGGCGTATTGGTTCAAAACCAATTGGAGTAGTATCTGATAATTGTAATCCTAGCGCTATTGCGTTATTCTCTTGCCATTTCTTTACTTTTTGGTTAAAGTATTCCACTTCATATTCTACAGGAACGATTGGTAGTGAGGCTGGAACCGCGCCTTGCCAAACTTTATTTAATCCTTCAATTTCTTTATTCAAAGCAGTTAAGCTCGGTAAAGGATCCACTTCCTTATTTGGCAAATAGACCTGAAAGGCATTTGTTGATTCTAACTTGATTTGAGCCCGTCCTTCTATCTCTTGTTGGATCACCTTATCGCGTCCAATTACTTCAGCTACTTCACTTTCGTCAACCAAATACAAAGCGATTTTCGTTTCGATACTGCTCATCATGGACATTCGAATCACACCTGAACGGTTAGCTGATATTACCAGATATATCCCTAGAGCAGCACCCTCACGCAGAATTTTACTTAATACTCCATCGATGGCATCACGATTTTCATCATCTGTGACAGAATCATAACCATCCAGTACGTTAACAATAATTGGTAAGTGCTCTTTTTCTGCCTCATATTGTGTTAAATTAGCCACGCCTGCCAGTTGGAAATCATTTTTACGCTCATCAATTTCTTGACGAATACGTTTCATCATTTTAGCCAGTTTTTCTTCTTCATTCAGACGAACGATATCTGCAGTATGTGGTAATTTACTCAAAGGTAAAAGTCCATTTGTACCAAAATCCAAAAGGTTAAATTGCACCTGCTCCGGGGTATTTTGTCGTGCTAAGTTCATAACCAGAGTTTGCAATAAAATACTCTTGCCAAAACCAGAACTGCCGAAAATAGCAGTGTGCGCCATCTTTGTCAAATCAAATATCAGTGACTTCTGACTTTGTTCTTCAGGGATATCCAATAAACCGATTGGAACTGCCATGTTTCTTTGTTTTTGCCACTGTTTATTATGATCAATTTCTGGACTAGTGATCTGTGTCCCTAACGGCGGCAGCCACGGCTTGTCCGGTAAGGCCGCTTTCGTGTCTACTGCGTACTGCTTG
>NZ_KB714703.1:19258-32217 GCF_000349725.1 Ligilactobacillus pobuzihii E100301 = KCTC 13174
ATTTGAGCCACGATCGCTTCCAGTTGGCTTTGTTGTTCATTACTATCTTCAGTGACCTTGAAATCCTCACCAGCAGAAAGGTCGGCAGTCAGTAATTCTTGTTGCCCGTAATCGTTGACCAGCCAGATCCGTTCATCGACCTTCTTTTCGTTGGTCTTATGTGGAGTATAATCCGCCCCACTCCAAGCACTCTGGAAAAGCTCATAGATCTCGTTATTACCAACTTGTAAGTAGGCTCGTCCAGGTTGAGTAATTGTCGCAGCATCCGGTGTCTTGATGATCTCATTAGAATCCGTGGGATCAGAAACCTTTAAAGCCAACTTGAAGTGGGAGTTCGACCAGATCTGATCATCCACGACCCCACTTGGTTTCTGAGTTGCTAAGATCAGGTGCACACCCAGCGATCGTCCGATCCGGGCGGTTGAGACCAGCTCAGTCATGAAATCTGGTTCATTGGCTTTCAGCTCAGCAAATTCATCAGAGATCAAGAATAAGTGCGGCAAGGGCTTAGCAGGATACTGCTTCTTTTCAACCGGATCCGTGATCGTTTTACCCTGCTTATATAACTTAGTGTAGCCGTTAATGTGGTTCACGTTAAAATCACGGAAAAGTTTTTGCCGCTTTTGCAATTCAGCTCGAATACTTGCCAGCGCTCGTGCAGAGCCTGCACCGTCCAAGTTAGTGATCGAACCTAACATGTGCGGCAGGTCCTTAAAGAGGTTCGCCATTCCGCCACCTTTAAAGTCAATTGGTAAGAAGCCAACATCTTCGGGTGCAAAATTAACGGCCAACGACAAAATATAACTTTGAATGATCTCGGATTTACCTGACCCAGTTGTCCCGGCGATCAAACCATGAGGACCATGAGCTCGTTCATGCAAATTCAAATATACTAAATCATTTTTACCTCGAACACCTAAAGGCACAGCCAGTGATTTTGATGTATCAGCTTTCTGCCATCGTTTGCCGATTTGTAACTCAGAAGTTTGTTTCACGCCATACATTGACAGAAAATCGATCGAATCAGGGATCGTATTCTTTTCTGTTTCCACGTGATCAAGGTTAGCCAGTTTTTCAATTGCTGCTGCCAGCTGATTATTTTCCGGCAAGTGATCCGGTCTAAACAACTGGTCTTCATAAACATTATTGCGGTTCAAGAGTCGCCCGCTCTCACGACTGGAATATTCAACAGTCGTCGTAGCTGTTTCCGGCAACATATTGAGCGAATCCTTGCCCCAGATCACTGTGACTCCTAGATCACTAAGATCATCAGCTAAAAATTCATTTAACTGGTGACCGGATAACCAAGTTTCATATAAAATCGTAAAAACATATTGGGGACTAAAGACAACTTTGTCGTTACCTGCTTCACGCTGAGCTTGCCGACGTTGAGTCAAGATTTGGTAAAAGGAATTCAAGACCATATCTTTGGTCTGCGCATTATGTACGATCCCACGCAAGTTCAAGCTTTCGATCTTCATATGCGGCAACCAGCGCCAGTTCTGCCAGTGAATAGCGTAATCAGTCTCGGGAATCAAGGTAATGAATTCCACATCTCGATATGAATGTAAGACTGCGATTTGCCATAAAATTGATTGGACCGCTTGACGCAAAATATCATAACTGCCTGCGAGCCCTAAAGTTTGCCCAGTCAATGAAACAACGATCGGTGCATCCTTTAGCTTGCGGTAAGGGTTGACTAGAATCCGTTTGGCTTGCCTGCTTAATTCATCTTCTTCATCAGTTGGACGATATTGAATTTCAAAACTAGGCTGAATATCCCCGCGTCCTAAACGAATCTGTAAGAAGTCATCATTTTGCATCATCCGTTCATAGATCCGTGAATCATAACGAGCCACCAATTCTGCCAATTTCACGGCTGACGGGACCATATATTCTAAAACATGTCGCTGCTTGAGCTGCAATTGCTCGATTTGTGAGCGTTGTTTCACCAAATATTTGCGATAAGATTCTTCTCGCTGTTTATTTTTAGCTTTAATATCTTTTTTATCGGCAAAGTAACTGGAAACAGAAAAGCCTGCTGTCAACACACTGGCTCCGCCCATGGCGATCATCCAGGCTGGATTAGCTGAACTCATAAAGCTCACTAAAACACTCAAGATCACCATCCCCAACGGTGGAACGATCATCGCTAAGACGTTGCTGCGTCCCTGAGTCGCCTTGGACTTAGGGGACTTGATCTCAATTTTATCCTTAGGCTGCTTTAACCTGATCCGAGGGCTCCGGCGAAACTGCGGAAAATCTACCGGATACTCGGAAGCAAATTTTTCGGTCACTAACTGCCACGGATCCAAATGAAAGTCATGATAGATACTAGTAAAAGCCAACTGTGTGACCTTGAGTTCAAGTAACACGCCATCCACTAACATGCGATCGCCAACTGTCAAAGTCACTTCAGCTTCGTCTATTTTTCTCTCATTGAAATAAACTGGTGCGCCGTTTGCAAAAACCTTCAGTAAATAACCATTCCGATCCAAACTTTGATGCGCAGTGATAAATGCTGGGGTTTCTACTTGTACCGCACTTGCTGGGGCCTGTGAGATCTCAAAATCTTGGCGTGGCTTACCAGTGTAGACTGTCTTGACTTGAGTGTGATCAATGACCTGCAAATCTGCCTGGTCATTTTGATAAATTTGCCCGTTGACCAAAACACCTTGCGGACTATAAGTCAGTTTTCTGTCTGCTAGCTGCAAATTCTGCCGTCCTTGACTCAGCTGGTCAACAAGAAAGGTCGCACCCATGTAAAAGATGTCGTAGACATTTTCATCTTGCGGCTGTTCAGCGTTGATGCGGGTATTAGCTGTCTTTACGAGTTCCATCTTTCTTGCCTCCTAACGTTTTCAAATACTTATTGATCGATTTATCGTACTGATGTAACAATTTCTGTTTTTTAGCACCAGACATCTTATCATCACTCTTAGTAGCATCATAAAGTTTCGTATAGGCATGTAAGATATACTGGTTATCACCGATGTTTTTAGCGATATTCAGACTCTCCTTGAAGTCGCCTCGTCCTAAGTAGATCCAATAAAGCAAGGTATTCTCACTTGATTTTTGTGATAAGTTGTTCAGTAAGGCGCGTTGCTGTTTGTGTGATAAAGAATCCAACTGAACTGAACTGACAGCCGCAATGTACTGTGCACCTTTTGGTAAATTTTCAGGCTTATCCTTTTCTAAGGTATCCAATACGCCGCCATAGTTTTTCGAATTATATTGTGTTTGAGCGGTGATCACCCTTTGTTCGGCCGGTAACTTGTTAAAGCCTAAAAAGCCTGCTGTAACGGCCAAAACAACAGTCAAAACTGCTAAAACAATAGCCCCCCACTTAAAGGACAAATACTTTTTCTTGCTGACAGTGCGACTGCTTTTTTGCCGTAATTTTTGCTGGCGGGCTGCTTCTTCATGTAAGATCCCATCGAGTTCTGTAAAAGACTGAGCTGCTTGGATCTTTTTAGATAGTTGAGTATTGAGTGTACCAGCACCATCGATCAGTTGTGAGTATTCCAGGTCAGGGTTGATCATGTATAAGATCAAAGCCCGGTATTCTTTAAAATAGTTGGTTTCATTCTCTACTCTAGGTGCCACTGCGTCCATAAATCCGCGGTGTGCCACCAGCAATTGGTCACCTTGGATAAAGATATTCTCCGGCGCGATCAAGGGTGAAACAGGGGTGCCTAGGTAATTCTCCAGAAAACCCACTTTTTGCGCCAGTATCAATCGTTCGTAAATCGGCAATTTCTTGAAAGATTCATCGGCTAAACTAGTCGTTAAAGGATCCTTGGTGTAGTTGACGACCAGCTGACGTTCTGAGGCTTCCTGCATTTTGCCAGCCAAAAAGTGTTGACGCTCGGTTAAATACAAGCCGAACTGTTCGGTCCGGGAAACATCATATTGACTAGGCTCCAAGGTAACTTGTACGACCTTTTCGTCTGTCAAAAATTCATATTTTTCAGAAATATCTTTTACTTGCGTCATCGTGTTACTCCTTTGCCCTTTTCCCCACTTTTGACTACCAGTTGATCGCCGTTAGCCAATGGATAATCTACTATTTTTTTATATTCGACAAGCCGCAGTGGTTTGTTTTGTACCTCTAATGAAAAATCAGCCGGCAATTCAAGTTGCAGTATTTCTAAAGAATCCCGCAATAAGTCCTTCAGCCGTGCTATAGTGACCTGCGTTGGTACTTTTAGGTCAATGACCCGTTCGTTAAAATGCAACCCGATCGCGATTGCTGCTTGTTTTTCCATCAAGGATGCCCCTCTTTTTGTAATATGTTTTGTACTTCTGTTTCAGTTTTAACTGTTATGTAACACTAAGAAGCCTGCTGTGTTGAATGTATTAAACATTTGCAGCCTGACTTAAAGTCACAGGTCATATACTGCCCTCTTTCATTCAACACAGGAGAACTTCTTGTTGTGAAATATTAATTCACTAAGCCATTCCTCTAGCTCCTATCGGTCGTTTTATTATTCTTCCAGGCTGAAAACTTACTCCCTAGAAAGATCCCTGCACCTAGAAATAACAAGCCACCGATCATTAAACCGCCCCACAAGAAAACATGTGAACTTTTCTTTTCAGTTACTGGCGGTCCGGTCTGACTATCAGCAAGCGGCTGGTAATCGGATCGAAATAGTCTTTTAGTCACCGACTGTTTTTCTTCCAAACGGCCGGAATTTTTTTTACTTAAAAAAACGTCTTTTTGTGCTTGGCGGACATTATGCTTTTTTTGAGCTTGGACCTGCCGTTCACGCTTATTGCGCGGCTGCAAGAACAAGTCATCAATATCAAATGAACTTTGTGGGCTCTGCGTTTTGCTCTCATTTTGCTGATAAATGACCTCTTCATTAATATCAAGATCACCTTTGGCGGCCAAAACTGTCTCCGGAATGCACCAAATCACCAAAATGCTTATGCTAACGATAAAAAAACGGCCTCTTGTCATCAACTATCACTCTATTCTTCTGTCGTCTCTGGTTTAACTTCATCTTCGCTTGGTCTGACAAAGAAATTCAGTGCCAAGCCCAAGACCACAGCTAGGATCAAAACAATCAGCGTGATCGTCCCGACTGTGCCATTATTCAACAATGCGGTGTAACCATTTTGAATATTCTGGAACGGTGAGAATCGGAACAACCAACTAGCAAAACTATTTGGTTTAGTAACTACTCCTAACAATGGTGTCAAAATGAAGAATAACCCTAAAATCGATCCGTAGATCACCAAGGTTGTCTTCTTAAACTGCCGGATCGCACCTGTCAGTATTAAAGTCCCTCCCAAAGCGACCAGTAGTGAATAAATAAACAACATCATCTGGTTCTTACCTCCAGCAAAGTGGACTAAGACACCAGCAAAAACTGAAGAAACAACTAAAGCTGACAGTAAGATCATGATCACATTTGGAACATTCTCCCACCATCTATGCGGTGTCACTAAGTTGTCATTTTCAGTCAGCTGCCGTTTCTGCATAAATTCACGAACCGATAAAGCAAAGACTAAGATCAACAGTGCTACGATCAAAGTGGCATAATATGGCACCAATGAAATGGCATGGACTGCACCAAGCTGAGCATCTGCTTGGATCGGGCTTGCTAAGAAATTAAAGACCAGTGGATTGTCAGCTCCACCATTTTTCGCATTGGACATCACTTGACCAAAGCGTTTGGAATACTGATCATTAGCGTTGGTATTTTTCTGTGATTTAGTTACCGTATCTCCGAGACCGCTCAAAACAGTGTTTGCTTTTTGCCGCACCTTATTAGTTGAATTCGTCAATTCTTTGACTTGCGGTTTAACGTCTTTAACTTGGGCAGCACTTTGCAGTGTTGCAGAAGCTGAATTTTGGGTTGAACTGGCTAACTGATCAAGCGTTTGTCCAAGTTCATCTACTTGGCTGACAGAGCTTGAATCATCTCTCTTTTCTGGCAACTGGTCGCCATCATCAAGGATACTTTCTGGCGCTATTTTTTCAACTTGCTTCCAAGTATCAGCCCCACTAGAAATGTTCTTATTGGCTTGCTGATACCAATCATTCAACTGGCGTGCTTGGCGCAAAAACTGCTCAGGCTCAGCCATCAAGTTATAAGTCCCATACAAAGTCGGCTGGTGTTGACCGTCATCTTTGAGAAGATTATCGGTAGACGTACCCAAGGTTTGACCCAATGCAGTGATCTGTTCGTCGATATCTGTATAAAGCTTATGTGCATTGTTACGATAACTTTCGATCAGCGACTTCGAGATCGATTCTTCCAAGTCTTTTGGTTTCATATTACCGTACATCCAGTAAACGGAATCGTGACTAGCTAACTCATTTAATTTCTTATTTGCATTCACTGGACCACTGATTCGTTTTGCAAAAGCGCTGATACTTTGACTGTCCGGTGAACCATACATGGAAACGACCTGTTGGGCACCAGCTTTCAGATCAGCAAATTCCGTCACTAACTTACCAACATTTTGCTGCGGCTTATCCTTCACATTTTTATAAGTTGACAAAGCTCCTTTATTAAAGGGACTTTCCCCGTCGAATGCCCAGGAATAATCTTGGGTCGCATAATCATTTCCTTGTACAACATTTTTGACGTTCATGGGTACGGACACACGAGCAGTAGTTTGATAACCAGTTGGCACGCTAGCTTTAGTATTTTTTGAAGTTTCATCAGAGTTGCCGTCGCCATCTTTTGGTTCGTCTTTTTGTTCGTCATCCTTCTGTTGTGTCTGGGTAACCTTGATCTGAATCGAATTACCCTGGACTGTTGTGCTGGTTGAACCACCATATTGATGGTCCAAAGTATTCTTGATTTCACCAGCCACCTTTGATAAATCGGCATCGATCCCATCACCAGTGAAAGTCAATCGTTGCCCTTGACCCGAGCTTAGCTTGTTAATGTCTAACGGGATCGTGATCGGAATATTCTTAGTTTCTGTATTTAATTCTGGTTGGTCATCAACTAATTCCAAGTGGTTTGTGCCACCTTCAGGGACCGCGCGCGAAAGAACGGTATATGCATCTTTAAATTGGTTAGCTTCATCCTGACCAAGCTGATCATTTTTTTGCAATTGCTCAAGCAATTTGTCGAAATCATCCCTATTTAAATATGCCAAACTAGAGATCGATTTTAGGTATCTTTCATCTAGATGATTATCTTCACCTTTCCCCACCATATCGATCTGTTTGATAATGGCTGTTTTCACCATCTCATCTTTGGCATTGATCGGGTCATAGTCTTGAGCATCGTTGCCCCAGAATTGGCCGGAAATTTGATGCTTTAACTTATTCATGCTTGCTAATTGCTTATCCAAGCTGTCAATTTCTTCTTTTAGCTCTTTGATCCGTGCATGCTGAGTTTCTTGGAAATACTTCGCACTGTGTAAATAATCTTGATAAACGCTGCCTTCATCGTCTTGTCCACCAAATTGCAACATTTGGGAGCGGACAACATTATGAAATTCACCAAACTGTCCATTATAACCACTACTGTCATTTTCAGATTGTAAGGCCAATTGTTCTTTTTGCTTCTGATATTGTCGGTCAAATAACGCCAATGACTGTGCAAGTTTGTCAGCATTTTGCTTATTATTTTCACTCACAGAACTTTTAGCATCGCCAGCCGTTTTGCTTCCATCGGCCAAAGAGCGTTGATTATCTTGCAGCAAGCTGTTGACTTCTTTAACGAAAGCCTCTTGTTCAATATTAAAGTCAGCATTTGATTCCGACAAAAGGCTAGATGTATTGACGATCTCATCAAAATCGTGAGGCAGTTCTTTAACAGGCGCATAAGTATTACTCAAATTAGTAGTTTGTGCTTTTTCAGCCCCAACCATATTATTGACATTGTGCTGTGCTTCTGAAAGATTCCCAACAATATTAGAGAAATACATTTGGACAATGCGTTGGCTAAAGTCCTTTAAGATCCCATTGACCTTATTAGCCACCTGTTCATTTGAGATTGCATTTTGCGAGTCACGAACCCGATAACTAACTAAGGCTTTTTCAGGTGTCTCACTTTTCAAATTCAAGAGCCGTGTCGAAAAGTTACGCGGAATAATGATCTCAGCATCATACTGTCCGGATTTAACACCGGCATTGGCAACATTTCTTGAGGCAGTTTCCCAGTTATTTTTCGAATCCTGATTGATCAGTGTCACAAAATCGGCACCCAGCTGATATCTCTTGCCGTTAAATTCTTGTCCGGCATCCTCATTTACCAAGACATAGTCACTGTGTGATTTAGTATTGTTAGTTGTATGTACTACATTCTTATCTTTAAACCCTAAAAATGCTAAGGCAAAAAGCAAGACCAACGTCCCAATCACCGTCAATACTAACGGTAGCTTATTAGTTATTTTTTCTTTCAAAGCTTAATTCGCATCCCTTATCTAAAATTTCAGAAATGAGGTAACTTCCTGTATGTCAGGTAAAAGTCCATCACTTCAAGATATGTATTTTTGATGAGCATTTAAGAGCTCATCAAAACAGAAAACGCCGGTGCAAAAGCTACACCGACGAATTGTAGTTCTATTTTTAATTCAAGCCAAAAGAGCCGGCATCTTGCTGATCTCTTTGGGCCACAGTATCAGCGTATTTATTCAACTGAGCGTGAATACTTTCAAGCAATTGTTCCATTTGTTTCACATTGCCAGATAGTTGTTGGTACTGTTCAAGATAGGCGTTAAATGCTTGCCCTTTCCATTCTGCGGAAATTTCAGAGTTCATTGAATTGACTTTACGTAAAGCGTCCTCAATTTGTTCAGCAGCCGTTTGGTAAACCTGCGCTTGCGATTTAAGTTGTTCTGGTGTAACTGATACAGTTCCTGCCATATTTCTTTTCCTCCATTGACTATGTAATATTTTAAGTATATATTTACTCGTCATAAATTTACTTAATATAAAAACCTTACAGCTAATTTATTATAAAATCAATAACAAAAACTTTGCTATTTCTTATCATGGTTAACTAAAGCAGACCATTTTTGTCACAATAGTAACAATTTATGTAAGCGTGATATTATGCTTTAATACTGAGAAATCCAATTTATCCATTCAACTTATAATCGTTTCCCTATAATTTTATAATTTATATTTTTTTAGTTATTTTTTGGAACAAATTTAAATTTTTTTACATAACTAGCGAAATATTTTATTGCTTACTGTTTTAAAAACAATGAAAAGTAGATAAGCACTTTAAATATTGTAAATTACATCCTTTTTATAAGTATAATTTTTTAAAAATAATTACCATAAATTAATTTACTTTGATAAACTAGTGTGAAAAATACTCACTTAAAATATTTAAATATTCTAAACTTTTTTCTTCCTAAAGATAAATAAAAATCATTCATCATCCCGTCAAATTTTGCCCATATCATAAAACAAAGCATAAATTATGCATGGAATTGCTTCATTATGTTTTCAAAAAGTTCTTTTTTAGAGTACTTTAAAAACAGCATTTTACAATTTTTTTCTGAAATTTTGACATAAAAAAATAGAATTTTGCTTGCATAACTTTTCTACTATGGGATAATTAAGAAGATTTACGATGATAATCTTTACATATTTCTCAGGGGGAATAATTAATGGAGAACAATACATATTTATTGAGCAAGTTAACTAATGAAGAACACCTCTTGGTTAACTCAGAGGTAGAAAAGAGAAAGAAGAGTCCTGTGGTTGCTTACTTACTTTGGTTTTTTACTGGGTTTATGGGAGGACACAGGTATTTTTTCCATAAAACTGGTAGTGCCGTTGCTATGACTTTAATCTTTTGGCTTTTAGTTTGGTTATTTGGCCTTGGCGCAATAATTACAGGTATTTGGCAATTAGTTGATGTCTTTTTAATTAATGGCTGGCTTAAAGAAGATCAAAATAAAGTTGAAAATGAAGCAATACAGGAAATATTATCGGCACGCTCTGTTGAGAAAAAAACTGATGTGCCTGAACAAAGCCCAAAAGATTCAGAAAATTCTGAAAGCTCAGAAAATAGCAAACAGATTCAAAACGAAAAAGACTAAATATTAGTTTTTTCATCTTTAGACGCTACCAAGCAATTGATTGAACTGCTTGATAGTGTCTTTTTGAATTCAATAAAAATTATCAACAATTAGCGTTCAGTACCTATAAGGACAGTAAAATAGCACACATACTCAGTTAATCGTCTCTCAGCAGGTCAGGCCGTTACCAATTAGTATGCGTGTTATTTAAATAGTTTCACATAGCACATTTTGAAAAAATAATTTTTCAGCTTAAAAATAAAATGTCTTATATCTATAAAAACCCCAATACTGGGATTTCTTACACTATTTAACTGTATGCTTTAGATAGTAGTAAGTTCTTCCCAACTATAATAAGTTTATCCGTCCATTACTATCAAAGTTTCAGTAATTCTTGAGCCAAAGTTGTGTCTAAAATTGCCTCATTGGCGTATTTTTTTATTAATGCTGCGTTAGTAGCAGCGGCTTTCAAGATCCCTCCAGCAATTAGAATTGAATGACCTTTTTGCTTTAAATCATCTAATTCGATCCCTACGGTCCTATCATTTAGTTCTTTGTCAACTATACTCCCCTCTTTATCTATGAAACGAGAAACTATATCTCCAACTGCGTTTTCTCTTAAATACTGTTTCTTTTTTTCATCAAGATACCCCATTTGAAAAAGCAAAGCATTTTTTCGTACAGTTCCAACAGTAAAAACAGCAATATTGGCTTTTTTTCCTAATTCAAGAATATTATTGATAAATTTATCCTGTTGAACAATATCCTTAGTCATTTTTGTATCAAAAATGGTGGGTAAAGGAAGATAGTGTGCAGATGTTCCCAATGAGTTAGCTAATTCATTGATACTTTCATACGCATAAGTATTTTCGTTTTGTATGCTTGCACTACCTTTTATTTGTACAACTTGTACGTTTGGAACAACATGACGTTCCAAATGTGTAGTCAATGAATGTATTGTTTTCCCCCAACCAAGTCCGACTACATCATTTGGTTTTATTAATTTTGTCAAATAGTCTGCCGCATAAGCACCAATAGCATTAATATTTGAAATTTCACCATTATAATTTGATGGAACAACCAATATTTTAATACCGTACTTTTTAGATAATTCCGTTGCTAAATCCTCTGTACCAATGGAAGGGTCATGAATTTCAATTCTGACTATTCCAGTTTCGTATGCAATTTTCAATAAACGCGAAACGGTAGGACGAGAAAGATTTAGTTTCTCCGCGATCTTACTTTGATCCATATTTTCTTCATAAAACAATTGTGCGACTTTTAGACTTTGATTTAATTTTTTTGGTCCATATCTTTTTTCCATAAAAAATCTCCATTATACTTATACTATTTTAAAAAATTACCCCACCAGACAATTGGTGAAGTAATTTTAAATATTGTGTAACTAGCTTAAAAAGTGCCTTTTAAGAAATTAGTCGCTAGCTTTTGCTTCTTCTAAGATCTTTACACTTCCAGATACTCCTAAACGATCAGCTCCTGCATTTATTAAGTTAACTGCATCGTCTAAAGAATGAATCCCACCGGCAGCTTTAATTTGAATTTTATTACCAGCTGTTTTTCTCATTAGCTTTACATCTTCAACTGTTGCACCAGATGTAGAAAAGCCAGTAGAAGTTTTAACAAAATCTGCTTTACCGTCAATTGTAAGTTTAACTGCAGTTTTCTTTTCAGATTCAGTTAAAAGTGCATTTTCAATGATAACCTTTAATATTTTAGAATTTTGATGTACTTCCTTGGCAACTGCGCTGATATCTTGTACGACAGCTTCTGTATTACCTTGCTTTAATTCACCGATGTTTAGAACCATATCTATTTCATCAGCACCATCATCCATGGAAATTTTCGCTTCACAGACCTTGGCTTTTGTACTCATTGCACCTAACGGGAAACCAACAACACAAACAGTTTTAATGTCAGTGTCCTTTAAATTTTCATGTACCAGATCTGCCCAATAACTATTAACACAAACAGATGCTGTATCATATTCTTTAGCTTCAGATATGACTTTTAAGATGTCGTCCTTAGACGCATCTGCTTGTAACATTGTATGATCCATATACTTTGATAATTCTTTACCATTTAATTTCATAATTAGTGCCTCTTTCTATAATTTTTATCCTACATCGTTCTTTAACTCTTCTTCAACTTCATTATAAGACAAGTATGACTTTTGTGTACCACGTTTCTTAATAGTAAGCGCCGCATATATATTTGCAGCAGAAAGTGAAGTTTCGATATCCTGACCAGAAGTGTAATAATGTGCAAATGAACCGATAAATGCATCTCCAGCCCCTGTTGTGTCAACTACATCAACTTTTTTACTGGGGATCAATTTGTGGTTTTCTTGGGTGACCCATAGTGCTCCCTTTTCGCCTAAAGTAACTATCACATTATCAACACCAGCTTTTACTATTTGTTGAGCAGCTGATTTTATTTCATCGATCGTATTAACTGGTAAATTTGTTATTCTGGCTAATTCAGTTTCATTGGGTGCATAAAATTGAACTTTACTGATATTATCTAAAGAAACTTCATCACTGGCAGGGGCAGGATTTAAAAGAACAGGGACATTGTACTTATTAGCAATTTTAATCACTTCATTATTAGTTTCTAGTGGTATTTCTTGTTGTAATACTATTAATTTAGATCCAGCTATAATTTTTTCATATTGATCAACTTTCTGAGAAGTTAGTTCATTATTAGCTCCTTTAACAATTATTATGCTATTTTCACCATTTTCTTTTACAAAAATAGGGGCAATTCCACTGATTTCATTTCCAATAATAACATTATGTGTATCGATATTATTTCTTTTGTAATTTTCAAGCTGCTGCTTGCCGAAGTCATCATTGCCAACAGCTGTAATTAAATTAACAGTTGAACCCAGTCTAGAAGCCGCTATGGCTTGATTTGATCCCTTACCGCCATAA
>NZ_KB714703.1:32331-63531 GCF_000349725.1 Ligilactobacillus pobuzihii E100301 = KCTC 13174
AAGTGGCATTCTTTTTACAAAGACTTGCATATCTATCATATTTGATCCAATAACTGTTATGTCTGACATAGATTTTTACCTCTTTTACAAAAAGCATAATTATCAATTTCTCATTCACAAAAAGATATATTATTAATCAACGATCTGATAGATCATTTGAGGCGCACTAGCTGATTTTGCAATTTCAATGTTATCGTATAATAAAGTTTTTACATCATCAATATCTTCGGAATTACTATAAATAGTAAGCAATGAGTCATCCTTACTGATAGGATCGCCTATTTTTTTATTTAATTCGATCCCCACACTGTAGTCTAATTTGTCAGATGCTTTTTGGCGTCCCCCACCTAACTGCATGCTAGCAATACCAATTTCATCTGCCTTTATTTTCGATACCACTCCAGATTCTCTTGCCGGCAAGTCAATTCTAAATTTAGCTTGTGGCATGATGCTATAATCATCTATAACACGACCATCACCGCCTTGATCGATAATCATTTTCCGGAAACATTCCAAAGCTGTTCCATCCGCAATTACCTTTTCCAACATTTTCTTGGCTTCATCAAAAGTTGCTGCTTTTTCACCTAAAACCACCATATAACTTCCAAGCGTCAACACCAGTTCTCTAACATCTTGTGGTCCCTTATTTTTCAGGATATCAATTGATTCTTCAATTTCTAGAGAGTTACCGATTTTGTTTCCTAGCGGCTGATTCATATCCGAAATAACGGCCATACATTTCAGACCGACGCCTTTACCGATATCAACCAAGGCTTGTGCAAGTTCGATAGAATCTTCTAGTGATTTCATAAAAGCTCCTGCCCCAGTTTTAACGTCAATAACAAGTGCATCTGTACCAGAAGCAATTTTCTTACTCATAATTGAACTAGCAATTAACGGAATTGAATCAACCGTCGCAGTTACATCACGAAGCGAATAAATTTTCTTATCTGCAGGTGCAATATCACCCGTAGCTCCAACAATCGCCAATTTATCTTTGGCAACTTGCTTAATAAATTCCTTTGAAGAAATTTCAACCTGATAACCTGGAATAGCCTCTAACTTATCTAAAGTTCCGCCAGTATGACCCAATCCTCTACCAGAGATCATAGGAACAGGTATCCCTGTTGCCGCAACTACCGCAGCAAGTGGCAAACTGACCTTATCACCAACTCCTCCTGTAGAATGCTTGTCAACTTTAATACCTGGAATTGAAGTTAAATTTAATTGATCACCCGACTGCATCATTTTCATTGTGAGTTCTAGGCGCTCTTTACTAGTCATATCTTTAAAATAGACAGCCATTAAAAACGCACTGATTTGATAATCAGGAATTGTTTGGTTTACAACACCATCAACAAAATACTGAATTTCTTTTGCATTTAACTCGCCGCCATTACGTTTTTTGGCTATTACATCTACCATTCTCATGTCATTGTTCCTCCTTGTATGAATTAGCAAGCGCTTTTATTTTAATTCCGATAAAAAGCTTTTTCCTACACCTGTTCCCGACACTTCAAAGTTATCTGCCACTGTTGCCCCGAAGTCTGCAAAAGTTTGCCGTGATCCTAACGACTTTGAATCTTCCATACTTGGCGAATAAACCAGCAATGGTACATTTTCACGTGTATGATCTGTGCCCTTAAATCCCGGGTCATTTCCATGATCAGCAGTAATAATTAATAAATCATCGTATCGCATATTTTCTAAAACGACTCCCAATCTCTTGTCGAAATTCATTAATTCTTTACCAAATCCAATTGGGTTTCTACGGTGCCCATATAATGCATCAAAATCAACCAAATTTACGAAACAAAAACCAGTGAAGTCTTGGTTCATCACATAGTCAACATGTTCCATACCATCTAAATTACTCTCATTATGAAAGACCTCATCTAGGCCTTGTCCTGAAAAAATATCATTAATTTTACCTATACCATATGTTTTTACGTGCCCTTGCAAATAGTCCAGATCTGTTTTACCCGTTGGTTTTAAAGAAAAATCATGCCGATGCGAAGTACGTGTGAAATGTCCAGACTTCTTTCCGATAAAAGGCCTTGCGATAACACGACCAACTGTATATTCTGGACCATTGACTAGTGTACGTGTATATTCACAGATACGATATAATTCATCTACAGGAATAACATCTTCATGCGCAGCTATCTGTAAAACAGAATCACCTGAGGTATAAATAATCAATTCCCCAGTTTCTAATTGTCTGTCTCCCAGTTCATCAATAATTTTGGTACCAGATTCAGGGCGATTTCCAATAATTTTTCTTCCTGAAAAGTCAGAAATTTTATTTAATAACTTTGCGGGAAATCCCTTAGGAAAAAAGCTTAATTCCTGCATTACTGGTAAACCCATCATTTCCCAATGTCCATCCATGCTATCTTTGCCCACAGATTTTTCCTGCATTTTACCAAAATATCCAAGAGGTTCTTTTACCTTGGGTACACCCAAAATTTCCGCATTACGCAAATTTGAAATTCCTAAACGTTGTAAATTAGGAATTTTCAAATTACCTTCATAAGCCTGACCTACATGTCCTAAGGTATCAGAACCTTCATCATCGAATTTACTTGCATCAGTTGCTGCTCCAGTTCCTACCGAATCTAGTACAATACCAAAAATACGTTTATACCTCATAATGTCCTCCTATAAATTTTCCAAGTAGCTTTTTAATGTAAGCCTTATCATTTATAGCTTTATTCTCTCACTTATTTTTACAATTGCAAATAAAATAAATGAAATTTTGTTCAAAAAGTATAAAAACTTTTAAAAGCTAGTTGGGGTCGCGTAATTATTGCCCATTTCAAGCGCCCATAAAAATCCCTAACTCCATAAAAAAAGAGTCAGGGATTTTTCTTATTCTTAAATTAAACTATTAGAGATTTAAGTTAGCCCTTTTTTGACATAAATAAAAGAAGTGTCCCTGAATAATTCATATTTTTAACATTTTCTTTTCCTATGCTTATTGTCACACGGTTTGGACGTGACCTGATTCTGCACCTGCTGGGTGTTTAAATTGAGTATATAAAAAGAGCACATCCTGTGCTATGGTTAAGTCGACAAAAACCAACATAGAATAGGAGTGCTCCATATGTCGACTTTACACCAACAAACCGTTAGCTTCAACAAAAATTTGGTCCTTTCTAATAATGGTGGTAATTTATCCAATGATGCGGGACTGGTTTTAGTGGCCGAGTTTATGCAGCAGCTCCACTTCAAACGTTTAATCCAGGAAAACCTGCAGTTTAAAGATCAGCGTAAGTTCTACAAGTACCATAAGAATCACCTGTTTAAGCAGCTGTTAACCCAGTTGATTGCCGGTTATTTTAATGATACTGCCGCTAATACACTGACCGCGGACCTGAGCTTTAAGCTCGTCTTGGATAATTTAGTTGCTTCGCAACCCACGCTTTCACGCTTTATTAACCAAGTTTCCGCCGATGAGTTGACCGGAGTCACAAATTTAGTTACTCAGTTAGCGCAGTTAGTGATCACCCAAAAGAAGCAACACCAGCTGATCATGGATCTTGATTCAACTCATTCGGATACTTTCGGTCACCAAGATGGCAGCGATTTTAATACCCATTATCAAACGAACGGCTATCATCCCCTGTTAGCCTTTGATAATTTTTCGGGTTGCCTCTTAGGAGCTAAATTACGCCCAGGCAACGAATATACTTCCAAAAATGCGGAAGATTTTTTGGAGCTGCTGCTTAAACAATACGAAGCTTTAGATTTATTGGTGCGGGCTGACTCAGGTTTTGCCAAACCAGAAATTTACGCTGCTTGTGAAGATGCCGGGGCCAAGTTTACGATTCGTCTCAAGGCTAACCCTAAGTTACAGCGGATCGCCGAGCACCTGATCCGTGTCGGTCAACCAGGAGAGAACTTCACCCAAAAGGAGGTGCAGTGGCATCGTTTAACTGACTATCAACCAGACACTTGGGAACGCGCTTATCCCGTGATCGTTAAATCAACTCGTCCCGCGGGCGAGTTACTCTTTAAGCATGAGTTTATCGTGGCTAATTTGGAAATAACTTTTGCCAGTGACGTCTTCGAGATTTATCATCAACGTGGTGCCATGGAAGATTTGATCAAAGAAGTCAAAGGCGGCTTTGATTTTGACAAAACAGATAGCTCTAATTTCACCGCTAACCAATTTAGAATGTTGCTGGCCAGCGTGGCTTATAACTTGATCCAAGCTATGAAAAAATTAGTGCTCCCAGCTGAATTAAGCAATGCCACGATCACCACTTTACGCTTTAAACTCTTTCATCTAGCTGGCAGAGTGACGCAACATGCACGTAAGTTGTGGCTGCATCTTTCTAGTACCAATGTTTTTGATAGTTTATATTGGCAAACCTTGTTTAGGATCCAAGAATTTCAACTTAGTAGTAATTAAAAAATTTTTTTTAAAAAATTTAAGTCCGACCAAGGGGGTAGTCTACCCTTTTGACACCGATCAAAAATGAAATTGTCTTAAAAAGAATTCAACAACACTACAAAAGGGTTGCAGGTTAAATTTTAACTGAATTAAACACGAATTAAACGTTAAAAAAGCAAAATTGCCTTTTATGAAACAAAGTATGAATTATTCAGGTTAAACAATAATAGCTGTTCAAAACTCAAAATAACTCTGAGTTTTGAATTAAAAAAATATAATTAGCATAAAAATAACCAAGTAAATACATATTTTTTGATTTACTAATCCTTGGTCTGTATTAACTTGGTTATTTTAAATTGGTCATCTGCCATCCCAACGTGAAGATATATCATTGTTGATTCCCAATGCATCTAAGGTTTTCATCGTCTGATGGTCCACAAGGTCTTGAATAGAAGAAGGATGGTTATAAAAGGCTGGAATCGGGGGAATGATCTGGGCCCCAATTTTAGCTAATTTAGTTAAATTTTCAAGATGGATCACGCTTAAAGGCGATTCACGAGGAACTATCACAAGTTTTCGTTGTTCCTTAAGTATGACATCGGCTGCCCGACCAACCAAATTATCAGCAAATCCATTGGCTATACCTGCGATAGTTTTCATACTTGCGGGAACAACGACCATACCATCAACTAAAAAAGAACCGCTAGCAATTTTGGCAGCTTGATCTCGCTCGTCGTATACATAATCAGCCAAAGAGTTGATTTCATTTAACTGATAATTTGTCTCCAGTGCAAGATTTTGCTTAGCCCACTTACTCATTACTAGGTGAGTTTCAACATTGGATAACTGCTGAGTTTTTTTCAAAAGATCAACTGCATAGATTGTTCCCGATGCTCCGGAAACTCCAATAATAATTTTTTTCATTGTTGATTACTCCAAATATTTTTTCCAGTCTGGAACCTTCATAAACTGCGCTCTTTCAAACTGGTCTTTCATGTCGAATGGAACAGTCCCATCAACAACTAACTTGGAACTCATTCCACGAAAACGAATTGATTTCGGATCATATTCGGGACGTTCAGAGGGATCCAATGGATGATTACGCATCCCAGAAAGTACCATGATATCTTTATCAGCCTGGAACCTGGTATTAATCGTCCAAACAACATCATTCATATCGAAAATATCAACATCTTCGTCAACTAAAAATACAGTCTTTAGTTCTTTAAAAGCAGAGAATGCAAGTAAAGCTGCTTGACGTTGAATACCTTCATCTGCTTCGTTTTCTTTATGAATCTGCATAATAGTCATCAACTTGCCACCGCCCGCTGATGGATTATAAACCTTAGTAACCTTACCAGGAATAGCCTTATTGACTAATTGTAAAATGCTTGCTTCAGTCGGAATTCCTGCCATGCTGACGTGTTCTTCACTTGGCCCGATCACACTTTGCATAATTGGATCTTTACGATGGGTAACGGCCGTAACTTTTATAACTTGAACTGCAGGATTAGCATCACCATCATAACCTGGAAATTCGGGCATTGCTTTACCTGTACGAGTATTGATATCTTCTTGCATTCTTTCGTTAGGCATAATATAGCCTTCTAAAGTATATTCAGCCCGTGCAATTGCTTTTTCATCTACTGAAACACCATTGACCAATTCAACAGGCTGGTTACGAATCGAACCTGCAACCCCTAACTCATTGTAACCAAGAGGAGTTGTTGGCGGCTCGAATGTTGTACCAATCGTTACTGCTGGGTCAAGTCCAATATTGATCGTAACAGGCATCGGCTTATTAGCCTTTTCGTATTCTTCAGCAAAAGCCCCAATATGTCTTCCGCCAGGCATAATATAAATTCCCAACTTATCTTTTCCTTCAATGCACATACGATGGATAGTCACATCTGACATCGTCTTATCCATGTTAGACCCTAAAACTACACCAACTGTAATATAAGGACCAGCATCTTGGGGTGTGTTTGTAGGAGCAGCGACTAACTTACGAATATCAAAATTCTTATCTGTTGCATGGTGCACAACTTCATGCGTAGGTGCATCCTTTTCGTCAACCAAAACTGGAGGAACCGGTTTCGAAACTGCTTCATTAAAGAATTGACCTAATGTCTGATAATCATGATGGAGCATTTTTCCTACACGTCTCCGACTGGCCATTAAGCCAATCAAAACACGTGTACTAGGAAAGCCTTTGACATTATTAAACATCATCGCAGGTCCTTCTTGTGTTGGACGTTCAACTGTCCCACCAGCACCAATGTATCGATAAACACCGGCTAATTCAGCTTCTGGATCAACTTCGACATCTGTTTCATGATAGTTTTTGGGATCATCTTTGATCTCAGACAAAACTTTACGCAAATCCCATTTGTCTTCACCCATATATCTCAACTCCTATTAACAAAATTTTCCTGAAAATATAGATAACTAACAGAGTTCTTTAATGTCTACTAACTATACTTTCTAAGTATATTTTTAGTATATGTGATAAAAGTACAAAGTATCAATTTTAATTTGGCAAAGGTCTTATTCCTAAAACGAATAATAACGGCATTGAAGTTCAAACACATATATCTGACAGCAAAAATTATTAAAGGAAAACACGATTTCAATCTAGTAAGCACCAAAAAAGCCGCTCGTTCCCTCAAGAACAAACGGCTTAGATTGGCTTAAAATATTATTTTGACTCGGTTCCCTAGATCGACGATTTAAAAATACCAAACAAATTTTTTTCAATTGTTTAAGAACTCATTTAATCTTGAGTAGCGTCAAAAACATAATCATCGTTATATACTTGTATGCGGTATGCACGATAAACATAAGCCTTAGAAGCAGGGTTTTTAATTGTCAGGTTAAATACTTGTTTACCGTCTGGAGTAACTTCGATAATATTACTTTCCTGCCCCTTCTTTTTATATCCAAAAGTAATTAAATAGTTTCCATTACTTTGTTTTTCAGTATAACCAATAATAGGAGTAAAGTTCTCCTGGCCCAAGCTCTTCCCGTATGACCATGTTTGTTTAATAGTCATCTTCTTGGCATCTACCCGATATTGTACTCCTTCAGAATATTTGCCTGAGGTCTTCTTATTACCATTAGTAACAGCAATATTATTATTATAAAGTAATATATCCGTCTTGCTGGCATCACTGTTTAAATCTTTTAAGATGTATAAACCGTGCTGTCCGCCTGTTGTCGTAGTAGTATTTCCATCTTTTTTCAACAAATACTTGCGATATTTTTGTGGCCAGTCCTTTTTACTCTTACCATTGTAGATCCATTTTATTTTGTTAGTATTATAGTCTAATTTCATGATCAGATCTTGGTTCCTACTAGAGATCACAATACTATGATCATTACTGTCATAATCAACTGCATTTTGATGCAGCCAATCAACGTCGCCGCTGCTATCTTTCTTATATTTCATCCACATCGACTTAGGCAAAATCTTCTTGAAGTCAATTATCTTAACTATTTTACCGGATTTATGCGAAATTTCTACTAAGACATCTTCTTTATACTTAGACCCATCGGAAACTGTCGCTAATATATTATGGTTAGGCAATTCCAACAAGTCGTGATGAATAACAGTCTTTTCTTTTTCTCCACCATCGCTGCTACCTGTTTTATGGGCAAAACTATACTCTTTGTATACTCGCCCTAGCCAATCGGTTTCAACTAAATCATTATAGAGTTGTGAACTCTTTTTCTCTTTAGTTAATATCATTAAGCGTCCCTTAGACCATTGTTCAACTGTATGTTGCGAATAATTAGTTGAATACCACCGTACTTGACCATCACTATCAACAGCGAAAGGTTCCTTTGTGGTCCGGTTCATTAACGTTAATTTATTATGCCCAGAAGAAATCTTAGTTGTATCTTTCTTTGATACGCTAATCTTTGCTCGTTTAATGTAAGTCGGCAAATCCCCAGTCTTTAAAGTAACATTTTTGGTCGCTGTCTGCCCATTTTTATATGTGACATGCAGTGTGACACGATTAGAATAATTAGCGTATAACCCGACTACTGGTACTTGATGACTCTTGGTATAACCGCCATTTACGGTATTCGTGATTGAAGTTCCTTCACTTTTTCCTTGAACAGTATAAGTAACTTTAGCCGCTTTATTAGTCTTAAATGTAATTAAAGCAGTCAGCGGAGATGTTTCGTATGGATTTACTTTGATGTATGGGGATGCCAGTGTATAGTTACTGTTCTTGGCTGCGGAACTATATTCTTGTGTTAATTTTTTCTGATTTTTTTGCCTAGAAAAAATAATTTTTGACCCAATATTTTTCTTAATACTTTTATTCGAGAGGGTAGTATCAGACCTCTGGGTGCTGGCTGAATTTTTAGATGAACAACCATAACAGACCAGTGCTGTAAATGCCATTACTAATAACAAACCCGTTTTTAGTTTTTTACTTTTTCTTTTCAAAAAATAACTCCTCCTTAAATATCATTTTCTCTGGATTTAAAACAAAATGTTTGCAACGTTTATTATCATAAAAGGGTTGGCTTAAAATAAGCTTAAACTTTAATTATTTGTTCATATCTTTTCTTTCTGTGATGGTCTATAAAACATCAGTGCCACCATCGATCTTTAGTACTTCTCCAGTAACAAATTCATTTTGTATCAAAAAAAGATAACCACTTGCAACCTCTGAGATTTTTGCGACCCGTTTTAAAGGTGTCTCTCCCCATCTGACTTGCCTACTTTTTCATTCCTTTTTAATTCGTATTATGCCACGACGGTCCGGTTGGAGTCCAGATGAGCAGGATACTATCATGTTAACATGAATATGTAGAGCTGTTTCGATCACTAGACCTTGCGCCATTGTGTTAATAGCTTGATTTTCAATGAACGCATCTGAAACATTGCCGGATATTCGCCAGTTTCAAAAGTAAGAGTCACTGAGACATCATTATTAATAGAACAACTTACTTTGCCAAACTCAAATTGGCAAAGTATTATTTACAACGAACATAGTGTTTTGGTTAAATTCCATTCAAAAAGATGATGTAGTGGTATGCAAAATCGTTGCTCGACTTACACCATATTTTAAAACAGACATAAAAAATCCCCGATTCCTCAAAAAGAGTCAGGGATTTTATTTATATCTAGATTAAAGCTTTTCTTTATTAACCACGTTTAGCTTGTCGTCCAAGTCGTAAACAACTGGTTGGCCTGTAGCCATTTCCAAGCTGACGATATCATCATCTGAGATACTTTCAAGATACTTAGTCAAAGCACGCAATGAGTTACCGTGGGCTGCAATGATCACGTTCTTGCCGTCCAAAAGGTCTGGAGCAATATGGTCTTCCCAGAATGGCATTACACGTTCCAAAGTAACCTTCAAGTTTTCGCCGCCAGGAACAACATGTGGATCCAAGTTAGCATAACGACGTTCCTTAACAGCAGAACCTTCGTCGTCAGCTTTCAACAATGGAGGTAATACATCGTATGAACGACGCCATGTATGAACTTGTTCTTCACCAAATTTTTCAGCGGCTTCTTTTTTGTTTTGGCCTTGTAATGCACCATAATGACGTTCGTTTAAGCGCCATGTCTTAGTCTCAGGGATCCATAATTGGCCACTTTCTTCCAAGGCAATGTGTAAAGTCTTGATAGCACGTGTCAAAACAGATGTATAAGCTTGATCAAATTCGATCCCAGCTTCTTTAAGTTTTTTACCTGCTTCTGTAGCTTCCTGTACACCTTTTTCGCTTAGGTCAACGTCAACCCAGCCAGTAAAAAGGTTTTCTAAGTTCCATTCACTTTGTCCATGACGGATAAATACTAATTTTGGCATATCTTGTACAGACCTCTTTCTTTTTATTTTTATTCTACAAATTCATTTTACACTGAATTTTAGAAAATTAACAGTATTTTGTGAAAATTTACGCTTGGTTTTCTTGCAGTGTTTTCACTAAGGATGAAACAGCCGCTTGTAAATTTTCTGGAGTTGTTGCCAAGTTGATACGAATATGACCAGCACCACTTTTACCAAACATACTTCCAAAATCAACGGCCAGTTTAGCTTGATCTTGCACCACATGTTTTAGATCTTCAGGCGCAACGACCCCTGATAGATCGACCCAGGCCAAGTAGGTTCCTTCTTGGTCAGTCAACTTGATTTCTGGAAATGCTGCTTGTAAGTGTTCTTTGAGATAATTATAGTTATCTCTTACTATTGCCAGTAAACCGTCTAGCCAATCAGCACCATCGCGATAAGCAGCTTCACCGGCTACCAAGCCTAAAATATTGCTTGCAGGCCCATGTAAAATTTCTTGCTGTTGATCGTAACGGTCACGTAATTGTGGGTTAGGGATCACAACGTGGCTGATCAATAAGCCTGCCATATTGAAGGTCTTCGATGGCGAATCGACCATGATCATATTATCCCGATAAAAACCATCTTTGATCGATAAAGCCGATACGAATTTTTTATCAGATGGCAACAGATCATGATGGATCTCATCACTAATAACTATGACCTGTTCTTTACGGCACAATTCTAATAGGTCAGTTAATTCTTGTTCTGTCCACACACGTGCCACCGGGTTATGTGGGTTACACAACATTAAAACTTTGACGTCGTTAGCAACCATTTGCTCTTCCATTTTCTCTAAGTCCATTTTGTATTCCGAACCAAAATCAACTAACTGGTTAGCAACTACCTGGCGTCCGTTATTTTCGACAACATGTCGAAAAGGATGATAGACCGGTTCTTGGATCATCACAGAATCCCCTGGTTCGGTCAAAAATTGTAACAACGTACTTAATGATTGCACGACCCCCGTCCCAAAACGAAGCCAATCTTTATGCAATTCAATGCCGTAACGCTCTTTTTGCCAGTTGAAATAAGCATCATAATATCCCTCTGGTGTGATCGAATATCCAAACGCACCGTGAGCGACTCGTTGTTGTAAAGCTTTGATCGAACTTTCAGGGATCTTAAATTCAGTATCTGCGACCCACAAAGGGTACAGATCGGAACGTCCAAATTCTTCTTGCATGCCATCCCATTTAACAGCCGATGTATTGCGCCGGTCAACTCCATATTTGGACAAAAATTCTTCTTTATTCACTTACTCGTTTCTCCTTTTTTCTATGTTTTTCCTTGGATCTATCGCTTAAATCACCTTTAGAAGATTTGATTCCCATGACTTCTAACAAGAAGATGAAAATTGGTATCCCCACGATCAATCCCCATGTGCCAAAAATATGTTGCGAAACAAACAACACTACGAAAGTGTAAAAAATTGGTAAATTCGTCTTGCTAGACATTAGTTTTGGATTTAACACATATGATTCTAACGCGTGGATCAATAATAACATGATCAAAACATACGCAACTAACTTGACCCCGCCTTCTGTGTATGCGATCAGTGACATTGGTATCGCTGAAATGATCACTCCAGCCACCGGGATCATACTCAATATAAAGATCATGACCACTAAAGTATCAAGTTGCGGCATTTTCATCAAGCTTAAACCGATCAAAGTCAACACAGTATTTGCGATCGCGATCAGAAACTGAGCTTCTAAAACGACCCCAAAAGTGTTCACGAAGATGTTCGCAAAATAACGGATATCCTTAAAGAACCAGGAATAAGGTCCGCTTAAGAAATTACGTGAAAATGAAAACATCTGCTCTTTTTCGACTGTGAAAAAGAAACTCAGCAATAATGCCATTAATACTGAAACCCCAAAAGAACCTAAGGTCGTAATCGATTGAACCAAGAAAGCTGCACCATTTTTTAACTGCGCCATGATATCCGATTTGCTTAGATAATCACTAATATATCCCAAAACGTCGTTAGTGCCTTGTGGCGGATTTTGATAAAAGGCGATCACCGAACGCACCAGTTCTTCAAACTGGCTAAAGATCTTAGGTGCGTAATTAGTCACCACAAAATAAATTCCGAATAAAATCAGCGCGTAAACTACGATCACGATCAACATACTTGGAATTTTAACTTTCTTTTGAATAAAATTGATCAATTGTACAACTAAGAAAGTAAAAATAAAGGTCAACAAAATTGTGTTCATTAAGCCGCGAAACGCATATAGTACAATGACAAGCAATGCTAAAACTACCGCACGTCGCAAACGAACATTATTAATAAACTTCTCCCAAATACTCATTAGTCTCTCCTCTCAGCTTGCCAACTATATGTAATTTTTTGCAACATCAGTCAGCCCAAAAGTACCTTATTTAAAGATATAATGCTATTCTACCTTAATTACTTACTAAAGTAATGAAAAAAGCAAAAAATAAAACACTCATTTTCCACCAGAGCAAAGTTTACAAAAACAAATATGTTTATCTTTAATTTTAAATATCCAATAATTGTGCAGGTTGTTCTAATAAATAATTTGGCCGTTCGGCTTTGATCGCATGCAGATCATAAGCGCCCCATCCTGCAGCAGCCGTTTTTACACCTGCTCTTTTACCCATTTGTAAATCAAAGACCGCATCACCGATCATCACTGCTTGTTGTTTATTTAATTGGTATTTGTCGATGAGCTTAAAAATTCCTTCCGGGGCAGGTTTATAATTGTCTACCAAATCAGAACCGATCAGATCAGTAAAGTATTGACCGATCCCGAGTTTGTCTAAATTACGTGCTAATGGAGCTGAGCTCTTACTTGAAACAACATACAATTGATGTTTTGTATCTTTTAACCCCTCCAAAGCTTCCTTGATCCCTGGAAATAAATGTGTATTTTGAGCTTCGATCGATGAATAATAGTCACGAAATTCCGCGTACATTTTTTGTAGTTGAACGTCATTAGCATCCAAATTAGCCCACATTGGAAAAGAGGTCTCGATCGGCAATCCCATTTCTGAAAAAATCATTTCTCTAGTTGGTACCGGCTTTGAAGCATCTGTAAAAACCTTTTGCACTGATTCAACTGAAGCTTCGCCTGAATTAGCCAATGTATTGTCAAAATCAAACAAATAAGTCTCCATTCTGATTCATCCCTTACTTTTATTATCAAACTGTTAGCTTGATTTTAACATTTTACCCATTACTTGTTCAGAAATTTCCGAATATTGTCGCAAAAAAACGGGAGTGAAACAAAAGATGTTTTGAAGTCGATTTGTAACGGTTATTTTGGGTCGTTGCAAAACGATGAAACATAATAAAGCAACCATCGTTGTTACAGTATGGTTTCAATCTTTTGGAATATGTTTAAGGGCCACTGATCTAACCCATTAAATGAGATATATCAGTGACCCTTTTAGGATCGCACAGCTAATTATACTTCAGCTTTGCTTATCTAATTCTATTTATTTTTGTTCAAATGCAAAGGAAATGTGATAAGTCTTCTTTTCATTTCTCTTTAACACAACATCACCGAAGTTTTCATGGTTGATCGCATCCGGTAGTTGTTGAGCTTCCAAAGCTACCCCTTCGCCCGGCAGAGCGTCCATTACTCCATCGCGTGACAACTTGATCCCACTATCGATCTCTGGCATAGTGTACATTACTAAACCAGTACCCTCACTTTCGATCGTAATTTGACGGCCACTTTCGTTATCCCGCAAAACTGCTGTTGGTTTTGTTGCCATCCCTGGGCCATTGACTACAAATGCATCATCAAAGCCACCATTTTCATCATCTGCTTCCTTTAAATTTTTAAATTTTCGGAAGTCATATGGCGTATCATCAACTTGTAAAACACGTCCAGTTGGGATCGTTTCATCATCTGTTTCCAAATATTCATGACTATTGACCATAAGTGAATGAGTTGATAGATCACGCTTATCACTCAAATTAAAGTAAGTATGGCAAGTTGGATTAAAAAGTGTATCACGTTCACCATTCAAGGCACTATATGAGATAGTGACCTTATTATTATTATCCAAAGTATAAACCACAGTTGCTAAATAATTGCCTGGAAACCCATCACGTATTTCTTTGATATGTTTTTGGAAGACAACGCTCACGCTATTTGTCCCACGTGAAGTAGTATAGCCCCAGTTTAAGAAACGGTAACCTTGTGGTCCGCCATGCAAAGTATTCCCATTTTCATTAGTTGGTACTTGATACTTCTTACCATCGATCTCAAACTGTCCGTCCTTGATCCGACCAGCTACACGACCAATCGACTGGCAACAACAAAGAGAATTTTCATAGTATTGTCTTGCTGTATCAAACCCTAACAAGATATTTTGCTTGTCACCATCCTCTGATGGTATTAAAAACTCGTTCCAAGTTGCCCCCATCGTAAAGCATGATATTTCTGCTTCATTATCATTAACTAGCCTGATTTTTGTGACAACATGACCTTCATAATTTTCTACGACGCTGCGAAATATATCCATTAGATTCCCTCTTCTTTCTAACCGTGTCCTTTTCCTATTTTCCTTCTCTAGTGTACCGCATTTCATCAGTCTTTTAAAGCGGTTACATAAAAATGAATGGTTTTACACCGCTTTTCTAAAATTGGTATAGTTATTTAAAAATAATCATTCTATTTCCTTTAATACACGGACTAACACTTAAATCACACTTATACCCCAGTTTAAAAGGGTTTTTCTTTAAGCATTAATAATTATTTAACTATTTTCGCATTAAAAAAGCTTGCTTTTTATCAAATTGTAGAGTATGGTATATTACATCAAAGAGATAGGATAATTACATTGGAGGAATTAGTATGAATAATACTGCTGTAGAAAAAACTGAAGCACGGAAAGAAAAAGATAAAGAATGGACAATTTCGAATGACGCTGGGCATTATTTACGCGTAGTTTTTTCTGTTGCTTTAGAAAACAACATGAAAAATCTTCGTAATTTCTCTTTCAACAGATTTGAATCAGAACAGCTGAATAAACTTTCTCCACTTGTAGCTCATTTAACTGATGATTACGAGCTTAAAATTGATGACGCTGTGATCGGCAATGCATTTTTACCACTGGATGCCCAAGATGCACAATCACTTTTTAAAAAAATTGACTAAAGCTGATTGCTAGTTATTCCGCTCTTTTTATCAGCGACTATACTAGCCGCATTATTTTTACAACTGAATGGAAACCGGTTTAAAAAACCAGCTATTTAAAAACAAGCTATCTATACATGACATGGGAAATTTTTCCATGATAGACGGCTTGTTTTTTTATGTGCATTTTTCTACTTTCGACAATACTTAAGCACTCATGATTTTAGTCCTACTACTGTAGACAAAAACGTTACGCCTCTTTACTTATAATCCTGCACCGACAAAATACGCGTTGCATGGTGAAAAACTAGTACTTGCCGCTTACCTTTTTATTTCCATTCATCTATTATGCTATAAAAAAAGGCAACATAGCTTCCTATGTCGCCCTGAAACAATGATTTGTTAGTCGTTGTTATTTTAGCATAACAACTTTGCTTATTCCAAACGATACTATCTAATACTATTTCTTTTCAGCAATATCTACCAAAGCATCCTTGATATCATCAAGATCATCTTTGATGCCATGCAATAATTCAGCCGGCTCTTTAACATTAGGGCGATGCTTAACTCGGCCTAACGCTACCTTGTCTTGGTCACGGTGCTTTCGCTGTCTAGTGTACATATTCTGTTTAGCTGCTGAAGCGGCTTTAAAACCCGCATTAACAAAACCTGAAGCTGCTACGCCGGTTAAAAAAGCTGCTTGATTTAAATGATTCTGTACCCTGTGTTTCATCGTCGCTCACCCCATTTATTATTTAACTTAATCATAAGTTAAACCAACTGATTTGACAAGAAAGAAAGTGAGACAAAAGATTCTATGAAGCAGAAAGGTAAGTCACGTAAGTAAAAATGCAGCACTAACTCCATCAAAGTAAGTCGTACAAGTAGAAATACGACACCAACTTCTCCAAAGTAAGTCATACAAGTAAAAATGCGACACCAACTTCTCCAAAGTAAGCGTCACTTTTTAAAATGTGTTGCTAAGTATGCCAGAGTATGTATCACATTTGTAACGATGATTACGTTATCTTAGTTCGTAGCGAAACGAAGGACCAGAATAACACAATCATCGTTACAAATGAGTCTTCAATCTTTTGGAGCACGTTTAAAGGCCGTCGATTTAACCATTAAATGAATTAGATCGATGGCCCTTTTAGAATCACACAGTTAATTATCTTCCAGCCCTCTGATTTTCAAATCAAAGGGCACTATTTCTGTAAACAAAAAGGCAAAACGTTTCTATCGACGATTTGCCTTTCAAATATCACTGATCATCAGTCTTGATCAGCATATCCCTGTGGATGCGTTGAATGCCATTTCCAAGCTGTTGCAATGATCTTGTGAATATCGTCAAATTGTGGCTTCCAACCCAAAACTTCACGTGCTTTATCTGAAGCAGCAACCAAAGTGTCTGGATCGCCCCCACGACGAGGTGCTTTTTCGGCTGGGATCTCCTTTTCAGTAACATCACGTGCAGCTTCTAAGATCTGTTTGTTAGAAAAGCCTGTCGATGACCCAAGATTAAAGGCATTGGAGTTATTATTGTCCAGCAAGTATTTGACAGCTAGGATATGTGCATCTGCCAGATCAGTGGGATGGACATAATCCCGGACATTTGTCCCATCCGGAGTATCATAGTCATCGCCAAAAATCATCAGCTTATCTCTTTTACCCATTGCGACTTGCAACACGATCGGCAATAAATGAGTTTCTGGATGATGATCTTCACCAATCGAGCCATCTTCTTTAGCACCAGCCACATTAAAGTAACGTAGAGCTACAAATTTAATGCCATAGGCTTCATCAGACCAACGCATGATTTTTTCCATCATTAACTTGCTTTCACCATACGGGTTGATCGGTTTTTGTGGGTCACTTTCTTTGATCGGCATAGTTTTTGGGATCCCATAAGTAGCGGCCGTCGATGAAAAGACGATTTTTTTAACGCCCACCTCATTCATTACTTCCAGTAATTTGATCATACCTGCCGTATTATTGTCAAAATACTTCAATGGATCTGTCATTGATTCAGCTACTAATGAAAAAGCTGCAAAATGAATAACTGCTTTGATCGCAGGATTTTCTTTGAAGACTTTGCGCATAAAGTCTTGGTCGGAAAGATCTCCTTGATAAAATTTAGCTTGTTCATTGACCGCGGCTCTGTGCCCTGTTACCAGACTATCGACAACGACAACATCTTCACCTTTTTGTACTAAACGATCAACGGTGTGTGAGCCTATATAGCCCGCTCCACCCAATACTAATACTGCCATGAAACGATCCCCTCCTAAGTCAATTTCGCAACAAGGTAGATTTTTGATTGGATAAACTCTTCTTTTGTTTGCTCGATTACCCTTGTTGTTCACTTCTCTATCAATTTTACCAGTTTTTACTAGAAATTGGAAAAATATGCCAATTTGAAACAAAGACAGTACATTTTAGTTTGCTTACTTTTTGTAAGTATGATATATTAACCTCAACGAACAAGCGTCACATACGTTCTCACATGTTGACCCTAACAAAATAATAATGAATAAGCAGGTGTTAAAATGCAATATCTTTATCGTTTAAACTATCCCAAAAATTGGGACGAACATACGCCAGTCGCCATCGCTTTACACGGCATGGGAACTGATTACAATGACTTACAGCCAGTCTTAGACCAGCTCGCCCCAAACGAGATCCAGTTATCACCCCAAGGAGATCAGCCATTTCAAAGTGGTTATCAATTTTTTTCTACAGATTTCAGACGTGGTTCTGCCATGGAAAAAGAAATACTTACCAAAACAATCGATCAAGTATATACATTTATTCAGCAGCTTTTAATTCAAGAAGGCTTGACTAAACATCCTTTGCATTACCTTGGTTTTAGTCAAGGTGCGATCATTGGGACTGGTTTAGTTGTCACATACCCCACTTTGTTTCAAGAAGTTGAACTCTTCAGCGGGCGCTTGCCTTTATTTGTTGAAGAACTTGCTCAATCTAAACTTGGTCAAAATTTACCAGGCTCGCGCATTTTTATTTCTCAAGGACTGTTAGATCCGTTATTTGAACCGGAGATCGGACGTCACATCAACGAGGTCTTTAACAGCCACTTCACTCATGTTTGCTATCACGAGTATCACACCGGTCATGGGATCACCCCGCAAACATTGATCGACGTTATCGCAGAAAATCAAGCTAACTAAATGACACACTAGAAAGGAACTTTATTATGGCAAACGCTTTGATCCCAGAATTTCAATTAGATGAAAAAACTCATCCTGGCAACGTGGCTTTAAAAGTTAATGACTTACAAAAGATGATATTATTTTACACACAAGTAATTGGTCTAAGGCTTTTAGCACAGAATGCAAAAAAAGCCACTTTAGGGGCCGGTCACACTCCATTACTATATTTATACCGAATTGATGGTCATCGTGTTACACGACAAAAAACAGGTCTTTATCATACTGCATTTCTTTTACCCACTCGAAAAGACCTAGGGAATGCCTTGATCCATTACATCACAACTAATGCCCCACTAAATGGCGCGGCAGATCATATTTATAGTGAAGCATTGTATCTAACTGATCCAGAGGGAAATGGGATTGAAGTTTATCATGACAAGCCGCGTTCTAAGTGGATCATTAAAGAAGATGGTGAGATCCCAAGTGATACCTTAGAAATGGACGTTGAAAGTGTCTTAGAAGCCGCTGATAAAAAATGGGCGGGTTTCCCGGATGATTCAATGGTAGGCCATGTACATTTAAGTGTGGCTGATGTAGATGATACCCAAGATTTTTACACTAAAGTTCTGGGACTTTCACTCAAATTCAACTTTGGTGATGCTGCCAAATTTCTAGCAACTGGTGGTTACCACCATCATATTGGCGCCAATGTCTGGATGAGCCGCCAAGCTGCTCCTTTGGCAAAAAATGAAATAGGTTTAAAGTACTATAGTTTTTACGTACCAAATCCAGCTGAATTAGCCCGGATCCAAAACCACCTAAGTCAACTGAAGGTTGATTTTGAACTTGCTGAAAATAATGAGATCTGGTTCACTGATCCCAGTGGGATAACTGGTCACTTTGAACTCCAACCATAAACACAAAAAAGTTAGGTCTGTATCCAAAGGATATCTCGACCTAACTTTTTTTAATTAATTTTATTTTTAAACGACTATCTTAGTACCAGCCAGTTTGGTTTGAATGTTTTAAAGCATTTTCCCATGAACCATAACGTTGATCAACATATTGATCTGCTACTCTTTCTTGGTTAGCTTTTGAAAAGTCACCATTCAACATTTGTGCGCCTAATTGGTACTTACCAATAAATTGGCCGTTTCTAGCTGAATATGAACCGCCAGATTCGCGTTGAGCGAGTTGATCTTTCGCAGAGCTGGATGTACCTGTGTAAGCGGCTGATTTGTGTGATTGAACAGGTGCTTGTGTCTTTTGAGCGGCTGGTTTTGTAGCTGCTGGTTGTTGTGCAGGTTTTTGTACTTTAACTGGTGCCTGTGCCTTTACTTGTGTCTGTGCTTTTACTGGTGCTTGTGCAGAAACTTGGGCCTTTGGCTGTTCAACAACTTTAACATTACCTTCACCATCGATATCAAGTTTTTGACCTGGAAGAATAAAGTTAATATCAGCAAGGTCGTTAGCTTTTTCAATCGCAGCAATCGTTGTGTGATTTGCAGCTGCAATATCAGATACTGTGTCACCAGACTTAACTGTGACTGTATCCGCATTTGCTGTAACTGCTGTAACACCGAATAAACCGGCTGCTGCTGTGACTGTAAGTAAAGTTTGCTTTAAATTCATAAAAAAATGTTTCACTCCTGTATTTATTTGGCTAATAACTCTAAATTTTTAGAGCCCCGCAAGCTCAAGCCTTGTGCTTGACTGACTTGCTTTCCTAGTATTTTTCAGTTCATCTCTCGAACCGACGATGAATAGTATATGAAGTTAATGTTACACAGTGATTTCTATTAGATAACTTAAAACGCCTTTTTCTGTAACATAATGTTACAACTGTAATATTTTGTAATATTTTTTTCTGAAATCAACTTGCTTGATCAAAGCAAATCATGCAAGTTGATAGTACTGAGAAAGACTAAACAACTATATGACAAAATCGATGAATTTTTGGGAGGTAGAGTGAAAACTTTTTTTGAAAATTCCAAATTTTTTTTGCTTTTTTTGAAACAAGGCTAATTCTAGTCTTTTTTCTCTCTTATCGTCCCCTAGGTGTAACCTTAATGTAATTTTTCAAACTACTGTAAAAAACATCTTAACCTTTCTGTTATGACAAGCATTTGACAAGAAATAATCTATTTTATGACATTTTTTCTAAATAAAAAAAGTGGTCATCTCATTTTTACAAACAGAAAATGACCAACTCTTTTATTTAAAATTTCAGAAAAACGCCTGATTATTTAAATTTTATTTGTCTCTATTGCATGTCGCCTTTTTTCGGGAGTTGCTTGCTTTTCATTGGGATATCCAACCGCCAAAGAAATAACTGGTACAAAATTTTGCGGGATCTTCATATCGGCTAATAGCTGCGTATCCTTACTCAAGGGACCAAGTGCTCCCATGATCACACAATTAGCCAACCCAAGATCAGTTGCCGTTAATGCCATATTTTCAACGATTGCTCCTGCCGAAACACTTTCCAGTGTCCCAACAAAAGCGCCATCCTTTTGGGCAGAAACAATTATTACTGCAGGAGCACCGTAATAAGGTGTACTGACATTGTCTGATTCAATCCGTGAAATAATATCTGTGTCCGTTAGCAATGTCAGATGATATTTGGTATACTCGCCCATCCCGACTGGTGCAGCTTGACCTGCGTCTAAGATCTCATCCAAATCACGCGACTCAACTTTTTGCGCCGCATAATCCCGTATTGCTTGACGGTCATAAATAGCTTTTCGAATACTCACTAAAAAGACTCCCTTCCTATAGTAAGAACTTGCCAAACTTCACTTCTATTATACAAAATTCACAAATTTAAAAAAAGTGTTTACCTAATTTTAGAAAAAATTATTTAAAGGATAATGATAAAAAAAGTTAAGCATATTATTTTGGCAAAATATTGTTTGTGTCTATAATGATGGTGTACATATTTTGAAAGAGAGGCTTTTTTACATGTTAAAAGAATTTAAGGAGTTTATTGCACAAGGCAATGTTTTGGACTTGGCCGTTGGTGTTATTATCGGGAGTGCTTTTACGTCAATCGTTAATTCATTAGTTGAATACTTGATCAACCCATTGATTGGACTATTTATTGGCGGGATCGACTTTTCCGACTGGACTTTTAAATTTGGGGATGCAACTTTTAAGGTCGGTTCATTTATCAATTCGATCATTAGCTTCTTGATCATTGCCTTTATTGTCTTTTTGATCGTAAAAGGTGTTAATAAGGTCATGCCTGCAAAAGAAGAAGAGGAAGAAGTTGACCCTCAAGTCCAATTGTTAACTGATATTCGTGACGCGGTAGCTCCTGAAAAAGCGGAAGTGGCCGAAGAAGATGTCATAGAAGATCAAGAAACCACAGATCCTTCCAGCAAAGAAAATAAATAATACTAATTAGTGTCTTAAGCTCTCCGTCAGATCAGAAATGACGGAGAGCTTTTTTGGGACATATTCACAAAAATATTATTCTACCAGATCTCCATCAGTTAATAATGAGCAAATTTCAATAGTCTTGCTGTTTTTGCTTAAATTTGTACCCGGAAAATTTGTACCAAATACTCCATTTAAACTTATCAATTTCAGACACAGACAAATAACGCCATCCAGCCTGATTTAAATAACAAGCCAGATGACGTTTTTTATTGCTTACTTAATTTCTAGAATAGTTAGGAGCTTCTTTGGTGATCTGAACATCATGGGGATGTGATTCGATCAAACCAGCACCTGTGATCTGAACAAACTGTGCATTTTCTGTCAAATATTCAAGATCTGGTGCGCCACAATAGCCCATACCTGAACGAAGACCACCAAGGATTTGATAAACAACGTCACCGGCTTTACCTTTATAGGCAACTTGTCCTTCGATCCCTTCCGGAACAAGTTTGTTAGCTTCGTTAACACTGCTTTGGAAGTAACGGTCGGCTGAACCATGTGTGGAATCCATTGCACTCATACTACCCATACCACGATATGTCTTGAAACGACGTCCCTGATAAATAACCGTTTCACCAGGAGCTTCATCTGTACCGGCTAACATTGAGCCAAGCATAACGGCATTTCCACCAGCTGCTAAAGCCTTTACGATATCACCAGAGTACTTGATCCCACCATCGGCGATGATCTTCTTGCCATATTGGCGCGCAACTTTTGCGGCATCATAAATTGCAGTGATCTGCGGTACACCAACACCAGCAACAACACGCGTAGTACAGATCGAACCAGGTCCAATACCAACTTTAACTACGTCTACTCCCGCATCATACAAGGCTTTAGTAGCGGCACCAGTTGCTACGTTACCTGCAATCAAAGTAGCATTCGGAAATTGATCACGGATCTCAGCAATTTTTCGCAAAACACCTGCCGAATGACCATGAGCCGTATCGATCACTAAAGCATCGGCCCCTGCGTCAAGCAAAGCAGTTGCACGTTCAAATGTATCCTTAGTTACACCAACAGCACCAGCAACTAGCAAACGGCCATGTTCATCTTTAGCAGAATTAGGATATTCGACTACCTTTTCGATGTCTTTGATCGTGATCAAGCCTGACAGACGGCCTGCTTCATCCACGATCGGTAATTTTTCGACCTTTTTTTCCTGTAATATCTTTTCTGCCTCTTCTAAGGAAGTCCCTTCTTTGGCAGTAACTAGATTTTCCTTAGTCATGACATCAGCGATAGCGATCTTGGGATCACTGACAAAATGAATGTCACGGTTAGTGATAATACCGCAGAATACTTTGTTTTCCATCGTTTCAACGACCGGCACACCACTGATACGGTAACGATTCATCAATTCTTCAGCCTGCGCAACTGTATCTTTAGGTGTCAGATAAAATGGATCGATGATCACACCACTTTCAGAACGCTTGACCTTACGGACTGCATCTGCTTGGGCTTCGATCGTCATATTCTTATGAATAACACCCATTCCGCCTTGTCTTGCCATTGCGATCGCCATCTGTGATTCAGTGACCGTATCCATCCCGGCACTAATGACCGGCACATTCAATTTCAAATTTGGGGCCAATTGCACACCCAAATCGACTTCATTCGGCAAAACATGACTTTCTGCCGGAATCAACAATACATCATCAAAGGTCAAACCTTTTTTGGCAAATTTTGTCTCCCAGTTAGACATCAAAAACGCTCCTTTTCATTTGTTGAACTAAATAAGCCCCCTGCAAGAGACTTATTTGAACTTAGAATAAACTTGGCAAATGCAGTTGTGTAATTCGTAAAGATAGTACTCCCCTAATTTACCCTGTTTAAATATATTGTTCTCTAATGTACAAAAAAAGGCTTGTTTTTGCAAGCTTTCTTAGATTTTCCTCATAAAAAAGTTAACTATTTAAATTTTTTCACAAAAAGATTTCGTTTTTCAGTAACTTTAACTAAATCAGTGAATATAAATGTTCTGTTATTTGGCTTCTTGATCACCCGTCAAATACTTCAGTTGTTTGTATGGAAGCGGCTGTCTAAATTTTAGGTCCATCCCTACAACACGCTTGCGTTTTGCCTTATCAGTTGTCATCGTTTCTTCAGCTACAGATCCTGGCAAAATATCAGCTTGACCGAGATAAGTGTACCCCTTACCTTCAGCATCACTGCGTTTGGCAAATACATGCAATTTTAAATGACGCTTTCCGTGATCATCGACCTCCAATAAACGTTTGACTTCTGCTGACTCCAAAGTCCGTGGGCTCCGTGTATACCACCTGATCGCAGAATTATTAGCCAGAGTATTTTGATAATTACGACTAGCAGCGATCTTTTTATCCTTGTGATAGGTGATAAAGATCGGACACTCTTGTTCACCGACCCAGTAACCATACATCGGCGCGCTTAAGTCTTTTTGCCAATTCAATAAACGACAGACATCTTTGCGGTCATAGCGTTGATATAAGGTAAATTGTTGCTTATTGTCATAATCTCTATTCAAACGCAAACCGCAGTTGATCGCATCCGATAATAAGCGCCCAAAATCTCCGCCTTGAGCAAGTGCTGCTTTAAAACCTGGAGCTAACTGGTAATAGAAACCATCATGTGTGATCAATGCCTGCCCACCATAATCATCAGACTTGAGTTTCTTGCCTGACTTAATGGCAAAAAAGTCTAAGCCTAAGATCATGTCCAATGAATTGAGCAATTGGTCATTGTGATAACAACCATATTCATCGAAGACATCTACTAATTCTTGTTCTGAAACTAAGTTATTTTTCAATAGTAACTGTAACAGTAACAATTCATGCGGCCGCTTACCAAATGCCAATTCTTTAGTAACGAAGGTCAAAAGTTGATCTTGATACTTGTTTAATGTTACATTTTCACGCATTTTACTCAGAAAGTGCCCATAATTATCCAATCGCGCATTTTTCAAAAAAACACGTGGATCAAGCGAACCTTGATCTAAGTAATCGGATAACAAAGGTGCTTGTCCCAGTCTTTTCTTAACTGCCATAAATTCCTGCTTTAGTTCATACATACTATCAAGTTTTACCGCATCTAAAGCTGAAAAGATCCGTTGTTTGGCGATCGGACTAAAGCTGATCGTTGACAAGCCTAAGATCGGTTTAAAGGCTAGTTCCCTTTTAGCACGATCCTTACTTGCAGAATGGTCGTCATGTAAGGCTAAAGGGATCAGGTAGTTATTTTTATAATTACCAATAAAATCGATCACCGTGACGTATTTTTTACCTGGATACTTGCGCAAGCCACGGCCTAACTGTTGAATAAACACTATGCTAGACTGTGTATTTCGCAACAATATCAACTGATCGACACAAGGAATGTCGATCCCTTCATTAAAGATGTTGACCGTGACTAAATATTCCAACTGTCCCTTTTCGAGTTGTTTAACGGCGATCTCACGTTGTGTGATGCTTTGTTCATTAGTCAATGCACAACTCAGGTGTCCTCGTTTGGATAACAGCTCTGCCAGTTGCTTGGCTTCATCTTGACGGCTACAAAAAATCAAGCCATGCGCTGGTCGACTACTATCACCATAATATTCCAGTTGTTGTAAGATATGATCAACTCGCTCGTCAGAAACTAAACGGCTTAAATTGGCGGTTTCATCGATCAACTCTCCATTTACCTCGTAATCAGTCACGCCAATATAATGAAATGGACACAGCATATCTTCAGCCAAAGCCTGTTGTAAACGGATCTCGTAAGCCACATTATGATCATAAAGCTTAAAGACGTCAAAATCATCGGTCCGTTCTGGAGTAGCTGTCATGCCCAAAGTAAACCGCGGCTCAAAATAATTCAGGACACGTTGGTAACTTTCTGCCCCGCTGCGGTGGGCCTCATCAATCATTAAATAATCAAATTCGGCCGGGTCAAATTTAGCTAATACTTCTGGTTTACTAAGAGTCTGAACTGTTGCAAATAAATATTTTGCGTCTGTCTGATGTCGTTTGCCAGATAGGATACCAAAATCAGCAGCAAGACCTCCTAAAACATTCCTAAAAGAAGTCCGAGCAGCTTCCAAGATCTGTTCACGGTGCACGACAAATAAAAAACGTTTAGGAGCAAAAGCCTGCACATCAAACGCACCTAGATAAGTTTTTCCGGTACCTGTAGCGGAAATCAGTAGCGCCCGCCGCGCTTTATTTTTCCGTAATTTTGCTAAATTAACCAACGCCTGTTTTTGCATCTGGTTCGGTGTGATCTTTACTGAGGACAACTTTTGTTTGTCTATTTGCCTTTTGGCTTGGTTAAACTGTGGTTTAACGTAACTAGCAGCATAACGTGCGATCCATTCATCAGTCAATAAAGCAGATTCTTGCCATTGCTGGTCAAATTGGTCTTTGACCTGTGAAAACAATTCTCCATCACTTGTTGAAGTCAAGCGTAAATTCCACTCATAGTTGGTCAGCATGGCAGAGCGAGTTAAATTAGCACTCCCGACAATGACTGTTTTTTCAATCCCCTTGTCAAATAAATAACCCTTAGTATGAAAGCCACTGGCCGGTGTGATCTTAACGGTCAAATTTTTGATCTTCAATAATTCTGCAAACATTGTTGGTTCATTAAAACCCAAGTAATCTGACGTCAATAAATATCCGGACACGTTACGTGCAGCTAGTTCGTTCATCACTGCTTTAAAAGGCGTTAACATATCTTTAGTAATAAACGCCACAGCAATACCAAAGGACTGACATGTCCCAAATTCATCTAAAAGATGTTCCCAGATCGTTTCGTGTTTTGTGTTGACCAACAATTTAGGGGCCAACATTTCATTAGCTGCATACTGTTGTTGGTTTAACAGGCCATGCAAAACTGCCTGTTGTAGTTCATTATTGTTATTCATCAAATGTGATCTTCCTCAAATCTTGCTGTTGCAACCATTTTATGACAGGTCGACTAGCGGGTAACCAATTTAGTTGCGCAAGTTGGTCCGGCGTGCCCCATCTCAAATCGGTATGAGCCACATGTTCTAAATTATTTGTTTGTAAACGGCCACAGAAAAACTGAATATGTATCTTAGCATACGAATATTCATAGTCAGCTGGTGAGGGGATCTGAGGTCCCAAGATCACCTCATCGTTCAATTCTTCTTTGATCTCACGTTTTAAAGCTTGGCGTGGTGTTTCACCAGGTTCTGTCTTGCCGCCAGGAAATTCATAATATCCTCCACCTACTCGATGTGCCTGCCGTTTTCCCGCTAAGATCTGGTCACCATCGATCAGAACGGCTGCTACAATATTTTGTTCAGGTTTCATGTTCGCCCTCCTGTGTTACTTGTTAACTTCAATATTTGATTCCTCCTAATCATAGCAGATTTAAAGCCTAATTTGGAAAGATAGAACTTTATCAACAGAGCTCTCTCCAAAACTACTTTGATAAAATGAGCTGTCTGTGATAAATGTCTGATTAGGAGCTCTATCACTATTTTTCTTTCCTTTTTCAAAAAAATTGCTTATCATTAACATAATTAGAAACAAAAATATATTTATGGGGGTCACAGGACATGAAAACAGAACGCACACTGATCTTGATCAAACCAGACGGCGTTAAAGGGCGTCACATTGGTCAGATCATTACACGGATCGAAAATAAAGGGTACTCGATCGATGGTTTAAAAGTTACGACGGCTACACCGGAATTATTGAAAAAGCACTATGTCGATAAGGTGGACAAGCCCTATTTTTCCGAAATCGAAAGCTATATGTTAGAAGGTCCGATCGTAGCGATCATCGTCAGCGGTTCGCGCGTTATCAAGGGATTACATACCTTAGCTGGTGAAACTAGTCCAAACCAAGCAGCGCCAGGGACTATCCGCGGTGACTTTGGCCGGATGTTTGACGATGGGATATTACGCAATGTCATACACAGTTCAGATAACCCACAAAACGCAGAAACTGAGATCAACTTGTGGTTCCCAGAACTAACTGATAAACCGGAACTATCAGTCAAAAAAGAAAAGAGATCTTAAAGAGATCGAGACAAAAGACGTTCTGCACACGTTTAAGGGTCGCCGATTTAACCCATTTATGGGATAGATCGACGACCCTTTTTAAATCGCACAGCTAATTATGTTCCAGATTGTTTTCTTGTCTATTAAAGCTCTTCATACGCTTTAGCAAAGTCGATCACAGTTTGGTCAGCACCAAAACCGCCAACCAACTGCATCCCAATCGGTTTATCGTACTCAGTAAACTTACATGGTACTGACATAGCGGGGTATCCAAGTGCATTAAATAACCCTAAGTTCGCATCCATACCCATTGAACCCGTGACCAATCCCTCTAACGGACCATCTAAGCTTGGAAGTTTAGTCGCCGTAAATGGTGTTGCTGGCATTGCCAAAATATCATATTTTTTCATTATCGCAGAAAAATCTGCTTTTAAGCCAATTAGTAGATTCTGGGCACGACCGTAATAATCGATCGTATCATGATCAGCCAGCATACCACTATATAAAATAACCTGTACGATTGGCGGCAATTTGTCATAATTTTCTAGGGTCAATTGTTCGTTTAGTGCTTCACTTAGATCAGTTGGATAATAATTACCACTACCGATACTAGAACCGCCAGACTTGATCAACTGACGGTAAGTCGCCAATGTATTCATTGTGTCCACAACAGTTCGACCTAACTCAAATTCTGGGATAGAAACTTCTTCAACTTGTACGCCCAATTTTTCAAAAGCTTGAATATTTTCACGGACAGTTTGATCCAAGATTTCTTCAGAACGAGGTAAACCAAACCCTTGGCGGACTACTCCAATTTTTTTACCCCGTAAATTCGTCGATAAATTTTTGGCAAAAGCAAATGTTTGCTGCATTTCATTTTGGCGGCTGTCTAATCCATCAGGGCCTGCTAGAACATCCATCGCTAAAATAATATTGTCCATCGTTTGTGACATTGGACCAACGTGATCAAGCAACTGGTCGACCGAACCAATGCCGGTGTATGGAACAACACCACGCGATGGTTTAAATCCGTAGATACCACACCACGAAGCTGGGATTCGGATCGAACCAGTCTGGTCACAGCCCAAAGCAAAATCGACTGCACCGCCAGCTACCAAGGCGGCTGATCCGCTGGAAGATCCCCCAGCTGAGTAACCTGGCAGTCGTGGGTTTTGTACCAAACCAGTATCCGCCGAAAAACTACTCCCGGCGACAAATAAATTCTCACTGACCGCCTTCCCCGTGATTTCTGCGCCAGCCGCCAGCAAACGGCTAATTACGGTCGCATCTGCTTGCGGGCGATAGCCATCCAGCAGCTTAGTTCCACTCTGCATTGGCACATCAGCGATCGTAATATTGTCCTTTACTGCCACTTTTTTCTCTAGCAAAGGCCCGCTGGCAGCATGTTTTATCTTAGTCTTAACGTACCACGCATTATATTTATCATCCGAAAACGGACGCTCCTGATAGGTTCGCTTATAAGGAGAAGCAGGCGTAAGTAACGGCGAATATTTCATCACATTGCGAAAAGTCGCCAAAAAATCTTCATCCAACATCTGCCAATACTTATCTTTTTGATCTTGCGGTAAATCAACATCTTTGATCTGTTTGAAAAACTCTTCCTTATTAAAGCCCATCCTTTTGCCCCCGCTCTGTTTTAATAGTCGAGCTTTGCAGCTCAGAAGATTGTGCCTAGCTAACTTCATCACCACATTGCGAAAAGCGCAATATGGCGCTAAAGTCCGCTAGTGCTCATCTTCTAATCGAGCTGCTCCGCTCTGTTTTTAGCTTATTATAGCAAACCACCTCAGCAAATTATGCAGTAAGTGATCAATATTTGTTATCGTTCCCATTTTTATCAGATTATGATGCTTATTATTTATCAAGCTTTACGTGCAGTGGTTATTTTGTCCCACAAAAAGTACAAATAAAAAAGCCGCCCTACTATAACTTTGGCATAGTTATGGGGCGACTATTCAATAGTGGTTTTTAATAAGCAACACTAACAACATTGCTAACTAGTAAGCACACAAAAAAATACAGACAAAGTCACACGCTTTTTATTAAGCACGGCTTGCCTGCACTTTTTAAAACTAATATTTGTAAATACTGACCCTTCATTAAAATAACTGACTATCCTACTCAACTGCTTTTAATTCAAAAACAGCACTGTCAAAGTCACCATCGTTTTGTGTCAGCGGGTAGATCCCGATTTGCATCAACTCACTACCATAAGCAGTATATTCACCATTGACGCTATATTTTTGGCTGGGGTCTAAACCGGCAAAGTTCAGCATGTGTAATGGCGATGAAGCCTCTGAAAAGATATTAAAGTACATCGCAACGGCTGCTTTTTTATCATCTGAGACAAACATCCAAGCCGTTCTCATTGTTTCAAATGGATCTTGCAAACGGTAGAACTTGCCAAACTGGATCAAATGGCGGTGAGCTTTATACCACTTGATTTGCAGCTTAACTTCTTGTCTTTCATTTTCCAATAAATTCAGTGGGTTTAGTTCATATCCCAAATTACCGCTTGAAGCAACTAGCCCTCTAGTTCTTAGTGGTGTCATCCGCCCCGTTTGTTCATTGGGTACTGCTGAAACGTGTGCCCCCATCGAAACAACTGGATAAAGTAAACTTGTTCCATATTGGATCTTCAAACGTGCAATTGCATCCGTGTTATCAGAAGTCCATGTTTGCGGCATATAATACAACATCCCGGCGTCATAGCGACCGCCACCGCCCGAACAGCTTTCAAATAAAATATCAGGGTATTTATCCGTCAAATGTTCTAAGAGATCATACAAACCTAAAATATAACGGTGAGAGACCTCTCCTTGTTCCGAAGCCGAAAGCTTGGCATCATAAACTTCAGTCATATTACGATTCATATCCCATTTGATGTAGTCAAGGTCAGCATGGTCAATGATATAAGACATCCGCTCCAGTAAATAATCGCGAACTTCTGCCCTACCCAAATTAAGCACAAATTGGCTACGGTCGATCGAACGTCGCTGCCCTGGGATTTCTAAGACCCAGTCGGGATGATCTTCATATAGTTTAGATTTAACAGAGATCATTTCTGGTTCGAACCACAAACCAAATTTCATACCTAAACTATGACAATAGTCACTCAGCGGCTTGAGGCCGTTCGGCAATTTTTTCCGATCGACCACCCAATCACCCAGTGAACTATCAGGAGCATCTCGTTCACCAAACCAGC
>NZ_KB714703.1:63600-75589 GCF_000349725.1 Ligilactobacillus pobuzihii E100301 = KCTC 13174
GTCGTCTAGCACGAACATTTCGATCCCCAGATCATGAGAAGACGAAATAATATCTTGCAGCTGCTTTTCATCAAAATTAAAGTAAGTGGCTTCCCAGTTGTTCAATAAGATCGGACGTGTTTGGTGCGAATACTTGCTTTTCATCAAATGATTCAAAAATAAGTCATGAAAGCTTTGCGACATCGAATTTAAGCCTTGATCGCTATGCACTAAAACAGCTTCTGGAGATTGAAATGATTTCTGTGGCTCCAACCACCATTCAAAATTCTGGTCATTGATCCCCATTTGGATCCTGACCTGGTTATAGCCGTCCATTTGAATAATTGATTTATGACTGCCACTATATATCAGACAAAAACCAAAAGCTTCACCCGAAAACTCCGTGGCATGCCGGTCAATTAGTGCACAAAACGGATTTTGTGTATGTCCTGAAGCTCCCCGTTTAGAATCCAAGATCTTAATACCCGTGTTTAAAGGTTCAACTGTCACATTTCTTTCTTGTGCATAACGACCGTTTAGTTGCAACAAGTTCAACTCATTATCAGGCGAATCCAAACTAAATGAGGCCAGACGTTGAACTTGAACTGGCTGCTGGCCTAAATTTTTAACGCGAGCACTACGCGTGATAACCGGCAGGTCACGGAAAATCGTGTAGGATAAATAAAGCTCTAGATGAGCATCATTTTCGACTAATTTGACAGTTAATGTTTTTGCTTCATCTTTTTGAGCGAAGGTTGCTGGCAAACCAGCTAGTTGCGGCTTCCCATCGGTGATCGTATAAGAATCATAGGTGAAATTGACAGTCCGTGATCCATTTGGAAACTCGACAACGATCCCCGGTTCACGGTAATCAGCACCCCCAGCCCCCGGAAATTCTTGTGGTAAGGTACTCAGTGAGAAATCTCTTGTTTCTATCTCCTCAGGACTTGGTGCAAAATGTCGCATCAACCGAGGGTAACGGCGCAAATTAGAATAATGGTCAACTGACTTGCCGTAATAATGGTGAGCTAAAACATTTTCATCCTCAACGCCAAAAACATAACTAACCTGAGAGTTATGCAAATGAAAAGTCAGCGGGTTCGAACTGACCTCGATCAGTTCAGATTTTGTGGATGTTTGTGTCATAGAAATACCTCCTAAATTAAAACAGAGCGGAATGAACCGGGAGAATGTGAGCACTAATGGACTTAGGCATTATGACAAGTGGTTTTTCTTGTCGTGATGTCTAAGTTGATTAGGCGGAACTTTCTGGTTCATGTAGCTCGACTAAAAACAGAGCGGAGAAGCTCGATCAGAAGATGAGCATTAACGGACTTATACGCCATATTGCGTTTTGGGCAATGTGGTGTGGAAGTCAGCTAAGCGGAATCTTCTGAGCTTCGGAGCTCGAATAGAAAAACAGAGCGGAGTGAACCGCTTAAAAGTTGAACACTATCGGACTTAGGCATTATGCCAAACGTTCTTCTTGCCGTGATGTCTAAGTTAATTAGGCGGAACTTTCTGGGACACGCAGCTCGAATAAAAACACGCCGGAGCCTAACTAGTATGAATCATTCAATAACGAAACAGTCCTTTCGACACTTCTATTTAATATAATGTTTTAAAATATGTTATAAAGAAAACTGTAAGTGGTCAATGATTCAGCTCATTAAAAAAAGGATTCGAACTATAAAGACAGATCGTAAAATTAAAATTCTGAAAAACAAGAAAACGGTTTTTCTGAAAACCTATGAAAACATCAGCACGGTTTGCGTGGAGATTCACATATTTTGCTTGTTTTTCCTTTCTAAAAACGATAAAATAAGGAAGGTGGATGAATGTCAGTGAGTTCATCAAAAATATTTTTCTGGAATAGTGAAATTATACGAATAGTTTCACATGAAAGAGAGGAGCTTATTAAATGTCTGTTTATATTGAAAAGGTTAAAGCACGCGAAATCTTTGATTCTCGTGGCAACCCAACTGTTGAAGCCGATGTGATCTTGTCAGACGGCACAATGGGTCGCGCTGCTGTACCATCTGGTGCTTCTACTGGTGAAAGAGAAGCTGTTGAATTACGTGATGGTGGCGACCGTCTTCAAGGTAAAGGTGTTTTGAAGGCTGTTGAAAACGTAAATACTGAAATCAATGATGCTTTGCATGGTGTTGACCCATTCAACCAAGCAGCAGTTGACCAAGTTATGATCGACCTTGATGGTACAGCAAACAAGGGTCGTTTGGGTGCCAACGCTATCTTGGGTGTTTCAATGGCTAACTGTCGTGCAGCAGCTAACTATGAAGGTATTCCTTTGTATCGTTACCTTGGTGGTACACATGCAGAATTACCTCAATCTTTCCACAACGTTATCAACGGTGGTAAACATGCCGACTCAGGTATCGACACACAAGAATTCATGATTTCTCCAGTCAAGAAAGAATCATTCCGTGACGGTATCGAAAAAATTGCCAATGTTTATCATACATTGAAGAGCGTTTTGGCTGATAAAGGTTACGAAACAGGCTTGGGTGACGAAGGTGGATTTGCTCCACGTTTGGACTCAACTGAAGAAGCTATCGAAATGCTCGTTGCAGCTATCGAAAAAGCTGGTTACAAACCAGGCGAAGAAATCGCTATTGCTTTGGACCCTGCTTCATCTGAATTCTATGATCATGAAACTGGTAACTACAAATTCGAAGGAACAGAAAAAACTCCTGACGAAATGATCAAGTACTACGAAGGGTTAGTTGAAAAGTACCCTATCATTTCTATCGAAGATCCATTTGGTGAAGACGACTGGGATAACTACGCTAAGTTCACTGCAGCTGTTGGCGATAAAGTTCAAATCGTTGACGATGACTTAGTAGTTACAAACCCTGCTATCGTTCGTGATGCTATCAAGAAGGGCTGCGGTAATGCTGTCTTGATCAAACTTAACCAGATCGGTACGGTTACAGAAACATTGCAAACAATTCGCATGGCTAAAAAGAACGGCTGGACAGTTATGATGTCACATCGTTCAGGTGAAACTGGCGATACATTTATCGCTGACTTCGCTGTTGCCACAGAATCTGGTGAAATCAAGACTGGTGCTATGGCACGTTCAGAACGTGTTGAAAAGTATAACCAACTTCTCCGCATCGAAGAAGAACTTAAGGGTACAGCACCTGTTGCACGTTTCCCACACAGTGTTGACTTTGACTAATAATTAAAAACAAAGCGTAGTGTAGCGTTTAAAAACGAGCACTAACTAATAATAAAGGGACTGTAATGCGATTTAGCATTGCGGTCTTTTTATTTATTAGAAAGCTTTTTGTTTCACAAAGCACGCCCATTTAACAAGTTGAAACATGCCTTAAAACTGAAATTTTCATAAATTTAGTAAGAAAACTTGAACCTCTCTTAAAAAATAGCTATGATAGTTTCTGTTACTAAAACATATAGCGTACATATTTAACGCAAGAAAGGATCAATTTTTTTGGACATTATAAAATCGATAATTCTAGGTATCGTTGAGGGGATCACAGAATTTCTACCTATCAGTTCAACGGGGCATTTAGTTTTGGTGGATGAATTCATCAAAATGCAACAACCTAAACAGTTCACTGACATGTTTAACGTTGTGATCCAGCTAGGTGCGATCCTAGCCGTGGTTGTTTTATACTTCCACAAATTAAATCCTGTCTCACCCAAAAAGTCGAGTCAGGAAAAGAAAAACACTTGGAGTCTCTGGTTTAAAGTGATCGTGGCGATTTTACCGTCAGCAATTATTGGCTTGCCGCTCAACGACTGGATGGATGAACATTTGATGAACTGGGCTGTTGTCTCAGCTACTCTGATCATCTATGGTATCTTGTTTATTGTTGTTGAAAACCGCAACGAAAAGAAAAAATCAGATTTGCAAGCTAAATACGCTAATTTAGACAGTTTGCCATATAGCATTGCTCTTTTTATCGGGATGTTTCAGGTCTTATCTTTGATCCCAGGTACTTCACGTTCAGGTGCTACGATCTTAGGTGCGATCTTAATTGGTACTTCACGTTATGTTGGGACAGAATTTTCATTCTTTCTCGCGATCCCAACGATGTTTGGTGCCTCCTTGCTCAAGATCGTTAAATTCTTCGGTCAAGGCGGTTCACTCGGTGGCGAACAAGGGATCATCTTACTTGTTGGTATGGTTGTTTCCTTTGTTGTAGCTTACTTATCGATCCGCTTCTTGATGAATTACATCCAAAACAATGACTTTAAGGCCTTTGGTTGGTACCGGATCATTCTCGGTGCTTTAGTCATTGGTGTTAACCTATTTCTACTTTAGAATTAAACATACACATATGAAAGGTGAGACAAAAGGTAGTTTGAAGCCGATTTGTAATAACGATCGTGGCATTATGGCAAGGCTTCGATCTTTTGGAACGCGTTTAAGGGCCGTCGATTTAACCCACTTAATGGGATAGATCGACGGCCCCTTTTTGAATCGCACAGTTAGTTATGTCCCAGCTCCATATTTGGTATAAATTTACTTTTCCCAAAAGCTAGCGCTTGGTGTCTGTTCAAATTCTAGTAAAGTTCGTTTTCTTGTTAGTCCACCAGCATAACCCGTCAACGAACCATCGCTGCCAAGCACACGGTGACATGGGATAAATATACTCAGTGGATTATGTCCCACCGCACCAGCTACAGCACGTGCATATTTTCCAGAGTCTTGTTGAGATTTAACTTTTGCAGCTAGTTGTTGATAAGTGATAACTTTTCCATAGGGAACACTTTGCAAAACGTCTAAAACATTTTGGCGAAATGCTGTCACGTGAGGATGAAATTTAAGTCTCTTATTGTCTGGATCTTCACCATTAAAGTACTGATCGAGCCAATTTTTAGCTTGAAATAAGACCTGGTCTTCTTGTGATACCAAGTCATCTTTATTAAAACCAGCAGCGTAATACTTTTGTCCTTCAAACCAACAGCCACTCAAACCTTGACCATCACTTGCCAGCAACAACTGTCCTAACGGAGAAGTATAAATCTGTACGTTGGTCATCCAAGCGTTCATCACCTTTTTATTTCAAATATATTTTACTTAATTTTTCTAAGTCCTGGTCAGATAACATCATCTTATCTTGCAAGTAATTTTGCACCGACCCAGAGATTGCATTAGCCGTATGGTACAAAGTATCAAAATTTTCACTAGCCACAGCTAAATTAGAGTTTAACGCATTGGCCAGACTATCCTGATCGTTATTTGTTAAGATACCGTTGATTTCTTGATTTGAAGCATTGGAATAATAAAGATTAGTCATTAAATAATCATTCAATATTGCTTCTTCTTTGACCTGCAGGGCGTTTAAGATCAAAAAGCCACCAACACCTGTTCTGTCTTTTCCCGCTGCACAGTGGAAAACCAAACTTTCATCAGGCTGATCATTTTGCAATAACAGTTGAAATAAATTACGGTATACATGCTGAGCATGGAGATCGGCCAACATTTGCGCATATGATTCATCCACAAAAGACAATTCGCTGGTTTTTAATTTCATGGAACCAACGACTCCTAGATTTTTAAACAGGGATGAAGCAAACGGATAAACCGACAAATTATAATACTGAGCACCTTGCGGCATTTTATCAGGAAAATACTGCGATTCTGACTCTGAACGCAGATCCACCACATATTTCAAGCCATAATCATGTAAATAATCCACATCTTTAGATGTAAGTTCACCCAAATTACCGCTGCGTAATAGTTTACGCCACTGCGTTTGTTGGCCAGTTTTAGTTGGATAGCCTCCCATTTCACGGAAGTTGACACCAAATTGGACCTTTAAAAGTCGATCATTTGCCAAATACTGTCACCCTTTCACTCTACTATCTACTCATTTTTTAGTATTAAAAACGTTATTTAAAAAAGACGGGAGCCTTTCCCGTCTTTTCTACCTTCATCTACTATTGAAACACATAACTACTCGCCAGTCGAATCGTTTGTTTCTGACCCATCAGTTGATGTTGGTGAATCTTCTGGTACTTTTTTTACGGTCATCCATTCGATATAATTTCGATTAAATTCAGTAACCTGAATGTTTAACTGGCCGATCTGAATTTCACTTCCCAGTTGGATCTTATAATTTTCAAGCAAGTAGCCTGCAACAGTCACAGATTCAGATTCTTGGAAAACCTTATCCTTAAACCGAAAATACCGTTCAAAATCATATAAAGTTGTTTTCCCAGAAACACTATAGGTCCCATCACCATTGTCAATGATATCATCAGGCGAAACGTCATCAGCTTCATCTTTAACGGTTCCAAACAATTCTTCGTAAATATCACGATCTGTGACGATTCCACTTGTACCACCATACTCATCCAAGATCACGACCATTGGTACATGACGTTGGATCATTTGTTTCAATAAGTTTTGGATCGGCGTTACTTCTGGTGCCGTGTTCAATGTCCGCATTAATTTGGCGACACGGACAGAACCATCAACCTGCGCCTGACGCACCATATCATAAATATACACATAACCCAAGATCTTATCCTTGTCATTATTAGCCACAACAGGATAACGACTAAATTTTTGTTCTAAATATAAATTGATCACTTCATCGACCGTTTGCGTCACATCGATAACTTCCAAGCTTGTCCGATCGACCATAATGTCTTTAGCAATTTTATCGTTAAACTCAAAAGCTCTTTCCATATATACATAGTCGTTCCGGTCGATTGAGCCGCCTGTGACAGCATTTTTAGAAATGTTCAAGATCTCATTTTGTGATAAAACATCTTCATCTTCACCAGCTGGTTTAAGACCAATCAAACGAACGATCCCCGTTGCTGAAACATTCAATAACCATACAAAGGGATAGAAAATAATATGGAAATAATGTAGCGGAGTTACAATAAACATCATCATCTTCATTGGCATATCAATACTAATATTTTTTGGTACGATCTCAGTCAAAACAACTTCAAGGTACGTCAACAAAACAACACCCAAAACCGCACTGATCGACACGGCAGTCGCATGACTCACAGGTAATACACCAAAAAGATCCATAAATATCTTAGTCAGTGAATCAGCCCCGATCCAACCCAAAATGATTCCGGTCAGCGAAACACCAACTTGGGTCGTTGAAAGATATTCATTCATGTTATTTATCATCTGCAAGGCTAATCTAAGTTTACGCTGATTACCTTTTCCATTTTCAATGGCGCTTTCGACCGCACTCTTACGTAAAGTAACGATAGCAAATTCAGATGCAACGAAAAAAGATGCAAAAAAGAACACGATCAACACGATGATCAAATTTGTGATCGTTTGACCACTAGACATTGAGTCATTCCTCATTTCTTACTTGTATTATTATAAATATATCATAGCACCTTTTAGCAAAATTATATACAAAGTCGCAATGCTCTAACTTCGATTTTTAAGCTTAAATTATTCCGATAAAAAGTGATTTTTCTATTCTGAATATAAGACTGTCAAACTTGGAGTCACATTTCCACTTATGGATATAACTTCGACTGACTTTGCTTCACATTTCCACTTGCGTATATTACTTCAACTGACTTCGCTTCTCATTTCCATTTGCGCATATTACTTCGGTTAACTTGGCTTCACATTTCCATTTGCAAATATAACTTCGACTAACTTTGCTTCACATTTCCACCTGTGGATATAACTTCGACTGACTTTGCTTCACATTTCCACTTGTGGATATAACTTCGACTGACTTTGCTTCACATTTCCACTTGCGCATATAACTTCGCTTCTCATTTCCATTTGCGCATATTACTTCAGTTAACTTGGCTTCACATTTCCATTTGCAAATATAACTTCGCTCTGTAAAATTATGCCCATCTTGCTAAAAACAAAAAAGGTCGCTGCTTACTTGCAACCACCTTTTTTGATCGACCACTTTAGCTAATTAATCATCAGCTGGAAGTACGCCGCCTTTATACTCTTTTTTGATCCAATCTTGCGTCTTATCTGACTTCAACACCTTCATCAATTTCTTGATCGCATCTTTTTTGGTATCGCCTTTACGAACTGCCACGATATTGACATAAGGTGAAGATTTCTTTTCAAGCGCGATACTATCCTTGGTTGGGTTTAAACCAGCTTGTACTGCGTAGTTAGCATTGATGACGGTCGCTGCAGCTTCATCTGATTCATACAGCTTCGGCATTAATTTTGCTTCATAAGTATGTTTGAATTTTAGATTCTTCTTATTCGTATCAATATCATCAAATGTCGCTGTTTCTAAATCCGTGCCTTCTTTGATCGTGATCAAACCGGCATCTTTAAACATTTGTAATACACGACCGTAATCGGCTACGTTACTAGAAACTAGGACTGTTGAATTTTGCGGTAGGTCTTTTAAGTTTTTGTATTTCTTAGAATATACACCGATCGGTTCCAAATGAACCCCACCAGCATCAACTAAACTACCATCATTTTTCTTATTCCAATTATTTAAGAATGGTTTATGCTGAAAATAATTAGCATCTAATTCCTTAGAAGCTAAAGCCTTGTTAGGCATTACATAATCATCAAAAACCTTGACCTTCAGATCAACGCCTTCTTTTTTCAATTCTGGCTTAACATGTTCCAATATTTTAGCATGTGGGTTAGAAGAAGCACCAACTGTGATCTCTGTATTCTTTTGACTGGAACTATCTGCCTTAGAACCGCAACCAACTAACAAAAGTGCGCTAGCCACCGCAACGGACAATATACTTACTAAACGTTTCTTTTGCATATTATTCAACTCCTAGTTTTTGACTTAATTTTGTAAATTAACAATTAAAATTAGCGCTTGTCAACTTTCCTTGTGATCCAATCTCCCAGATACTGGAAGGCAAACACGATTATGACGATAACGACTGTAGCGGCTAACGTGATTGCATTATTGTATGACTGGAAACCATCGGTATAGGCTAATTGGCCCAAACCACCAGCACCGATCGCACCGGCCATCGCTGTATAACCGATCAATGAAATGGCTGTAACTGTGATACCAGAAACTAAGGCTGGCATGCTTTCTGGGATCAAAACCTTTCGTACGACTTGCCAACTATTAGCTCCCATCGCATAAGCTGCTTCGATCACACCATTATCAACATCGTTAAAAGCAATTTGAACCAAACGTGCATAAAATGGAGCTGCTGAAACTACCAAAGATGGGATAGCTGCTTTAGCTCCAGTGATCGCCCCCATAACAACTTGGGTCACTGGTAAAAGCAACACGATCAAAATAATGAACGGGATCGACCGAAAAACGTTCACGAAGAAGCCAACGACCCAATTTAAAACTTTGACTGCCGGATTTTTACTACCATCTGTTTGATATAACAGTAGTCCTAATAAAATCCCAAAAATCGCTACGATCAATACCGAAATGACTGTCATCCACAATGTTTCCCACGCTGCAGTCCACACATTAGGCCAGTTAACGTTATTAAATTGGAAGTATGAAGCAAGTCCTTGTTCACCCATTATTGATCACCTTCGTTTCTACACGCATTTTATTTAAGAAATCCAGGGCTCCTTCAACCTCAGCTGGTTCACCCAACAGCTGTACAAAGAGCGTTCCGATCGCACTTTGTTGGTCACCAATCTGATGGATCGATCCTTCCAAGATACTCATCGTCACATCTGGAAATTCACGGATCATTTCGGTCACGATCGGCAACTTAACTTGGTCACCGTGGAATTTAAGCGAAACAATCTTGCCATTAGGGTATTTCTTGATCAGATCCGCAGTAATTTGTTGAATATCAGGGGTTTGACTATTATCCACTTCTGAACTAACAAAGCGTTTAGTCAACTCTTCTTGAGGGGTCGTGAAAACGGTCGAAACTGGTCCTTTTTCGATAAGTCCGCCATCGTCCATAACAGCCACTGAATTCGCCAAGCGACGGATAACATGCATCTCATGGGTAATGATCACGATCGTCAAATTCATTTGGCGGTTAATATCTTCCAACAAGTCTAAAACCTCATCAGTCGTCTGCGGGTCCAACGCACTTGTTGCTTCGTCAGAAATCAAAATATCTGGGTCGTTCGCTAAAGCTCGTGCGATCCCAACACGTTGTTTTTGTCCACCTGACAGCTGAGAAGGGTAAGAATGAACTCGGTCACCTAAACCAACTAATTCTGCCAAATTTTGTGCTTTCTTAGTCCGCTCTTCTTTAGAAATACCACTCAATTCCATTGGAAACATAATATTCTCTAAAACCGTCCGTGACCACAACAAGTTAAAATGTTGAAAGATCATGCCGATTTTTTTGCGTTGCTTACGGAGTGCTTCTCCGCTCAAATTATCGATCCGTATACCATCGATCGAAACTTCACCAGAGGTTGGTGTCTCCAAACCATTTAACATCCGGACCAAGGTACTTTTACCTGCCCCGGAAAATCCAACGATCCCATAGACTTCACCACTATTGATCGTTAAATTAATATCTTTTACAGCCCTAACTTCTCCTTCCTTTGTTTGGAAGGTTTTTGAAATGTTTTTTAACTCTATCATTTGACCTATCCTGCTTTCTTGTTATGTAATTAAAATTGGTTCGCTGTTTAGTCGAGCTTCGGCAAGCTAGAACTTTCCGCCTAATTAGCTTAAACATCACGACAAGCACAAATCACTTGTCATAATGTCCAAACCCATTAGTGCTCGAGTTCTCCCAGCTTGTCTCCGCTCTGTTTTAATAGTCGAGCTACGTGAATCAAAAGTCTGTGCCCATCCAACTTTAACAACAAGTCGCTAAAAACACGACTTATTGTTAAAGTCCGATAGTGCTCAACTTTTAAGCGATTCACTTCGCTCTGTATATAAAAAAAGGGCCTTCATCCTCTCTTAAAAAGGACGAAAACCCGTGGTACCACCTTAATTGCTACTACTCCAATAGTAATAGCCTCTTAGTCTATATCAAGACTTGATGGTATCGCAATCAGCGGAATATCAGCTTGCACTGCTATTCAACTTCAGAGCTCATATTCGTCTTCTCTTTCCATCCTTCTTTGCAGCCACCGAAGGTCTCTTAAATGTACTAAGGAAAATTACTCTTCTCTTCAACGTTTCTTATATTCCTAATGTAGTTGATATTAAGCGTTAAAATGAGCTTTGTCAACAGTTTTTTGATAATTGTATTAGTTAATAATGACAAACTTCTTAACAAAAAAAGGTTAAGTGCACCAATAATTAGGAACACTCAGCCTTTCTTTAATAGACTATTTTAATTTAATATCAGCAACTGTTTCTTTAGCAATAACTTGTCCTGTCTTATTTAAACTATAATCATCAACTTTATCCATATTGGTAATAGCGATAATCGTTTCAGTTGATTTACCAGCATCTTTCACTGCTTGCCAATCGACTTGAGCTAATAGATCGCCTGTTGCAACCTTTTGTCCTTCAGTGACCTGGACGTCAAATGGTGCTCCATTCAAGTCGACCGTATCGATCCCCAAATGAACTAAGATCTCCAAGCCACCTGCTGTAGTGATCCCAAGCGCGTGTTTCGTAGGGAAAACTGAGCTGATCGTACCACCAATTGGAGCATAGACTTTACTACTTTCAGGTTCTATTACGTAACCGTCACCCATCGTCTTTTTAGCAAAAACATCGTCAAAAGACTCAGTAATGTTCTTTAACTCTCCATCAACTGCAACTTCTAAGTTTTCTTCAGTCACTGTTGGATCTGTCTGTATTTCTGTAACATCAGCTTTCGCATCTGTCGGAGTTGTTTCTGCTATTGTAGCTCCTGCCTGTTCAGCAGCATCTTCTGCTTTTTCGACTTCCAACTTATCCTTTGGAATGCCAAAGAAATATGTGACGATAAATCCACCAATATAGGCTGCAATCAATCCTAGTACATAACCCCACCAACGGCCATGGTCGATCAATGGGATAAGCGGCAAACCTGAAGGTCCAATAGCGATCGAACCGATCGAGCCGATCGCACCAATGACGGCACCACCGATCCCACCACCGATACAAGCTGTGATAAATGG
>NZ_KB714703.1:75679-92585 GCF_000349725.1 Ligilactobacillus pobuzihii E100301 = KCTC 13174
GCCCTAACGGTAAAGTGACTGCGTAGATCAATGGTTCCCCGATACCCAAAATACCAACAGGTAAAGAACCTTTGATCATATCTACTAATTTCTTATCATGGCGCAAACGAGCCCACAGTGCCATGGCAGCGCCAACTTGGCCGCCTCCAGCCATTGCTAAGATCGGCAAAAGTGGTGTATTGCCCGTCTGACTGATCATTTGAACATGGATCGGTGTTAAGATCTGATGTAGTCCCAACATGACCATCGGCAAAAATAAAGCCCCTAATACAAAGCCTGAGAACGCTCCGCCAACATTTAAGACCCAATTGATCCCACCAACTAAACCATCGGAAACAAAGCCTGCCAATGGCATAATAATAAAGATCTCAGCTAAACCGATCAGTAACAAACTGACCATAGGCGTAATAATAATATCGATCGAATCGGGGATCCATTGATGCATTTTCTTTTCAATGACTGACAATAACCATACAGCCAAAATAACACCAATAATACCACCTTGGTTAGCAGCTAAAGCACTTCCGTTAAAAAGGTTCTTGATTGGTGCATCAGGTTCCATCCCTGTCAACAAAACAACGGCACCGGTAACACCACCTAATGTTGGAGTAGCTCCCCAGACACGTGCTGCATTGATACCCGTGTAAATCGGCAAATAAGTAAACATCCCATTTTTGATGATATTCAACACTAAAGCAACCTGATTCCAAGCTTCTCCAGTCAATGTCTTCGAAGTGATCAAATTAGAAATAATAGCTGCAATCCCGGCAATCAACCCTGAACCAACAAAGGCGGGAATCATCGGTACGAAGATATTAGCGATATCTTTTAATAATGACTTAAATGGTGACTTCTTTTGTTTTTCCTTGGTTTCAGCTTTAACTTTTGCGGCACGTTCTGCTGCCTGTGATCGGTTACTGGTGCCATCAGACTTTTCACCTGACTTATTACCTGAATATGCTTCCATTGCCGCATCAACTTTATTGACTTTGCCGGGGCCAATAACAACTTGCAGCTGCTCATCATTCACAACTCCTAAAACACCTGGAAGTTCTTTTAATTTATCTTCATCGACCTTGTCATGGTCAAAAACTTCGATCCGGATCCGGGTCATACAATTTTCAAAAGATTCCACATTATCTACGCCACCAGAGTATTCATAAATTTTCTCGGCAACTTTTTTCGCGTTGAAATCATCTGCCATTTTTAGACATCTCCTTTACCTTTTTCATCTACAATACTTTGTTTAACAAAGCCTTTTGCTTGTGTTAATTTCTGTTCTGCCTGTTCCTTAGTCGTATTCGTTTTAACCATTACGATCGCTGTTTTGACACTTAAATCAGCCTGTTTTAAATAAAACTCAGCCTCGGTATAATCAATGCCCGTTGCCTGCATGACGATTTGTTTGGCACGCTCAACCAATTTATTATTGGTAGCTTTAACATCGACCATCAAATTGTTATAGACCTTTCCGATCCCGATCATCGATAAAGTAGATAACATGTTTAAGACTAACTTCTGTGCGGTTCCAGATTTAAGTCGCGTTGAACCAGTCAAAAACTCTGGTCCACAGTCGACTTCGATGGACGTTTGGGCATATTGTGAAATCTCAGCTTTAGAGTTACAGGCCAGCGAGATCGTTGTTGCCCCAACGTTAGTTGCGTATTTTAATCCACCGATCACATAAGGTGTTCGTCCACTAGCCGCGATCCCCACAACTGCATCATTTTCTGTCAAATGAAGGTCCTGTAGATCTTGTGCGGCTAAAGTTAATGAATCCTCTGCCCCTTCAACTGCAACCGTCATCGCTTGTGGTCCACCAGCAATCAATCCAACGACCATCTCTTTTGGAACACCAAAAGTCGGCACACATTCAGCAGCATCTAAAACCCCTAGCCTACCACTTGTACCAGCCCCCAAATAAATCAAACGACCATTGGCGTTAAAAGCTTGAACGATCTGTCTGACAGCCTGTGAGATCTGTGGCAACGCCTGCTGTACACTAGGCGCAACTTTTTGATCTTCCTGATTCATTAATTTAGCAGCAGTTTCAACTGAAAGTTCATCTAAATTCATAGTAGCGTTATTGCGTCGTTCAGTCGTTAAATTACTCAAATCCACTTTCATTTACGTACCCCTTCCTACTTTAATAAAAGCACTCTCCAATTAAATCCTAGCATTTGTAAGCGCATTATTCAAATAATATTTAACCATATCAAATTTAATTGTTATAATTATGAAATAAAATTTCTTAAATAGCAACAAAAAACTCCACTTTATGATACAAAAAAGAGAACACCACCTGTGGCATCCTCCATCCTTAATTGTTTAAATATCATTTAAACGTTCTATCAATTCACGCGTTTCACGCAACTTATTTAAAACTTCAGTATAGTAACGCGCGACGTAACGAAACATTATTACATCAGCTACAAAAAATTCTGTCACTAAAGAAGTTGAGGCCCCAGGACGAATGATCGATTCACCTATTTTTTGTGATTCCAGCACATGGTCTGCTAAATTAGCTCCCTTAGAGTTTATATCAGCTGTTATCAGAACAGTCGCAACATTTTTTTCGGATGCAAAACGTAGTAATTGCAAGGCTTCTTTGGTATTGCCACTTGTTGATACAACTAATAAAAGATCGTTTTTGCTGCCAGAAGCTAAAGTAGTAGCAGCCAAGTGGGTATCGTTATTAACCAGAGCCTTAACACCTAAACGACTTAATTTTTGATAGATGTCTTGGGCAACTAATGATGATGAAACCAAGCCAAACAACTGCACTTGTGGTGCGTCATGGATCGCTGTGACGACTTGTTCGATCGTTTGGTCATCCAAATGTTTAGCCGTTACTTTCAACGCATTTTCGAAATGCAATTGAAGTTTACTGCTGATCTCAGCAGCACTTTCTCCCGGCTTGATCTCACTATATTCTTGCGCAGGCGTTTCTTGTACTGCTGCTGACAAATGAAGCTTCAAGTCAGAATAGCCATCTAGGCCTAATCGTCGACAAAAACGCACAACTGTAGCAGCACTGATTTGACAACGCTCAGCTAAGCTTTGCACCGATAATTGCATCACTTCAGTCGGCGCTGACAAAATGTAGTCGCATAAAACACGCTCTTTTTTACTGACCTGATTTCGCGTATTTTGCAATAAGACTAAAATATTTTCCATAATATTCCCTCATAAAATAACAGAGCGGAGTGAACTGGGAGAAAGTGAGCACTAATGGACTTAGACATTATGACAAGTGTTCTTCTTGGCGTGATGTCTAAGTTGATTAGGCGGAACTTTCTGGTTCACGGAGCTCGACTATTAAAACAGAGCGGAGAAACTCGACTAGAAGATGAGCATTAACGGACTTATACACCATATTGCGTTTTGAGCAATGTGGTGTGGAGGTCAGCTAAGCGGAATCTGCTGAGTTTCGGAGCTCGACTAATATAACAGAGCGGAGTGAATCGCTTAAAAGTTGAGCACTATCGGACTTCAACAATAAGTTGTGCTTTTTGCGATTTGTTGTTAAAGTTGATTAGGCGCAGACTTTTGATTCACGGAGCTCGACTATAAACAAAACTCTCTTACTTTTCTGCTGCCTTGTTATCTGCAATAGTCTCCAATAGCTCTTGGACCCTACTTGTAATTTGTTTACTGTATTCTTGTACACCTTGACTCAATTCAGCCGCAGTACAGATCTGATCGATCCGTAAGCCGGATGCATTGATATTTGGATCTTTTACAATCAAATTTACAACTACTTCAGCTGCGTCTTCTAATTCATCAAAAAAATTATCCACTTGTTTGACATTTTCAAACGGCAAATTAACTACGCCGCTTTCTAAACTGATAATGATCGGATCACTTTTAGTTTTGAGCAAGATCCGACTTTGTGCTAACTGGCCAGCGTCAGTCAATTCATTAAAATTGCTGATCATCTGCTCGACCATTTTATGTGCTTTTTTGTTAAAGTCACTTTTAGTAGCTTCAACTTGGTTTATTTTATAATTTTCATTAGTTATTTTCTCAATGAAATCGTTCACTGCGATTCGCATTTAACATTCCACATCCTCAAAGAAATTCTAGCAAACATTGTACTTTAAATTTGCTGAAAAACAAAATTTAATTATCTTTACGTACGATGAGTGAAAAAGTCAACGGGATCTGCGGATACTCTTTTGGCATAGTCCATTCATCTTTTTGCTCGTTGTAAGTTAACATTGGCGATGCTTGCCAATCAGTTTCTTGGTGCTCACCCATAGCTTCGATCGTTAACCCTGCATCACGTAGAACAGACACTATTTCTTGAAAATCATGTGCCCAGTTGTAATTGCGATCATGCTTTACTTTAGCAGCACCATCCGCAGTATCGTTGACAACATACGAGCTATCATCTTCGTAAAATGATTCCGTTTTGCTGAAGTAGTTTTGCTTGATCCTTAATCCTTCGTTATCTAACGCAAACAAAAGCGGGTGATTATCGCGGATCATAAAGATCCCGTTTGGACAAAGCAAGTCGGCGATCGACTTGGCCCATTCTTTTAGATCTGGTAGCCAAGTGATCGTGCCCGCACTAGTTACAATGACATCAAACTTTCCTAGTTTGTCAGGCATAGCCGCTGCTGCATAACGTGCATCGCCTTCTACATAATTAATGCTAGCACCTGCTTTTGCAGCTAATTTACGCGCATATCTTAATGAATTAGGCAAAAAATCAAGCCCGCAAACTGACTTTGCTCCTAACCTCCACCAGCTAACTGTATCATTACCGATATGACATTGTAAGTGAAGTAAGCGTTGACCAGCCACAGAATTGTTAGGTAAAAACGGCTTAAGAACTGCCAGATCACGTTGAACAGTCCCAGTAATTTCCTGCGGATTTTCGGCAAATTCATTTAAGTCACCATAACCACCATTGGCATGAACATCTGCGCGGTCATTCCAATTTTCTAAATTTTCCTTAATGGCTTTGTTATTATCCATGTACTTTCCTCCATTTATTATTTAGCTGTCATCATAATCATTTTAGCATGGACCATTTGGTAAAAAGCAAGTCAGTTAACTTTTGACTTGTAATAGATCAATTTTAGCAACTAAAGTTGGGTACTTTTCAGGCAAATATTTACGTCGAGCTTTTCGGATCTCTTTTTACATTCATTTACTTTTTTATAAGAGGCTAGAACACAACTAACTGTTCTTAACTAAAGGGACCATCGACCTAACCCATTTAATGGGATAAATCGATGGCCCCTAAACGTGATTCAAAAGATTAAAACCTTACTGTAACAATGGTTGCGTTACAATTCATCTTTTGTCTCACTTTTCTCTATTTTGATTCTATAGGTTAGCATCCATGTTGAACGTTAATTTTGATAATTGTAATCCTTGTTTGACGAAATTACCGATCTCATTCATCGTCCGGTCACGCATGTCAGCAACCATTTCATGGTTCCTTTCTGTTAGGTAATCAACTAGTTTCTGACCTGATAATTCAGCTGCATGCTTATCAGTTTCTGCGATCAAACGGTGTTGCTGTTCCTTCGCATCCGTTAAATAATCCCGATTTTCTTGCAAGAAGTTGGAATAATGAGCTTCTGTTAGCATTGACAATGTCCGGTACATCCAGTAAGCATTTTTAATATTGTAATCACGTGATGTCTCACTCCATGAGCTATCAGTATCATTAGCGTTGCTATAGAAAGGTACGTATGGTGTGAATGTTGGTACACCAAAACAAATCCACATCAAAGCTGACTGTTCTTTTGGAACATCATTTCTGATTTGCAAAACATGTGAGTTTTGTGTCCTATTCAATGAGATCGGCCGGAACTTCTTCTTGTCAGCTTCACAACCATGACCCAATGGATCGTATTGTGTTTCATTGTAGTGGGAGCTCAAAACATTTTCTAAGTCTTCCACTGACAACAAACGGTTGGCATGACAGATAAATGGCAAGTTGCTGCTTTGTGGGTCTTGTTGTATCTCGGGATTAAAACAACGTTGACCATACCATACACGTGGCGTGTTATAGTGGCGGTCTTTTTCGTTGTCAGTCCCAAAAATGCGACGGAAATTGAAGCTGTCCTTTGATGGATTCAAATGATGCTTTGCCACAAATTCTTGCAAACCATCAGACCACAAGTAATTATCAGGATCATTAAAATCGATGTGATCTTGAGCAACTTGATTAGCTGCGATCGCATAAGCATCATCCGGGATACGTGTAGCTGCCCAGTGGTGACCAGTAACGATCTCCATATACCACACTTCATCAGCATCCGACAATAAGATGCCGTTGCCTTCAGGTGAACCGTATTCCTTGATCAGATCACCCAAGTATTTGACACCGCCACGTGCAGAATCAATATAGGGTGCAACCATCGTTTGTAATGAATCCTCTGCCAAACCATCTTTTACCCAGGGATCATAAGCAAGTGCGCGCTCATTACCATAAACTGATTCAGTTGAAGACATCGCAACGTTTTTTTCGTTGATCGATGTTTCATTAAAGACGCCCCATTTGTCAACTTCCACGTTAGGAGTAAATGTTGTTTTGTATCCTGATTCTGGCAAAGGTGCCTTGAAACCATTCATGTTAGATTCCAAAGTTTCCTTGCGACCAGAAACTGCCGGTTGCATCACAAAACGTTGTGGAGTCAGCGGCAAAAAAGTATCATCATTGCGGGCGATCATCGTTGACCCGTCAATGCTGGCTTTTTTTCCGACTAGTATCGTTGTACATGCGCTCTCATTCATTCAAATCATTCCTTTATTTAAGTTATTGCCTGCTTTCATTTTATCATCTTATGCAAATGAATTTTACAAAGACTAGCAATTCTCATAATTTACCCATTCCAAACTCACTTATAAGTTTGCGGCAATAAAAATAGAATATCTTTACAAAACTTTGAAGTAAATCTGAGGGGCTTATCTGTCATTTGCGCCTAGCTAGATCCCTACGATCAGTTAAGGAAGCAGTGAATTAGTACAATAACGTCACAATTTTAGTTGTGTTTGACTCACCAATAAAGAAAAATATTATTTATTTTGAAAACGTAGTAAGATCCCACGAAAAATGCCATAAAAAATACCAGCCACTACCGAAACAATTAGTACATTGGTCCAGTTGAAAGAACCTGAAAAATAGCTGCCGATGGCATAAACTAACAAAAAAATAATAAAAAACCTCAAGGTTTCTTTTATTATTTTATTCATCATAACACGAGACCTCCTTAAACTGATTGTAGCAAAAATATGAAAAATGTCCTAAAGTTAATGCTTTTCACAGTGAGTACTAACATGCATCCAGTGTTGTTTCGTAGTTTCAAGAACCACCTATTTGTCAGCTAAATAGTCATCTAAGAATTGTAACTGTCCTTCATCTTGGAATAACTGACCGATCTCTAACAATAATTGATCTTGACCCTTAGCCGCTTCAAATTGGACACCTAAAGGTAAACCTTTTTTAGAAACATAGGTCGGTAAGCTCAGAGCTGGCTCACCAGAAACATTTGCTAACTGAGTAAATGGCGTTTTGGCCAAACCGTGCATCCACGCATCATAAATCAACTGGATCTGTTTTTTATGATCCAGCTTAGAGATCTGATGCAGGCGCTTAGTGTATTTGGGTAAATAAGCCGGATCACTATTTTTAGCAGCTGTTTTTGCTGTTGTTGGCGTTAAATATAACGGATATTTTTTATGAAAATCTGTCATTTGCCGGTCAACCAGCTCGTTTTCTTTAGCGATCTGTTTTTCAGTTGATTTCGGCTGTTTTTTGTCGGCCTGATACAAAGCCCATGTCATTGGTGAGACATCCTTATATTTCATGTTCTTGCCGGTCTTTTCTTTGATCAATTCATTAGCACTAGTGCCAGACGGCGTTGATTCTTTGTAATAAGTCTTCATCAATTTTTCACCATCGACTGGGGCATTTTTTTTAACTACCGTATAACCTTGAGCACGCAAAAATTTGACTGTTTGCTTAACAGCTTTTATAGCATCTTTACTGACTTTAGTCCCAACTGGCGACTTAGTTGAATATGCAATTGGATATTTTTTAAGGTCTTGTGTTGGTTCTTTGACCAATTCATCTCGATTGTCTTCGTTGATCATGCCATCAAAATATTTTTTGAGATCCGACACATTTTTAGCATTCGCAAAGTTAACTGATGAAGGCACAGTGTCGTCACCTACGATCACACCTTGGGTCGGCTTCAGACCGATCACACCCGACCAAGAAGCTGGGATCCGCAACGAACCACCCGCGTCATTTCCGGTCGTAACAGGGACGATACTTTTAGCTAAACTAGCAACACCGCCACCAGACGAACCACCCGTATTGTACTTAGGATTCCACGGATTATGTGCATTACCATAGAGTTTGGACTTTGTTACATTGGTCAAACCTAACTCAGGATAATTAGTTTGCCCAATGATCACAAAACCTAACGACTGCAAACGCTTGACATAGTCTGAGGTTTTATCTGCTATTTTACCCTTCAATGGTTTCAAACCATTCGTGTCTAGCTTTGGCAATTAAAATAGTGACAATATGCGTCAAAATGTGATAAACTGGCAAATTCAATATCGTTAAGTAGCGATAAATAACATCTCGTGTGGGTCAATTTTGTGGGTCAAAAATAAGGACAGTCCAATTAAGGGCTGCCCTTTTAGTTTATTCTTCTTCAAGTACAATTTCAGTGATTTCTGGTTCATGATATTCATGTTCGATCTGTCCCATAAACCATTTTTTAAGATGTTCTTTGTCTGAAAAATCTTCATCAGTGTAATAAGATTCAAGATTTGATGTCATATCTTTCTCAATGTCATTGCCGTCAAAAATATCAACTAGCGTGGTTGCTACATATCGGCCACCGATATAATCAGTGTTTTCATCGTTCAATTGTTCGAATTGGATCGTTGTTTGATAAGCCTTATTTTCTGCGGTAAATTCGATGTTTGCTATCATTGTTTTTTCCTCCTGTAGTCTTGCGTTGATGATTTCTTGTAACTCCTTAATATCTTCGTATGTGCCGTATTTCCTGATAAAGTTCCGAGCTGACGATCGTTTAGCTCGGTAATTTTTTTCTGTTCTGTGACTATCATCATATTTTTTAACCGCTTTAAGCTGAGCCTTTGTCGTCATATGTTTATCCCTTTCTTGATTACAAATATATTATAAGTTATAGCTTAGATAATTGCAAGTGCTTTTAGAAAGTTTTTTCAGAAAATGCTATAATAAAAAGAACTCAAAAGATGTTGGGCTGCTTGCCACCATATCTTCATGAGTCCTTGGTATTTTTAGCCTAGATGCTCGTCTAACCATCTTTTGATTAAGTATAGAGCTACACCAACGGCTACATCATAGGCAAAATTGCCAATGATCGTGGATAAAAGGATAAAAATCACTTCCTTCATGGCTAATAATATATCCTTGGTTAAGGGATATAAGCCACTTCATATTTTATAACAAACAAAATAATTAATAAAGTTTTGGTGGGCTGTACCAGCCGTTAAAAAACTTGACATTAATTAAGTAGCTGATATATTATTGATTTGTGGATAGAAGGATAGGTCCTTCTTTCGAGGTTGGTTACCTCAATTAATGCAATGTCTTTCATTGTCGTTTGTCTAGCTCGTTATCGCTAGTCGTTTCTGTCCTGTGTGGTGCTCATGCAGGGCTATTTTTATACAAAAAAATAACACCCGTCGGGGAGACGGGCGTAAATATAATATAGGGGTGACATCTACATCACCCACAATTAGCATATCATTAATAATAGATTTTTTGACCAACAGAAATCCGATTAGCGTTCTTGATACCGTTCTTTTTCTGCAAGTAGGCAACTGAGTAGCCTGTTAGATAACTAATGTGGCTTAGCGTATCGCCTGACTGTACAATACGGTAACGTGAACCTTTGCTTGATTTAGACTTCTTAGCTGTACCATTGATCTTGAGCTTTTGACCAACCTTGATCATATTCCAGTTAGAAATGTCGTTGATACTTGCCAACGTTGCGGTGGACATACCGTACTTCGTAGCGATTCCTGACAATGTATCACCCGACCTAACGGTATATGTGGATGATTTAGCTTTCGGCTTGGCTACTGGTTTCTTAGCTGGTTTAGCAGGTGTGATCTTGCTACTGCCTTTTGCGTAGGCTTTCCATTGTGCAGGTGTTACGTAATAAACTGAGTGATCTAAGGGCGTGCTGCTAAACTGCCACCCAAATACTGTCATACCGTGGGCATTATAGTTAGATTTCGGCTCGCTAAAGCTTGGATAATTACTATATGGATATTGCGCAATCCAGAGCGCATTAGTCTTCTTGACATATGGAGCAACTTGACCAGCACCTTCTGAACCCGTGTAAATGACGCAGTCAATGCCCGTTTTGGCTTTTACACGATCAACGAATTGCTTAACCCACTTGCCATTACCGTAAGCACTATTTTGCCCATTTTCCCAATCAAGAAATAGAACTGCTTCGCCAATGTATCCTTTAATATTTTTCAGGAAGTAATCGGCTTCAGTGGTAGCATTCCCACCACCCGCATAGTGGTAGACCCCCAAGAGCTTGCCATTCTTTTTTGCATTTTGATACTGTGCGTCACACTTAGGATTAACATAGCCTGTTCCTTGCGTAGCTTTAACCACAGTGGCTTGTGCGTTCTTATTAACTGCTTGTGCTACCGTCTGATAACTAGCGACATCGATTCCATAGATTTTACTCATGTTCGTCTTCCTCCTTCTTGTCAGTAGGAGCTGTTAAGATACCGAATGCCGTCAGTGCTGAAATAACTGCACTAATTACGCCTGAAACACTGGCTACCGTGTTATTATCTATGTTTACGCCCAATGCACTTAAAACGCCTGTGATTGCTGCGATAATTGCACCAGATAGCGTTAGCCATGCACCGGCTGATTTATGGTTAAAATTAAGTTTCATTTTTGTACTCCTTTCACTAGTTCTGTAAGTCGTTTGACTTCTTTAGTTAGATCGTTGATTGTTTCTTGCATTTCGTCTAATTTATTGTGTAATTCAAGATTTTCTTTGCGAACTTGAATTAATTCTTCACTGGTTGATTTGAGGTCTTTGTTTGCCTGCCTCAATTCTTTCATGATATCCACATCGCTATTTCGCCAGTTTCCTTTCAATGTGATCAATGCAGCAGCAATACTTCCAACAAGCGTGATCAGTGCGACCCAGATTCCTGTTTGCATTAAAAATCACCTGCCAATATATCGATCCAGAAACTGACTGCGACTGCGAAAACCAATGCTGTCTGCATTGTAAACATTTGTGAGAGTAGATAGTCACGATAGGCGAATAAAGCAAAATAAGCCATCCAAATGCCTACACCCGTCACTAGGAAGATAATCTTGCCTTTAACCATGTGACGCTTGCTAAACGCCACATATAAGCCGAATAAGGCAAGTGTAATTATTAGCTCCAGTAAGCCACTATCAAACGCATGACGCACTACATAATAATGACTTTGTGCGGGTACACCCTGCAATTCTTGAAACTTCCCGCGCCACATAAATAAGGCCAACACTAATGTCGTGAATGCCTTACTGATAATATTTCGATTATGGACAAATCGCTGTTTTATTGTCCAAGTTTTCTCATCTGCCATATATACACCTTCTTACTCTTTCTACACAAAAATAGCCGCCCTTGCGTACTGTGATTTTCGTAGGCGACTTCAAAAAATTATTCAGCGGTTTCTTCTGCCGCCTCAGGGTAGTCTTCGCCGACAATATCCTTGTAATCTTCTTTAGTCATAGCGCCTTTTTTGACCATAGCTTGTTCGTCCTCTTTGGTCATTGTGTTCCAATTTTGATAAGCAAATTTAAATACTAATAACATTATTCATTACCTCCCATAGCGATAGCGGTGATTACTTTTTGCAACTGTTTAATTTCTTCTTCCGTATCAGCATACTGTTTTCCTAAAGATGTCAAAGCTTGTTCAATGTCGCTTGGACCCACTGGAATTTCACCATCGGGCAAAGGATCGTCCTTGTGTACATCTTCGTATTCATCGGCAGTTAGACCAACCCATTTTTTGCCGTCCCACTTCGGGTCATAAAGGCCAGTTCCGTCTTCGGCAATTGGTTGAATGTCAGTAGCATTTGCAGGCATTTCTTCGTCGTCTGCGATTAAATCAACACTTGTAAATATTTTAGTTTTTGGGTCGTAGAAATATATTGCTTTCATTTAGACACCCCTTTCTATCTATGTGGTGCAATGTAAGATGTTGCTAGTTGAAGCCTTGTATCAGGTTTGATTTCTTTGACTTCTGGGAAAATATTGACTTTGCCACTGTCAATAGTCCATCTAATATTGTTATTGCCTACGAAGAAGTTATTACCGTTAAGTTTAATTTTTTCAGGCATTCTAGCCACTGTTATAGGGTCATATGTTTTCAGTGTCTTATTGATACCTAAATCGATCTTCATGTAAACACAATCAACATCTCCGACTTTGAACTTTCTAAAACCTGTATATTTGTTCTTATCGGCGTTATGTTTAACTCCCCAATCAAAAGCACCATTTACAAATGTAAAGCCTTCAGTGGTCCAATCAGTATCACCAGCTTCTGACGTAAACTTCTGATCAAGGTCAATCACCCCGTCAGCTTTTGTCTGTGGATAAACGTCATTACTATCTGCGTCTTGAATACGTCCGATATATGCTGCCATATTTTACACATCCTTTACTTTTACGAGCTTGATACTGGAATCACCAGCAGGACCTTGAGGACCTTGTTTACCATTTTCCCCGTCCTTGCCAGCAGGTCCTTGTTTTCCGTCAGCACCGTTTTTGCCATCTGCGCCTTTAGCGCCAGTAGCACCTTTAAGACTAGCAAGCCATTCTTTTTCTGTCCCTGTGTAGCCATTTTCTTGAGCTACTTCATAAGCAGATAAACCAGGGTCGCCTTTTTCACCAGTACCACCAGTGCCGCCCCCATGTGCCTTAATAAATTTTTCTAAATCAATGATAGCGTCGGCGTGTGATTGCGGATAAAACTGCGCTTCACCACCATTACCGTCGTCTTTCATCATCTTGTAAACTTCTGTCATTTAATTTCACTCACTTTCACGTAAGAAATCTTAGAAACTGGTTGAATAATTAACGGCAACTCCCAACTATCACCACCGCCTGAAACAGTCTTTTGAACTTCATATTTGAGCGGTAAGCTTGATGTTGTAAAGCCATTAAGTCGCAGATTGCGTGCGTCTTTGTTCGCTACGTCTGCGGCATAAATCAAGTGATACATTTCTTTTTGCATAGCATCTAAACGTTCTTTAAGTGTTTTGTACACCTTACCGTTAATGTCGATACGTGCATTTTTTAGCTCATCTATATCGGTATCACCAGCAATAGTGTCCTTCCACTCGTCAGATAATCTGTCTGCTAACTTTTGCAGCTCTTGAGCCACTTTTTGATCGTCAAAATACCCAGCAAAAACTTGCTCGATAATACGTGCGATCGTTTCGCGAACATCAACACCATACATTTTTTCACGAATCCACGTTGCTAGTTTCTTAGCTGATTCAGGTAACTTGGATTCGTCCACGTCGTCAGCTTCGACTATATGTGTCGGATCACGATAATTAACTTTTTTAGCCATTTTAGCCATGTACTCACTCCTTTACTTTAAATATTGTTTTTTGAACCGTTCGGAAGGTTCTGTACTCATATCAACGTCGCCTGTAATACCCTTGACCCGACCGACTGATGTATATTGCCATAAGTCATAAGGGTGGGTAGGTTTCCTTGAATTTCCAACTGTACCGTCGTTTTGACCATAACTAGGTAGCCAGATAGAACCAGCACGACCAACGTTCAAGTTGAATTGGCTATATAAATTATTTGCGATATATAGAACGATCTTGCTGTCTGGTACGCCTAATTTATTAAGCTGATTCATATATGCTTCGACACCACCACGCATAGCACCGTAACTGTTACTCATCTCCAAGGTTTCAACGTCGATCATGTAGAAAGTTGGTTGTTTACGGTTTTCCACTGCACCTTGAGTCCGATTGTAGAAGTTGCGTGCTTCTGCCTGTGCGTCCGCATTAGATTGTCCGCGGAAGAAGGAGTAAACTGCATAATTTACACCGGCCTTAATGGCATTAGGAATGTTTCGTTTGTAACGCAAATCTTCGTGTGTGGTTCCGTCTTGGACACGAATAGTGGCAAGGCTAACATCATCGCTTTTAACTTGGCTCCAATTTATCCCAGCCTGAAATTCAGAAATGTCAATGATCTTCCCAACGTGAATAGGTTTATTATTACCGCCACCGTTGTCGGGGGGAGTAGGAGGACTGGTTGAAATATCGTTGATTTGTTTTTGCAAATCTTTAATGATCTTATCCATGTCTTCGCCTTGACTGGCCAGCTTTTTAGCTTCATCTTTCCAGTTCTTATTGATCGCAGATATTTTGTTATCGTAGCCAGCAACTATTTTCTGCTGGGCTATTAACTGGCGCCGTAATGCGTCCGTTTCAGCTTGGCGTTGCCGTTGCTGCATTTTCTCATACGATCGCAAATTCATAGTATCCTCTCCAATAGTCAAGGAAGAGCTAGAAATATTTAGAAAGTCGAGGCTCATACCAGTTATGCGCTCCGTCATATCTATTCCTTGAATAGGATTGACAATGCGGACCATATCCCCCAGCTCGAACTCGTCGAAACTGTCCGGTTTGATATGTGATAAATCGACGTAACCCAACTGAATTTGAGTTTTTAGGTTCTTTTGATTTTTCAGTTCAGCCTGCCCTTTAGTTTTTAGTGCAGCGGCGGTTGTCACGTCGTCCCAAACGACCGTTTTAACGTGAGTGCCGTATTCCTGAATTAAAGTATTATCCCTTAAATAAATATCTCCTCTATTGACACTAGAAATAGTTAGACGTGGATAAGCTGCGCTGGTGTCTCCGCCTTGTTTTGGCTCTTGAGTAGCACCTAAAGGCTTCAAAACCGTAACGATCTGACTAGGGTCAGTTTGACGTGTTAATGACATCAAATTGCGTCTTAACATAATCGGTTGCTGAGCCACGCCACCTAATTTCGGCACGTAATCTAAAACAAGCTTACCAGCGACTTCACGTAAACGGACCTCTCCGCCCAGTCGACTGACAAGCTTATCTTGAATATTGTCATAAGTGTCCTTAGTTTCGTCAGTAAACCGATAAACATTATCGGTACTATTCGTTACCGTTACATTTCCCAACGATATTTTTTTGTAACTTTCCATTTGTTTGTTATGTTCATTAACTAGCCACGCCAGAAACTGCTTCGGCGTCGTATTATGAAACTCGTGGAAAGGCGGCACGCTATCATGCAGAAAGCCTGTGATATGCTCCGCAGTGATCTGTTTTTGCACATTCCCTGAAGTGTCCATACTATCAGAAGGCGTGATCACCCGACCGTCGAAGAGAAGTTTCTTTTTATCGGGACGTGTAACTTTGATAAACGTGGTGTACATGTTGAAGTTAGCATATTGTTTATGAGTGGGTGGAATAGTTAGCGAAAGAGAGTCAAACGCACTGACATCTTTCGTTACGCTGGCAGACACCAAACGTGCAGCACTGCCGACTGGCGAATTTAAAAGACGTTCTTCGCCATTGAAACCTTGGCGAACGGTTATTCTGTAACCTGTGGCCATTAGATAACCTCCTCGTACCAGTCGAAACTAACGTGTCCTGTTCCAATCAAAGTAATGTTATTTTCTCCGGGCTGAATTAGAATCTCGTCGCTGTTGGTGATGCCTTTGGCAACAGAAAATACTTCGCCCCCGATAGCAACTTTAAATGGCGCATTTGTTTCTAGCGTCAATGGAACTGCCACATTACTGTTATTGATCAGTAGAACATCATCACTGCGCTTAACATCGAACTTCGTGTACTGTGCTACATCTAAATCGAAACGGAACGGGTCCCACTCGTCGGTAGTATTAGCGTGGTGGAAGCGATAAGGATAGCACTGAAAAACAATCGTTATATATGAATAAACGGAAAACTCTTGAATCTGTGGTGCTTGCTGCACTTCTCCCAAATAATAGAAGTCGGGCATTACGTCGTCTTCAAGCTTGATCTTACCTGCTGGCGACATTAACCAGTTAACTATCTTAGTCCAAGCCAGATATAGCTCGTCCCGATTGTTATAACCAACTGGTATTTTGCAAGGAAAAGTAATTGTACGTTCTCCAAAGTTATTGGTACCGTAAACGTCAGATAAATCGAGCAAGCCGTCCGCATAGGGCAACTGTACGGTAACCTTGTTTTTGGCTGGTAAAGTCATCGACTTCGTACTTAACACGCGCAAACCAAAGTCAGAGGTATGGTGTCCGTTAAACGTGAAACCATATTTAGTTGATGTTTGCATTGATAGCTAACCCCCTGTCACTGTATATTTGCCGTTGAACGCGTTGTGCTGAACCATAGCCCTCATATGTTTTCGAGAAACTTGAACCATCAACAGTCAGGTTCTTATCTGCAATTTCACCCAATAGTTGCTCCACGTGATCAAGCTTAGAATTATAATCAATAATCGGCTTATCATTTGAGCTATTGCTTTGAACAACGTTGCCGTTATAATGTGGCATTAAACCGCCGCGACCATTAGAAGCCTGTGCGCCTTTAACAATGCGCGAAATCTTAGCACTCATTGAATTAGGTGCATAAGCTGCACGTTCGTTCAGAGCGTCCACAATTAAGCCGTCTGCACTATCACGCTGCGAGTTGATAATACGCTCAGGGTTCTTTTCAGAAACACCAATAATTGACGGCTTAGTAATATGTCCGCCGTTGTCATACCAGTTATGAGATAGATGGAATCGTTTAGCGGCTTGTGCGCTACCATAGCGACCATGAACGTACTTAGCCATCC
>NZ_KB714703.1:92673-135875 GCF_000349725.1 Ligilactobacillus pobuzihii E100301 = KCTC 13174
ATTGTGTCAGTGGGTTATTACGCCAGTCAGAACCTTGGGAGTTGTACTTGCTTGCAGGTAATGCCTGTGCAAGTCCATAAGCTCCAGAACTTGGGTTTGTGGCATTAGTACGCCAACCTGATTCTTTGCTAACTAACCAATTAGCGGCATTTATTTCACTAGGCTTAAAACCAGCTTGTTTAAGCCAATGGCTGTGTGAACCACTAACATGCCCACCACCACCGGTACCAACATCACCAGGTCCCCACATACCATTAATGTGCAAATGATCGTAGTGGTCATGGTCACGCCATGGTGTCCAACGATTGGCGCCTTCACCTAGGCCATTAAACTTAGACCCACGTGTCTTAATTTTTCCTTGCGTAATAACATAGCCGATTTGTTTTTTGAAATGGTCAAACACCCAGTTAGCCGGTTTCCAGTATCTGCTACTATGCGAAACACCAGGAAAAGCAATATCAACAGCTTGGTGCTTGCCATGATAGCTTCCTTTACCTGGGCGATAACCGGAAGTATATACCATGCCGAACTTCTTCATAGCTTTTTTAGCAATGTTCCATAAATAAGCATAAACACCATGAGCACCCATTTTTCCATCAAAAGAACCGCCTACATCATCGTGAGCAGTCTTTAAGTCTTGTAGCATTTTCTTGAATTGTTTCCAGATACCATTAACAAAAGCCTTGTTAGTTGCAGGCGTGAAATTAGTTATAAACTTCGAACCTGTAACCTTACCCATCGCTTTAGAAGTAATGTTCTTCAGCGACTTAATCGGGTGCTTGATGAAGTTAACAATACCGTCCCACTTATCCTTAAACCAACCTGTTAAGTTACTGAACCAGTTTTTAGAACCACCAGCATAATGTGCGATAGATGAACCAAACATGCCACGACTAGCACCATGTGGGATAACTGTTTCGTCACCTTCAAGATTGATCAACGCGTTCTTACCTTGAACCTTATAGGCATGGCCACGTTTCAAGATAGCTTCTTCACCGCCACCATCGTTGACCATAGCAACACCACGATAGCCAGAACCACCATGAGCTAACTTATGAATCTTACCGAGGGCATTCTTAGAACCACCAAATGTATGAATAACTTTGTTAATGCCACCAATACCGCCGTTAATAAATCCAATGGCACCATTGATGCCGTTCTTAACGTGTTTCTTGATTGATTTTTTAATGCTCTTGAATATGCCCTTGACGCCTTTTCCAAAACCACTGAACGCTTTGGTAAGCTTTCCAAGACCGCCACCAGTGAGTTTGTTAAGTGAATCGTACATCCCTTTGAAATGGTCATGTGCGCCTTTTTTAATGCTTCCACCAATTCTAGAAATGTCTTTCCCTAAACGTCCCCAATGACCACTGACTACATCTTTCATAGTTTTGGTGATTGCTTTGTTTGTCTTAGCACCATTTCTAAAGTCACGCTTAGCAGTTGACCACATAGATTTGGCTGCGCTAATAGAGCGCTTTTTCATATTATTAAAATAGCCAGCAACAGCACTTCTTCCATCGCGAGAAGATTTTTTAACAGCTGACCAACCACGAGAGAAATGTTTCTTAGTAGAGCGCCACATGTTCTTGGCTTGGTTAATAGAGCCTTTTCTCATTGTATTGAAGAACCCTCTTACTCCTCCGCCACCTGCTTTGGAAGCTCTCTTAATGTTACTCCAACCCTTAGAAAAGTGCCTTTTAGTTGAACTCCACAGGTTCTTAGCGTGTTTAACTGCGCTTTTCTTCATACTGTTAAAGTGAGATACAATGGCTTTCTTGCCATTCTTAGTACCTTTTTTAACTGCATTCCAACCATTGCTGAAATGCTTCTTAGTACCGTTCCACAAGTTCTTAACATGTTTTACGGCGCCTTTGTACATTTTGCCAAACCATTTTGTAACGCCTTTAAATATTTTCTTAGCAGATTTAACGATACCATTAACAAATTTGCGGAACTTCTTATTGTGCTTATACAGTTCAATAAATCCGACAACTACGGCTGCAATTGCGGAAGCCAGCAAAATAAACGGGTTTGCTTTTAAGAAATTGAATGCAGCTCTTAAGCCTCTTCCGGTTGCCTTTGCAGCACCAACTAAGCCTTTCATAGCTAACTTAGCACCTTTGGTAGCAACATGAGCGGTGTATGTGATTGCCTTTTTAATGCCTCGGCCAGAAGCCTTTAGCACTTTTCCAAGACCTGATACTGTTTTTTTAGCAGCACTTGTCACGACTTTAGCAGACCAAGTGATTGCTTTTTTAACACCACGTCCACTAGCCCTAAAGGCTTTTCCAAGACCACCAACAACTTTTTTTGCTGGCCCTGCTGTTACTTTAGCTGTCCATTTAAGAGCCTTTCCAATGCCACTACCAGCTTTTTTAGCAAATCCTCCAAAAGTTTTGATCGCGTTCTTAGCATCAATAAATTTTTTAGGAATGCTTCCAATAACACCCAAAAATTGTTTTGCTTTTTTTACAGCAAACAAAATCATTAGGGCATCAGCCGCTCTTTTAATAGCAGTCCTATGTTTCCCAATGTCTAATAAAGCATTAGAAATTGCAGCAAGCGGGTCTTTCATAGCTTTTGATTTGCCAGTAAGTTTGCCGAAGACGTTAACTAAATCAGAAAAAATATTTTTTATTTGTTTCCAAATTTCTTTGCCAAAAATTTTAGCAATATAAGCGATACGACTACCGATCAACCCTAAAATAGCGCTCTTGCTTTTTACTTTATCAATCATATTAACAAGCACACCAAAGCCTTTTTTAGCAACTCCAGCCATGCTGTTAATAGCGTTAGTGATATTCTTTTTACCAATTGCATCAATCATGGCCTGTATACCATTAACAACAGTAGATTCGACGTTACCAAAGGCACCTTCAAATGCTGCGGTACCTTTTGCATATTCCTTGGCTTTGTCAGTCATACCAAGATCTTTAATGGCTTGATTAAACTCGTCAGCACTTATTTGACCATCTTCCATTGCGTCACGAAAATTGCCAGTAAAAGCGCCATTTTTCTTCATGGCTTCTTGCAATTTACCGGACGCACCAGGAATAGCGTCAGTCAACTGGTTCCAGTTTTCTGTTGTTAATTTACCAGCACCAGCCGTTTGTGTCATGACCATCGCAACTGATTTAAAGTCGTCTTTAGTACCACCAGCAACAGCGGTCAAGTTACCAGCGGCTTCAGTTAGCTTTTCAAAGTTTTTAACACCGTTGGCACCTAGTTGAGCCGTGGTACTTGAAACATCTTTAAGATCATAAACTGTTTCATCAGCGTACTGTTTAACTTCTTTACCAACTGCTTTGATTTTGTCTTTACCAAAGCCAGCCAGTTGCATTGTAGCTTCAAAGCCCTGCATAGCATCAGAAGCGTTCTCAGCTTCTCCAACCAAACTTGTTAAATAGCCTCCAACTTTTTGCAAACCAGAAGCAGCAGCATTACCGATAAATGAACCACCAATGATCTCTTTTAAGTTAGAAAACTTTGATTTAGTTTCTTCGGCTTCATCTTGAATATTATGCAAGCCAGAACTGGCGTTGTCATTCAATTCTAAGTTAGTAACATACTTAGCTGGGATATTGTGCAATAATTTCTCATAGTTGATCACTTCGCCTTTTTCAGCTTTAGCGAGCAATTCAGTAACTGTCTTTTTAGGCAGTTTATTCAATAGCTTATCAAAATTATTAATACCGTGTGCTTGAGCATCAGCAGTTAGACGTGTGATCGTTCTTTTAGGCAAAGTGCCCAATAGTTCATCAAAAGAACGTATCTCGCCACGTTCAGCTTTAGCTTTAAGTTCTGTCCGAGTTTCTTCGGGTAGTTCAGCTAGTAATTCATCAAATGAAGTAATTTCGCCACGCTCTGCCTTTGCTTTTAATGCGGTGCGTGTTTCTTCCGGAACTTCATCTAAAAGCTCGTCAAAGGTCGTTATTGGCTTAGTATTACCATTTGCCAACAACTCGGTACGTGTTTCTTCAGGCAGTGAGTCAAGCAGATCATTGAAATTAACAACTTCGCCCTTTTCGGCTTTAGCCAATAATTCAGTGATCTCTTCTTCTGGCAGTGCTTCAAGTAAAGCGTCAAAATCAGTAATGCCCGCGTCTTCAGCTTCAGCTTTTAATTCAGTCAAAGTCTCGTCGGGCAGTTTTTCTAAGTTGGACTTAGCATTGGCAACTTTCTCACTTAAATTGCTGTCATCGCCTTCGATGGACTGTTTAACAGGGTCAGAAAAATCATTTTTAACCTTTTTAGCAGTTGAGCCTGACTTATCACTGACCTTTTCAGCATTAGCGTCAAAATCTTCGCTTAACTGATCACCAGTGCCTTGACCAACATCTTGTAATCGTTTATCGACCTTGTTAGCGTCGGCCATGATCTTATCGATCGCCATATCAATATCAATTCTTATACGTCCATCACTTGCCATTTACTCACCCGCCTTTCGTGTAAATCTATTAAACATGTTATCAAGTGCCGCTTCGTTTCTTTGTTCTTGCGCTCTAACAGAAGCCTCATCAGTTAAAGCATAATAATCTTGCAGTTGTTGAATTTCTTGTTTTTGCTTAACATCTTCGATCTGTCCAACATCTGTTTCGCGTATTTGTATGATCTGACCAAACCACGTTTTATCATTCAACCCATGCAACAGCGCTTTAAACTTATCCCAATGAAGATTACCTTGTTCATTGATCAAGTCAATATGATACTGCTGCATAAAACTAGAGTAGATCGCTTCAGCGTCCTGCTCATATGAGAATGAACGTGCTGAAACGTCACCAGAACCACTAGAAGCACCATAGGAGCTTTCGTTGATGTAAGACGCAACCTTTTCCACTCCCTGAACTAAAAGCTCTGTATCACTGTTATTTAGAACGTAATTAACGGCGTCACTATCAAAAAATACTTCAAATGCAATCAAAATTTTGTTCGATTCACTAACGTCTTGATCGTCCATTAACTTGTAGAATTGCAAAACATTATCAAAACACAAATTAAGCCGGTAAGTTTGCCCTTGATATTCAAGGGTTTCCTCCGGTTTGTCTGTCAAACTAAGCATTCAATCACCGCTTTTTAGCGTTCTGTTTGTTGTTTTTAGTATATTGTTTTTCTTTGGAACGACGTTGTTCGCGGTTATCACGTTCAGAAGCTTCTTGTAACATGCTAATAGCTTGCCACAACGCATTGGTATCTTCGTGATAATGTTCAAAGATTTCTTGACCAGCGCCTTGTTCAATATAATCATCAAAGAAGTTAATAGCCGTTTGATTTACTTGGTCCATGATTTTGTTGGACTCTTCTTTGTCTTGATCAACAGAAAATTCATCGATCTTAGCATTACCGTTTTCATCTTTTTTAGTCAGTTCATCAATCTTTTTGAAGTAACCGCCCATTTCAGCCATCGCGTCGATCGTGGCACGTTGGAACTTGTCGTTGAAATAAATATTATAGGTTTTACCACCCAAAACGACTTCGGCACCATTTTGAATCTTTTCATCAATGTTTAATTTAATTGCCAATGTGCAATACCTCCATAGGAAAGCCGCGCCTTGCGGTATTATGATTTTCTCACGCGACTATTGTTATTTATTCTTCTAAGGTAGTCTCCCCGACGATCGCCTCACCGACCACCGGCGGGGTATTTATTCCCCCGAGTTGTCACCATTGCCACTGTCGTTATCACTGGCTTGTTTAACTTGAGGTTCGCCGTTGTAGGTAAATGTCACGTTAAACGTTTGTTTGGCATTTGGCGCACCACCAGAAGTAACGATTCCTGACAAAGTACCCATACCAGTAACAGTTGAGCCGTCGGTACGTGTCCATCTCAAGAGAGTTTTACGTTCATTACCAAGCGTAAATTCTTTGCTGGCCACGAAGTCCTGTGCAGGGTCTCCTTCTTTACGATGTCCCGCAAATTCAAGCTGTTCACGCATACCAGTTACATCGTCAGATTCGTAACCGCCACCGTCGTAATAAGCAGAGTTATCTACGGTTTCGTTAGAAGTAGGAGTAACAGAGTTAATCCCAGCAGCTAACGGCGCCCAATCAGCTTTTTCGACATCATCCATAGTTTTATTACCAGCAATATCAATTTCATACCGGTTTAAATGGTTAAGAGTAAAATCTCCAATTTTATCAGCCATAATTTAATTGCTCCTTTTATATCTATTTTTTAAAACAGTGACCCCGATTTCGAGGCCACATCTTACTGTTTTCAGGTCAGCCATTAATTCAGCTGGCGCAGATTGAACTTCAAGTGTTTCAAACTCAAAGTCCTTGGTTACTTCTTGACCTTTTTCGTCGTATTCTTTTAGGTCAGTAATACTTTCTAAGTAATCACTGATCACAAATAACTGTTCTTGTGCCTTCTTCAATGCACTGTAATCACCAGAAGCAACTTGCATAGTGATTTCAAAGTTATATAGCACGTCTTGCGTACCGTTATAATCTTCATCTACCACATGCGAGCCGGGCAGACGAGTTAAGGCAATGCTGTTCGGTTTGCGTGGGTCTAGGAATCCAGCAACCAGAGAGATGTTTAGTTCTTTTTGAATATTGTCGGCTAGAACAGCTTGTAAATCCGTTGCCATTATTTCCACCCCGCTCCTGATATAAATGCTTCTTGACACTTTTGCATAAGGTCGTTACGCGCTTTTAATCGTAAGTCCCAGCGCTTAGATGTGCCGGGCGTTGAATAGTTATGCACGCTCGCACCATTAACAACACCATAGAACTGCGCTTTGGCATACGGCATTACATAATCAATATGCGAGCCGTCAACGGACATCGTGGATTGATTACGCAAATTACCAGCTTGTTTTGGTACAAACTGTTCCATTGCTTGGTGTGCGTCGTTCATAAATGCACGCCGACCATTTAACATAGCTTGACGACTCAATTTCTTACGCATACCAGATAAATCAACACTCACATTAACGCCCATTACAGCACCTCCAGTTCGTAAGAAAACAACTCATTGCTAAATGGTTGCCGATTATCAACTAACCGCTCTAAGGTGTACTCATGGCCTTCAAACGCGATAATTGATTGAAGGTTATCTTGCGTAAGTTTAGGCATTGGACTGGAAACATTTGCGTACAAAAAAACAACGGCACTAGCAACTATCTGTCGGTCGTTGTTTGTTCCTTGATAAATTGTTTCTGGTTGAAAAACCACGTGATCAATTTGCACCGGTGTAGCATACTCTGGTTCAGGATAGAAACCATCGCCATCGTCTTCGCCCAGATACTTTTTTAACGTGATCGTTTGTTTAGCTGCATTTTTTGGGAACTTTAACATGAGCAAACACCCCGATAAAGTAGACCCGTTCGAACTAACAATGAATAAGCCACACTGTACAAGCCTGTATTCCCACGTGTGGCCGTTCTGATGTCGCCACTGTCAACTGACGTCCTACCAACTGAAAAGTGCGTCACATTGTTTTGTGCCACTTCATAGGGCGTTGCAACTCCCACATCATGCGAGAATTCAACTTGTAATGCTAAAGCTCGTTTGAACAACTTAGCACGTTCAGGGACATCGTTTTCTAAATCATGAATGCGATAAAAATTCTTGGTCTGCACATCGAACAAAATTTCAGCATACGGCTCGACTTTATCAAAAGCATCTTCATCAGGCACACGAGAGAAACCCATATCGTTATATTCTTTAAATGTTAAATATGCCATGTGCACCTCCGTTAATAACCGCCAGAACAGTATTCTTATTGTTAATTTCGTTGACGATTATATTGTTGAATTTATGAAACGGCCTTAGAATGGCCCTGTCAGCACACTATTCTGCTGGCTTTGCGATTTCTGCTTGGATGATACTTGATAGTTTAGTCTTAACACCTTGTTGGTCTAAAACTTTTGCTAGGTCAATATCGCCGTTCTCGTCAGGAGCGACAGATGAAACAGATTGAACTTTTCCATCTTTACCTGCTGCACCAGTTGCACCTTTAGCTCCTGTTTCCCCTTTGTCTCCCTTATCACCTTTAGGACCTTGAGCCCCAGTTTCACCCTTAGCTCCGTCCTTACCAGCAGGGCCCTGTTTACCAGTTGCCCCAGTATCGCCCTTATCACCTTTAGGACCTTGAACCTGCTGCATTTGGTTCAATTTTTCGGCGGTAATCACATCTTTATCTTTCCATTCGACTGCTTCAGCCATTAAAATCATCCTTTCTTGATTATTGTGCTTTTGCACTGCCCACTTTAGCCGTGCCGACTAGGCTGTTTATTTTCCCGAGTCTTCTCCGTCGCCACCGTTCTTTTTGCCAACACGTACGATTTTAGCGTCATTAGCAATGGCAACAACATAATGTTCGTCAACGTTGACCTTAGTTAATTTACGGTCAATATCACGTTGGCTTTCTACTTGCACACCACGTTTCAGGTAAGTTTGCAAAGCACCAGCCATAACTGCAATAGCTTCGCCTTCTGCCAACTTACGAGAACGTACGATTTGCCAACCAAACAATTCACCAAAGGCACCTGATACTAAGATTTGGTCGCCTAATTCAGTGGCACGTGTCCAGTTTTCTGCGGCTAATTTGCGCAACTTGTTAGCGTCCTTAGGATTCAAGAACAATACACCTGTTGCGGTGTCATCAGTTTCGTAGTTAAAGTCTGATGTGCTATCGATCATTGCGGCAGAAATCTTGTCAGGCAAATCTAAATCAATTTCTGCGTTAACTTGCAAAGGTGCAGTTTTAGCAACTTCTAAAACATCGTTATCGACCTTAGATGCAATTGATAAGCCCAATTGGCGAGTTCCTTCGTTCATCGGTTGACCATAACCAGACAAAACAGCTTCATCGGTTAGTTCAATACCGATACCAGCCTTTTTGATCTTAGCTGTTTGTGTGGCTGTTTGAAGTTGGTTGTACTGAATAGCAGCACCTTCAGCTACGTCTTGCGCATCTCCAATGTATTTGTACCGTGGGATCGTAATTGTATCGCCTGGGCGTCCAGACAGTTCTGTATTTACTGGTGCGATAGAACCAAACCGCATTGCTTTAGGTAATTGAGCTTGAATCATGGTAGCCATAACTTCAGGGTCAATTAATTCCTGTAATCTTGTTAAATCATCAGCCATTTACATATCCTCCTATTATTCTTTTGTGGCTTCTTCATATTCTTTGGGATGGTCTTGCTTAAATTGCAAAATATCCTTGTATGAAGCTTTTGAAATATCGAATTTACCATCGCCACCACCAGCAGGATTCCCCTTTTTGGTAATTGTGACGGTTGGGCCATCATGATTATTTGTATCTTCTTGTTTGAACAAATAATCATTTCCAGCCTTAACATTTTCGAGCTGGTCATCAAGTCCTTTCAAGTTATCGCCATCAACAGTAACCTTGTCTAAGTCGAGTAACGCTTTGACTGCTTTAGTGTTTTTAGCACCAGCGCCCACCAGAGCATTCTCAACTTTAAAGTCTTTAGCCTGTTGATCTAGTTTAGCTTGATAGTCATCTTTGACCTGCTTATTTGTATCTTCGAGTGATTTGATTTGCTGTTTGAGATCATCGTTATCGCCAACATTCTCTTTTAAATCTTTGAGTTGCTTATCACGTTCGGCAATCTGATCATTCAAGCCATCGCGTTCCTGTTCCGCGGAGGCAGTTTTTGCTTGTTCAGCCTGAATGTCCTTACCATGGATAGCCATGATCTTTTTAACAGTTTCCTCATCTACTCCAAGGTCCAATAATTCTTGCTTCTTCATTTACAAAAACCTCCTACGTTTATTTACTGGTCTACGAACCAGAATTTTTGCATGAAAAATAAGCAGTTTATTTAATGGTCATACTCGGGACCATGCTGTTTATTTCTTAATAACTACTTGCTCAAATTGCCGTTGACGTGTTAAGAAATCATTATCCTTAACAATGTCACGCACTTTGGCTTGTTGGTTACGAATACTATGCTTGATTTGATTGGCTTTCTGTGTATCACCAGCACGTTCAGCCGTATCAAACTTATATTTTAATTGCCTAATTGATCGTTGATAATACCGTTGTTTTTGCTGAATACCGGCATTCTTAACCGCTTGTTTCGGGTCATATTGTTCTTGGAAGTTATGGCTCACACCTTCCACATACGGATATAAACGATGGGCGCAATTAATTCCTAAAGTGCCTGCCGGATAACCATACCCATGCTCATAAATTGACGGATATTTGCGGTTATATCGCCCGTCAGTAGTTGGCACTAATGAAACCACTTTGCCTTGAATCTTGGAACACGCTTCACGTGCTGCCGGATGTGACGTCATAACTGCTAAAACAGAATCAAAGTCTTTCATGCTTTGAATGCGTACATCATTAAACGTCCGGGCACTGGTTGAATCTAACACAGTCCGTGTATAGCCTTCTAAGCTCCACTGATGTCCACCTTTATCGATTAGGCTAGTTTTAAGCCCTTTGTCCTGCCACTGATGAATATTGTCCACTAAGGCACGCTGTGGCGTTTTACGGCCTATCTGCATATCCAAAGTCGTCTTATTGATTACATCTTGGAACATCTTAGTAGCAGAGTTTTCACCATAGTTGGTAGTCAGTAACGTTTGATTGACATTGTTATCAATATCTCGGAACGTCTGCCGACTATATGACTTAATTATATCGTGCACTTCAGGACTAATCGGCTCATGTTTGCGCAACATAGTAGCCAACTGACTATTTATCTGGTTGGCAACCGTTAAGCCGTTATCATTGATCAATGCCTTAATTCTGCTTTCTGCTGCACCAGAATAACGACTAACTAACTTAATAACCTCATCAGTCAGACCGCCAAGCTTTTGTAGCATCTTCAAACGCCACTCAAGCGGATGTTCATTATCTTTCATCAATGAGCGAGTGTTCTTAGTGGCGTCGATCAGTAAGTAAAAGATTTGCTGTTGCAAGTCAGCGTATATATCAGCTGTTGCATCAGCTTGTTTCTTGATCATCGTCGGTGTCAGTATCTTCTTCACCATCGCCAGCACCTCCACCAAAGCCAAATGCACCTACTTCTTGGTTAACAGGCGGTTCAGGTGTTTCAGCTTCTACTTCTTCAATAAGTGCTTTAGCCTTATCTTCATCATAGCCAAGATTGCGTTCGATAAAGAGATACTTAGGCATCATTTTACTTTCAACCATTTGTAGGTCTTTGGTGAATTGTGCTTCTTTATCGACATAAACACCGTCATTAAAATCAACAGTAATATCAATTGAATCAATATCGCCACTCCATAATGGCCGGCCATCTTCGAATAGGTTACTTGCTTGTGCTAATTCAAGAATAGACTTGACTAAGCCACGAATAGTTTTGTCAACCTGTGTTAGGTAACTAGAACGCGTCTGATATGTCATTGAGTTATTAGATACAACTTCAGTGGCCGTTTTAAGTCCTTCAGGTGTGGCTGTAAATGTTCCCTGGGATAAGCCAACCTCATTTTCAAACTCGCTGACAAAGAACTCCATTGACTTCTCAAACTGATCGTTACGAATGTTAGTAGTTAGATCAGTGATCTTTAATGAATTAGGGTCGCCATACATAGCTTCATAAACGTTCTGTTCAGTATCAAACATTGGTGGGTGTGTTTGCTCACCGTTGCCAGCAAATTGACCACCAGAACGTAACATTTCAGCAGGAACAGCCACCCGACGTTTGCCCATCTTAATCTCCCATACAAATTGATCGTGCGTTCGGTTAATGGCATCAACTACATTCTTACTGTTATCAATCAAGCCTAACCCAAGTGGGCTTTCTAACGTCTGGTTATTTGCTCCAGGTGTTTTAAAGAACGTAAATAAAGGCTCTTTCAAGCCAGACAAAGTAACTTGTGGCTCAAGTCCAGCATATTCATCTAACATGTCAAGTGGTACTTGATCGCCTACATTATCAGCACTCTCACTCCGATATAGTTCATTAGTAATTTGATAGTCGCCGTTATTTAACCATTGATGGAACTCCAGCAAAGTATAATAAGCTTGTTTATTGTTTTCAGATCGTACCGTTTTACTTGCGATACATGCTTCATTGACTTCGCTGGTGTTAGATTGCAACGGATAGAACTGATCAGCCACTACCCACGCTAGTTTGATTTTATTGCCATCCACATAAGGACGGATAGCACCAGAACCAAACGCAATCCACTTCTCCAGATATTCTTCTAAGGTCGTATAGAACTCTTCATCATGTGCTATTTGATCAAACAAGTCTTGCGCAGCCTTATTATTGATCTGCACAGAACATTGCTCGTTAAAGATAATTGATGCCAAGCGCCTTGCCGCCATCTTGGTCACGTTAATAGACGATAGAGCACGTTTACAATCTTGACCGTATGAGTTCTTGTAGTGTATTTTTTCGAGATTATCAGCATAATACTTCTTAGCTACTGCAATGCGTTCATATTCATTGGGACTAATTGCCACACGATCATCGTCTGTTATTTGCCCTAAGCTTTTAACAACTCCCAATTTTGCACCTCCCCGTCTGAATAGATTTTTGATACTAGAAATAAGGGTCACATTCCCACCTCCAGCTCACGCCCACAAAACGGGCAGAATTTAATGTGTATCATTGACTCAATGCAATCATCAAACAAAGAAATAAGCTGCTTATTCTTAGGATTTAAAAACATAATTGGGTCGCCCATCATGCCGGTTGATTCGTAATATTCTTCTTCCCTATAATCATTACGTGTAAAAGGCATAATACAAATGTCACCATCATCATTCGTTTCTTCTGGTTTGCTTACTTCACAATACTCACACATCTTGTTCGCCTCCGTGTAGGGTCTATTCTTTAGTTTTATATATAAAAATACCCCCGAACAAATCGAGGCAAAAATAAACATTGATTTAATAGCATTCCTTAGGGTCCATTTATAATAAATAACCCCTACCATCTCAAGCCAAAGTCACGTTCATCTGAAATGCAAAGATACATAAATGCATCGACGGTGTGATCTGCAACTTTGATTACTTCAGGATTGTCCGACTGTAATGTCTTTTCATCCCACTGATAACGCTCATGCTCGTGAATGAATATTTCATTAGCAGGTATATTCAAATAAAAGAACCTGCCTTGTGCAAGCAAATCCTGTGTACGGTCAATCATATCCGCTTTCTTTAATTTGTGTACCTTATACCAATGGATACCGTAATCTTTATAGAACTGGTTATCCAAAGCGCCTTCAGCACTATCAATCGTCATTCTAGTTGGGTTCATATGATATTGTCCTGTTACTTTGTTGATAAAATCATATAAGTCCTTTGACAAATCAGACGGCGCTTTCTTGTTTGATTTACCTTCAGGCGAATAGTAATAGGTATCTAACAGATAGACATTGCCCTTGTTAGTCAATCCGTATGCTCCGCACGTGGTAGCACTAACTTCATGACCTGTATCAGCAGAAAAGTATAAGCTCATAATGTATTGGTCATCTGGTAGTTCATCAGCAGCATGAAACAGGTTCATGTTGTACACGTTCGTCCCTAATCCAACAACTTCGCCTAAATACAACCAACGATAATAGTCGTAATCATTCTGCTTATATTTATCAATCAATTTTAGTTGTTGGTTAGTAGTAAAGCCCAGTTCATCGTCAAGGTATGTTGATGTATCAACTAAATAATCAGGATCGTTTTCTTTATCGGTTACCCATTCGTTGACCCAATCGTAAGGATTGCGTGGAGGGTTATAGCTAAAGAATATTTGCACTTGATCAACATACGGTGACTTATTACGGATAAATGTTGGTATTGATTGGTCAAATACTTCAGGGCCTTTTACGTTTGCAGCTTCTTCAAACCACAAATCAATAATGTTTGGCACTGTATTAGACTTTAATTTCAGCGGATTATCCGCACCGTAAAAGTAGAACGTTGAGCCAGTTAATATATGCACGATTCTCAACGGACTAGAACGTGGCTTAAACTGTCTTGACATACCAAACTTATCAATAGCCCAAAGTATTTGTTCATAGACGGAATCACGTAAGTTAACGGCATTCTCTCGAATGCAAACGACGTTAGCCTTGTGCCCGTCTTTTATCTGATCGAGCATATTAAGAACTAACCGCATACTGATAACAGATGATTTAAACGAACCACGCCCGCCTTTAGCAATAATATAAGGACACTCTGCGTACCATAGGACACTGAAATGTGGGTTTATCTCTTTATCCAAGTTAATTTCAACTGTCTGCATTTTCATCTTCCTTTGGCACATTATTATTAATGACTATCCGAGTATTATCGCCAGTTGCTTCGTTGATTTCTCTTGCTTTAGCTTCAGCAATATCAGCTTCAGCTTTAGCCTTGCGAACTGATTGCTTAGACATTTCAGGACTATCACCGTCAGCAGAATAACCAGCCATGTTCAGAATAGTTGTACTGGACTGTAAGCGAACCATTTCAGACTTAGCTCCAGTTGCTAATTTGTGGATTTGCTTAATAGCATCAGGCACGTAACTATCAATTGCTAATGAACGATACTCACGTTCTGCTTCTTGGAAGTCTTTATCTTTTTTCCACTTAGCTAAAGTGGTCCTTGAGCGGTGGACTTCTTTAGCAATTTGCTCGTCCGTTAGTTTATCTTCAAACAGTAAGATAACGGCTTTCTTATGATTGGCGTCCATCTTTGAAAAAACGCCATTTCGTAAAGTTTTGTCACTCACATCAAGAACTCACCACCTTTCAGTTATATGTATCTACAAACACGTCCACACAATCAGCCACACTATTAACAGCCCACCGTAATACATCACAGCGAACAGTACGACCAAGGCTAGAAGCACGGCTAATGTAGTTAGTAATTAGCCTTAATTACTTGTCGTGGTTTTAAACCATTGAGCCCGTCATCGAGCTGTACCATTAAGCCTTTTTGAATGTTAGTATCTTCTACCAGTTTAAAAGCTTCGTATGCTTTTAATTGAGCTTTTTTACGTAATGTAATTAAAGTATCGTATACCCAATTCTGAAACTCTTGTGCTTGCTTTTGTCTTGAATGGAAAACTGCTTCAAAAATTCCTTTTTCAGTTAATACTTTAATTTGTCTTTTGCTCCCCGAAATGCCTTTATATCGGGTTACGTCCACATTATGGAGTATGATATTTCATGCTTTTTGAGCTACTGGGTAAGCAATAACCTATGTATTTCTCATTGCATTAAAAAAGACGCCTTTCAGCGTCATGATAATAAAATTTACTGTTCTTCGTTTTGATAATCACTGTTGAATTTAAAATTAATCATCAATAACATCTGCACAAAATCTAAAATAAGTTTAGCGTCCTCTTTATTTTTGGATGTCTGACTATGTGTTGCACTGTTTCCTTCCGTCCTAATTTTGTCTATCCAATCCCTACTTTTCGAAGGAACGTAACCATTATTGACTAAGTAATCAACATAGTACACAAAGCCTTTTCCATCGTCTGCTCCAAAATAAATAGCAGTATTTGCTAATATTTTGCGAGAAATAAGAATAACTCCTGTAAACGCTCCGGCTTTATATGAATTTCTAGCTTCATCATAGATCTCTTGAACGTTATCAGGAAGACCTTCTATGGGTATTCCGTATGCTGCTCCTGGAAGCATTTTTGCACCTTCTTTATATGATGGTCGACCACAATGGGGGCAAATATATACTGCACTGCTTGGTTGCCATTCGCTACTATAATAAAAACCAATGTCACTTCCTACTTCTTTACCACAATAACCACAAATATAATTCGCTGAATCCAGTCTGCTTAAGTTTCCCCATTCTTTTGGTATCAGATTGTTTTCCTTTAGTTTCATTTCATTCACCTCATACCAATAATACAAAAGCCCAGCTGCAATAGCCAGGCTTTCTTGAGGTAAACAAAACAACCAAATTATTTAGTGTCGCTTGTTGAAACGACTATGTACGCCCCGAACCCTTAACGGGGCAATAACAGTAACGGAAATCGAATCCGTTGTGACTTTAATTCAGTTGTAAGAATAAGTTTAGGAGTCATATTAATGTCTATCATTTGTTTATGTGCTCACGCCTACCAGGCACTGCTACGGTTAGATCGTGCTAACCACACTATAAGATTTCCAAGGGAGAAAAAATGCGGGAATTCTTTTAAGCTTTTTGTAAATTATAGTTTGGCGGTGAACCACCACCGCTAAAGAAAGCAGGTATTAAATAAAACAAGAATTCTCATACAAAACAACTTAACTAAGCTTTTTTGTATATTACAAATATACAACACTATTTAGGGTATTTTGTGCAGTTTTTGTGCAGTTTCATTTGTTCAGTCTTTCCATGACTGCATCAATAAAAGCATTCTTGTGGTCATACACGCTTCTTCGCGATAGCCCAACCATTGCAGCTATTCCATCAGCATTATATCTTTGGTCTTCTCTCAAATAAAACTCATAGATAATATCGTAAGTTGTATTATCCAATAAACTGCGTACTTGCTTATCCACACATTTGCCTAATACATACGATACTGCTTCTTGTTGCTTGTACAATGCCTTGAGTTCAACGTCTGCATCTAATTGTTCAACTGACCGCTCAATTGATTCATTACGGACATTCTGCGCACGCCCACCGTTGATGTTCTCATCTTTGAATTCTTGATAAGGATGTAAGATAGCTTGACGGCGTTCGTGTATCAAACGATTAAGATGTGGATAGTTCTTGATAACTTCGATTGTTTCTTCTCGTGTTGCCAATAGATTGCCTCCTAAAATATCCTGAATAACTGATTCAATTTCTCATCTAAATCACATGCTCTGCGTTGTGCCTTTGTCTGATACATCTTCGGACCAATGCGGCGATAAACTAATCGCTTAAATATCTTCACAATCACGCATCTCCTTCCAAGTCAGGATTTTATATTTTGGCTTTTCTTGCTTAGCATCTCTACTGAGTTTTCTCGCTGTGATGCCTAAATGCCTAGCAAGCTGTGTTAAATTCTCATAGCGCTTAACATCACCATTCTCAAACAAATAACGATATCTCCATCGCTTTACAATCTTCTTATATGCCTCTTGCATGTTGTAATGCTTGAACAAACGGCAAACATCACGAGCATTCATTCCTGGGCTGTAGCGTTCTAATCTTTTAGCAATTGCATTAACACTTTCGGCATTTTCTGATGCTTCAATCAACATTTCTTGCGTAATCATAGATGTTTTATCCTTACGTTTACGTTTCAGGTCAACACCGTATTTCTTAAGAACTCGATATATTGGCGTATTGCTGTTATACCCTAGATCTTTAACAATTTTAGTCACTGGTACACTAGATTGATATTGTTCAACGATATATTTTTCTTTTTCTGCCTTGTTCAAATTAATTAAGTCTTCTCTTGGGATTACTACTTTTCCCGTAGGATTTTCTCGCGCTTTAACTTCAGGTCTTTTATATAGCTTGCGGTATGCGATCACATTCGGGTCATGCTCAACTTCGGGATTATCCCAATGATGATAACCATACTTGCGATCTAAATACTTAACTAATTCTCTTGTGCGTTCTTTAATGTCCTCACGTGTTAATATCGCTGTCATATACGTTCCCTCCCATTTGGAAATTCTTTTGCATATTCTTGCTGGTACCACAGACAATATTGCTTAATGACCGCTGCTTCTTCGAGGTCATTTAACATGCTGTATTCTTCGCTAGTTGTGTAAAAATCTATTGCGGAATTGCCTATACACGATAGGTAATCAGATAAGCTTTTAAATGACGTACACATATATTTTATTGAATATTGTTTTAAATCTTCTAAAACTGCGTTCATTTCTTTCTGATGTGGATATTGATTCACGTCTTTCAACTCCTTGTATTTATTTTTTAATCGATTAAAACGCCCCGCAACGGTAACGATCCGTTGTTAAAACCAATTCGGGACATAACTGCCGACGGGCAAAACAAAACAAACTTTAAAAAGGGCGTTTCCTTCTTTCTGTAATTTGATATGTCGGCAGATACTAGCTAGCTTGGATAGCGTAAATTTATCTAGGTTAATTAAATATATTGAGATATTTAAAAGGCCCATCACTCTCTTTTCTATAATTTGAATTTCCTCACTAGCTAAATGCTGGGGATGAAGTTTTGAAGTTTTTTTGGAGATGCTTTCCACACATCCTCTTTTTTATTTTTCCCAGCATATGAGCGAGAGAGTTTTGGCACTCAAACGCCCCATTAACGTGACCTAATTTGCGCTTTGATTTGTGAGTATCTAAGCACTTAGATCAACGTGTAAACTTGTATCATCTTCTTTCTTTCAGCCAACTTTTTTGTCTCGATTGTCGGTTCGAGCGATTATGCAAAAATATTTGTTGGCCTTACTCGCTTTGCCGTTATCATAAGCAAGCTGTGGTCGGAGCTGAGAAATAATTGTTGATACCTTTTTGAGTTTAGGCTTGATTGCTCCGACTAATGAGCAGAGTGACTTTGACACCACAATGCCCTAAATTTCTAAAATACTTTTTCTCCGTCAACTTCCACGATTGCCTTGTATAACACTTCATCACGTTCTAATTGAGCTAATTTTGTATAAGCTGTCAATGTATCAGTATCAGCTAGTTGTGCAATATGGCGCATCACATCAGCAACACACGCATCTTCTAATCCACATGTAACAACTAACCAGTGATAGACTTTTTGCTGATTTTCATTCATTTTTGTCACCCTCCAATAATTCTGGATTAGCATGAATATTGCCAATTACATAGCAATCTTTTGACAAGTTCATTCTTTTTGGTATCGGATGTTCATCGTCGAATTGCTCTGGCTCGTCAGTAAATATTTTTGTAATAACTACACCTTGAGAATTCCAAATTCTAACTGTCCCCCACAACGTGGTCGAGATTGAATAGTCGTAATCTATAAAGCCTAATGTTACTGGGTCATAGTTAGCTCCCCATTCTCGGTTATACTCAATTTGAACAATGTCATTTTCGTAAATTTCCTTGCCGTTTTTATCAACAAGACCAGTAAATTGTTCTAACTCCCATTCACTTTTTAAATCTCCATTAATGCCTGAATAATCAACTGCGCAAGTTGCGCCTTTTTGTCGTTCAAAATCAAGCGTTTTGATTTCAACTAGCTCTTCTGCAATCTTGTCCCAAGCTCTGAACTTAATCTTTCTCATGCAATCACTCCTTACTGTCCGATATAGTCATGGATGTCATAATCAAGGCTTGTCATTTTGATCGGTTCAAATTTCTTTTTAGTGTCCATAATCTTCAACCAGAACCACCCTTTGCGTGGGATAACTACTTCAACAGGCTGGTTTTGAGTTGATTGAATTAAAGCGAATCTCAATCTAGCGTCTGCCTTTACTCCGTAGCCTGTAAAACTGTTCTTCACGTCAATTAGATGTCCTCTACCCGATTGATCGATAACTACAAAATCAGGCTTATAATCATGTCCCTTGCAATCCGTCCCGCCTAATTGATATGGCTCAATAATTCTAATTGGGCGGTGTACGCTGACTTGCTGACATTTTCCTCTAATAAATTGGCGATAGAAACTAGCTTCCTGCTGTGAATCAAACCTATATCCATCTAGCAAAGTTTTAATTCCTTGATTTACGCCAATTCTATTTGACTGCTTGCTCATATTTTTCAACCTCACGTTTTAAAGCATTTAAAGCATCGTTCTTGGCATCTTTAATCAGTTTGATATAATCTTGCACAGAACGAACTTCAACGTCTTGCATCCCATCACAGTGGTCAATAAAGCCACATAAGGCAGGCTCTAACTTGCCGTAGTACCATTGACCGCCTCTAATTTGTTTAACCGCTCCAGTATCTTTATCTGTAACTGTCTTCGTTTCATTCAAAATATAATTGTAAGGGTCACGTGTGATTGTGAATTGATCGTTAATTTTGATTTCAAGCTTGCTTTCTTTATTTGCCATTTAAACCAACCTCCTGCTTATTTTTGATTGTTCATGGATAATTTACTGTTTAATACATTTAGCTCACTCTATTGGCTCACATTGTCCATTTAACGTTAAATGTGTGTCCGTGGTATCGTGAATTTGTCATAACCGTTATTGATCATTCCTTGGTCAACTTTCTCGGGCTTGTGTATCTCACTGACGATATATGGCTCACGACTGCCACGGACTAATGTGTGCGCTCGTGGATTCCAGTTGATAACGTGGCGGTCGGCTTTAATCTTCTTCGGCATTAGGCACCTCGCTATAAGTTTCCTTAAAAGCTTGATTGCTCATCACTCTTAATCTTGGCAAATCTCTAACCAACCAATCGCCAATTTTTATTTCTTGTTTCAAAAATATAAGTTTAGGGTTTAAAAAATAATGAATATCATCACCGTACTCTGATTCAGCACCTTCTAGTTCTGCTCGGTTAACTTCTCCAATACCATACTTTTCAATCATTTCTTTTGAACCATCAAACTGTTCTGCCCGAATTGTGGTGTTGCTTCGAAATGTTTTAATCACTCTTGCACCCCCTTAAATCTCAAATACTCACGCCACCCTAGTGCACCTACAAAGTTAGCTATCAGCGCAACATCATTCTTTTTGCCTTGATATTCTGCTGTTTGATCGTGATAGGCCAGCTTAATGTGATTGTCGCCATACACATATTTGGCATTGATATCGTCCATTTTCCAAGTTTCGATGGACTCTAAGAACTGTTTTCTAGTCATTCTTGTTCCTCATCATCTGGTGCCCATTGAGCTACGAACCTTGCTCTGGGAACTTGCATAAATGTATCGTCAATAAAGTTTACCTTGTAGCAATCATCACCGTAGCTGTTATAAACTCTTTCAGTTTTTACATGGAAAATCGGGTCTATGCTCTCAACCAAACATTGTGAAATATCGTCTTCTTCATCGACACTAAATATATAAGGGTCAGGTGCTCCCAATTCGGTTAGTTTGATTATCTTCATTCTTCTACCTCGACTCTCTTATAGATAGATTCATCTTCTAAACCGTAATATTTCAGTTCTTCGACTGTGAACTGCTGATTATAATCATCGTTGTAAGCAGAACTTGAACCTTTAAGTCCGCCGTCTGTATGTTTAAAATAAAATCTATTCTCAATGTGTGGCACTTTGACGTTCCACTTCTTATCAGGGATAACTTCGATCAATGATTCGTCAGTCCACGCACGAGCAAAATCACGCTGTACGTCATTCAGATATTTTGGTGGTGCAGAATAAAATAATTTGTTGTTTAGATTTATGCACTCGTCCCTATGTTCAAAAATTAATACCATTGCGTTATATAAAGCCGTTACATGTTTTTTAATATCATCGAACTCTCTCTTCTCCTCTTCAGTAAATTTAACTTTCGGATAAAGCAGGGACTTGGGAATGTCAATGCCATCTGCAATATCAAAAATTGGTGTTAATCGTCCAGATGGCTCATGATATTTGACGATAGGAACTTGTCCGTCACTTGTTGTTCTAATTTGCTCTGCGTCTTTTCCGTAAATCGTTATATAATCTTCCATTTTGCTTTCCTCCATTAGGTTGCTGACTTCTGAAACATTCTTGGGTGCTCCATAGTATATTATTTCGATCCTGAGACCGTCATCGTTTTCAATACGTAAAACAGTAGGAAATGCAATAGAACGTTCTATAACCGCTTGGCTTAAATTCAGCTTGTTACATAGCCACTCCCATTGCTCTTGCGTCCGTACTCGGTAATACTTGGCCATTTAGTTCACGCTCCTTTAAAGTGCTAATAATGACATTTCCGCATGATTTAACATTTTTTCATTAGCCAATCTGAACATATCCTTTTTTATTTCAAAACCATACGCACTACGATTCAATTCAGCAGCTGCTCTTAGCGTTGATCCACTACCTGCTACGGGATCTATAACTGTGTCCCCTGGGTCGCTGAATATTTCAATCAGCCGTTTTAAAACTGGTACAGGCTTTTGTGTCGGATGAATTTTCGGATAAGAATTGTCAATGTCCCAATGAAACCAATTCATTATCATCTGGCCATCGTTGTTAAACTTTGGCAATTTATCACGGTATAAAACCAAGCCATACTCACAACCGCCTACAATCTTCATATTGGCTTTTAGCGCTTGCGCTGATGACTTTTTGATAAACGTCAACGGAATATAATGCTGAAACCCATACCGCTTGCCATAATCAATAACCATTTGTAACTGCTCAAATGCACAAAACACAACCATTGCAGGTGCTTTATTTCTACCCTTCTTAGGCTCCTTAACTAACATGCGAGAACAAAAGTGCATGTATTCTGCTATTCTGAAATCAACATCTGTATCGAAGAAAGTTGAATTAGCTTTCTTGCTTTCACCATTTTTATCATCTCCGCCGTTATACCAAGCAGGGTTACTTGCATAAGCCTTATTAGCCAAGTTGTAAGGGATGTCTGCAATAACCAGCTGTGCTTTGGGTATGCCATAACGCTTATAATTCTGAAAATGATCGTTGAATAATTCTACTTTCGTTGTTTTAGGTCTATACTTTTCTATATAGCTATCTTTTGTATTATCCAATTACAGCAGCCCTCTTTTCAGCAATTTGTTTCTGCAACTTGGCTCGCATAGCTGCGACATCAAACTCTTTATGGCTCTTTCCCTTACATTCTGGACACTGCACAGCTTTAGCAAAGCCGCAGTCTGTTTGTAACCAGATAGTGCCACGGTTCTCACATATTGCACATTTAGTCGACATTTCGCACATCTCCCATCTTGTTGAACGTTATGCGGTGTTCCTTGCTTTTCGGATACAAACGGCTAACAGCTTTCTGGTTGTACATGCGGTCTATATCTTCTTGCAGATTGTTAGTTGTAATGATCGTTGGCTTTTCTACTTTATTCTTGTCAAAATCAATGCGAACGTTGGCGACCCGATACATGAAATCTTGCATATCCTTGCGAACTGGACGCACAACATTGTCAACTTTCATACCGCCTTCAGTTCCAAAATCATCTAGTAACAACACATCAACTTCTCGCATGGCTCTTTCTATCTTTTCTAACTGCGGTTTTACATCTGAGTAATCATATTGCTTACTGATCAAGTCCGATAATTCTGCAGTCGATACAAACATGATTGACTTACCTGCTTTGCTTAACTCATCCAAAATTGCCAAACCTAACGATGTTTTTCCTGTTCCTTTAGAACCAATCAGCAAAACATTAAATACATCAGTCTGCAGTTTCTTAGCTAACACAAAGGCTTGCTTGCCTATTTCTCTTGCGGTCTTTTCATCTTTTTGTAACGCTGGCTTCCATTGCTCGAAAGTGAAATGCAATGGTCTACCACCCCAAACAGATTGATTAAAATAAAATTTATTATGCGTTGCTTTGATGCTTTGGCGAGCCTTTTCGATAGTTTGTTTTTCTAGTTCTTCTTTAGTTGGTAAATGATCAATATCAACGCCTTTATCTTTAGCCATGCGTTTAATCATTCCTGGTCTTAAAGCACTAGATAAATCTTTAAACTCACTCATACCAAACTTCCCCTTGTTCCTGTGGTACTTCTAGCTGATCGTCAAATCTTCCGTTAAACCATGTAGCTCCATTCATTGGCTGTTTCCATGAATTAGCTGCAAGGTGTTTTTTATATAAAGACAATCGTTCTAGCAAATATTCATTGGTATTCTTAACAGACTTTTTTCTCCAAGCTTTATAATGATTGAACGCTTCCTTCTTACCTTTTTTGTTCGGGTACTGATCCCAAACTTCTTGAAATTCTTTTTCAAAAGCATGTGGTGCATTGCCAAATGCACTATGTTCTTTAGTTAGTATTTCTTCTGGTTGTTTATTCTTTAAGTTAGTAGTTCTTAGTGTGCGGTTATCCACGTGTTGATTTTCGATACGTGGTTTTTCAACATAGGGCTTTTCAGATATTATCCAATCTGAGGTTGAAATCTGCCCTTTTTCATTTCGCGTTCTTTTTCTGGCTAAGTAACCATATTTTTCTAGCTCTTTTAACCCTGTACGTAGTGCAGTTAAACCATCTGGTGAATGCCTTACAACTTCGTTAGTAAAATAATCCCATTCGTCTGATTGACTCCAAAGATAGAAAAAAATCCCTCTTGCTTTCCAGCTCAACCGCTCATCTCTAACCACTGAATTATCAACTGTTGTAAAGCCTTTTTGACGTTGTTTTATAATTTTTGTCATTACGATCACTCCTTAAATCAGAATGGCAAATCATCATCTTGAATATCGATTTGTTGTCCATCGTCTGTCTGTGGTCCATTAACGCCACCATCGTCTACATTCTGCTGATTGTATGGATCTGGCTTGTCTTGTTTCGGATCTAGTAAGTCGAACTGTCCAACCACAACATCAGTGGTATAGACTGTCTTCCCATCTCGGTCTTGATAACTGCCGGTATTGATTCTTCCGGTAACCCCAATCTGTGAGCCTTTATGCGTGAACTTGGCTAGATTGTCAGCTCGTTTGTCCCATATTTGGCAGCGGATGAAGTCGGTGTGATCGTTGTAACCATTGATTGCTAGCGTGAAACTGCCTACGCTTTTGCCGCTGCTTGTTTGTCTGATTTGTACGTCTTTAGTTAAACGTCCGATCCCTGCAAATTGATTCATTGTGATTGCTCCTTTTCTTTGATTGCCTTTAAACTCGTCTTCTTATGCTCCAATACCTAACTTGATACTGAAATAGCATTTAGAACTTTTTCTCTGTATTCAACAGCTTTTTGCATACTGCTAAATTTTTTGTCAATTATCGTTTTACCTTTGTAGCATATTCTTGATCTCCATTTACCTGACTTTTTATCAAAATTAACGCCAACATGTCCTGATGTATTGCGCTTGCTTTTACATCTTGTGATATTCGCTCTATCTTTTGCATTGCCGGAATAATTAGGAATATCGCTCGTTTCCCTTTTAAATGATTTGCCTTTGGCGATTGATAAAACAGTATGCCTGTCAGCTTCATACTTGTTCATAATTTTTGTTGTTGGGGTTCCATTTATGAAATCAAGCTTTATCTGTCTCGCTTTTTCTGGGGTTATTTGTGTATTCCAGCTTTTAGATCCTTGTATTACTAGGCCCATTCTTTTAGCGTGTTGTTTGTTTTCTTCAGCTGTAACCCATTCAAGATTAGAAACTCGGTTGTTTTTCTTATCACCATCCTTATGATTTACTTGCGGTAAATTGTTAGGATTAGGTATGAATGCACTAGCTACTAGCCTATGAAGATATATCGGCTTGCTTTTATAGTTAAGAGCTAGGTAACCATGGCCGTTGTTTTGAAAACTGATTAGTCTATATTCTGAATATGTCATCGTATCTTTTTGATAATTTCTGATGTTTGATCGAACCCGCCCCAAATTTGAGACTTCATAATTCGCAAAGGAAAATCTCCAGGTCTCTCCTGGCAAATTGTTAAATTTAATTTCTCTATTAAACGTGTCAGCAACAAGAATGTTCATTCGGTGCTGCTTTATCTTATGCTTTGCATCAGTTAAACCGTAAACGTAGTATCCACCATCTACGGGCCTATAAGTTGGCTTGAGTTTCCTTGCCGGAGTATATACAGTGCTCCCCCAACGATTTGAATATTTGTGTGGTAAGCTGACTATTTCACCATTTACATTTATTTTGTATAGTCCTTCGTACCCCTTAATATCTTTCCAGATTTGTTTCATCAATTTCATCCATTCTTTTTCTTGTCATAATATGCAGCTTAATCAAGTCATCTTCTGATAAATAAACTGGTTTAATATGGTATTTGTTGCAAAAGTTATTTATTCCAATTTTGTGCTGTTCTGGATGGTGCCGGTCTCCACACAAACACATGAGTGGCAGTTTTCTATGATCGACCATCTTTCTACTACGATTTCCAACTGCTCTATAATGCGCAATTTGAGAATTATTCTTGCCACAAACCATGCACCGTCGATGTTTGCAGCATTGATACAAGAAATAACTCTCATCTCGTGGTAATAGCTCATAACCTTGTTTAAATGGAACAGACCAACTAAACATAAAATCGATTACTATATCCAGCAGCTTATTAGCATCTGAAACACTGTTCTTGGTGTTATCTGCTAAGCTGATTTCTGCACCATCATTTTCAATTGAATAAGCGGTGTAGAAGTAGTCTTTAAGAAATTCTTTCATTGGTGCGCCTGACCAGACTTCAATGTCCTGACATAAAGCAAAGAACAATTTGCGTTGTGCAGGTCGCGCCTTGCGTGGGTCAACGATCTCAATTCTTGCGTGTATCTTGCTTAGATTGCCGTTGTACATCGTTTTAAGGTGTTCTAGGTTAATTGGCTGTCTCACTTTAATAAGCAGCTCATTGCCCTTTATTTTTGATATAAAAGCAGGTTTCCACATCTAATCACTTCTTGTTATCGTTTTGTACTTGCTTTTTCATAGCTTCAGCTAAACGGACTAAAACAGTAGCTTGTTGATTTGAATTGCCGTTTTTATATTCGTCTGTGTTTTTAGCTTGATCAACCAGCCCTTTTTGTACGTCTTTTTGATCAGCACCTAATGTTTCAGCAATTTGTCCGACAAACGTTTTAAACAATTTACCTTTGTTTTGGACTGTGTTTTGCTCCTGACTACTCATCTGAATTTTGGGCTTAGCAGTGTTTTTCTTTTTTGGTGCTGGTTTATTGTTCTGTTTGTGATAACCATTAGAATCTGCATCTTTGGTGTCATCAATCAGAAACAAACCATTCAAAGCGTATTTGCGTGCATACGATGAAGCTGTTCCTGTAATTTGTGAGCCGTCCATACCCTTCTTAGTTTCAGATTCACGTGCATAGGCTGTTACAATCTGTTCTTCATCTTCAGCTCTGAAAGTTGCCGTGGCTTTGATGTAGTGCCAATCGCCAACCAGCAAAGGCTCATCGGTCAATGTTAAGGTTGCTTCGTTTTCTTTTAGCAAAGGCTTAACGGCGTTTAGAATATCTTCAGCACTGCGATAAGCATAGTTACCAAAATTATTCCATTGACCTTTAGGAGCAACTAATTGGCTTTGAATATTCATTAGTGCATTGCTCATTATTCTTCCTCCTCAATAAACGGTGTTCGCATTGCTTCATGTCTGATCTGATGTTCTGCAAACTCGAACACGTCTCGCATTTTGTTAACCGCAAATTCTTTTTCGTCAAGTGTGAAACCATCGCCAAAGTCCAACTGATCTAACTTATTTTCAGTTCTGCGTAAATACTTGATAGCTTTCTCAGGTGTGCCTTTTTTGTGGGATTCATTAATTTCGTATTTGCAGCTGTCAACCATCATTCGGGCAAACTGTTGTAAATTATCTGTTGATGTCATATTCGTAACCTCCGTTGTCTTCGATCGTGTCGATTGCCATATCTAAATCAACCACACGTCCATCAAACTTATCGTTGCAATATTCAACTAAGTTGTGTATTACAACTAAGCCGTCATCAGTCATCCAAACTTCTTCATCTGGCGTGATTTCAGTACCGTAAAAATCATAAACAGTCTTCGGCGGCTTAGGATAATTGCATTTAACAAATTGGTGTTGCCATAAGTTTCTGTTTTGTTCATCTTGAATCTGGTCAAGATACATGTCGTTAACTGTCATACGCTCGCCATTCTTTCTGGTAAATGTTTATTGCCATATCCATAAGCAACCCACCAAACACGATTTTGTTGTTCGTCAGTAACATCGCTGTTTGCCTTTTCAATCTCGATGCACAATCTGGTAAAGTGATCATCGCTCATTGTTTTATCGGCAAAGTCCAGGAATTTAATAATCAAATCTGCTTCATGCTTTTTCATGCTGCGCCCCCTGTTCTTCAAATAAAGCAAGTTTGTTCTTCCAATCTTTTGTTTGTTCTTCAGAAAGTTCATCACCATGTAATGCAAGAAATGCACGCATGAATGAGATGCGTTCAGCTGATGTAGACCTTAGTGCAATTTGTTTCTTTGCATCTTCATATTTTTCTCTAACTGTCATAATTAACTCCAATCTGGTATAATTACCTTGAAAATATTTTTGATATGATTCTGTTTAGTCGTGATTGCCGTCACGGCTATTTTTTTCTCTACGACATATTGCGTTGATCTCAGGCACAACCTTAATCAGCCCGATTATTCCGCTCAAAATGACGACCACCGCCATAATGCTTAACACTGTTACCTGAATTATCATTGCTATGCTCACGTTGATATCTCCTTTCTTCCCAATCACTTTCTAGTTGATCTAAACTAACCAGCAAGACCATCACTAGAAAAACCAGTAGAATGTCTATAACACTCATTTATGTCTCACTTCCTCCATCTGTTTTTTAAATATCCAATGATCGGTACAATAATGCTATAAGCGACCACCGTAACGATCACCGTTTCTAGTGGCGTCATGCCCCGCTCCTTTCTGGGATATACTCATCATTCCAAATCTCAAACTGCTGCATCCACTCGTCGATACGATCGACCTTGTAGCGCACCATTCCGTCAACCACAAATGTTGGTGGTGCTAATGGCTTGATTTTTTCTTTAAAAGTTGTGGCAGAGATGCCTAGGTACTTACATAGTTGTTTTTGGTTAAGATAACCAGTTGCAAGGTTGCCGTTAAGTTCTTCATCTAAACGATCGTTGAACTTTTTACTAATGTCCTTTGCCACTTTAGTAGCGACTAGATTGTCAAAATCTGACATTAGATCACTCCTTTTCATTAAAATTAATTGATTTTATTTTGTTATTCTTATTCATCTATAATTAATCCAACTCATGTAAAAGAGGTGAAATCAATGAGATTAAATCCTGATTGCGTAAGAGATATTCTTCTATCAGTCGAGAAGCATTCAACAATTGAAAAGCGGACTCATTTGTCTGACTTCGAAAGCGACAAGCTGATAGAAAAATACGGGCTAGAGCGTCTTTTGTATCATGTTCGCTATTGCAACGAAGCTGGGCTGTTTTCTGACTTAGACTCTTATGAGGATGAGTTTGATATAAAAGACTTATCTCCTAGTGGCCATTCTTTTTTAAGCAATATTCGAAAAGATGCTAATTGGGAACAAACAAAGAATGTTGCTCAAAAAATAGGCTCATTTTCATTAGATGCTTTAAAAAACATTGCTTCCGGAGTAACTACAGCTGCAATTAATCACCATCTAGGCCTTTGACTTGAGCGTCTATTTTTAAGGTCACTTCTGTTCTAGAACCGTTGCTCCAGTCTCTATTGATATTGATTGATTTGACCTTTCTCAATTCAAGGCCATCAATCAATATTTTTTTACCTTCAAGCGAAATATGATTTATATCTTCCTTCATTTCTGTTCTTCCTTTCTAATATTCCTTGTTCCAAACTTGCTATTTATTCTGGTTGTGTTAATGGAAATCCTTTTGAGTTTTCCCATTTGTTCAACGTGTCTAAAGTAGTTAAACGGTCTTTAACTCTCCATGCTTCAAAAGATGAAATAGTTAAGGAATTTACAAATCTCAAAGCGTTGTTATAATCAATTCTTCTAATTTCGGTATAAACATCAGTGTTAAAATGTTCCTTTAGCGCATGCCAAATCGTTGATCTAAACTGTCCAATTTTTTTATTAAGATAATCTCCGCCACCGTAATTTTTACCGTGATTGTTTTCAATCCATGCTCTTGCGAATTTATTCGATAGTGCTGTAACTACTTTGCGAACTTGTCTTAACTGTCCTCGTGAGAGATAAACATTATCTACATTCTGTTCAACAAGATGTCTGGTTTCTTGGTTGTTCTTATTTGATTCCTCTGCAATATCCTCAACGTGTTTAGCAGTCTTTTTCATTTCCTTTTCGATACCCTCGACGTGGTTGATTACATCGACTAAGATTTCTCCTTGCTTGTTTTGTGCGACTAAAGCTTGCTTAGCCGCTTGCATTGATGTTACTTCTTTCATTCTGTAAACTTCCCTTCTATTATTTTTCTGTCATGTTGTGGCAATATCTTGCGCATGTCGTCAATAAACCCTTGCAACGTGTCTAATAAATCTTCAGTTTCTTCCACGGTTGAAGTCATTGGATCGTCCGCAAAAAAGTTTTTATATCTTAAAGCTGAAAGCTTAGTATCAAACAATTCTTTGAGCTGATCGTTAAGCAACATGATATTTGAACCTGCATCAATCGATTGCCTAACATTACTGCGTTGTTTTTCTAAATTATCGATTTTTTGTTGCAGTTCTTCGTACTCTTGACCTTTAGAACTCATTTCTGAAAGTTTGCCGTTCAATTTATCGATTTCACTTTGAAGTTCGCCGTTCCTGTTTCTTAGGATACTGACTGTTTGAGCTTGCTGCTTTAATTGCTCATAGTCATCAGGCTTAACTTCTTTAGTAACTGTTTTCTCCACCACTTCAGGCTTAGGCTTATTCTTAACTTGTTGCTCCAAAGCACTGATCGTGTCTGCTTTCTCACTAAGCAGTCCGTCCAGCGTCTTGTTGGCTTCTTCGGACTGCTTGAGCTTGCGCTCCAATTCTTTATATTCTTTGTGAGTAGTGATGTCGCCATCGAGTACCCTTTGAACTGCTTCAGGTTTTGCCGATTTCTGCAAAACATCTTTTTTTAACGTTTTTGGTGCATTACCAAAATTAGCTATTTGCTGAGTGTTTTCTAGATTTCTAGAAAACTTAAATTCATTGATCCAAAAATAAACATCATTTCTGTCAAGGCCTACTGATTCACACCATTTAACAAATACGCCTTTATAATGATTGGCTAATTCTTTTTGAGTTTCATACAATTCTTTGCCCATTTGGTATCTCGTATCTTGAGCAATGCTATTCATATTTGACAATTTATGCTTTAAAAACTTAGCCGTGGAATCATCTACCAAAGAATAATCAAAATCGCTTGCCGAATAATTTTCTAGTTCCTGCACTTTTTAACCTCCTCATCTGGAAAGACTTCTATAATTCTTTTTTTGACCATGTCATCTATTTGTTTGTTGGTATATCGGCAAACTGAAATTCCGTATACTTGCCATAATGCAATATCCCTTATTTTGTCTTTTAGATAGTGTTTTCCAGATTCGTGCTCAGGACCATCAATTTCATAATCAATTTTTTCTTTTGAATCATAGAAATCTGCGGTGTATTTTTTGGACCAATATTTTTCATATCCGCCTTTACCAGTTCCAAATACAACTTGTTGTTGCAGTGTAGGGAACATGATGTGAAACATCTGTTCATATTTGGTTCTTTCAGTTCTAGGTGGAATTTTTCTATTTGGGTCTTCAGATATAAGCAAAGCATCGAGCCCCACATCCATCATTTGTGGACCAATAGCCTCCCAAACAATTTCTGAGTAAATTAATTGTTGCCGCTCGCTCAACTCAATTTCTTGCACTTTGTCCGCCTCCTTTCTATGCTTCATTAACTAATTTCGGTTTTTCCGAAGTTGGTGACAAAAAAATATCATCTACTCTAATGTTTAACGCTTCAGCAAGAGATTCGAGATTTTCATATTTCGCTTTTCTCAACGCTGATAGATCTTGTTCATATAAAGCGATTGTTCTATCAGTTATTTTTGAACGCTTAGAAAGTTCAGTTTTGGACATACCACGAATTCCACGCCATTGACGTAAAGTAAATTTTTCTTGTTTTATATCTTGCATGTTGTCACCTCCTTTCGATATCTTTATATTATCATTCGGAAAAACCGAAGTCAAGAACAAAATTCAGAAAATCCGAAATTGTTTTTTAAAAATATATTTCACATTTTCCGAAGTTAATGTTATAATTAAAACCATGAAAGGAGGTATAAACATGTTCTCCACTAATCTAAAATATCTTAGAAACAAATCTGGAATGGATCAACTTACTTTAGCTAATAAGCTAGGTAGAAAAAGCGTTTCTTCTGTAAGTGAATGGGAAAAAGGCAAATACACACCTAAAGTGGGAGTTCTTGCCGATATAGCTCACATATTCAATGTAAGTCTTGAAGACTTAATGAATACCGATTTACGGAAAGAAAATAGTCAAAATAAAGTAGACATCTTTCCTATATTTAACGAGCTAACAGATGAACATAAATATGAAGTATATGATTATGCTCAATCGAAACTAGACGAGCAAAACCATCCTAACGTGCATAATATAGAAGAATCTAAACAAAATTATACTATTGATGTTCTTGGTGCTGTGTCTGCTGGTACTGGCGAATGGCTAGACGGCCAATCAAAAGAAACAGTTACTATCGAAGGACCGATACCTAAGTATGATTTTGCGGTACGCGTGAATGGTAATTCAATGGAGCCGACATTTAGTGACGGTGAAATTCTATTCGTCAATAAAGTTGATGAAGCAAGAAATAATCAGTTCGTGATTGCTGAAGTGAACGGCGAAGCGTTTGTTAAAAAGCTGTTTGTTTCAATGGATGGTGTTAAGTTGATTTCTTTGAATAGAGACTATGATGACATCGTCATTCATGACTACGACGACTATCAGATCGTTGGGGTCGTTGTTCTATAAAAAATGCCCTAGCCAGAATTTAGGGTAACGGCTAGAGCATATGATGTGTCCAATTCAAGTATAACACTGGATTGGGCCTTGTACATAGATGAAAATTAAATGATTACATAGTTGTCCGCACCTCGTGGACGTTAAAAACCGAGGAAATTATATTAAATTTATTTAGGAGGATTTTATCATGAAAAAAGGGATTGCTTCAAGTGTATCACTTTTGGGAATCAGTTTAATTCTGTTTGGATGCTCTAATTCAACAAATAGTAAAGAAAAGGATACAGCAAGTAAAACAACTCAAACTGAAAAGAAAGCCAGTTCTAAGAAATCATCTAGCATTAAGGTACCTAGCCAAGATATAGCTATGCTGCAAGAAGGCGACGGCGAAGAGTACCAGGTTAAACAGTTCAAGAAATATGTGAATCAACTTAAAAACAAATACACTAAAAAAAGTGATGGATTACATGAAAAATATGTAAAAGAAGAACCCACATATCCCAAGAAGGGTCAATGGACTTCAAAGAATGATCAGGGTGTTATTATGACTTACCTAGCTGATATGAAGAATATCTCCGACCAAAATATTAATGGGCTAAAGCTCTTCAATACACAGTATTGGACAGCCGGATTTGACAGTGCTTCCCAAGAAATGATTGATAATTTAGGTTCAGGGTCAATGGACGAAACTAGGCCAGTCTTCAATAAGGAAGGTGATGAGTTCGTAGCCAACGACGCAGTGATTTTTACCGTTGTTGAAACGGACTTCAAGAACACGTCAGATCAGACGTTAACATACGACGGCCTTACAGGGTATGCAGGTGGTGAGTACGACTTCTCAACTCCAGACGGCAAGCAAATCAATAGAGATGATATATTCTACAGCGACGATACTGCGGACCAGGAAGTGCAAGCTGGGAATACTGTGGAGGATAAAGACTTGATCATAGTTCTCGCAACTGGCAGGACGTTAAAGGAGGCTTATAATAAGATTAATCAAAACACTCTAACTATTCACCCAGCAGGTGTGTCTAATGAGGATCAAGACCAATATACCGACGGAATGCTCAATCACATTGATTTAAAAGTAAAGTAGACAATAAAAAATAGCATATCCCCCACCGACCAAAGTTTGAGATATGCTAACCTTTAATTCTACCGTAGGCGTAGTATGCCCTTTTCTTATCTTACCATAGAAAGGAGTTACTGCCTACCCTACTTTGACCCACACAGCAAAGGAGGAAAACATGCGAAATAAAAATATTAAGCCATACACTAAGAAGAATGGCACGAGAGCGTACAAATTTAAAGTTTATTTAGGCTCTGACCCAATCACAGGCAAACGGATCGAAACGACACGCAGGGGCTTTAAAACAGCCCGAGAAGCACAACGTGCACTTGATAGGTTACGAGTTGATTACGATAAGAACGGCTGGCGCAATGGCAATGAATTGAATGTTAAAACCGTTGATGATCTGTTCAATGCTTGGTTTGAAGCTAAGAAAGGTAACGTAAAAAATACCAGTCTTTCAACGTATCAAGTCCCATATGTAAAGCACCTTAAACCAGTGTTAGGAAATATTAAGCTTGACAAATTGTCCCCCTACATTCTGCAAAAGACACTTAACAACTTAGGCAAAAAATATTCTAATATGGTTCGTTTTACTCGTACATTGAATATGTTATTTAGGTATGCGGTGAAAATGGAAATAATGACTACAAACCCAATGGATAAGGTTGATCGTCCAAAAGGAAAAGAATCAGCACATGCGGACCAAGTTAATTATTATAATAAGGAAGAACTAACTAATTTTCTAAAAACTGTGAAAGAAAATGGGGACTTTAAAAAGTACGCCTATTTTAGGCTGTTAGCTTATACTGGTATGCGCCGAGGCGAATCATTAGCATTAAGTTGGGGTGACTTTGATCTCGAAAACAAAACGATCGATATTAATAAAAATATCGTCTATGATTCGCTTGAAAAGCAAACTAAGATAACAACGCCAAAAACAAAAACTTCGAAACGTGTCTTATTTCTTGATGATAAAACCGTTTCTGTTTTACAAAAATGGCACTTAGAACAATCGAAGTGGATAATGCGGCACGGTTTCATTTATCATGGCGATAAACAACCAATTTTCCAAAGTACAAGCAATGGCTTTTGTCCGTCTGAGACTGCCAACAAGTGGTTAAGTCTACTGTATAAAAAGTTCCCGCAAAAAAAGATAGGCGTGCACGGCTTCCGTCATACACACGCATCACTATTATTTGAATCAGGAGCCACGATTAAAGAAGTTCAAGACCGTTTAGGACATGCAACAAGTAAAGAAACGCTTGATATTTATGCCCACGTCATGGAATCACGTAGATCAGGGACTGGCGAACGTTTTGCCAAATATATGGGCAATTAGCCTCTTTGGGTCATTTCTTGGGTCAATTTCATTTAACAGTTCATAAGCCTTTATATACCGGTACTTTTAGCCTTGCTACTCAAACCATTCGTGTTTGACTCACCTTTTAATTGTTGTCCTAAGCCCTTGATCAATATCGGAACACCATAAAACGGCTGGCCCGTGTCTTTCATGGCACTCGCCTCTTTAAGTGCCTTATCTTCACGTAAACTAATGACCGCATTTAAATCAGGGGCTTCTTGTTGAACTAAAGCTGAGGCATGCTTGATCAACTGTTGGCTAGACACTTTGCCATTGCGGATCATTTGGGCCAAGTCACTGGCCGAAGCATCACGATATTGTTCATCAGTGATCGGCAGGTCATTGATCTGTGCGGATGGGACTGCTTTGGCCTCCACGCTTGTTGCTTGCTGTCGTACCACACAAAAAGCGCCACCAAGTAACACGACTGTTGACAAAGCGGCTAAGGCAAGCTGATATGTATGCTTACCGTGAAAACAATGCATCATAAATTCCTCCTTTAGATTAATTGCAATTTCTTCAAATAGCGTAAGCGCATTCAATATTTTAGTCAACCATTTAGCCGTTTACTGTCCCTAAACTAAGAAAATCCCCCTAGCTTTTACCTATTTAGATTAAAAATTTATCAGTACAACAAAAAAGGGGCTGGAACATAACTAGCTCTGCGATTCTAAAAAGGCCGTCGATCTATCCCAATTAAATGGGTTAAATCAGCGGCTCTTAAACGTGTTCCAAAAGATCGAAGCCTGACTGTAACAACGATTGCTTTATTCGGGTTCTTCGCTTTGCTACGACCCAAAATAAAACAATCATCGTTACAAATCGGCTTCAAAACATCTTTTATCTCACTCTCAAATGTAAAATTATTTTTTAAATTCGTGCGGCTGCCACATCAAAGATCTTGTCGACCCAGCCGTCATAAAAATCTGGCTCATGAGTCACTAATAAGACGTTGCCTTGAAACGCTTGTAAAGCATCGCGTAACGCATGTTTGGTCTCATCGTCCAAATGGTTAGTCGGTTCATCCATGATAATAAAATTGCTGGGAACTAATTCCAACGCACACAACTTGACCTTAGTTTGTTCCCCACCACTTAACAGTTTCATCGGTTTCATGGCATTGGAAGCATTCAAACCAGCCCGGGCTAACCGTTGACGGATCGTTTTTGGTTCCAACTTAGGAAACTGATTTTGAATAGTTTGCAAAGGCGAGATATTAGGGTCATCCCAAACCAGATCCTGATCAAAATAAGACACCTTAGCCGCGTCCACAAACTTCGCGGTTCCACCAAAGACAGGGATTTGGCCTAAAATAGATTTGATCAGAGTCGACTTACCGGCACCATTAAATCCTTTTAGGACAATTTTTTCACCATGTGACATTGAAAAAGTCACGGGGGCTAATAAAGGACTCTTGTATCCAACTGACAAATTTTGTACCGTTAAAACTTCTGATGACATTAAATTAACGTACGGAAAGCCAAAATGTGCCTGTAAATTGTCACTTGGAGGTGTGATCCGTTCCATTTTATCCAAACGTTTTTGCCGTGATTTCGCCATCGTTGACCGCGTACCAGCCTTATTTCGGCGAATATAATCTTCATCTTTTTCGATTTGTTGGCGTTGCTTTTCATAAGCTTTTCGTTGAACTTCTTTTTTTATCTCTTTTTGCTTAACTGCTGAACGGAAACTTCCTGTATATTTAATGATCTTACCAAACGCCACATCAATAATACAATTGGTGATTTTTTCTAGAAAATCAAAATCATGGGAAATAACCATAAAACAACCTTCAAAGTTATTTAAATAGTTAGTCAACCATTCGATGTGTTCCGTATCCAAATAGTTAGTCGGTTCATCGAGTAACAAAACGTCTGGTTCTTCAAGCAATAACTTAGCTAAAATAATTTTAGACCTCTGTCCACCAGAACATTCACTGACCTGTTTGTTGGTCCCGATTTGGTCAATGCCCAAGCCTGTCATAACTTGAGAGATCTTCGTATCAACTTCGTAAAAATCAGCTGCTTCCAATTTTTCTTGGATCTTACCGGCCTCTTCTAACAACTCGTCTTTTGGCTCTAGTGCATACTGTGCATAACATTGTGCCTGACGATCAGCTAACTTGAACAAATAAGCAAAAGCTGTATGCAAAAATTGTTCGATCGTTTGTCCCGCACCAGCTTTAACATACTGATCCAAGTACCCAACTGTGGCTTTATTTTGCCACTTGATCGTTCCTTCATCGGGAAGCTCACTTCCAGTCAATAATTTGATCAGTGTCGATTTACCCGCACCGTTTTGACCGATGATCCCCATATGGTCTTCTTTATTTAAACGAAATGATGCATCTTCATATAACTGTTTATCCGCAAAAGCCATTGATAGATGTTCAACTTCTAAAACACTCATTACCTAATTCTCCTATCTCTTGTGGCTTCAAAATGTATGTAACAGACCCGACATATCACAAATCGCGCTTGTTAAACCTTTCGAAATGATTATCTGTGGTTGTTAATTTTAATTGTCTGTCGCTTTCTTAGCCATATTCTGGCAAAGTATGCACTAAAAAAATGCAAACTGCAAAAAATCCGCTTATTTTATGTCAAAATATGGGCAAAATAAATCCACATGTGCTCAATAATTGGGCCCATGTGGAGCTTATCAATTTGTTCAATTAATTGAAACTAACTCCTTAATTAAGAACGCGGATATTCCGCTCGAGCCGGAAACACCGTGCTATTGATCTCGCTTAAGGTCAGCCCCACTAAGCACTATGCCAAGCGATGCTGAAATTATTTAGCAGCCTTTTGTGCTTCTTCTTGTTTCTTTAAGAAATCAAGTACTGCAAGGTGTTGTTTACGACGATTCTTAACATTTGTATGGTTAACCTTACGACGGTCGTTAGCTGTACCAATATGATCGTTATTTGACATTATAATTCCTCCCTTCAGATAATCATGCACTGAAGTATTTTACCGAAATTTTCATATAATTTCAAGTTTTTTCCAAAAGTTCCCTAGTTCCTGCTAAATTTTAACTTACACAACTTTATTACATCATTGAAACAATTTGCCGCTTTTTTGACTAAAATACGTGTGCTCCTTTTTGCGTAATCACTAACTATCTAAAATTAATGAACAATTTTTCTTTTTAAATTATTTTAGTTACAAGTGCAAAATTGTGCTCAATTTCAGTGTTTTTTGGTTATTGTTCAATTAATTAAAACTTTAGGATTTTCCTTATGCTATTATTTTCTTTTTAACTAATACATATGGTAGGATAAATTTAAGGACGGTAATTCCTTGTTATTAAACACATTCAAGCAAATTTTAAAGGAGGTCCAGCGATTGAATGCAAACTACTATCAAGATACCACCCAAGAGGTCCTAAAGAAATTTGAAGTTACACCGGATGGCTTAACAAAAAAGCAGGCAGAAGATAGACTTCAAAAAAACGGTAAAAACGAATTAGCTGGTGAAAAAAGAACCACTATTCTGCAAAAATTCATCAATCAGTTTAAAGACCTGATGATCGTCATCTTACTGATCGCAACGGTCATTTCTTTACTGATCGGCGAAGTTTCTGATGCTTTGATCATCTTCTTAGTAGTTGTATTAAACGCTGCTTTCGGAGTTTTTCAAGAGTCCAAGGCAGAAAACGCGATCGATGCGTTGCAAGAAATGACAACACCTTATACCCGTGTACGACGAGACGGTCAGGTTCAACAGATCCAAAGTAATGAAGTCACATTAGGTGATATTATTCTTTTGGAGGCTGGGGATGTCGTTCCAGCTGACGCACGGATCATCGAAACACATAACCTTAAGATCGAAGAGTCTGCTTTAACCGGTGAATCTGTTCCAACTGAAAAGCACAGCGACGTGTTAGAAACAGAAAAACCCGGGATCGGCGACCAAGACAATATGGCCTTTATGAATACCAATGTGACTTACGGGACCGCTGAAGCGATCGTCACTGGAATCGGAATGGAAACTCAAGTCGGCCAGATCGCCGACATGATCTCAGGTGTTGAACAAACCACGACTCCATTGCAAAAAAATATCGACCATCTCAGCAAGACCTTAAGTATTTTGATTTTGGTAATTGCCGCTGTGATCTTTATTTTCGGAACAGTAACAGGACGTGAAACACCATTTGACATGCTGCTAACTGCAATTTCATTAGCGGTTGCTGCCATTCCAGAAGGTCTGCCTGCAATCGTCACGATCACACTAGCACTTGGGACGCAGACGATGTCAAAAGAAAACGCCTTGGTACGTAAATTACCAGCGGTCGAAACTTTAGGGACCACAGAAATCATCGCGTCTGATAAAACCGGAACTTTGACCCAAAATAAAATGACGGTCGAGCAGGTCTTTACCAACCAAAAGCTCATGAGAGTCAGCGATTTTTCACTTCCACTTTCATCACGGATGGCCTCGATCATGATACTGGCAAATGACAGCCAACAAAGTAAGGATGGCTTGATCGGTGACCCGACAGAAACTGCTTTAATTCAATATTTTATCGATAAAAATGATGATTTAAAAGAAGTTATGGATAATTATGAGCGGCTCGATTCTGTTCCCTTCGATTCAGATCGTAAGTTAATGAGTGCGATCGTTAAAAATAACGATAATGAAGTTTATTGTCTGACTAAAGGTGCCGTAGATGTTTTACTAGATCGCACCACTCAGATCAATGTTGATGGTAAAGTGCGTAAAATAACTGACGAAGATCGACAAAAAATCAACGACACTAATAGTAATTTAGCTCACCGTGCTTTACGTGTTTTGGCTTATGCTTACAAACCAGTCGAAAAAGTCGCTGACCAAGCAACTTCACAAGCTTACGAAAATGATCTGATCTTTGTTGGCTTGACTGGGATGATCGACCCTGAGCGATCAGAAGTTAAAGAAGCTGTTAACGAAGCTAAATCTGCTGGAATTCGACCATTAATGATCACGGGGGATCATAAAGAAACAGCACAGGCCATCGCAACTCGTTTAGGTATAATAAAAAAAGATGATGACCAAGGCGTGATCACTGGTAGTCAGTTAGATGAAATGTCTGACGAACAACTACAAAATAATGTTGATCAGTACTCTGTGTATGCACGTGTGTCACCTGAACACAAGGTCCGGATCGTTAAAGCATGGCAAAGTCACGAGAAGATCGTGGCAATGACTGGTGACGGCGTGAACGATGCACCAGCCTTAAAGACTGCTGACATTGGTGTCGGAATGGGGATCACAGGAACTGAAGTTTCTAAAGGAGCCGCCGATATCGTATTAGCCGATGATAATTTCGCGACGATCATCACAGCTGTACGTGAGGGAAGAAAAGTATTTGCTAACATTCAAAAGGCTGTTCAGTATCTCTTATCCGCTAATTTAGGTGAAGTCTTGACTTTATCGTTAATGACCTTTGCTAATTGGGATATTTTCTTACCTGTGCATATCTTATGGATCAACTTAGTAACTGATACTTTTCCTGCTATCGCTTTAGGCGTTGAAGTTGGGGAACCAGATGCTATGAAACATAAGCCTCGGGGGCAAAAATCGACTTTTCTCTCAAATGGTGTCGGTTCAAGCATTATCTACCAAGGGATCTTAGAAAGCTTCTTGACTCTTGGAGTTTACCTGTTGGCGATCTTATACCCAGAACATTCAGGTTCAGATATGATCCACGCTGATGCTTTGACAATGTCCTTTATTACATTAGGAATGCTGCAACTTGGCCATGCTTTCAACTGTAAGTCGATCCATCGCTCGATCTTCAGCAAAGAAACGTTTAAAAACAAATTCTTTAACTGGGCGATCTTGGGTTCAGCCTTGCTGCTAGCCGCTACGATCTTTATTCCTGGTTTCAATGATATTTTCCACGTAACACTTCTAAATGCTGCCCAATGGTCAATGATCCTTGGCGCGGTAGTCTTGATGATCGTGATTGTTGAAATCGTTAAGCTCGTACAAAGAAAAACTGTTTATAAAAACTTGTAGTTAACTAAATAAGAAGTGAGAAAAAAGATGCTTTGACGCTGATTTGTAAGGATAATTGCGTTATTTTGAGTCGTAGCAAAGCGCAAAATCAGAACAAGGGTCGTTGTTACAGTCAAGCTTCAATCTTTTGAAACACGCTTAAGGGCCGTCGATTTAACCAACTAATGGTTAGATCGACGGCCCTTTTAGATTCGTACAATTAGTTATGTTACAGCCGCGATTCCCTAAGATCAGTCAAATTACAAAACCCAGTAAGTTGTATCCATTTAACTTCATCAGTACACTCATTTTTTCTATACGAGTTTTTACACTCTGTTTAATTAGCAGTTACATATTCATCAAGCTCTTTTAAATACAAAGCCTTTTTCTCATCACTGATCCAGGATGTTTCAAATGAGTTCTTGGCCAATTGTACAACCTGGTCTTTAGTCAGATCAAAATTTTTTGCGATCGCATAGTAGTTATCTCCAATATAACCGCCAAAGTAAGCTGGATCATCCGAGTGAATCGAAACTTTCACATCTTGTGCCAATAACTCCAATACTTCTTTGCCTTTCATTTCTGGTGAAACATACCCGTTAGATAGCGGGCAAGAAGTTAACCCGATTTTTTTGTTAGCAACGAATTGTACCAAGTCAGGATCTTCCACGATATTAGTTCCATGATCTAAACGTTCTACCCCCATGATCTCCAAAGCCTGACGGATATGATCGATCGATTCTTTTTGATCAATGTCACAGTGAGCCGTCAAGTGAAGGCCTTGCGCTGCCGCATCTTCAAATTGGCGGGCAAATTTCAACGGCGGATTATTATGTTCATCTGAGTCTAACCCAACACCGATAAATTTATCTTTATATGGCAAAGATTCTAAGAGTGTCTTGCGCGCTGATTCTTTGGAGAAATCACGTAAGAAACACATAATCAGGGCAGCGTCAACATTCAAAGCACGTGCATCAACAACTGCACGGTACAAACCATTGATAACCGTTCCAAACGCAACTCCGCGACTAGTATGTGCCTGTGGATCAAAGAAAATTTCCACGTGACGCACGTTATTAGATGCAGCCCGTTTCAAATATTCAAAGGCCAACTCATAAAAGTCTTCTTCTTTTTGCAAAACTTCCATCGCTGGATAATAAACCGATAAAAAAGATGCAAGATCATCATATTCGTACGTCTTTTGCACCTCTTCGATCGTATCTTGTCCAATATCAATATGATTACGCTTGGCTAACTTTAATTTTAAATCTGGTTCTAATGTTCCTTCAATGTGCAAATGTAGTTCGGCTTTTGGTAGATTAGCAGTAAATTCCTTCGTAACTTTCTTCGACAACTTAACCCCTCCTAAATTCAAATATATCAGTTCGTTCACACTTTATAGTGTATCATGGATCCCCTTTTAGTCAATAAACAAATAACGAATATTAATGTTGATAAATAGTATAATGTATGTAATAATTCAAAATATAGTAATCTCAAACTTTAAAGAAAAGGAGATTTTCTCACGTAATGGAAAATTTTGAGGACAATGACCAAAAAGAAGCTAGTGTGTTAGAACGAACATTTCACATTTCAGCACAAGGATCCACAGTCAAACGTGAAATTATGGCTGGTTTAACGACTTTCATTTCAATGGCTTACATACTTTTTGTTAATCCTAGTATTTTAGGGGCGGCTGGCATGGATAAAGGCGCTGTTTTTACTGCAACCGCGCTTTCAGCTGTGATCGGTTGTGTATTGATGGGAGTTTTAGCGAACTATCCGATCTCGATCGCCGCTGGTTTAGGGGACAATGCCTTTTTCACTTTTTCCGTTGTTTTAGGGATGGGGATCCCATGGCAAAAAGCTATGGCAGGAGTTTTTGTTGCTTCAGTTTTATTCACCATCTTGTCTTTTTTCAAGATACGTGAAGTTGTGATCGATGCCATCCCGCAAGATTTAAAATATGCCATGGCCGCCGGGATCGGGATCTTCATTGCCTTTGTTGGTTTACAAGGAGGTGGTCTAGTTGTCGCTGACAAATCTTCTTTAGTTGCGATCGGTCCATTCACAGAACCAACCACTTGGCTAACGATAGCGGGGATCTTCATTATCGGGATCTTAATGGCACGCAAAGTTCCTGGTTCTATTTTCATCGGGATCTTCGCAACTGCTATTTTGGGTCTAGTCACTAGTTTGATCAAGATGCCTACTCATCTCATTTCATTTGCGCCAAGTATGAAACCGACTTTTGGTGTTGGTATCAAAAACTTAGCATCCTTAGCTGATATCCAAATGTGGGCTGTTGTTTTGATTTTCTTATTAGTTGCTTTCTTCGATACGGCAGGAACATTGATCGGCCTAGCGCAACAAGCCGGTATTATGAAAAACA
>NZ_KB714703.1:135991-149449 GCF_000349725.1 Ligilactobacillus pobuzihii E100301 = KCTC 13174
AGTTTCAATGCTCGCTGGCGCAGTAATGGGGACGACACCCACTTCAGCTTACGTTGAATCATCTGCAGGGATCGCAGTTGGTGGTAAAACAGGCTTAACTGCTGTCACAACTGGTTTTTTCTTCTTGGTCAGCCTCTTATTTTCACCCTTATTAACAGTTGTGACTGATCAAGTAACTGCACCAGCCTTGATCGTGGTTGGGGTTTTGATGGCTTCGTCCATGCGCGAGATCCACTGGGATGAATTCGAGATCGCGTTTCCCGCCTTCATTACGGTCATCGGGATGCCATTAACGTACAATATTTCTTACGGGATCGCCTTTGGTTTCTTAACTTATCCGATTTTAATGACTGCCGCTGGTCGCCATAAAGAAGTTAACTATATTATGTGGATCATGTTATTCGTCTTTGTTTTATTGCTATACATTTTAAATATCTTGCCCGGAAATTAACTTTTGAGTACTGACTAAATCGCAAAACAAAATGAAAGGTTGTTATTAATTTGAAAACTATACAAGATTTAGCTTCTTTGATCGATGCTGGTGCCGCGAAGATCCCTGCTGACTTAGTGATCGAAAACGGAACTTTAGTCAACGTTGACACTGCTGAATACTACGCTGCTGACATTGCAATATATCAAGAGACTATCGTTGCTGTCGACCCTGACGTTTCTGATCACGTTGGTGAAAATACCCAACACATCGATGCGACCGGCAAATACTTGACCCCCGGAATGATCGATGGCCATATTCACGTTGAATGTAGCAAACTCAGCTTGACGCGCTTTTCTCAGGCTGTACTTCCTCATGGAACAACTAGCATAGTTTCCGGCTTAGATGAATATATTTCAGTAGGTGGACTTGATAGTTTGTCAGAAATATTTGAAGAATTAAACCAGCTCCCCTTCAAAGTTTTCTGGGGATTACCCTATAAAACACCTTACACGATCCCAAGATCAACAGTCGCATACAACGTCAATGGAGCTGACCACGAAAAATACCAAGCATTAAATCAATGCTACGGTGTCTGGGAAACTGTGCGTGAATCTGTCCAAACTAAAGACCCAGATACTCTGCAAGCCATACTTGCAGCACAAAAATATCACAAACCGATCTTTGGCTGCTCACCAATGGCTACTGGCAAAGACCTAAATCAGTTCTTAATGTCTGGGGTGCACGTTGACCATGAAAGCTACAGTCACGAAGAATTTCTAGAAAAAGCACGAAAAGGCCTACATGTCGTTATCCGTGAATCTTCCGTCACAAAATTCTTAGCAGAAAACATTAAAGCCATCACTGAAAATACAGCTGGTGTCGCGCGACATACAAGTTTTTGTACGGACGATGTTAATGCCCATGACATTTTAGACCACGGCCACCTAGACCACATGGTCCGTTTAGCGATCAAAGCCGGTGTTGAACCTATGACAGCTATCCAAATGGCCACCATCAACGGGGCTGAGGCCTATCATATCGATGATCAAGTTGGTTCAATCGCCCCGGGCAAACAAGCTGACATTTTATTGGTCGATCAGCCAGGCACATTTAATGTTGAAACCGTGATCAGCAAGGGACAAGTGGTCACAGATAATAACCAAGCGGTCAAAAAATTCGTACCACCTATTCGCTCTGAAAAATTGCTGGACACGATCGACCATGAATTAATGACTGCAGAGGACTTCACCACTAAAGTGGACATCACAAACGGGACTGCCGAGGTACAAACGATCAAAAGCGTAGGGCCTTTTGTCAGAAAACGTTTGGATGTGAAACTAGATGTCGAAGATGGCGTGATCTGCCCTAATGTTAAACAAAATGTAGCTTTAGCTTCAGTGATCGAACGTTATGGTGTCAACCAAAACCATGCCCACGGTTTTATTTCTGGCTGGTCTTTCAATCGTGGTGCGATCGCAACTACCATGTCACCGGATGATAACAACCTAGTCGTTGCTGGTGTTGACCCAGACGACATGACCTTGGCTGCCAATACCTTGATCGAATGCGGTGGCGGTCAAGTAGTAGTTGCTGATGGTAAAGTCTTATCTTTATTAGAACTACCGATCGCTGGTATCAATACAGATCTGACACCCGAAAAATTAGCTGAAAAAGAGCTAGAACTTAAAAAAGCTGCCCAAGAACTTGGCTGTCAACTACCTGACCCACTCTTTTATCTTTCATTTCTGCCGATAACTTCAATTCCTGATTTGGCATTAACTGACGGTGGTAATGTGGATTATACAAAACTCGCTTATTTCGAACCTGTTTTAACAGTCACAGAAGCATAAGTGATTTTTATAGTAAAAACTCCCGGAACATATTTTAGTCTCCAGGAGTTTTTTTGTATGTGTCTATTAAATAAGTTATTGCCGGTCAAATTCTGATCTACTATAACTAGCTGTGCGATTTTAAAAGGGTCGTTGATTTAACCATTTAATTGGCTAAACCAACGACCCTTAAGCTTGTTCCAAAAGAGCAAAATTTTTACTAAACAATGGTCCTTATTCTGATTCTTGCTTTGCTACGACCCAAAAAATAACGCAATCGTCGTTACAAATTAACTTCAGAACATTTTTTAACTCAATGAATCCCATGGTTCCAATTCTTCTGCTGGAGAATCCACGACTTTCAAATCAGCTTCAGTCAAATACTTACGGTCTACTACGACTTCATATACATATTGGTCGAACCATTCGTCTGACATGATAAAGTAGCCCTTTTCTCCCACTTTATCACCCCAACTATTTTCAACCTTCCACTTAGTCGGCTGACCTTCAACTATGTCAACACCTGTTAAAGTCATGGCATGTGAGCATTCACCTTCACGAGTTGCTAAACGTTGTGCTTTATCCAAAGTTAAATCAATGTTAAACAAGTCAGCTTTTTGAAAATATTCTGTAGCCAAAATACCTTGTTGACGATCAGAATAATGCCCAACATCACAACCAAACCAAACTGTCTTGCCATTTTTTAGCGATGCGATCGCAGCATCTTTGATCGATTTCAAACCAACATTAGCAAGCTCCACTGCTTTGCCGTCAAAAATATAGTTTTGACTTGTTAAAACGTAATTCTTACCACTTTCATGATCAGGTGCATCTGCCACAACTGCATATTGATCAAAATCAACCGCTACATATTTCTGGAAAAATTCTTGGGGTGTCAAATCACGATCCAAGTGATATTTCTTGTCATCATCACGATATTCAAAATCAAATTTCTCTGGTGGTTGACCGAAAGCATAAACTAACATCCGGTAAACTTCGCTGATCATTTCTTTTTTCGACTGACGCAATTCATCTTCACCAACACCAGCTTGGTAACTAGCACGTAAATCAACAACATCATTTTTTAACTTATAATTTAGCACGTCTGAAATTTCTTTCGTCTTTTCACTATTATAAGTTTCAGGCATGACACTTTGTGGAACTACACCATATTTATTGATCAAGGCAGCTCCATTAGCCCATTGACCGCCATCATCATCGCCCCATTCAAGCATCGCTATATATTCACGATCATCAGCTGGACGATCGACCAATTCAATGGCCCATTCCAACATTTTATTAGCTTTTTCCAAACGATCATAAAATGAATTGTAATTTTGTGAAAATTGGAAATCTTTTACTTTATATTTCTTAGCAAAATCATGGCGTAAAGTATTCAACGTCGCAAATAACCAACAACGCCCACTTTGTTTTTGATTAGTAACTGAATCAGTTTCTACTTCTACTGAAAAAGTCCGGTTTAGACCTTGTAAAAAATCATGGTCAGCACTGGCCTTTAGTACCCCATTTTGTTGCACGGTTCGTGCTAAAACTTGGCTGGCAGGAACCTTAGTTAAATTTTCTTTGAATTGCTGCAGATCTTTAGCAGTAAGATCTTTCGTCAAAAAAATCCCTCATTTCACATTATTTTATACATGCTAAATCATAGCACCTTTCACAAAATTCTTACAGGCTTTTTCTAATTTAATTTTAACTTTCTTAGCTAAAATTAAAAAAGTTGCAACAACCCTGAAAAAGGCAGCTACAACTTATCTTGATAAGAGGCTTAAATATTATCTTTTTTACTGAAAAGTGTATCTACTGACTGATTGTGGTAAATCAAAGTTAAAGCTTGAGCGAAGATCGGTGCAACTGTGAGAACTTTAAGCTTATCAATTTGATTTTCTTCAGGAATCTGAATCGTATCTGTAACAACAATTTCTTTATATTCAGATTCTTTTAGTTCTTCTGCAGCATTACCTGATAAGATCGGGTGTGTTGCACAAGCATAAATATCGCTTGCACCAGCATGTTTCAAAGCTAACCCGGCATCCAAGGCTTTACCACCGGTATCGATCAAGTCGTCGATCACGATACATTTATGGTCTTGAACATCACCGATCACCATCGCATTTTGTGGATCCAAGCGTGTATCATCACGTTTGTCAACAATTGCGATCGGAGCCTTTAACAATTCTGCCAGGTTCCGTGCAGCTTTCACACCATTATGGTCGGGCGCAACGACAACGACATCATCAGCAATGCCTGAATCCTTAAAATATTGTGCCTGTGTATAAATCGCCAACAAGTGATCAACTGGACAGTTGAAGAATCCTTGTAACTGACCAGCATGCAGATCCATTGTGACCACACGATCAGCACCCGCTAATTGAATAAAGTTGGCGATCAACTTGGCCGTGATCGGTTCACGTGAACGCGCTTTACGGTCGGCACGTGCATAACCATAATATGGAATGACAGCATTGATCGAACCAGCACTAGCGCGACGCAAAGCATCCATCATGACCATCAATTCCATGAAGTTTTCGTTAACAGGCTCCGAGATCGATTGAATCACAAAGACATCATCGCCACGTACGCTATCATCGATATTGACCTGAATCTCACCGTCACTAAAATGTTTGACCGAGGCTTGGCATAAAGTTACCCCCATTTGATCAGCAATTTTTTTAGCTAATTTTGGGTTACCATTCAACGCAAACAACTTGATTCCCGCATTTTCTTGCATTATTATTGATCCTCCACAACTGTTTTGTCAGGGTAAAACTACAAAGTACTGTCACCAACTATGCACAACATTTGAGCCTGAACTGTGCTTGGTTCACAATGTTTTTGTAGTTAACAGATTTTCGTGTAATCCACCTAGTATAATTTATTTACTTTCAAAGTTCATTATAATAAAAAAAGGCCTGAATTTCTATGGTATTGTTCAAAGTGTTCCTAGAAATTCATAATTAAACAAATTTCAGCTTTGATTTCAGAAAAGAGGTATATTTTGTCAAAAACGATCCGACAACTATATAATGCACTGGCTAACTATTTAGGTCCGCAAAATTGGTGGCCGGCTGACAGTGTTGCAGAAATGTTAGCGGGCATGATCTTAGTTCAAAACACTAACTGGTCATCAGCTGCACGTTCACTAGAAAATCTAGCTCAAGCCACCGATTTTAATATCGACACCATACGCGAGCTTACTAACGACCAGCTAGAAGGCTTGATCAAACCCAGCGGCTTTTACCACGCTAAAGCTAAATATCTTAAAAATATCTTAACGATGTACCAAGAACACTTCACTGAGTTAAACCAATTAACTACACCTGACTTACGTCAAAAAATACTAGCAATCAGTGGTATCGGTGCAGAAACTGCCGATGTCTTGTTATTATACTTATTTGACCGTTCAGCTTTTGTAGCAGATGCTTATGCGCGCAAATTATTTAAAAAAATAACTGGTCAAACTTTCACCTATACTAGCTTAAAAAATAAGGTAGAACAACAGACCAACTTTTCATCCCATGAAGCCCAAGAATTTCATGCTTTGATCGATGAGTATGGCAAACTAAAAAATGATCCGTTACACCTAGAAAAAGAATTTAAGCTGAATTTATAAAAAGTATTGAGATAATAACAAGTTAGCTTGCCCACCTGCTGTTTTCCATACTCCGCTCTGTTTTTAGTCGAGCTTCCTATGGCAGCAGGTTGTGCCTAACTATTCATCCACGCTACAATGCTATAGATCGCATTATAGCGTGGATGCCTGTTAGTGCTCGCCTGCTATTCGCCATACTCCGCTCTGTTTTAAAAACAAAATAATTTAATTTAATACTAAATTCTTCTATACTTAAATCAGTAAAATAAGTAGTTAATAACTATTCAGCTATTATGTTATTTGGATTAAGGAGGAACTATTTAATGACAAATGAAATAAAAATCGGTAAAAGTGATGTTACTGTTCCTAACACTTTAGGCCTGGGGACTAATAAAGTCGGTGGCCATAATTTATTTGATGACTTGAAAGATGAAAATGGTTATGCCGTAGTCAAAGAAGCTTTAAACTCAGGTATATCTCTACTTGATACAGCATTTGCTTATGGTAACGGACGTTCAGAAGAGATCATCGGCGATGTGATCCAAGATTACGACCGCTCTAATATTGTACTCGCCACTAAAGCCGCACACGATCCAAGTAAAAATGGTGAATTTAATAACTCGCCAAAGTTTTTGAAACAATCGGTCGATGACGCCTTGAAACGTTTAAAAACTGACTACATCGATATCTTCTACATTCATTTTCCCGACAAAGATACTCCAAAAGCAGAGGCAGTCGGCGCTTTAAATGAATTAAAAGAAGCAGGAAAGATCCGTGCGATCGGTGTGTCCAATTTTTCACCCGACCAGATCAAAGAAGCTAACGCTGATGGTTTAGTTGACATCGCTGAAGACAACTACAGCTTGGTTCACCGTGGAGTAGAACAAACAGAATTTCCTTATTTGCAAGAAAATAATATTTCATTTGTTCCATATTTCCCACTTGCTGCAGGTTTGTTGACCGGCAAATACGGCTCTAAAGACGGCAGTAAATTTGATCAATATAGCGCTCAACAGTACCAAACGATCATCTCTGCTTTAGATAAAGTACGTGAGATTGCAAACGGCCATGACGCTACAATTACCCAGACTATTATCGCTTGGTACTTACAGGACCCAGCCATTAGTGTCGTGATCCCTGGCGCACGGACAGCTGACCAAGTCAAAAGTAACGTTGCTGCTTTAGACGTTAACTTAAGTCAGAGCGAATTTGACCAGATCGATCAGTTATTTCAGGGATTCTAATCTCGACAAATAAATTATCTTAAAGAAACTGACTAATTAAAGTAACACTAAACAGGTGTACTTTAGTTAGTCAGTTTTTATTTTGTAAAACACTTCTTGACATCGCAAGTAAACGGTTTATACTTTAAAAGTAATAAATACTTTTATTGAATTGATCCTGACCGATCAACTAGGAGGCAACATGAAATCACTTAAAAAAATATTTTTGTTTTCCCTTACTCTACCCTTTTTCTTCACTTTAGCTGCTTGCAATAAGAACACCGCAGAAAAAAAGAACAAAACATATGCACCCCAAAAATTAACTGTGCAATTTGTACCATCACAAAACGCCACGACTATCGAAGCGAAAGCTAAACCACTGGAAAAACTACTTGAAAATGAACTAAACATTCCAGTTAAGGTCAATGTTTCCACTGATTATAATACGATCGTCGAAGCCTTGGGCTCAAAAAAAGTCGATGTGGCCTTTTTGCCGCCTGATGCCTATGTTCTAGCACACAAACACTATGAAGCTAAAGCTTTATTGCTGGCACAACGGTATGATGTCACTGGTGCTGATGACCATGATAGCAATAAGTTGGTCGACTTTTATCGTTCCCAGATCTTAGTACGTAAAGACAGCGGTATAGCTGAGCTTAAAGACTTAAAGAATAAAAGAATCGCCGTACAAGATACGACTTCTACTTCCGGTTGGATTTTTCCAGCTGTCGGAATGTATAAAAAAGGGATCGATATCAACAAAGAAAATATCAAAACAGCACAGATCAAAGGACATGATCAAGGTGTCCTTTCCGTTTACAACAAGGATACTGATGCAGCTTTTGTCTGGCAAGGCGCCCGTAACCTTGTTAAAAATGACGCGCCAGATATCATGGATCAAGTTATACCAATTTACACCAGTGCTAAGATCCCCAACGATACGATCACTGTCCGAGGCGATTTGAATGACAAATGGCAGAAAAAAATATCTCAAGCATTTAAAAAAGTCGCCCAAACTAAAAAAAGACACGCCATCGTCGCCGATGTATATGGACATGAAGGTTATACAACTGCTAAAGACAGTGATTTTGATGTGATCCGTGAATATAACAAAACTGCTAGAAAAATAGATGAATAAACAAAAATACACTATCTTCAAATTAAGAACTCTAGGAGGAGTCCACAATTTTTAAGATAGTGCCTTTTGTATATTATTCTCTGATTTGTCCGTTGCCCAAAATAACGTACTTAGTAGTGGTCAATTCTTTAAGTCCCATCGGTCCACGAGCATGTAGCTTTTGTGTTGAGATCCCTATTTCAGCTCCAAAACCAAATTCAAAACCATCAGTAAAACGTGTTGAGGCATTTACATAGACACAAGCTGCATCGACCCGATCCGTAAATTCTCGGCTATGCTGATAGCTTTTCGTAATGATCGCCTCAGAATGCTTGGTATTATGCTGATTGATATGATCGATCGCATCATCTAGTGAATCGACTACTTTGATCGCAATAATGTAGTCATTATATTCAGTGTCCCAGTCATTAGTCGCAGCTGGTACTGCTCTTTTTCCCAAAATCTCACTTGCCTTTTGGTCAGTTCTGATCTCAACGTTATATTTACGCAACGCATCAGCTACCATCGGCAAAAATTGTTGTGCAATTTCCTTAGAAACCAACAATTTTTCTGCAGCGTTACAGACTGAAGGGCGTTGAGTTTTAGCGTTAACTACAATATCACAGGCCATACTCAGGTCAGCCGTTTCATCAACATAGATATGGCAATTACCAGCACCTGTCTCGATCACAGGGACTGTGGCGTTTTTCACTACAGTTTGAATCAAATTCGCTGACCCACGTGGGATCAAAACATCCAAGTAATCAGTCAACTGCATAAATTCTTGTGCCACTTCATGTGATGTTTCTGAGATCATTTGAACAGCATCAGCGGGCACATTTTGTGCAGTTAAGACGGTACGAATAACCTCAGACACTTTAATATTAGTATGTAATGCTTCCTTACCACCGCGCAAAATGACCGCATTACCAGACTTAAAACATAAAGCAGCCGAATCAACTGTCACATTGGGCCGTGCCTCAAAAATCATACCTATCACACCTAAGGGAACGCGTTTTTGACTGATCTGTAATCCTGCTTGTGTAATCCAGCCCTGGTCAAGCTTACCAACTGGGTCAGGTAAACTTGCCACTTGTCTAACACCTTCGGCCATCGTAAAGATCCGTTCTTTATCTAAAGTTAAGCGGTCAACGAACTTTTGCTCCATTCCTGTCGTATGTTTGATATCGTATTGATTAGCCTGTAAAATGTTTTCCACATTTATTTCCAGTGCTTTTGCAATTTCCGCTAAAATTTTATTTTTTTGGCTAGTCGAAAGCTGCGCCAAATTAGTCGCTGCTTGTTTAGCTTTAGCACCCATTTCCGTCAGATTTTCTATCATTTTAAATCACCTCTTTATCTTTTTGTGAGTTAATAAATAATGTCCCAATTGGTTCATTGTTCATGATCTTAAAAATGATCGATGGATTAACACCATTGGCTAAGACCATCATCTTGTCTGCATCTAAAATGCTCTGGGCCGCCTTTAACTTGGTGGTCATTCCGCCTGTCCCTAATTCGGTCCCCGCACCGCCAGCTCGTTTTAAAGAATCTTTCGTGATCTCATGTAAAACATCGACCAGTTGTGCGTCAGCATACTTATTTGGATTTTTGGTATAAAAACCATCGATATCTGATAGCATTACTAATAGATCTGCATTAGAACGAGTAGCCACAATTGCCGACAACTGATCATTATCGCCAAATTTAGTATAATGATCCAATTCATCGACCGCTACCGTATCATTTTCATTCACAACAGGGATCACTCCCCACTTCAGCAATTGCTCCATTGTATGATGGACATGTTCTTTGCTCTTAGGAAAATCAAGAACATCATGTGTCAATAATACTTGGCTGATTTTTTGACCATAAACTGCAAAACGTTGCTGATAAACAGTCATCAATTCGCTTTGACCAATTGAAGCTAGGGCTTGTTGTTCTTGGATCTTTGTGGGTCGTTTAGCTAGTCCTAATTGTCCCATACCAACACCGATCGCCCCAGATGACACTAAGATCACCTGTTTGCCTTCATTAACTAGGCCTGTCAGTGTATAGCTCAACTGATCGATCGCTTGTAAATTAATTTTACCGTTAGCGTGAATCAAAGAGCTAGTCCCGATCTTCACTACGAGTCGTTGCACATTTTCCATGTGGCGCATTGCCTTCATGTCCGGTTCCTCCATTTATTAAAGTTTACCCCATTTTACAACAACTTTATTTTCTTATCACTGTATATTGCTAATTTTCTCTTGTATTTTTCTAATATGTATGCCACAATACTTAAGAACAAATAACCGGCGTCAGAGAGCGCCATTTGGAGGAATTGAATATGGAACAAGTGCATCGTACTGCAAAATCAACACCACAAAGCGGTTTTACTAAGCAACAAAAATGGGTCACCGCTTCAACTGCGGCGGGCTTCACTTTAGAAAACATGGATATTATGTTTTTATCATTTTCCCTTGCATCTATTATTGCAGAATTAGGGATATCAAGCGGCCAAGCTGGTTTGATCGGATCACTGACTAATATCGGAATGTTAGTTGGTGGTGCTTTATTTGGCATTATCGGTGACCGGTATGGTCGTGTGAGGACTTTTTCTTACACGATCTTTATTTTTGCCTTAGCTACCGGAGCTATGTATTTTGCACATTCACTACCACTTATCTACCTCTTTCGTTTCTTGGCTGGGATCGGTGCTGGCGGTGAATATGGCGTCGGGATCGCTTTACTAGCAGAAAACTTTCGTTCAGACCAAATCGGTCGGATGTCGTCTGTAGCTGCGATCGGTGGTCAAGTTGGCGCTATTGTTGCTGCTGTCATGGCAGCTTTGATCATTCCGCGTTTTGGCTGGAATGCTTTATTCTTATTAGGCGTGATTCCTGTTGTTTTGACCTATTTCTTGCGACGTCATGTTAAAGAAACTCCAGACTTTATCGCAGCACAAAAACAAGAAAATTCGAGTAAAACCAAACCATCCTTTAAACAATTGTTCAATACACCACGTAAAGCTGCACAGACACTAGGTTTAATGGTAATGACGATCGTTCAAATCGCAGGATATTTCGGCCTAATGAACTGGTTGCCTGTGATCGTCCAAAAACAACAAGGGCTGTCAGTTTCTGGTTCTTCATTGTGGATGGTTTCAACGATTTTAGGCATGAGCATCGGTATGGTCGTTTTCGGACAAGTAATGGATAACTTTGGACCACGTATTTCTTTTTCGATCTTCCTATTAGGTTCTGCTTCAGTTATGTTTGCGATCTTATTTGCCAAAACTAACGCTTCAATGTTGTTCATCGGTGCAATTATCGGTTTCTTTTCGAACGGAATGTTCGGCGGATATGGTGCTGTGATCAGCCAGCTATACCCCACAGAGATACGCTCAACAGCCAACAACTTGATTATGAACGTTGGTCGCGCGATCGGTGGTTTTTCATCTGTGGCGATCGGTTTATTGATGGACCACTTCAACTTGGGTGTCACAATGGGCTTTTTATCAGCACTATACATCATCAGCTTCATCGTAATGATGTCCTTGCCCGGTTTTCGACAATTAACACCAAACAAAAATTAAAAAATAAAATGTAACAAAAAAAAGAGACAAAAGATTTTTGGAACACATTTAAGGGCCGTCGATCTAATCCATTTAATTGGTTAGATCAACGACCCTTTTAAAATCTTATGTCCGGCTTTTCAGTCGAATCTTAAATGTTAAAAAATATCCAAGTATTTTTATCTTCGCTCTACGAGTTTCATTTTACTATTTATTATAGTCAACGACCTCAATTTTTCCATCAACTAATTTTATCCGAGTTAAACTACCATTTGCTGGACGTTCACTCAAATCATAGCGCCCATTTGCATATCGGTCCATCAAACTCAACAAAGTGTTTCCATGTGAAATCACTAAGACATTATCTCCATCATGTAAGCTTGGATCTGAGTTGATCAATTCAAAACCTTGGTCAACACGTTGCCAATATTCTGTGTGATCTTCAGCCATACTAAATGGATCAGCCTCTTTCAAAAAGTCTTTAGCTGTATCAAAAGAATACTTTTCAACAATATCACCGATACTTTTTAGTCCGTGCGGGCCGGCTGCTTGATACCACGCCTGGTTAATATCCGTTCCTTCAAAGTAGCCATAAAACTCTTCCCGAAAATATGGTGCAGAATGTGGCTTGTTGGTCTGCGAAACCTGGTTAGCATCCAGAATAATTTCAGCCGTTGAAATAGCCCGGCCTGTATCGGAACAAAAAGCTCCAGCAAAAGGCACCTTAGACAAACGCTGGCCGATATCTTTAGCTCCATCGATCCCCTTTTGTGTTAATGGTGAATTACTCCAGCCTTGTAGTTTATTAAAAATATTGTAATAAGTTTGACCATGACGAACCAAATAAAGATTTAACGTTTTCATTTTGTGCCGCCTTTCCTTTACTTTAGTACTTTCTTATATCCAACATACCACGCTGATCAAATACCGACAATTAATTTTACTTATCACTTCTATAGTTAGGAGCCAGATTTTTTTCAAAAAAGCCTTTAAAAAAGCCCCTAGTATTAAACTAGCCCTTTATTATCATTTCCGTTTAGTTAGATTATAAACTGCTAGACATAGCAGAATAAAAAATCCAATAGGGAAAGATATTGTGATAGATAGGTTCAAGTCATTCACCGCCTAGCTGTGCTTAAAGATAATCAGTCTTTAGCAAGCAGCCAAACTCTATTCTAGCATATATATAAGTCTAAAATTTAATATTTGCTATGTATATGTTATAATAATAATGTGATAGATAGGTCCATTCATTACTTGCATAGTAGCTCAGATTTAATCACTGAGTAGTGAGTAGTCCGAATGACATGTCGGCCTCCTGGTTGAGCATCAGGAGGTTCTTTTTTGAGCAAAAATAGGCCCACTCAATTTTAGTGCGGGCCTATCTATTTTTTATAATCACAATTATCTAGAGTTAAAAAATTGCCATTTTTGACACATTAATAAAGCGAAAATAGAATAATATTTGTAAGAAAAAAAGCGTTCAACCTTATCTGAGAACTATGCTTATCGTTTCACCTTGATTTGGTATTAGTACAGTTTTGAAACAATTAATAAAGGTAGGAGAATTTAATTGTATTCGAGAATAAAAAATTACCCCAATTGTCAAATCAAGTGCGACAAGTGTAAAGCTTAAACTATAAGTGAAGATAGATGTTAGTTCAGTGGGAGGTCGGCCAGGAAGCGT
>NZ_KB714703.1:149459-156461 GCF_000349725.1 Ligilactobacillus pobuzihii E100301 = KCTC 13174
GCTTATTAAGTCATCCTGTTTACGGGATGGCTTTTTTTATTCATTAAATAATGTTTCAAAATAAGCTAATTTGTAAAAATAAGGGAATCTGGCTAGTTTTCTGCTATAAAATACGTTAAACTGAGAAATGTTACTTAATTAAAGTGTTTAATTGGAGGCTATACATAATGCAAACAAGGGCAGAACTAAAACAGGAAGCTAAAAACCTTTTAAAAGGACACTGGGGTAAGGCGATCGGATTAAATGTTTTGCAAATACTCCCGCTTCTTTTTGGTTTATTGGTAGGGGTCGGCATTATAACGGTAGTTATCTTGTTTTTGGTACAAGATCCTTCTGGCAGCTTAGCTGATGATGTTGCACGAGGAGCTTCCAGTGGTGCAAATTCTAATTCCGATGGTGTTAATTTTGTTTCAAATGTTTTAACTTCACTCATCGAAACCTTATTAATTGTAGGTGTGAACTTTACTTTATTGGACTGGTTAAGGACTAAAAACTCAGACTTTGGTATTGTTCGTGGAATTTTTGGCGCTTTTACAAAAAGAGATTTTTTGCCAGTCGTTGTTTTGTGGATCATACAAACATTATTTGAATTTTTCTGGTCTTTATTATTTTTGATCCCAGGTATCATTAAAACATTCTCGTATTCGCAAACTTACTATATTTATAAAGATATTGCGGATAAGGGAGGAGACGAAGATTTAAATTATCTCGATTATGTCACAAAAAGTCGACAGTTAATGGATGGACATAAATTTGAATTTTTCGTGTTGAAATTAAGTTTTCTCGGATGGGATATCTTAGCCTGTCTAACTTTAGGGATCGGGCAAATATGGTTGGTACCGTATAAAAATACAACTTACATGGCTTATTATCGTTCATTAGCCGGTGAGCAATTTCAATCAGAACGAAGTAGTAACGATGACAATGGCGCATATTTTGAACAATAAGAATAAATAATATAAGATCCAACTAGTTGCAGGCGATTATTTTGCATGCTAACTTGTTGGTTTTTTTAGTCATGTAATGGAATCTTTTCTGCGGCTGAAATTTAACATAAATAAAAGAAAATATACTTGCTAAAGCTGACTAAAATGCCTAAGGTAGTAGTTAAGAGAATAAATAATTAAAGGTGGATCGATAATGGAAAAAGCTGCAATTTTTCATGACTCTCGGGGAGCAATGTCTTTTGAAACTGGTATCAATGAAATTACTTTACGTTTTAGAAGTAAACATGACGACGTTACAAGAGCAGAATTATTATATAGTGATTTATATGCAACAACTAATTCTAGCGAGGGTTGGCATCCAGAGATCGCTAAAATGAAAGTTATTTTAAAAAGTAAAGAAATAGATTATTGGGGTGTGACTGTTGCTTTACCTAAAACAAGACGTTTGAAGTATGTTTTCCATTTGATTGCTAGTAGTGGCGAAGAGTATCTGTATGATTCTCATAAAATAGAGTCTTTTACTGCTGATAGTTTAACACATAGTGCGCCTTTTCTTGTTCCATATTCTTATCCTAATGAAACTTTCAAGCAACAGCCTGCTTGGGCGCAAAATACATTATGGTATCATATATTGATAGATCGGTTCGCAAATGGAGATCCACAGTCTGATCCATCTGATGTGGTTGAATGGGGCAGTGAAGCTCCATCCAAAATAAATTTTTTTGGCGGTGATCTTCAGGGCATCAAAGATCACTTAGATCATTTAACAGACATCGGTGTTAATGGATTGATCTTAAGCCCGGTCTTTGCTGCGTTTTCTAATCATAAATATGATGCGATCGATCCATATACGATCGATCCTTATTTTGGTAACAAGGCTGATTTTAAGAATTTAGTTGAAGAGTCACATCAACATGGGATGCATGTAGTTTTGGAAATAGTTTTAGATCATCTGATGAGCTTTTCCATGCAATGGCAGGATGTTAAACAAAAAGGAAGGACTTCGAAGTTTTTTGATTGGTTTATGATCGACTCTGCAACATTAGATTATGAGGCCACAGATGATCCTGATTTTTCTGCCGATATTTCATACCGTGTAAATCAAAATGATCCACATCAGCCTAAATTAAATTTACGTAATTCAGAAGTTAAACAATATCTATTTGACTTGGTCAAATATTGGGTCGTGAATTTTGATATCGATGGATTTAAAATTCTGAATTCACAAGAGATGGATCAGGAATTTTTAGCAGAGTTAATGCAAATTGTACATGGCCTTAAAGCTAATTTTTGTTTGATGAGTGAGACTAACAGTCTAACACCAGCTTTGATCAATAATTCGGTTCTTGATACTGCAATAGACGATGACCTAGTAGGAATTATGCTCAACTACTTTATTGCAAAGAAGACCAATGTTTCTGAAATGATCACGGCTTTAAATGATGATTTGATGAAGTATCCGGCAACTCAACAAAAATCGATGATGATCCAATTTGATGGTCCAAACGATCCGCGACTGTTATCCTTGTGTGACGATGATGATCAATTAAGTCGATTGTTGTTAGCGTTCACCTATCTTTTGCCATTATCACCAAGTCTTTACTATGGTACCGAATATGGCCTCAAGGGTGGGCAAGTTCCTGCTAATCGTGAATGTATGCCATGGAAGGCGAGTGAGCAAAACCAAACGATGTATCGCTTTATCAAATTATTAGGTGAATTCAGGAGTAAGTATAGTTTAGTGTTAAATGACGGAAGTCTAGACTGGGGACAGACAAGTAACAAGAATGACTATTTGAGTTTTACTCGTTCGTCAAATGGCAAACGGATCTTTGCTTTGTTCAATGTTGGATATGGTAGTATTAAATTTGTTTTTCCACCAAAGGCAAAATTAATTCTAAGTCAAAATCTAGTTAAAGACCAAAATCGAATCGGACATAATGGTTTTGTGATCGTTGAAGCTTAAAATGTGTAAAACAAAAGATCCGTTACGGAGAGATTTCCGTAACGGATCTTTTGATTCAACCTTTTTAAGGATGAATATATGTGTACTGACTTGCATTGGAGATAGTTTGATAATTAGGGCCACTAGGATTAGAAAAGCCCATACCACCTTGAGAGATAGTGATAGAACTACCGCTAACACTTTCTACATAAGCGACGTGACCGGCAGAGCCGTCAGCAGTCCATTGGCCACCAACAGATTGACCTGGATGGAAGACGACTAATGAACCAGCTGAAGGTTGGTTATCAACAGAGAAGCCTTGCGCACGTGCTGATGCATCCCATTGGCCACCATTACCCCAGTAGTTACCAGCCCAACTTGCACGGTCTTTAGCAAACCAAGTGCATTGACCCCAATCATAGGTATTGCCAGCTGTGTTTGTAGCATGACCATGAGTGGCGTTTGTATTTGACGCTGCTGGTGTAGTTTGTGCAGCATTATTCTTGCCTGAATTATTCTCATTATTAGCTTCCTGCTGTGGCTTTTGCGTCGTGTTGCTTGTATTAGTAGTTGTAGAACTAGCACTATTTTGACTAGCGTTATTGTTACTACTATTATTGGACGTTTGACTTGGAGCAGGTGTGCTAGGCTGTTTTTGAGCAGCCGGTTGCACATTTTGCTTAGCAGTCGAATTTGGCGATGCTTGAGCTGGCTTTGCAGTTGCCGTTGCCGAAGGATCCTTAGTTGGATCATTGACCGTCAAAGACTGACCTACCTGTAAAGCTGATGATGATAAGGTATTGGCTTGGCGAATAGAATCAACTGAAACACCATAATCAGCAGCGATAGTAAACAGAGATTCTCCACTTTTTACAGAATGTGTTTTATGGTTAGCTGAAACTTTAGGTTGGGCAGCTTCTTTTTGTTTGGATTGTTCATCTTTTTGAACATCTTCTTTTTGAACCGGCTCATCCTTTGGTTGTGAAACATTTTGTTCGTTATCTTTTTCAGTTTGAACGGCTGGTTTTTCTGTCTCTTTAACAGGAGCTGCAGATTTTTTAGCCGAACTTTCTTGCGGTGCTTGTGGTTGCTCAACAACTTGCTTCGTTTGTTGTGGTTGAACATCTTTATTGCTGTTCTTATCCTGTTGTGGTTGAACACTTGGTGTGCTTCCTTTAGCAGGCGTTACAGGAGTAGCTTTTTGTGCTTCTTTCGTTGTTGTAGTAGAAGCTTCTTGTTGTTTAGGTGCCTGAGCCTTTTTAGCTGCAGACTGAGCAGCTTCGTTAGGTTGGGCAGCTTTAGTAGCTGGACCATCGACCTTAAGCGCTTGACCGGGGACGATCACACCAGAACCTAAACTATTTAATGAACGCAAACGGTCGACAGTCGTGTTATGAGCTTGTGCGATCGACCAGAGAGAATCACCAGCTTTTACTTCATATGTAGAAGTGGCTGTTTGTGTTTTTTCTTTCGGTGCAGCTTTTGTAGCTGGTTTAGCGACTGACTTGGTAGCCTTATCTGGAATGTCAATTGTATGACCAGTAAAAATCAAATGTGAGTTTGAATCGACGTGGTTAAGTTCTTCAATTGATTTGACCGAAACTCCATATTTTTGTGAAAGACCCCAAACAGTATCATTTTCTGCGACTTTGTGTGTCGTATTAGCTGATACTGTGGCACCACCGGCTAAGAATAAACCGGCAACCCCTACAGTACCAAGAATCAATTTTTGTGATTTTTGTTCCAAGTATTGTCACTCCCTATCTTTTCTATCTAATTTGTTTTTACAACTGAATGAATACATTTTAACGCATTAATGATCGAGTGCAAGAAAACTGATCACATTTCATAGTATGTGATAAATCTGATACAACTGAATTATACCCTATTTTAGGTAAAATAAAAAGCCATCTATATCAGATGACTTTTTAAATTCAAAATAGCAAATAGCACTATTTTTTAATTAACACTTATGGATGGATGTAGGCTGTAGCAGAACCTGCGGAAAGTGATTGTGTGTTAGGACCAGTTGGGTTAGAGAAACCTTCTCCACCTTGGGAAATAGTAACTGAACCGCCATTAACACTTTCAACATATGCCACATGACCATAACCAGGCGCAGCAGTCCAACCGCCAACGTTAGCTCCACCGGCATAAACGGCGATAGAACCTGCAGATGGAGTGTTGTCTACACGGAAACCAGCTTGTCTTGCAGAGTTAGCCCAATCCTGACCATTACCCCAGTTATTTCCAGCCCAGCTAGCTACATTCTTAACATACCATGTGCATTGGCCCATTGCGTATGTGTTACCAGCACTATTAACAGACTTCTTAGCTTGAGGTTGAGCTTGTGCCTTTGGTTGAGCCTGTTTGTTTTGAACAGGTGCTTGGTAATTTGATCCGTTGTTTGAAGTACGGACAGAATTATTATTATTTGAATTGCTCTGGCTGTTTTGTGCTTGAGTCTGAGCATGAGCTTTTTGATCATTATTAGTATTAGCCTGAGCTACTTGTTGAGTATTGTTGTCTTCTTTGGCTTCTTGATTTGAAGCTTGTTTTTTAGCAGCATTAGGATCTTTAGTTGGGTTATTGATGATCAATGATTGACCAATTGAAACAGCGGCATTTTGCAAACCATTTGCTTGACGAATTGAATCAACAGAAACACCATACTTATTAGCGATCGTGAACAGGGATTCACCTGAAACAACTGAATGGTCAACATGGTTAGCAGCTACTTGTGGTTGAGCAGACTTTTGCTGTGGTTGTTGTTTAACTTCTTGTTGTTTAGGTTGAGCCTGTACTTCGGGTTTTGCTTCAGCTTGTTGTGGCTGTGCAACTGGTTTTGATGGTTGAGCAACTGCCGTACCAACAACCTTCAATGATTGACCTGGTTGGAGATCTGAAGATTTCAAGTTATTCAAAGCAAGCAACTTATCAACGCTTGTTTTGTGTGCTTGAGCAATTGTCCAAAGTGAGTCGCCAGCTTTTACAGTATATGTAGAAGTATTGGCTGTTTGTTTTGGAGTACTTGCCTTAGCTGGTTGAGCTTTGGCATTTTTGCTAGGGATCTGAACATCGTCTCCAGGGAAGATCAAATGACTATTTGAGCTGATGTGGTTTAATTGTTCGATCGACTGTACGGAAACACCGTATTTTTCTGAGAGATCCCATACCGTATCATGATTTGCAACCGTATGAGTTGTGTTAGCGGAAGCACTTGCCGTTCCAGCTAAGAATAAACTGGCTGCACCGACTGTGCCAACCAACAATGATTTTGTTGAATGATTCAAAATTTTTCACTCCTGATATTTTTAGTTAATGTTTGATTTCTACAACTGAATGATTATATTGTAACGCCGAATTATTGCATTCCAATTCAAATGAGTTTACAAAATGGTTTAGGCGTGTAATAAAATTATCCGGATGTCGGCACATCGGCCTTTATAGAATATTTTAAATTTATGATTTTCTGAAAAAAATTAATTTCATATATGATATGAGGATTTTTTAGTAAGATAAACGTGCATTTTCAATCTTATGTTACAAGAAGATGTCATAATTTTTAAGAGGTTAAATATTGCTTAAGACATTGATAAATGTTTTAAAGTTATGTGTAGGTCTAAGAAAAATGCAAAGTTTTTTCAAAAATGTTACATTATTGTTGCGAAAAAACACATAAATGTTACGAAAAACGAAAGAAAGATTATAATTTGCAGTGTTTAAATACTAAAATGTAGCCTTTTTAATTTTTCGATTTACCCCAATTGTCAAATCAAGTGCGACAAGTGTAAAGCTTAAACTATAAGTGAAGATAGATGTTAGTTCAGTGGGAGGTCGGCCAGGAAGCGTAGCGAATGGCCGGCCTCCCACTGTCGAACTTTAGCCACTACTTATTTGGCTGGGCTAATTCATTTTCTAATGCTTCTTGGGCGGAATGATAACCTAAGATCCGCCGATATTTGCCATTTAAAGCATTTTGCGCCCGCTGTATTTCCTCTGGGGTGACTTGCCTCAGTGAGTGTCTTAAAAAGTGTGGGGGCTTGTTTAATAACCTTTTGCACAGCTGCTAAGCAAGTTTGTGCGTGATAATTAGGGACCTTAAGCACG
>NZ_APCP01000097.1 GCF_000349725.1 Ligilactobacillus pobuzihii E100301 = KCTC 13174
AGTCACCTGCGCGACTCTTGGGTCAAGTCCTCGACCGATTAGTAATGGTCCGCTCCATGCCTCACGGCACTTCCACTTCCATCCTATCTACCTGATATTCTTTCAGGGGTCTTACTTCCATTAAGGAATGGGAAATCTAATCTTGAGGTGAGTTTCGCACTTAGATGCTTTCAGCGTTTATCTCAGCCACACTTAGCTACCCAGCGCTGCCTTGGGCAAGACAACTGGTACACCAGCGGTGTGTCCATCCCGGTCCTCTCGTACTAAGGACAGATCCTCGCAAATTTCCTACGCCCGCGACGGATAGGGACCGAACTGTCTCACGACGTTCTGAACCCAGCTCGCGTACCGCTTTAATGGGCGAACAGCCCAACCCTTGGGACCGACTACAGCCCCAGGATGCGATGAGCCGACATCGAGGTGCCAAACCTCCCCGTCGATGTGGACTCTTGGGGGAGATAAGCCTGTTATCCCCAGGGTAGCTTTTATCCGTTGAGCGATGGCCCTTCCATACGGAACCACCGGATCACTAAGCCCGACTTTCGTCCCTGCTCGACTTGTCAGTCTCACAGTCAAGCTCCCTTCTGCCTTTACACTCTAGGAATGATTTCCAACCATTCTGAGGGAACCTTTGGGCGCCTCCGTTACCTTTTGGGAGGCGACCGCCCCAGTCAAACTGCCAACCAGACACTGTCTCCCACCGGGATCACCGGTGCGGGTTAGAGTGTTCATACAACGAGGGTAGTATCCCACCTGTGCCTCCGACGAGACTAGCGTCCCGTCTTCCACGGCTCCTACCTATCCTGTACAAGTTGCACGAACACCCAATATCAAGCTACAGTAAAGCTCCATGGGGTCTTTCCGTCCTGTCGCGGGTAACCTGCATCTTCACAGGTATTATAATTTCACCGAGTCTCTCGTTGAGACAGTGCCCAGATCGTTACGCCTTTCGTGCGGGTCGGAACTTACCCGACAAGGAATTTCGCTACCTTAGGACCGTTATAGTTACGGCCGCCGTTTACTGGGGCTTCGATTTTGAGCTTTGCCGAAGCTGACTCATCCTCTTAACCTTCCAGCACCGGGCAGGCGTCAGCCCCTATACATCATCTTACGATTTTGCAGAAACCTGTGTTTTTGATAAACAGTCGCCTGGGCCTATTCACTGCGGCTGGTCTGTCGACCAGCACCCCTTCTCCCGAAGTTACGGGGTCATTTTGCCGAGTTCCTTAACGAGAGTTCACTCGCTCACCTGAGGATACTCTCCTCGACTACCTGTGTCGGTTTGCGGTACGGGTGATCAGATCTTCGCTAGAAGCTTTTCTCGGCAGTGTGACCTGACTTCCTTCGCTACTTAAATTTCGCTCCCCATCACAGCTCATCTACCACCAAAACAAGCCTTTCACTCGTTTTGCGACTCGCTGCTTGGACGTGCAATTCCAGCTGCACGCTCCGTTAGCCTCCTGCGTCCCTCCATCACTCAAACAGATCTGACCAGTACAGGAATCTCCACCTGTTAGCCATCGCTTACGCCTCTTGGCCTCAGCTTAGGTCCCGACTAACCCTGGGAGGACGAGCCTTCCCCAGGAAACCTTAGTCATACGGTGGGTCAGATTCTCACTGACCTTGCGCTACTCATACCGGCATTCTCACTTCTAAGCGCTCCACCAGTCCTTGCGGTCTGGCTTCTTCGCCCTTAGAACGCTCTCCTATCACCCGACCCAAAGGTCGGATCCACAATTTCGGTAATGTGTTTAGCCCCGTTACATTTTCGGCGCAG
>NZ_APCP01000098.1 GCF_000349725.1 Ligilactobacillus pobuzihii E100301 = KCTC 13174
TGTGTGTTTAGTTTTGTCGCTTAAATCATATCAAAGTTGACGGGGATTCCGTCTTTTTTATGTCAAAATTTTAGAAAAAGTTGTAAAGTGCTGTTATTGTATAAAATAACTAAAAATTAATTTGATAAATCAAATGAAGAAAGCTTGGATCAATATGTTTCTAATCGACATTACCCCTAAAAATCATGAGCTCTATGATCCGATCATAAATCAATCGATCGATAATTATTTGATCAACGACTTGAAGCTCCCTGGACACGGCCTGATCTGTTATATCAACCGCCCATCAGTGATCATTGGATCAGCGCAAAATTCTTTTAGCGAGGTTGATTTACATTATTTAAGTCAAAATAATGTTGACCTTGTACGTCGAACTTCTGGTGGAGGCGCAGTCTACCATGACCAAGGAAACATTATTTTTGAAAATATTATAAGTGGTTCTTTGAAACATTGCAGTGACTATAATTATTTTGCTGAACCAATTTTGTCCGCTTTAGAAGAAATGGGACTAAAAGACGGTCACGTCAGTGCCAAAAGTGCACTCGTCGCAAACGACCATAAATTTTCAGGAATGTGCATGGTCAAAGGTAAGGACGGCTACGCAGCTGGAGGAACTTTGATGTTTGACATGAACATCACCAATGCGCGCCAAGCACTTACACCTAAAAAGCGCGACCAAGTCACACGTGGTGTCTTATCTTATGATCGGCCGATCGCTAATTTAAAAAATTTGTTACCAGACACATATCAACAAATGTCAACCGAGGCATTTAAGCATGAACTATTGCTCCATTTGTTTCACGTGAAACATTGGGCAGATATTCCCACATATCATTTAACTAATGCAGACTGGGACAATATTCATGAGTTAGTCGCTAAAAAATACGGGCGTAATGTTTGGAACTACGGCAAAAATCCTGGTTATCAATATTATTCATCCAGAAAGATCTCACAGGGGCAATTACACATTAATTTTGCAACGACGGATCAGAAAATATCAGCGATCAAAGTCTTTGGCACCAGTATGACCTCGGGCGCGGCAGATGCCTTAGAACAAGCATTACTTGGAGCTACTTTAAACAGTGATTCATTAAAGAAAAACTTAGCTCAAACCATTTTTGGCAATAGTAAAAAACTAACCCAGCTTATTATCGAAATGTTACTTAAACCAGAAAACACTCATAAAATAAACATTTGACTAAAAAATTCTCCCAAACATTTATCACTAACCTGTTTGAGAGACATTTTATATGCATCTATTATTTTTTTATTCTCTAGATCTTTACAGCTATTAAAAAAGAGAGCGGGACAAAAGTCGTTTTGAAGCCGGTATATAATGCCATTTACGTCATTTTTGGCCGTAGCAAAGCGCAGGACAGGAATGGCGTAAATGGCATTACATTGAGGATTCAGACTTTTGAAACGCGTTTATGCTGTAAAAATTAGAAGTGATAATTTGATTATTTTTAGCAAAAGAAGAGACTGGGATATTGTTTTGTCCCAGCCTCCTTTATTAGGGCTGAGACATAACTAGCTGTGCGGTTCTAAAAGGGCCATCGATCTATATCCCATTAAATGAGTTAAATCAATGGTCCTCAAACATGTTCCCAAAAGATGTTTTGTCTCACTAAATAAAACCGCCAGAGTCATTTTTTAACTCTGACGGTTACATAAATCAGCCCTTTAGCTGAATTTAACAGATATTACTTCAAGTTAACAACTGCGCCTAATTCCTTGAATTGTGCTTGGATATCTTCAGCATCTTCTTTAGTTGTTTGTTCTTTAATAACTGTTGGTAATTCATCAACAGCAGCCTTAGCATCCTTCAAACCCTTGCCGGTAATATCTTTGACAAGCTTGATGGTCTTAACTTTAGCGTCGCCTTCCGTAGCTAATTCAACGTCAAATTCTGTTTGTTCACCGCCTTGGTCGCCACCGTCTGTGCCTGCTGCTGCAACTGGGGCAGCTGCAGAAACTCCAAATTCATCTTCGATCGCTGAAACCAAGTCATTCAATTCAAGAATGCTAGCATCTTTTAAATCAGCAATAATTTTTTCTGTATCTAATGCCATTTTTATTTTCCTCCATTATTAAAATAATTTCTAGTCAGTTATTCGTCACTGTTATCAACGACAGCCTTAAGTGCATATGCAACATTGCGCACTGGTGCTTGCAATGCTGATACCAACATTGATAATAGGCCTTCGCGACTTGGAAGTGTTGCAAGTGTATTGATCTCATCAATAGAAGTTACCTTACCTTCAATAGCGCCACCCTTGATCTGAATAACTTCCTCATCACTTGCTTTAGCAAATTTTGCTACTATCCGTGCGGGTGCAGTAGAATCATCTGCCCCACCAAACACAACTGCAGTTGGACCGGCAAATAATTCATTAAGTTCATCATAACCAGTTTCCTTAGCAGCACGTCTCAAATATGTGTTTTTAATAACTCTCATTTGTGCGCCGGCGTCACGCAATTGTTGACGTAGGTCTGTCATCTGGTCAACAGTCAAGCCACGGTAGTCAAATACTAATAAAGATGAAGCATCTTTTAGTAAATCTGCAACATTACTTACGATTTCTGCTTTTCTTGCGATTGCTTGTTCGCTCAACCAACTCACCTCCTAACAAATAAATAATCAATTAGGGTTTGAATTATTACGAGTCTTTTTTAAAGCTTGAAAGCTTAGTCAAGTATACGAGTTAAAGTGTAAGCTATCAAGTTATGATATCGACCGAATCTTCACGCCTAAAATAAAAAAACTTCGTACCTACTAAGACACGAAGGACCACTTATTCTTTTCCGGTCGCCAGGAAATTAAGGCTTACGCCACCCGAGTCTTAGGAAATATACAAAAATTTTTTACACCATTATATGTAACATTTCACCTATTTTGCGTCAACAGTTTTAATCCTTAACTCCAGGCTAATTTACTCGATTTTAATAATCTTGGACAAACAAAAAACCACCACCTCAATTGAGAGAAGTAGCAGTTTCAAACTATCAGTTAAATTATCTAAAGGTTGAAAGTTAAATAATACAAAAAAGCCCCGAATTTTCGGGGTTTTTTCTGTATAAAATAGACATGAATTGCTCCATATCTGTATAA
>NZ_APCP01000099.1 GCF_000349725.1 Ligilactobacillus pobuzihii E100301 = KCTC 13174
GATAAATAGTACTTCGTGCCCGACCTAAACGTTGCGCGATCTGCATGACACTCAGACCGTCTTTTAAAGAGGCTTCGATCTGTCCTCTTTCAGCCGCAGATAATTGTTGATAGTGCTTTTGCGTGTTAGAATATATTCGAGTCATAAAGGTCTGCCTTTCTATTTAGTTTAGACACTTATAGTTTAGGCCTTTATGGCTTTTTTTGTTTAATTTTGACTTGTGTTGCACTTGGATTGTAAATCAGGCCTAAACAAAACTTGTCTCTAATATTACCACTACTGTTTACTCACCGTTTTTCTCAATAGCGGTAAATTATTTTTTATGGCAAAATTTCTAAAACTTCCTAAAATAAAGTTGTTTTTAGCTTTATTTTAGCAAATAAAAATCAACTGACAAGCTAAGGATGGTTTAAAAAAGCCCAAAATACACTGCTATGAATAACAAAGTTAATTTATACTAAAGAATTTACCTGCCTATTCTGCAACGGTTAGGAGGCACTAATTTTATATCAAAAACCTAACTCCCCCACTCATGTTCGGCTTAATAACCACCTGATTTGCTGACTGGCTAGACAGTAAATACCACAAGTAAAACAAAATAGGCAACATCTAGCCCACTAAAAATAGCCCTCAAAGTTCGCATCTGTCGAGGGCTTTGGCGTTAATTTTATTCCAAAACTTAATTGCAACTAAAGTATAGCATCATTTGCAAAATGTGTTATTCTTTGAGTTGTGATCACAAGGCTTTGGATATTTGTTCGTGTTATTAGAAGTATAGAGTTCCGTGAGATTACATAACCACGACTTGAAAAACTTTCAAGTATTCTAACAAGCATAAATAGGAGTCTCATTATCATGATCTATCCCTTTTAGTCAGAAACTTACTACTCACTTTTATTTTTACATATCAACGTTTATTAAACTGCAATAATGCATATGCCAAAAACAATACTTGGAGCAAAACGATCCCCCATGAAAAATTATGTGTCATATATTCATAAATAACGCTCAATATCACTAAGACAATAACTACAATGGCAATCCACATATTTTTGCTCATTTAAAACACCTATCTCTTCTTTGACTAGGGCAGCCGACTACAAGGAACATCTTTCTAACTTAATTATACCGGAGATTTTAAATACCTCCAAATAACACGATTAATTAAAACTTATTCACTCATAACCTTTTGTAATAATAAGCGTCCAATATCTTGCTGTAGTTTCAATGCTGCGTGATGATGCGTCGTCGCTTTGTCAAACTTAGTGAGGACAATACAATCAAACCACGTTTGTTCTAATTGGATCCTCGCACAATCATGTTCCATATTAGCTAAATCTCCAGTTTTATTGAAAGTATCTCCAACAAATTGCAAATCATCGGCATAATAAACAAGCTTTGTGCGGTCAGTTTGTTCATGTAAAGACGTTTGACAAAGCTGCGCGAATTCATTTGCCCCGTCAAACAACGCCTGCCACGCAGGTAAAAGTGCTTCGGCGGTCAAAAAATTATCTTGTCCATCGACAACAGGGGCAATAAAATAACGCTGTAACTGCATGCCTGGATATTTTTCTGCTAACCAATCATTGACATTGCCCCTCCCAAATCGATCTAATAACACATTAGCAGCCGTATTATCGGAAGTAGATAACATCAAAGCTAAAACATCACGTAAACTCCACTCATTTTGTGACAAATGATGCATCACTCCCGCACCTGAAACTCGCTGTTTGGGACTAACAGTTAATTTTTCTTGCAATATCTCGGGATTCTTTTCCCACGCACATTTGACATAATCAGCGATCCCAATTTTTAGCAAACTAGCTCCTGGAAAAACTTCCTGTTCTCTATACGCGAAAGTTTTTCTTGTCTGGTCTTGGATCAAAACAGACACAAGACAACTCTCTTGTTGCACACGTTTAGTCAACGCTAAAGCTAAATCACCATCTAATCCTGCCATCTTTGTCCCTCACTTTTTCACTTATATTTATTATTATTCAGTCATAAATTCTGCCTGTAAATACTTGCCCGTAAATGAACTTGCATTGTTACTCAACTGTTGTATCGTCCCCGCAACTAAAATTTGGCCACCCTGCTGACCACCTTTTGGTCCTAGATCCAGACAGTAATCTGCATTAGCGATCATCTGCAAGTTATGTTCGATCACGATGATCGTAGCCCCTTGACTTAGCAAACGTTCAAATACATCCAACAAAACTTCAACGTCTTTAGGATGTAACCCGACTGTCGGCTCATCAAAGACAAACAAAGTACCTTTTTGTTCATGCCCCATTTGGGCGGCAAGTTTTAGCCGCTGAGCTTCACCACCTGATAAAGCGGGCGTACCTTCACCTAATACTAAATAACCCAAACCGATCTCATTTAGTAACTTTAATGTTTGATAAATTATTGGTTGATTTTCAAAAACAGATAAAGCCTCGGCAATACTTAAATTCAAAATATCAGCGATCGAATAACCATTCCACTTAACTTGCTGCGTATCTTCGTTATATCTCAAACCACCACAAGTTGGGCAAGTCTCTTCCATATCTGGTAAATACTGTATATCTAAGTTGATCACACCGGTCCCTTTACAGGTCGGGCATGCACCTGCCTTAACGTTATACGAAAAACGACTGGCAGTAAATTTCTTTTTCTTGGCTGCAGATGTTGCTGCAAATAATGACCTGATATAGTCAAATACTCCTGAATAAGTTGCTACAGTTGAACGCACATTTTTACCAACTGGTGTAGAATCGATCATTTTAACAGTCTTGATTTGTTCATTATCTAATCGATCTACATGCGTTGGCAACGGATTTCCTTTTTGTTGAGCTTTTATAGCTGGGATCAAGGAATCTAAGATTAAACTAGTTTTTCCTGCACCGGAAAAACCCGAAACGACTGACAAACGTTGCAATGGGAAATCAGCTGTCACGTCATGCAAATTAAATTTGTCGGTTACATGTAAACCAATTCTTCCTTGGTCAAAAATGTGTTTTTTTGCACTAACTTGTCTTTGTGATAATTTTTTAGTATGGGTCAAGTACGGCGCAATCAAGGAATTCCTATTCTTCTTAATTTTAGCTGGAGTTCCTTGTGCGATAATGTGGCCACCGACTTTCCCAGCACCTGGGCCAGTTTCAATAATATAATCACTGGCTGCAATAATCGTTGGATCATGTTCGACTACGACCACTGAATTACCCATTTTAACTAAACGATGAATAATATCGATCAAGCCAGTTACATTAGCTGGATGCAGACCGATCGAAGGTTCATCCAAAACATACAAGACCCCTGTTGTCTGACTATGCAAAGTTTTAACTAACTGGATCCGTTGCAACTCACCCGTGGATAAAGAAGCACTTGGACGGTCTAATGACAAATAATTTAAACCAAGTTCTAATAAAGGTGTAAGGGACTGAGTCAATTCTTTAGTAATTTGTTGTGCCATTTTCTGCATATTTTCGGGTAAATGGCCTACCAACTCATTTACAAATTGAGCCAGATCCTCTAAAGTCATAGCACTGACTTCAGCAATGTTTTTCCCATCCAACAAACTTGTTAGTAGATGCGGTGCCACACGTGTTCCCTGGCATGTTGGGCATTCAGCAAAGTTATAAAAACGATTTAAACGCGCTAATGTTCGTTCATTCGTTGAATTTTTAGCGGTATCTTCAACTGCTTGATAAGCATTTTCATATAAAGCATGGTCCATATTAAAAACCCGTCCAGTTGATGATGGAATCGAGATCTTGTATTGTTTCTTTTCACCATGCAAAACCAAATCTTTTTCGTGAGCAGTAAGATCTTGATATGGCACGTTGATCCGGACTCCCATTTGTTCAATCACATAGGGCATGAAATTTCGACCCGGTAAATGCCAGGACGCTACCGCTCCATCTTCCAGTGACTTACTAGGATCTTCAATTAGTGTTTGCGGATCGATCTGTCGAATTTGACCACTACCCCCACATGTCGGACACGCACCGCCAGAATTGAAGGCAAAGTCTTCAGCAGATGGGACTGCAAATTTTACCCCACAGACCGGACAGCTGATCTTCCCCATTTCATCACCACTAACAGCCATCTTACGGGCAATTTCGATTGTCGGTGATATCTGGTGACCATTGGGACAGCGGTGAGATGCTAAACGAGAAAACATTAGTCGCACAACGTTCAAAGTCTCGGTCATAGTACCGACCGTCGAGCGACTGCCTGGCACACTAGGACGTTGTCGCAAAGCAATCGCTGCTGGTAAATATCTAACCGCTGAAACTTGAGCAGGACTTGCCTGGGTAACTCTTCTTCTTGTATAAGTCGACAACGCGCTTAAATAACGCCGTGAACCCTCGGAATACAAAACTCCTAAAGCTAAAGAAGATTTACCTGAACCTGACAGACCAGAAACCGCCACAACTTGGTGGAGCGGGATATCAATATCAATATGTTTCAAATTGTGCACATAGGCATCCCTGACTTCGATTTTCATAGGGATCGAATTTTCATAGCTACGCACATGATCACCCCAATTTACAAATACTTTAAGCATAACCATTTTGCTCATAAATCGTTTTGCTTTTATGTTAATTCATTTTTGTACCGATATCTAGCCAAAAGAAACAACAGTGAAACAAAAGATGTTTTGAAACCCATTTGTAACGGCGACTGCATTATTTTGGATCGTAGCGAAGCGAAGAGCCAGAATAACGCGATCATCGTTATAGCAAGGCTTCAATTTTTTGAAACACGTTTAAGGGCCGTCAATCTTCCCTATTAAATGGGTTAGATCGACGACCCTTTTAGAATCGCATAGCTAGTTATGTCCCAGCCCCTTTTTTTAAAATTTATTATTTAAGAGAGTTGTTATTCAAACTTTTGAAGTACCTACCTTTTGTTGACGAAAAATTTTACTACGCCACCCTCTTTTGTGTGTAGTTATATAATTATCCGTTGGACGAAGTGACACATAGAAAACAATTAGATTAACTATTGTATTTATAATATCTACCAAGCTATTTAAGGTATAAATATTGTTTAAAATTGCTACAATTACCATCATGATGAAAATTCCCAGAATACCTAAATTAGCTAACCCTACGTCTCTTAATCGTCTAATGGATAAAGAAATAGCCGGAAAACCAAAAAAGATGAAAAAGAGAAGTAAAATAAGTAAAATGACAACTAGGCTAGTCTTTTTCTCAACTAAGGTCGTGGAAAGAAAAACTACTGCAAAACCAATTCCGATAGACAGAATTTCTATCCACCAAAATTCGCCTAGTTTAGTAACTCCAGAAAAATCAAATGCCCTTTTCCAAAAGTCAAACAAAGCTTTCTTAAAGGTAACTGGTTTTGTTGTGCTTGTATAATCTTTATCTTCCATAAGAGCATCTCCCTTCGCTGTTTATCTTCTCAATATAACACTGCTAATTTTTTAAACCAATTGAAAGGGGTTGCAAAAATATCTAGACCTATAACTTAACAAGATTGAAAAAAATTAAACCTAGAAACTCAATTTATCTTTAAGGTCTATTCGTAACAAACTCGTGCTAGATCATTTATTATTCTTTTTTTGAAAAAAAGCCGATACAGCAAATAATAGATATAGTTTCTATTGTAGTTAACACAAAGTACCAAAAACTCCTCCACGCTGGGTTAAATATAACGTCAAGAACCACAGAAATAATAAAAATAGTTAACCATATCAAAAAAATCTTCGATCTACTCATATTAAGGACCTTCCACTTTTTCGGTAAAAAAAGAAGGTATAATATTTGATGCAGCAATAATAAAAGGCATAACAAGATCAAAAACAAAATCAGGTGCCAGCCATACTAACAGTAAAGCTATTACAACTAAGATAGTTCTAAAGATTCCATCAAAATGATTGAAAGTTGTTTGATGGTATTTTTCTTGATAGGGTGATTTTTTACTGAATAGCAGCAACAGAACGATGAGGAAAATTAGAAAGAAAATAATTCCCCAAGTTGCATTTTGAAAATGGGTAAAAGAGATCCATGCCAATATAAAGGGAATATAACTTAAAAGGTTGATAAAGCCATAATGCCAGTCGATCAATACAAAACACCTCAGTTTCTTCAAAATAAGTATATCGTACTAAAACAAAAACTTTCAAATTATTAGTTTCCTGTTATTTACACATATTTAATGTAATATAAAAATTACATACATCTTTAAGGAGATGGAAAATATCTAAAAGTCAAATCAGAAAATATCGTGTTAAATGAAATCTTAGATGAAGTTTTGGGGAACGTAATTGTTAGGACTTATCCAGAATAAAAGATACGTATGTTATTATAACGGCAAGAAGGTGGAAATATGCATAAAAAAAGCTATACTATCTATCATAGGTCTTTTGGTGTTGTGCTTGGGTATTTTTCTGATATTCTTTTTTAGTTTTGATAAAAGAATAGAAAACGGATCTGAAAGGATCATCAACACAGAAATCAAAAATAAAGATTATCAAGCATTACGTGATCAATGTGACGAAAAAACTTTCAGTGAAATAACAAAACATAAAAGAATAAACATTGAAGTGCTTAGTGATAATCAAGGAGCCGAAGATGTGGCTTATTATCCAATAAAAATAAACGGTAAAAAGACTATGGATTATTTGTAAAATTTCATAGCATGTTTTGAACAGCACCACAAATTCAGAAAATACGTCAAAAATAACTTAAAACTTTATTTAACATAATTGCGGTTATCAGAAGTAAATTAGTTTTTCTGCCAGTTAAACTTTGCTATAGTGGGCTTGTAAGGGGTGGCAAAAATGTTAGAGAAATGGAATCAATTTAAAAAAGAAAATCCCAAGTTGTCAGTTTTGATAGGTAGTATATTAGGAATAATAATCGGAGTTATCATAGTATATGCGCTTGATCGAGAAATTCAGTTAGAATCTTTACTTATCCCTATAATTACAACTGTAATCACGCTATTAATCATGAGACAAAGTAATGAACGATAAACTATTTATGTTGAAAAAAAGGAGCAAGATTTTATACTTGCTCCTTTTTTAGGGTCCATTTATAACAAATGGACCCTAGTTTTAATTAATATAAAGCGAACTTATCGCAAGTCGAACTTTTAATCATGACTTTATCTTTCGGATAAAAAACTTGTGTCTGATCCCCCAAACCTATAATAAGTTTTCTGTGATACGACAGTTTTAGTGACACCATGCGTTTCACAGCTTTAACATAAGTATGTTAAATTAATAATAATTTATTTTAAGGAGATGTTACCCTTGATGAATCATTCGGAATTAAAGAAAAGCGCTAAGAACTTATTGATAAATCATTATGGTTTTTTCTTTATGACTTTCTTGGTTTATTTCGTTTTATATTTTTTGGGAGCTGTTACAGACGCTGTTGGCAGAATAAGGTATGGGAGTATTATAGATAGCCCTTGGACAGTGTGGGATTCTTCAAATACTATTTTTTCATTGCTATATAGTTTGATTTTAGTAGGAATCGAATTTATTTGTATCGATAGCCTACGTAATAAAAATACATACGATCACGGGTTTTCTAAAGGATTCACGATTTTTTCAAAAGCTAAATATTTTTGGGGCACTGTTTTTATTGCTATTCTCCAATTTATTTGGGTTGTGTTTTGGTCTTTGCTATTGATAATTCCTGGGATTATTAAGGGAATCGCATATTCTCAGGCGATTTATATTTATCGTGATTCAGTTGATCAGGGAGATCCAATTAAATATCGCGATGCCGTTACCAGAAGTCGTCAGTTAATGGATGGAAACAAGTGGAAATATTTTTGGCTGTCTTTAAGTTTTATTGGTTGGTTCATTTTAGTAGGTATAACAGCTGGATTAGCAATATTTTGGGTTGCTCCTTATTATCATCTAACTATGACTAATTTCTACGTTGAATTAAAAAAAGCTGCTTAAGTTGGAAGCAAAGCAAGCAAAAAGCAGGGCCCATTATTATAAATGGATCCTGCTTTTATTTGTTTTTATAAACATCGTTTCGTTTAGCAGTTTTAAGGACTAAAACGACAAACTCATTATCAACAATATCAACGATCATACGAAAAGCGCCTACTCGATAACGCCACAAAGTTTTTTTGTCTCCCTCAAGTGCTTTACCCCACTGCCGTGGATTTTCAGTTCCTTCAATGTGATCGTCTAGCCATTTGACCATTCTTTTTTGAACAGTATGGTCCAATTTTTTAAATTCCTTAAAAGCTTTTTTATCAAACTGCCAAGTATACATCAGTCAGAAAGAACCTCTTTAAGGACATCTTCCCGAGAAACACGTTCGTTTTCTTCTTCCAGAATTTTCATTCCGTCCGCATAATCTTGGACATCTTCAACTTGCTCTAAAACGGCTTTACGCATAAAGGCAGAAACACTTAAACCATCAAAAGAAGCTAAATTTTGTACTTCCTTGTATTTATCTTCTGGCATACGAATTGTTGTGGTAGTCATAATTAAACACCCTTCTTTCTTTTAAAGTAAGCCCATTATAACATATTTGAATACAAATGTATTCTATTTAAAAACTAGCAAATTTCTCCCAAATTCAGGGGCTATTTTGCTAGTTTTTTGTTGCATTTAGACCCTAGCGGATCTTCGCAATTTTAAAAAGCTGATTTAATAGGAAAGCCGAGGGTCCATTACTAAATAATGGACCCTAAATTATTAATCAAATTTTGTTTCCCAGTGTTGTGTTTGGCGGCATTTAAAGACCATTCTTAAATCTGCTGGCAAATTACGGTTAAGAGATAGTTTTAATTTCAAAGCTTCTTCTAAACTAAAAAAAGCCACATTGCTTGTTTCAACCCCACTATGGATAGGTGTATTTTCGGGTACGCACTCAAAAAATAGTTTGTAGATATAATTAAAACTTTGTTTATGATATTGATGTTTTGCCATATCATAAACTGCAATTAAGCGTTTTGGTTCAACCTTTATTCCGGCTTCTTCTTGGGTTTCTTTAACAGCTATTTCACTCGCCGAATACCCAATGTCCGCCCAACCGCCAGGAATTGACCATGTTTGGGTGGATTTTTCTTGAACCAGCAAAATCTTGTCGTTTTTAAAAGTAACTGCCCGCACATCTACCTTAGGTGTGACATAGCCAGTATCCTGATCAAAGAATAGTTGTAATTGTTCTGGCGTTGCAGTCGTTAATTGAGCCACTAATTTTTTAGAAACCTCTTCCAATTGCTCATAACGTTCTTTATCATAAACATCTTTAGTATAGAATTTGCCTGATTGTGCAATGGCTTGTAATTGACTAATTAATAGAGTTAATTGTTGTGTCGAGTTTTTCAAATAATCCTCCTCGTTTCTGGCAATAAAAGATTTAAAGCATTAGTTATTCCAAAAGGTGCAGTAATTTCTGCTGGTGTGATAAAAGTATAAGTCTCATTGGTTACATTTCCATTGATCCACATTTGCGCCAAGGTTGGTTAAAGCTTGTGCAGTAGGTATTCCTAAGGTAGTTGCTAAAACGTCGAATGAAAATTCGTAGCCATATTTTTAAGGTGAGCTGGTATCAAAGATGTTTCCTATAAAGTACTTAACAACAGGACCGTGCCAAGACCAGCAAAAGCTATCATTGAAGTGGTTGTAGTCCACGCCAAAAAAGTTTCCTTAACCGAAAAGTTGAAATATTCTTTGACCATCCAAAAACCAGCATCTGTGACATTATCACCAAAAATACTCCCCGCTCCGATCGCGAGAACGACTAAAACTGGATCTGCATTAGTTTGGAGGATCAAGGGTCCCATCAAACTTGCAGACGTCATGGCAGCAACCGTTGAAGAACCTAGACAGACATGCATTAAAGCAGCAATCAACCAACCTGCGATCAATGGCGAAAAATTAATGCCTTCAAACAAACCGGAAATATAAGCTGCGATCCCACCTTGTTCTAAAACCGCCTTAAATGCACCACCAGCACCCGTTAAGAAAACAACTAAAGCAACTTGTCTGACACCTTTATCAAGTGAGTGGCCAATTTTTTTCATGGAACGTTTCTGTTTAACCCCCATCGTATAGATCGCCACTAATAAGGACAACACCATCGCCACGTCGGGATCAGCGAAAAACTTGAGTATTGGCAAAATTGATTTTGGAAGCGTAAATAATTGCCGTGAAATAGTCAAAACACCAATCAAGACAACTGGCATTAAGGTCGTTAACACGCTTGTTGAAAATTTGGGCAAATGTTTTCTAGGAGGTAAAGCTTCGCCATCATCAAAACCATTTAACGTTTCTTGATAACGATATATTTGTGGGAAAAAATGTTCTAAAACTGAGTTCCATAAGGGGCCAGCAATCAACATGGTGGGGATGGCAACAATGATCCCGACCAAGATCACATCACCAATATCCACGTCAACGATCTCAGCTAATGCAGTTGGTGCTGGATGAGGAGGCAATAAGCCATGCATAGTATTCAAAGTCGCTCCCATGGGTAACGCTAATTTAGCCAAGGGAACACGGAGTTCTTTAGCGATCTCAAAAATAATCGGGATCAAAACCACTAAACCAACTTCAAAAAATAGCGCAAAACCAATGATTGCTGAAGCTAATACGACCGCTAGCTGCATTTTTCGTTTGCCAAAACGATTGATCAAACTATTAGCGATCACATAACTACCACCAGCATCCGCCACTAATTTACCGATCATCGAACCACAGCCAATGATCAAAGCTAGATCTCCTAACTGTTCCGCCATACCTGTCGTGATCACTCCCGGCAACTTTGGCAGTGGGATCCCTAAAACTACACCAGCTAGTAGTGAGATCAGCAACAAAGCTGCAAAAGTTTCAATTTTAAACTTAACGATCAAGATCACTAATAACACGACACTGATAAACACTACAAGTAGCGGCATATTTTACTCCTCCAATATATGTATGTATCTGCTTAAATTCTACCATGAAATCTAAAAATATTTCTACAGTACCTATTGAGCATTCATAGATCATGTGCAATACATAGAGTATTAACTAAATTCATTGTAAAATAAGAGTAAAACAATGAGGAGTGAACTTACGTGCCAAAGATAAAAATAGTTTTTAGTGACGTGGATAACACCCTGATCACTAGTAACAATGAAATTTCACCTGGCGTCAATGCAGCAATCAAAAATTACGTTCAGAATGGTGGAATTTTTGTACTAGCATCTGCTCGTCCGCCATTAGGAATGCGTGATCTAGTAGAACAATTAGACTGCGGTGCATTAATAATTTGTCTAAATGGCGCTTTGATACTACAAAGCTCATCAGATGACGCACAAACACGCACATTATTTGAACAGTCAATGGAACCAAACGTTTTAACAACAATTTTAACAATAAACCAAAGTCAACATCTGTCTTTAAGTATAAATGTTTTTGCCAGACAAAAGTGGCTTGTCCAAAAATCTGATTACTGGGTCCAACAAGAAGAAGATATCACTGGTGCTAAAGCAACCATTGCTCCATTTGAACAACAGCTAGGGACTGCCCAGCAGCCCATACATAAAATTTTATGTATGGGCCAACCAGAAGAAATCAGCATTTTAGAACAACAGTTAGAAAAATTCCCCCAGCTACACCTGAGCTACCAACGTTCAAAGCCAACTTACTTAGAAATCGTAGATGCCAGTGTTTCCAAGATGAAAGCCATCGAGAAGGTCGCTGAGTTTACTAAGACCTCATTAAGTCAAACAATGGCGATCGGGGACGGCGAAAATGATTTACCTATGATCAAAGATACAGGGATCGGGATTGCCGTGGCAAATTCATTTCCCAAAGTCAAAGCTGTTGCTGATCATGTCGTTAGTTCAAACAATGACGATGGTGTGGCCGAAGCCTTACGTAAATATACTAATATGGACTAAAAAAGGGGCTAGGACAAAACTAGCTGTCCAATCCTAAAAGGGGCCGTCGATCTATCCCATAAATGGGTTAAATCGACGGCCCCTTAAACGTGTTTCAAAAGATTGAAGCCTTGCTGTAAGGACGATTGCGTTATTCTGGTTCTTCGCTTTGCTACGCGCAATCGACGTTACAAAGCGTCTTCAAAACATCTTTTGTCTCACTCTCTTTCTTATCTTCTACCAACATCGCGTCCCATTTTTGGAAAATGCAGTGTTTGGTTCAAGAAATATCTAGCACCAAATGCGATCACACCTAAGATGATATATACTATCGGATTCAATGTCTGATTATACTTCACTGGAATCAATGCGATCAAACCAAAGGCGACCATCCAAATCGCGATCAGCTCTAAAGTAACTACGATCCCGCGGATAACTTTATGGTTGGATTGCTTAGTTTTATTAGGATCCATCATGACATAGAAGAATGCCAAACCAACACCAGCAATGACCGATGTTCCAAGCAATGTGACCCAGCCGCCATTGACAGCATTCTTACTCTTATCAAAGAAACCGACTAATGCATACATCACACAAAACATGATGAACATGATCAAACCATTATCCAAAGCCATCAACCAAAAAGTCTTGCTGGTACTACGTTCTTCTTTCTTTTGAGTTTGGCCCTGCATGATTTTTTCTGTATATTCAGTGACTGTACCATACAATTTAGCAGCTGTGACACCACTTTTTTGTTTATTCAGCAATTCACGGTATGTTTCGTTTAAAACTACTTCCTTTTTCTCAAGATCATAATTATAATTATCTAAATTTTTATTTAGATGGAACATGAAATCCTCATTACGCTTAGTTAAGCCTGCAAATTCGCCATCTCGGACTGTAACCTCAGCATGTTCTTGATGTTTTTCTTGCCTTTGTGCAGCCTTTTCATTTTTTTCCCTAACTGTTTCTTCCTTCAAGGAAAGTCCTCCCATTCTCCTGGTCGAGTTCTCGTATTTAAAGCCTAAGTCTATTTAGGCTGAAATAATTCCCAGCCCCTAAAAATCTGTATCCAGCCTAACTCTAGCTTCTCACTCGATTTTACTAATAATGCTGGATGTGAGTTTTTCTTTTTACTGTATTATAGTATATCAAAAATTATCTTCTAATAAATGAAGATTGCTCTTGCAACAAGCTACTTAAGTAATTAACCCTCTGCTTTGTAATAACACTTACATAAACCAGCACTAACTTCTATACTACAGTATCTAAAATCGTATTATAACGTAAGGTCCTATTAATGCCAGAACCGTAAAGGTAACTTTACTTACCATTGAAGTTTAATAGTACTCAAGTTTTCCTTGGTTTACTTTGTCTTATTTAGACATTAAATCTGAAATCAATAATATCGCCATCTGAAACGACATATTCTTTTCCTTCAAGTCGGAGCTTTCCTGCCTCTTTAACTGCTTGCATGCTTCCATATTGATCCAAATCGTCAAATGAAACTGTCTCTGCACGAATAAAGCCGCGTTCAAAGTCAGAGTGGATAATTCCAGCAACTTGAGGTGCTTTCATGCCCTTCTTGAATGTCCATGCGCGGGTTTCTTTTCCACCTGCTGTAAAGAATGTTGCCAAACCTAACAATTTGTATGACGCTTTGATCAAACGATCCAAACCAGATTCTTCGACACCTTCAGCTTCGAGAAAGTCTTGGCGGTCATCGTCGTCTAATTCGGCAATTTCCTCTTCAGTCTGTGCACAAACAGCTAAGGCTTGTGAACCTTCACTAGATGCAAAGTCTTTGACCTCTTGGAAATACTTACTTGCATCAGGGTCAGCCATATCATCTTCGGCAATATTAGCTACATATAAGACTGGTTTTGCACTCAACAAGAACAACCCCTTAACGATTTTTTGTTCTTCTTCATTAAATTCAAGTGTCCGCACTGACTTGCCAGCTTCTAAAACAGGTTTGATACGTTCTAAGACCTTGAACTCAGCAATTGCATCTTTGTCTTTAGTGGTCCGAGCCACTTTTTCAACTTTAGCATAACGCTTATTAACGGCTTCTAGATCAGCTAAAACTAATTCCAAATTAATGGTATCAATATCATCCAAAGGCGAGATCTTATTTGAAACGTGCGTAATATTGTCATTATCAAAAGCCCTGACAACATGCACGATCGCATCAACTTGTCTGATGTTTTCTAAGAACTTATTACCTAAACCTTCACCCTTACTGGCACCCTTAACGATCCCAGCAATATCGGTGAATTCAAAGGTCGTATGAATAATTTTCTTAGCCGGTTCGATCTCATCGATCCGCTGTAAACGACTATCTGGTACTTCGACCATTCCGACGTTAGGATCGATCGTAGCGAATGGATAATTAGCCATTTCAGCGCCCGCTTTTGTAATTGCGTTAAATAATGTTGATTTACCAACGTTAGGTAAACCGACGATACCTGCTGTTAATGCCATGTTTTTATTTTCACTCTTCCTTAATCTCGATTTTTCATTTTACTTATTTAAAACTTTTTTCATACGCCGCTCGAATTCTTTCCGGGATAACATCACTAACCGGCCACAACCAGTACATTTGATCTTAATGTCCATTCCCATGCGAATGATCTCCCAGCGGTTAGTTCCACAAGGATGCGGCTTTTTCATCTCTACCAGATCATGTAAATCGTACATTTTCTCACCTACTTAGTCCAAACGAATATCTAAAACATCCAAGATCCTGTTCAAATCATCATTAGACAAATAATTGATCTCGATCTTACCTTTACCTGATTTTTCATTATTCTTAATGGCAACCTTCGTACCAAACTTTTCGCCTAAACGTTCTTCACTTTCCTTCAAAAATGGAGAACTTTTCTTTTTCTTGTTTTTAACTGGCTTCTTTAAATCACCATTAAGTGCAGCAACGGCTGTTTCCAACTGACGAACTGTCATATTTTGTGCCACAGCTTTTTTGGCCAGTCCCAAGATTTTTTCCTTATCTTTAACTGACAATAAGGTGCGTGCCTGTCCCATCGAAAGACTTTGCTGGCGGATCATCTTCTTGACTTCACCAGGCAAACTTAATAAACGTAAGTAATTAGCAATATACGGACGTGATTTACCTAAACGATCTGAAACTTGTGATTGAGTCAGATTCAATTTTTCCATCAAAGTATTATATGCTTCTGCTTCTTCGATCGGATTTAGATCTTCTCTTTGCAAATTTTCGAGAACAGCGATCTCCATCATGTGTTCTTCGTCAACATCACGAATGATAGCTGGGATCGTCTTTTTCCCAGCCTCACTAGAAGCACGAAAACGCCGTTCACCAGCAATAATTTCGTAACCTTTGACCGTTGATCTGCGCAAAATAATTGGTTGGAAGACACCACTTTTTTGGATAGAATCTGCTAGTTCTTTTATTCCTTTTTCATCAAAATTTTTACGTGGTTGGTAGGGGTTAGGACGGATCTCATTTAAAGAGATCTCAGTAACAGTTTCATTTTCTTCAGCTTCATTATAATCCTCAAATAAAGCTTCTATCCCCCGACCTAAACCCTTAGAACTCTTTTTATTCACCATGGGCTGATAAAACCTCCTTGGTCAATTCCTTATACTTCCAAGCACCCTTAGAGTTAGGGTCATATTCAATGATCGACATTCCATGACTTGGTGCTTCAGATAAACGTACGCTGCGTGGAATGATCGTATGATATACTTTTTCCTTGAAAAACTTACGGACCTCTTCAACGACCTGGTTACCTAAATTAGTTCGTGCATCAAACATCGTAAGTAAAACACCCTCAATGTATAGATCTGGATTAAAGTGTTTTTGAACTAAATGCACCGTATTCATCAATTGACTTAATCCTTCAAGTGCATAATATTCACTTTGTACCGGGATCAAAATACTATCACAAGTTGTGAAAGCATTGATAGTTAATAATCCTAAAGACGGTGGGCAATCGATCAAGGTGTAATCATAATCGTCAACAACTGGTAGGATCGCATCTGATAAACGTTTCTCGCGCGCCATCTGTGAAGTTAATTCTATTTCTGCACCTGATAATTGAATCGTAGCAGGGATCAGATCCAGGTTTTCTGTATCAGTTTTGATGATCACATCTTCAACTGGTGTTTCATTAACTAAAACATCATAAATATCTTCTTTTATGGCTGATTTTCTGACACCTAAACCACTTGTGGCATTACCTTGAGCATCTAGATCGATCAAGAGTACTTTCTGACCTTTTTTGGCCAAACCAGCTCCAAGATTGATGGCAGTTGTTGTTTTACCAACACCGCCCTTTTGGTTCGCTAACGCAATAACTACTCCCATCCGAACGATTACCTCCTACTTAATTGTTCTTTTCTTTCTTACTTTTTTCATCAATAGGAATGTCGATGATCATCCGATGAAAACCAGCAACATCCTCTTCTGTTGTCTTCAATTCAATACCTGCATCTAGAACCATTTTGACAGATTTTTTGATCGTATTCACTGCCACCTTAGTACTCCTTGATGTCCCTTTAGTCCGGACCTTTGGCTTTCTTTCAGCCTGTTTCGATCTATTTAATTCTTTTTGAACTAATTTTTCAGTTTCTTTAACTGATAGTTTTTGCTCAAGTACTTGCTTTAACAATTCATCTTGTTTAACAGAGTCGACACTAACTAACGCACGGCCATGTCTTTCAGATAACTGACGTTGCAAAATTGCTTGTTGAACTTGTGACGTTAACTTCAATAGACGCAATTTATTAGCCACGAATGATTGACTTTTTCCGATAGCCTGACCTAACTGTCCCTGTGTCAAATCATTTAACTGCATCAATTGTTGATAAGCCTGCGCTTCTTCAATTGCTGTCAAGCTTTCACGCTGTAAGTTTTCGATCACTGCCATCGAAGCTGCCTCATTATCAGACATCTTTCGAACGATCGCAGGTATTTTTTTCCAGTTTAAAGTTTCAACTGCTTTGAACCTTCGTTCACCCGCAATTATTTCATATTTATTGGCCTCATATTCCCGCAAAACGATCGGCTGCAATAAACCATGTTCGTGAATTGTGTCAGCTAACTCATCAATACTTTCTTTAGTAAAGATTTGCCGTGGCTGAAACCGATTAGATACAATATCTGTCAACAAAACCTGCACAACTTCGTCTTCTTTGCGCGGTCTTTCTTCGTGTTTATTTTTTCCAAAAAATGAAAATGCCATAACTGGCCTCCTCGATCACATTGTCTTTAATTTTACTTAGTAAATCTTAAATAGCCTTGACTAATAAAGAGCCTCTGGCAGTTTGTATGTACCCTTTTGATTAAAAAATTCCGTGATCACCATCTTTTACGCTTATGCAAGCCACTTCGCCTTCTTATTTTGTTAACGGCAGTTTTGCTGGTGTTCCTGCTTTGCGCGGGTATTTTTTTGGCGTGGCTTTTTTCTTATCGATCACGATGATGTGTCTTTTTTCATCTGTTTGTGGCAAGGTAGTTTCAATATCTTCTTGTAATTGGCCACCCAATGTTTGGATCGCGTATTGAGCCTGTGTGAGTTCTTCTTGTGCTTTTTGTGCCTTTAAAGCGATAAACTTACCACCAACCTTAGTTAATGGTAAACATAACTCTGACAAAACCGGTAAATTAGCCACTGCCCGTGCAGTCACAATATCAAAGCTTTCTCGAGCTGGGCTTTTTTTTGCACCAAAATCTTCGGCCCTGGCATGCGTTAAAGTGACATCAGTCAAACCCAGTTCACCTACAAGTTCTGCCAAAAATTTGATCCGTTTATTCAAAGAATCAACGATCGTGACCTTTAATGATGGAAATAAGATTTTTAATGGTAAACTGGGAAAACCCGCACCCGCACCAACATCACATAGTGACAACGACCCTTTTTTTAATTGTGCTAAATAAAAAGCCGGGACCAAAGAGTCATAAAAATGTTTCAAATAAACTTCTGGTTCAGCCGTAATAGCTGTTAAATTGATTTTTTGATTCCACTCTACCAACAATTTAAAATATGTATCAAATTGTTCTTGCTGTTGTGACGTTAATTCGATATTCTGTTTTTGTAATGCTTGATAAAATTCTTCTGGTGTCATACGAGCCCTCTTCGTTTCTTTTTGTGAAACAAAATAGTTTAATTAATGTTTCACGCACTTATTACAGTTTAATTTATTTATGGGCGAAATACAACCTCTCACATAAGAAATAGAGTAACATATATAGGAAAAGAAAAACAATTTTCTAACTCTCTCATAAAGGTGGTCTTCATCCTTGCAAGAAAAAAATCATATTAAACAATTAGCCGAGCCATTGGAACAACAACTACCCCGTATTTGGCAACATCTTGCCTACTATAGCAACAAACGGGGATCTCAATATTTAACGTTATGTGTTCCAGCAAACTTAACTGGACAAAAACAGCCACATTATCCCGTTATCTTGTTTGCTCCAGATCATGCTACGAACCGCTTAAGTGCTTTGCTACAATTAACACGTAAAGGCTATGCTATCGCCGTTATTGACGAAGTGGAAAAACGACCGTTGGAAAGTTTTTATTCGGCTGCACGTTTTTTGATGTTACATGCTTTCAAGTATCAGCTAGATTCCAACCGGATCATTGCAATGGGCGAAGGAGTTGGTGCTTATGCTGCAGCTGGTGCTACTTTTGGCTCGAACGAACAAAAAATTCAGCAAGAAGATGTCCATACATTACCAGTACGTTTCCGCAGTTGTATCACGATAGCTGGAAGATTTATTCTAGCTGACCAGCCTCAATTAACTGATTTATTGGGTAAACGTAACTTGCCACCGTTCCTGCTATTACACGGAACGGCTGATCAAGTAGAGGATATCCAAGCAAGCCAGCAGTTGTTTGATTTTTTAAATCGACAAGAAGCTAGCGTTAACTTTTACAAATTAAAAGATTGTCCTCATGGTTCTGACGCTTTTTTCACGCCATACATGGTAGACATCTTAGCTGATTTTATCGCTAGTTCAGTCAAAAAAGGGAAATAGAACAACCTGGTCTTTTTTGATAAATTTTCTTATGCTATACTTGTGCAAATTCAGATTTAAGGGGTAATGAAACATGAACAATGAACAACGATTAGAAAAAATTGCGCAGTATTCACACGCACATATGACACAAGATCGGACCGGACATGGATACGACCATATTCGCAGAGTCGTGGCAATGGCGCGCAAACTAAGTGCCAAAGAAAGCGCTGACCTTTTAGTAACTTTAGCATCAGCTTACTTACATGATGTGATCGATGACAAATTAGTCGATGACCCCCAAACTGCTTTAGACGGACTTAAATCTTTTCTAATTGAGGTTGAAGTTTCTGCCCAACAGATCGAACAAATTTTATTTATTATTCAAAACATGTCCTTTGCACATACCTTAGACAATAAGCCAGTTCAATTGCCATTAGAAGGTCAGATCGTACAAGATTCTGATTGGCTCGATGCCATTGGTGCTATCGGCGTAACTCGGGCGGTTTATTTCGGCGGACATCATTCAGAAAAGATCTATGACCCACGGATCAAACCACGCGAATCAATGACTAAAGAAGAGTACCGTAATTTGCAAAACGAAACGATCATAAACCATTTTTATGAAAAATTACTTAAAATCAAAGACAAGTTAAATACACCTAGTGCAAAAAAAATTGCTGAAAACCGCCAACGATTCATGCTTGACTTTTTGACAGAATTTCAGGCCGAATGGGATGCTAAAAAATAACTTTATTTATATAAAATAGCTCAGTAGCTGTTTACGATCCATCATCGCTTAACATCTACTGAGCTATTTATTATTTTTCAGTCCATCCACCATCGATCGGTACGACCGCACCATGAATATAGTCCGCTTGTTTCGAAGCTAAAAACAAACTCAAAGCAGCAACTTCTCGTGGGTCAGCCCACCTTAATGCAGGAGTTTGTGCAGCAACCTCTTTTGCCATTTTTGCTTCTCCAGCAAAATCAGCTTTGTTCATTGGAGTTTTAATTGCACCCGGAGCAATACAGTTTGCGCGGATCCCTTGACTTGCATAATCGTAGTCAAGTTGTTTAGTATAACCGATGATCCCATGTTTAGCAGCCGTGTATGCCGCACCGCCACCTCCAGCCACCAAGCCAGCGATCGATGCCATATTTACGATCACTCCATGGTCTTTTGCTAACATCTGTGGTAGACACAGATTAGTTAGCAAAAACATACTGGTCAAATTAGTAGCTAATACATTGTCCCATTGCTCTTGGGTTGTTTCCAATGAAGGTGTATAGGAATCTAAGATCCCTGCGGTGTTTAATAAAATATCAATTTGTCCCGACTTTTGAATCATTTGGTCAACTACTTTTTTTAAATCTGCTTTTTTTCTAACATCGCAGTCAAAAAATGAGAAGCTATCTGGAAATTCTTCTTTCAAACTATCAATTTGGCCGTTACGTAATATATCAGCCCCATACACCACAGCGCCTCTTTTTAAAAACAACTGTGCTTGAGAATAGCCGATTCCAGAAGCAACACCAGTCACCAAAACGATTTGATCTTTCACTGAAAAAATATCCGGCATTAGTCGACCAACTTCCAGTCATCAGCTAAAATATCACAAGAATTAGGCATAAACTGTGATAATGCAGGTTCTTCTTTAGTTCTGATCAAGAAATAAGGATTAATAGCTTCACCATTTCTACTATCTTCATTTACAACAAAAATATATTCTTCACTGCCGCCCCATTCTTGACGGACAGCTTTTTTACCGTTCTTTAATTCTGGCAAAATTTTTTCAAATGTCATTTGAATTCTCCTCGCATTATATATTCTACAGGTCTATATTTTAAACCGTTAAATCGACCTTCTTAGAAAGAAAATAAGTCAAGACTGCTCCAGTGGCCATGGCTAAAAATTCACCAACTCCAACTGTCAGATATGTCCACCAAAAAGGTGCTTGACTAACAAAATACAGTTCTAAAGCTACACTCCATGACATCAACGTACATACAACAACGCTGATCGTCAATTTTACTGGGGCCGATGAAGTATATCGACTTAGAAACCAACTAAGCGAAGTCATGACCAACGTCCCCAAAGTTCCGAAAACAACGTCGATCACGCCCATCGATGACCATAAGTTAGCAATCAGACAACCCATAGTCACTGCCCAAATATAGCGTTTATTAAACACCGTCAAATTATTCAGCATTTCAGCTAAACGAAACTGGACAGGCCCATAAGCTAACGGTATCAGTGCCACCGTCAACACGACATAAATTGCTGCGACCAAAGCTGTTTTTGTCAGTTCAGAAACAGCATGGTTTGCTTTTTCCATGATGAAAAAACCTCCTAGTTTTTTTAGGTGGGATGTTTACGAACCACCATTATTAATGTGAAAAAATTCCACTTCTTTAGTATAGATGAAATTTAACTCTGTGCAATGATAAAAATAGTTTGGCTAATTTCTAAATAGTAATCGAACTTGCCTTTTCTCGATTACACGAAGAATTGATATTATTGTAAATCGTAATGGTTTCACTTATCTAACCAAATATGCTTGACATCAACATTTATAAACTGTACGATTTATCGAAGTGATTACAAATACAACGCAATATTTAAATAGTTTTCTGAAATATCGACACGTTATCGTAGTCACTCATTTATCTACACGATCTCAACTAAATAAATTTAAGGAAAGTAATGCTCTCATGAAAAATATTTTAACCGTCTCACATCTAGACCTTAAGATCCCAGACCGGCTTTTGTTTTCAGACTTGAATTTTTCATTTCCGAAAAATCAACTAACGTGTATCACAGGCGAAAACGGAGTCGGTAAAACCACTCTGATCAAACATATTTTGCAAGATCTGGAACACAAACATGAACAACATGTACAATCGACCATCGATCGCAGCAAAATACAATATGTGCCACAGTTGCGTAACATCGATGACGACTACCCGTTGTGCATCCGAGACTTTGTTTCTTTTGGTTTAAAAAAACGTCTGCTACCGTGGAATTCCAAGAAAATGAAGACTAAAGTCGAGCATATCTTGGCGGAAACAAAATTGACCCACATCGCTTCACATCCACTAGGACACGCCTCTGGTGGTGAAAAGCAACGTGCCTATTTAGCACAAGCCTTGTGTGCCGATCCTGAATTGCTGATTTTAGATGAAGCAACCGCTAGTTTAGACACTGATTCCAAAAACTTCCTATTAAAATTGCTAAAGAATATCATGCATGAAAACAATTTAACTGTTTTATTCATCACACATGATCCTGAGCTGATCGAAAAATACAGTGATTATGAGCTAAATCTCCATAACCAAACTGCAACTTTATCAAAAAAGGAGGCTGTCAATTAATGCTCGAATATAATTTTATGCGTTATGCATTCATTGCTGGCATTTTCATCGCTTTGATCTGTGCTTTTATGGGTGTTTTTGTCGTAGCACGGCAAACTTCATTTTTCACCCATACTTTATCGGAAATCGGATTTTCTGGGGCTTCTTTTGGTGTTTTTGCCGGAATATCTCCCTTACTTGGCATGCTCTTATTCACATGTACCAGTGGTTTATTGATTGGTTTATCTGGAGAAAAGGTTGGACGCCGAGAAGCATCGATCAGTGTTTTTTCCGGTTTATTCTTAGGTTTAGGTATTTTGTTTTTATCGCTATCTGAAAAACAATCAAATTATGCTACCAGCATTTTGTTTGGTAGTATCGTTGGGATAGATAAAGCAAATCTGATGACATTAGTCTTATTAAGTATTGTTTTGCTAGTTATCGTTGCCCTATTATTCCGTCCACTTGCATTTAATTCTTTTGATGCACAAGGTGCTGAATATAACCAACGTTTTAATCAATTGATCTCAATTACCTTTTTGATTTTATTAGCTTTAACGATCAGCATTACTGCTCAAATAGTAGGTTCTTTATTGATTTTTGTTTTACTGACGATTCCCGCTCAAGCTGCCAAATATTTCGTCCATTCACTAAATAAAATGATCAGTTTGACGTTTATTTTTGTTTTAGTTGGAGTTTGGTTAGGTCTTTATCTAAGTTTTCTAACCGATTGGCCGGTCAGTTTTTTCATTACCGTGATCGAAGCATTGCTTTATGGAAGTGCAATTTCAAAACAAAAAATCACTACTGCGCATAATTAGAATATAATGATATTATTGGTAGACAGTGAAACAAAAGATGTTTTAAAACACGTTTAAGGACTGAGGCTGTGACAAAACAATGTCCCAGTCTCTTCTTTTGCTAAAAACAATCAAATTATTGCTTTAAATTTTTATAGCGTAAACGACGTTACATATCAGTTTCAATCTTTTGGAACACATTTAAGGGCCGTCGATTTATCCCATTAAATTGGATTAAATCGACGGCCCTTTTAGGATTTGACAGCTAGTTTGATCCCAGCCCCTAGCTCCGTTTTTAAATAATTAAATAACTTCATCTCTGATTCAATTATTTTTTGTAAGTATCATTTCTAGTATTTTATATTAACTTGTGCTATATTTGACAGGTTAGGGGTAGGGATAATAACGTCAAGGGTCGACGGAACGGAATGTGAACGTCGATTGAAGGACCTCCGTCATAGGTTCGCGCTATTATTCCGCATTCACCAAAAATTTAATATTCTCGGTGCTTGTCTCCCCCTTAATAAGGCTTGTTAACTATCATATTTTCATACAAGCCTGAATATAATTTAGGGAGATGTTTATTATGACGATGCTATCTTTTAGAAGTCCCAAACTGACTACACGGACTTTATCATTAACTGCTTTTTTAATTGCTTTAAACGTAATTTTGGGAAAGCTGGCAGTTGGTTCGGCGTCTTTAGTCAAATTTAGTTTCGGTTTCATTGGCACTATGTTGCTAGGATATTTTTTAGGTCCATGGCTAGGCGGTGTCGCTAAGATCTTATATGACTTAATTGCTAATACGATTCTAGCAACAGGTACACAGTTTTTTATCGGCTTTACATTAACTGCCTTTCTTTCGGGCGTAATTGCGGGATTATTCTTGCATAACCAAAAAATAACCTGGCAACGTCTGGCAATTTACGAAGTCATACAAATGTTGGTCACTAATATCTTTTTCAACACTTTATGGATCCATCTGTTATATCAAGCTCCATGGGCAGCACTACTTGCCGTCAGAATACCCAAGAGTTTGCTTACGTTACCACTTGAAGTGATCTTAGGCTTGATGATTTTAAAAAGTGTCGCACGGTTAAACTTATCGATCAGCAATCAAAATAAATATTAAAAGAAACCTAAGTGAGGCACTCAACCAGCGCTAGCTTACAAATAGAGTCGTTGTATCGTAAATTTTTAGCGATATGGCGTCTTTTATTTTATAAAGATAGAAACTTTTCTTTTACTTCATTTAAAAAGAGGCTGGGACAAAACAATATTCCAGTCTCTTCTTTTGCTAAAAATAATCAAATTATCGCTTGTAATTTTTATAGCATAAACGCGTTTCAAAAGTCTGAATCATCAATGTAATACCATTTACGCCATTACATACCGGCTTCAAAACGACTTTTGTCCCGCTCTCTTTCTTTGTCTTCTATCGCTATATTTTCTATACTAAATGTGATTCAAAAATTCAAATGAGGTGACAAAATGACTCAAATCTCGATCATCCAAGGTGACATCACCAAACAAAAAGTAGATGCGATCGTCAATGCTGCTAATACTAGTCTACGCGGTGGTGGTGGCGTTGATGGCGCGATCCATCGCGCAGCTGGGCCTCGTCTAGACAATGCCTGCCAAAGACTAGGAGGATGTGCTACTGGTGAAGCTAAAACGACACCAGGCTTTGATCTACCAGCAAAATATATCATTCATACACCTGGTCCGATTTGGCAAGGTGGGCAGAATAATGAAGCGCAATTACTATCTAATTGTTATCAAAACAGTGTCCTTGAGGCACAAAAGCATGGCTGTCACAGCCTGGCTTTTCCATCAATTAGTACAGGCATCTATGGTTATCCATTACAGCTAGCTGCTAAAGTCGCCCTGTCAGCCATCAAAAGCACGCAAACACAACTTCAAGTGTATTTTGTCTGTTTTGATACAATAACTTATCAAAAATACCAGCAAACTTTAAAGGAAATGTAAAACATTATCATCTTCCTAACAAGCCGGCAACACGCTCTTGTAACACTGGTATAACTTCGTCTTCAAACCAGGGATTGGTCTTTAACCACCGCCGATTTCTAGGTGATGGATGTACCAACGGTAAGTATTGTGGCAAATAACGTTGGTAATCATAGATGACATCTGATAGACGGGTACTTTTCTTCAAATCAAGATAATAACGGCAAGCATAGCTCCCAACTAATAAGGTAAGCTCAACTTCTGGCATGGTTTCACGTAGTGGGTCATGCCATTTTTGTGCAAAACCAGTTCGGGGCGGCAAATCCCCGCCTTTACTAGTTCCAGGAAAATAAAAATCCATCGGTATGATACCGATCAAACCTGAATCATAAAATTCCGCTCGTGAAACCCCCATCCATTCTCTTAAAAGATCACCACTTCGGTCATTCCATGTCAAGCGCGTTTTTTCTGCCACTCTGCCCGGCGCTTGACCAACGACCAAGATCTTTGCGCGCGGATCAACTAAAAAAAGCGGATCTATCCCGCGCTTAGTATAAGATTCATTTTGTGGATCTGCCTTGATCTCTTCGGTTATTTTTTCAATCTCATTCAAAATTTCACTTTCCTTCATTATAAATAACATCTTCTTGTATCCTAGCAAACTCTGATCAAACAAAAAAGAAGCAGGCATAATTGACCACCTACTCCCATACTCCGACAGTTGACTGTTGGAGCCCCTGCCAAGAACTATATTATATCACTTTTTTCTTTAAAATTTTGTAATAAAAGAATCATATAAAAGTAAATCGAAAAATGCCTGATTTACAATCCAAGTGCAACACAAGTCAAAATTAAACAAAAAAAGCCATAAAGGCCTAAACTATAAGTGTCTAAACTAAATAGAAAGG
>NZ_APCP01000100.1 GCF_000349725.1 Ligilactobacillus pobuzihii E100301 = KCTC 13174
TGGAAAAGGCCCTAGCTGAGGAACTACAGTAAGGATTTTGGTTAAATATTTTTGCGGATCGAGGCCATTAGCTTTAGCACTTTCGATCAAAGTCAGCCAGATGGCATTCGCCTCAGCGCCTGCCACACTGGTACTGAATAAAAAGTTCTTGCGGTCAATGACTAACGATTTCACTGCTTGTTCACAGGTATTATTGGAAATATCGATCGCACCATACTCTAATAGTTTATCAATAGCTTCTTTTTGTCCTAGTGCGTATTTAATCGCTTTACCCAATAAGGACTTAGGCAGAGCTGCGCAAGCTGACAAGGACTGCCAAAACTGCTCGAACAAAGGTCTTAAGAATTCTTTCCTTCTGCTCATTCTAGCAGAAATGCTTAAACTGGCCCATTTCTTTTCTTGGTGAAAGATTTGATCAAGTATTTTTAGGGGAACTTTAGCGGTCTGACTGTATTTAGCTGCCTCAAAAAATTTACAGCGTACACGAGCTAAACAACCAACACGGTCGGCACAATCAACCTTTGGGTAAACCTGATACCCATCACATTGTAAAACACCAGTAAAGCCACCGTATAAGGAACGAGCCGATTTTTCGGAACGATCACGCCGATAGGCATAATAAATAGCTTGGAGTTTATCTTTTTGAATCGTGCGCTGGACCCACATCCGTGATTCAGCCGTAGGCTTTTTTCCAGGTTCACGCAAAACCTTGACCACAGTTTCATCACCTTGTAAGTAGGGACGTTGCAGTAGCTTTTTATGTAGGAGATCATACAATGATTTGAGCTTATCTGCCCCCTGAATGACCCAAGCGGCTAAAGTCGACTCACAAACATTCCACCCGAAACGATGCCAATCTTTTAATTGACGATAAAGAGGTGTCCCTAAAACGTATTTTTGATAAACAATATCTTCTAACAGAGTTGGTGTAGCCAAGCTATGCGGGAATAAAGGCGAAGATTTTTCCGCATTAAAGAAAGCTGTTTGACCATTATTATTTGCCAGACAGTCCGCACAATCACAGGCACAGGTTTCAACATATTCCTCGACCACCCATAATTCAGCAGCTTTATAGTGCAATTTTTTCTCCACAAATTTTTCTCCGACAATCTTAAGTGCTTGTCCAGAAGGACAAGCTGTTTCTTTGAGTCGTTTAACGTTTTTAACTGTCTCTAAGCCTTCTATTTGCTTTTGCCGCTTTTTCCGCCTCTTTGGTGATTTTTGGCTCTTTTCTTGAGAACTTTCTGTGCTTTGTTTGTCAGTGTGCTCTGACCAGGTAAAAACACTGTCATCATCCCAAAGTCTCAGCTGATTTTCAGCGACAGAAGTAGACTTTTCTGATTTAGTACCAAATAGTTTTGCCTGAAATGTTTTTAAGAGAGTTTCCAATTCAGCAATACGCTGTTCATTAGCTTTGTTTTGTTTACGGAGTTCTTCATTTTCAAGTGTTAACTTATCGATTGTTTTTTGTTGATCCATTTAACTTCACCATTTTCCGATCAGCAGTTCAGCTGATGTTTTCAAAAACTATCATAGCACGGCTTGAAAGAGATTACATCCATAGATTTAAAATTGTGGATAAGCAAAAAAGATCTAGTTTTCCACAGGGAAAACTAAATCACATTGTTCTTTTGGTGGGGTCTTAAATGTACCGGATCAAAGTCATGGATCGTCGCATCTATGGACCAGCCTTGTAGTAAACGGACTAATTGAGTAGGTCGAAGCTGCCGCATTTCAGCTTGATTCATCGGCCATTGAAGACGACCGTCTTCAAAACGTTTGTAAAGTAACAAAAAGCCATCTTTCTGCCACAGGAGTCCCTTAAAACGATCTTTGCGACTACCACAGAATAAAAATAAAGCACTCTGGTATGGATCTAAGTCGAATTGTTCGGTGATCACAGTAACCAAACCGTCGATTCCTTTACGAAGGTCAGTTTTCCCAGTTGCCAAATAAATTCGGTCGACCTGGGATAGATCAAGCATCGTCATGCGTAAACACCGCCTTCAAAAAAGCGTCCAGGATATAATTATTGATCCGGTTATAAATAACGACCGTTTTATTTTGATCTACCCGGAACTGCATGGCTTTTTGCGGTTTATAATCTCTGTTTTTAGGTGCGTCCACCTTAACTTGCACGAATTCTGGTCTATCTTCCAAAAAATTACCCCCTATCTAACTTAATGAGGTAATTGTATAATGATCAGCTTCTACTTGAAATCCGTCCAGTTGAACACTGCTTACATTTATTTCATCAATGCCACTTGATAAAGAACCAAAATAAGAACTGCGTTATACTGAGACTCTTTCATCTCATTATAATGCAGTTCTTGTATTTATTATTTATATATTGAATTGGTAGACTTTTCCATTAAGTTTGATACGTTTCCTTTGTATGATTACTTCACATAACTAAAAACATTAAAAGGAGAGCATATTTTATTAAAAATAACTTTATTCCACAGTCACCAATTAAATTAATTATAAAGGATAACAGCTTTTCTAGCTTTAAAAGCTATACGGAAATTTCAATATTAAATTAGCCACTTCCATATATCATTTATCACTTTAGTAGCTTAGGGCAGCTCTTTGGTGGGGAGAAAGACCTGAGCCGGGAGGCGAAGGCCTTTCTCCCCACCAAAGCTCACGTCAACTGCTGACCCTTTAACTTGCTTG
>NZ_KB714704.1:0-50058 GCF_000349725.1 Ligilactobacillus pobuzihii E100301 = KCTC 13174
TCTCAAATTTTTGTTGGCCGGTTTAGGTGTTACCTTGGAAGTTTCTGTGATCTCGATCGTCTTAAGTTTTGTGATCGGTTTGATCTTGGGGATCGTCCGTTATGTCGGCTTTAAGTATGTTTCGGCAGTCGTGGGGTTCGTGATCGATATCTTGCGGAACTTGCCGTTACTACTGATCATTTTTTTCACCTACTTTGCGTTACCGAGGTTAGGTCTACGGATGACACCAATGTCGGCGGCGATCACGGCCTTAGTGGTCTTTGAATCGGCGATGTTAGCTGAGATCGTCCGCAGTGGGATCATCGCGGTGGATCCCGGTCAGATGGAAGGTGCGCGTTCCACGGGAATGACTTACTGGCAGGCTATGTGGCAGATCATTTTGCCTCAGGCCTTGTTAAAGATGATCCCGCCGTTGGTATCGCAGTTCATTTCGTTAGTCAAAGACACGTCTTTGGCTACGATCATCGTCTTGCCAGAACTATTATATCGAGCTCAGATCATATACGGACAGGACACGCGGTATATGTTACCAATGTATCTGATCATCGCGGTCATGTATTTTATCGTATGTTATGCCCTGTCCTTGCTAGCAAAGCGAATGGAAAAAAGGTACGGATAAAAAAGCAGAGATATAATTATGTGAAGTAGGTTATTCTGCTATGGGTAATTTCAACCATAAGCATGATAAAATCAAGAGGTTGTTTTCTCAAATTTTTGAGAGAGCAGCCTTTTTAGCTTTAGAAATAAACTTGTGTCATCTTAAGCGGACGATAACACGACTTTGTAGTTTTCACTTACCTAGTTGTTTTAAATGGATAAGGACATCTTATTATGAGTATTTAAACCCAATATAAGAAAATAATCTCATTTTTTAAGGAATAGTTATATATTGAATATGCCCTTTAAATGCTAATAAATAAGCAAACCACTAAATTTAGCTTGAAAAAACCAGTGCATTTTCTTATAATAAAAAACATAAAAATTTCATTTTTTTCTAATCTTTATTTTAAGTACATATTCGAAAAGGGGTGGGATCATGGATTTGATCGTAAATCCTAGGCTGACCAAAAAAGACATCGTTGTGTTATATAGTTCGGTTGGCTGGCAAAAAGACGTGGAAAATATTGATAATCTTAAAAAAGGACTGAAAAAATCTTTTGTTATCGCGGCTTTTGAAGATAATAAGTTGGTCGGACTGGTACGAGCTTTAAGTGATTTTTCAACTGTTGTTTTCATTCAAGATCTATTAGTTTGCCCTGAGTTTCAAGGCAAAAGGATCGGCAAGACATTGATGCTGCATTTGTTGAATTACTTTGGTGCTGTCGGTCAAGTCATGGTTGCAGCTAAACCGAACAATGATGCACGGAAATTTTTTCATTATTTAGGTTTCCAGGAAGGACAGGATCGTCAATTATCTGCTTATGTGATGGATCGGCGTGTTCATTAGTTGATTTAAAAAGTACCGTATCCTTGTCTTGAGAGTGAGACAAGGATACGGTACTTTTTAATTAGAATATTCAAATTTTTGTAAAATACCAGCGGTTGCTGGAGATACTTCAGCAGTGATCAGAGTGCCTTTTGCGAGATAATCAGTGTTAAGGATACTGGCATTACTATTGAGTTGTTCAAGATACTTACCTTCATCAAATGGGATCAAGTAAGTTTTAGTCTCAAAATCAGCGAATAAAGTTTTTTTGATCATTTTGATCAAGAGTTTTAGTGACTCATCATCCTGAGCGCTAAATGTGATTTGGTCACCAGCAATTTGTGGATAACTAAGCTGTGGTTCAAGATCAGCTTTATTAAAGGCATAGATCATGGGAATACCAGTCACGCCGATCTCACGTAAAGTCTTTTCAGTTGTTTTGACCATTTCTTTAGCATGAGGGTCAGAAGCATCGATCACTTGTATGAGTAAATCAGCTTGTGCTGCTTCAGATAAAGTTGTTTTAAAAGCTTCAACCAATTGATGTGGTAAGGATGAAACGAAACCGACAGTATCACTTAGTAAGATCTGTTTGTTATCAGCAAACTGAATTTTACGGACGGAGGTATCAAGGGTCGCAAACAGCATGTTTTTTTCAAATACTTGTTTTTCTTCGTCCTGACCAGTCAAACGTAAAAGGCCGTTCATAGTGGTCGATTTGCCTGCATTGGTGTAACCAACTAAAGCGACTGTCTTCAAATTAGAGCGATCACGTGCTTTACGTTTAGTTTGTTCTTCTTGTTCAACTTCTTTAAGTTGATGACGCAAATGGTTGATCTGGTTTTGGATAGTTCGGCGGTTTAATTCCATTTGTGTTTCACCAGAACCACGACTCGTAAAGCCACCACCGCTCCCGGCAGTTTGCTGGTCAAAACGATTTAAACTTGAAGTCCGTAAACGTGGTAAGCGATATTGCAAAGAAGCAATTTGAACTTGCAGCTTTGCTTCACGAGTATGCGCACGCCGAGCGAAAATCTCTAAGATCAAAGCCGTTCGATCGATCACAGTTAAATTAGTTTGGTCTTCAATATTTCTTAGTTGAGTTGGTGTTAATTCATCATTAATGATCAGATCGATCGCGCTTTTGGCAGTGGCCGCGTTTTTGATCTCATTTAATTTACCACTGCCAAAATAAGTTGCAGATACTGGCTTATCAAGCTTTTGAGTAATAGTTAGCTCTGGTTTGATAGTTGCTGCTTGGGTCAAGGCCGCAAGTTCGTTCATTGTATATTCAAAATTTTCTTGTCCACTGTCAATTCCTGCAAGAATTGCACCATCCATATTTTTTCCCCCATTCATTTTCATAAACATTATAACATTTGGCTTGGTTCATTGTGGCGTTTATGAGATTTCCATTACTAAGTGAAGATAAGCCTATGTTAGAATAAGAAACTCTGAAAAATAATAGATCTTGGATGATAGAAAATTAATAATATACGGAAAATAGGGCTTTTTCATTAGTTAAATATAGCGCTATCAAACAGTTCGCCTTTTATAAAAATGAGAAAAAATATTGCTTGTATGTCCTTAAAATCTGGGCTTTATGCGAATCATTTAAAATAAACATTAAAAAGATTAGAGGATACTATTGATTTTAATATCAATTTCATATAGAATTTAAACAACGTTGAGAGAGATATTTTTGTATCTATCAATACATATAAAAAGGAGTTGTTACTATAATGAAGCTTAAAAAATTTGCAACAGCAGGCGCCGTAGTGGCTGTTTCTGCCTTAACATTAGCTGCATGTGGTTCTAAGTCTTCATCTGGTGATTCAAAACAAGTTTTGAATTGGGATGAAAGTGCCGAACTACCAAGTATGGACTTATCTAAGGCAACTGACGTAGTTAGTTTTAACCAGCTGAATAATACACTTGAAGGACTTTATCGTTTAGGTAAAGATTCCAAGGTTGAACCTGGTTTGGCTAAGAAAACGCATGTTTCTGACGACGGCTTAACATATACATTTGATTTACGAAAGTCAAAATGGTCTAACGGTGATGATCTAACCGCTAAGGACTTTGTGTATTCCTGGCAACGAACAGTTGACCCAAAGACTGGCTCACAGTATGCATACTTATTTGATGGTGTTAAAAACGCCAATGCAATTATGGATGGCAAGAAAAAGACCAGTGAATTAGGAATCAAAGCTGATGGCGACTACAAATTGACTGTTAACCTTGAAAAACAGATCCCATACTTCAAATTACTAATGGGCTTTCCGGTATTCTTCCCTCAAAATGAAAAAGTGGTTAAAGATGCTGGCAGCAAGTATGGTACTGCTTCGAAGTACATGGTTTATAACGGACCGTTTAAGTTAACGAAATGGACTGGTTCTAATTTAAGCTGGAGTTTGAACAAGAACGGTAAGTATTGGGATAAGAAAAACGTTAAACTTGATAAGATCAATTATAAGGTCAATAAGAGTAACTCAACTTCTTATAACTTGTACAAGACAGACAAGTTGGATGCAACTCCTTTGAGCTCTCAACAGGCTAAACAACTGAAAAATGATAAAGAGTTTTTGGCTCGTAAAGCCGCAAGTACATTCTACTTTCAATATAACCAAACTCAGAAACGTTTCCAAAACAAGAAGATCCGTCAAGCTTTGTCGTTGGCAGTTAACCGTGAACAGTTGACGAAGAAAGTTTTAGGTGATGGTTCAACGGTCTCCAAAGGTCTTGTATCTAAGGACCTAGCCAAAAATAAGGGCAAGGATTTCGCTGATCAGGCTTACGTCAAAGAGGGCGTACAAAACGACAATAAGAAGGCCAAGAAGCTATGGCAAGAAGGGATGAAAGAAGTTGGCGAATCTAAGATGGATATCAATTTGTTGAGTGATGATACTGATAAGGCTAAGGATACGACAGAATTCGTTCAAAGTCAGATCGAATCTACACTTGGCGATAGCGTTAATGTTCACGTTCAAAACGTACCATTTAAGACACGTTTGACACGTTCAGAACAAGGCGATTTCGATATGGTAATTTCCGCTTGGGGTGCTGACTTCGCTGATCCAATTAGTTTCTTAGATTTATTCACATCTGATAATTCACAAAATGATGGTGAATGGAAGAATGGTGAATATGACAAGCTGATCCAAGCTTCTAAGACAACAGATGCAGGAGATGCTGACAAACGTTGGGATGATTTGGTCCAAGCTGAAAAGATCTTAGCTCAAGAACAAGGTGTCGCACCACTTTATCAACAATCAACTGCATGGATGGTTAAAGATAAAGTCAAGGGTGTTATCTACAATTCATCTGGTGCTAACTACAACTTTAAGGATGCTTATATCAAAGAATAGTCTGGTTCTTTAATCAAAAAGCCGAGTGCGGCCAGGGGGAATTGACACGCTCTATGTTGTCAATTCCTTTTGACTTATCTGATGATTAATTAGTAGAATCCGAACATTATGAGAGATATGAATTGATAAAGATCGCTATTAAAGTTACAATAAAGAAATGTTAAAAGCATAGGATGCTGCATCAACTAAGCCAGAGACCCGACTGGTTTGGTTGTTGTACATAGTATAAACCTAGAATGTGAGGGTGAATTATGAAAAAATACCTGCTAAAAAGGGTCTTATATATGGTCTTGACGCTGTTTTTGGTTGCTACCATAACATTCTTCTTAATGAAGTTAATGCCTGGTACACCGTATTCCAATCAGGAAAAAATGACGCCACAACAAATCAAGATCATGAACCAACAGTATGGTTTGGATAAACCGATCTGGATGCAATATGTAATTTATATTTTTGGGATGGTCCATGGTGATTTAGGGACCTCGTTCCAATTTAGTAATCAACCTGTTTCTTACTTGATATCAAGCCGTATCGGTGCTTCCGCTCAACTGGGTGTACAAGCAATGCTATTCGGTGTGATCTTGGGGATCATTGTTGGTTCAGTTGCCGCTATTTACCGTAATACATGGGTCGATACAACAGCAACGGTCCTTTCGATCATTGGTAAGTCGGTACCGAACTTTGTTTTAGCCGTCTTATTACAGTATTACATTTCGCTGAAGTTAGGCTGGTTCCCAATTGCTGACTGGGAAGGCTTCTCATATACGATCTTACCAACGATCGCTTTGGGAGTTGGACCACTAGCGGAAACGGCGCGTTTCATTCGGACCGGAATGGTCGATGTTTTGAATTCCGATTATATTGAACTGGCACGCGCAAAAGGGATGAATAAGTTTGGTATCATTTATCATCATGCTTTGAGAAATAGTTTGATCCCATTAGTAACCCTAATTGGACCATACACAGTTGCATTGATGACAGGTTCCATGGTTATTGAAAATATCTTTTCGATCCCTGGTATCGGTGAACAATATGTTAAGTCGATCCAGACCAACGATTACCCAACGATCATGGGTGTTACAATGTTGTTTTGTTTTGGCCTAGTTCTTATCATCTTGATCACAGATATTATCTATGGGATCATCGATCCACGGATCAGACTTACTGGAAATGAGGACTAATAAATGGCAGAAGAGAAATATAATTTACAACCGGACAGCTTCGAACCATTAGGTCATGATCAGGAACAAGAAATTGAAAGTGAAAAAATTGCCGCTCCTTCATTAACGTTTTCTCAAGATGCATGGCGTCGACTAAAGAAAAACAAAGGTGCCGTGATTTCATTATTCATTATTTTGATCATGGTGATCGTATCATTTGGTTCCACACCTTTTATTAACCATTCAGAGTTGGTTAAATCTAACCCTGAATATGCTAATTTACCGGCTAAGGTCCCTGGTATCGATATCAATGGGCTAAACGGTAAGATGAAGGTTGGCGGAGAATGGACCGATGTTTATAAGGAAAATGGCATCAAGGATAGCGTTCATTTTACCTTGGGAACTGACTATTTAGGTCATTCTTTAGCACAGCGTATTATTTATGGAACAAAAATCTCACTGACTGTTGCGATCGTTGCGACATTGTTTGACTTACTGATCGGGGTCTCGTATGGTATTGTATCGGGTTGGAAGGGAGGACGAACTGATAATGTGATGCAGCGTATCATTGAAATCATTTCGTCTATCCCTAACTTGATCATTGTTGTCTTGATGTTGATTGTTTTTAAGCCTGGGATGACATCGATCATCTTAGCCTTGGCGATCTCAGAGTGGACCACGATGGCCAGGATGATCCGAGCGGAGACATTGTCATTAAAGACAGAAGAATATGTCTTGGCAGCTCGGACGTTGGGTGAATCGACGGGTAAGATCGCATGGAAACATTTGGTTCCTAATGTTTCAAGTATCATTATTATCCAAACGATGTACACGATCCCAAGTGCCATCTTCTTTGAAGCTTTCTTGAGTTTCATTGGTATCGGGATCTCCGCACCGCAAACTTCTTTGGGTGTATTATTGAATGATGGTCAAAAGAACTTCCAGTTCTTGCCTTACCAGATGTGGTATCCAGCAATTGTCCTGGTCATTTTGATGATCGCCTTTAACTTACTCGGTGATGGTTTACGAGATGCATTTGATCCAAGAACAAGAAGGTAGGTTGAATTATGGGTGAAAGAATTTTAGATGTAAATAATCTTGAGATCAATTTTCATACCTACGCAGGTGATGTTAAAGCTATCCGTGATGTTAGTTTTCATTTGGATAAAGGTGAGACACTTGCTATCGTAGGTGAATCTGGCTCAGGTAAATCAGTTACGACTAAGAGTTTAATGGGGCTTTTAGCCAATAACGCAAGAGTGGTCGGCGGTTCGATCATGTACCATGACGAGGACATTTTGAAGAAATCTGAAAAACAGATGCAAGATATTCGTGGTAAAGATATTGCCATGATTTTCCAAGATCCGATGACTTCCCTTGATCCAACTATGAAAATCGGTCGTCAAATCGCTGAACCATTAATGAAACACAAAAATGTTGAAAAGAAAAAAGCTTTAGCACAAGCCCTTGAAATATTAAAGCTAGTTGGCATCGATCATGCTGAAGAGCGGATCAATGAATACCCTCATCAATTTTCTGGTGGACAACGTCAGCGGATCGTAATCGCGATTGCTTTGGTTTGTTATCCAGAGATCCTGATTGCTGACGAACCAACTACAGCCTTGGATGTAACGATCCAGGCACAGATTTTAGATCTAATGAAAGAATTGCAGCAAAAAATTGAAACTTCAATTATTTTCATCACGCATGATTTGGGTGTTGTTGCAGGCATGGCTGATCGTGTGGCCGTTATGTATGCTGGCCAGATCATCGAATACGGCTCAGTTGATGAAATTTTCTATAATCCGCAACACCCTTATACTTGGGGGTTGCTCAACTCAATGCCGACATTGAATAGTACGGATCTACAAGCTATTCCCGGTACACCACCAGACTTACTGGATCCGCCGAAAGGTGACCCGTTTGCTGCTCGAAATCCATATGCAATGAAGATTGACGAGAAGGAAAAACCGCCGTTCTTTAAAGTTTCAGAAACACATTTTGCTTCAACTTGGTTGTTGCATCCGGATGCACCGAAAATCACACCACCCGATGAAATTGTGCGGCGTAAAAAAATTTTTAAGAAAATGCAAGCAAACGTAAATTAGTAGACCAAGGAAGGAAGAAACCACATGCCAGAAAATCAAAAAAAAGTTCTCGAAGTTAAGCATTTAAAGCAATACTTCGGCGTGGGCAAACCTGATATGGTCAAGGCGGTCGATGACATTTCTTTTGATATTTATGACGGAGAAGTGTTTGGACTTGTTGGTGAATCAGGGTCAGGTAAGACAACAGCCGGGCGTAGTATTATTCATTTGTACAATCCGACTGATGGTCAAATTATCTTTAACGGTAAGGATGTCAGCTCGTTCAAGAGTAAAAAAGAGAAACTTGAATTTACGCGTAACATGCAAATGATTTTTCAAGATCCGCAAGCTTCGTTGAATCCACGGATGACCGTTGAAGACATCATTGCTGAAGGGATAGACATTCATGGTTTGGCCAAAGACAAGGCTGAACGCCGCAAAAAGGTTGAAGATCTGCTTGAAACGGTTGGATTGAATCGTGACCATGCTAGCCGTTATCCACATGAATTTTCGGGTGGGCAGCGACAGCGTATCGGTATCGCGCGTGCCTTAGCTGTTGAACCATCATTTATCATCGCTGACGAACCTATCTCAGCTTTGGATGTTTCCATCCAGGCTCAGGTCGTTAACCTGATGAAAGACTTGCAAAAAGAACGTGGCTTAACATATTTGTTTATCGCGCATGACTTGTCAATGGTCAAGTATATTTCAGACCGGATCGGTGTTTTGCACTATGGTCGTCTGTTAGAGGTGGGACCTGCTGATGATGTTTATTTGACACCGTTGCACGACTACACTAAGAGTTTGATCTCAGCTGTTCCTGAACCGGATCCAGAGTTTGAACGGACTCGTCAACGAGTTCCCTACGACGCTTCGATAGAACAAGATAAGGAAGGGCAGCCACGTAAGTTACGGGAAATCACTCCAGGTCATTTTGTACGTTGTTCAGAAGAAGAACTTTCCTTTTATCAGGAACGGGCAGCTAACTATAAAAAAGAAAAACAGGAAACTCCTAGTGTTTAAATGAGAGTTTGTAAAAGCGACTATTATCTAAATTTTAGAGATAGTTGCTTTTTTTTGATGAAAAAAGATAAATTTTGCGTATTTGATAGTAGTAAAAGAAAGGAGAACAGTCAAATGCGTAGGAAATCATTTGAAATGCAGTATTTAGAGACACTGCAAGCGCGTACTAGTTTGAACGACCGTGAGAAACAACAGTTGTTGGCTTGTCAAAAAGGTTATAAAGGTGAATTACAGGTCGACGAACTTATTGAACGCATCATCAAGGATCGGTATCCAGTATTAGATGATGTGAATTTGATTTTTGATAAACAGCGGATACAGGTTGATAAGTTACTTCAAATAGGCAATAAATTGTACTTAATTGATATTAAAAATTATCGTGGTCACTATGTTTTTCGTGATCGGACCTGGTATTGCAACGGAAAACCATTGACCCACAGTATTTTTGGTCAGATCGATCGTACTCACGATATATTAGCGCGGATTTTTGCAGAAAACCATGTGAACATTGAAATCATTAAGGTACTCGTATTTACTGATCATAAAGCAGTACTCGATATTAAAGAAGAAACAGGAGTAGTTGTCAAATATTTGTGGGATTTTTGTGGCTGGGCGCAAAAACTGTGTTCTCAGTCAGCACAAAACGCACAAATGCGCTGGCAGGAGTCTTTACAACCTTATATTGTTACTTTCTATCGACCAGATAATGATTTTTCTACCGAGATTGATAGGAAATTAACTAAGGGGATAAAGTGTCCTAATTGTGGTGGGTTTGAGCTCCATCAACATCGATATTATTTACGTTGCAAACACTGTGAATACTGTCAGCCAAAAGAAACGGCTTATGTGTGTACGATTTGTGAATATGGAATACTGTTCTTCAAGGAAAATCTAAGGATCAGTGATTTGCTCGACTTCTTAGGGGAAAGATATAGTAGAAGCTATCTGGAGAGGGTGTTAGTGAAACATTTTAATTCACTTAAATTTAAATCAAAACAATTTTGTTATCAGAACAAAGGAATTGAATTTCAATATTGGTTTGGTGATCGCAAAAATTATTTTGATAAGGTTCAAGATAGAATACATTGGGGAAGCTGAAGTAGATGCAACACTATGTCGGTCAAAGTAAGCATCATAAATTGATATGTGACACAAAGATGGGAAGAGTAAGTATCACATATTGGTTTGTGCTACTTACTCTGCTCAAATAAGTAGCACAAACAGCAATGTAACACTAACTCCGTCAAAGTAAGTCACACAAGCAGCAATGTAACACTAACTCCGTCAAAGTAAGTCACACAAGCAGCAATGTAACACTAACTCCGTCAAAGTAAGTCACACAAGCAGCAATGTAACGCTAACTCCGTCAAAGTAAGTCATGCAAGTAGAAATGTAACGCTAACTTCATCAAAGTAAGCATCACAACTTAAAATGTGTTGCTAAGTATGCTGGAGTATGTATTACAAATGAGAATATGACGCGAAATCAGCTAAAGTAAGTCGCGTACACAGTGATGTGTCCCGAAGTTTCGATAACTAAGTTATACAATTATACAACACAAACATATTTAAGCATGAAAAATGACACCAGCGAACTTATTAATTTTCGCTGGTGTCATTCGTTCTGTTTCCTTTTAGTATTTAGCGTCATCATCGACTTGATTAAAGTAGTCGACTTTGACATCATCTCTGTCCATAGCTAATTTTGTCACTGAACCATTTTTAGGTCCGACGGTTTGATCAACGTTGCTGTCAAAACGCGCCGCAATACTTCTAATCGTTGTACCATGACTAACAACTAAAATATTGTCACCGTCACGTGCAATGGACTTTAAATAATCAAAGCCTGCATCGACACGCTTCCAATATTCTTTGGCATTTTCTGCGTTATGGAAAGGATCAGCTTCTTTGGTAAAGTCCTTGGTGTCATCCATTGAGTATTTCGCAGCCATTTCATGAAATGAACGGCAGCCATGTGATGCGCCGATCATTAACCAGGCTTGGTCGGAGTCGCTCCCCTCGTAGTAGCCGTAGCTTTGTTCCCGAAAAGCTGGGAGTTCCGCTGGTTCTGGTAATTCTGGGGAAGCCACGTTTTCTTGCAACAAGAAATGGCATGTTTTTTCTGCTCGAGTGGTGTCACTGTGAAAAGCATGAGCAAAATTGATATGGCTTAGATGATGCCCTGCCATATGCCCATCTTGCATGCCCTTAGGTGTCAACGGTGAATCACACCAGCCTTGCATTCTATTATAACGATTCAAGATCGTCTGTCCGTGTCTGACTAAGTAAATGTTAAATGACATAATTTCTACTCCTTACTTTCAAATCTCTTAGTAATCGAAATCTTCAGCTGTTTGATTATAGTAATCGACCGTGAAATTGTGCCCATCTACGGTCAGTTTAGTGACCGATCCGTTATCAGGGTCTGGAAATAACGGTGTCTTTTCGTCGAATAAATTAGCGATACTCCTGATCGTCATGGCATGGCTGACAACTAGCACATTTTTGTCGTCTGGGATCTTCTCGCGCAAATAATCAAAGCCGATCTTGACCCGACTCCAGAATTCAGCGTCATTTTCTGCGTCACCAAATGGATCAGCTTCTTTCATGAAGTCGCGTGTTTCTACCAAAGAATAGTTCTCCACAACGTCTTTGAATGAATGACAGTTGTGTTTAGCTCCGATCATAGTCCAAGCTTGACTGGCATCTGAGCCTTCAAAATACCCAAAACTTTGCTCACGGAAGTTCCGTAGTTCTTTGGGCTTTAAATCAGTATCAGTTGCCTGATTTTCTCCTAATAGGTATTCGCATGTTCTTTTGGTACGCATTGTATCGCTGTGAAAGGCGTAGTCAAAGTGCTTGTTTGTCAAACGTTTCCCAGCAGAGTGTGCGTCGTTGATCCCTTTTTGCGTAAGTGGTGAATCACACCACCCTTGCATTCGGTTATACAAGTTGAGATAAGTTTCTCCATGACGCACAAGATATACAGAAAAAGACATTATAGAATTCCTCCTTCTACAGTGTTGATACTTCTAGTATACAACAGATCAAGCTCTTATACGTACCGATTTACGCTTCGACTGAGTTTTGATTATTTAGCAACTGACGTAGGTTGGCTACATCTTTTCGACTCCCGGAAAGTAAGAGATGGTCGCCTAATTGTAACTGAATGTCGCCTCTTGGTGGTAAGAACTGCCGGTCGCGCACGATTCGGCTGATCACGATGTTTTGGATCTCTGGTAATTCGGACAATTCGATCCCTGAATAAAGCGAATTTGTTAAGTGGATCTCAAAGATCTCAGCATCTGTAGATGTTAACAAGCGTAAGAGTTCCGGTGACTGAATAGCGGCACGTAAGACGCCAACACCAGTCGTGAAGGTACTGAAAAATTCGATATTTTTCTTTTCGAGTTCAGCCTTCATTTTTTGGGCTTCATCTGGGTCTTGAGTATCTAAGCGTAGTAAGACTCGTGGGACTCCATATTTTTTAGCAGCCAGTGCTAGATCATAGTTGTCTTTTGCCAAACGGTGAGCCAATACCAGCACATCTGTGTCAAAAATTTCTTCTTTGATCAATTTTTCTGGTTCCATACTATCAAGATAAGTAATGTCAGTGACACCTTTGTAGGCATCATAACGTCCTTGATTATCGGTGTACATTTTGATCGAGTACCAATCATTGGGTAAGCCGTGAGTTGCGTTAACAGCGGTCAAACTTGCACCGATCAAGTGTACGGAAGTTTTGACAGTAGGTTCATGTCTGGGCTGGTAGATCCGTTTGAAAAATAACGGTCCGAGTAGACATGTTAGGATACCTGCAATGATAAACGCACCACTTTGAGCGGTAGACATTGCACCAATATTTTGCGCAACCGTTGTGGCAGCCAAGATCAAAGTGATCGTTGTCTCTGACAACATAGTAGCGGCAAATGAATTGGTTTTGCCAAATAAGGCTTTGAAGCCAAAGTAAGCCGGTAATTTAGTAATAAAGAAAGCCACTAACAATAACGGGATCAACACGAGCGTGGTCTTTGAACTTAACAGACCTGGTAAATCAAGCTTTGCTCCCGTCAAAATAAAATAGAAAGGGATCAAAAAACCGTAGCCCATGGCATCTAGTTTTTGTTGGGTCGTTTCTTCGGGTTCTAAAAGTTTGATGACGATCCCAGCTAAAAAGGCACCTAAAATGTTTTCAGCACCAACTGTTTCAGCTAAAACAACTAAAACGATTATGACTAAAAAAGCAAAGCGCATATCTAATTGTGTCGTGGATTTGGTATATTCTTGAAAGTGAGTAAAGAAATTACGAAAACGGAAAAGTAAAAAGGCCGCGGCTAAAAAAACGAGCGATATCAGCCATAAGGTACCAACGTGACCACTTTTAACAGAAGTGTAAATAGTTAATGCTATTAATGGGATGACTTCACCTAAAACAGCAAATAACAAAATCGTTTGTCCGATCTTCTTGCCAAGTAATTCGTTTTCCTTTAAGACACTGATGACGATCCCTAAAGCAACAGTAGCTAATAAGATCGCAGCCAAAAATATATCGGAGAATAGTCCGGTGATTTTCAGTAAAACAGCTAAGATAATTGCAGTGATCACGGTCAATGTATAACCGACACCGGCTGCAAATAGAGGTGAATGATCAGAGGAGTTTTCAGCTCTTTTAGCTGCAAGTGCAGTGGAAGTATCCGATTTTTTAAATAAAGAAAAGTCGATCTCCATCCCACTTAAAAACAATAATAAGATCACACCCAAGGTTGACATGGTCGTCAAAACTTGGGTTTCGTGGATCACGTTAAAAAAACTTTTTCCCAAAACGATCCCGACTAAAATTTCAGCAATTGAACTTGGCAAGAGTGAAACTTTAAACTTTGCGAGGATCATCGGAGTAATAAATGCAGCAAAAGCCACAATAACAAGTGATAGATTCATAAACCAGACTCCTTTGATTAGCGCTTTTTATAAGCACAAAAAATTTGGCATTCCGACGTAATTTTTTCCCTTTGTCTCAGTCCCAAATAGTTTACAGATTTCAGTTTAATTTTACAAGCATTTTATAACATATGGCAACTTGCACGTTCTGGTGTTAAATGTGGGCGACTTTATTTGTAGCAGTCTGTAAATAATGGTAGAATATTTCATTAGATTTCAACTCAAACGGAGGCGTGAGTTTGACAATTAAACAAAAAGAACAGCAACGTATGGACTATGTTGTTGATAAAATTAAGCAAGCAAAAACAAAAAGCCAGGCTAACATCGATAGTGCTGGCAAAGATCAGCGTGCGATCATGAATGATTTTAAAAATAATGTTCGGATCAAGACAGGAACTTATTCTGGTTTGATGGAAACGGCTTTGACAGTCCGTCAACAACAAACGATGTTACAGGAACGGGAAAATAACTGGCGTCAAGCGACCCTACAGTTGGATGTTTTACAACGTTTGGAAAAAACACCTTACTTTGCACGGATCGATTTTCAGGAAAGTGGTGAGAAAAAACCAGAAAGTGTTTATATCGGACTAAGTTCTTTTACGGACAGCCCAGATCACTTTTTGATCTATGATTGGCGTGCACCGATCTCAAGTATTTATTATGAAGGTGGGCTCGGAGAAGTTTCTTACGATACACCTGATGGAAAACAAAGTGCTAACTTGACTTTGAAACGGCAGTTTATGGTCGAAAACGGCAAAATCATGACAGTTTTTGATACAGACCAGACTGTGGGTGACCAAATGTTGCTGGAAGTATTGGATGAGTCATCGGATACGAAGATGAAAAGTATCGTTTCGACTATTCAAAAAGAACAAAATAAGATCATCCGGGATACTAAGTCTGACCTCTTATTTGTTCAGGGGGCAGCCGGTTCCGGTAAAACTTCGGCGGTGCTGCAGCGAGTCGCCTTCTTGTTGTACCGTTACCGAGGAAATTTAAGTTCTAGTCAAGTTATCTTATTTTCACCGAACCAGTTATTTAATGATTATATTAATGAAGTTTTGCCTGAACTAGGTGAACAAAATATGGTTCAAATGACCTTTTATCAGTATGCCAAACGACGGGTACCTAAGCTACACGTTGAAACTTTACAAGAGCGGTTTGAAGAGGATAACAATGATCAAGAACGAGCTGCTAAAAATTTAAAGGACAGTTTAAGCTTTTTCAAGGCGACAAATGCGTACGCCGATTTTTTGAACAGCCAGGGTATGCGTTTTAAGAATATTATGTTCCGAGGCAAACCGTTTTTTACTAAAGAACAGATAAAAGATATTTACTATGGCTTTAATAGTAATTATAATTTGCGGAATCGTTTGTCAGCCACTCGTGAATCTTTGTTGAAGAAATTAAGCGGCAAGGTCAACCGCGAAGCACGGACAGAACGAGTCCAAAAAGCAGTGCAAGGGTTAAGCCAGGAGGAATTAACTGACCTTTATGGCGATCACCCGCGTAATTTTGCTGATGGTGACAAGGAATTAAGATTCTTAACGCGTGAATATGTTACACGTGAATTCCAAGTGATCAAAAAGGCGATCGTGCGCAACCGTTTTATCAATATTAACGGGCAATATGCACACTTTTTACGGCATCTACCAGATCTTTTGGACGTCAGTGAATTTGGTTTGAGTCGGACAGACTGGTTGTCTACAGTTGACAAAACGATCGTAGCCATGAAACATGGTCGTATTTCTTTGACTGATGTGACGGCTTACCTTTACCTATTTGACCAGATCATCGGTAAGCGAGGCGACTTGGAAATGCGCCAAGTATTTATCGACGAGATCCAAGACTATTCAGCTTACCAGTTAGCCTTATTAAAAGAGGAATTTCCGCGAGCTAAGTTTACGATGCTAGGTGATTTAAACCAGTCGATCTTTACCCAGGAGAGTAGTCATTCTTTGTTGAGTGAATTAAGTACGATGTTTGAACCAGAAAAGACTCAAGTTGTCCAATTAACGAAGTCTTACCGGTCGACCCAACAGATCACGGATTTTAGTAAAGATATTTTGGAAAATGGTGAAGAAGTAGAGGCCTTCAACCGGGAAGGTGATTTACCAACTATTACTGTTGATATCGATGAAACTCGGATGGTTCAAGATGTCGCTGACCAATTAGAGCAAAATCAGCAAGATAAAATGACCACAGCGATCGTAACCAAGAGTCTACAAGAAACTGAAGATTTAACAGAACGTTTAAAGGCCTTGGGACAAAAAGTTACGGCAATCAAAACTGAAAACCAACGTCTAGTTTCTGGGACAATAATTGTCCCATCGTATTTAGCAAAGGGACTTGAATTTGACGCTATTATTGTGTGGAATGCAAATGAAACTAACTATCATCGTGAAGATGAACGTCAGTTAGTCTATACGATCTGTTCACGGGCGATGCATCGTTTGAATATATTTGCATCTGGCAAATTAACGCCATTGATGTCAGACATTCCAGCGGATCGGTATAAATTGCTTGACCGTGTGTAAAATATTGAAAGAGTGAGACAAAAGATGTTTTGAAGCCGATTTGTAACGATGTTCGCGTTATTTTGGTTCGTAGCAAAGCGAAGAGCCAGAATAACGCGAACGTTGTTACAGTAAGGCTTCAATCTTTTGGAACACGTTTAAGGGCCGTCGATTTAACCCATTTAGTGGGATAGATCAACGGCCCTTTTAGAATTGCACAGCTAGTTATGCACCAGCTACTTTTTGGTCCATTAATTTTTGTGAAACCAATGGAGCTAGTTTTTCCAATAAAAGGTCATAGGCACGTGGAGCATAGTGTAAGTCATCGTCTTGTAAGATCTCTGACGCGCTATGTTTGACTGCTTCACTAAACCAATCGACGTAGCCCACTTGGTATTCTTTGGCTGTTTCGAGCGTTGCTAAAGCGTATTGTTGTAATTTTTCGTTAGGCCGGTGTTCCTGACGGCTCGGGCCAGTAATACCCGGTGTGATCAAGATGCATTTTTGAGCACCAATATGTTTTAACATGATCTCCAAGTTATTTTGGTACTGTTGTAAGGTCATTTTCGGGACCTGCACGTCATTAGTCCCAAAGAAAATGACCACTAGATCTGGGTCATGATCCACAACGTCTGAATGCAAACGAGCTAGTCCGCCTTGAGTATTGTCGCCTAAAACGCCACGATTCATTAGGTCGATTTCACGTGGAGCTAAGGCTTGGGCTAACTTGTCTGTGTAAACGGAGGTGGGGTAACCATGCGTTGCACCAGCGGTAATACTATCACCAAATAAAATGATTCTTTGCATAATTTCTCATCCTTTAAAACTCAATATAAATCTAGTTTACTATAGCATAAATAAGAAAGTCGATACCAAATAGTTGCACGAAAACGATTTTATTTTTGACATCAAAATAGTACAAACGCGTGTCTGGTATGCTATAATGCATAGCGAATGTTTAAATCAAATGTGGAAGGCGTTTATCACTAATGGAAAATCGACTTAATTATTATCAGATCCCACGTGAAGAATGGCGCTTATTTTATCGGGATCACTATGTTCCTTTATCTAGTCAAGAATTAATGCGGATCAAATCATTGAATGATGTGATCTCTTTAAAAGATGTAGAAGAAATATACATGCCGCTTGTTCATTTGTTGGGGATGCGGATGCAGTCTCGTAACTATGCGCAGGGAAAATTGGCAGATTTTTTAGGTATCAAACATAAGAAGCCACCTTTTATTATCGGGATCGCTGGTTCTGTAGCTGTTGGTAAAAGTACGGTTGCGCGTTTATTGCGGGACTTACTGACTGACATTTTCCCACATAATAAGATTCAGCAGATCACGACTGATGGTTTTTTGTATCCGTCTGATGAATTGAAGAAAAGACATTTAATGAAACGTAAGGGCTTTCCCGAAAGCTATGATATGAAAGCTTTGATCAATTTTATCAACGATGTTAAAAATGGTTTGACCGCTAAAGCTCCAGTTTACTCACATTCGGTTTATGACCGTATCCCAGGTAAATATGATGTGATCGACCAGCCGGACATCTTGATCTTAGAGGGAATCAATGTTTTACAGTTGCCAAGTAACCAACAGATCTATATCAGTGACTTTTTTGATTTTTCAATTTATGTCGATGCTGCTGAACCTCTGATCAAAAAATGGTACATGGAACGTTTTGATTTAATTTTGGATAAAGCAAAGGATAAGCCCGAAGATTATTATCATGCCTATGCAATTGGTGACCGTGATATTGCTCATAAGATGGCAGAAGATTTGTGGAATGACGTTAATCATAAAAACTTGCATTCCTATATTTTACCGACAAGAAATCGCGCAGATTTAATCTTGAATAAAGGAAAAAATCATTTGGTTGACGAACTTTACTTGCGTAAATTCGTTTGAGTCTGCTTTTTTGTCCGGTTTTTCTTGAGAAAAGATTGACCGACGGGACAACCGCCGTTACAATAAATTGAGTAGTTAGTGTAAAATTTAAAATGAGGTGAATATCTTGGCTAAAGTTGATATAAAGGACTTCGACAAGATCATCGTCCTCGATTTCGGGAGTCAGTATAACCAGCTGATCACACGGCGTATCCGTGAATTCGGTGTGTATTCTGAATTGCTGTCACATAAACTGACAGCCGCTGAAATCAAGGAAATGGCACCTAAAGGGATCATTTTATCAGGTGGTCCTAACAGTGTTTACGATGAAGGTTCTTTTGACGTTGATCCTGAAATCTTCAACCTGGGTATCCCAGTGTTAGGAATCTGTTACGGAATGCAGATCATGGCTAATGAACTGGGTGGCAAGGTTGAAAGTGCAGCGAATAAAGAATATGGGAAGGCTCTGATTCAAATTACAGATGATCAGGCGCCAACATTTAAAGACTTGCCGGAAGAACAAACGGTGTGGATGAGTCATGGTGACTTGGTTACAGCCGTACCAGAAGGTTTTGAGTCGACAGCAACGAGTCCTAACTGTCCGATTTCTGCGATGGCAAATAATGCCAAGAAATTCTACGGTTTGCAATTCCATCCAGAAGTTCGTAATACAGAATACGGGAATGATATTTTGCGTCATTTTGCATTTGATGTCTGTGAAGCACGTTCTAACTGGTCGATGGAAGACTTTATTGATATGCAGATCGATAAGATCCGTGAAAAAGTCGGCGATGATAAAGTCTTGTTAGGCTTGTCTGGCGGAGTTGATTCATCGGTTGTGGGTGTTTTGTTACATAAAGCAATTGGCGATCAGCTTACATGTATCTTTGTTGACCACGGTTTGTTGCGGAAAAATGAAGCGCAACTTGTGATGGATAGTTTGGCTGGCAAATTCGGCTTGAACATTATCAAAGTTGATGCACAACAACGTTTCTTGGACAAGTTATCTGGTGTGACAGATCCTGAAAAGAAACGAAAGATCATCGGTAATGAATTTATCCAGGTCTTTAATGATGAAGCTATTAAATTAAAAGGTGTTAAGTGGTTAGCTCAAGGCACACTTTATACCGATGTGATCGAATCAGGGACTGATACAGCTCAAACGATCAAGTCACACCATAACGTTGGTGGCTTGCCAGAAGACATGGTCTTTCAATTGATCGAACCTTTGAATACTTTATTCAAGGATGAAGTCCGTGAATTAGGTGAAAAACTAGAAATGCCCCACGAACTTGTTTGGCGTCAGCCATTCCCTGGTCCTGGTCTAGGGATTCGTGTGATCGGTGAAATTACCGAAGACAAGTTACAAATCGTGCGTGATAGTGATGCGATCTTACGCGAAGTTATCGCTCAACATGGTTTAGATAAAGAAATCTGGCAGTACTTTACTGTCCTACCAGGTATCCGTTCAGTAGGTGTCATGGGTGATGGACGGACTTACGACTATACAGTTGGGATCCGTGCCGTCAACTCGATCGATGGCATGACTGCTGACTTTGCACAGATCCCCTGGGATGTTTTACAAGAAATCTCTGTTCGGATCGTGAACGAAGTAGATCATGTTAACCGCATTGTGTATGACATTACTTCTAAGCCGCCTTCCACAATTGAGTGGGAATAGCAGTTTTACGCAACTTGAAAGGGAAACCTTAATTTGTAGCGATTTGAGTGTGCTTTACTTAACTTAAAATCGATGTTTAAGTGTAAGATGTCTACCAAGTTTCTACCAAAAAACTAGAATTAGCTCAGTAAAGTTAATTCTAGTTTTTTGTGTACAAATTTGTAGGTTGCTTTTTATAATTCATCTATGATATTGGAAAAATATTTTGCGAGACGCTCAGCCTTTTCTGGTTCAAGATGGTCAAGCTGTTTAAGTAACAGATTTATATTTGGTGAAAAGGTTAAATTATTATTATTGTTTTGGTTTTTGGGGCTTACTAAGGATGTGATATCAGTATTTAAAGCTTTAGAAATTTGTTCAAGCTTGTTAATACTGATGTTTTGTTCGGAGCTATGTTCAAGTTTTGAAATAAAATTTGTTGAAAGGTCACTATATTCTGCTAATTTTTCTTGGCTTAAACCTAGACTCAGTCTTCTATTTCTGATGTTTGTTCCAATAAGTATATTAATATTCATTTTTTTCTCCCTAGATAGTAAAGTTTGCCTTTACTATGAATAGTAGGGATTTTGGATAAGTATATTAACAAATTATATTTGTACATTTAGTTAGTTACTATATTATATTGACAATGTTGATTAACTGTAGAGTTAGAGGTAGTATATGATATATAATGCTTTTTTAGATAAGGGGGTAGTTTATATGGGGGTAATTTTTAACTTTTTGAGCAATATTATAACTTTGTTGATTTTTGTTGGTGTAGTTTATTTTATTGTAAAAAGAATAGTTTCGCCTAAGTATAGAATTGTATTAACTGATCCGGTGACAGGGTATAGGAAATATTTGAAATCGATCGACGGTATTAATCATTCATATACTTATTCAGCAAGTGCTGAAGATGCTTTAGTATTTAGAGATGGTGATAGAGCTGAACGTTTTGCTAGCTCAGTTAATAGAGAAGCTTTTCCAGAAGTTCAAATGAAAAGAATTATTGTATGGCATTTGGTTAATAAAGGATAGTATTTGAAATCATATAGGGAATAGGAGAAAACATTGAAAAGTAATAATAGTTCTACAAAAGGAAATAGAAAATTATGGATTGTTATAGGAATTGTTGTGATAATTATTGTTTTGTTTGGTTTTATTTTACATGATAGAAAAACTAGCTTATTGAAAAAAGCAGATGTAAAAGTTGAATTTGGAGGATATAATGACTCCGGATACATGTCTTATGACAGAGATAAGCTGGCAAAAGCTGAAATGAAGATTTTTACCGATAAAGCAAAAATGAGTGATTATTGGACTAAAGAATTGTTAAAAGACCCAGACGAGTTAGCTGAACCTGAAAATTTTGATGATTCTGAATCAATGAGTAGCAAAGACAAAGATAAAATGGCAAAGATATATCAATGGCAAAAGGGAACAAAAATTAATGAAAGTTCAAATGGAAATTTAAAGAATGGCCAGAAAGTTATAATAGCGATTAAGACGTCTGATGATAAGACTAATCCACTTAAATCTGAATCTAAGACTTATAAAGTTAAAGGGCTGAAAAAAGTTAAGAATCTCAATGTTAGTTCATTTACCAAAAAACTTAGATTAAAAGTCAGAGGGACGAATACACACGGCTATTTTGATACTGTTAAGGCAAATTCCTCAACTCCTAAAGTTGTTTCAAAACATGTTGAGGACACATTCAAGGCTAATCATAATGGGGGATTAAAGAACGGAGATAAGGTTAAAACAACCGAGAGGAAAATTGCAGATGATTTAAATCGATATTCTGATAAGTATAATTTTATTGGTAGAAAGAACGCCCATGTTATTTTGACTATAGATAATTTGCCTACAAATAAAAAGAATGTAAAAAACTTGAGTAGTTTTATCGATGAACTTGATGAATTGCATCATGGAGATGAACTAGTACATGTTGTTTTTGACCAGGGGAAAAAATCACTTTCGTTGATATATAATCATGGTGACGGCCAGTATTTAACAGATAACTATTCTGGTGTAGTACTTAAGGAAGGAAAGTTAAAGAAGAGTAGTTCATTTACATCCTATCCTCAAAGACGTGACAATAAAGATCCATATGATGATACAAGCTCAAGTGGAAAAATTTATGATATATCCTTGAAATAATCGTGGTTAAATATTTATACACTTTCCTTAAAAGCTAGAAATGACTTTACAAAGTTATTTCTAGCCTTTTTTTGTAATAAATAGCGGTAAATGTTAAGAAATTATTAAGAAAAATTTACTATATTTCAAAAAAGATTAAAATTACGAATTTTTAGTTTCAGTTTGGTTTATAAGGTTAAGCGGGAGCTATGATTTTTCGCATAATTTTTTTGTTTTTTAGTTTCAATTTAGTTTCAACTTAGTTTAATGCAAGCTTCATTGGACATTGCAGTTTGTCAAGAATTTAGATTATTTAGTTTCATTTTAATTTACAAGATAAGGACTTATTGATTTTTTTTGTTTTTTATTTTCATCTTTTAGCAAACAATATTATTTCTAAAACCCCTATATTTTTACGTTAATAACGGAGTTTGACGCTGTCTATTATGAAGATGTAAACTCAGCTTTGTTGCTTTACTTTTTAAGTCAACAAAAATTTATGTATGAGGTGATCTTATAATTAAGTGGAACGAAAGGGTAATTGTTAATCCCGAATTAGTTGAAGCTGTCAATGGGAGTGGTGCAGTTGTTAAAAGGATTGAACCGTTGTTTGGCTTTGACAAAGTTAATAGAAAAAAGTCAGACAAGCAAGTAGGTTATATAGCCACAATTTGTATATTGGACCAAGGGGAAGTTGCAGGAGATACTTTCAAAATAAATGTTGTTGATGAACCCGAATTATACTCAAATGTCCAAGTTGAGGTGTCGGATTCCAAGGCCTATGCTGGTCGGACACGAGGTAATAGAAAGTATCTTGGTATAGAGCTTACTGGTAAGTTACTAAAAATTAAATAGGTTCGCATAATGAAAACATTGCTATTTATGTGGCATTGTATTACAGCCATTCCTGTAGTTGTGCTTGTCCCATTAGCTGTAGCTGGAATAATAACGGGTATTTATCTAGCTATAAGAATCTATTTTTTGGACTTAAAACCTTTTGGTGTTATTTTCGACTATTTGGCGCATAAGGAAAAAATTGCAGAAGAACAGGAAACTTTTAGTAAGGAAAAAAAGAAATTTGAATTTAAAAAAAAGCAATTTAAAAGAGAAAAAATATCTTTTAGACAATTGGAGAGTAAGAAGAAGGACGATTTAGATAAAATTAAAACAATTAAGGAAGAGTATCTGTATGAGATGAACGAATGGAGAACTATTAATTTGAGTTTTGAATCAAGAAACATGGAAAAACCGTATGAGCTGTTATCGATGTTAGTTAAAAATAATGCATATCAGAATAAGTTTTACAAAGAAATTAAGGGGCAAGTGGGAAGAAAATCGGATGACCATTCTACTTTCTTGATTCAAAGATTGCTAGAAGAATTAGATTTTTATTTTAGGCTCGTGAGAGTGTAATTTCGTAAGAAATATCTTATTGATTGTTATGTTTTTCATAGTAATTGTATTGTTTCAACTTATATTGTGATGTGCGATTCTTTAACTGTAGTGCCAAATTATAATTATATTTTTCAAATATAATTATAATTTGGTGCAAACCTTGAGAGGTCTGGGGAGATTGGTATAATTTTCCCCAGCTTTCTATAAAGATTAAGTCTGAGATGTAAAGTCTAGTATATGTAATGACCTAGACTCCACCATTTGCTAGTGAAAGAAGGTGATCTATATCAAAAAGAATATAAAAGTTGGTATCGACGAGTTGAGTATTAGTATAGTTCCAGTTTATCCTGACAATCAAACGGTTGACTGGTGTCGCGACGCATTATGCTTAATTGACGAGTTTGAAAATAGTACAGGTTTAAAGGCTTTATATGGAAGCATCGAATATAGTTTGACTAATTTTCCAAGGTATAATCAAACTTATGAATTTCAGACAGCTAATTCAATTATTATTGCGTACAATGATTTTAAGAAAAATATGGGAATCATATTTCACTTTGGTGCAAAAGCTTGGAATCAATATGTTTCTGATTATCTTAATTTAACTGGTCAAGAGATGAATCCCAGTAAATTATTGCTTCTTATAAACACTGGTGAAAATTATAAAATTAGATTGAGCCGAATAGATTTTACGGCAGATTATTTTAATTATGCGATTAACCTAAATGAGCTATACACAGATATTAACAACGGAAAGATTACTCTGCAGTTATATGGAGGAGGGAATAAAAAAAGAAAAACAACTGCATTTTTAAAGGAAAGCCATTTACAAACATTTTATATTGGTTCATCTAAAGCAGGCACAACTTCTAGAATGAGAGTGTACGATAAAAAGGCGGAGCAAATAGAGCAGCAGGGTTTTAGAATGAAAGAGGCTGTGGATTGTGAAAGCTGGACAAGGTTCGAAGTGGTTTTTAGACGGGACTATGCACATCAAATAACTGAAATATTACGTTCAAAGGAATTTAATGAAAAACAGTTGCAGAACCTTGTAGTTAATAAAATTTTGGAAAAATACAAGCTCGTAAATACTGAAACCGGAGAAGTTCTTAACATTTCGGCTGATTTAGAAAAGCTATTGGATGAATCTGTACTCAAATTTAGTAAACCTAGTCCAAGAGACAACGATTTAGGGAGTTCATTGAAACACCAATTAAACAACTCTGGATTAATGCCACTCTTCTACAAGGTTGATAAATTATGGGGGACAGATATTTTATATATGTTATTTTTAGGGCTTTTTGTTTGGTATAAAAAAAACTATAAACCTAACAAAGACGCAAAGATCTGGATTAGAAAGCACAGGAGGACTACGAAGATAAATTGTATTGAACAGCTGTTTGTAGATGTATCTAGAGAAGATGTAAAAAAAGCTACCGATTACTTTGGCGAGTTCGGTAGTAGTGATTATGAGAATAATCATCATCTAGATGCATTATGTCACTTTTTGCAGGAAAATGAAAGGTGATACTTTTGATAAAAACTACATTAGATAAAGAAGACATTGTTAAATTGGGATTTCTTCCTAACACTGCTAAAGATGTCATCAAAAAAGCAAAAGTTTTTATGGTAGAAGATGGCTATGAGTTCTATAATAAACCTAAGTTAGGTAAAGTACCTGTTAGAGCAGTTGAAGCTATATTAGGGTTTTCGATATCTATAGAGGATGATAAGAATGTCGAAAACTAAGTATCAAAATGTATATCGTGATAAAAATGGAGAGTATTACATCAGTGTTTATATAGGAAGGAATAAGGTAACTGGAAAAAAGAAAATAAAGAAAGCAAAACGAGACGAAAAAGGAAATCATTTCAAAACTGCGAAACAAGCTTCTAACGAGGTGCAACGGATTAAACGTAAATATAAAGATGCGTCTAAACTTAGTAGCGATGGTTTAACTTATGGTGAATTTATGGAAAAAATATTTTTGCCTATGTATAAGGGAAATGTGCAGACTGGAACTTGGGATTCAAGACAGACGATTTTTAAAATAGTTCAAAACTGGTTTGGCGATAAAAAGTTATCGCAAATAAGCCCATTAGAGTGTTTGCAATTTAGAACGTGGTTGTTAGATACTGATGAAGGTAATTATTCGCAAGGATATGCTTCGCAGATTTATACTCTTTTCCGAAAAACTTTAGATGAGGCCGTTGATTTGGAATTTGTTTCCAAAAATGTGGCCCGTCAGAAAAATGCATTACGAGCAATTCCTAAAGGTAAACGGGAAATAAGCTATTGGAACTTAGAAACCTTCGAAAAGGTTATTTCTTGCATATATACCGACGATTTTTATGAAAACATGTGCTTTGTTGCCTTGTGGCTTTATTTTATGACTGGTATGCGTGTAGGTGAAGGACTTGCATTATTTTGGGATTCAGTGGACTTCGATTCTAAATGTATGTATGTCAATCATACTTTAGAACGATATAAAGGTGGCAAATATTACCGGAAACCACATACTAAAACAATAAATGGCGAAAGAACTATTAATATAGATGACGATACTGTGGCACTTTTAAAAAGATGGAAAAAAAGACAAACAGATTATGGACTTAAATACTTTGTTTTAAGTGTTACTGATCAACCTATTTATAAAGATACGATAGGAAGAATAATCAGAAGATACGCAAAATTGGCAGATGTTGAACCAATTAAACCTAAAGAATTGCGACATTCCCATGCTAGTTTATTGATCAATAAATATAATTTTGATGTTTTGACCGTTTCCAAAAGGTTAGGGCACTCTAGTCCAGAAATAACATTAAAATATTATGCCCGTTTTTGGTCTGGCAGAAGTTTAGAGGTAGCAAATAGGTTATCGGGTGTTGTGAAATATTCTTCACCACATGAAACAATGATTAATTTTAATGGGAATCAAAGTATTAAAAAAAAGATAGATGTCTACCAAAAGTCTACTTGAAAAAACATAATACGCTTATAACAGTGATTTAATAACGTTAGCTGCATACCTGTTTCTTTTGAGTGGGAATAAGGCGCCAAGTGAACTTGGTGATGGAACTCCCTGTAATTAACAAGTTTGGTGCGATATCTAATTAGAAATTAGTTTAAATACTAGGGTAGTCCGCCAAATTTATTTACAGATGTTTGGTTGTAATTTTGGATCAGTTTAGTCTGTAATTCAAATAAAAATGGTGCTGAAAAAATTCAGCGCCATTTTTTATTTGGTCTCGGCTCTATTAAATTTGACATTTATTAATAACCCACCCAACAAAATCAAGGTAGATGCAATCATTACGAGCATAAAAAACGTTAGTATGAGTTTGTTTTTTAATATAGATTTCTTCTTTTTTGAAATTTTCATCAGACGGTCAATCTCAACGAAAAAAACAGCAATCCTGAAAAGTTTACGTGGATTGCTGTTCAAAATGCACAAACATAGTTGGGAAAGACTCTAGTAGTTATTAACTGGTTCTTTAACCGATAGATAGCCGTCACTCATCTCGTACAAATGGTCAGCTGATTCAATTAGTCGTGCATCATGTGTGACAACGACAACAGCCTTGTTGTGCTTTACAGCCAAGTTTTTTAATAAGGCAGCTACGACACTGACACGAGAGCTATCGAGTGCAGCTGTAGGTTCGTCTGCAAGAATGATTGCGGGATTTGGATATAAGGCTCTGGCGATTGCCACACGTTGCTGTTGCCCGCCTGATAATTCGGCAGGATATTTGTTCAATAATGACTTGATACCAAGGGTTTCTAGAACGTCATCAAGTTCATCAGGTGATAGGTTCCCGTTGGGCTTTACTTTATCGACAAGTTTAAACTGATCTGCAATCGTTAGATAGGGAAGTAAGTGATACTCCTGTAGAACGAAGCCAATTGAGTCAAGGCGCAGTGCATCACGTTCTTTTTTTGAACGTTCGTTGTAACTGATACCATTGACTTTTACTGTACCTGATGTTGGCGTAAGAAGCCCGCCGGCAATCGTGAGGAATGTACTTTTGCCTGAACCTGATGGTCCCATGATCAAACTTAGACTACCGGGATCGGCTTCAAAATTAACATCGTGAAGAACGTGTACTTTAGCGGTACCAGTTCCGAAAATTTGATTTACGTTTTTTACTGAAAATGAGTTCATTAATTTACCCTCCAATGACTGAAACAGGATCAACACTCAATACAGACTTGATAGGAATTAAACCACCAATCATAGCCATTACCAACAGACCAGCACCAACTGCACCAAGGACTGGAATATCAAACGCCATTGGAACACTGGCAGGAATAACAAGTGCAGTTGCTGTAGTGAGCAACGTAGCAACAATTAATCCAGTGATAACGAGTAAGAATGATTGTGCAATGGTTGCCATTACGAGAACTTTACTTGGAATGCCTTGTACACGCAAGACGGCATAATTCGGTAGCTTTTGCATGGTTAAAATGTACAAGAACACTGCGATAATGATTAGCGAAATAACCATTAAGAAGCCGATCATAATAATGAACGTGGTTGTTTGCGCTTGATAACCCGGGAGTTTATCGATCACTTGCTGTTTGTCATAAGTCTTGACGCCTTTGTGGATGTTATCGTATTTTGAATCTTTAGAGATTATCGCTGATGCAATTGGACCACCAGTAATGTCACGTAAACTTTGCCATGTATCTAGTTGACCATAAACAACTGGAGCAACGTTCATTTTTGCTTTTTTAGTGAAGCCAACAATGGTAAATTTTTGCTTATCATCGTTGAGTTTAACTTTACTACCAAGCTTATACCCTTCAAGTCTAAAGGCCGTATCAGCAACTATTTCATGTGTGTCTTTTACGTTTCGACCACTGTCGAGGTCAATGTTTTTGTAAATGAATTCATTAGATTTGAGCCCAACGAAAACTGCCGCTAATTGTTTATGGCTTTTTGCTTTAGCAACAATTGATGTTTCTCCAATTAGTGATTCTTTATTACTTAATGTACCAACTTCGTCTTTTGTTAAGAATGATTGACGCATATCGACATTTGAATTGGAATTAAGCGCAATGCGATTGCCACCCCATGAATTAATGGCGTCAGTATTCTGTTGAGCTAATCCAAGTGCAAGACTTGTTAATATGAAAATTAAGTAACCGATCAAAACAATCATTGTCACAATTAAGCCAGAACGAATTTTTTCTTTTTTGAGTTCCTTTAAAGCCAAAAACATAGTAGATTCTCCTTTATTAATAAGCCTTTCGCAATACCTTTCGGAGTTGCTCAATGCGTTGTTCGATATTGACCGGGTCAAGTACTATATCACGGACTGTTTGGTGGTATAGCACGGTGACAGCCCATGTTGAATAGCTATCATCGGATAGTCTCAACTTTGTCGGCTCGCTACCTAAAAAACCTTCGTTATATCTATAGTGTTTTTCGATTAAATCTTTGTAACCTTTTTTATCAGTACCACTAACAAAATGTCGTATTGATTCAACGTACTCATCGACATTACTTGCGTTTGGTGTTTTCGGCATTTCTTGATGAATTTGGAACATTGCGATATCGAAAATATAATTATATGCGTCAGTCAAGTCTTCAAAATACTTGTAAAAAGCGCCGCGAGAAATTCCGGCATTAGATACGATTCTTGCAACTTGAGCCTCGGCTAAGGGATAGTTGGAGAACTCGTTTAATAATGAGTTTCGGATGCGATTCTGCTTGTCGGGTTTTAAATTTTCAAAGGTTGGTAATACCATTGACTTAACCTCCATTTCATTTTTAGTGACACCGTGTCACTTATTGCAGTTACAATCATACCAACGGGGGTGACACCGTGTCAACAATTAATTCTATTTTTTATTCGCCAAGTAAAAAACCGCCCATGATATTCAGCATTTCAATATCGTAAGGTGGTTTAATTAATGTACTTTTTAGTTAACGTTAATGATTTGTGGAAGTATTACTTAAGAGACTGGTAGTTTTTAGGTTTAGTTTGAAAAATTTATCATAGACATAAAATATGTCGCATGATTTATTTGAATAACAGAGTAATTCCCATCGCCATGTTGCCAATAATTATCAAAGCATCGATCAAATTATTATTTTGAGAGTTTTTCTTTTGCGAAATTGATTTGGTCAATAAAAATGTGCCAAAGAATGCGCCTAATATTGCTCCTCCGGCCAACACACCGGCTAATAGCCAGTCAACAGTTCCCACACCGGCGCGCATTAAAAAACCTACCAAAGATATACCAGCCAAAACAAAGACGGAAGTCCCGACTGTTTGCATGGTCGTACAGCCTAGTAAAGTTAATCCTGCAATAATTGCAGTCGTTCCACTGGTCCCAACTAGTCCTGATAACACACCACTAATAATTCCAAAAAAGCTAGCTTGCCAAAAACGTTTTGTCTGACTAGTATTAAGCTCACTTTTAGTATCAGTGGGCTTTCTTTTTTTGATGATCATTAGGACAGTTAAAACTACGATGACACTGCCAATTAATGTGTTGTAGTTGTTGTCAGGAATATCGCCAGAAAAATAAGAACCAACTAATGCACCGGCTGTTCCCCAGCCTAACATCGTCCAACCGATCTTGAAATTGACGTTAGATTTTTGAGCGTGGAGATATGCACTGATCGCAGCTGTTGGGAACATAGTAGCTAATGATGTGGCTGTGGCAACTGCGGGTGAAATATTAAAAAATAAAGTTAAGACACTGACGTATAAAGCTCCAGCACCTCCGCCTGTGATGACAGTGGCGATTCCCATGACAAAACCGATAAACGCTAAAATAATTAATTGCATATATTTATTCTCCCTTGTCTACTACATTTAAGTAAGATAATATTTAAGTCGACATCAAAAATTATAAGGATATTGACTTTGACGACAACCAACAATTTAAGGCGTTTTGTCGGTTTAGTAGCTAAGGAAGGAAAATAATGGCACAGTTGGGAGAAATAAATTCTACAGAACAAAAGATCATGCGGGCATTTTGGCAGTTATACCAACAGAAAAAGATCAGCAAAATCACGATCCGTGAGATCATTACTTTGGCCGGGTGTAATCGCAGCACCTTTTATGCACATTTTGCCGATGTCTATGACTTATTGGAGCGGTTTGAAAATCGGCTTTTACCTGATTTAATGCAGCCGTCAGTGCAAAAAATTATTGCCAAGAATGATATTTCCTTGTCAGTGGAACACTGTATGCAGCTCTATCAAAAATACAAACCTTATTATCAATTACTTTTAGGGCCAGATGGTGATCCAAGTTTTCGCACTAAATTGACCGATTGTTTGGGTAAAATTATTAAAGCCCACCTAACTTCGACTTCAGAAAAAAACGAATTTGAAACAGATTTCTTGATTGAAGTAACCTCTTCAATGATTATCTCCTCGTTGATATTTTACTTTAAAAGAGCAGACCGTCCACAAGCTACTGAGATCATTGATTTGATCACTAAAGTTTTAAATGATGGTGTTTCTGGCGAACTTCAATGGCATATTTTATCAGATTGATCAGGTATAAAATCTTTCTATATATAAATGTAGCAATGTTTAAGACCTAATAAGAAGATTGAGTAGCTTGGAGTTATTTAGAGTCGATTTTGGACGATTTTTCGCAGCTATTTACGTTCGTGGATCTGGAGTCCATTGTGCAAATTTTTATTTGGATCAATAATGATTTTGTCACCTTTTTTTAGTCCATCGCTGATGATAAACTTCTGACCCAAGGGTTTTCCCGTGACATTAATTTTTTGTGCTTTTCCATTTGGCTGAACTAAGTAAACATGGTTCTTTTGAACAGCTGATTTTGGGACCTGTACTCCTGTTTGCGGTACTTTAAATTTTACGACCTGACCGTTTAAGAAGGCCGCATCTACAGGAACGGTAAACTTATATGCAGGTTGATCAGCGTGTTTTTGTGTGATTGGTAATTCTGAAACAAAAGAGATCTTACTGTCTTGTTTTTCAGCCAGAATTGAATTTTTTAAAGTGATCTTGGCGTTGTTTTTAACCTGAGTGTAATTCATTTGTGGTACTAGCGCTTCTAAAACGCGTTTTTTTGAAAAGACTATTATTTCTTGTTGACCATTTTTTAGTTGCTTTAGTTGGTATGTGCCGTCAAATGGTGCAATGACTTCAATTTCACTTTGCCCTAAAAGTTCATCTTTGTTTGCTTGTAGTTCAGTTAACCTGTTTTGTAAATTGTTAATAGCTATTTGCTGATTTTGTATGAGAGTTGATCTTAGTGTTTGCATTTCTACTTGGTCGGCTGAGTCTTTATCCTTACCGACCTTAAAATCCGGCTGATTATGGTTTTCATTGGTTATTTTTTGTTCTTCCAATTGTTCTTTGATGCTTGTGATGTTAGTTTGGACTTGTTTTAATTCTGCCTGTTTTGCTGGAAAAGAAATGACAGCAAGTGCTTCTCCTTTTTGAACCGTCTGTTCATTTCTTAGTTCAGTACTTAAGAGTGCATCTGTAGGAATTTGCTTAGTGTACGTTGAATTGCTGGCAACTGTACCTTTTCCACAATACGGTGATACATTTTCAGCTATTGTTACGTGGTAGGTTGATTTTGTTATTTGATCTTTTTTCAGGCTGAAGCCATAGATGAAGATTATGCTGATAATTATAGCCAAGAAAACTGTTACTAGTATCTTATTATACTTATTAATAAACTTTCCCAAATTTTACCCCTCATTTACCGTTTGATGGTCAGTACACATAATTCGTGCTTATTGTAATTGAAAATTTATTTTTTTAAAATAAAGTGGTTAATTGCAATGACTATTAGACTCTGATTTTTCACTAAAAAGTGACTTAAGTTGCGTTTTTCAATAAAATACATGTTTCGTGTTATAGTTAACAGTAACAATAAAATTATGCGGTAAAGGAGAACAATCGTGAAACTAATTTCGTGGAATATTGATTCATTAAATGCAGCTTTGACTAGTGATTCGAACCGAGCACTACTCTCCAGAGATGTTTTAAAGACGATCACTGAATATGATCCTGATGTGATCGCTATTCAAGAAACTAAATTATCGGCTAAGGGACCAACTAAAAAGCATTTAGACGTCTTGAAGGACTTTTTTCCTGACTATGATATTGCCTGGCGCAGTTCAGAAGAACCCGCCCGCAAGTCATATGCGGGTACAATGTTTATCTATAAAAAGGTATTAGCACCAAAAGTTACCTATCCCAAGATCGGTGCTCCTGAAACGATGGATCAGGAAGGGCGGATCACGACTTTAGAACTAGACAAATGTTTTGTGTCGCAAGTTTATACACCAAATTCTGGCAATAAATTAGATCGCTTAGCCGACCGCCAAGTTTGGGACGAAAGATATAGCGAATACTTAAAGGAGCTCGATCAACAAAAACCAGTTATCACTTCAGGCGACTTTAACTGTGCACATACTGAGATCGATTTGGCTCATCCTGACCGTAATCATCGCTCAGCTGGTTTTACTGATGAAGAACGGGCTGATTTCACCCAACTATTAGACAATGGCTTTACCGATAGTTTCCGTGCAGTGCATGGGGATATTAAAGGTGCTTATTCATGGTGGGCTCAACGTGTAAAGACTAGTAAGACTAATAATTCGGGATGGAGGATCGATTATTACCTAGTTAGTGACCGAATTAAAGACCGAATTGTTAAGTCTGAAATGGTAGATTCGGGCACTAGGCAAGATCACACACCGATCTATTTAGAAATTGACTTATAAAAAATTGAATTTTAACTGCGGACAAAGTCCTGATGTACCCTTGCGGTAGGTCAGGGCTTTGTTTTTATGAAAATGTTTTGTATAATAAGCAAATCACTAAACCGTAAAAAACTAAGAAAGTTAGTGATCAATTATAAGCGGCTTTTTAGGTGATAACTGGGATTTTGTGCATATAGGGGGTTAAAAACTTGAGGATCTCAACTGCCTGATCCTTGTTATTATATGTTTACGAAATACAGCAGGGGTGGATGATAATGAGTACAGATAAGAAAAAACAATTGGTATTACAAGCAAATAATGGTAATTTTGTGTTGCCTCATACACCAGAAAACTGGGTATTAAAAGCCAATCAAGGTTATTCACCAGTTCAGATGGTCGTTGCCGCGACGGCCTGTTGTGGTGGATACGTTTATCAAGAAATTTTAGAAAATTCACACGTGTCATTTGAGATGGTTCAGGCTGAGGTTTCTTACACTAGAAATGAAAAGAAACCAGCACAACCACTAAAACAGATCGAAATCACTTTTTGCCTAAAAGTGACAAATGAAGATCAAAGAAAAGCGATAAGTTGTTTACGTTTGATCGACCGTCATTGTCCGGTAATACAGTCTTTGGACCCAGAGATCGAAGTTACACAAAAAGCCGTGTTCGTTGATTAGAAGGATAAAAACGCTTGGTAATATGAACATGTGAGAAAATGGGCCAACAAAAAACGCCAGCAACACAAACAGCTGACGTTTTTTCTGTTTATTTTCCAAGCTTTTGTTAGTCTAATTCAGCCATGCTAGCTGGTAAGAAAAGTGAAGCAAAGCGGGTTATTGGACCACTGAATAAGAAGACTACGACAGTACCTGTCAGAATGGTGAATGGTAATGATGATAACCAATCCATTACAGATCCCCAAGAAATTCCACCGAAGACCATCGTTAAAATGAATACGATCGTTACAACGTTGATCAAGACGATCCCGATCATCGTGTCATACTTACTATTAGACCCCAAACAAAAATTCCCAACGGCTGTTCCTATTTTAGGTAAGGGTAATAGATAAGCCATCAACAAGGCGATGATCCATCCATATAAAGTTGGTTGAAAAAGTGATCCGAAGTTTTGTGGCGCATCGTGTAAAATGTTGATCGCCATTGAGATATTAAAGGAAACAAGTAAGTTGATGAGCAACTGTTCAATTAAAAATGCGAAAGATTTTTTTGGCAACATAATTAGTCCCTCCATTGTTGAAAAAATTTTTAGTACAACATTTCCTGACAAGCAATTCGCAAGCAAGCTTTTTTAACACAAGTGAAAATAAGCGTAAAAAGGTATTTGAAAAATGATTACTTATAAGTGCTATAAAATGAATAATAAATTAATGAATTATAACAGGCATCGATTACAAATAGTTTAAAAGCAATAATGTAACCGCTTTATTTATTTTGTTAAAAAACAGGTTAGCCTCACTTTATGTGATTTTAACCAGAAACAAAAGGGTAAATATTTGGCGAAAATAATGTGAATTACTTATCAATTCAAGTATATCTTGAAAACTAATTTTTGAGAAATAGTATTTGTACAATTCTTTAATAACCAATTTACTATTGTATAGTTAAAATGTACGTTTGTTAGTGCTTTAACTGGAAATTTTTATTGAAAGCGATAAAATAATAAGTTGAAGACACTTTTAAATTATCCTAACGATGGGTTGCTTTTTGAAAAAAGGTACACCATTTTAAGAATGCGAGCGTTTGAATTGTAGAAATGATCTGAGTTAGTATGATTAAAAGAGAGGACAAATATTGTGGAATTAAACTTGGAGGTTTTTGAATGACTGTAAAAACTATTAGATTAGTCAGTGAACAATGGCAGGGAGGAATGAATGAAAATTATAGTTTCGGAGCCCGACTACTATCACACATTGTGCCACCAAGCTACTCTGATGAGACAGAAACCATTTTTACTCCTGTTAGTTCTGAGGTTAAAAGTGATGGGCAAGTCGATGCTGGGGCTACCTTAATCGAACAGATGCAGGCTACATATGATATTTTAGTTGCTAAGGAACCCTTGAATGTGTTGACACTTGGCGGAGATTGTAGCGTTTCACAAGCCCCTTTTGATTATTTGCATGGCAAATATCCAGCTAAATTGGGTTTGATCTGGTTAGACGCTCATCCGGATGTGGCAACAACCAAGACCTCCCATCATTTACATGAAATGGCATTATCAAATCTGTTAGGCAGGGGTGCACAAAACTTCAACCAGGCCATTAAGAATCCTTTCAAAAAAGAGGATGTTTTGCTGGCGGGCTTACGTCATGATCAACTACGACCGATGGATGCAGCTGTTAGTGAATTGAACTTGCAGTATGTGACCCCAGAAGCTCTGGCAACTGAAAGTACAGCAGTTACCAACTGGATCAAGCAACAAGGATACACTAAAGTTGTGATCCACGCTGACCTAGATGTTTTAGACCCTGCCGATTTTCACAGCATTTTACCGGCAGAACCAGGATTGGATAAGCGCGACTTTGACGCTGCGATCGGAACGATGAAGCTTGACCAAGTACTACGCTTATTAACTGACATTTCTCAGACAGCTGACATAGTAGGTTTGACGATGGCTGAACATATGCCATGGGATGCTTTACGTTTACGTCACGGTCTTGCTGATTTGGCGATTTTTAAATAAAGAATTTAAAATACAAAAAAATTGGAATAAGGCTGGGACAAAATAATGTCCCAGTCTCTTCTTTGACTAAAAATAATCAAATTATTGCTTGTGATTTTTATGGCATAAACGCGTTTCAAAAGTCTGAATTCTCAATGTAATGCCATATACGCCATTCCTATCCTGCGCCTTGCTACGGCCAAAAATAACGTAAACGACATTACATACCGGCTTCAAAACGACTTTTGTCCCGCTCTCGCCTTTTTGTATTGATCGGAGTAAAATGAAACTGGTATATTGAAATAAATAATGGTTCAACATGTGTAAGACAATAATAGTTTGTTATTAGCAGATTAGAAAAAGGTAGAAAGGAGCTTGAATATTTTGAAAGAACCAAGTCAACAAACAGTACAACGGATACTAAATGAAGCAAATGAAAATATTACTAAATTCCAAAAATCACGCTTCGGCCTACCATTTAAAAAAACGATGGAGGCCGATCAAATCAATTATGTGATCGCCAGCTTTACCGGGGCTGCTTATACGGGGGATGGACGAACACCGAAACGCTGGACTGCGGAAACAGTTAAAAATGTGATCAGCATGTACTTTCCCCAGTTTTTAGTCATTGATACCGACTTACTGGGACAGATCGTTCCATTACTGGTCAATTACTTTACCTTTTTAGAACATGACCAACATTATATTAAAAATAGTAACGCATTGATCAAGGCAGCTTTTGTCGCTAATTCAGATTTAGTTGCTGCTTGCATGGATCCATCTGATTGGCCTGATGGTGACATTGATGATATTGTCAATGGGGACTTAGGTGAAGAATTTTTAAATCAGACTTCACCAGAAGAATTAGAGCAAATGAAACAGGCCTATACTGTTTTATTACAGGAGCAACAACAAGGGACCTTGGCCTCAGAAGATGAAAAAATGCTGCAGATCTTAGATGGCGTATTGTCACATGAAGATGACCGATCAGATCGAGCACAGACAAAATCAAAGGGACATCCGCAGATGAAATTAGTAAAAAAGCCACGTAAATAATTGTTGTTAGAATAAGTAAAGAAGGAAAAGAATGCGATCCTATTAATTAGAAAAGTATTCTTTTCCTTTTTGTAATGACTAATTTCAATTAAGTTTGTATGTTGATAACGTTGAGTTAAATAAAAAGGCTGAACTTAAGTGTACAACTTTTCAAACTGTATTGTATGTACTTAAGAGTGCTTCTATTAATCTGGTTAAATTTAGAGATAAGACGTGGTGACAGTAAAATTTATTTGGTAAAACAAAAAGTGATGCCAAGTTGTTTTGACGAATTAACAATTGAACAAGAAAGTAAGTTATAATATGAACAGTAAATTTAGAAAGTAGAGTAGTGAAATGACAGGAGAAAAACAATCATTAACACAAAAAGCCAATAACTGGCTGAGCAGTCCAAAAACTTTTTTGATGCTAGCAGTAATAGTGATTTTGATCATTTTAGGTTCAGCCGTGTTTTCCGGGAACTCAGATAAACGTTACCTTGATGATCAGGGTTGGAATGTGCAAATCAACGACGGCGGTAAAAAAACTGAAGTCAATGTTTATTTCTCTGGAGACAAGGCGTATGGCTTTGTCAAAGGAAAAACAGATCTGCCTAAAAAAAATGCAGCGCAGGTTAAATATGACAAGAAACGACACCAAGTAAATATCTATGGCTCACAGTCAAAGATGAGCTTTTTGATTTCAAAGAAGAAAAATAGCCAAGTAGAAGGCACAGCAACATTTGGGAATAGTAGTCAAAAATACTCTTATGTGATGACTAAAGACGATACGATCCAGCTAAAGTAAAATAGAGTGTAACTAGTCAGTAAGGTTTAAGTAGCAAGGGCTTTAGTCATAAAATAAGATGAATGTTTTTGATATTGACATTAAAGTTAACTGGATGAAAGGTTTTGGGTTGAGTCACTTGGCTAAAAGACATCTGAGCACTTTTCTTAAAAATTCCTTTCTTCAGTCATATCAGAAATGTATTTTGTTTTATACGCAAGTTAGTCTGATGTTAAACTGACAACGATGACGTCGAGTCAAAGTAACAGGAGGCCAATATGAATAAAGAAACGTTTATCAACCAAGTTCAGGGAGGTTTGATCGTGTCTTGTCAGGCACTACCGGGTGAACCTTTGTATACAAAAGCAGGAGGAGTCATGTCGTTGATGGCCCAAGCTGCACAGCAAGGTGGGGCAGTCGGGATCCGCGCAAATTCAGTCCAAGATATTCGGCAGATCAAAGCACAGGTAGATTTACCAGTGATCGGGATCGTCAAGCGTGACTATCCACCAGAAGCACCTTATATCACGGCCACTATGCAAGAGGTAGATGAGCTGATGACCGTTAAACCAGAAGTGATCGCACTAGATTGCACTTTACGTCCGCGACACGATGGTCTTTCAGTCACTAAATTTATTCAACAAATTAAAAGCAAGTATCCGAAGCAATTATTGATGGCAGATATTTCTACTCTAGAGGAAGGTATTAATGCAACTCAAGCTGGTGTGGATTTTGTGGGGACGACTTTGGCTGGCTATACTGCAGAAAGTGAACATCTGCCTGGCCCTAATTTTCCATTGATCAACAGTTTGGTTGAGCATGGCTTAGAAGTGATAGCAGAAGGTAAGATCCATACGCCACAAGAAGCTTCACAGATCAGAGATATGGGAGTGATAGCTGTGGTAGTTGGTGGGGCGATCACTAGGCCACAAGAGATCACCCAACGATTTGTGGAAAAATTGCGTTGACATTAAAATATTAGCTGTTAAAATTAAATTATCATTAAAAGACGCTGAAGAGAAGAGTAGCTTGTGGCCTAGATAACAGAGAGCGTGGATGGTGTAAGCACGCATTTAGCAAAATGAGTGAAGATGAGCTTGGAGTCTGTTGATTGTGAAAGCAGTTAATACGGAACGGGACCGTTATCACTCGTGACTTTTGGCTAAGGCAGAAGTTAGTAAGGTAGTCGATGTGAGTCGACTGTAAAAAAGGTGGTATCACGCAAAAGCGTCCTTTCAGATTTTTTCTGAAGGGGCGTTTTTTTCTACTTCAGTTAACACATTTGTTTCTCATTTAAATTTAAGGAGGCAGCTCAGATGAACAAAAAGTTACTGTATACATTTGTTATTGGAACAGCTTTATTTTTAACTGCTTGTGGGAATAACAATGATTCACAAAGGTCAGGGACAGGAAAGTACGCTGACAAACAAGAGCTTCATTGGACGGAAGCTTCGACTTTGGCGACAGCCGACTTATCTAAGGCAACTGATACTTTAAGTTTCAACACTTTGATGAATACCCAAGAAGGTTTGTATCGTTTAGATAAAAAGGGAAAACCAAAACCGGCCTTGGCGGTCAAAACTAAAAAGTCAAATAACGGTAAGACTTATGACTTTACTTTGCGCAAAGGTGTGAAATGGTCGAATGGGGATCCAGTCACGGCTAAAGATTTTGTTTATTCCTGGCAGCGAACTGTTGACCCAAAAACGGCTTCCCAAGATGCGTTTTACTTTGATGGTGTTGAAAATGCTACTGATATTTACAATGGGAAAAAAGATAAGTCGACTCTGGGCATTAAGGCAATTGATGCCCATCATTTACAAGTTAAACTGGCAAAACCAGTGGGGTATTTTGATCAACTTTTAGCCTGGCCACTATTTTATCCTTTGAATCAAAAGGTTGTTGAAAAGTATGGTTCTAAGTATGGGACACAATCAAAATATTTAGTTTCTAATGGTCCATTCAAATTGACAAAGTGGGATGGTACAGGTAAATCATGGACTTTGGCTAAAAATGATTCATATTGGGATAAAAAGCACGTTCATTTGGATAAGATCACTGAGTTAGTTACTGAAAGTACTACAACTAGTTACAATATGTATTCGTCTAAGAAAGTTGATGAAACATTGTTAAACGGCCAACAAGTCAAGGCTAACCAAAATAAGAAAGATTTCGTCAAGCGTTTGCCAACAGCTACCACACGTTTAGACCTGAATCAAAACAAGATCCCAGCTTTCAAAAACAAAAAAATCCGCCAGGCCTTTTCGTTAGCTATCGACCGGCAACAATTGACTGATAAAGTTTTACAAGACGGGTCAGAGCCACTGAAAGGTTTTGTTCCAAGCCAAATGGGAGATGATCCTAAAACAGGACGCCATTTTGAAGATGAAGCTTACGTCAAAAAAGCAGTTTCTTTTGATTTAAAGAAGGCTAAGTCCCTGTTAAAACAAGGCTATCAAGAAGAAGGAATCAAGTCCTTGAAAGTTGATTTGTTAACGTCTGATACTGATAGTAGTAAGCAAGCAGCAGAATTCTTGCAAAGTAAGTTAGAAAGTTTGCCAGGTGTACGTGTTTCAGTTTCCAAAGTTCCGTTCGTACAAATGATCTCACGTCAAAGTGATAAAGATTATGATATGACCGTTAAAACTTGGCAGTCTGTCTTTGCTGACCCAATCAATTTCTTGGATATCTTCGAATCAGATGCCAGCCAAAACAATTCGGGGTTCAAGAATAAAGAATTCGACGACTTGTTAGACCAATCAGAAAATGAATATGGTGATCAGCCAGAAAAAAGATGGCAGAACTTAGTTCAAGCCGAAAAGATCTTGATGGATGACCAAGGAACGATCCCACTATATCAAGTTGCTAAATCACAACTCTTACGAGAAAACGTGAAAGGTGTCATCTTCAACCCAGCAGGTGTACCTTACGACTGGAAAGAAGCTTATATCAGCAATTAGAAATGAGGCATATTAAAGATATGGTTGAAATAAAAGGAAGTTATTTGGAAGAACATTTCCTCAAATATTGTCGGTATAATACTCGTTCAGATGGTAATAGCCAGACGATCCCGACGACACCAGGACAAGTTAAATTGGCAAAACGTGTTGTAAAAGATTTGCAGCAATTAGGATTGCAAGCTTGGTATAACGAAAAGAATGGTTTTGCTGCAGCTTATTTGCCCGCTAATAATACAAAAGAAGTCACAGCCCTGGGATTTTTTGCTCATCTGGATACAGCTGACTATCCGGCAGAAAATGTGAGTCCACAGGTTTATCCCAATTACGATGGGGAAGATATTGTCTTAAATAAGCGAGAAGACATTGTCTTGTCTGTGGCAGAATTTCCAGAACTAAAAAAGTTAGTAGGACAGCGCTTGATCACGACTGATGGAACGACCTTACTAGGTGCAGACGATAAGGCAGGCGTGGCTGCTTTGGTATCAGCCTTAAAAACTTTAGTTGATCAACCAGACATTTTACATGGGCCGATTTACGTGACTTTTGGACCAGACGAAGAAATTGGTCAGGGAGCAAAGCATTTCGATGAAAGTCAGTTTCCTATCGAGTTTGGATATACCTTGGACAATGGTCAACCAGGTGACTTAGAATATGAAACGTTCAACGCTGCATCAGCTCAGGTCGACATCAAAGGAACGCCCGTCCATCCAGGAGATGCTTATCATTTATTAGTGAACGCTACGACTTTGGCTAATGAATTTGTTGCATCCCTGCCGGATGATGAAGTTCCTGAGAAAAGCCAAGGTCATCAGGGTTTCATCATGGTGACTAACCAAGAAAGCACACCCGATCACGCGCGGTTAAACTTGATAATTCGTGATTTTGACAAGTTGCGTTTTGAAGCTAAGAAACAATTATTGCGGGAAATAACAACTAAAATCAATGCACGTTTTGAAGAAAAGCGTGTTAAATTGACCTTAAAGCACCAGTATTCAAATATTGGTGATAAAATCAAGAAAAATCCTTACATTGTAGAACTTGCGTTGAGTGCATACAAAAAATTAGGTTTAACACCAAATGTGACTCCTTTTCGGGGTGGTACGGATGGGAATTTCTTAACAGAAAAAGGGATCCCAACACCTAATTTATTTAATTCCGGAAATAATTTCCATGGCAAATACGAGTATGTAACAGTTGAAGGAATGCAGCTAGTTGTTCAAACCGTCATAGAGATCTGTCGACAACATTTTAAACAAAGCAAGCCGGTAAAACAGGAGTGATAGAGGGCTTTACCGACATGATACGAGGTTAGTTAGGCAGATTATGTTGGAAGTTGTGATATGACTAGTCAGAAATCCGGCAGTTAAAAAATTAGTAACAGATAAAATAATTACTACAGCCCCTAAACTAACAACATTCTAGTTTAGGGGCTGCGTGTGTAAAAAATATCTTGAAGTTTGATTTGAAAAAGTGAGTAATATTTGTCTATAATTAGTAATGTAAAAAGGCTTTCATAAGTTGACGATCAGTTGAAGTGAATAGCTTGATGTTTTTTTGGTGGAGTAACTTAAAAAAATAATTAGCAATTTATGTGAAACTATAATGGGCGGGGAGAAAAAATGGAAACTAAAATCAAAGAATTTTGGGGTAAGTTTGTGACTGAGCATCATTTAGAAAATGTATTGGAGCCAGAAGCTTGGAGTTTTGGCACAGATGCCGATGGTTTAGCGAAATTGGTCCAACAGGGTATCAAGACTGCGACGACTTCGGGCTTTGAATTATATGCTTTTGACGATGATCCATTACCAAAAGTGGGAGAATATAATATTATTTTGAATAGCAAAAATGAGCCTGTTTGTGTTACACAGACTAAGGTAGTAGAAGTAATACCATTTAAGTATATTTCTGAAGAACATGCCTACCATGAGGGAGAAGGAGACCGCAGTTATGAATACTGGCATCAGGTGCATGTAGAATTCTTTAAAGATGAATATGCTAATTATAATGCAACTTTTACACCTGAATCAAAGTGTGTTTGTGAAGTTTTTGAATTGGTTAAATAAGAGATGAGCTTTAAAATAGCGCCAAGTTTGCTAAAATTAGGAGGCAATCCATGAAATTTAGAACAAGCGATGATGTGCGATTAGAGTATGATGACGTGGGTTCGGGCCAACCAGTAATGATTTTGAGTGGGATAGGGGGCAATCGCGTCATTTGGCGAGATCAGGTGTCTGCTTTAGTTGATGCGGGTTATCGGGTGATCAACATCGACGCCAGAAATCAAGGTGCCGCGCAACATACTACAAAGGGCCTAAGGATCTCCCGGCATGCCATGGATCTACGTGAGATCATGGTTGCTTTAGACATCAAAAAACCTATCTTACTGGGAAATTCAATGGGAGCTGCGACAATTTTTGCCTATGCTTCTTTATTTAATACGACAGACGTGGCTGCGATCATTGATGTCGATCAAAGTCCAAAGATGATCATTGACGATGAATGGCATTATGGTTTTAAAAATAAGGTTACCTGGGATAATTTCCCATCAGTTTTAAAAGAGCCGCTTGGTAGATCGACCTACCATAAATTGAAAGATGAGACTTATCGTGTCAATAAAGAAGCACAAGAAAAGTATCCGTATGATGAAAAGCTGAATTATCCTTTCTTAAAAGATCATGCATTTCAAGATTGGCGTGATGTGATCACACAGTTTACTTGTCCATTTTTGATCATTGCCGGCGAGAAGTCACCATTTTTTGATTGTAATTTTGCACCACTGATCGCTAAATCTGCTCGCTATGGGACTTATAAGATCATACCAGAGAGTGGGCATATTGTGATGGCTGAACAACCAGATGCTTTTAATTTGACATTGTTGAATTTTTTGCAAGACAATAATTTGTAAGTAAACAACTGAGACGCTTCTGTCGGATGCTGATGGAGGTGTCATTTTTTTTGGTGCTTGAATAACTTTTAGTCAGGTTATGTGAGCTAAAAGCCTGTGCCTATCCAACTTTTAACAATACATCAAAAACCACGATGTATCGACAAAAGTCCGATAGTGCTCGTTTTTTTGAACAAGTTCACTTCACCTTGTTCTAGAATTGGAGGAATGTTTATGGATATTACAAAACCTTATATAGTTTATGAGCTCAAGGGTAAACAAACGCAACTATTATTCACGGACTTATTAATAGTCTTATTGGGTCTATGCTTGTTGTATTTGGGGTGGCCTGATAAACAGGCTGGATATCTGATTTTTGGAACTGTTTTGGTCATAATCTTTGGTGGGTTAGGTTTGCATTTGTTAAAACAGTTTTTCACGGGCAAGGTTTTAGTTAAGATCACTGCAGCTGGCTTTTATGATCATTCCCGGTTGAGTTCGACTGGCAAATTAGTTAAATGGGAAAAAGTCGTTGGGTTGACCGAATTGCCAGTTGGAGTTCAAGGACAGGTCAGCGTGCGGCTAAAGGATGAAGCAAATTATTTAGCTGCCTTACCTGTTTATAAACGGTTGTTAGTTCGACCACAACTCAAATTAGGTCAGGGCCCGCTAAATATTAGTTTGCAAAATGCACGTTTTGTGACTGCGGCTCAGTTGATAAAAATCATGCGAATTTATCGGCAAGGACAAAAATAGCTTAGAAGTGGGTATATTTTTGACAAATTAAAATTTTTTTACATGTAAAGAATACTGATATAATAATGACTTTAGCGTTTTCATAACAAAAATGTAATCGAATTCAAAAAATAATTACCCGCTCCCTTATTTTTATGGTATACTTAAGATTCTAAATAAACCTGGAGGTGTTCAACCTATGAAAATTGCCGTTTTAGCTGGCGGGCGTAGTACCGAGCGAAACGTTTCAATTTCAAGTGGTTACCGGATCACAAATTCGTTACGTGAGAAGGGCCACCAATCAACCTTTGTCGACCTGTTTCTTGGTTACGATCTACCAGCAGGAGCAAGTGTCGAATCAGTTTTTGAGGATGCCAATACGAGCAAGGACCTGCAGATCTCAGACGCTATCCTAACTGATGACGATATTAACGCCCTGCGCGAAGATGGTACGACCGAGTTATTCGGGCCAAATGTTTTAGATATTTGTAAAGCTGCAGATATTGTTTTCTTGGCATTGCATGGAGGCGATGGAGAAAATGGTAAGGTGCAAGCTGTACTGGATCTAAATAATATCCGCTATACTGGTAGTGGATCAACTGCTAGTGGTATCTGCATGAACAAAGTTTATAGTAAAGAATTGATGCTATATAACAAGATCCAAACTGCAGCCTTTGTTGAGATCAAACGTGATGAAGGAACAAAGGGGCACAAGTTACCGTTTGATTATCCAGTAGTTGTTAAACCGACTTCTGGTGGCTCTTCAGTTGGAACACATATTGTCCATGATGACGCTGAATTAGAGCAGAGTTTAGCGGACGTTTTCCGTTTCGATAATAGTGCGATCATTGAAGAATTTATCGGAGGACGTGAATTCTCATTAGGGGTGGTCAATGGTTATGCTTTCCCTGCGATTGAGATCAAAGTTCATGATGGCTGGTATGACTTCGAGCATAAATTCCAAGCAGGCCATACAGACTTCATCACCCCACCAGATGACCTTGATCCAAAAGTGCATGCTGAAATGAAGCGTGTTGCTGTAGAAGCAATGGATGCATTAGGTTTGCAAAACTATGGACGGATCGACTTCTTTACTAATGATCGAGGGGTCTGGGTCATCGAAGGTAATAACTTACCTGGTATGACGCCACTTTCCTTGTTGCCCCAAGAAGTGGAAAAAGATGGCGTCCCATACGCTGACCTTGTTGATAGTATCGTTCAAGGTAAAATGAAGATTTATGATGAAGGTATGAATAATTAGGTTAGTGTGAAATAAATAACAGCGAAAACATTTGACCTGTATACTTAATCAAACATTAAAGTGAGACAAAAGATGTTTAAAAGCCGATTTGTAACGATGATTGCGTTATTTTGAATCATAGCGAAGCGAAGGAACAGAATAAGGATCGTTATTATAGTAAGACTTCAATCTTTTTGGAACACGTTTAAAGGCCGTCGATTTATCCCATTAAATGGGTTAAGTCGACGGCCTTTTTAGGATGGGACAGATACTTATGTTTCAGTTCTTTTTAACGGTTAAAGTATTTCAGTGTTCGTGCTTGAAAAGACCAGTTGATTTTAGTGACTCCAGCGTTAGTGGGCTCATTTAAAGCAGCTAAATTATTGATCCCTAAGACAAGATCCACGATCAGTTTGATAGTATAACCATGGCTCACTAATAAGACTTGGGCATTTTTAGGTAATTGAGTCGTTACTTCTTCAAAAAAGGCTAAAAGTCGTTGTTTGGCCTGTGTATGAGTTTCTCCATGTGAGTATTTTTGTGAACCGTCTAGTAAGTTATGCTGAGCATCGTAAAATTGTGGATATTTTTGCCACAGTTCAGCAATTTTTTGCCCATCCCATTGACCATAGTCAAATTCACGTAAACGCCAGTCGTATGTAACTGACTGTGTAGGAGCGATGATCTGTGCAGTTTGGGCCGCACGTTGTAATGGGCTAGAAAAGACATACTCAAATCCTTTTTTTGTTAGTTTGGCGGCAGTTTGTTGAGCTTGTTGCTTACCGTTATCACTAAGAGGCGTGTCGATCATAGCTCCTTGTAAAATATGTTGTGCATTAGCCAAACTTTGGCCGTGGCGGACTAGGTAAAAAGTTGTCATAAACAGATCTCCTTGAACATTTTCTAGTCATATTATAACGATTGAAACGTGGCTTGTCTTTTACTTAGTTAGAAATATCGAAATTTTCTAATTTTGATCGTTATAAAGCATCTAACTAGCAATTTAGTTTCAGGTCTGGTAAATTAATAAGGAACATGCAGAAAAAATGCATTAGTTTGTCTCAATTATCAGTTAAGGTATCGCAGAGGGTTTTGGAGTATTAAAGGGGAGAATTAATCCATGATGCCAGAAAAGTTACGAATTCAAAATGGTTTTAATTTCAGAGAATTAGGGGGTTACCAAACTATTGAAGGTAAGCACCTTAAGAAACGTAAATTACTACGATCGGCGGCTTTAAGCAATTTATCTGAACAAGACCTTAACTATTTGGATGAATATGGTCTAAGATATGATATTGATTTTCGTTCACCGAGTGAAAAACAAAAACAACCAGATCGGATACCGTCCCAAACCGCTTACCATTTCGCACCAGTTTTTACGGTTGATGAAACGAAAAGCCAGTCAGATGACCGGGCTGAAGATGATCGACTAATGAACGAAAAAAATGCTGGCTTTAAGCAGATGCTCGATGCTTATAATGATATTGTGTTGTCGGACAATGCTAAAAAAGCCTACCGGAAGTTTTTCGATCTGTTATTGGCCAATGACCGAGATGATCAATCAGTCATCTTCCATTGTTCAGCGGGTAAAGATCGTACCGGAATGGGTGCGGTGTATGCATTAACGGCTTTAGGCGTTGATCAAGACACGATCCGGGCTGATTATCTAGTTTCCAACGAATTTTTAAAATTACGTCGAAATTTTAAGCCAGCGTCTGAGCGAATACCAGTACAGCAACAAAGTGCGATCTACTCAGAGAATATGCAAGCATTAAGTTTCGTTTCGGGAAAGTATTTAGATTGTGCTTTAGGGACGATGCAACGTGAATACGGTACATTAGATCATTATCTCGAAAGTGAATTAGGTGTTGATAAGCAACAAAGAAAAGATCTCCAAAAAATCTATTTGGAAGATTAAGTCAAGTGGGGAGGCAAGCGAAAGCGGGCCTCCTTTTTCAAAAAAATTTTTAGGGGCACTACACCTGTTTAAGGTGAATTTGGGGTTGAACGTAGTTGATCTTGTTAATGGTTCAGCAAAAAGTAGTTAAAAAAGCTATCGGATATTTATTTTTTAGTGAATGGCTTTGCTTAAGTAAACCTATCGGAGGTGTCCATATGAAAATTTTATTTTGTTTAGAGAATCTAAAGATGGATGGCGCACACCGCGCAACGATCGTAGTGGGAAACTACTTATCGAAAATTTATGATGTTTCTTTTTATTCGTTATCAACGATCAAATCTTATTTTGAATTGGAAGCTCCACTTTTTGTCGCGAAACATCCCTATGATACTGGTAAAAGTTATCGGGGTGGGGCACCGTGGGATGACTTTGACCAACAAATAAAAGATCTGGTGAAAGTCATTGAAGAAAATCATTTTGATGCGGTAGTTTTAACGGCAGGTACATTGACTAGTTTTGCGCCATTTATTAGGAAAGAGCGTCCGCAAGTTATCCAGCTCGCTTGGATGCACAATAATTATCAAACTTATATGAACCAGTATTATAAGGACATGCAACCAGAGTTCCAGTCAGGATTAAAAACGGTCGATATGATCATTGCACTGACACAATCTGATACTGACCAATTTGTTTTGTTGAACCGAAACACGATATGTTTATACAATCCGTTGACACTTGAGGCTAATGAGCGTTCTGATCTCAAAGAGCCTGTGATCTCGATGGTTTGTCGAATGGATATCGCGCATAAGGGATTAGATCTAATGGTAGAAGTCGGTGAGTTGTTGCCAGACCCGTGGCAGATACGTGTCGCTGGGACTGGGCCTGATGAAAAAGAAGTGCAAAAAATGATCTCAGATAAAGGTTTGGAAGATAAAGTCATTTTGCGTGGTTCTTTAACAGATGAGCAGCTACAAGAACACTATCACGATTCCTCGATTTTTTTGTTAACTTCACGCTGGGAAGGTTTACCGTTGGTAGTCGGCGAAGCGATGACTTTTGGATTGCCAATCGTGGCGACTGAAAATACGGGAACTGAGGAATATTTAAAGGAAAGTCGGTATGGTAGACTGGCTAAATTTGACAAGAATTCAGTTTATCGTGCACTAAAGCCACTGCTCGCTGATGAGAAAAAACGTCAGCTATGGGGCAAGACAGCTTTAGCACGTTCCAATGAGTTTAGTGGTAACCGGATCATTGAACAATGGGTCCGCTTACTAGAGATCCTTAGTGGTCGCAAAAATTAAAAAGTATGATAATATGTATATTAGAAATTTAGTTAAAAGTTGCTAGACATGGGATTTGTTGGCCTGATATCTTATAATATGAATTGTTTTTTAGCATTTTTATTGATTAAGATACCTTTTGGTCAACAAATAGTTATCTGTTAAGACAAGTTGTATACATGTTTTAATGGTGTCTAGCTCAAATTTTTGAAATTATTTTTTTAAAAGTTTTGACTAATTATTTAAAAGCTAAAATAGTTGATGATGACATTCTATAAGAAAAGAGGGTGATCTTAGATCTATGTCGCAAAGTGTAGAATGGACTATTAGATTACTAGTAGCTGCTTTGTGTGGTGCGGCGATCGGCTTTGAACGTTCAAAGTTGCGTAAAAGTGCCGGTATTCGGACGCACATGGTGGTTGCAGTAGCTTCGGCATTGATCATGTTAGTTTCAAAATATGGTTTTTATGACATTTTATCAACTAATAATATTGATTTGGACCCTTCACGTATTGCCGCTCAGATCGTGAGTGGGATCAGTTTTATCGGTGCTGGGACGATCTTGGTCCGCAAATCTCAAATCAGTGGTTTAACAACGGCTGCTGGTGTGTGGGCAGTTTCTGCGATCGGGATGTCGGTAGGTGCCGGGATGTATGTGATCAGCATTATTGCTACGATTTTAATTGTGTTGGTACAAAAATATTTCCATGATGATTCACTGATCAATTCGCTAATGCGTAGTGTACGGATGCGATTGCATATCGAAATAAAGCCCGGTCAAAAAAATTTAGAACAACTGCGAAGTTTTTATAATGAGCAAGGTGTTAAAGATGCTTCATTTAATTTATTAGCAATCAATGATAAGATGATCGTGTTAGAATCAGATGCTCTGGTTAGTCATAAGTTTGATACAAACCAATTTTTGTTGGAACTTGAAGGTTTACCAGGCGTCCTTATGGTGCAAGTCTCAAATATGAAAGAATAGACAGGCTCAACCATAGTCAGGTATAGGAAAAACGACTTGGAGGAAATTTTTACATGTTAGAGAAGACAATTTATAGGAAACTTTTGAGCAATGCTTTTGATATCCCAGTTTCTGTCACATACTGGGATGGTAAAACAGAAGATTATGGTGAGGGAACACCCGAAGTTAAAGTTGAGATCCGCGAGGCTTTCCCGTTAAAAGAATTAACGGCTTCACCAACTCTGGTATTGGGTGAAGCCTACATGAACGAA
>NZ_KB714704.1:50144-61745 GCF_000349725.1 Ligilactobacillus pobuzihii E100301 = KCTC 13174
CTCTTTTGATCTATGGCGATCGTGGGATTCAAAAGCTGGTGGCTTCTGCTTATCGCAAATCAGGCAGCTTTTTGAAGAAAAACTCTTTCCTAAAACATTTGCCTAAAATTTCTCATTCGAAAATTGATTCTAAAGAAGACATTCAAAGTCACTACGATATCGGGAATGATTTTTATAGTATGTGGTTGGATAAGACGATGACTTATTCTTGCGCTTACTTCAAAAATGAGGACGATACTCTAGAACAAGCACAGATAAATAAGGTCCGCCACATCCTAAATAAACTAGCTATTACTGATGGTGGCAGTTTGTTAGATATTGGTTCTGGTTGGGGCACAGTTTTATACACTGCTGCAGAAGAATATGGTGTTCATGCTACAGGTGTGACATTGAGTCAGGAACAATATAATTATACCAAGCAACAAATCAAAGAACGCAACTTAGAAGATAAAGTTGATGTTTACTTAGAAGACTACCGTGACTTGCAAGGTCAGTATGATTTCGTAACTTCTGTTGGTATGTTTGAACATGTGGGTAAAGAAAATCTAGGCGAGTACTTTGCCACTGTTAAACGTTTGTTGAAACCAAATGGTCGCGCATTGATCCACGGGATCACCGGACAACATAGCGGTGCTGGTGTTGATCCATTTATCATTAAATATATTTTCCCAGGTGGCTACATTCCCAATATGGTCGAAAACTTACAACATGTAATGGATACTGGCTTGCAATTAACTGATTTAGAACCGCTACGTCGTCATTACCAAAAGACTTTGGAATGCTGGCGACATAATTTTATCGAAAATTACGATGTAGTTAAGGGACGTTATGGTCAGAAATTTGCACGCATGTGGGATCTGTATTTGCAAGCTTGTGCTGCTTCATTTGAAGCTGGTAATATTGACGTTATGCAGTATTTGTTGGTTAACGGAACCAGTGGAACGGGTACACCAATGACACGTCAGTATATTTATGATGCAGATAATAAAAAATAAATTGAGCAATAACAAGAGAGCGGGACAAAAGTCATTTTGAAGCTGGTATGTAATGCCATTTACGCCATTTTTGGCCGTAGCAAAGCGAAGAGCCAGAATGACGTAATTATCGTTACAGTATGGCTTCAATCTTTTGGAACACGTTTAGGGCCGTTGATTTAACCTATTAAATGGGTTAAATCGGCGGCCCTTTTTTGTATCACACAGCTAGCTAGTTATGTCCCAACCTCTTTTGTTTTGGATAATTTTTTGCGACAAATAAAAAAGAGAGCGGGACAAAAGTCGTTTTGAAGCCGGTATGTAACGTCGTTTACGACATTTTTGGCCGTAGCAAAGCGCAGGACAGGAATGGCGCAAATGGCATTACATTGAGGATTCAGACTTTTGAAACGCGTTTATGCTATAAAAATTTCAAGCGATAATTTGATTATTTTTGGCAAAAAAAAGAGACTGGAATATTGTTTTGTCCCAGCCTCTCGTTTTCCAGCCAGAAAAATATTTTGTTAGTAGATTTCAAACTTTAAAATAGAAACGTTGTTATACCAAGCTTAATCTGAAATAGTGACGAAGGTATTATATTTCATGTATTTGTAATGAAGTCGCATCCGTGAAAATTCAAATGGAGTTCCATTATTTAAAAAGAAGATACCTTCCATCACACCGACAGGCTCGTTAGGTTTCAGATGCAACAGATCCTGGTCATATTTGGTCGATGGTTCTGCAAAAATTGAGAGGAATGATTTGGAAACCGTTTGTCCAAAGGCTTGTTCGACGTAGCTAAAAATTGAGCCCTCAATTTTTTTAAGTGAAAGGCTAGGTAAGATCTTGATCGGTATGTAGCCAGTTTCGATCATAAATGGTTGCTCATCAAACAGCCGAAGCCGGTCTATTTTATAAACGAAGTCATCAGGCTTTAAAAACAGGTCATGTTGTATCTCTTCCGTGGGGCGAATGACTTCAAAATTCAATACTTTGATTTGGGGGCTTTTACCATTCATCTCAAAGTTATCTGAAACTCCCATGTTTGAACTTTCTCCATAATTGAAGACAGACTCATTTTTTAAATAAAGTGGGTTAATAAAGGTCCCAGAGCCTCTTTTTTTAAAAATCACACCATCACTTGCCATCCGCGTTAAAGCACGCTTGATAGAGCTTCGACTAACTGAATAGTACTCAGACAATGAGCGCTCGTCTGGCAGTCGCATGGAAGGAAACTTTCCAGCAAAAATTTTTTTCTTTAGATCTGCAATGATTTTTTTATATACAAGTTCGGCCATGACAGTCTCCTTTAAGTAATTAACTGGTAAAACAATACAGATAAGTTATTTACGAGTTTTAAAGACAAGCAAATAAAGTCGGTATGTTTCACATCTCATCTTTAGTTTCCCACAAGTCAGCAGTTCGGACAAGCAGTAGAATTAAATTATAGAACTTGTTTCTAAAGAGAAGCAAGAAATTTTTTCAGTCGGAAAATTAAGAATTTGGAAATTTCTGTAAAATCTTTAAGGGTGACAGTTTCATTTGCAGAAAATATGTCTATAATTAAGGTACGAACATTACAGATAGTGGGTGGGAAAGTGCGGTTATCCATAATATTGATTATTTTATTACTGTGTTTAGTCGGCTTACTGATGGTGATCAGTGCAGTTGGCATGAAAGAAAAAGATGCTTTCGCAGTCCGAATTTTATTTTTCGCGTTGGGTATCTTTTGTATCATAATTGGGTTGTATATTTTATTCGATGTTTATTTGCCACAACATACTGCCGCCATAATGCTGGACTAAAACGGTGTTATAGCAAATATTATCTAACTATCTTTGTTTAGGGTATAATTAAGGATAAATTTGAAAAATATATGAGGAGAGTTGCAGATGCGATCAGTTGACCATAACCGAACACAAGACTCGCGTTTTATTGAATTTTTAGGTAAACAATTTAACTTGTTCCAGGACAAACAGCAAATTTTTATTGATTATTTGGGAGTTCCTCAACCTTTGAGTGCTTGTATTAAAACAGTTGCTCATGATGCTGGTATGTATGCGGCTTTAACTTTGCTAGCTAATGCCAAAGACCGTGTTGATGAAAATGGGACGTTTACGTTGAACGACCATGATACACATGAGATCGATCTATTACACGATGGGTTGTTAGATTTTATTTCTAAGCACGTTTTTCCTAATTTCGATGAACGGTTGATCGATATTCAACCAGACAAGTATGGTGATCTGATCGAAGATAACTATAATAGTGGGCTCGAATCAATTTTGAACCAAGAATAGTCTAGTTGTGATAGCTAGATTTAAAGGGCAGTGATGCTCTTTTTGTGTTAAAATTATACGAACTAATGTTTGAAAAACGACTGGAGGAAATAAGATGCGTTTTTTACATACAGCAGATTGGCATGTTGGCAAAAAATTGCATGGCTTTGACTTATCTGAAGAGCAACGTGATGCGTTTGACCAGATCAAGCAGATCGCGGTTGATCAAAACGTAGAAGCGGTCGTGATCGCAGGTGACTTATATGATCGTGCAGTTGCTAGTGAAGACTCAGTAGCCTTACTTAATCAAATGTTAAAAGAACTTAATTTGCAAGCAGGATACCCATTGTTAACGATCAGCGGCAACCATGATTCGGCTATTCGATTAGAAACTGGCAGTGATTGGTACCAAGCGACTGACTTCTATTTGAAAACTAAGTTTAATGATGCTTTTTCACCTGTAATTTTAGGGGACACACAGTTTTTTATGTTGCCATATTTTCAACCGCAAATGGCGCGTAATTATTTTGAAGATGATTCTTTGAAAAATTTGCCTGAGATCATGGAAAAAGTTGTGGCAGAAATGGAGCAGAAATTTGCCTCTGATAAAAAACATGTTTTGGTCGCGCATTTTTTTGCTGCCGGCAGTTCACATACAGATTCAGAAACTCTGTTAGAAGTGGGCGGGTTAAATCCAGTACCAGTTGATCTCTTAGAAAAGTTTGATTACGTTGCTTTGGGACATTTACATGACAAAAATGCGATCAAGCATGACTTTATTCATTACGCTGGTTCACCAGTTAAGTTTTCGACAAGTGAAGCAAACACTGAAAAGGGCGTCTGGATCGTGGACACTGATCCATATCAAGCCAAATGGATCCCATTAAAACCATTACATGATATTCATATTTTAGAAAATTCATTTGCTGAATTGACTGACCCCAAGTTGTATCGTTTGATCCCAGAAAAGGATTATGTGGCGATCCGGTTGACCGACCGGGCAGTGATCGACGATGTTATGAACAAATTACGTCGTTATTATCCACGTATCGTTAGCTTATCGCGGGTCAATGGACGTGAAAATGCCTTAGTATCCGATCAAAAGACGACCCGGGCTAATTTGAACCCACTGGAATTATTTGAGACTTTTTTTGAAGAAATGACAGCGGATAAGCCCACTCCTTTACAAGAAAAAATCGTTAAAGAAAGTTTTACGGAATTGCAGGAGGGAGATACATATGAAACCCATTAAACTTCGTATGAAAAATTTTGGCCCATATGTCAATGAAACAGTTGATTTTTCTGCTTTTTTTGATGCGTCAGTTTTTCTGATCAGTGGAAAAACAGGTACGGGAAAAACGACGATCTTTGATGCGATGTGTTTTGCCCTGTTTGGACAAACTTCAGGTAATGAACGTGACGCTTACGAAATGCGTTCTGATTTTGCAGATGATCAGGATCTAACAGAAGTTATGTTTGAATTTGAAGACCAACAAAAAAATTATCAAATCACGCGTTCTCCTAAACAAACTGTTGCTTCCAAACGAGGTAATGGTCAGACTGAGCGAGCAGCAAAGGTTTCTTTGATTTACCGTGATGTTTCCGGAGAAAAACGTGAGATCGATAAGATCAATCAGGCAAACCGTTTTATCAGTGACCTGCTGAATTTAACTGCAGAACAGTTTTCACAGATCGTGATCTTGCCCCAAGGCCAATTTCGCAATTTTTTGTCGGCTGACAGTAATAGCAAAGAGACGGTTTTGCGTGAATTATTTGGAACTGAGTTTTATCAGCGCTTTGTTGACAATATCAAGGAACGAAATAAGGAAAGACAAGCTGCAACTAAACAGCAACTTGAACATCTTCATGAGCTGCAAAAAAATGTTCAAGTTGATAAGCCTGAACTGGTCGATATAAACCGACCAGTTCCCGATTGGTTGGAGCAACTTGCTTTAGAATTAAAAAAACAGCGTGCTTTGATCGCTAAATATCAAGCAAAGTATCAGGAAAATGATCAACAAAAAACTAAATTAGACCGCTTATTTCAAACGCAACAAAGCTTACTTGATGACCAAAATAAGTTGGCTGAATATCAAAAACAAGCACAAGGATTAGAGAAACAAAAGTCTCAGTTTGATCAGCTACAAGTACAATTACAAGAATTGGAATGGGCTAATAAACAACAGGCCACGCTTAAAGACTATACCGATGCGGCAGACTTGACGGAAAGATTAAAGGCTAAACAAGAAAGTGAAACGAAAAAACAAGCGACCTTACAACAAGAATTAGCTCAAAATAAGGTACAACAAAAGCAATTAACTGAAGCTGAACCTCAAATTGAAAAATATCAAGGCCAGATCGAACGTTTAAAAGATAAAGTGGCCTTGTACCAAAAAGTTGAACAATTACAAGCAGATCACAAGGAAATGCTTGTTCAAGTCAAACAACAAAAAAAAGAAGTTGCCAAGGCTCAAGAAGAAGTCAAACAAAGTACAAAACGCCAGGCCAAATTGGAAAAAGGACTGCAAGAGTACGCAGATCTACATCAAAAAGAACTGCAGTTACAAGCTAAAAAAGACCAGGTTCAAAACCTTGAGCAAAAGTTAGCTGATTTAAAACAGGCCGCTGAACAAAAAAATGCTACGATAACAGAACTGAAGGCATTGAGAACAGAATTGGGTCAGCTGCAAGAAAATGTTCAAGCGGCCCAAGATAAATATCAGGATCTCGATGCTAAATTTGCTGCCGACCAGATCGTTAGCCTAGCTGCACGCCTAAAGCCAGGTCAACCATGTCCTTTGTGTGGTGCGACTGATCATCCTCACCCAGCCAATGTTAAGACTATGTCTGAACCAGTGACAAAACAACAAGTTAAAGCGGCGCAAAAAGTCCATCAAGATGCACTAGCAGCAGTTAATACACAAAAAGGTACAGTTACTGCACGAGAAAAGTATTTAACGCAACAAGATCTGACACTTAAGAAACAACAAGCAAAACTGGTCGAATCGCTTGCCTTAAGAAGCGATGCTAGTTTAGATAATGTGATCCATGCTGTACAAGTCTCACGCCAGCAACTGGTGACGGATACAGAAACGTTTGACAAACGACAGGCAACTAGCCAAAAAATGCAAGAACAGCTGACTACTTTACAACAACAACAAACAGCACTGGAAAATGCTAGTCAGACTGCAGCTGAAAACTGTCAGCAAGCTCAGTTAGCTGAACAAAAATTAGCCATTGAGTATGAACAAACTAAAGCGCAATTGCCAAAGAAGTACGCCTCCAGTCAGGAATTACAAGAACAATTAAAGTCTTGGAAGGAGTCAGTTACTGATTTTAAGCAGCAACAACAAACAGTCCAAAAAAAGCATAACGTGTTGTCTAATAATATCGCTGCCGTTGAGTCTGGTCTAAAAGAACGAACACAACAGCTTAAAAAAGCTCAAATCAATTATACTGTCGCACAAGAAAAATTGAGAACGGCTTGTCGAAATTATAGTGGTGAAATGGATCTGTCACGCTTGCAAACTTTGAGCCAACAGCTTGATTCTTTAACAACATTGCGCAGTCAGCTAGAAAAATATCATGAAAAGTTGACTATTAATCAGACAAAACAAAAGCAATTAGCAAAACGGATTGCTGATCGACCCACACCACAGATCGAGCAAACCAAAAAACAAATTGCACAGATCAAGCTTAAACAAGATACTTTATTCCAACAGCGTAGTAAGGTCAACCACGTTTTTCAACAAAATCAAGATACTTATACAAAGGTCAGCCAGATCTGGCAAGATTATCAAAGCCAGATCGATCAAGATCAGCAGTGGACACAGTTAGCTGAAGTTGTTTCAGGAAAAGGAAAGTTGAAGCTTAATATTGAAAGATATGTGCTGCAAAGCTACTTTAAACAGGTATTAGAGGTAGCTAACCAACGCTTTGCCGAATTAACGGGTGGACGCTATAGTTTTTGTTTGGATGATAAGGCGGGCAGTTATGCTTCTAACACCGGCTTAGAACTTAATATTTATGATGATAATGCGGGTAAGATCCGCTCGGTACGGACTCTTTCTGGTGGGGAAAGCTTTATTGCTGCTTTGTGTTTGGCTTTAGCTTTAGGCGAGGTCGTGTCAGCACAGGCAGGCGGAGTGAGTGTTGAAGCACTTTTTGTAGATGAAGGTTTTGGATCTTTAGACACGGATAGCTTGCAAATGGCTTTAGATGCCTTGCGAGCCATAGAAGGTGAAAATCGTTTGATCGGGATCATTAGTCACGTTACAGAATTACGGACGGAGATCCCTGATCAATTACACGTTTTATCCGAAAATGGGCGTTCTTCTCTTAAATACGAGCATGAATTTGAGGAATAACGCACCAGTAAATTTAATTAAAAAGGATCGATTATGGAGTACAAAACGCATTTAATAGCGACAATAGTCGTGGGACTGCCAGTCATGGCTAGCGGGGGACAAGTTGAACCCATAAACATTGGGATGTTAGGGTTGGGTAGTTTACTGCCTGATATTGATCATCCACAATCATTTTTAGGTCAACGGAATAAACTTGCTAGCGGCCTAACCAATAAAACATTTGGACACCGGAAAGCTACCCATTCTTTAGTCGCATTAGTGGTAGTATTTTGGTTGATGAATGTGTTAGCTACGAACTATTTAACTAGTCGTGGGATCTACACACCATTTTGGCTGACATTTGGCTATCTTTGTCATTTGATAGAAGATAGCTTTTCACAAGAAGGTGTGAATTGGTTGTGGCCAAAAAAGCGAAAAACCAAGCATAGTGGTAAGTTCTTTTCATACAAAACAGGCAGTTTAGCAGAATACCTAGTTTTTGGATTGATGATTTGTTTATTGTTGATCGAATTGCGGCTGATCTGGATCGATCAACTAGATGATCTCTTAGATGGCAAGTATCTTTTAGCACTACAAACTTGGCTGTTTAAAGTTATTAAATTTTTCCCACTGGTTGCTTGAGAGCACACTATACGTTGTTGGATAAACTTATTTAATAGACTTTTCTTTGTAAATAGTGCTACAATAACGCTATAGAAAGTGTTTTTTAAAAATTACAAACACAAAATTTTTTTACAGTGAGAAGGAGGGCAATTTATGCTGCGAAATCAGGAAACGTTAGTGACGGCTGCTGAAAATTTGAAGGAACATGGGATCAAAAATACCCCCCAACGACAGGTCATTTTGGCTTATTTAATGACTTCACATGAACATCCATCAATTGAAATGATTTATGATCATGTGCGCAAGAATGGGTTTAGTGTGAGTTTAGCGACTGTCTATAATACTCTTGAATTATTGCAGGACAATAAGTTGATCACAGAAGTAGCACCAGACAATGATGGCCATATGCGCTATGATCATCTTGACAAGCCTCACTACCACGTGATTTGTGTGTCATGTAATAAAATCGTCGATGTCTATGATGATAGTTTTAAACGATTAGAACAAAAAGGGGCTACTGAAACGGGTTATCAGATCTATAGTAGTCAGTACGAAGTTTATGGACTTTGTCCTGCTTGTCAAGCTAAACAACAAGCTTTACAGGACTAAAAGACTATTGACTTATGTGTCCGCATAGCTTAGGATAATTTTAATAAAGCAATGAAGTAACGCAGTAGTAACTTGGACCCTGGCCAAGAGAGCTGATGTTCGCTGTAAATCAGTCTATTCCAAGTTTATGAAGTACATTATGGAGCAAAATTCGGTTGATCTCGTTATCGATGTTTAAGGTGACTGCAGTTATTGCAGTAATCTGGGTGGTAACGCGGTAAGATTCGTCCCTGATGTCTATATTGGCATTGGGGATTTTTTATTGAAAAAAGAGGACTGGATAAATTTTAGCGTGGATATAGCGCAGTACTTTTTTGTGTTGCATGAAATTCAAGGTGGAGAAAGGAAGATACATTTGGAAAATATTATTGATGAATTAAAGTGGCGTGGCGCGATCAATCAGGTCACTGATGAGGAAGGTTTATACAAGTTAGTCAATGATAAGTCAGTTGGCTTATACTGTGGGACTGACCCCACAGGTGATAGTTTGCATATTGGACATTTGATCCCATTTATGATGCTTAAAAGATTTCAGATGGCTGGACACCGTGCACATATAATTATCGGTGGTGGTACTGGTTCGATCGGCGACCCATCTGGGCGGAATTCAGAACGGACTTTGCAGTCGATGGAAACAGTTCATCACAATGAAAAAGCCCTAACTGTCCAAATGAAAAAATTGTTTGGGCCTGACAATATTACGGTCGTGAATAACTATGATTGGTTATCTAAGATCGATCTACTTAGTTTTTTACGGGATTACGGTAAATTGTTCAATATCAATACTATGTTGAATAAAGAAGTAGTGTCGACTCGCTTGGAAGCAGGGATCTCATTTACGGAGTTCACATACCAAATCTTGCAGTCAGTTGATTTCCATCATTTATGGAAAGAACATGATGTTCAGTTACAGATCGGTGGTGCTGATCAGTGGGGGAATATTACTAGTGGTATTGATCTGATCCATAAAATGGAAGGACAGAATGCACAGGCGTATGGTTTGACGATCCCGCTAATGGTCAAAGCCGATGGGTCGAAATTTGGTAAAACAGCTGGTGGTGCGATTTGGCTTGATCCGAAGAAAACTACTCCCTATGAATTTTATCAGTTCTGGTTAAATCAAGATGATCGTGACGTCGTTAAATATCTCAAATACTTTACTTTCTTGTCTCGCACAGAAATCGCTGAATTAGAAGAAAAAGTTAAGACGCAACCTGAAAAACGTGAGGCGCAGCGTAAGTTAGCCCAAGAAGTGACTGAATTTGTTCATGGTAAAAAAGCAGTTGAACAAGCAGAACGGATCTCGGCTGCACTATTTTCTGGTGATGTCAAAACTTTAACTGCCGATGACATTGAACAAGGCTTTAAAAATATGCCAGCAGTGGAGTGTTCCAGTGAACTAACTAATATTGTTGAGTGGCTTGTTAATACAGGTATTGAGAAGTCTAAACGTCAAGCACGTGAAGACGTTACTAATGGTGCGATCCGGATCAATGGTGATCGGATCCGTGATATTGACTTTGTGATCGATCCAGCTGCAATGTTTGATGGTCGTTTTGTGATTGCTAGACGTGGTAAAAAACGTTATTTCTTGGCACATGTTAAGTAAGAGTGTGTAATATTACTTCAACTATGGATCCTGACTCGTAGCTTAACGAGAAGTTCATGGCTGGAGTTTTTTGGTTAGATATTGGTTGGTTTATGCGGGCTCAAATTCAAATATTATTCGTCGATTTTATTTAAAAAAGTGAATCAAAAAAGTTTACTTTGAAAAAATAAGTTGCTATTATTATTTCATTACCAAATTTTTGTTAAAAAAGGAGTTTTATAATGTCTGAAACGCTCAATACTTTAAAACAGCGTCGCTCGATTTACGCTTTAGGCACTAATGTTAAACAAAATGAGGACGAGATCGCTGGTTTGATCAAAGAAGCAATCAAAGAATCACCTAGCGCTTTTAATGGACAAACTGTTCGTGCACTGATCTTATTTGGAGATGCATCTAATTCAGTGTGGGATATTGTCGAAAAACGTTTGAAAAGTGAAGTCCCAACAGATGAAGCTTATAAAAAAACACAAGATAAGATCGCTACTTTTCGTGCTGGATTTGGGACGGTGCTTTTCTTTACTGAAACAGACACAGTACATTTTCAAGAAGAAAACTTTGCTTTGTATGCGGATAATTTTCAAGATTGGTCTGAACAGGCGATCGGTGGCGCACAACAAGCTGTCTGGGTCGCATTAGCGGAAGCTGACTTAGGTGCTTCATTACAACACTATAATCCATTGATCGACGATCAGATAGCTGAAAAATTTGATATCCCTGCTAGTTGGCATTTACGCGGTGAAATGCCATTTGGTTCGATCGAAGCACCAGCTGGTCCGAAAGAATACTTAGATGATGCAGATCGCTTTCAAATTATTAAATAAATATTATTTACCATGATTTTTGGACAGTGAGACAAAAGATGTTTTCCAGCCGGTTTGTAACTACGATTGCGTTATTTTGGATCGTAACAAAACGAAGAACAAAAATTTGAATCATTGTTATAGTAAGACTTCAGTCTTTTAAAAAATATTTAAAGCCGTCGCTCTAGCACATTTAATGGGTTAGAGCGACGGCCTTTTAGTATTTCATAGCTAGTTGTGTTCCAGTCCTTTTTATTTTTTTGAAATTTAGGTTCTTTATCAAGTGGTACTGATGAAATAAATTATTAAAATTAAAAAGTAATTGGTCTAACTTGTTTAAGCTGCTTGTTCTTGAATGGA
>NZ_KB714704.1:61755-64870 GCF_000349725.1 Ligilactobacillus pobuzihii E100301 = KCTC 13174
ACTGAAAGTGAACTAGAGCCTTATTTACCATGGAATTAAACTCAAATAACGTCAAAGATCCCTGACATGAAGCAACTCATGCTTTCATATCAGGGATTTCTATTTTGGTCCAAGCAAATTCAAACATTTTTTGTCTAGCCGTCCAGTTGAACACTGCTTACAAATAAATTATTAAAATAAAAAAGTAATTGGTCTAGCTTGTTTCAGCTGCTTGTTCTTGAATGGAACTAGCAGCTTTTTTGATTTGATTGTTAAAGTTCAAACTTACGTAACTATTCTTTAATTCAACTAGGACACGCAGACGAAAGTTCGCAAAATTTCTGAAGCCATAAGCGGTCTTCTTAATGGTTTTGATCTTGTTGTTCGTCCCTTCGACGGGGCCGTTGGAAAAGGAGGTTTTAAAACTGTTTTTGATCTCCTGCAGGTGTTTGCGTAAGGTCCGGTTGGTTTGTTTGACGGGCTCAGGCATTCCTGCGGCTGACTGGGTCAATTCTGCTAATAGTTTTGGATCTGCTTGATGCACGGCTTGTAAAAGTGTTTGATAATAATTGTAAGCTAAGCGCAGGTCGGCAGACATCTTTAATAAACGTGTTACGATATCTTGTTCACACAACTGGCGGTTACGGAAATTCCTGCTTTTATGATAGTGTTTAAAGTCGAGCCGCGCCGCGTTTTTGGTCAATAACTTCCAATAATGCTTCAGGGCCCGGGAAACATGTGAGCCATGGCCAGCTTGTTTCATAGCCCGTATCCGGACCTGATTTAAAGCACGGTAGGCCTGGGTTATGACATGGAAACGGTCGGCAATAATGAGCGCGTTGGGAAAGATCTCCTGAATAAAGGCCCGGTATGGTGAATATAGGTCAACTGTGACACTTTGAACTGCATAGCGGGCCTGGCGGTCATATTGTAAAAAGTAACTGCGTAAATAAGCACTTTGACGAGACCGGACAATGTCTAAAGTACGGTGAGTCGCGATATCCATGACGATGATACTCATCCCACTTTGAGGAAAATTGCCCGATTTAAAGTCATCAAAAGCGATATTTTGCGGTAAATAATGATGATTTGGTTCTAAGTAGGTCGAGAGCTCTTGCGCAAAGCGCATGACTGTCATCCCTGAGAGACAAAAATCAGCCGCGATATCTTTTTGTGAGATGTTCTGTCCTAATTTGGACACCGCTTGATATTTAACGGCTCGCGAGATACGTTCATTAGCCTTGACATCCTGCACCGCGGCCAATTTTGTGATAGTTTTAGGGCATGAAGCTGAACTAGGGCACAAATATTTTTGTTTACGGATCGAAAAAACATTAGTGAGACCACCTGAAGGTAAGCCCACCATTTTCACAGTTTTAAAACCATTACGTTGCATTTTTTGACCACAAGCGGGGCAAAAACAAGGATAAGACTGCAGTAAATGAATAAAACGTGCTTTTTTATGCTTGTAAAAAGCATAAGTTGTCGCTTCATTTTGATATTTCGGGTCAAATTTCAAGCTTGAATCTTTAATTCCCAGTAGATCTAGTGTAAAATCATCCATGTAAGAACATTCCTTTCAGTGTGGGATTTGTTTTTCGGAGATGAAGTGGTCGCTTCATCTCTATTTTTTTAGGTTCTTTATCAAGTGGTACTGATGAAATAAATTATTAAAATTAAAAAGTAATTGGTCTAACTTGTTTAAGCTGCTTGTTCTTGAATGGAACGGGCAGCTTTTTTGATTTGATTGTTAAAGTTTAAACTCACGTAACTATTCTTTAATTCAACTAGGACACGCAGACGAAAGTTCGCAAAATTCCTGAAGCCATAAGCGGTCTTCTTAATGGTTTTTATTTTGTTGTTCGTCCCTTCGACGGGGCCATTGGAAAAGGAGGTTTTAAAACTGTTTTTGATCTCCTGCAGGTGTTTGCGTAAGGTTCGGTTAGTTTTTTTGACGGGCTCAGGCATCCCTGCGGCTGACTGGGTCAATTCTTCTAATAGTTCTGGATCTGCTTGATGCACGGCTTGTAAAAGTGTTTGATAATAATTGTAAGCTAAGCGCAAGTCGGCAGACATCTTTAATAAACGTGTTACGATATCTTGTTCACACAACTGGCGATTACGGAAATTCCTGCTTTTATGATAGTGTTTAAAATCGAGCCGCACCGCGTCTTTGGTCAATAACTTCCAATAATGCTTCAGGGCTCGGGAAACATGTGAGCCATGGCCAGCTTGTTTCATAGCCCGTATCCGGACCTGATTTAAAGCACGATAGGCCTGGGTTATGACATGGAAACGGTCGGCAATAATGAGCGCATTGGGAAAGATCTCCTGGATAAAAGTCCGGTATGGTGAATATAGATCAACCGTGACAGTTTGAACTGCATAGCGAGCCTGGCGATCATATTGTAAAAAGTAACTACGTAAATACGCACTTTGACGAGACCGGACAATGTCTAAAGTACGGTGAGTCGCGATATCCATGACGATGATACTCATCCCACTTTGAGAAAAATTGCCTGATTTAAAGTCATCAAAAGCGATATTTTGCGGTAAATAATGATGATTTGGTTCTAAGTAGGTCGAGAGCTCTTGCGCAAAGCGCATGACTGTCATCCCTGAAAGACAAAAATCAGCCGCGATATCTTTTTGTGAGATGTTTTGCCCTAGTTTGGACACCGCTTGATATTTAACGGCGCGCGAGATACGTTCATTAGCCTTGACATCCAGCACCGCGGCCAATTTTGTGATAGTTTCAGGGCATGAAGCTGAACTAGGGCACAAATATTTTTGTTTACGGATCGAAAAAACGTTAGTGAGACCACCTGAAGGTAAGCCCACCATTTTCACGGTTTTAAAACCGTTGCGCTGCATTTTTTGGCCACAAACGGGGCAAAAACAAGGATAAGACTGCAGTAAATGAATAAAACGTGCTTTTTTATGCTTGTAAAAAGCATAAGTTGTCGGCTCATTTTGATATTTCGGGTCAAACTTCAAGCTTGAGTCTTTAATTCCCAGTAGATCCAGTGTAAAATCATCCATGGAAGAACATTCCTTTCAGTGTGGGATTTGTTTTTCGGAGATGAAGTGGTCGCTTCATCTCTATTTTTTTTATCATAAAACAAAATTGGTACTG
>NZ_APCP01000104.1 GCF_000349725.1 Ligilactobacillus pobuzihii E100301 = KCTC 13174
ACATAAGCGCGTAAAATGTCCCACATAAGCGCGTAAAATGTCCCACATAAGCGCGTAAAATGTCCCACATAAGCGCGTAAAATGTCCCACATAAATTACTGAATCCCAACAGGATCAAGGCTTCCGAGAGTCTTAAAGAACTTAAAGAACTATATTAAAGAATTATATAAAGAGATACAAATGATACAAATTCCAAAACCAGCTCGGTCCCCTCGCTTAAAAAGGAGTGAGAGAAAACCACTCTCACATTTAACTCCATTCGCTTCACTCATTGCGCAGTCGCCGCTAGCTCCTTTGCCAAAATCAAAACATGTTAACAGGAAATCTTCGGGCACGCCCTCAGAGCAAGCGCCTTAACTGCTAATAGTTACCAACCACCTGACCAAGTTAATTAGCTATAATTGCAACTTAAAACCAAAACAAGACCCCTGATACTTTATCAGAGCTTTAATTTAGCTGCCTAAGCTGTTTATTTGGATTTCAAGACATATCATCCTTTTTCCAAAACTTGAGTCGAGAGAGCTTAAAATCGGTCAAATACTGGGTCATTTGCAGGGCACACCAGAAGCTAAAGATAATCACAATGCCTAAAACAAGAAAACCAAAAAGCCCCAGAATAATGGAGCCCACATAATGATCGGTATGTAAGGCCCAAACAGTGTTATACAGGCGATAAAATCCCCAGCCACGCCAAATACCGTCATACAGCAAAGTTTTTAACAAAAATAAAATCAGACAAACTAAAATCAAACTGTTGGCAATCGCTAACAAAGTTACCATAGCGTGTTGCCAAAAATGTTTTTTCTCAGCTGCTTCTAACTGACTTTTTTGATAATCCAACTCTTGTTGCAGGTCAAGGACCTCATCCCGAGCGGCGGTTAAATCACCAAGAACTGATTTCTGAAAGGCAGTTGTATCAAGTTGGTTTTGTTTGTCTTGAAGAATGTGTTCAATTTGTTGATGATACCAAGCTTTTTCGTCTTTTAAGGCCGCTTGTTGTTTTTCTTTAAGTGCAGTTGTGCTAAGGGTTTGAGACAGTTGTTCTTGAGCGGCTTGTGTCACTAAGTTTTTGAAAGCAGGAACATTGTTAAAGTTGATCTGGCCATTTTCGTAAGCGTCAAAGAGCTGTTTGACCATTTTTTCATTTTCATTCATCGGTGGGGTCCCCTTCCTGGTTTATTGGTTTGTCGCGGTACATGTGTTTGTTGCTGGGCTTGTTTTTTACGTGCTAAGTCAGCTTGAAATTTTTGGGCAAAATTGAGACGACTAGCACGCAAGTCTAAGAGTTCGCGAGCTCGCTTTGTAAATGCTCGTAAGCCGTCTTTAAAGTGCTGTAATCCGTTTGTAAGTGGTCGTACTGCTTTTCTAAGTCGCTCAAAGCGTTGCTGAGTGTCTGATTGGTCTCGTTGAGTGCGGCCAGTTGCGACTGCAAGGCGGTCAAGACCTGGTTTTCTTGATTCAAGTAACGGTTTTCGTTGTTCAATTTCGCGATCAGCTGTAAGAGCTCGCTGGTCGTTTGAAATTTCAGTTTGTTTGCGGGTTTGTTGTTCTCGTCGCGCCAACTCATCTAAAAGTGCCTCCTTGTCATAGTCTGTCCCTAAACGGACCCCACGGGCCCGCCGTTGCTTCTGATTAGCGTCTAAAAACGCATATGAGATGTTTTTACCCCGTAAAGCGACATTTACCCCATTTGAGCTTAAACGAGCTGAGAAGGTCTCATATGAGCTCACAGTGGGGTCTTGCATAACTGTATCAATGCGGTGGCGGAGATCAGCCATGTAAGAATACTTGTGGGCTTGCGTCAGATCCTGTTCAGTTGGTGACTGGTGTTCACGCACCGGCGGCAGAATATGCCAGCCTTGGGCTCGTGCTAAGTCATCATTGGCGGCTCGGACCCGCCTGACTGTTTGACCGCGCTTTTCGTCTAATTTCTTACCGGTCGCTAAACTGACTTTATTAACGATAATGTGGTTGTGCAAATGGTGGTTTTCTCCGTCTAAATGCGTATAAACGGCACTTTGATATTCCGGATAAAGTTTTTCCGCTAATTGCACGCCGAGATCATTGGCTTTCTGCCAGTCTGTTTGGTTGAGCGGGTCTAATTCGTTATCTGCAAAAGACTGGGTGATCCGTAAAACCTGGTTGCGCTTTTGCGTTTGCTGAAAGAGTTGGCGCACTGCGCGAAACTGTTCATTAGCGATTAAAGGGTCAATCCCATTAGTGCCACCTACGACCACGGCCCGACAATTTTCAAGTTCAGCGGGTTGGGCTAAATCATGATCCGCTAACCAGCTTTTGGTGTCATGATGTAAGGGAGTATTTTCACCTAAACCATAGCCCAGGGCAAAAGTGGCACTAGCTGCATTACTTACTTTTGCAATTGTTGCCATAATTTTCGATACTCCTCTCGGGTCGCTTGTAAAGCAGCTAATAATTGTGCAGTTTGAGGCATTTCCGGTTGTTGATTTAACTGCCGCGCAACTTGATTCAAATTAGTTCCCTGGCGACTTAATTCAAGTAACAGTTCTTTGGTAGCCGTGTGATCAAAATAGGGCTGCCGGAGCTTAGAATTTAAGGCTAATTTTTTAGCATAATTAGAGACCGTCAGGCCATAAGTTTCCGCCGATAATTTTAATTTAGTATATTCAGTTTGATCTAAACGAAAATTAATGCGTTTGACTTGCCGTTCATTAGTTGGTTTAACATTAGACATCAATTCTCCCTCCCTCATAAAACCACAGCATTAAGCTGCATTATTCATTTAGCTTTCTGCTGAAAAAAGTAAGTGTAAGCGCTTATTATTCATGCACGTCTACCCTAACATTTTTAGTCAAATATTGCAAGCTGTCGGAATGACATACAAATTGCTACCGCATTTTGTCTTTATTCCGGGCTTGAAAAGAGGGCTTTTTGTTGCACAAAAATTCCCCCTTTTATCCCCCTCAAAAGACGCTCGTTTTTCGTCGCGAAAACGAGCTAGAACCGCCCCTTTTTTGTGCCAAAAAATGTGACCGGAAAAAGCCAGGAAAAATAGCCCGCATTTGTCGTCACAAAGTGGGCTATTTTTCCTAAAAGAAGGTCGTTTAATTTTGGTCCTGGTCGGTCCGAAATTGTGCCAGCCATTTTGAAACATGGTTGAGATCTTCGATCTGCCAAAAGTTGCCGTTCCAGTGCATGGAATCCTCAATGGTAGTTAATTGCTGCATTTGTTGGTTCGTTAAAGTTATTTTTCGCTTTATTTTATCAGACAACTAACTTGGGAACTGAATAGCACTAAAAAAATTGACGGATTCTAGAGGTAATAAGTTGTATTTCCTCTGGTTTTAAAGTTGCTTCAACTTGTCCATTTGAACGTTTAGTAGGGTCAATAGCACGAACATGTTGCAATAAAGCTGTTCCATGAATTTTATTATGGTTGATCTCCACAAAAAGTGGAGATTTAGCATACTTTTCCACCTGCCAATATTTTGCAGAAGTACTAATTGGTACCACAATCACAGTATTAAAATATTGGTTGTAATGAGCGTTGCTGATAACCAAACAAGGGCGCTTCTTTTTAGTTTCAGTGCCTTTAGCAGGGTTTAAATCAATCCATAAAATGTCACCTTGAGTTAATTTCATTAATCAAAATCTTCGCTTTCTACATCTGGTCCCCAGTCGAGTTCTGGAGTAGATAAATTACCAAATTGTTTTTCTTGTGCTGCCACAGTTTGCCACAGATCGGGTTTACTAGGGATAATAGTAATTGTACCATTAGGGGAGATTTTCCACTCAATAACGTCGCTAGATTGAAGGTCTAAAAGATTACGCACAGTTTTAGGAATAGTTACCTGATTTTTACTCGTAATCTTTGAACGAACGGTAGTTGAATTGTTAGTATTCATATAAATCGTCTCCTTACTTTTTCCTTACTTAAATAATAACATAGTTAAAAGAGTAAGGCAATCCTTGATCAACGTTAATAATCAGGACGAAGTTTAGAGAAAACAGTTTAAAGTGAGCGTTAAGAGGTTCTTTTTTTGTATAAAAATAGCCTCACTCTAAAATTGAGTGAGGCTATTTGACATAATGCGGACTTATTGAGGAAAAGCTAATGTTCAAGAGAGGAACTAAAAATGTGCCACCAGTTACGTAATAAGCGCGCCTTGTTTTTTCTAAAAAAAAAGCTGAACACAGCTTAACCTGTATCCAGTTTACTCTGGTTGATAATTACTATTAACCAGAGCCTTGACCCAAACCCGCCCCTTCTCATTAGCATAATCAATGTTCCTAATCATACTAAAGAAGAATTGTTAGTTGATCTTTTGAGATGATTGTAATGTTTTACTTGTCTGTTCAAAGTAATTAACGTTGCAACACCTCCTTAAAATTACCAAGTGCCACTTTAAAATAGCTCCAATTAAATCCTACAAACCATAATTAGAAATAACTACTGGTAGGCCTACCAAAAGAGACGTTACTTCAAAAAGATAGTTTTTTAATGGAACTAACTATCTTTCACTTTTTTATTTTATATATTTAGCCTTTGATTGCAAGCATTTTGCTAAAACTTTTTTGAAAATAAAATAACCTAAAACATATGCTTAGTCGTGCTTATTCGATTTTGATTTGGTGCCCACTAGATTCTTTAGTCTTGGGTAGAGAGATTTTTAAAACACCGTTTTGGGTCTGGGCTTTAATTTTTTCAGAAGCTACGTTAGGCAAATAATAACTACGCTGCAAACGACCGGTAGAACGTTCTTGCGCCATGATTTGTCCTTTTTCATCTTTTTTAGCAGTAGAAACATTTTTTTGTGCTGTGATAACCAGTGAGCCGTTGCGGTAACTGAGGTTAATATCTTTTTTATCAACTCCCGGTAGCTCAACTGCAAGTTCATAATGATCGTCTTTATCGACAACATCACTTTTGAGTTGCTGCATATCACTAGTAAAACCAGGTAAAAAATGATTGAAGTCACTGAAAAAGCGATCCCAATCGTAGAACATATCATTAAAACGATTTGCTACTTCATTTGCCATAAAAATCCCCTCCTAAATATTTAATAAAGTAAAAATAAAGTTTCTAGCCCAACTGGTTAGTTTTGGTTGCCAGTTGATGATCGCCCGACCACAAAACTGTTATGTCAACGTACCTTTACAATTAATCATCACCCTAAAGTGTCAGCATCACCTCACCCTTTATAGTAATTAACAACTGCTTTCACTTTTTATTTTATAAATTTTTAGGGTAATTTCAAGTAATTAGGCATAAAAAAAGCCATGAGGTAGGTGTAATAGACTCATGGCAAAATATAGCATAGCAAGAAAAATAAGTTCCTTGGGGATTGACGCTTATGGGAAACATCATAAATTTTAGGATAAACTATGAAAAGCTAGAAAACAAGTTAAAAATAATTTAATGACAACAGTTGTGCTAACCAAAATCAATATTATCTAGCATTTCTTCGGTGCTGGCTTGATCTAAGCCTAAATAGGCGAGTGTCATGGCCTCACTGCTATGGTTCAAGAGGTGCATAACTAGCCCGATATTGTAATTAGACTGCACATAGACCCGATAAGCGCCCGTTTTGCGCATGGTGTGGGTCCCTAGATAGTCTAAATTAAGGAGATCTCCCACTTTGGCCATGATCTTATAAAACTGTTTTTCCGTAATGTGCTTCTCCGGGTGCTGGATCGACGGAAAAAGCCAGGGCGAGACAAGATTTTCTTGCTGGAGCCAGTTTTGATAGGCTAACAAATCGCCGGTGACCGGTTTTAAGTATAAACGGTTAGCTTTCCCGGTTTTTTGGTCATGGAGAAACGTGTTCTGCCGCACGTTTCCCTGCTCATCAAAGACATCTGTCCGTTTAAGCCGGAGAATGTCGCTCACCCGCAATAAAGTCGCCTTGCCGACTTGAAAAATAGTGTAGTTGCGCCGGCCGGCTTTAAAATCTTCCTGTAAACACCGTTGAACTTTAATTAAAACATTGGAATCTTTGATCGGTAGCACTTTTTGTTCCATGAAAAAATCGCTCCTTTTTTAGGGGCGATTTTAATAGTTTTTTGTTGCTTTTTGCCCCTTACTTTTAAGTCTAAAATAAAGAGGCCGGTAAATCAAGTTTTGGCAGGGTCCATTACTCAGTAATGGACCCTCGGATTATAATTGAAAACTAATTTTAACTATTTTGAATTTATATAATTATGTAAAAGGCCGAGAAAAGAATCTCGGCCCCGTATTTTTAATTTAAATCAGTTTGGTATCTTCTAATAGTTCACCGATCCAAGTTCCTTTAACCTTTTCTAGGCCTTTGTTTTTGACAAATCCTGGAATTGGCAAGTTACTATCAGTGAGTTTTTGCTTGTCATTTAGATAATACATTGATTTTAAGAGTTCACGAATATCATAAATTGAATTGAAAACTTCCGGCACACCACGATCAACATTTAGTAAACTATAAACTGATTCCATGGCTGTTCTAATTGAATATTCTGTCGTGAAAACTGTATCACGTGTTGGTGATTCTGCAAAGTTACCGATAAAGGCCAGATTCTTTGAACCAGCTGGGACAACGTCTGGACGGTCACCTTTAACACGTGGCATGAAATATGAAGTAATAAATGGCATGTATACTGGGTTAGTGTTGATCGAATCTTGCTTAGCTAATTTAGTGATTAATGTTTGTGGCACACCTAAGTGATACAGCCATTCCTCAGTGATCTCTTCACCAGTACAGTCAACCACGTTTTTCTTGATATAGTTACCCGGCGTGTCTGAATACAAAGCATAGATCCAAACTATGGTTTCATTTTCTTTTTGATCTTTAAAGTGTGGTTGACGATGAATGCAGAAACTCATCATCCAATTTGAATCTTTGATAGTAATGATCCCACCAGTGTTAACTTTGCCATCGTGTAGATTACGTTTAGTTAAACGTTCAATATAAGGTTCTATGGCTGGATTTTTAATAGTTGCTGTGGCTGAAATATGCCATGATTTTTCTGGTAAGTCTTGGTAAAAGACTTTAGGATGGCCAAATTCAGAAGACTGTTCCGCTAAATTTTCCCATAATTTCCAGCTTGGCCCTGGTTCATCAGTGATTTCTGCTGGTGTGTGATGGTCACCATAAGTGGAACTTTCAGTGATCGAACCATTTGTGACAAAGACAATATCATTGTCGGACAACGGAATCTCTTGTGGTGAACTATCGACTGTTATTTGTAATTTTTTAGCGTGTTTTTCGCCGTTTTCAGTGTCAACGATAACGTTGTTAACGATAGTATTGAATTGGAAATCAACACCATGATCTTCCAAATATTTGACGATTGGCAAAGTCATTGAATCATATTGGTTATATTTATTAAATTTAAGGGCAGTAAAGTCAGGTAGACCATCAATATGATGAATAAAACGCATGCAGTAACGGCGCATTTCAATGGCTGAATGCCATTTTTCAAAGGCAAACATTGTGGCCCAATAATACCAGAAATTAGACTCAAAAAATTCTTCAGAAAAATATTCTTCGATTGTTTCTGTGCCTAATTTTTCTTCAGGTGTCATGATTAACTTGATGATTTCTTTAGAAGTTTTACCTAAGGTATAATTGCCATCATCAGGAACCTCGTTACCACGGTTGTAGATCATGCGACAATTGGACGAATTCGGGTCATCTTTATCGAGCCAGTAGAACTCATCTAAATATGAAGCTCCTGGAACTTCGAGTGATGGGATCGAGCTATACATATCCCACATACATTCGAAGTGGTTTTCCATTTCTCGGCCACCACGTGTTACAAAACCAATATCAGGTTTCTTAGCACCGTCTAAAGAACCACCTGCAACTGGTAATTCTTCAAAAATATGGATCTGTTCGCCAGGCATTTGTGCATCTCGGACTAAAAAAACACCAGCAGCAAGGCCGGCTAAGCCTCCACCAACGATATAGGCAGATTTATGATCGACATCTGCAGGTTTGCGAGCATGAACAAGAGCTTCGTAATTTCCATTTGAATAGTACATTAAACAGATCCCCTTTCCTTTATCGACTTACAATATACATTATAACTTATTTAGGAAAAAATTTGCAATTACCTCTTTAACTTTCTGATGGTCTATTGCTCACTAATAGACCCTGTCCCAGAAGATATTATATTTTTGAATTGTAAATACTTCTAAAATATAATCTGATAAAAATGGTAATTCCTCTCAAAAAGTTCCTTTTTTGCGCTGACTGAACGTTACTAAAAGTCATTAGAAAATAAAATGTATAGTACAGTTTTTCTTGTGACAATTCATTGAAAGACTTACATCCTGTGCTCTCTAATAAGCTGTAAAAGGTCTCTATCCATTGTTTGCATAATTCAGGTGTATAAGTCACAATTGTATCCTTAAAACAATCTTGCAAATTCAAAGAAAGTAAACTAAGATGTGTTGCTTGCTGGAAAGTAGTTGCCGCAAAGTTGACCTGCCAAGTAAAAATATCATGTTGACTGATTCCATGTGCGCAGCTGTTGATCACTTTAAAATTCTGTTTATTTTCAAAAAGAACGCCAAACAGTGATTCCTGTGGGATTAATTTTTCAATCTTTCCGGTGTAAAAAGAATAATTTAGCTTTTGTTGTGTTGTTTCATTAAAACCAGGGCCGTCAAAATTAAAGACTTTTTTAATTTGAGCTTGTTTGGTGACGTTGGCAGTTAAAGCAATAAAGGTTGCCAGGTTACCACCCTTTGAATGGCCACCCAAGTAGAAGTTTTGAGATTGCTGGTTAGAAACCAAGTTAAAATATTTTATTGCAGAAAGTTGTGAAGGGATGAACGGTAAATAAAGCATATTTAAATTTTCTTTCCAACCAATAAAAGTTGCACGTGTTCCTCTAAAAGCTAAAAAAGAGGTATTATTTTTTAGTAAAAATGAAATAGCTGCAAACTGTTCTTGCTTATCAAGATCAACAACCTTCTTAAAATTACTCCATATAATATTCATATATCTTTGGCTCGTGGAAATTTTTTTGATCAATTCTTTATTTTTTTCTGGTTGCCATGTTCGGGCAGTAAGTTTATTAATTGTATTTTCTTTATTTAGGTCTTTGAGTTTGCCTTTTTCGTTAGAGGAAAAAATTTCGAAATTTAAGTATATTAATTGTGAAAAAATAGCGGCGTCAATCTCGTTTAAGGGTAATTGATCAAACGATATATTTTTTGTTTGATTAATGTAATCAAAAATACCGAAAATAATAATCACATCCTTTCTTGTAATCTTTTGAAAATAGTAGTGAGAAGCTATTATTGGCTAATGGATTCTTAAAAACTCCCTTTCAATTTAATCATGTATCTTAAAGAAACAAACAGAATTTTTAAGTATAAGAACATAAAACAAGGGGGGTTGTCCCTCACAAATGGTCCCTCTTAGTTACTGCTAAAAAGGCGTTTAAGGAAGCCTTTTTTTGGTTGTTTTTCCTGTTGGTTGTCAGTTGCACTATTTTGTACTGTTGCATTTTCTTCTTTTTCTTCAACAGGTTGTTCTAGTTTTTCAATCCTTTTTTGATCAGATAAATGAAGTTGCTGTTCCTGATCAATTAATTTTTGACTTTGAAAATTTTGCTTTTGAAGTTCATTGATTTGATTATCTTTCATGTCTATCTGTTGTTTTAAATATGATATCTGGTCTTTTAAACTAGAAACCAACTCATCCTTTTGGTTTGTTTTATGTTGGTTTGTTTGTTGTTTTTTAGGTCCTGTTACCTCTTTTATAATAAGCTTTTCGGCTTTTTTATCAATGATATATTTGTGCTTTTCCAGAGTTGGTTTGTTTGTTTCAGGGAGAGATTTAATAATTTTTTGAATATATTGAGGAGTAACATTTAATTCCTCGGCTAAAATTTTAACAGTTTTTGTCATATCTTTTACTCCACCTATTCCATAGGATTATTATTCATTCCCAAGGCCTCCAACCGTTCGGCTATTTCGCGTCTTAGTCTTGCCCTTTCTTCTTCTGAAATTTGAGATTCTCTATTTTCAACAGGTAACGATTCTTTTTGTTTAATTGTTTTTTTTGAGTAGTTATTATAAATATTTTTTTTGGCATCTTCTTTTTCCTGTTTGGTTAAATCATTGTTACTTTCTATGTTTGTAATTCTTTTCCGTGTTTCATACCAAGAATTTTTTAAAAAATCGTCTTCATTGTTGGTTTCTGCTTTCCATGTAAAAACATATCCAGAAATTTTCCCTCCACGCTTATTGCTATTTCTTTGTTTTTTAATAGACAATCCTTTAAACATTGGAGTTAGTTCTTTTTTTATTGGTTTTAAAATTCTCTTGTCTATGTCATTAACTCTATAGCTTTTTGGAATATCTAGTAAATAACGAAACTCTTCCATGCTAAATGTACGTTTACCAACAGTTCGCCATTGTTTTAAAAGACGAAACATGGTTTTAGAATAGGTACTTTTTAATTCAGCAAACTGTGACAGGTTAAATCTAGTCCAATGACTCAATTCGTTAAATAATCCTTGAAATTTTGGATTTACAGCAATACTAACTGTTTGTGTAGAACGTTTTATTGAATACTCAGTAAAAGCGACAAAACTAATAATTTCATCTCCGTCATCAGAAGTAGCGCTTAAACTTATTAGTTTACTGTATGTTTTTCGAAGATCTTCAACAAATCTATCTCCATGATCAGTATAGTTACTTAAGCTTTTTAATTGATTGAAAGTAAATTTAACAGTATCGGTGCCTTTATTAGCAACACGTGAAGCAATGGCAAAAAACAAATTCATTTCTCTGGAATTAAAGCGACGTAATGGAATAGAGTTTAATCGGTTATTATATTTGACAAGCTCGTTTACCATAAAAAGCACCTCTCTTATAATTATAAACTAAGAGTATCACGCTTTTAGTGTGACGTAAAATAAAAATGTCCCACATAAGCGCGTAAAATGTCCCACATAAGCGCGTAAAATGTCCCACATAAGCGCGTAAAATGTCCCACATAAGCGCGTAAAATG
>NZ_KB714705.1:0-9916 GCF_000349725.1 Ligilactobacillus pobuzihii E100301 = KCTC 13174
GTGTGTTTAGTTTTGTCGCTTAAATCATATCAAAGTTGACGGGGATTCCGTCTTTTTTATGTCAAAATTTTAGAAAAAGTTGTAAAGTGCTGTAAGCATAAAAACACGTGAAAAAAAGAAACCAGGTTTAGTTATCTTCTGGGATGATTCGGTCGAGTTTGTTTGTGGTAACGATCAACGAGGAAAGAAAACTCTCCCTTTACCATCATCTTTACATAAAAATGGTGGCAAAAAAGAAGAACGTTTATACGTAGACGGGGGCACTCAACCGCAAAAAATCAGCTTATTTTCTGACTTAGATGAGCACACTTATGATATCTTCTTTGAATTGGGATTTGGGAGGCAATATCGTGTTCAAGAAAAAACAAACTAGGCCAGGTTTTATTTTAGCTAGTTCTCTGATAACTTTATGGTTGATCTCACTTTTTATTATTACGTATTGTTCTATAGATATGCGTGCACGGCAGCAAGAAGACAAATTAGTCCAAAAAGTTGAATTGTCGAGTAAATTGGTCAGCCGTAGTAACCTACTTTTAGATGGAAAAAAGATTAAACACAAGCAAATGATCGAGGTCAAAAATGATAAGGAAAAGTTATCTCTGGAAATTAAAAAATGAGAACAAAGGATTCACTTTGATTGAAACAGTCGTAGCTTTAAGTATCAGTTTAATTTCAATTGTTTTGCTATGTAATTTTTTAACTGAACGACAAAAAGAGATCTATTCATCTACACAAACAGACCGACAACAAATTATTGCGACAATTGCAATTTTACAATCTTCTCAGCTGAGCTTGAAATATAAAGATGACTCAGCAAAGCAATTAGTTTTTTATAGTCCTACTAAAAAGATGGACTATTCTTTAAAGCTCAGTGGACACCGCCTTGTGATGCGTGGCAAAAATGAAGGATATATGCCCTTATTATTTAATGTGGATGATGGGGTAGTTTCTTTTGATAAGCCATATTTAAAACTAGATTTAAAATTGAATGGAGTCTGGCATCATGAAAAAATTGCGTTTAGTCGAGAAACAAAACCGCTCGCCAAGTAGAACACGGGGAGATCTATTATTTTCTGCGTTAACTTTTTTGATACTGGCAGGAGTATTAGTGACGGGACAATTAATGTATTATTACGGTAGTGCAGTCAGCAATAGTAATATTGTCCAACAAAATGAAGCGCAAGCAATGAAAAACATGGCAATTGCTAATGATATTAAGAACGGACAACAGTTTGAATTTAATCTAGGTCAAGCCAAAAGGAAAGGACAGAAATGTATTGTAACATTGAAGAATCAGAGAAATTTTGATTTTTTTGTGGAAGAATGGCAGACTTCAAAAAAGAATTGATTTTCTCTATTGTACTAAACCCATTTGTAAGCCTTCTGAAATAAAAGCTTATATGACTATGCGATAAAACTTGAAATTGTTGGAGTTGGTCTGTACACTAAAATATTAGAAGGTAATTGAGGTGAATAAGTTGGGATTAGAGGACATCAAAAAAACTTATGATTTAATTGAAAAAGGAATCAACTTAGTTCAAAAAGATAGAGAACTATCATATCTGGATGCTTTTCTTCAAGTGGCAGATGATTTGTTGGAGAATGGAAAAGTTTATAATGAAAATGGTGATCTACAAGACGAGACTGTAGCTAAATTGGCAGACATTTATCAACAGATCGATTTTAAATATTTTAACAAAGAAGAAATTCGACAGATCATTCAACTTATTTTGTTGCAAGCTTATCGGCAAGAAAGGATTCAGGCTAATCATCAAATGACGCCTGACTCGATTGGGGTCTTGGTTGAATATTTAGTTGAAAAGCTGACTAAACGATCACAGAAGTTGGAGTTGCTTGACTTAGCTGTAGGTACTGGAAACTTGTTAGAAACCGTGATGAATCGTTTAGAAGCTAATGGGTGGCAACAGCTTCATGGAGTAGGGGTCGATAACGACGATACTTTGCTTGCGATCGCAAGTGTTGCTGCTCAATTTGAACAGCAAAGTATTGACCTTATCCATCAAGACTCCATGGGAGAGCTGCCGCTACAACCCGCTAACGTTGTGATCAGTGATTTACCAGTTGGTTATTATCCAATCGATGATCGTGTACAGTTATTTGAAACACACGCTAGTTCAGGTCATTCGTATGTCCATCATCTGATGATCGAACAGTCCCTTAAGGCTTTGCAACCTGGAGGCTTTGCAATTTTTGTAGTACCACGTGGGTTATTTGAATCACAAGAAGCACAATTTTTGTTAAAGTATATTCAAAAAGTCGGCTACCTGCAGTCTTTATTAAACTTACCAGCTGAATTGTTTGCTTCAGAAAAATCACAAAAATCGGTCCTGTTGTTGCAAAAGAAGGGTGCTGGTGCTCATCAGGCACAACAGGTCTTGCTAGGAGATTTTCCATCATTTAAAAATAAAGAAGAATTTAGAGATTTTCTAGCACAGATCGACCAGTGGATCTCAAATGAAAAGCTAGGTTTGTCAGAATAATTAAAAATTATGAGCTAATAAACAAGGAAAGGATGCTTGTTTATTAGCTCTTTTCATTCAGAGTTGGTTTTTATTAGCGACCAGAATCTTTTTTTGTATGCATTTTCAGTGTAAAATTATGATTAAGAGATCAGCAAGGGGCGAGAAAATGATTTTCTTTACAGCAGATACACATTTTTTTGATGAATATTTGAAACATGATCAACAGTTTGCGAATCGAGACTTTTTAACGGTGGCTGAAATGAATCAGACGATCATAGATAATTGGAATTTTGTTGTAGGGCTTGAGGATATCGTTTATCATTTAGGAGACGTGGCTCAAATCGCTTCAAACGTGACTGGCTACCAGCAGGTACTGGATGTTTTAGCATCGCTTAATGGGCAGATCGTTTTTATTAAAGGAAACCATGACCCGCGTGCGTTGCTGAAGTATTTGAAGAAAAAACAACTTCGTACCCCGAAAGGAAAAGAAAAATTTTTATTTCATGACGTTGGTTTGATTTTAAAATTTGATCATTATCAATTTTTTTTGACACATTATCCGTTAATGTTAGGTATTTCAGTTAACAGTATTAATTTACACGGACATATTCATCATTATGCTGTGAATTCGGCAACTAACATCAATGTCGGGGTCGACACTCCCGAAGGTGATTATTTAGCAGGGAGAAAACGTCCTTTTGGGCAGCCGTTTTCTCAAAAAGAAGTGGTAGAAATGGTACAACAAAAAGATATAGATTTTAAAAAAAGGAAATAAGGATAAATAAGATGGATGAAAAAATTACGATTTTACACACAAATGACTTTCATTCTCATTTTGAAAATTGGCCAAAGGTGAGAAGGTATTTGCAAAAGACAAAAAAAGAGCTTGAAGATCAAGGTCAAACGGTGATCACCGTTGATTTAGGTGATGCGATGGATCGGGTTCATCCATTGACAGAAGCGACTGACGGAAAATTTAACATTGAGTTGCTCAATACAGTTGAGTATGATGCGTTAACGATCGGTAACAACGAGGGTATCGGTAATTCGCATGAACAGTTAAGGGATTTGTATACAAATAGTAAAGCACCGGTTGTCTTAGATAATTTGATCGATCTGAGAACGAAAAAGAGACCGTCTTGGGTTAAAATCTCTAAGATAATAAAAACCAAAAATAATACTAAAGTTGGTCTGTTGGCGTGTACTGCACCGTTTGGGCCGACATATGCAATGAATGATTGGAAAGCATTAGATGTTGATCAGGTTTTACCGGACATGGTAAAAATGTTGCGTCCAAGGGTGGATGTTTTAGTATTGATGTCACATTTAGGTATCGATATGGATAGATATATTTCAGAAAAATACCCTGAATTTGATGTGATTTTGGGTAGTCACACTCATCACTTATTAGAAAAAGGTGAAGTTGATGGAAATACTTTAGTCTGTGCTGCAGGAAAATGGGGACGTTATACTGGACAGGTTTCATTAACTTTTTCAACTGAAAAGCGTCAGCTTATTAGTAAGGTCGCACAAACGATCGCAACACAAGATTTGCCAGAAGCAATGGGTGATCAAAATGAGATCAGCGGCTATACTAAGCGTGGTAAACATATGTTGAATACGCAAAAAGTGGCGAAATTATCACAGCCTTATCCTGGGTCTCAAGTTAAGGATTCCCCATTAATGCAAGAAACACTGAAAGCCGTTGAAGAGGTCACAAAGACAACTGGTGCTGTTTTAAATGCGGGGTTATTGCTAGGGGACGTTGGATCTGGGGTGTTAACTAAAAATGAATTGCATGAACTTTTACCTCACCCGATGCGTATGGTCCGTGTTAACTTAACTGGTTACAATTTATGGCGTTTGATTCGTGAAATGGAGAAAAATAGGAGGCATCTACGTCGCTCTGTTGTTAAAGGCAACGGGTTTCGTGGCACTGTTTTTGGCGACTTGATCTATGACGGTATTGAATATGATGAAAATGAGGGTCAAGTGCTTTGGCACGGACATGTTTTAAATCCAGAAAAAGTTTATACGATCGGAACGGTTGATAATTTTATTTATGGGCCTTTTTTCCCTACATTAGAAATTGCTGGTGATGTATCTTACATTGGTGATTGTTTTTTGCGTGATGCATTAGGCGAGCATTTTGCGCGTAATTTTCCATTATAGTATAATTGAATTTGTTTGAATTTTGGAGGAATTTTAGTGAATAATGAAAAAAAAGAACGAAGGGAAGCTCAGCTAGCAAAGAAAGCTGAAGCAATTAAAGCATATGCTAGTAAAGTTGTAATGCAAGGTGAAACACAACTCACGATCGATGGACATCCGTATGAGTTGTTAGTTAATTTTCATGACGGTTTTGACATTGAAAAATTAGAAGAACGTTTTAGTGAGATCTTAACCAAATATGATTATGTCGTTGGGGATATGGGATTTGATCAGTTAAGATTGCATGGTTTTTATAAAAGTGGTAGTAAGAAGGGGCTTCCTGCGCAAAATATTGATCGACTGCAAGATTATTTGTTTGAATACTGTAACTTTGGGTGCCCATATTTCGTTTTACGTAACTTAGACGTTCAAAAGCAAAAGCCAAGTGCTGCGTTAGACAAAGAACTTTATGGTAATGAACGGCCTAGTAAAGTACGTAAGGCTTCGAATAATAAAAATCGTAAGCGTCGTTCTAAGAAGAAAAAAACGAAGAATGCTTCTGATACTTCTGGAAAAACGTATGCGGTTCATACCCGTAAAAGAAAGCAACCAGCTAAGAAAGCGAAAAAAACTAAGCATTCTAATAAAAGACATTTTGTCATTCGACAAAAATAATCAAGTTGTTACTATAGTTGTACTTGAAATCTTTTATTTTTTGCTACAAAGAAAGAGAGAGTTTTGATGAAAAGTTATCAAGGATATATGATCGATCTAGATGGTACGATGTATCGTGGCAAAGAAAAAATCCCCGCTGCTAAAAATTTTATTGAAAGGTTACAAGCAAAAAAAATTCCTTTTTTATTTGTGACAAATAACAGTACACAAGAACCAGAAAAAGTCGTTCAAAATCTGGCGGACAATTTTGATATTCATGTTTCTGTGACCAATGTTTTTACTTCTGCTTTAGCTACTGCAGATTACTTGGCAGATCTCAATATAAATCAGCGTTCAGTTTATGCGATCGGCGAAATTGGTTTAAAAAAAGCTCTGTTAGCACGTGGCTTTGTCTTTGATGAGCAATCACCGGATTATGTTGTTGTGGGACTTGATTACGATGTTACTTATCATAAATTTGAGTTGGCTACTTTAGCTATCAAAAATGGAGCGCGTTTTATTGGGACTAATGCGGATACTAATTTACCTAATGAGCGTGGGTTAGTACCTGGTGCAGGTTCTTTGATCGCATTAGTTGAAAGAGCGACACAGCAAACTGCAACTTATATTGGGAAACCTGAAACGATTATCATGGAAAAAGCTTTGGCACAAATGGGCCTACCCAAAGATAAAGTGGTAATGGTTGGGGATAACTATATGACTGATATTAGTGCAGGTATCAATTTTGGTATGGATACTCTGCTGGTTTATACAGGTGTTTCAACTAAAGAACAGGTTTTGCAAAAGACGATCAAACCAACGTATGAAATTGATTCTTTAGATGACTGGAAGATCGTATATGACGTTTAAAATTAAGGGACAGTTTTTTTTTAATGTCATTTTATTTTTAACTATCGTTGCTTTTTGTATTGCACTTGTTATTAATTTTAGACCCTTATATTATTATTTCGTTGATCATGAAAATCTAGCTGCTACTGTTAATTTAACTAGAGAAGGGTTAGTTGAAGACTATCGACATTTGCTCAACTATCTTAACTTTCCGTGGATCAGTAACTTGAAGATGACTTTACCCAGTTCTTCAAATGGATTACAACATTTTGCAGATGTCAAAAAATTATTTTTATTAGATTATGGTGTATTGGTTTTCGGAGCACCGATCAGTGTTTATTATTTAAGATGTCTAAAAAAAAGGCAAATGTTGTGGAAGTTGATTGCGCCAGCACAGATCATGTTGACTGGTTTTGTTTTTTTATTAGTGATCATGGGTATTTCGTTCCATCAGTTTTTTGTGCTTTTTCATAAAATTTTATTTCGGAACAATGATTGGATATTTGATCCGACAAAGGATCCCATTATTGATGCTTTACCAAACGATTTCTTTCTAGCTTGTTTTGTACTATTTTTTGTATTGCTTATTATTAGTATGTTGGCTTTAATAGTCGTTGGTAAGAAAAGTTTAAAGAGTGGAAAAAGCAAATGAGACAAAAGCTGTTTTGAAGCTGATTTGTAATGACGATCCTGTTATTTTGAGCCGTAACGAAGCGAAAACAAGAATAACGCAATCGTCGTTACAGTCAGGTTTCAATCTTTAGAGACACGTTTAAAGGCCGACGATCTAATCCAGTAAATGGTTTAGATCGTCGGCCTTTTTAGAATTACACAACTAGTTAGGTCCCAGCTTTTTTGTCATTAATTTAATCGTTTGTTTCGGATCCTTGGTTGGAAGAACTGCCTTTGACTAATCCGACAATTGCAGGTATTAAAGATACTACGATGATACCGATTATGATCATTGAAAAATGTTCCTTAACGAATGGCATATTGCCAAAGAAGAAACCGGCCCCACAACAAAGCGTGACCCATGCGACAGCACCGATAATATTATGCTTGATAAAACTATTATATTTTAAGCCGGTACCTGCTGCGATAAATGGCGCAAAAGTACGGATGATCGGCATGAAACGAGCTAAAGTGATCGACATTGCACCATGTTTTTCAAAAAATTTCTCAGTTCGTTCTAGATACTCAGGTTTGACCGCCTTTTGAAACCAGCTTTCTGATTTCAATTTGTTACCTAAAAAATGACCGATCATGAAGTTAGTACTATCACCTAAAATCGGTGCTGCCAAGAACAAGGCCACAAATATCCAAATGTTAAGACCATAATCGGGATTCGCTGCCAGAGCAGCTGCCGCAAATAAGAGCGAGTCGCCGGGGAGAAATGGTAAAATAACTGCACCAGTTTCTACGAAGATGATGAGAAATAAAATTAAGTACGTCCAGTCACCAAAGTTGTTAACGATAGTCACCAAGTGGTCATCGATGTTCAAAATAAAATCAATTAAAGTTGCCAAATGCTTTTCTCCTTATGCTTTTAATGTAGTCATTATACTTTTTATTTGATTAACTCTCAAAGTGTTTTGGTGTATTTAAGCAAAACTTATTGCTTATATTTGAGCATTAATTCTGTACTATGGGCAGGTTGACGACGATCTGGATAAACGTATAGTAAGGCATTGTTTACAGCAGTTGGTGCTTCACCCATACCTGAGGCAATTAGGGCAGGACGACCTTCTTTATATGCTACATCACCGATCGCATAGACTCCAGGTATTGAAGTTTCTTGTTTTTCACTGACTTTGATAGTATGTCTTTCCATATTTAATCCCCATGATTCAATAATGTTGTTACTTGAAGAAAAACCGTAGTTTACGATCAAGTTATCGAAGGCTACTTTTTTTCGTTCCTTGTCATGAGCCTTTTGTAAAGTTAGTTCTATTTGGTCGTTCGGGGCTTTTTGCAGATCTTTAATAGTATAAGGTGTTAAGAAACTGACATTTTTCATTTGGTGTAATGCATCTAAACTACTTTCTAATGCCCTAAACTTATCTCTGCGATGGGTAACTGTCACTGATTTTGCCAGTGGTGCTAATTCTAGTGCCCAATCAATGGCTGAGTCGCCTCCACCTGCTATAGCAATGTTTTTATCTTTAAAAATGGTCGGATCAGAGATAAAGTAGTGCAGAAGCTTTCCTTCAAATTGTTTAGCGCTACTTACGCGCAGTCTACGTGGTTCAAAAGAACCAATTCCAGCTGCGATGATAATTGCTTTACTATAAGTAGTGCGTTTATTTGTTTGAATCTCAAATCCTTTATCGGTCTTAGTAAAAGCTTGTACGGTTTCTTTTAAAAATATATCTGGCTTAAAGGCAACAGTCTGTTCATTTAAATTCTTAATCAGTTTTTTTCCAGATATTTTATAAAAAGCTGGAATATCATATAGGGTCTTAGCTGGAAATAAAGCTGTGACTTGGCCGCCCAAATCATCCAAACTTTCGATGATTTGAGTTTTTGCCATATGCATTCGAGAATATGTAGCAGCGAACATTCCTACAGGACCACCACCGATGATTGTTAAGTCATAGTATTCATTACTGTTAGTCATTGTTATGAAAACTCCCTTCATATAAGCAAAGCATGGTTTGAGTGAGATCTTACAGGTGAACGACCAGTAAATTCTTACCACATTAAGCTCATTTTAAAACAAACGTATATTTTCTAGACTAGCATTAATAAGTCTTAAAATAAATTGGTAAATTTAGCGATTTTTTTGTATCATTGGTAGGGTATAAAAAATGTTAAGGAGTTTATTATGAATTATCCACAATCTGATTTAGAAAGTGTTACAGGACCAAAAGCAAAAATTACTACATCAATGGGTGAAATAACAGTACAACTTTTTCCGAGCCAAGCACCTAAGACTGTTAAGAACTTTGTTAGTTTGGCCCAAGACCATTATTATGATGGTACTATCTTTCACCGTGTCATTCCTGAATTTATGATTCAAGGTGGCGATCCTACTGGTACTGGTATGGGTGGTGAAAGTATTTATGGAGCCCCATTTGAAGATGAGTTTTCATTAGATCTATTCAATATTCGTGGTGCTTTATCTATGGCGAATGCAGGTCCCAATACAAATGGCAGTCAATTTTTTATTGTGCAAAGTACACAGATCCCTGCTGATTTGGTTGAACAGATGAAAGCTGCAAATTATCCTAAAGAAGTGATCGATATGTATCAAAATGGGGGAACTCCTTGGTTAGATCATCGTCATACTGTCTTTGGACAAGTTATACAAGGGCTTGATGTTGTTGATCAGATGGCAACTGTTCACACTGATCCACAAGATAAACCAGTTAAGGACATTAAAATTGAAAGTGTTGTTATCGAATAACGCTTTATTATTTTTTTAATAGAATGGAGGGTAGATACTATGTCAGAATATCGTATTGGTCAGGTGATCGATGGGCGTGTTACTGGTATTCAGCCATATGGGGCTTTCGTGGCTTTAGATGAGCATACGCAAGGCTTGATCCATATTTCGGAATGTCATCATGGTTTTGTTGATGATGTTTCTAAATTTTTACATGTAGGGGAAGAGGTCTCTGTGATGATAATTGATATTGACTTGTATACAGGCAAGATTTCTCTTTCTATTCGTTGTTTGGAAAAGCCTTTTGATTTTTCTCACTCGCGTAAACGGGCTCGGTTTCAACATAAAAGGTATTGGACGAATCGTAATGTTTCTACCGGCTTCAAGCCGATCC
>NZ_KB714705.1:9926-10941 GCF_000349725.1 Ligilactobacillus pobuzihii E100301 = KCTC 13174
GGTAATTCTTATTCAAGGTAAAGAAAGTTGTTATGTCAACCAGACTATCGCAACGCTCAAACATGAACTAGGCTCTAAATTTGAAGATATTTTTAAGACGATTACTGCTGACAATGGATCCGAAGTCAGTGAACTAACTAAAGTAGTCCCTGATCGTGAAAATGGAGGCATTTATTACGCTCATCCCTATGCCTCATATGAACGTGGGAGTAATGAACGCAACAATAAAATTCTCCGCAGAGTATACCCCAAGGGAAAACCGATCATAGCGCAACCGGTCCAAACAGCCCGTGAAACGAGTAATTGGATGAATAACACACCTCGGCGATCGCTGGGAACCCAGACGCCGCGGGTGGCACTCGAAGCTGAATTACAGAAAACATTTCAAGCAAGTTAAAGGGTCAGCAGTTGACGTGAGCTTTGGTGGGGAGAAAGGCCTTCGCCTCCCGGCTCAGGTCTTTCTCCCCACCAAAGAGCTGTCCTAAGCTACTAAAGTGATAAATGATAAATGGAAGTGGCTAATTTAATATTGAAATTTCCGTAGTTTTTAATGTTATAAAATTAAATAATTAATAATATTGTTTTGGCTTTTTTACTATAAAAGAAGATTTTATCAATGAAAGATAAAAGAAAAAAACGAAAACGGTTTTATTAAAAAAGTTAAAAAAGTTGTTGACGTATGGCTTTTATGGCGGTATATTATTAAATGTTGTCACCGAATAACTGATTCTTCGATAATTTAATTAAAAAAATTATTGACATCATCGAATATAGTTGATATACTATAAAAGTTGTCGTTACGACTGCAAAGCCTTAAAACAGATAACCTTGGTATTATAAATTAAATTAAATTCTTATTGACAAAGAATTGATAATCTGATATTATTAAGAGGTTGTCAGTGCTGACAACAAGTTTTGAAAAGTAGATCTTTGAAAACTGAACAAAGTTTCGACAAATCAAATGTGTGAGGTCGCTTATCTCAACGATAAGTGCAAACAACATTTGCGAAGTCAA
>NZ_KB714705.1:10951-11352 GCF_000349725.1 Ligilactobacillus pobuzihii E100301 = KCTC 13174
CCAAAGTTGCTGTTTGCTGGTAATATAAACCTTGTCGCTTGCGACTATATAAAAAAATGTGAATAAATAATTTTTAAAATTGTTTTGACATTTAATTGATTTGATGATATTCTATTGAGGTTGGTTATTTAAGCTTTTGCTTTTTTAAAAGTTTTTACCAAATATAAAAAAGTTCTTTACAATTGATTGTGTTATTGATATAATAAATAACGTTGTGATTGAGCTTTTAATAGTTTGGTTCAATTGAGTAGATCTTTGAAAACTGAACAAAGTTTCGACAAATCAAATGTGTGAGGTCGCTTATCTCAACGATAAGTGCAAACAACATTTGCGAAGTCAATTCGCTAGTAAAATTTATGAGTCACAAACTTTAAAATGAGAGTTTGATCCTGGCTCAGGAC
>NZ_KB714706.1:0-10254 GCF_000349725.1 Ligilactobacillus pobuzihii E100301 = KCTC 13174
CCCCCGTGCAAGTTTACTGGGAACAGTTTCCATGATGGCAAAACCTGACCCAATAACAAGTGAGAAGAACAGCGCGATCACACTCGCTAAGATCGTGTTGCCAAAACCAGTCAGCAAAGTCGACCAGTTATTAGTTAAAACATTGATCATGGTTCTTCCACCTCCTTAACATTGAATCCAGGAATGCCGCCAAACCATTTCTTGACCAATTTCGAGTATGTCCCATTAGCTTTGAGTTCATCCAAAGCCTTGTTTAAATGGTCACTCATCTCATCTTGACCTTTATCGACCGCTAATCCATACGGCTCATTAGTAAATGTGCCACCGACAACTTCATAATCTGGATTTTCTTTAGCAACTCCGTACAAAATACCGTTATCGGTCGTCATGGCGACACCTTGTTTCGATTTCAAAGCGGTAAATGCCTGAGCATAATCATCTAATTCCAAAACCCTAGCTTTCGGAGCAAATTTATGAACATTATCAACGGCTGTAGTCCCCTTCACCGCCATCACTTTTATACCTGCTTTATTTAAGTCTTTGACAGTCTTGATACCACTACCTCTTTTAACCAGTAATGACTGACCCGCACCAAAATAAGGCTGTGTATAGTTGATGATTTTTTTACGATCATCTGTGATAGTCATCGCGGCAGCAACAGCGTCAATATTACCATTCTTTAAGAGTGGCACCTTAGTTTTAGCAGTCGTCTGAACAAATTCAGCTTTGGCATCTTTGCCATACATTTGTTTAGTCAAAGCTTTAGCCAAATCGATATCAAAACCGTCGATATTCCCTGTTTTAACGTTCATCAAACCAAATAAACGGGTATCGGCTTTAACACCCCAAACGATTTTTTTAGACTCCTTGGTACTTTCATACACATTGTCAGGTTTCTGTTCCGCACAGCCTGCAAGCACTGTCACCAAAAAAACTGGTACCAGTACTGTCAGTACCCTTTTAAACCATTTCGACATGCTTGCTCCCCCCCTATTTGTGCACAATGATCTTACTTAAGAATTGTCGTGCACGCTCTTCGGTCGGATGATTATAAAATTGCTCGGCTGGATCATCTTCCACGATCGCTCCGTCATCCACAAAAACCACCCGGTCAGCTACTTCACGAGCAAAGCCCATTTCGTGTGTAACAACGACCATGGTCATATCAGTGGTTTGCGCGATTTTCTTGATAACATTCAAAACATCATCGATCATTTCCGGATCGAGCGCACTGGTTGGTTCGTCAAATAACATGACTTTTGGACGCATTGCCAAAGAACGAGCGATAGCGACCCGCTGTTTTTGCCCACCAGACAACTGACGAGGTTTAGAATCGACTTTTGAAGTTAAGCCAACTAACTCTAAGTATTTCATTGCGATCTCTTTGTTTTCTTTTTCATCACGTTTTAACACTAGTCGCGGTGCTAACATGACGTTTTCCAATACTGTTTTGTTGTCATACAGGTTAAAATGTTGGAAAACCATCCCAACATCACGGCGGAGTGTATTGAGGTCCGCTTTTCTATCAGAAAGATCCATACCATTAACGAGCAACTGTCCTGAAGAGAAACTTTCTAACCCGTTGATCGTCCTGATCAAAGTACTTTTACCAGAACCAGATGGACCGATCACAACAACGACCTCACCTTGGTTGACCTTCAAATCGATATCTTTTAAAGCATGAAAGTCGCCATAAAATTTATTCACTTTATTAAATTCGATCATTGCCATTTATATCGCCCGCTTTCGTTCTTTAATTTTGTAATTGCTAAATTTATTTTTAGTAACACTAATAATTTTATAGAAAAAAAAACATAAAAGCAAGAAAATGTTCAGGTGGCTTACTTATTTCAGGCATATGACACCGCTTGCAATAGTTGATAAATAAGGATTCTTAAAATTTGAATATATGCAAGACCCACACATCTCTGTACAAATGACTCTGTTGATACAAAAAATTTAGGTTTATGTTACCTTCTCATTAATATTTTAGCATAAAAATTAACTACAAAAATACCCTTATTTAGTAACATATCTCTACTAAACAAGGGTCAAAATAATGTCATCATTTCACCTAACATATTGATGTTAGTTAAGAAACTCGTAATCCTACCTTTTGTGGCGATCACGTCGTCTCAAATGTGACTGTTTTTTCATCTGTTCTTCTTGGTTACTGTTCTTATCCATTTCGTCATCTGTCTGCTCATCTGCGATTTTTTTAACTTCATCTTGAGAAGCCTCATTACCACTGCCAACTAAAGCTTCCTGAGAAAGCTTAACTTCATGTTCTCTTTTCTCATCTTGTGGATTGATTTTGAGGGCTGGTGTTCCCTTTTTATGATAGGCAAATTTAACATCGATCCCGTACGGACGTGCAAACTCATCAACACCTTGACGTGTTGCCTTTTTAGACGGCCCATCCGTTAACAATGTCGTAGCCAAGTATACATCATATTTTTCCAACGCAGCATCCGCCGCCAATAAGCCAATCGTTTTGACGGTAGCTAATTGTGCGGAACGCATCTGGTTGAGACCACCATAAATGACGAATTTGTCTTTTTCATGAACAAGTTCAAAATACGGTAAAGCCACCGGACGAACTAACTTGTAAATTGCCTCGTCCCTTTTTTGTGACTGTTTAGCAATTTGTTTATCAGTTAAACCAGCATAATTCGCGGTCACAAAGCCTACATCGATCAAGGCCTGTGCAACTTCTTGAATATTAGCTCGTTCTTTTTTTGAAATATCCAATCTTGCTGGTAAAAATTCTTGTTCTTTATCAAAGATCCCATTAGTCTGTACAAAACCTAAACCAGCACTAGCAACTGCCTGTTCTTCTTCACTTAACGGATCTTTCGATTCAATATGCAAAGTCTCCTCAATTTTAGGAGAGACATCATACTTAGCCTTTTGATCAGTGAAATAATAAACGATATTAAGGTAACAAAAATAAGCGATCACCAAAAATGCTAAAATAAATAAGGTCCCACGAACAGGAAAACCATTACGATAAAAGCGGTAAGCAACATATAATAAATAGAAATCGCCTAGCGAAGCTAAAATCGTATAAACACGACTTTTGATCGTGGCGCTCAAGTTAACATAACCTAGCGAGGCGGCAATCGTCTGAAATATAGCAAACATATAACTTAACCTTCCTCCCTACTGACTATTTTGTTGTGTATCAGGTTCTTGCTCGTCTTGAGTGCTGATCCCATTATTGGCATCACTGTCGTTATTCTCATCTGTAGCGGAATTTGTTTGATCAGAATCCGTATCATTTGATGAAGATTGATTTTGATCACTATCACTTTCATCATTAACTCCACTGCTTTGCTCATCAGTAGATGAAGCACTCGAACTATCAGCTGAACTTGTTGCTGAACTAGTTTCTGCTGAACTGCTGTCAGAGCTGGAACTAACAGCTGAACTAGAAGAAATGTCAGATGAACCGGATTCATCTGACACGACCGAGCTACTTGAAGACAACGATGATGAACTGGAAACCACTGAACTTCTTGGCTTCCCTTCTGAGGAATGAGTTGCTGTGTTAACAACAACGTTAGTTGCTCCTAAAGCAAGTACAGCCGAAAAAATAGCAAACGGTGTTATAAATGGTGCCGTTCTATTGGACAAAACTCTTCCTCCTTTATAATTAGTTTACTGGTCAGGAAAAAATTACGACTATATTTCGCTATTATTTCCTAACTTTAAACAAAAACATATAATCGATCAAAAAGCCTTAAACAAAGTTTTTTCACTATATGTTATTATAAAATGTTTATCTTATTAGTAAAGGCTAGCTGTGAACTTCCTAAAACAATTTTAAGAGTCATTACTAATTCATAGGAATTAAATCAATTCGCAGTTACACCGTTAGCCAAACATTTGTCACAAATGCCATAAATTTCAAAACGATGCCCTTCGATCTTACATCCGGGTAATTGTTCTTGAAAATAATCCAAAGGGCACTCATCCAATTCAAAAACAGCACCACAATTACGGCAAATAAAGTGATGGTGGTGCATATTGCTAAAATCACACTGATACTTGACGTTGGTTGCTCCTGCCTGACTTTTTGTTTCAATGATCCCGATCTGTTCAAACTCACGCAAATTACGATAAACCGTGTTATAACTCATCGTCGGATAAATTTCGCGCATATGTTTATCAACTTGCGTCACTTCAAGATATTCGTGTTGGTTATCACTTAAATATTCCAGCAAACTACGTCTCTGTTTAGTCAATTTATAGTTGTTTTGCTTCAAGATCCGCACTGCGTCGGCAATCAAATCTTTCACGTCCTTTAAAAAGTAATTATTACTACTAAAGTATAGTACCATGAAAAACAGCTAACGTTAATCATATCGCCTGACTTAACTAAACAAACGATTTAAATGTGACTTACTTTGCTGAAGTTTGGTCAACTGAAACTTGCCAGCCAGCCTTGACCAGCCAGGCGTCCAAGTAGTGTTTAGTTTGTTCCCAATCATCGTTTAATAGCAAATGTGCTTTTTGATGTAATTCTTGTGGTAATTTTAAGTCACGTTTTGCTTCTTGACTCGCTAAACGTTTCTTGATCAAAACAGAACTATCACCCCGACTCGCCAAACGTTGTGCCTGCTTTTTTTGATTTGATGTTTCTAAGTATAAAATTAGAGTTTCAGCTGGCTTTTGTTGTAAGTATGAAATCGCACCCTTCGTATCCAATACGACCGCAGCCCAGTCATTTTCTTTCCACGCTCGTTGTAGCCCTTCAATTGAAGAACCATATTTTTTATCATCATATTCAACGTGTTCTAAAAAATGGTTTTGGTCGAAACTTTCGTTTGTTTCAAAATAATAGTCGACGCCGTCTATTTCCCCTTGGCGCTTAGGACGTGTTGTATGTGTTAAGATCTTTGACATTGAATATTTTTGGGTCAAATAATTACGCACAGTCGTTTTTCCAGTTCCTGGTGCTCCCGTGATCACTACCACATGTTTCATTTCAAATTCCCCCTAGGCTTTTCTACATTCTATCATTGAACATTTTGTCTGTGTATCAAAAGAACTGGCAAAATAGCAACTGACATCTAATGTCAGAAAAACGTTTGGCAAAATGAAGTTCCTATGACCGTAAAAAATATTTTTCTAATTATACTTTAACAATTTAAAGCTTTATGATATAACCATAGGTATACAATTTTTCAAGTTTACAACTAAATAAAATTAATGTTTCTCTCATTTTAATATTAAGTTGTCAAATTTGGTCTGGAGGCAGAGTTATGAGTTTAATGAAACGAGTGACACTTAAAGAAGACCTCTCACGTTACTTAGATCAGGACCAAAGGTTTGAAAAAACCCTCGGTTCATCCGACCTAATTGCCATGGGCGTGGGGGCAGTAATTGGAACAGGGATCTTTATTTTACCTGGGACAGTTGCCGCAACGCATAGCGGGCCCGCCATTGTTTTGTCATTTGTGATCGCAGCCATCGTTTGTTCTACGGCAGCGATGTGTTACGCTGAATTTTCATCGGCCTTACCGATCGCCGGAAGTGCTTATTCATTCGGTAACGTCATCTTCGGTGAAGGAATTGGCTGGTTTTTAGGCTGGTCTTTAATTTTAGAGTACATGTTGGCTGTAGCCGCTGTCTCAACAGGGTTTGCTTCGTATTTTAATTCTTTTATCGCTGGATTTGGTCTACATATTCCACAAGCCTTGGATGGCCCATTTGATCCCGCACACGGAACTTATTTTAATATCGTAGCCTTCGCAATTATCTGGTTGATTTTTTTACTATTATCTCGTGGAGTTTCAACTTCCATGAAAGTCAATAATTTAATGGTCATCATCAAAATTGCCATAATTATTTTATTTTTACTCGTTGGTGTCTTTTATATCAAGCCTTCTAACTGGACTCCATTTGCCCCGTATGGCACTAAAGGTATTTTTTCTGGTGCTTCATTAGTCTTTTTTGCCTACCTGGGATTTGATTGTGTTTCCGCAGCTGCAGCTGAAGTTAAGCAACCAGAAAAAAACATGCCGCGTGGGATCATCGGAACTCTAGTGATCTGTACCTTATTATATATTTTAGTTTCCATCGTTTTAACTGGGATGGTCAAATATACCAAATTAGATGTTGGTAATCCAGTAGCTTTTGCTTTGCAATTAGTGCACCAAGATTGGGTCGCTGGTGTGCTCTCAATTGGAGCAATGCTTGGGATGTTTACCATGATGATCTCAATGATCTACAGTTCTTCTCGTTTGATCTATTCGATCGGTCGTGACGGCTTGTTTCCAAAGTTTTTGGGCAAGATCAACGAGAAAACACATATGCCAAGTCACAGTATGTTAGCTGTCACGTTGATCATTAGTCTAACTGGCAGCATGTTATCGCTTGATCAACTGACTAACTTAGTTAATATTGGGACATTGATGGCCTTTACCTTTGTTTCAGCAGGGATCATTCCTTTACGTAAACGTCAAGATATTCCAAATAAAGATGGGTTCAAAGTTCCATTTTATCCAGTCTTACCGATTATTTCCGTCCTATTATGTATAGTAATGTTGACACAATTATCGCAGGAAACATGGTTAATGTTTATCGTTTGGGTCGTGATCGGAGCGATCATTTACTTCACTTATGGGATCAAACACTCTAAGCTAGCCCAAAATAAAAATTAAAAAATGGCGCTATCCGCTACTTCAAAATGAAATAAAGGATAGTGCCATTTTTTATACCGTTAACTCGATTTGATTACCTTCTGGGTCACAAACTACACTTTCATAGTAGCCATCTCCCGTTGTTCGTGGACCACTCAAATGTGTGTAGCCAGCTTCTGCAATTTTAGCGGTCAGTTCATCAACTGCTTGTTTAGACCCTAGTGCAAACGCCAAGTGCATGTAGCCGACAGGATAACCTGCCAAACGTTTTTCATTTAAGTCTTCACGCGTGCCAACTTCAAGACGCGCTCCATCAGGAAAGCGCAAGAAACGTGAAGAGAAAGTCGTTTTTGGATTATGGTAAAGTTTAGATGGTTCTGCTTGAAAAAATTCTTGGTAAAAAAGTACTGTCTGCTCTAGATCTTTCACAAATAAACCAATATGTTCGATTTTCATTTGTATGTACCTCCACATTTTTGTTAATATTTTTAACGTTTTTTCTTCTTGCCCTTCTTTTTGTGCAACTTCATCTGAGCTTGACCACCTTTTTTGGCTGGAGATACATCATGAAAACCAAATAATCTCTCTAAAATTTCAAGCACGTTTTGCTCTTCAGGGGTTAAAGATTCGTGATTATCTTGCGCTGCTTTTAAATAACGATACTCTTCTTTCATCATTTCAACTTCAGCCGGGTCTGTTTGGGCCAATAATTGTCTCCCAGTATCACCTTTCAACTGTTCAAGTGCCTCTGGCGGCATATTTTCTATACTAGGTTCAACCGGTGCATAATAAGTTTCGTAAAAAATGGTACTTCCATCGACCAAGCCATGAACCAACGCTGCACTATTTTTGATATAGCCAACTTCATGGTCTAAATAAATGACATAATTTATTAAAATTGGCACAAAGGTTCTCACAAAAAGATCGTTATACTCTGCATGGTCCACTAAATCCAAACCAACTACTTCGGCGGCCATTTCTCTCGTCCAACGGTTCGGAGTTCGTCCATATTGCACATACGCAATTAAGGTAAACGATTCAGTCAAAACACGTATATTATCGTTACCCACCATTTTAGCCAGTCCTTGCCCATAGGTGGATCCACTAAACTAATCCGCATAAAAATTATGCTTCTTTTTTCAGCCGTGCAGCTGTCTTTTCTCTTGCTCCTGTCAAGTAAGCTCACCTTTTTCTCTGAATTTACCTTTAGCATACCAAATTATGTGGCTTTTACCATCAATTTTCTGTAAATTATTAAAAAAGGAGGCTAGGACAAAACAATATCCCAGTCTCTTCTTTTGCTAAAAATAATTAAATTATCACTTCTAATTTTTACAGCATAAACGCGTTTCAAAAGTCTGAATCCTCAATGCAATACCGGCTTCAAAACGACTTTGGTCTCGCTCTCCTTGGAATTTAATTTTTAATTAGCTGTTCTCAAACTTGATGCTTTGTTTGCCAACCAACCATGCATCTTGGCGTAAGCAAAAGCGAAAACAGCAATGACAACTGGCCCTTTTATAAAGTTAAACGGGATCACACCGAATAAGACCATCTTGCTGATCGGTAGCGACAACTTCATACCTAATGAAGCAACGTAAGCAGGCATAATGACTGTCATATTCCCGAGTGCCATGATCACCGTCAAAGTTAAAGTACCAACAAGACCTGCCAGCAGATAATCCTTAACACGTGGATCATCTTTAGCCTTCAAGAGTAAATAAACTGGTAAACAAATTGCCAAAGTTGAAACAAATTCTGTTGAAACATCGATCAAGTTTGGTAAAGAAACTCCTGATACAACGAAAAACAGTAATGAACGGATCAAGTTGATCCCAATACCACCGCCGATGCCTAAGGCAAAAAAGCCTAATAAGACCGGCACATCCGCAAACTCAATTTTCAAATAAGGCACCAACGGGATAACTGGAAAGGTAATAAACCTTAAAATATAAGAAATACCTGCTAAACCTGCTGCGATGACCCATTTTTTCATTGACCTGTGCTGCATGACAAAACCCCTCCTAAATTAATTAGAGGTCTATCTTCAATGGCAATTTGTTAACATAAAAAAGCCCTGCTACCTTTTCAGGGTAACAGAGCGACTTTGTATTTTTCAAATCACTCTATCTTCTTTCATCCAGACTTTAACTGTCGGTCTCGGATTTACACCAAGTCAACCTTACCGCTATGGATAAGGGTCGCGGACTATTACCGCCGGTCGGGAATTACACCCTGCCCTGAAGATAAACCATATTTACTTCACTTGCTATTTTAGCATTAGAATGTAACAAGTGCAAACGTTTCATTCAAATAAATAATTATATTTGGGCAGGTCGTTTAGCCCACTGAATGTCTTAATTACTGCGTAAACCAATTGTATGCGTTATAATTATTGGTAACAATGTTTTTAGAAAAGAGGTACATTTGTATGAAATTTAACCAGTTTTCACGTGTAAACGTTGATTACCGTACTCAAGTTTCTGAACTACAAGGTATTGGTTTTTTAAACCAACTAGTTACACCGCAAACTAGTCTTAACGAGCTTTGGTTATCCTTTATTTATAAATCATTTCCACAAGCTCAAAGTCAAAGTTCTTTAAAGGAAATGATCAGCAACCTCTTAGCTAGTCCAACTGAAAATGTTTTTAACTACATAGAACAACACACCGTAGATGCCCGTGCGTTTTACACGGTTGGGCTCCAGTTGCTTGGGTTTACTTGTGGTGACGATTTTGTAACGGCAACACCCTTAAACAGTATGAAGCAATTTAATTTACTTTATCATGACAAAATCACTGATGTTTCTGACTTGATTGGTGCCTGGTATGATCTACTGAACACTCGTGGCAAAAACGGACAAAATCTGTTGGATAGTTTAGCTGCTCAAGGTTATTTTCTACCATTATACGACCTGCCGACTACACAAAAGCCATTACTGTTCAATGGTAAGTCCCAACCAGTCTTTTCCACCGATGAACTGATCCGGGAAGTCGTTTATATCGAATCTAGCTTAGACACTGATCACGACGGACAGCGTGACTTACTCAAAGCCGAGATCTTACGTCCAGTTGATACCAATGATGGTTTAAAAGTACCCGCTGTATATACTGCTAGTCCCTATAATCAGGGAACTAACGACGAAGCTGGCGACAAGATGATGCATAATGTTGATCAGCCTTTGACACATAAAGAACCTAATGATTTAAAATATGCAGATATCAAATACCAAAAACCTGCCACGCAACTGCCAGAAAAACGCCCAGTTAATGGTACGACCCAACAAGCTGAGGAGACTTTTGGACGTGAAGCTTCTTATACTTTAAACGACTATCTTGCTGCGCGTGGCTTTGCCATCGTTTATGCTGCTGGGATCGGAACTCGTGGCTCTCAAGGTGTTAGGACCTGTGGCAGTCCAGAAGAAACATCTTCGACCATTGCCATCATTGAATGGTTAGCTGGTAACCGCCGGGCCTTTACCAACAAAACTGACAACATTGAGATCAAAGCTTGGTGGTGCAATGGATCCGTGGCCATGACTGGACGTTCTTATTTAGGAACGCTAGCCACAGCAGCGGCCACCACGGGTGTGACAGGCTTGAAGACG
>NZ_KB714706.1:10379-25198 GCF_000349725.1 Ligilactobacillus pobuzihii E100301 = KCTC 13174
ATGACTACTATCGCGATAACGGGCTTGTGGTCGCGCCAGGCGGTTTTCCAGGCGAAGATGCCGATGTTTTAGCAAAAGAATGTTTCAGTCGCCAACTAGACGGGGCAGATTATTTACAGTCTAAGCCCATCTTTGACCAACAACTCGCTGCCATCAACGCCGGTCAAGACCGAGCCAGTGGTGATTATAATACTTTCTGGGATGCGCGTAATTATTTGAAAGACGTCAAAAACGTTAAGTGCGATGTATTGATGGTCCACGGGATCAACGACTGGAATGTCAAACCGCGCAATGTGTACAACTTGTACCATGCCTTGGCTGACTTACCCATCAACAAGAAACTGATCTTGCATCAAGGACAACACATCTATATCAATGCCTTTCGTTCTTTGGACTATAGTGAGATGGTCAACTTATGGTTAACTAACAAGTTATTTGATGTTGATAACCACGCGGATGAAATTTTGCCAGCAGTCTTAGTCCAAGATAATGTCAAAGCAGAAACTTGGAACAACTATACCGATTGGGACCTGTCTTTAATCGACCAAAAAAAGTTGTTCTTTAGTCCTGCAAGTTTGACCGCTGACAAAATCAGCACGGCGACGATTCAGTCATTTAGTGATCATTTACCTGCAAAACGATTCAACAAATATAAACAAGACTTTGATGCCTGGCGTGCAGATATTTTGTCTGACCAGCCGCAAGTCACGGCAGCCAACCGTTTGCAATTTAAGACTTCCCCTGTCAAGCAAGACCAATTATTACGTGGTGTCGCACATTTGAAATTAAAAGTTGCTAGCGACCAAGATCACGGCATGTTATCGGCCATGTTAGTCGATTATGGTTCTGCCAAACGTTTAGGCACCTCACCTACGATTTTAAAGCGTAAAGCTATCAGTGAAGGTTTCCACTGGCGTGAAGATGACCTCAATGAATTCCAGCTGCAAGCAAAAACACCATGGAAGATGATCTCTAAGGGCCACATCAACTTACAAAACCGTACAACTAATTATAAGATCGATGAATTAGAATCTGGGAAATTTTACGACTTGGAATTCGACTTACAACCAACCTTCTATCATTTACCTGCCGGTCACCAATTAGGCTTAGTGATCTATGCTACTGACATGGAAATGACAGTACGAGCTAATGAAGAGATCAATTATTCCTTAGACTTGGCTAACTGTCAAATGGATCTGACTACCAGTCAGTATTAAACAAAAACAGTGAAATAAAAGATGCTTCACGGTCAATTTGTAAATTCATAGTAAAGCAAAAAACAAGAATAAAAATCGTTGTTACAGTAGGCTTTAGTCTATTGGAACACGTTTAAGGGCCGAGGCTGGGACAAAACAATATCCCAGTCTCTTCTTTTGCTAAAAATAATCAAATTATCGCTTCTAATTTTTACAGCATAAACTCGTTTCAAAAGTCTGAATCCTCAATGTAATGCCGTTTACGCCATTCCTATCCTGCGCAATGGCGTAAATGGCGTTACATACCGGCTTCAAAACGACTTTTATCTCGCTCTCGACCCTTTTAGAATTGCTCAGCTAGTTATGGACGAGCCTTGTTTTTTGCTTTATTTTGCAAGCATGACTGCATCAAAAATATTTCCGTAAAACACTAGCCTATTTTAAATAAGACAGTGGTTTTTCAACTTCTTTTTTAGTCCCTTGATACTGCTTTTCAACATATTTTTGTATGGCAGGCTCATGATACAATTTGACTAATTTCTGATAGGATTTTTTGTGCTGGTTACCTTTTGCAGTAGCCAAAATATTAATATTTTGCTTAGTACTTTGGTTAATTTTTTCGTGATACAAAGAATCATGCAAGACATTCAATTTTCCATCGAGTGCCACTGTGTTGGAAATCAAGGCTGCATCAACACTGTTTAACACTCGCGGTCCAGTTGTATCGTCGATCTCTTTAAATTTCAGGCCACGCGGGTTAGCCGTGATATCTTTAGTATTACCCAGTGAACCGAAATCTTTTTTGAGCGTGATCAAACCAGCATCTTGCAATAACAACAAGCCTCGAGAAGTATTCGCCGGATTATTCGCGATCGCGATCGTCGCACCAGCTGGAATATCCTTTACGGAATCATACTTATCAGAATAGATACCCAGCGGTTCCAAGTAGGTCGTTCCTAATGCCGCTAATTTATGTTTAGTGTTTTCTTTATTGTACGCCTGCAGATATGAATATGACTGAAAGGCATTCACATTAACGTTATTTTCAGCAGTGGCGTTATTTAGCTGTACGCCATCTGCGATCTGTTTAACCGTAATTTTCAAGTTCATCTTCTTTGCCTCAGGACTTTGCGCAATGTGTTGCCACACTTCGTAGTCGCTGCCTTGTGACCCGACCGTGATCTGATCCGGTGTGTTTTGCTTTTGATGCGTATTATAAGTATGCAGACCAACTGAGATCAATGCCAGTGCAACAAGACTCGTTAACAAAATCAACCAGTTTTTTATTTTCACTTGCTACCCACCTTCCTTAATGCTTACATCCGAGCTACTTTTTTAGCTAATTGGTCACCTAAGACTTGTGTTAAGAAAACCATGATCAAGATCACCAACAAAGCCGCAAAGGTTACATCATTTTCAAAGCGTGCGTAACCGATACTGATCGCAATATCACCGAGACCACCAGAACCGATCGCCCCTGCCATAGTGGTCAGGCCTAATAAGCTGATCAGTGTCACCACTGAAGCACGGATAATGTCTGGTAAACATTCGCGCAGATAAATCCGAAAAATGATTTCTAACGGGCTTGACCCCATGGCCTGAGCCGCTTCGATCACCGACGGTTCAATACTTAACAAAGCATTTTGGATCTGTCGCGCATAAAATGGAAAAATTCCAATGACCAATGGCACTAAAGCAGCAGCAGTCCCAACCGTTGTACCAACAACATATTTGGTAAAAGGAGCGATGACCGCTAGTAAAATAATAAATGGTACTGAACGCAACAAATTCACCACTTTATCTAAAAAACTGTAAAATGGTGGATCAGCGGCGATCCCATCTGGCTGAGTCATTACTAAAAAAACGCCCGTCCCGATTCCTAAAACAACTGCAATAACAGCCGACCAAAAAGTCATGTAGATCGTCTCCCAAGTTGCCTGCACAAACTGTGGCCAAATTTCAACTACATGTGGAAACCATTCAGCTAGCATTGGCGTTTTCTCCTTTCTGTTCTGTCAAATCGTTGACTGTGACTCCTGATTCCTGCAAGTAATCGATACCTACTTGAATCTTTCCATTTTTTTCGGACAAGATCACTAACATATAACCTAAAGAAAGTTGTGCGACCTTTTGCACGTTGGCAAATAAAATATTAGCCTTAATGCCATACTTAGCAGTTAGTTCAGAGATCACTGACTCGCTGGTCGCATTACTGGAAAACTTCAAATATAATAATCGTTCGTTCGGCTGCAAGTTTTCTCGCAATTGATCATCGACTATCTGTTGACGCATTTGCGTAACGTTGGCCGCCGATTCAATAAAATCTCGGGTCAAAGGTTGTTGCGGTCGGGCAAAAACTTGCCCAACTGATCCACTTTCAATGATCCGTCCATTTTCCATAACAGCTACTTGTTGACAAATGGACTTAATGACCTGCATTTCATGGGTGATCAAAAACACAGTTAATCCTAATTTTTGATTCAATTTTTGGAGTAACTGCAAGATCGAATCCGTCGTTTGCGGATCCAAGGCACTCGTAGCTTCGTCACTGATCAAAATATCAGGATCATTCGCTAAAGCGCGGGCGATCGCAACTCGTTGTTTTTGCCCGCCAGACAGGTCTTCTGGATAAGACGATGCGTAATCGGCTAACCCCACCAACTTCAGCAACTCTTGCGCTTTTTTCTTACGTTTTGCCCGCGATATCTTTTCACCTAACAAAGGGTACTCCACGTTATTTAACACAGTACGTGACCGCAACAAGTTAAACTGCTGAAAGATCATTCCGATTTTTTGACGCACCTCGCGTAGTTTTTTGTCAGACAGCTTTTGTAAATTTTGTTCTGAAACTGTCACCGTTCCGCTAGTAGGTCGCTGTAATAAGTTGATAACACGAACTAAGGTACTTTTTCCCGCACCCGAATAGCCCACGATACCATATATACTGCCACGCTTAACTTGTAACGAAACATCATCGACGGCTGTTAATGTTTCACCTTTTTTGTCAAAAGCGACTGTGATATTTTTTAAGTCGATCGCTGCTTGTTTTTCACTCATATAGTCACGCTCCTCATTTTACGATTCCAGCTAGCAACGGTTTATTAGTGAAATTTCATCCCACCATCGACCAAGAGTGACTGTCCTGTGATATAAGCTGCACTCGGGGAAGCAAGCCATGCGATCACTTCTGCCACATCTTCTGGTTGTCCTTCACGTCCTAAACTGATCTCTTCTAGACTGTTAGCCTGCTGCTGCTTCACTGTTAGTCCCTTTATTTTTGATGTTTTTTCATCGATCCCGTCACGTAACGGGGTGCGCACGATCCCTGGATTATAGGCATTAACTGTAATTTGATCAGCAGCCAATTCTTTGGCAGCCGATTGTGTCAAGCCTCTGATCCCAAATTTGGAAGCAGAATATGCACTTTGTAAGGCTGAAGCTTCAACTCCGGCTAGTGAAGCAGCATTGATGATCCGTCCACCGTGTCCTTGCTGCTTAAAACGGGTAGCTGCAGCTTGGATCCCCCAGAAGGTACCTTTCAAATTAACGTCTAACAAACGTGAGATCTGCTCCGGATCAGAATCAACAAGCGGATCAATAAAGGCCTTGCCAGCGTTATTCACGAAAACGGCGAGCTCCCCTAAATCAGCTACTGCTTGATCAACTAAATCAAACACTGCGTTTCGGTCTGCCACGTCAATAACATAGTCCTTAGCTAAATACCCCTGGTTGCGCAAACTTTGTGCTACCTTGGGTGCTGTTTGCTCGTTGATATCCGCAACGGCGATGGCAAAACCATCCTGTGCCAAACGATAAGCTGCTGCTTTTCCAATTCCTTGTCCTGCGCCTGTAATAATTGCTGTTTTACTCACTCTCAATTACCCCTTTATCAAAATAATTTTCTTGTTAATACTAATTGCTTAGCGGATCTTCATCCCATAAAAAAACTTCCCGTTTCTGTTATTACCAACAGAAGCGAGAAGTCGCGTTACCATCCTGATTTATTTGCAGATCACTCTGCAAAACTCAATAACCAGCACATAAAAATCATCATACTGGTTTGTCAGTTAACAGTGACAAGCTGGGCCACGCTCACTCAAACAAGCTCACGCCACCTGATCATCGGCCATTTTTCATGTTTTAACGGTTACGACTTTCAGCAAATGTCGTTTCTCTGTCAACTGTCTGCTACACTACTTTCCGAATCAACTCATTTAATTTTTAATACTAAATAAAAAATCGTCCTTAAGAAATTTCTTTCCTAAGGGCGAACATCCGCGGTACCACCTTAATTTCCGACTATAGCCGGCTCATTGACCATATCTAAAATTAAGACACGATCACGACTAGATAATGGCAGTCAACCAGTAGTGGCTCACGAGCGCTCGCACACTTCAAACTCCGAGACCATCTTCAACTTTAGCCATCATTTGCTTACACCAGCCGCAAACTCTCTGTGTATGACACAAAGTCTACTCATCTCTTCATTGTCTTCTAATCACTTTTTAAGTTAAGGTGTAGTCTAAGCTCATTTATTTTAGTTGTCAAGTATTAATTTTTTTCTGTGCAGCAAAAAATTCAGTTTAGAAAACCTTGGTTACTACAGAGAACATTACATGACTTACTCTTACTAACTTTGTTTTGTATTTTGCTTTGTACTCCTTACTTTCACTGACTTTGTTGGATATTTTGGCTTGTGATGCTTACTTCGACGGACTAGGCTTCACATTTCTATTTGTAATACATACTCTCACAAACTTAGTCTTACATTTGGCTTTGTAACACTTACTTTCGTCAGGTTTGTATCACAACTCAACTTGAAAGACAAACTTTTGCTAACTTTGTCACACATCTTCATATGTAAGACTTACTTTGGCACACTTAGTCACGGAACTCTCATAAACTTAGTTTTTTATGACTCGGCACAAGCCTTATAATCACTAGTTAAAATCTATCAAAACAAGAAAAAAGCCATGAATACCACAAATCAGCATAATTAAATGTTAGAATACTCTTATAGGATTATGTCAGTAACTGGGATAACTCCCAGTCTTCTACATAAAATTTTAAGAAACTAGGTGAAAGCAATGCGTGAAGGAAACACGATCATTACTTTAGATAACGGTTATCATTTGTGGACTCGCACCGATAACGTTGGTGGCGACATCCAATTATTATGTTTGCATGGTGGCCCGGGTGGTAATCATGAATACTACGAAAATTTTGCCGAAAAACTCAAAGACTTAAATGTTCAGGTGACAATGTACGACCAGTTAGGATCATGGTACTCTGACCAACCTGACTTCACTGACCAAACAAACGTCGACAAATTTATGCACATGGAATATTTTGTGGATGAAGTCGAAGAGGTCCGTCAAAAACTTGGTTTGGACAACTTTTACTTGATTGGTCAATCATGGGGTGGCGCTTTAGTCCAAGAATACGCCCTCAAATACCCTGATCATTTGAAGGGAATCATCATTTCTTCCATGACAGACAACATCGACGAATACATGGACAATATTACTAAGATCCGTGAATCTGAATTTACTGCCGAAGAATTAGCTTTCTTAAAAGACTGTGAAGCTAAAAATGACTTCAATGAACGCTATGAAGAATTGATCGAGAAATTAAACAAAGACTATATCGATCGTAAACAACCCGCAGCTATCAGCCATTTAACTGATACCATGGGCGAACAAGTTTACAATTACTTCCAAGGTGATAATGAATTTGTGGTGACTGGTAAACTTGCTGGCTGGGATCGCAGCCAAGATATCCACAACATCCAATTACCAACTTTGATCACTTATGGTGAACACGAATCAATGCCACTCGCAACTGGTAAACGCATGGCTGAAACTATCCCACATGCTCGCTTTGTAACTACACCAAATGGCGGTCACCATCACATGGTCGACAATGCCCCGGTTTATTTTGATCACTTGATGACATTCTTAAACGATGTCGAAACTGGCAATTTCAACGAATAATTATAAAAAAACTCACTATTCAAAGCTAATTGCTCGAATAGTGAGTTTTTTGAGTTGTGTAGTTTGTATCAGCTAATTAGGGGGCACATGATATCCAAACGTTTTCCGCCATTTGAAATTCACCTAGTTTCTCAGTTACAAACTCCACATTTTGCGCACTCAATAATAGTTACGCAAAAAACACAGGATCTTGTTTTTTATTTTCGTAAAATTTGACCTATGTTAGAATATGAATGAATAATTCAGCAAACGAAAGGATAAAATTTTACCATGGCAATCAAATTAGCAGCGATCGATATTGACAATACTTTGTTGACCTCGGCACCAGAACGCAAATTAACTCCAGAAAATATCCAAGCTATCCAACAAGCTGTGCAGATGGGGATCAAGATCGTTTTATGTTCCGCTCGACCTCTCGCTGGCATCAAGCGTTATCTAAAACAAGCAGGCATCACAGAAAATGACCAGTATGTCATTATCGATAATGGAGCTCTCGCACAAACTGTTACGGGAGAAACGACGGCGACCCATACGCTAGACATGCAAATCGTTACGCAACTAGCTGATCTTTGCCAGAAAAATGACTGGCATTATAATGTCATCGATTCCGAATCGACCATGTGTACCACCGATACTCGGATCGGTTTTTACACCGTTCAGTTAGCAGCTAAATATCAAGCTCCCCTACAAGTCTTTCGATCAGTGACTGATTTTGGAAAACGAACTTTTGCCAAATTTGATATCACTGAGAAACCGGAATTACTAGATCAGATCGAACCTCAGATCCAGGAAAAATTCGGTCAGAGATACTATGTCGTACGCTCGCGCCCCTTCTTACTGGAAATTCTCGATAAAAATGCCAACAAAGGTCGGGCACTAACTAACCTAACACAAAACCTGCAACTTAAACAAGAAGAAACAATGGCGATCGGCGATGAGGTCAATGATTTGCCAATGTTTCAGGCAGCTGGACTGAGTGTTTCAATGGGCAACGGCGTGCCTGCGGTAAAAAAAGCAGCTGATTACATTACCGACGACAATGACCACAGCGGTGTCGGCAAAGCGATACACAAGTTTATCCTTGACCTGTGAGTTAGCAGCAAGAGTTACTCTTTTAGCAGTAACTCTTTTTTATTGACCTTTTTCTATTTTGTAAGATCAACTTTTACTGAATCAGTGTTACATGTCGGTTTTCGACGACTACTTCACTAAAGTTTGCGTCACATTTTCATTTGCACCACTTACTTTGACAAACTTAGTGTTACGTTCTGACTTCTGACACTTACTTCACTAAAATTTGCATCACATCTCTATTTGCACCACTTACTTTGACAAACTTAGCGTTACATTCCGACTTCCGACACTTACTTCACTAAAATTTGCATCACATCTCCATTTGCACCACTTACTTTGGCAAACTTAGTGTTACATTCCGACTTCCGACACTTACTTCACTAAAATTTGCATCACATCTCCATTTGCACCACTTACTTTGGCAAACTTAGTGTTACATTCCGACTTCCGACACTTACATTGACTTGCTTCACTACGTATCTCAACTTAAATTCACCTGTGAACAATTATTAAGTGGATAACTCTGCCAAATGAAGTAGCAAATTATCCACACTAAAAAAAATTTCTCACTTAATTGCACCTTCCGTGACTGAACTCATAACTTGTTTTTGTAATAACAAGAACAAAATAATGATCGGGATCATTGACAAGACCAATCCGGCCAAGGCCAGCTGCCACTCACTATTAGTTTCGCCAAAGAACATATACATCTTCAAAGGAATAGTGTACATTCCGTTTTTATTCACAACTAAAGATGGCAACAAGTAGTCATTCCATAACTTCATGGCGTTTAAAATAATAACTGTCCCCGTCATCGGATTAACGGCGGGTAAAACAACGTCCGCAAATACTCTAAAAGACGATGCCCCATCGAGTTTTGCCGCTTCATCCATCGATTTAGGCACTCCTTGAAACGCTCCATAGTACAAAATGACCGACAACGAAACTGACAAACCAGTATTCATCAAGATCAACGCTGTGCGATTTAAAAAATTCATTGACCCAAACATCGAAACTAAAGGGATCATGATCGACTGAAACGGAACTAACATCGTGGCCGCACACAAGTAATATACAAACGAACTCATTTTAACTTGATGCCTTGTCAATGCATAGGCAGCTGCCGCCGAAACAGCTGTGATCAACACTACACTACCCACGGTTATCAACAGTGAGTTAACAAAACTGTGGGTAAAGTCAAGTGCCTGGTAAGCCGTCACAAAGTTATCCACAGTAAAATCATGGGTAAACCACAGTGGATTACTGAAGATCCCACGTTTAGTTTTCAGCGAATTAACAACTACGATCACAAATGGATAAACCCAGACAAGTGCTACCAAAGCTGCCAAAACGCCATAGAGCAAACTATTCCATTTTTGGTTTTTTAGTAAATTTTTCATGACCGTTCCCCTTTCCGACTAAAGTACAACTGGATAAATGATGCTAGCGCAACTACAACGAATAATATAATCCCCGTAGCCTGTGCATATCCTTGTTGAAAGTTCACGAATGCTGTGTTGTAAATATACATCGAGATCATTTCGGTCGAACGGTACGGACCACCATTGGTCAATGCCAAATTTTGTTCATACAATTTAAACGAATTAGCTAAGGTTAAAAACAAACTGATCGTAAAAGCTGGAGCTAACTGTGGCAATTTTACGTTGAAAAATGTCTGCAGTTCGCTGGCGCCATCGAGCAGCGAGGCTTCCAGCGAATTTTTAGGGATCGCATTTAAAAATGAAATATAAACTAACATGATATAGCCACTCATTTGCCAGGTAAATAAGATCACTAAGCCCCAAAATCCCGTCGTTTCATCACTGAGCCAGCCGTTCAACCAATTTTGGCCTAAGTTTACCGACAAAGCCTTGAAAGCATTGGTGAAAATAAACTGCCAGATAAACCCCAACAAGACACCACCCACCAAATTAGGAATGAAAAAAATAGTCTTTAAAGTGTTGTTGAACCAATTATCCTTATGGGTCACGATCAAGGCAAAGACCAATCCGACTAAGTTGATCAAGACCACTGACACTACGGAAAATTTGAATGTGAGCCAAAAACTTTGTAAGAAATTATAATCTTGGAATAACAACTGATAATTCTTCAAACCAATGAATTGCCGACTGATACCATTAGAATTCGTAAAAGAATCAATGATCCCTGAAATAAAAGGGATGATAATGATCCCAATAATAAACGCAACTGCTGGAAGTATGAAACCGTAGTACTGGTGTTTTTTTAACATAAGCTCATTCTCCTTTTGTTTGAGCCTGTTTGATCAACTCACTGTCCACTTTGCACTTCTTTTAACTGTTTATACTGGTTAGATACGACTTTTTTCAAATTATCCCAACTAGTTTTACCGACTAAATAACGTTGCACCATCGGCCCGATCACTTCGTTGGCAAAACCATTTGGATATTGTTTATGCACAGGAGTTATCGCATTCTTGGACGTTCCTACTTGATAAATTTCTTTAGAAACATCATCTGGCAAACGGTCGGTATTAAAGTTTTTTGTCGCTGGAACAAAGCGCATCTCATTGATGATCACATCTTGCGCTTCCTTAGAAGAATACATCCAGTTAATAAAATCTTTGGCAATTTTTTGATGACTTGGATTATCATTTGAAATTCCCAGATACCAAGAAGAACCCGTCAATAATTCATCTGTCCCGTCATCTTTGGTAAAGTATGGCAGCATTCCCATATTGTCTTTTGTCCAGTTATCTTGCAAACCATCCAAAGTCGGGATGACCCAATTTCCTTGCGGGATCATTGCAACCTCGCCATTATAAAAAAGATCTTGGATCGACTCATCGTATTTAACTGACAAGATCGGTTTCACACTGTATTGTTTGACTAAATGTAAATATTGCTTCATCCGTTGTTCTTTTTCCCAGGGGAATTTCTTACTATCAAAAGCTTTGACCTGATCATTTTGATAATAGTCAGAAGTAAATTGTGCTGACATTGAAGTGATCGAATTCGTGTCAGCTCCATTAAAACCAAAAACTCCTTGTAAACCAAGTTCATCTTTTTGCGCATCGATTTTTTTAACAGCCTGAACAAATTCAGCATAATTTTTAATACTGTCGGGATCGACGCCTGCTTTTCTAAAAACATCTTTATTAATGACCCAACCATACGCTTCCAAGTCGACGGGCACACCGACCAAGCGGTGGTTTTCAGTCATACCGCCAGATATCAGACGGGGTAAAGTATTTTTTACAGCTGACATATTCTTTAAGGTCAATAAATGATCTTTATAACGATCGATCTCAGGCAAGCCGCCTAACATGATAATATCTGGCGCTTCACCAGAAGAAAACTTAGACTGTAAGGCTGCCGCACCACCACCCTGGCCTGAAGTTGTCAACTGGATCGAAACATTGGGATGCTTTTTTTGATATATTTTGATCAACTTTTGATATTGTGAGGTGATCTCAGGCTTTTGATTAAAAAAGTTGATGGTTACTTTTTTATCTGTTTGTGAACTAGGAGATTTTGCAGATTTACAGGCAACTAACAAAAATGGTGTTACAATAACTAATAACAACACAAGTAAGCGTTTTAATTTTTGCATATATTTTCCTCCTCACTTGCTAAGCAACCCAGTCTATGTTCAACTATGTAAGTTTTTTAGCAAGGGTTCATTGTTTTAACGAAAAATAATTTTAGTTATTTCTTGTTGTTTAACTCATTTTTTATGATAGATATTGAAAGGTGGAAGTTATTTTATGGACAAAATTGAGATCAAGCACTTATACAAAAAGTATCCTGGACGATCAAACTATACACTAAAAGATATCAACTTGAGCATTAAAGATAAACAATTTGTGGCGATCGTAGGGCCTTCCGGTTGTGGTAAGTCAACTTTACTGCGTTGTTTTGCAGGCTTGGAAGAAATTAACAAGGGGGAAGTCTTAGTCAACGGCAAAAACTTTGATAAAATTGACCCGCGAAACCGCAATGTCGCCATGGTCTTTCAAGACTATGCCTTATACCCGCACATGACAGTTTTTAAAAACATGGCCTATAATTTGAAGATCGCCAAAAAGGATAAAGAAACTATCGAACAAAAAGTTACTGAAGCGGCAGAAAAATTAAAACTGACTGATTACTTGCAACAAAAGCCTGCACAGCTATCTGGTGGGCAACGTCAGCGGGTCGCTTTAGGGCGGGCAATGGTCCGTGATCCAGAAATTTTTCTAATGGACGAACCACTCTCCAACCTAGATGCTAAATTGCGTGTTAAAACCAGGCAGGATATCATTGACCTACACCGGCAATTAGGCACCATCACCATGTATGTGACTCATGATCAAGCCGAAGCAATGGCCCTAGCAGACCAAATAGTCGTGATGCGCGATGGGATCTTGATGCAAACAGGTACGCCAGCTGAGCTTTATGATGACCCACACAATATTTTTGTAGCACGTTTCATCGGCTCACCCAGTATGAACATTTTCCGCGGGTTTCTTGATTCAAAAGCTCAGTTCAAGGTAGGTAAAACCACCTACAACTTAAAAAATATCGTTCCCAAAAGTCTGCTTCCAGTCGATGAACAGGAAATCTTTATCGGCTTTCGCCCAGAACAAACCAGACCGCTGTTACCGTCTGAAGAAGGAAAAGAAAACGATAAAGATAAGTTTACTTTCAAGGCTCAGCTAAATTATGCTGAATACATGGGCGCCTACACTTTGTTGTATCTAGAAGCACATGAACGAAGTATTGTTGCCCAAATTTACCGTAAGATCGAGGGAAGCCCTCACAATAGACAAGTCACCATGGAAGTTACACCCAAAGATCTTTACTTCTTTAACGCAGATACTGGTCAACGGATGTATCCACAATGATTCCATCCTAGAAAACGTATTCAAAACAATATATAAAACAACGGCTGAGGTTGAGGAATTGTTTTCCTAACCTCAGCCGCTTTGAATGAGCTCGTGTTTTAAACTCTTTTTACGCTGACAACTATCTAAAAGTAGAATAATATACTTCAGTTTTTTAAGCAAATAATTCACCCAACAAAACGTGCGTGCGCTATTTAAACTAAATGACTGTTGATCAAGTTCTTCAATGCATCATAGCTGTGGTCAAAAGCTAACGGGTCAACTCGCTTGATACTTTCCAATTCTTTCACGCTTTGAAGCACGTTTTCTGGACTAGTATCATCGGTTTGTTTGACGTAATTTAAGTCAGCAAACCAGTTATCATAAGACGTACTTGCCTTACCATATGAATTATCGAACACCAAGACTGGTGTTTGAGTGATGACTGAAAAAATCATTCCATGCAAACGGTCAGTAATGACAACTTTGGAAGCTCTGATCTCATCTAATTTGTGCGAAAAAAGTTGCCACCGTTCGTTTAATCTTAAGGGCTCTTTGGCAGAATTTTCTTCTTGTCCATCCTCAGCCTTGAACGGTACGACGGTATCCGTTTGATGAACAGTATAACCGGAATCTGCCAGTTCTTTCGTTAGTTGAGCCAATAAATCATCACCCGTCACTTTTTCATCATCATGTCGCATGATCATTAAAACTCCTTCACGGTCGCCTTGTCCCGGTAAAGGATCTAAGGACAAAACCATATCGCCAGTGAACAAAACATCATTATCAAAATATTTCTGAAAACGCCGGAAAGTTTGGGTTTCTCGGGCACACAAAGTCAAATTAGGGTTTTTGCCATAAGCATCCTGACTAAGCCCCAGCTCTTTTTGTCCTTGACGCGTAGTTTCATCAAAGTTAACGGATTGTGGGAATGAGATCGTCAAATTATCCACAAAAGTTGCAAATACTTTTCGACGAGCACGTTCATGATTTAAGTAAAAGCTGCCAATATTGCCGCCACCAATAAAGCCAAACATATCACTGGCACGCAATTGTTGCTTCAATTCCGCGATTGCTGCGTCGGTTTGTGGTTCAGTAATTTCGACGTAGAGTAACTGTGGAAAATTACGCCGAAAAAATAGTCTCTGCGCAAACCCGATCATTTGATCGCCCAAATTATTATAAGTTGGAATACCAAACATAAAAAAACGTTGAAGCTGCTGCGGTACTTTACTTAAAAACTCAGTTAAGCTCAGTTTTCCTTCGGTATATTCCAAATTCCATTGATAAATTTTTTTCTCTATTTCTGCTGGCATAAAAGACACTCCTTCCACAACGCAACTTTTATTTCAGGCTAAAAATAGCATGCTTTTTAGATTTAGTTAAAAACACTCACCGTTCTACACGAAAGAAAGTGTTTTATATCACAAATCAATTATAACGTATACATTAAAACAAATGCCACAAATACGAGCTAAGACTTTTTGTCAAAAGTTACAGTTTTTCTAAGAAAGCGTCACATTAATAGTAAGAAAATGTTCCTCACCCTTGTGTTCCCCATTCACAAATCGCCTTTTATTGCGATTCTTTTTCGATGTATTTATAATTTTTATTAAAGACCTAAAGGTTGAAAGCACAAAAACAGACCGCAACCCTTGATATTACCTATTTGTGGTAACAAATATTAGTATTTTTCTTTTTTACGCACTACCA
>NZ_APCP01000110.1 GCF_000349725.1 Ligilactobacillus pobuzihii E100301 = KCTC 13174
CTGCGGCTGGATCACCTCCTTTCTAAGGAAAATTACGGAAACTCACACGATTTGTTAAATGAAACTTTGTTTGGTTTTGAGAGGTCTACTCTCAATCCATAAGAATAATTTATGGGCCTATAGCTCAGCTGGTTTAGAGCGCACGCCTGATAAGCGTGAGGTCGATGGTTCGAGTCCATTTAGGCCCATTTTGATGGGGGTTTAGCTCAGCTGGGAGAGCACCTGCTTTGCAAGCAGGAGGTCAGCGGTTCGATCCCGCTAACCTCCATTAGATGACGTAAGTCATCATGGATCCGTTCTTTGAAAACTGAATAACATTTATTTCTTGATCAATAATTTTATTAAACCGAGAACACCGCGTTTGAAAGAGTTT
>NZ_APCP01000111.1 GCF_000349725.1 Ligilactobacillus pobuzihii E100301 = KCTC 13174
CCTTTCTATTTAGTTTAGACACTTATAGTTTAGGCCTTTATGGCTTTTTTTGTTTAATTTTGACTTGTGTTGCACTTGGATTGTAAATCAGGCAAGATTTAAGTTATCTTTTGTCTAAAGAAAAAGTATTTTTTTATTCAAATTGCATGGTGGTGCATTCATTAGTATGTTACGTTTCTCACATTGGAATAGCATTTTGGTCGGTTATTATAACGTGTCGCTCTGATTTCTAATGGAGAATTGGGTATCAATATGTTAACTGGCTTGTCGACACGTGACGCGGCCGAATTGTCCGTGAAGGCAATGAAGCAGATGTCAGATGATGTGGGTATTCCACAGACAATCAAAGAGATCGGTGCTGATCCAAAAGACTTCGAATTGATGGCAGAAAATGCCCTGAAAGATGGGAATGCTGCATCTAATCCACGGGTCGGTACAAAAGAAGATATCGTGAAGTTTTTCCAAGCTGCCTATGATGGTAATTTGGACTTCTCATTTTAAATGAAGTTGATCTTAAAACAGCGTTTGTTGTTTAGGGGGTTTCGCTAAATAGCAGGCGCTGTTTGTTTGTCTAATTAATGGATCGTTCGTGGGTTAAAGTTGGCCTTTAAAATGTAAAATCGCGAACTTAAATGTTTTAGTTGTGGTGAATCAGGGAACACCATTTGCCAGGATCACTGGTCCGAAAAAGAAAAATAAGCGTAAAAAATACCCTGCTTAACTGCAAGGTTGCTTCTTTATTATAATAATAGCTTGAATTTATTTATGATCTGAATCGCAAGAGGATAATTGGTAAACACGGTCGTCAGCTTCGTCATAGACACTGATTGGATGTCCATCGATCGCATCGATCCGTAGGTGATAACCATAGGAATCTAAAAAGACTAACTCACGCTCGTTTAAGTTTAAAACTGATCCTGGTAGAGCACGTCCATCTAATGAGATCGACATGTCGACCTGAATATGTAGGTGGTGTACCCGAGAGTTATTTTCATCAGTAAATTGCCACTCTCCCGCAAAGATGTGTGCAAAACTAGCGGTAGACGAACCATGTTTTTTGTTCGGTTGGGTGATCTTTCTGATTATACTAGGCATCCGTTTACTGAAGCGGATCAATCCCATTTTTAATACCTTCTTCCTCTTATCTCTCAAGATTTATCATAGTTTAAATATACCACCATCTTAGATATAAAAACAGGAATCAGCCTTGATTTAAACGGAAATAGAAGTTTTTGAAACATTGTTGCAGTTTTGAAATGTTTTTGTATTTATAAACCGTTTTAATTGAAAATAAATATAATAAAAAAGATATTTTGGAATTTACTAAAACTTTACAAAAACAACATCAGGCCATTACCTAAAAAGTTTATTCTGTAGATAGTCAAAAAATAATAAAGATAAAGAGGGGCTTTGAATGAAAAAAGGTAAACTTGCTACGATCGCAGTCACAACTTTGGGAGTTTTGGGCTTAACACTAGCTGGCTGTGGTTCGGGGTCTAATAGTAGCGATTCATCATCTTCTTCAAATTCAGGCAAAGATAAACTAACGATCGTGGGTTCGACTGCCTTGCAGCCATTAGTTGAAAAGGCATCCTCCCAATTTCAAGAGGATAATCCAGGATCTAATATTACTGTCCAAGGTGGCGGTTCCGGTACCGGTCTTAGCCAAGTTCAATCAGGAGCGGTCCAGGTCGGTAACTCAGATATTTTCGCAGAACAACAAGAAGGGATCCACCCTGACAAATTAACAGACCATAAGGTAGCCGTAGTTGGGATGGCACCCGTGATCAATAAGGATGTCGGTGTTAAAAATGTTTCGATGGATCAGCTCCGTCAGATTTTTACAGGTAAGATCACTAACTGGAAAGAAGTAGGTGGTAAGGACCAAAAGATCTCCGTTATTAACCGGGCAAAGGATTCTGGTACACGAGCTACATTTGAAAATGCTGTCTTGCAACCAGACGACAAACCAGTTAATGCACAGGAACAAGATTCCAACGGGACAGTGCAAAAGATCGTCAAGCAAACACCAGGTGCTATTAGTTATCTAGCATTCTCCTATGTCAATAAAGATTTACAAGAACTATCGATCGATAACGTCAAGCCGACCTATAAAAATGTTTCAACTAACAAATGGAAGATCTGGTCATACGAGCATATGTATACCAAAGGCAAGCCAAGTGGTTCTGCCAAGAAGTTAGTTGATTATATCTTATCCGATGATGTGCAAAAAGGCTTAGTTTCTAAGTTAGGTTATTACAGTGTTAATAACATGCATGTCAAAATGGATCCTGACGGTGAAGTCACTAAAAAATAGCATTCTAAAATAGAATATCCAGTTAAATAATTGAATAAATTACCTCATTTGCCCAAAGGTGAGGTAATTTTTTTGCCTTGGAAAATCTTTGGCCACGACTGGTGGGCTAGTAGTAAATAGCCAATGCTTAAATTTTTGCAAAATAGCTAGTTGAAAAATTAAATTAGGTTAAAAGTAAGCTAACTTAATTAACTATATACGTGTTTGTGGGTATGATAGTTAATAAGACAGTTTCGTAGCTAGCAGCAGAAATCTTATTTAATTGACGGATAGCTGTCAGGCTAGCTATAATAAATTGCATTTGTCACTAACTAGTTTTAAAAATAGTGATCACTAAGTTTGGATGAGAGATGAGTTAATGATTTTAACAATAATAATAATTTTAATGCTGATTTTAGGAGCTTATTACGGCTACCAGAAGGGATTCGTTTTGCAATTTGGTACGTTAGTTTCCATGTTTTTAGGCTTGATCTTTGCGATGTATTATAATCAAAATGTTGCTGGCTGGGTCACTAACATCTTAAGGCAATATGCCGACTTACAAATGTCGATCCCGACTCGCTATTTTACTAATATAGTAGTTTTCTTGTTTTTGTTTCTACTGGCAAGTGGCGTTTTCCAAGGTATCTGGCGTTGGCTCAATCAGTTGACCCGTTTTCCAGTAGTGCGGTTCGGTAATTCGCTTCTAGGGATCTTGGCCGGTCTGGCTGTGCAATATTTGACAGTCTTTGTTGTCTTGAATTTATTATTGATGACGCAGTCGTCGTGGCTTCAACAGCAGTATCAACAGTCGAGTCTGGCACAATCGATTGTGAAAGTCGACGCTAATGTTTCTGAGAAATAAGGTAGTGAAAGAGTATGATGAAATGGTTTAAACGGCTAGTTTCACTAGTTGTAGTTTTATTAACAGTCAATATCTTTTTTACCCCCAATTTGGACGAAAAACTAACGAGCCAAGTTCACGACTTTGGCACGATCATCGAACGACAAGTGACTAAAAACTTTGCACAGTCTGCAGTTGAACAAGATACGCATCAAACTGATAAAGATGGGATCGAAGACATCGTTTTCGACCGACATTTATCGCAAACATATTATTATCACTTTAAAGATGATGTACCAGATAAGTTCCGCAAGGTTTACCAGCAGGCGATCGCCGTTTACAATAAGACAGGTATCGTCAAGTTGCGAGCCGGCCAGGGACAGGGAAAAGATAACGAATTGACATTAGGTGTTTACCAAAAAGAAGGTCAAAGAAAGCAACAAAATGTGGGTGGTCTACGAGAATTAGGCGTAGGCGGGCCGCGGATCTACCCGAAGATGGGGATCAATGGTAACGATATGAATAGTGGTCAGGCTAATCTAAACAGTCAATATCCACCACGCTTATCTGTGGCGATCCATGAGATCGGACACGCTTTAGGTTTGGACCATCGCAATGACCGTAATTCAGTAATGTTCCCGATCGACCAGGGAAAGACGTCCTTATCCACTGGGGATCTAAAGTTATTACGGGAAATTTATAACCAACTAAAGGTTGAAAGCACAAAAACAGACCGCAACCCTTGATATTACCTATTTGTGGTAACAAATATTAGTATTTTTCTTTTTTACGCACTACC
>NZ_APCP01000112.1 GCF_000349725.1 Ligilactobacillus pobuzihii E100301 = KCTC 13174
TGGTAGTGCGTAAAAAAGAAAAATACTAATATTTGTTACCACAAATAGGTAATATCAAGGGTTGCGGTCTGTTTTTGTGCTTTCAACCTTTAGTAAATTATTAATTCTTTTTAATTACTAGTATTTTCAGTGGTTTTACTTATTCTTTGGTAAAAGATCTGTTAGTGGAGTATATGGCAAACCAAGATCTTCAGCAACTGATTCTTGCACTAAATGTCCTTGATAAGTATTCGCACCACGCAATAAAGAGGGTTCTTTTGCCCAAACATCTTCGATCGGTCCACTAGCTAACCTTTTAGCAAATGGTAAAGTTGCATTACTTAAAGCAATCGTAGCAGTCTGCGAAACCGCACCCGGCATATTTGCGACAGCATAGTGTGTCACACCATTAACGACATATGTTGGATCATCATGTGTTCCAACTTTATTTTCTGTTTCAAAAATACCACCTTGGTCGATTGCAATATCCACGACCACTGATTTATCCGGCATATCTGCGACCATTTCTTTAGTAACTAGAGTCGGTGCTTTATGGCCAGGAATTAAAACAGCACCTACGACCAGATCAGCAGTTTGAAGCTGAGTAGCAATATTAAAGCTATTTGACATTAAAGTTTCGATCCGACCGTTAAACTCCGTATCTAATTCTTTCAAACGGTTATTGTTTACATCCAATACAGTTACACGTGAACCTAAACCTAACGCAACTCGAGCTGCATTAGTTCCAGCAACACCACCACCAATAATGACAACATGCCCTTTTCTAACACCTGGCACACCTGACAAGATGATACCTTTGCCACCTTTAGGGCTTTCTAAGAATTCTGCACCGATCTGTGTCGCCATCCTACCAGCAATTTCACTCATTGGTGATAATAACGGTAAAGTACCATTATCTAATTTAACATTTTCATATGCAACTGAAGTAACTCCTGCCTTTTGCAAAGCAACAGCTACATCTAAAGCATTAGCCAAGTGAAGATAAGTAAACAATAATAAACCTTCGTGGAAGTATTTAAACTCTTCTGGTAAGGGTTCTTTCACTTTCATTACCATTTCTTGTGACCAAATTTCGTCGGGGGTGTTAACTACTGTAGCCCCTACATTTCGATAATCTTGGTCTTCAAACGCTGAACCAAGTCCGGCATTTGTTTCAACAAAAACTTCATGACCAGCCTCAATTAATTCAAACACTCCTGAAGGAGGCAAAGCCACACGGTTTTCGTTATTCTTTAATTCTCTTGGTATTCCAACTTTCATTTAAACACTCCTATTTTTGGTACGCTATCAATTATACAGTTGAAAACTTTATTATTCAAAAAAATGAATTGTGTCCTATACTTTTTGGTTTCCACTTAATGTACCTATGTATTTTTTCCCTATAAGTATGCTAAGATAGTATGTCTGAGAAATTTTAATATTATTAGGGGTTTTTAGCTTGAATTCAAATAAAAAAACAAATAAAGGTATAGTTACATTTGCTTTGTTCATTGCCACATTTTTAAGTGCCGTTGAAGGAACAATAGTCTCCACGGCCATGCCGACTATTGTTGGTGATCTCAAAGGGATCTCGATCATGAACTGGGTTTTTTCGATTTATTTATTGACAACTACCTTGTCAACACCAGTCTATGGCAAACTAGTTGACGAAATTGGACGTAAGCCTGTTTTTATTACAGGTCTCTTGATTTTTTTAGTCGGCTCAATGCTGAGTGGCCTTTCCGCTAGCATGCCGCAATTGATCTGCTGGCGTGCCGTCCAGGGAATCGGTGCAGGTGCGATCTTGCCGATCTCCAATACGATCATCGCCGACATTTATCCGCCAGATAAGCGTGCACAGATCATGGGATTAAATAATTCAGCTTGGGGGATCGCATCAGTCGCAGCACCACTTTTAGGTGGTTTGATCGTTGATCATTTGAACTGGAAATGGATCTTTTTCATCAACGTTCCGATCGGGTTAATATCTATTCTTTTAATCTGGTTCAATCTGAGAGAAGATAAACATTATGCACATGGTAAATTAGACGTGTGGGGGATCGTATGGCTCTCACTGACGATCGGTGGGATCTTATATGGCGTTGAGATCTTGAACCAAAACCATATTGATGTCACCGCAGCAATTATTGTTTTTGCGGCTGCGATCATTGGTTTATTACTTTTTATCCGGCAAGAAAAACGGGCATCAGATCCAATCATCTTGTTAGACCTCTTTAAAAAGCGGACTTTTGTAATCCAAAACTTTGCTGTATCCATGATGTCGATCTTTTTGATCGCGTTTGACGTATACGTTCCATCATGGACACAAGGTTTATTAGGTTTACCAGCTACAATTGCTGGTTTCGCCACTACACCAAGTTCGATCTTATGGATCTTTGGTTCTTTTGTTGCAGGTATCCTCTTATCTAAGATGACACCGCGTAATATTTTAATGTTAAGCATGGGCTTATTAGTTGTTTCTGGATCAGTCTTTATGTTCTTACCAGCTGATACGCCCTTCTATGCCTTCTTATTGATCGGTATTTTTATGGGAACTGGTTTTGGTATCACCGTTACAAGTTCAACTATTATTTCACAGAGTATCGTAGATCCTAAAGATGTTGGGATGGCAACATCTTTCAACACTTTAGTCCGAACACTTTCGCAAAGTATCTCGATATCTGCGTTCGGGATCGTTATGAACCATTCCTTAATGCACGGTATCAATGCTCATCCAGAAGCACATTTAACAGTAAATATGTTTAATAAAATGATCAACCCGCATACGGTTGATCAACTACCTGACAAATTGATCCCCGTAATGCATTCGATTTATCATAATGGTTTGCATAATATCTTTACGATCGCAGTCGGTTGTATGGCATTGGCCTTTATCTTTAACTTATTAAAGCAAAAAGATTACCAAATCGATAACCAATAATTATTTTTAAGAGAGTGAGACAAAAGATGTTTTGAGGCCGATTTGTAACGATGATTACTTTATTTTGAGTCGTAGCAAAGCGGAGAACCAGAATAAAGTAATCAATCGTTGTTACAGTAAGGCTTCAATCTTTTGGAACACGTTTGAGGGCCGCCAATCTAACCCATTTAATGGGATAGATCGACGGCCCTTTTAGGATCGCACAGCTAGTTTTGTCCCAGTCGTTTTTACTATGCACAAATATAAAAATCAGGTATATCGAACACATATTACTTATAACGATACAGGTCGCTGTTTTAATCGAACCACTAAGATGTTTCTAAACTATTTTTAAGTCCATTCGCTTTTACGCAACAAAAGATATTTTTCGATCCACTCATTTTAATAATCTTATACCAAACTAGAGAAAACGATGCGGTCAAAAAAATATTATCAAATTACTAAAGATGGACGACAAAGACACAGTGACCTTGTTCAACTCAAAAAAATTAGCAGTGTCTTCTTACTTAATAAAAAAATCAAAAAGTCAGTTTGCAGGATGATTACATGTTGGCAGCATCTTTGGTAGTAATTCTGGTTAGTTACTTTCTTTAATTCCAATATGTAATAGATAAGCGCATCAATTTCACAGGATTTTACATTGCACTCTTAAGCTTACACAATTTATCCAATTTAGAGATCACACAGCAAAAAAGCTACCACCCAAACGGATGATAGCTTTTTTGTTATTCTGTAACAAACTAGAATTTAGTGCACGATTATTTTTTCAAATCTTCGATCGAATTAATGTCTTTCATATACTTAGGAACAGCTAATCCAATACGAGCACCATTCAGATTTGTCCGCACATAGTCATATTGACCCTTATATTTTTTAGCAAAAGCACGATGGGTAGCAGGCAATTCAGCAGTTACAGTCGCATCAGCTTTGTCAGAAATAATTGCTTGCCACATAACTTCAACGTCTAATTGTTGTAATGTTACATCGTAATTTTTCTTTTTCAATAGCTGTGAAACCACATTAGAAGCAGCAATTTCATAATCATACGGCATATAAACTAGCTTGATTTTTTTACCTTTTCCATCAGGAACACCCTTTAAAATTTCATTAACCTTCTTTGAATGATCCTTAATGTACGTCTTAGCAGCTTGGGTTGAGTCAGTCCCATTATTAATGGACATCATAACTGGCTCGGCATCTTTATGGAGATCCCAATGAAAGTTTTGTAAGAGTTTATAAGCACCGGGGTTATCTTTCTTCAATCCCTTACGCGCAATAGTAGCTTCATGTTCTCCTTTACCGAAAACATTTTTAGGATCTTTCAACCATTTGATTGGATATTTCGAAAACATCCAGTGTGGTTGATAAGCAGTAACAACGATCGGTTCCTTATATTTAATTGCTTTATCTAACGTACTTGTCATTGCAGCTGTAGAACTTGGCATTAACTGCCAATTAGCTTTTTTCAAACCATATTTGTCTAAAGCTGTAGTTGCATTATCCATTTCACCAGAAGATGCATCGATCCCAGTAATAGTGTAATTCAACTGTTCGCCTAAACTTTTGTCTGGATTATAAGCAGCTGGATCTGAGCCACATGCACCTAAAAGCAGGGTCAACCCTAAAACAGCAATGCTGCTAAGCAAAACTGAAAGTTTGCGTTTCACATTGTTTCCCCCTTTTTAATGCGATGACTTGTTGAACGATTGAGTGATCCGGTCCAAGATAATAGCGACAATAACCACTGCGATACCGGCAGCGAAACCTGCACCAGCATCGTTACGTCCAACAGCAAAGTAAACCTGCGTACCTAAACCAAGTGCACCGATCATAGATGCGATAACGACCATGGAAAGGCCTAACATCATCGTCTGGTTAACACCGGACATGATCGTGTTTTTAGCCATTGGTAATTGCAGTCCGATCAATTTTTGCCAACTAGTTGAACCAAAAGAATCGGCTGCTTCGATCAAGTCTTCAGGGACTTGACGGATACCCAAGTTAGTCATCCGAACTGTTGGTGGCATAGCGAAGATCACAGATGCCAAGACACCTGGGACCATCCCGATACCAAAGAAAGCTACGGCTGGGATCAGATAAACGAAGGCTGGCAGCGTCTGCATAAAGTCTAAGATCGGTTTGATCACGACTTCAGCCTTAGCGCTTTTCGCCATCCAAATACCCAAGGGGATCCCGATGATCACAGCAATCAAACTTGATGACAAGACTAGCGTTAAAGTCTGTGTCATATCACGCCAGTAACCCAAGTTCCAAATCAACAACAGACCGAGAACTTCAAAGATCATGAAGCCCATTTTCTTTTGATCTTTTTTGACCCAATATGTGAGTGCTAAGATCACAATGATAAACAACCATTCAGGCAAGAGATCAAAGACCCATTGAACTGCGTCAATGATCGCCTGGAAGAATGCGGTAATACCAT
>NZ_APCP01000113.1 GCF_000349725.1 Ligilactobacillus pobuzihii E100301 = KCTC 13174
ACGAGTACGTTGACGTAGACCCGAAACCAAGTGACCTACCCATGTCCAGGTTGAAAGTGCGGTAAAACGCACCGGAGGACCGAACCCATGTATGTTGAAAAATGCTGGGATGAGGTGTGGGTAGCGGTGAAATTCCAAACGAACTTGGAGATAGCTGGTTCTCTCCGAAATAGCTTTAGGGCTAGCCTCGGAAGTTAAGGATCGTGGAGGTAGAGCACTGTTTGGACTAGGGGCCCGTCTTGGGTTACTGAATTCAGATAAACTCCGAATGCCACTGATCTTGTTCCGGGAGTCAGACTGCGAGTGATAAGATCCGTAGTCGAAAGGGAAACAGCCCAGACCACCAATTAAGGTCCCTAAATATGTGTTAAGTGGAAAAGGATGTGGGATCGCACAGACAACTAGGATGTTGGCTCAGAAGCAGCCATCATTCAAAGAGTGCGTAATAGCTCACTAGTCGAGTGATCCTGCGCCGAAAATGTAACGGGGCTAAACACATTACCGAAATTGTGGAT